>JAHFQM010000014.1 GCA_023266355.1 Aquabacterium sp.
ATCTGAGCCAGGATCAAACTCTTCAGTTCAATCTCTGTAAACTCACTCAACGGAATTGAAGTGAACTTCAACAAGTGAATTTCATCTTCATCTACCGTGAGTGTTTGGTCCAAGGACCTGGAGTCTTGCGACTCCGTGGCCTTCTCTTGCCAAACACCCACGCTTATCGGCTGTTGATTTTTAAAGAACGTTTGCTGCCTCGGCAACTCAGTCGTTTGCGACTTTGTTTTTGTTTGCCGTGATCAGCGAAGACCGCAATTATGGCACTGTTTTGACAGCCCACGCAAGCCCTTTGGCAAAGTTTTTTCAACTTCCTGCGCCGACCTTGTCTTGCAGGGTCGCGAGAAGGCCCAGCATGGCGGGTTCGCGCAGAGCGCGGATGCTACATCAGGCTGCGCAAAGGTCCTTGTGACGGAGCGACATCGGGGTGGATTTTTGTGCTGCCAGGTGATTCGGATGCCCGTTGGGGTGCTGCCATCGGCCGCCATGTCGCTGTAGCGGGTGCTGTGAGGGCGCTGGAACGCCGCATTCCCCTAACTGGGGCCTGGCAGGGGCACGCACGGGCTCGCGGACAATGGCGTTTGCGCTCGGGCATGGCTTTGCCGCCGCGCCGAGCTCCAGCAACCGATTCGCGCGCCGTGAGCGCAGGAGATGAATGTGGCGATGGGTCCCCGTTTGCATGTGGCACACAGCTGCCTGAACCTGGATGGCCAGGCTTTCGCATTGAACGAGGGCGCTTCGCGGCACATCCAGGTGCTGCGCCTGCAGCCGGGGGACGGCATCCGGCTGTTCGATGGGCTGGGGCAGGAGTGGCTGGCCGAGGTGACGGAGATGGGCCGCAAGGTGGTGCAGGTGCGCCTGGGCCAGCGCGTGGACAACGACCGGGAGCTGCCGGTGCGTGTGACGCTGGCGGTGGGCATGCCGGCCAACGACCGCATGGACGCTGTCGTGGAGAAGGCCACGGAGTTGGGCGTGGATGCGATTCAGCCGCTGGTGTGCGCCCGCTCGGTGCTGCGCCTGGAGGGAGAGCGTGCCGCCAAGAAGGTGGCGCACTGGCAAGCGGTGGCGGTGTCGGCCAGCGAGCAATGCGGCCGCGCTGTGGTGCCACAGGTGCACGCGGTGCAGACTTTGGCGGGCTGGCTGAAGCAGGACAGTGCTTCGCCGGTGGCCAATCACCGCGGGGTGTTGAGCTTGCGCGATGCGGTGGGGGTGCGCGGCTGGCTGACGTCGCAAGGAGCGGGTGTGGCGCAAACGGCCGCAGGGGCCGCCGCGGCCGGTGCAAGCTGGTGCTTCTTGAATGGGCCCGAGGGCGGGCTGGCGCCGGAGGAGGAGTCCCTCGCCTTGGCGCAGGGCTGGACGGCGGTCAGCCTGGGCCAGCGGGTGTTGCGCGCCGACACGGCGCCGCTGGCGGTGCTCAGCGTGATGGCGGCCTTGTTTGAGGGCTGAAGCGCCGACGACTCCATCCTCAATCTGTCGATGCGGGATCGGCTGCGCGCGCTTTGTTGCTGCCAGCCACGAGGTCGAAGCGGAACAGGCGGCATTCGATGGGGCCGTTGAACATCACGACGCGGCGGCTTTCTTTCAGGCGCATGGCGCTGGGCAACTTCATGTCGGGACTGAGGATCCAGGCGGTCCAGCCGGTGTACTGCTTTTTCCAGTGCGAGGACAGGCGCTGGAAGAAGGTGGCGGCAGCCTCGTCTTCCTGGAAGGCCTCGCGCGCCACGCGCACGCCAGGGCGGGCGATGCCCTCGTCTTCGTCATCGTGCCAGCCGCCGGCATCGCCACCTTGCTCGGCGCGCTGGCCGTAGGCGTTGCGGGCCGAGCCCTTGGTGTCGATGCGCTCGCCGTAGGGCGGGTTGAACATCAGCACGCCACGTTCGCAGGGCACCGGGCGCTGCAGGGCGTCGGCGGTTTTGAAGTCGATGGCGTGGCGCACGCCGGCACGCTCGGCGTTGCGGGTGGCGAAGTCGGTCATGCGGAAGGCAACGTCACCGGCGTAGATGGGCACGCGTGGCGGGCATTCGCGGGCACGGGCGGCCTGCTTGAGCAGCCCCCAAGCGGCCTGGGCCCCACGGAAAGGCAGCAGGCGCTCGAAGGCGAAGCGGCGCTGGATGCCCGGCGCGATGTTGCAGGTGATTTGCGCGGCTTCGATGGGGATGGTGCCGGCGCCGCAGCAGGGGTCGAGCAAAGGGCCGTCTTCGGGGCGGCCGTGCCAGCCGGCGGCGGCCAGCATGGCGGCGGCCAGGGTTTCCTTCAGCGGGGCTTCGCCGGTGTCTTCGCGCCAGCCGCGTTTGAAGAGGGCTTCGCCGGAGGTGTCCACGTAGAGCACGGCGTCGAGGTCGTCCATGTAGAGGACGAGGCCGAGGTCGGGGTGGCGGGTGTCCACGCTGGGGCGTTCGCCCGTGCGTTCGCGCAGGTCGTCGCAGACGGCGTCCTTGATGCGCAGGCCGGCGAAGTTCAGGCTGCGCAGGTGGCTGCGGCGCGAGGTGACATCGACGCGCAGGGTGTGGCGCGGGGTGATCCAGTCGCTCCAGTTGACCTGGCGGCCCAGGGCGTAGATGTCGTCCTCGTGGCGGTAGACGCGGGTGGCCACGCGCCAGAGCACGCGCTGGGCCAGGCGGCTTTCCAGGTTGAGGCGCAGGGTGTGGTCGATGAGGGCGGCGCGGCATTCGTCGGCCGTGCGTAGGTGGGTGGCGGCCTGCACCTCGACACCACCGCGGGAGGCGATGACGATGGGCCCCTCGCCCAGGATGCGGTGGACCTCCTCGGCCAGCAGCTCTTCGACGCCCGAGGCGCACGACAGGTAGAGCGCCGTGGGGCGGTCGGCGGCCAGGGCGTTGGCGACGGGTGCAGGGCGGGCGTCTGCGCGATGGGTCGGGCCGCTGGTCGGGCGCGGCGAACCCATGGCCGAGGACGAGCGCACAGGCGCACGTCCCGGCCCCTCGCCAGAAGGCCGGCCGGTGGCAGCGGACACGCGGGGGCGTTGGGGGGGCTTGATGGGCATGGGTGGATCAGGAAAAAAAGAGGGGCCGCGGCACAGCGGCAGGCCGTTCGCTCAGGCGCGCAGGATGGCCAGCACGTCCGAGCGGAATTCTCGCCGATACAGCACCCACAGCACGGCCAGGGTGGCCAGGGCGAAGGCGGCGGGCGACACGAACCAGCCGATCACGGCGAAGGACATGTAGTAGGCGCGCAGGCCGTCGGCGAAGCTTTCGGCGGCCATGCCCATGAGCTTGCCGGCGCGCTCGGCGAAGGCCTGGCGGTCGGCCTCGCCCGCATCGAAAACATCGACGTTGGGCGCGGCGCCCACCATGATCGCGCCAAAGGAGTAAACGCGCATCGACCAGGTGAAGCGGAAGAAGGCATAAACGAAGACGGCCAACAGCACCATGATCTTGATGTCGAAGACGAGCATCGAGGTGCGCGCCGCGAAAGGCAGGTCCTGCACCAGCCCGGTGGCCTTGTCGCTGGTGCCCAGCACGGCCAGCAAACCGCCCAGCACCAGGATGGTGGTGGAGGCCCAGAAGCTCGGGCTGGCGGCCAGGTTCTGCGTGACGGCGGCGTCCACGATGCGCTGGTCGCGGTACGTCACCTGCATCATCCAGACCTTGCGGAAGTGGTTGGTGCTGGCCAGCAGGGTGCGCTCGACCTTGGCGCGGCGGCTGGCAAAGGCGGCGTAGCCCACCCAGCCGAAGAAGAACAGCGCCAGCGCGGCCCAGTCCTCCCAGGGCATGAGGGTGATGAGGGCGTTCAGCTTCGAGAACATGGCGGCGCGCTCCAGCGGTTCACAGAGCCTTGCGCAGGTTGGCCGGCGCGATCTTCAGCGCTTCGCGGTACTTGGCCACGGTGCGGCGCGCCACCTGGATGCCCTGCTCTTCCAGCATGTTGGCCAGTTGGCTGTCGGACAGCGGCTTCTTGGCATCTTCGGCCGACACCAGCTGCTTGATGAGCGCGCGCACCGCGGTGCTCGACGCATTGCCACCGGCCTCGGTGTTCAGGCTGGAGCCGAAGAAGTACTTCAGCTCGAAGGTGCCGAACGGCGTGTTCATGTACTTGGCCGTGGTCACGCGCGAGATGGTGGACTCGTGCAGGCCGAGCTCATCGGCGATCTCGCGCAGCACCAGCGGCTTCATGGCGATCTCGCCGTGGGTGAAGAAGTTCTTCTGCCGGTCGACGATGGCCTGCGACACGCGCAAGATGGTGTCGAAGCGCTGCTGGATGTTCTTGACGAACCAGCGGGCCTCCTGCAAGCGCGAGCTCATCGCCGTGTGGCCTTCGCTGGCCGCCGTGCCGCGCGGCGAGCGCGAGGCGCGCAGGGCTTGCGCGTACAGGTCGTTGATGCGCAGCTTGGGCATCACGTCGGGGTTGAGCACGACCTTCCAGCCCCGGCCCGACTTCTGCACGATGACGTCGGGCACGATGATGTTGGCCTCGGCGCGCGTGAAGGCTCGGCCCGGCTTGGGCTCCAGCTGCACGATGAGGCCTTGCGCCTGCTTGACCTCGCCCTCGGTGGCGCCGGCGGCGCTCATGAGCTTGCGGGTGTCGCGGCGGGCCAGCAGCTCCAGGTGGTGGCGGCAGATGTCGATGGCCACGTCGCGGATGCGGCTCGGGGCCTGCGTCTTGAGCTGCAGCACCAGGCAGTCCGGCAGGTTGGCCGCGCCCACGCCCACGGGCTCCAGGCTTTGCAGCCAGCCCAGGGCGCAGCGCAGCCGCGACATCAGCTCGTCCAGCGTGTCTTCGTCGACCTCCTCAGGGTCGCCCGGCAGCAAGCTGGCGGCGATCTCTTCCAGCGGGTCGGCCAGGTAGCCGTCTTCGTTGAGCGACTCGATCAGCACCTCGACGGCGGCCATCTCCTCGGCACCCAGGCGCGTGCCCAGCAGCTGCGCCTTGAGGTGGTCCTGCAGGCTGACGGTGGGCGCGTTGCGCGACATCGGGTCGTAGTCGTCGTCGCTGTCGTTGTTGCGCGAAGGCGTTTCGCTGATGCCGTCGAAGTCTTCGCGCTCGGTGCCGTTTTCCCAGTCGTCGCGCTCGGTGGTGCCGAGATCGGCCTTGTCGATGCCAGCGGCATCGCTGTCACCCGAGCCGCCATCGGCGTCGGACGACGATGAGGCGGTGTCTTCGCCGCTCTGGCGCTCATTGCGCTGGCGCTCGAACTCGGCCGCGGCCAGGTCGAGCGCGGGCAAGTCGTCTTCCGGCTCCAGGAAGGGGTTCTGTTCGAGCATCTGCTCGATTTCCTGGTGCAACTCCAGCGTGGACAGCTGCAACAGGCGGATGGACTGCTGCAGCTGCGGCGTCAACGCCATGTGCTGCGACAGGCGGAACTGCAAAGAGGGCTTCATGGTGCGGCAGCCGCTCTCACATGCGGAAGTGTTCGCCGAGGTAGACCTTGCGCACCTCGGCGTTGTCAACGATCTCGGTCGGGCGGCCTTCGGCCAGCACACGCCCCTCGCTGATGATGTAGGCGCGGTCGCAGATGCCCAGCGTTTCGCGCACGTTGTGGTCGGTGATGAGCACGCCGATGCCACGGGCCTTGAGGAAGCCGATGATGCGCTGGATCTCGATGACCGCGATCGGGTCCACGCCCGCGAAGGGCTCGTCGAGCAGGATGAAGCGCGGCTGCGTGGCCAGGGCCCGGGCGATTTCCACCCGGCGGCGCTCACCGCCCGACAGCGACAGCGCCGGGCTGGTGCGCAGCTTCTCGATGCTGAGCTCGCGCAACAGCGTGGTCAGGCGTTCTTCGATGACCTTGCCCGCGAGCTTGCGGCCGCGCTCATCGACTTGGAGCTCCAGCACGGCGCGGATGTTGTCCTCGACGTTGAGCTGGCGGAAGATGGACGCTTCCTGAGGCAGGTAGCTCAGCCCCAAGCGCGAGCGCTCGTGCATGGGCAGGCGCTCGATGCGCTCGCCGTCGATGTCGATGGCGCCGGCATCGGCCCGCACCAGGCCGACGATCATGTAAAAGCTGGTGGTCTTGCCGGCGCCGTTGGGGCCGAGCAGGCCGACCACCTCACCGGCCGACACGGCCACGTGCACGTCGTGCACCACGGTGCGCGCGCCGTAGCGTTTTTTCAGGCTCTCGGCCTTCAGTTGGCTGGGCTGGCTGGCTTGGTTCAGCGGCTGACCCGGGGCTGCGGCCCCCTGGACGGGCGTCGCCATCTCAGCGGCCCGCGCCAGTGGCAGCCGCAGCGGGTTCGCTGGCGCGCGGCGTGATCACGCCCTTGACCCGGCCGGCCGGCTTGCCGCCATCGCTGGCGCCGCCCATGACCTGGTAGACCGAGGTCTTGTTGTCGTAGCGGATGGCCTGGCCATTGACCTCGTCGGTCTTGAGGCCCGCGGTGAGGCGGCGCATCTCGGCACGGGTGGTGAAGTTCACGGTGTCATCGCGGCCTTCGTAGACGATTTTCTCGGCCTCGCCCTCGATGACCTCGTCCATGCCCTCGCGCTTTTGCTTGAAGTAGCTGCGCCCGCCCTGACCGCCGGTGGCGGTGGCCGTTTGCGTGCCGTCGGGGTTCTGGCGCACTTCCACGCGCTCGGCGCGGATGAGCATGGTGCCCTTGGTCATCTCGACGTTGCCGGTCAGGATGTTGACGCGCTTGGACTCGTCCACCCGGGCGGCATCGGCAGCGAACACCACGGGCTGGGCGCGGTCGGTCTTGTCGGCCAGGGCGACCCCGGGAGACGCCAAGGCCGCCGTCACCAAGGCGCAGGCGCAAGCAAACAAGCGAGGGGAAAGGACAGCAGGGCGCACAGGCAAACTCATCTTCGGCATGGAATTTGCATGTAGTTTACCGAAGACCGTGCCACCGTGTGTGGCTGGTCTGCAAATACCGCGCAAATATCCCGCCTGGCGCCACCCAGGCGCCACCCAGGCGCCTCGGGGCCTCACTTGCCCTTGCGCAGGCGGTTGACGAGGAAGTCCACCGTGGCCAGGGTCTTTTCGGGCGTGCCGTTGAGCGAAATCGAGGTCAGGAACTGGCCGCCGATGCCGATGGCGGGCACGCCGTCGATTTTGTAGGCCTCGGCCAGGGTGCGTGCCTGGCGGCACTTGGTCTGCACGGCGAAGGAGTCGAACACCGACAGGAACTTGGCGCGGTCCACGCCGTTCTTGGCCATGAAATCGGCGATGAGGTCGGGCTTGTCGAGCTTGAGACCCTCTTCGTGGAGGGCGTGGAAGACCTTGCCATGCAAGGAGGACAGCAGGCCCATGGCCTCCAGCGCGTAGTAAATGCGCTGGTGCATGCCAAAGGGGTTTTCGCGGAAAGCCACGGGCGCGCGGCGGAAGGCCACATCCGCGGGGAGCTTGCCGATCCAGGCGTTCAGCGAGGGCTCGAAGTGGTAGCAGTGCGGGCAGCCGTACCAGAAGAACTCGACGATTTCGACCTTGCCAGCGGGCGCTGCCACAGGGGCGGCCTGGCCCAGCTTGACGTAGTTCGCGCCCTCGACGGGGTCGCCGCCTTGCGCCAGGCTCAGCGTGGGCGTCACCACAGGCGCAACGGCCAGGCCCAGCCCCAGGGCCGACAGGGATTGCTTGGAGAATTCACGGCGGTTCATCGCGGACATCCTTCGGACAGGGTCGAAACTCAGATCACTTTTGCACACGCACCAGGGCGGACTCGATGCCCGCGGCCTGCAGCTTGACGCGGACGTCTTCGGCCTGCTCGCGCTGACCGAAAGGCCCCAGGCGCACGCGGTACATGGTGCGGCCGTTGACCTCGCGCTCCTGCAGGTGGGCTTCCAGACCCATCAGCCCCAACTTGGCGCGTTGCTGCTCGGCTTCGGTCTGGCTGCCATAGGCGCCAGCCTGCACCTGGTAGCTCAACGCATCGGCCCCCGCGGGCGACGACACGGCTTCACCCGCCAGTATGGCCGCCGGATTGCGACCGGATGTTGACGACGCTGCCGATGCGGAGGCCTTGGCCGCCGGGGCAGAGCCCGCCGGGGAAGCGGTGGGCACGGAAGCCGACTCAGCACCGGGCGCGGGCGCCGACTCCACCTGCACCGGGCGCGGCTTGGCCGGGTTCTTGCCGTAGAGCGGGTTGTTCGGGTCCCAGTTCTTGTTCTTCTCGGCCTCGGCGGCGTCCTGCTCGGCGGTGCGCTGGGGCACCTTGTCGATGAAGGGCAGCGGCACCTTGGCGATGTAAAGCGCCACGCCGAGCGCCAGGGCCAGGCCGGCCAGCATGCCGACGATCATGCCCAGGAAAAAGCCGCCACGTTGGGATTTCATCAGTGTCCGTCCTCTCTCATCCGACGCTGTGCGCCGGGGTCACATCTTCTCGGGTGCGCTCACGCCCAGCAGGGCCAGGCCACTGCGCAGCACCTGGGCGGTGGCCGTCAGCAGCGCCACGCGGGCCCGGCCGAGTTCGACATCATCCACCAGGAATCGTTCCGCGGCGTAGTAGCTGTGGAAGGCACTGGCGAGGTCGCGCAGGTAGAAGGCCACGTCGTGCGGGGCCAGGCCCAGCGCGGCCGAGGTGAGCATGTCGGGGAACTCGGCGAGCTTGCTCATCAGCGCCAGTTCGGTGGGCGCGGCGAGCAGGTCCAGCTTGGCCTGCGCCAGGGCACCGAGGTCGCCACCGGCCTTCTCGACGTACTGGGCGCGCACCGAGTGGATGCGGGCGTGGGCGTACTGGACGTAGAACACGGGGTTCTCGTCGTTCTGCTTGAGGGCCAGGTCGACGTCGAAGGTGAACTCGGTGTCGGCCTTGCGGCTGATCAGGAAGAAGCGCACCGCATCCTTGCTGGTCCACTCGATGAGGTCGCGCAGGGTGACGTAGGAGCCGGCGCGCTTGGAGATCTTGACCTCCTCGCCGTCCTTCATCACGGTGACCATCTTGTGCAGCACGTAGTCGGGCCAGCCCTGGGGGATGCCGACGCCAGCCGCCTGCAGGCCCGCGCGGACCCGGGCGATGGTGCCGTGGTGGTCGGAACCCTGGATGTTGACGCACTGGCCGAAGCCGCGCTCCCACTTGGCGATGTGATACGCCACGTCGGGCACGAAGTAGGTGTAGCCGCCGTCGGACTTGCGCATGACGCGGTCCTTGTCGTCACCGTAGTCGGTCGAGCGCAGCCACAGGGCGCCGCCTTCCTCGAAGGTCTTGCCCGCATCCTTGAGCTTTTGCACCGCCGCCTCGACCCGGCCCGAGGTGTAGAGGCTCGACTCCAGGTAGTAGTTGTCGAAACGGACGCCAAAGGCCTTCAAGTCCAGATCCTGCTCGTGGCGCAGGTAGGCCACGGCGAACTGGCGGATGCCGTCGAGGTCGTTCACGTCGCCGGAGGCGGTGAACGCGCGGTCATCGGCCTTGACCGTTTTCTTGGCCAGGAAGTCGGCGGCGATGTCGGCGATGTAGTCACCGTTGTAGGCCGATTCGGGCCAGTCGGCGTCACCGGGCTGGAGGCCCTTCAGGCGCGCCTGGGTGGAGGCGGCCAGGGTGGCGATCTGCACGCCCGCGTCGTTGTAATAGAACTCGCGCGTGACCTGCTGGCCCTGCGTTTCGAACAGGTTGCACAGCGCGTCGCCCAGGGCGCCCTGGCGGCCGTGGCCGACGTGCAGCGGGCCGGTGGGGTTGGCCGAAACGAACTCGACCAGCACCTTGTGCGCGTTGGCCGGCTGCCAGCCGAACTGGTCGCCCGCCTGGAACACGTCGGCGACGACGCTTTGCTTGGCGGCAGGCTTCAAGCGCAGGTTGATGAAGCCTGGGCCGGCGATTTCGATGGGCAGCGTCACCCACTGCTGCACCGCGGGTTGGGCTTCGAGCGCGGCCACCAGGGCCGTGGCCAGCTCGCGCGGGTTCTTCTTCTTGAGCGGCTTGGCCAGCTGCATGGCGGCGGTCACGGCCAGGTCGCCGTGGGCGGCTTGTTTGGGCGCCTCGAAGACGGGCGCCGGCAGGGTGCCGGCAGCGGCGGCCTCGGGGGCCACCTGGCGCAGGGCGTCGCCCAGGGCAGAAAGAAGGTCACGCTTGGCTTGGATCATGGGCGGGATTCTACGAGGCGGCGCCCCGGCGGCGGCTCCGCCTGGCCGGATCCCGGAGAAGTGCGCAGAATTGCCCACGCCGCAGACGCTTTTTTGAGGCCTCAAGCCGGGCCCAGCGTGACAAGATGCACAACATGAAGCGCATCAGATAACGGCATCGGACCAGCATGGACGTCAGCACGATCGGCAAGTACCGGGTCCTCCAGAGGCTGGGCGAAGGCGCCACCAGCGAGGTCTTCCTGGGCCGCGACGACTTCCACGACCGCGAAGTCGCCATCAAGCGGGTGCGCGCCAGCGCCCTGGGCGATGCGGTCGATGGCCCCGTCTATGCGCGCTTCTTTGCCGCCGAAGCCGCCTTGGTGGGCCGCTTGCAGCACCCCAACGTCGTGCAGATCTACGACGCGGTGGCCGACCCGACCTCGCCCTATGTGGTGATGGAGTACGTGCCGGGCACCACGCTGCGCAGCTTCTGCCGACCGGACCAGCTCCTGCCGCTGGAGCTGATCGTGGAAATCGGCTTCAAGTGCGCGATGGCACTGGGCTATGTGTACCGCCAGGGCCTCATCCACCGGGACGTGAAGCCGGCCAACATCCTCGCGCTGACCAACGCGCAAGGCATGGTCACCGACGTGAAGATCAGCGATTTCGGCAGCGTGCTGAACATGACGGCGGACTCGACCCAGGTGCACAAGGTCGGCTCGCTGGCCTACATGGCACCCGAGCAGCTCGACGGCCAGGTGCTGGACAGCCGCGCCGACATGTACGCGCTGGGAGCCGTGCTCTACCACCTTGTCGCGGGCCGCCCGCCTTTCGATGCGCCCTCCCAGGCTGCGCTCATGAACCTGATCTACAACGAGACGCCCACGCCGCTGTCCGGCCTGCGCGCGGGCGTGAACCCGGCCGTCGATGGCGTCATCCTCAA
Source organism: Aquabacterium sp. (assembly GCA_023266355.1). Classification (GTDB taxonomy): domain Bacteria; phylum Pseudomonadota; class Gammaproteobacteria; order Burkholderiales; family Burkholderiaceae_C; genus Aquabacterium. The sequence continues at coordinate 10,893 of JAHFQM010000014.1, forward strand.
GGCCCTGGCCAAGAACCCCAACGACCGCTACCCCAACTGGGACGCCTTCGCGCAAGCGCTGTCAGGGTTGATTTCGGACCACCAGGTGCCGCGCGGCCACCTGCAGGGCGTGCTCGACTCCGAGCGTTTCAACCTGCTGCGTGCGCTCGACTTTTTCTCGCAGTTCGGCGATGTGGAGTTGTGGGAGGTGGTGCACCGCGCGCGCTGGCAGCGTTTCGCCTTCGGGCATGCGCTCTACCGACGCGGCGAGGAGGGGCGCAGCTTCCACATCATGGCCCAGGGCAGCGTGGAGGTGTACCGCAACAACAAGCGCGTGGCCCTGCTGGGTGCGGGCACCTCGGTGGGCGAGATGGCCTACCTGGCGCCCAGCCCGGAACTGCGCAAGCACAGCACCGACGTGGTGGTGACCGAGCCGGCCACGACGATTTCGTTCACGCCCGAGGCCATGCAGCAGCTCAGCCCGGCCTGCCGGCACCTGTTCGACGAGGCCTTCATCCGCGTGCTGGTGCGGCGCCTGCATGCCGCCCACGAGGCACTGGCACACCCGCGGCGCATCATGTGAACCAGGGTGGGCCCGCCGGGTTGACGCCTGTCATCCGGGCAGCGATGCGGCGCGTTACATTGGGCACGGGCCGTGCCTTCCCTCGTTCGCGGTCTGCCAACCACCCCACTCAATTCCTAGGAGTTCGACATGCGTGCACTGATCGCCACCGCCGTTCTGGCCCTGATGTCCACCCTGGCCCACGCCGATCCGGCTTGTGATGCCAAGGCCGCCGAAAAGAAGCTGGCTGGCGCCGCCAAGAACAGCTTCATCAAGAAGTGCGAGAAGGACGCAGGCGGTGCGGGCCCAGCCTGTGCTTCCAAGGCCGTGGACAAGAACGGCAAGGCCCTGGCCGGCGCCGCCAAGAACAGCTTCATCAAGAAGTGCGAAAAAGAAGCCGCTGTGGCCAAGTGAGCCCCGGCCCACGGCCGAACCAGCGAGCCGCCTTCGGGCGGCTTTTTGCTGCCCGGGCCTGGGTCGACAAGGGCTCAGCGCGTGCCCACCCCGCGCGCCAGCATCGCCCCCAGCAAGGGCAAGATCAAAAGCAAGTGCGCTTGCACCATGATCCAGCGCCGCACCTGGCGCACCTCGGCCGCATCGGGCAGGGCACCGGTGGCCCGCTCGGCCTTGCGCCAGCGGATGAAGGCGAACGTCGGCTTGAGCGACAACAGCCCGATCACCACGAACACCCCCAGCTTGGCGTGCAGCACGGGTTGGTGCCAGTACCAGCCCATGCCCTTCATGCCCCAGTGCGTCCGCGCCAGGCCGGTGAGTAGCACCAGGATGGCGGCACCCAGGTAGATCAGGTCCAGCCGCGCCAACCGGTGCACCACGGCCGCGTTCAGCCACTCAGGCCGGCACAGCGCCGCCTCGCTCGTCAGGAAGACGATGAGGCTGAAGATGGCGATGTAGTGGGCGTAAGCCAGCAGGGTTTCTTGCAGCATGGCCGCATCATGCCCCAAGCGGGTCAGAGGCCCGCGGCGCGGCGCCAGTAAGCGGCATCACCGTACGTGGCCTTGATGAAATCGATCCACAGGCTCAAGCGCAGCGGCAGGTGCTTGCGCTGCGGGAAGACGGCGTAGATGCCGTTGGGCGGCGCCGTGAATTCGTCGAGCACGCTCACCAGCCGGCCGGCGCGCACATCGGCCTCGACCTCCCACCACGAGCGCCAGGCCAGGCCCAGGCCCTCCAGGCACCAGGCGTGCAGCACCTGGCCGTCGGAGCAGTCCAGCCGGGGCGCGGGCCGCACGTGCACCACCTGGCCATCGACCGTGAAGGCCCAGCCGCGCGTCTGGCCCGCCTCGGAGCTCAAGGCCAGGCAGGCGTGGCGAACGATGTCGGACGGGTGCGCGGGCATGCCATGGGCCGCCACATAGGCCGGGCTGGCCACGCACAGGCGGCGGTTGTCGGCCAGACGTACGCTGATGAGGCTGGAGTCGGGCAGGTCGCCCACGCGCACAGCGCAGTCGAAACCTTCGTTGACCAGGTCCACCATGCGGTCCGAGAGGTTCAGGGAGACCGACACCTCCGGGTGCTGGGCCGCGAAACGCGGCACCAGGGGCGCCACGTGCCGACGCCCGAAACCCGCTGGCGCGGTGATGCGCAGGTGCCCGCTGGCCTTCAGGCCACCGGCGCTGACGCTGGCTTCGGCGCTGGCCAGGTCGGACAGCAGGCGCTGGGCGTCCTCCAGGAAGGCCGTGCCCTCGTGCGTCAGGGTGATGCGCCGCGTGGTGCGCACCAGCAGCTTGACGCCCAGGCGCTCTTCCAAGGCGTCGATGCGCCGCCCCACGACCGCCGGTGCCACGCCCTCGGCGGCCGCGGCGGCGGTCAGGCTGCCGCGCACGGCCACGCCGACGAAGGATTCAATCTGCTTGAGTCGGTCCATGGCTTTCCATCGCTGGTCGAACAGGGCAAGGCAAGGGCCACATCGCGCCCGGCCCCGCCACCGCCAGGTGCGGTCCATGGTGGGCAGCGCCGCGACAAAACACAAGCGCATCTCCCTCAGGTCAGCCCCCGACTCGCGTCGATTCTAACTTTCAGGTCATTAATCAATGACTTTTTAGCATCTTAATGTCGAGATTGGTATCGAATAAACTGCGACCGTTGCTTCAGCTTTCTGATTTCGAGGGGTTCCCATGAGCGCACGCACCACCGTCCACGGCCTGCAAGTGGCCACCGAGCTGTTCCGTTTCGTCGAAGACAAGGTGCTGCCCGGCACCGGCGTGGACAGCGCCAAGTTCTGGGCCGGCTTCGACGCCATCGTCAGCGACCTGGGCCCCAAGAACGCTGCCCTGCTGGCCGAGCGCGACCGCATCCAGACCGAGATGGACCAGTGGCACACCGCCCACCCCGGCCCCATCTCTGACATGGTCGCCTACCGCGCCTTCCTGGAGCAGATCGGCTACACCGTGCCCGTGCCCGCCGACGTCAAGGTGACCACATCGAACGTGGACGCCGAACTGGCCACACAAGCCGGCCCGCAGCTGGTGGTGCCCATCCTGAACGCGCGTTACGCCCTGAACGCCGCCAACGCCCGCTGGGGCAGCCTGTACGACGCCCTGTACGGCACCGACGCCATCCCCGAGACCGATGGCGCCGACAAGGGCAAGGGCTACAACCCGGTGCGTGGCGCCAAGGTGATCGCCTGGGCCCGCAACTTCCTGGACCAGTCCGCCCCGCTGGAAGGCGCGTCGCACAAGGAGTCGGCCGGCTACCGCGTCGAGGGTGGCAAGCTCGTCGTGGCCCTGAGCAACGGCAAGACCACCGGCCTGCAAAACCCTGAGCAGTTCGTCGGCTTCCAAGGTGATGCCGCCGCACCCACCAGCGTCCTGCTGGTCAACAACGGCCTGCACATCGACGTCCAGATCAACCGCGACACCGCCATCGGCAAGACCGACGCGGCCGGCGTGTCCGACCTGGTGCTGGAATCGGCCCTGTCCACCATCCTGGACCTGGAAGACTCGGTCGCCGCCGTCGACGCCGAAGACAAGGTGCTGGGCTACAGCAACTGGCTGGGCATCCAGAAGGGCACGCTGACCGAAGAAGTCGCCAAGGGCGGCAAGACCTTTGTGCGCAAGCTGAACGCCGACCGCGTGTACACCGGCGTGAAAAATGGTCAAGTGGGCGGCGAAGTCAAGCTGCATGGCCGTTCGCTGATGTTCGTGCGCAATGTGGGCCACCTGATGACCAACCCGGCCATCCTGTGGGGTGCCGAAGGCCGTGAGATCCCCGAAGGCATCATGGACGCCGTGGTGACCACCACCATCGCCCTGCACGACCTGCAAGGCCATGGCGCCATCGACGGCCAGAAGATCAACAACTCGCGCAAGGGCTCGGTCTACATCGTCAAGCCCAAGATGCACGGCCCAGCCGAAGTGGCCTTCGCTGCCGAGCTGTTCACCCGCGTGGAGCAGCTGCTGGGCCTGCCGGACAGCACCGTCAAGCTGGGCATCATGGACGAAGAGCGCCGCACCTCGGCCAACCTGAAGGCTTGCATCGCCGCCGCCCAAAGCCGCGTGGCCTTCATCAACACCGGCTTCCTGGACCGCACCGGCGACGAGATGCACACCGCCATGCTGGCCGGCCCGATGATGCGCAAGGGCGACATCAAGGCCAGCGACTGGATCGCCGCTTACGAGCGCCGCAACGTGCTGATCGGTCTGCAATGTGGCCTGCGCGGTCGCGCCCAGATCGGCAAGGGCATGTGGGCCATGCCTGACCTGATGGCCGAGATGCTCAAGCAGAAGATCGGCCACCCCAAGGCCGGTGCCAACACCGCCTGGACGCCCTCGCCCACCGCCGCCACCCTGCACGCCACCCACTACCACCAGGTGAACGTGGCCGCCGTGCAAGTGGAGATCGAGAAGTCCGGCGAAGACGCGCAAAGCCTGATGGACAAGCTGCTGACCATCCCCGTGGCTGCGCAAGCCAACTGGTCGGACGCCGAGAAGCAACAGGAAGTGGACAACAACATCCAGGGCATCCTGGGTTATGTGGTGCGCTGGATCGACCAGGGTGTGGGCTGCTCCAAGGTGCCCGACATCCACAACGTGGGCCTGATGGAAGACCGCGCCACGCTGCGCATCTCCAGCCAGCACGTGGCCAACTGGCTGCACCACGGCGTGGTGACCGAGGCCATGGTGCGTGACAGCTTCGCCCGCATGGCCGCCGTGGTGGACGGCCAGAACGCCGGCGACGCCGCCTACGAAAGCCTGGTGGCCAACCCCCAAGGCGCCGCCTTCCAGGCCGCCCTGGACCTGGTCTTCAAGGGCAAGGAACAGCCCTCCGGCTACACCGAGCCGCTGCTGCACGCCTGGCGCTTGAAGGTCAAGGCGGCTTGATGCTGCTGGTTTGACATCGGCTTGAAGGCACCCTGCGGGGTGCCTTTTTCATGGGCGCATCGCCAGCACGTCGTGTTTTGCATCGGCCAAATGGGTGGTCCATGGCGGATGTGCGCTCGGCTGTGACCACAAGGCGACACATCTATCGCATTCCGATACGCCCCAGCAAGGTGCAGACATAGAATCTGCGCGACGCTGAGTATCCGCGGATCAGGGAGGCGGAGCGACATCACATGGCGGCACAAGCCATGGTGGACAACCCACGTCACACATCCCAAGCTGCACCTTGCAGCCTGCGCCTCCCTGCGCCACCCAAGCACTCGCTTGTTGCGGGTACGAACGTCGATTCACCGTTCGCATACCCAACAAGGAGTTTTTGATGCAAAAGCTGGCTCTGTCCGCCGCACTGGTTTCCGTCGCTCTGCTGAGCGGCTGCGCTTCAATCCTCAACGAGAAGACCCAACAGGTCAACGTGTCCGCTTCCAACGGCAAGGCCATCAAGGGCTCCGTGGACGGCGTGCCTTTCACCGGCCCCGGCATCGTGACCGTGCAGCGTCAGAAGGCTTCCAAGGTCTTCAACGTGGAAACCGCCGGTTGCGCCAAGCAGACCTCGGTTGAGAACAGCGTCGATCCGAAGTTCTTCATCAACATCCTGAGCGGCGGCGCCTTCGGCTCCACGACCGACTACTCCACCGACAAAATGTGGAAGTACGCCGACAACGTCGTGATCTCCTGCGGTCAGTGATGAGCGGTCTGCAGCTCGTCTGCAAAGGAAGCGGCTTTCGGGCCGCTTTTTTTTCGTGCCTCCGCGCAGCACTCTGGCTGGCCTGCGCCTGGAGCCTCGTGCCCGCGCAGGCACAAACATCGCCCGAGCCTGCTGTCGATGTCAGCGCGTGGCAGGCCCAGGCCGAACGCCAGGACCTGCACCGCTCAGAGACCTGGCAGGCCTTGCTGCACCTGCGCGATGGGCAAGCCCAGATCCTCGACGACAGCTTCCTGCTCAGCCTGCCCGAGTTCTCGTCGCAACGCGAACTCAAGGCCACGCTGGCCCACCTGTACGGCCCGCAATCGACGCAAGCGGTGTGCCGCTTCCCGGCCCGCTACCTCTGGCTGCAGCGCACGCTGAACTTGCCGCCCTTGTCGCTGGCACATTGCCAGACGCTGCAGGAGTTCATCGCCCGCGCACCCGCCGAGCGCATCAGCCTCGTGTTCGCCTCCGAGAACCTCAGCCAGCCCTCCAGCATGATGGGGCACCTGTTTTTGAAGGTGGCTGGCCAGCGACCCGACGGCACCGAGGCGGCCCATGCCATCGCCTTCTTCACCGACGCGGCCACGGCCAACCTGCCCAAGCTGTTCTACGACAGCATGGTGGTGGGCAAGCAGGGCTACTTCGTGCTCACGCCTTTCCAGGACGAGGTCCAGCTCTACGCGGTCGATGAGCAGCGCTCGCTCTGGGAATACGAACTGCAGCTCGACGCCTTCTCGCGCCAGCTCATGCAGGCGCACATGCACGAGCTGCGCCAAACCCGCATCACTTACTTCTTCCAGGACTACAACTGCGCCACCCTGGTCAAGCACATCGTGGCCCTGGCCGCGCCGCAGATGCTGGACGGACGCGAATGGTGGACGACGCCCAAGGGCGTGGTGCAACGCGCCCAGGCGGTGGGGCTGGTGGCCAGCAGCACGGTCACGACACCCTCGCGCTGGCGCGTGCGCACTTTGCGTGACGGTCTGCCCACACCCCAGGTGGACCAGGTGAAAGAGCAAGTCGAGCAACGGGCCCTGCCCGAAGCCGCAACCACCGCCACCGCCACCGACATCCAACAAGGCTTCCTGGCACTGGAACTGGCACGGGCCTACAACAGCCACCTGCTGGAGCAAAAGCGCATCGCGCGCAGCGATTGGCAGGCGTATGCCACACAGCTCGACGAGGTCCGCCAACGCGACTACGCCGACCTGGCGCTCCACACCGACGCGCACAAAAACCCCGTCAACGCCCCACCCGAGCGTCAGATCAGCCTGGGCTGGCAGCGCTCGGGCGGCGCCCAGCACCTGCGGTTGGGCCTGCAGCCGGTGTCGCACGCGCTGGTCGATGACAACCGGCAGCTGTTCAGCGAAAGCGAACTGCGCCTGTTCGACAGCGCCTGGCTGGTCGAGGCCCACAGCGGCCGCGTCAGGCTGGACCACTTCACGCTGTACGCGGTGGAATCGCTGCTGCCACGCGAGGCCATGACGGGCGGATTGTCCGGCCGCTTCAAGATCGGCGTGGAGCGCCAGCCCCAGCTGCGCAGCCCCGACAAGAAGGCGCTGCTGGTCGAAGGCGCGGGCGGCTACACCTGGCGCCTGAGCGACGACCTCGACGCCTTCGCGCTGCTGGGTGGCGGCTGGGGCTACCGCCAGCAGGGCTATCTGTACGCGATGCCGAGCGTGGGCATGGTGGTGCGCGAAGTGTTCGACATGAAGACGGTGCTGCGCCTGAGCCAGATCTCACGCCCGCTGGGCCAGCAACACAGCAGCCGGGAGCTGAGCCTCAGCCAAGTCAAGTACCTGGACGCCCAGCACAGCCTGCTGCTGGAATGGCGCCGCACCTGGCAACAGGGGCGGTCGGCCAACGAGGGCATGGTGGTGCTCAAGCGCCTGTTCTGACAGGCCCCGGCCCTGCGCCATGAAAAAGGCACCCCTCGGGGTGCCTTTTTGTGCAGGTCGGACTCAGGCTCAGAACTCGTACTGGGCGCCGGCGCTGAACATGCGCACGGCATGGCTGTCACCGTTGTACTCGGCCGAAGTGAAGTCCGCAGCGGCAGTGGCTTTGAGGTTGCGGCTGAGCGCGTACTCCAGGCCCAGGCCGAAGTAGACCTTCGTGGAGCTTTCGGTGCGCGAAGCCCCACCCAAGCGCTGCTTCGTGTCCATCGTGGCAAAGCCCAGGCGGCCCACGCCGGTCAGCTCGCGGGTCAGGTCATGGCGCAAGGCGGCGTTCAGCACAAAGCCGCTCACTTCCTGCGAACCACCCACGAAGAGCACATTGAACTTGCTTTTGCCAAAGTCGATGTAGGACGCTTCCAGCGCGGCCACACGGTTGAGGCGGTAGCCCACGGAAGCTTTGCCCCCCATGTCGGCGGCATCGCAGTTGGTGACGCTGGCGAAGTTGGCGACGTTGGCCGGGCAATCGACGTGCGTCAAACCGAGCGCGCCACCCACGTACACCTGGGCCGAGGCGCCACCCATCGCGGCCAGCAGCAAGCCGGCCAGTGCCATCTTCTTCATGTGAATCTCCTTGGTTTTGGGTGAGCCTCACCCGAAAGAACGACGAATTTAACGCGAAGCGGTTCGCCCTTCATCCCTCAAGGCGGTGCAGGGTTTTCCCGCAAGGTGTGACAGGTCGGCAACATCTGCGGCCCGTCACCGGGCCAGGAAGGACTGCACCGCTGCCACGGTCGCGGCCGGGTCTTCCTCGTGGGGGACGTGGCCCAGGCCATCGAACACCACCAGGCGGCTGCCGGCGATGTCGTGCTGGAAATGGTCGGCGTTGTCCGGCGGGATGAGCCTGTCCTGGCCGCCCCAGAGGATGAGCGTGGGCTGCTTGACCGAGGGAATTTGCGCGGCGTACTGCCCACCGGGGCTCTGCCTAAAGCGCTCGCCCAGGGCGTGGCGGTTGCCTGCGCGCAAGGTGAGTTCGAAGTAGCGGTCGATGAGTACGGGCGTGATGCGGCTGGGGTCGCCGTAAACGTTGCGCACGCTGGATTCGATCATGCTGCGCGGCAAGACGTTCTCCATCACCGGGCGCAGCCATGGGATCTGCGCGACCTTGAAGCCGATCGGCACCGATGTCGGGTCATAGGGGTAGCCGGCCGCATCGACCAGCACCAGCTTGCTGACACGCTCAGGGTGGTCCACCGCCAGCTTCCAGGCCAGGCCGCCGCCGAAGGAGTTGCCCGCCACCACGGCCTGCTTCACGCCGAGTTGGTCGAGCAGGGCCACAAGGAAGTCCACGTAGTGCGTGAGCTGGTAGTTGCCATCGGGCATCGGGCCCGTCAGGCCGAAGCCGGGCAGGTCCATGCGGATGACGCGGCGCTGGCCTTTCAGGGCCTCGGCCCAGCCGTCCCAGGTGTGCAGGCTGGCCGAGGTGCCATGCAGCAGCACGATGGGCTGGGGGTCGCTGCGCGGGCCTTCGTCGCGCAGGTGCACCTGCATGCCCATGAGGCCCACGAACTGCGATGGCGGCGGCGCCCAGCGGGCCTTGAGGCTGTCCACGTCGCGGTCGGGCGCCCAGGCCTTGACCACGCCGAGGCCCACCAACACCCCCAGGACGAGCAAGAGCCCGCCCAACACCTTCGTCCACTTCGCCATCGTGTGCCCCCTTGTGCGTGTGTGCTGGACCCGATCGCACGCTGCGACGGGCCCCGGGACATTGTCACGGTCTGGCGGCTCAGCGGTAACTCAACAGGGAAGGATTCGCGCCTTCAACGTGGGCATGCTCGTTGATGGACACCAGGTGCAGGCCATCCCGGCCCACCAAAATCTTCGTGATGCCGGCGTTGGCCAGCGTCCAGTTGATGGTGAAGGCCTGGGTGTCGTGCAGGCCCAGCAGGTGGGCACACACCACGCTGATGAAGCCGCCCGAGGTGAACACCGCGGCCTGGCCCTTGGCGGGCGTCAGCTGCACCAGCTCTTCCAGCGTGGACACGCAGCGCAGCTTGAACACCGACCAGGGCTCGCTGTACTCGGCGTCGTGGTTGCCACCGACCCAGCGCGAGACCGCGTCCTGGAAAAAGGTCTGGAAGGCACGGCGCGGGTCACCGCTGGCGGCCATCTCCGACATCATCAAGGCCTTGTCGGCGTAGCGTGGCTGGGCCACCTCGATGACGTTCTCGTGGTCGAACTCGTTGACGCCGGCGTGGATGCGCATCTGCACGTCCAGCGCCATGGCCGACAAGGCCGCGCGGGCCGTGTCCTGGTGGCGCTGCATGGTGCCGCTGACCACCACCTCCGGGCTCACGCCGCGGGCCTTCAGCGCCTGCCCGACGGCGTGACCTTGCTGGTGTCCCAGGGCCGAGAGCTCGTCGTAGTTCTGGCTGCCAAACGACGCCTGGCCATGGCGGATGAGGTAGAGCGCGCCCATGTCGATGTGCTTTCCGCCGTGCGCCTTATTTGCTGCCGTACTTCATCAGCTCCAGGCGGGCGATCATGCCCTTGTGCACCTCGTCCGGGCCGTCGGCCAGGCGCAGGCTGCGTGCCTGGTTGAAGAAGGCCGTCAGCGGGGTGTCGTGCGAGACGCCCATGCCGCCATGGATCTGGATGGCGAAGTCCACCACCTGCTGCAGCACGTTGGGCGCCACGACCTTGATGGCCGAGACGTCGGTCAGCGCGCCCATCACGCCCACGGTGTCGATCTTCCAGGCGGCTTGCAGGGTCAGCAGGCGGGCCTGGTCGATGGCCAGGCGGCATTCGGCGATGCGCTCGCGGTTGCCACCCAGGTTGATGAGGGGCTTGCCGAAAGCCACGCGCTTCAAGCCACGCTCGATGGCCAGCTCCAGCGATTTTTCGGCGGCGCCCAGCATGCGCATGCAGTGGTGGATGCGGCCTGGGCCCAGGCGACCCTGGGCGATCTCGAAGCCGCGGCCCGGGCCGGCGATGACGTTGGACAGCGGCAGGCGCACGTTGGTGAAGTGCACCTCGCCGTGGCCGTGGGGCTCGTCGTACTCGCCGAAGACGGGCAGCATGCGCTTGATCTCGACACCCGGGGTGTCCATCGGCACCAGCACCATCGAGTGCTGGTTGTGGCGGCCGCCGTCCGCGTTGGGCGTGCGGGCCATGAAGATGCCGATCTTGCAGCGCGGGTCACCCACGCCGGACGACCACCACTTCTTGCCATTGAGCACGATCTCCTTGCCCTCGACCACGGCGGTGGCGGCCATGTTGGTGGCGTCCGACGAGGCCACATCGGGCTCGGTCATGAAGAACACCGAGCGGATCTCGCCGGCCAGCAGCGGCGTCAACCACTGGGCCTTTTGCTCGGCGCTGCCGTACTTCCACAGCACTTCCATGTTGCCGGTGTCGGGCGCGTTGCAGTTGAAAATCTCGGGCGCCATCATGGAGCGGCCGGTCTGCTCGGCACTGAAGGCGTAGTCCAGCACGCTCAGGCCGGCACCCAGCTCGGGGTCGGGCATGAACAGGTTCCACAGGCCTTCGGCGCGGGCCTTGGCCTTGAGGGCTTCGACGCGCGGCGGGATCTGCCACTTCGTCCAGTCGCCACCGTGGCGGGCCTCGTGGATCTCCTGCCAGTGCGCGGCCTCGATCGGGGCGATGTGTTCGTCGATGAAGGCACGCACGCGCTTGGCGGTGCTGCTGGCACGTTCGCTGGGCTGGAAGTCCATGGGGGTCTCCTGGGTGGGATGAGGCTGTCTGCCTTCGGTCCCTGGATGCTACGCCGCCATCACCCTTGCATCAAATGATGAATTTTCATCGCAAGTCATGCATTCAGCGCATGGCCTGGCGCGCACCCGCGGCCACGCTCTCGCGCATCCAGCGGTGCACCGGGTCGGCTTCGCGGTCGGCGTGCCAGTACATCCAGATGCCGATGGGCGGCACCGGCACGGGCAGCTCGCGCAGGGTCAGGGGCAAGGCCCGGGTGAGCTGCTCGGCGTAGGTGCGCGGCAGCGTCAGCAAGGCATCGCTGGCCACGACCACGTTGGCGGCCGCGAAGTAATGCTGGCAGCGCAGGATGACCTCGCGTTCGCCCAGCCCCTGCGCGGCCCACACGGCCTGCAGGGGGTCGGGCTGTTCGGGCTGCAAGGTCACCATCACGTGCTGCTGGGCAAAGTAGGTGGGCACATCCAGTGCGCCTTGCACGGGATGGTCTCGGCGCACCAGCACGGCCAGGTCCTCGTCGGCCAGGTGCTCGCCGCGGATGCGACCGGCCACGCGGCGCTGGCGGTCGATGACGAGGTCCACCTCGCCGAGCGTCAGGCTGCGCTCCAGCGCGTCGCGCGGCACGCGCACGCTGGCCAGTTTCACGTGCGGGGCCACGCGGCCCAGGCTGGCCATCAAGGGCGGCAGGGTGATGGCTTCGAGCACATCGCGCATGCCCAGGCGCAGGGTCATGTTCAGCGTCAGCGGGTCGAAGGTGTCGGCCTGGCCCATGAGCGACTGCAGGCCGCGCAGGTGGGCCTGCACCTCGCCGATGACGCGCCGGGTCAGCTCGGTCGGCACCATCTGGTTGCCCTGGCGCACGAACAGCGGGTCGCCCCACAGGCGGCGCAAGCGGGCCAGGGCGTGGCTCACGGCCGGCTGGCTGAGGTGCAGGTGGCGGGCGGCGCCAGAGATGCCACCGTGCTCATAGACAGCGTCCATCACACGGAACAGGTTGAGGTCCAGGCGCGAGACCGCGGCGCCAGACGTCTTGAAAGCGGGCATGACCATGGGCCGTCACCTTACACCGAGCCGATGCCACGGCGTGTGCCGCCAAGCGCCGTGGTTTTTGCACTCGCACGGTCCTCGTCCAAGGCGCACAGGGCGAGCGCGCGTCATAATGGCACCTTGCCGCTCAAGCGGCGCACACATGGAGCGTTCACCTTGGACAGTCACCCTCGGTGACCGCCCACTCCAGCCAACCGGCGCCAGGGCCCGGCTCGATGCCAGCCCCGCGCACCGGATGCGGCCAGCCCCTCGGCATGCACTGACTGCACGCACCGAGCGCGGGACGGCCTTGCGGGAGGGGGCGGCACACCCAACACCACCCCTCACCGTCATCCGTGCACCCCGGGCGCCACGCACCAGTCCCGCGGCATGCACGCGCTGGAGACCCCATGCTCAACGTTTTCACGCTGGCCAACGGCCGCCTTTTCCAGGAAGAAATCGACAGCCTCGATGAGCTCACGCCCGTGAGCCCGATCTGGGTGGACCTGGAAGACCCCACGCCCGAAGAAAAGGGCTGGATCGCCGTGCGCTTCGGCCTCGTCATCCCCGGCGACATCATCGACGACGACCTGGAAGAGTCGGCCCGCTTCTACGAAGAAGACGACGCCGTGCACATCCGCTCCGACTTCCTGATCGACGACGACGACACCCCGCGCAACGTCCGCGTGGCCTTCATCCTGCACAACAATGTGCTGTTCTCGATCCACCGCGAGGACCTGCCCGTCTTCCGCTTGTTGCGCATGCGCGCACGCCGCATCCCGGCCCTGATCGAAGACGCCAAGGACGTGCTGCTCAAGCTCTACGACGCCGACGCCGAGTACTCCGCCGACACGCTGGAGAACATCTACGACGAGCTGGAGAAAGTCAGCAAGCGCGTGCTGCAAGACGAAGTCAACGATGCCGCCGCCGCCGAGGCGCTGGCGGCCATCGCCCGCCAGGAAGACTTGAACGGCCGCATCCGCCGCAACGTCATGGACACGCGCCGCGCCCTGAGCTTCATGATGCGCGCCCGCATGCTCACCACCGACCAGTTCGAAGAAGCCCGGCAAATTTTGCGCGACATCGACTCGCTCGACTCGCACACCGCCTTCCTCTTCGACAAGATCAACTTCCTGATGGACGCCACGGTGGGCTTCATCAACATCAACCAGAACAAGATCATCAAGATCTTCTCGGTGGCCTCGGTCGCGCTGCTGCCGCCCACCCTGGTGGCCAGCGTCTACGGCATGAACCAAAAGTTCCCGGAGCTGGAGTGGTTGGGTCCCGTCTGGAGCTACCCCTACACGGTCGCCCTGATGGTGGCCAGCGCCTTGGTGCCCATGTGGTACTTCAAGCGCCGCGGCTGGCTGAGCTGAAGGCACACCCCGCCAGATGCCCCTTCGCCGGCCGAACCTGCCTGCCCTCCCTGACGGCCTGTGGCGCGTCATGCTGGGCACCACCTGCGTGGTGCTGGCCTTCAGCCTGCTCAACCCCGTGCTGGCCGTGCGCCTGCAGATGGGCGGCACCAGCAGCACGGCCATCGGCCTGTTCGCCACCCTGCCTTTCCTGAGCGTGGCCCTGTTGGTGCCCCTGGTGCCCCGGCTGTTCGCGCGCATCGGCGTGGGCCAGGCCTACCGGCTGGGCCTGCTGCTGGAGCTCATCGCTTGTCTGGGCTACCTGCTGACGGACGACTACCGCGCCTGGTGCGCCCTGGGCCTGGTGGCCGGCCTGGGCGCCGCCGCCGCCTGGAACGCCACCGAAGCCCTGATCGCCCACAACGTGCCAGCCACGCACCGCGGTCGCCTGACGGGCATGTACCAGGCGCTGCTGGGCGCAGGCATGGCCATCGGCCCCATGCTGCCCGCCCTGCTGGGCCTGAGCCCGCAAGCCGCCAACGGCCTGGCTGCTGCGGGCCTGGCGCTGGGCCTGGCCCTGACGCTCGCGCCCAGCGTGGCACGGCTCAAGGCCATGCACGATGACCACGTGCCCATGGGCCTGATGGCAGCTTGGCGCTTTCGCCCGGCACTCGCCTGGGCTGCTGTGGTGGGCGGCGTGTTCGAGGTCGGCCTGGGGTCCATCACCACGGCCTATGGCGCGCAAATCGGGCTGGACCTGGGCCGCGCCACCTCCATCGCCGGGGCCTTGGGCCTGGGCAGCTTCGCCCTGCAATACCCCATCGGCTGGCTGGCCGACCACCTGCCGCCCCGCCGCCTGTTCGCCGCCGGCGCGGGCCTGCTGGTGCTCAGCGCCCTGGCTTTTGTGGAAGCGGCCGAGCACCCCGCGCTGCTGTGGGTCTGCGCAGGCCTGTGGGGAGGCGTGGGCGGAGCGCTCTACACGCTCAGCATGATCCGCGTGGCGCATGACTTCGCCGACAGTTCGGCCCTGGCCGGCACCTCGGCCATGATCGCCGGCTACACGGTGGGTGGGGCGCTGGGCCCCATCGTCAGTGGCTGGGTGTTCGACCACCTCGGCGTGGGTGGCCAGGGCATGTGGCTGGCGGCGCTCGCCTTCAGCCTGCTGCTGATGCAGACCCGACCCGCAACGCCTGGATCTGCCACCACTGGCTGAGCAAGGCCGCGTGCAGCTGCTCGGCCGGCACCGGCTTGTGCAGCAGTTGCAGGCCACTGGCGTGGGCCTCGCGCAAACGCTCGGGCGCCGTGTCGCCGGTGATGATCAAGGCACCGAGCTCGGGGCCGCCATCCAGTCGCACCACCTCGCGCACCGCCGCGATGGCCTGCACGCCCGTGCGGTGCTCGCGCAAGCGGTAGTCGGCCACCACGAGGTGGGGCGTGAACACGTTCAGGCGACCCAGGGCCTCATCGACCGTGCTCACCGTCTCGCAGCGGCAGCCCCAGGCGGTCAGCAGGTCGCCCATCGCCGCCAGCACGGCCTCGTCGTCCTCGATCAGCAGCACGCGCAAGCCCTTGAGGTCGCCCTGCGGCGCCACGCGGCGCTCGTCCATCACGGCTTGCTGGCTCAGGGGCAGCGTCAAACGGAACACCGACCCCCGCCCCGGCCGCGATGCCAGGCTGACCGACACGCCCATGGCCCGCGCCAGCCCTTCCACGATGGCCAGGCCCAGGCCCAGGCCCTTGCGGCGGTCGCGCTCCGGGTTGCCCAGTTGGTGGAACTCCCGGAAGATGTCGCGGTGCTGGTGCTCCGGGATGCCGATGCCGGTGTCCCAGACCTCCACCACCACGCGGTCGCCACGCCGGCGGCAGCCCAACAGCACGGCGCCCTGCTCGGTGTAGCGCACGGCGTTGACCAGCAGGTTGCGCAACACCATCTCCACCAGCGCCGGGTCGGCATGGGCCACCCACTGGGTGTCACGCAGGCGGAAAGCCACGCCCTTGCTCTCGGCCACGGGCCCCATCTCCCGTTCGAGCTTGTGGCACAGCGGCTGCAGCGTGAAGCTGCGCGGCTGTGGCTTGACGACGCCGGCATCCACCTTGGAAAAATCCAGCAGGGTGTTGAGCATCTCGTTGGCCACTTCGTTCGACACCCGCACCTGCCGCATCAGGTGCTGCTGGCGCTCGTTGAGCCCCGCCCGCGACAGCGCCCCCAGATACAGCCCCGCCGCGTGCAAGGGCTGACGCAGGTCGTGGCTGGCCGAGGCCAGGAACACGGTTTTCGCCCGGTTGGCGTCCTTGGCCTCCACCAGGGCCTGCTCCACCAGCTGGCGGGCCTCCAGCGAGCGTTGGGTTTGGTCACGCAAGCGCTGCACCAGACCTTCATTTTCGAAGCGCAGCTCGATGGAGCGCAACGCGATGCGCGAAGCATGGAAGGAGTACACCGTCATCGCCCAGAGGTAGGCAATGCCACCCAGCCCCAGCGCCGTGTTGACCATGCCCTCGGCACGCAGCAAGCCAATCAGCACCGGCACGATGCAGGTCAGCCAGTAGGTCATGGCCAGCGGCCAGGACGGCCCGAACAGCGCCAAGCCCGCCGAGCCCAGGCCCGCCACCATGCCCACGACGAGGTTGGTGGAGTCTGGCAAGCCCGAGCGGATGAAGCACAGCCCCAGCACGCCCCACGCACCGCCGTTGAAGGCCCACACCACGCGCATGACCCGGGCATAGCGCAGGGGCTCGAAGCCCGCACTGCCCGGCCGCGGCAGCAGGCGCCGCGTGAGCATGCCCGCCACGCACAGCACCACGGTCATCAGCGACCACGCCCAGATGCGGGCATCGCCCACCGTGAACTGGTAAGCCACGGCCGTCAGCAGCGCCACCATCAGCGAGGTGACGAAGGCCGTGTTCATGCCCCGGTCCAGCAGCTCCATCTGGGCGGCCAGCAGGCGGGGCGGGTCGAAGCGGAACACCCGGTGCAAGGGCGGCCAGAAGGTCATGGCACGATCAACCCTCGCTCCACCGCGCGTTCGTAGGCCTCGCGGCGGCTGGTGGCCTGCAGCCACTCGGTGATCCAGGACACTTCGGCGCGCACCGCGCTTTCGCTCATGCCCATCTGCCGGGCGATGGCTTTGTTCGGCGTGCCTTTGCCCAGGTGGCGCAAGAGCGCGAGCTGCAAGTCGGAAAAAGCCACGCCGGCCTCCTCGGCCTGGAGCCCGCCACCCGAGGTCAAGCGCTCCGACACACCGCCAGCCCCCCAACGGCTCAAGCCCCCCATGCCGCCCAACCCACCCAGCGCACCCAAAGCGGCATACGGCAGCGCCGCATAGGCCTGCTCGCCGCGCAAAATGGCTTGTACGGCCGTGACGATGTCCGCGGCCTGGGCCGACTTGGGCACGAAGCCATCGATCCCGGCCGCCCGGGCCTGGGCGATGTGCGCCGGGTCCGCATCGGACGACATCAACAGCACCCGCGCCTGCGGCGCCAGCTCGCGCAGCACAGGCAGGTCGGCCAAGCCATGGCCATCGGGCAGGTGGATGTCCAGCAGCACAAGGTCCGCCGCCTGCGCTTGCAGGTGCGCCAGGGCCTGCGCCCAGGTGCCTGCCTGGGTCAGCATGGCGTGCGGCCAGCGCTCGGTGAGCATGAGGCTCAGGCCCATGCGGAACAAGGCGTGGTCATCCACCAGCAAAAAACGGGGACCGGTCAGGCTCATTCGGCAGTGCGATCAAACGACTGCGGGCAGTATCCCCCGCCAGATCGGGCAGCGCCCCGGTTTTCGCCCCGACGCAAGGGCATCTCCCCCTTAAGGGGGATGCCGGCGAGTGACAAACGCCACACCGCCGGCTCCTGGGAGCGCGCCCAGCCCAGGTTCAACGCACCCTCAGCGTGCGCGGCGCGCCTTCACCGCGTCCGACAGG
Source organism: Aquabacterium sp. (assembly GCA_023266355.1). Classification (GTDB taxonomy): domain Bacteria; phylum Pseudomonadota; class Gammaproteobacteria; order Burkholderiales; family Burkholderiaceae_C; genus Aquabacterium. The sequence goes on from JAHFQM010000014.1 coordinate 28,435, forward strand.
ATCTGCAAGACCTGCTCGGAATCGTCCCAACCGATGCAGGCATCGGTGATGGACTGGCCGTAGGTCAGCTTGGACGGGTCGTCCTTGCCCGGCGTGAACTTCTGGGCGCCAGCGCACAGGTGGCTTTCCACCATCACGCCGAACACCTGGGTCGAACCACCGGCCACTTGCGCGGCGATGTCCTGGGCCACCACCACCTGGCGCTCGTGCTGCTTGGAGCTGTTGGCGTGGCTGAAGTCCACCATCAGCGAGGTTGGCAGCTTGGCAGCGTCCAGGTCCTTGCAGGCCGCGGCCACGCTCTCGGCGTCGTAGTTCGGGGCCTTGCCACCGCGCAGGATGACGTGGCAGTCGGGGTTGCCGGCCGTGTCCACGATGGCAACCTGGCCGTTCTTGTGCACCGACAGGAAGTGGTGCGAACGCGATGCCGCCTGGATGGCGTCGGTGGCGATCTTGATGTTGCCGTCGGTGCCGTTCTTGAAGCCGATGGGCGCGCTCAGGCCCGAGGCCAGCTCGCGGTGCACCTGGCTTTCCGTGGTGCGCGCACCGATGGCGCCCCAGCTGATCAGGTCACCGATGTACTGTGGGCTGATCGTGTCGAGGAACTCGCTGCCAGCGGGCACGCCCAGGCGGTTGATTTCCAGCAGCAGGTGACGGGCCATGCGGAGGCCCTCGTCGATCTTGTAGGACTCGTCGAGGTAGGGGTCGTTGATCAGGCCCTTCCAGCCCACGGTCGTGCGGGGCTTCTCGAAGTACACGCGCATGACGACTTCCAGCGTGTCGGCGAACTTCTCGCGCTGCGCCAGCAGCTTGCGGGCGTATTCGATGGCCGCGGCCGGATCGTGGATGGAGCAGGGGCCGATGATGACCAGCAGGCGGTCGTCCTTGCCGTGCATGATCTTGCGGATGTTCTTGCGGGTGCGCGAGATCAGGGCCTCGGCCGGCGTGCCGCCCACGGGGAAGAAGCGGATGAGGTGCTCAGGCGGGGGCAGGGGCGTGACGTTGCGGATGCGCTCGTCGTCGGTCTGCGAGGTCTTGTCTGCGGGCGGGATCCACCCTTGTGCGGCGCTGGTGTTGGTGCTCATGTGCGGTCCTGTGTGGGCTGGAAAAACTGGGCAAAAAAAAACCGCCAGGCTGCTTGCCGGCGGTTTCAGGATCGGGTGGGTCTGCTCAGCAGTTCGCCACTCCTGCGCCGGTGTGGGGCGGGAGGTGAAAGTGCCAAAAATAAAAGCGGACCGTGCTCATACACACAAATGTAGCATGGCCGCAAGACAAGGCACAAGCGCCGCGGGCGCGGCTAAACTTTCGACCCGCCCATCCCCTGGGTTTCGCTCACCCACCTGACCCGCATGGACTGCCAACGCTGCGGCGCCTGCTGCGCCCACTACCGCGTCTCGTTTTACTGGGCAGAAGGCAACGATGCCCCCGGCGGCCATGTGCCCGTTGAACTCACCGAGCCCCTGACCCCTCACCTGCGCTGCATGCGCGGCACCTCGTCGGGCACACCGCATTGCGCGGCACTGCAAGGCGAGGTCGGCGTGTCGGTGGGCTGCACCATCTACGCACAGCGCCCCAGCACCTGCCACGAAGTTCAGGTAGGTGATGCGCAGTGCCTGAAGGCACGCGCGCACCACGGCATCACCTGACGGTCAGCCTTGTGCCTGCTTGAGCAGGGTCTCGGCGTCGCTGACCGCGAAGCCGCCACCGTTTTCGTTGTTCAGCTGCGTGACCACGCCATCCTTGACCAGCAAGGAATAGCGGCCCGAACGCAGGCCCAGGCCCTTGTCCGTCAGGTCCAGCGTCAGGCCCGTGGCCTTGGCGAAGGCGGCACTGCCATCGGCCATCATGCGCACCTTGCCAGCGGCCTTGAGCTCGCGGCCCCAGGCGCCCATCACGAAGGCATCGTTGACCGACACGCACCAGATCTCATCGACGCCCGCGGCCTTGAACTGCTCTGCGTGGTCGATGTAGCCCGGTGCATGCTTGGCCGAGCAGGTCGGCGTGAACGCGCCGGGCAAGCCGAAGATCGCGATGGTCTTGCCCGCGGTGCTTTCGGCGATGTCGAAGGGGTTGGGACCCAGGCTGCAGCCATTGCCTTCCACCTCGACGTACTCGAACAACGTGCCTGCGGGCAGCTTGTCACCGATCTTGATCATCTGGAACTCCTGGGTGTGGATGCAAAGGAAAAGACAAGAAAAAACCGGCGCCAGTATGACTGGGCGCCGGTTTGGCAAACGGTCGGATGCGGCTTTGACCCCGCACCCGCCGTGGCGATGGCATCGCTGCCACCGCAGATCACGAAGATCAGGCGGCCTGTGCCTTCTCGACCAGACGGGTCACGACCCAATTCTTGGTCTTCGACAGGGGGCGGCTTTCGCTGATCTCGACCACGTCACCGATCTTGAACTCGTTGTTCTCGTCGTGAGCGTGGTACTTGCTCGACTTGCCCACGATCTTGCCGTAGAGCTCGTGCTTGACACGACGCTCGACCAGCACGGTCACGGTCTTGGCGCGGGCGTCAGAGACGACCTTGCCGACCAGGCTGCGAACGACCTTGGCCTTGGGTTGGGTTTGAGCTTCCGTCATTTGGCGGCTCCTTGCTTCTTCTCGGTCAGAATCGTCCGGGCACGAGCGATGTCGCGACGGGTCTTCTTCAGCACCGAGTGGTCGTTGAGCTGCTGGGTGGCACGCTGCATGCGCAGGTTGAAGTGCGACTTCAGCAGGTCCTTGATTTCAGATTCCAGTGCGGCCACATCTTTGGCGCGCAATTCAGAGGCTTTCGCCATGTCTTTCTCCTTGCGCGTTGATCAGATGCCGAACTGGCGGCCAACGAAGGTGGTGCTCAGTGGCAGCTTTGCAGCAGCCAGCGTGAACGCCTCGCGGGCGAGTTGTTCGGGCACGCCCTGGATCTCGTAGAGGACCTTGCCCGGAGTGATCTCCGCGACGTAGTACTCAACGCTACCCTTGCCGTTGCCCATGCGGACTTCGGCTGGCTTCTTGGAGATCGGCTTGTCCGGGAAGATCCGGATGAAGATGCGACCACCACGCTTGACGTGACGCGAAATGGCACGACGAGCAGCTTCGATTTGGCGAGCCGTCAGGCGACCGCGCTCGGTTGCCTTCAGGCCGAAGTCGCCGAACGACACGTCAGCACCGCGCGTTGCCACGCCAGTGTTGCGGCCCTTGTGTTCTTTGCGGAACTTGCGACGATTAGGTTGCAGCATGTTTATTCTCCTTTCGCTTCGGCAGCGGGAGCTGCCTTGCGAACGCGCTTGGCATCACCAGCACCGGCGGCGGCCACGGCAGGCTTGTCGCTGCCGTCGGACGGCGCAGCGTCAGCACGCGGGGCGCCACGACCCGGGCCACCACGGCCGGCACCAGGACCACGGCGGTCACCAGGGCGGTCGTTGCGGGGGCCACGGCGGTTGCGGCGGTCGTCTTCACGATCGTCGCCACCCTTGAGCACCGGGGCTTCGCCATTGGCCAGGCGGTCGCCACGGTAGACCCAGACCTTTACACCGATCACACCATAGGTGGTGTGGGCTTCGGAGAAGCCATAGTCGATGTCAGCCTTCAGGGTGTGCAGAGGCACGCGGCCTTCGCGGTACCACTCGGTGCGAGCGATTTCGATGCCGTTCAGACGGCCAGCAGACATGATCTTGATGCCTTGGGCACCCAGACGCATGGCGTTCTGCATGGCGCGCTTCATGGCGCGGCGGAACATGATGCGCTTTTCCAGCTGCTGCGTGATCGAATCGGCGATCAACTGAGCATCGACTTCAGGCTTGCGCACTTCTTCGATGTTCACGGAGACCGGGCAATTCAGGCGCTTGGCCAGTTCGAGCTTCAGGTTCTCGATGTCCTCGCCCTTCTTGCCGATCACCACGCCCGGACGAGCCGAGAAAATGGTGATGCGGGCGCTCTTGGCGGGGCGCTCGATCAAGATGCGCGACACGGCCGCGTTCTTGAGCTTCTTCTTCAGGAATGCGCGGACTTCCAGGTCTTCAGCCAGCATCGAGGCAAAGTTGCGGTTGGATGCATACCAACGCGATGCCCAGTTGCGGGTGACGGCCAAGCGGAAGCCGGTTGGGTGGATTTTCTGTCCCATAGTCAGCCTCTGCTTAGTTGCCCACGGTCACATAAATGTGGCAAGTCGGCTTGCTGATGCGGTTACCGCGGCCCTTGGCCCGTGCGGTGAAACGCTTCAGCGTGGGGCCTTGCTCCACATAAATGGTCTTGACCTTCAGTTCGTCGATGTCAGCGCCGTCATTGTGTTCGGCGTTGGCGATCGCAGATTCCAGCGCCTTGCGGACGATGCCGGCAGCCTTCTTCTGTGTGAACGTCAGGATGTTGAGGGCCTGATCGACCTTCTTGCCACGGATGAGATCGGCCACCAGTCGACCCTTGTCGACCGACAGGCGAACGCCGCGAACGATTGCTTTCGTTTCCATCGCAGCTGCTCCTTATTTCTTGGCTTTTTTATCGCCCGGGTGACCCTTGAACGTGCGGGTCAGAGCGAATTCGCCGAGCTTGTGGCCAACCATTTGGTCCTGGATGTACACGGGCACGTGCTGCTTGCCGTTGTGCACAGCAATGGTCAGGCCGATGAACTCAGGCAGGATGGTCGAACGACGCGACCAGGTCTTGACGGGCTTCTTGTCCTTGGTGGACACAGCCTTCTCGACCTTGGCCATCAGGTGGTGGTCCACGAAGGGACCTTTTTTCAGAGAACGAGCCATTTCAGCCTACCCCTTACTTTTTGCGACGCGAGACGATGAACGTCTGCGTGCGCTTGTTGTTGCGGGTGCGGTAGCCCTTCGTCGGCGTGTTCCACGGCGACACAGGAACCTGACCTTCACCCGTACGGCCTTCACCACCACCGTGCGGGTGGTCAACCGGGTTCATGGCGGTACCGCGGACGGTCGGGCGGATGCCCTTCCAGCGGATCGCGCCGGCCTTGCCGTACTGACGCAGGCTGTGCTCTTCGTTGCTCACTTCACCCAGGGTGGCGCGGCATTCGATGTGGATGCGACGCACTTCACCCGAGCGCAGGCGGACCTGAGCGTAGGTGCCTTCGCGGGCCATCAGCACAGCGGAGGTGCCAGCCGAGCGTGCGATTTGCGCGCCCTTGCCAGGCATCATCTCGATGCAGTGGATGGTCGAACCCACGGGGATGTTGCGGATCGGCAAGGTGTTGCCAGCCTTGATGGGCGCTTCTGAGCCCGACAGGATGGTGGCACCGGCTTCCAGGCCGCGCGGAGCGATGATGTAGCGACGCTCACCGTCGGCATAGCACACCAGAGCGATGTGGGCCGTGCGGTTAGGGTCGTACTCGATGCGCTCAACCTTGGCGGGGATGCCGTCCTTGTTGCGCACGAAGTCCACCACGCGGTAGTGGTGCTTGTGACCACCGCCCTTGTGGCGAACCGTGATGTGACCGTTGTTGTTGCGGCCAGAGTTCTGCTTCTGGGGTTCCACCAGGGCAGCGTGCGGGGCACCCTTGTGCAGGTGCTTGTGCACGACCTTGACCACACCACGGCGGCCAGGCGAAGTCGGTTTGATTTTGACGACGGCCATGATTACGCAGCCTCCCCGGAGAAGTTCAGCTCTTGACCTTCCTTGAGGGCCACATAGGCCTTCTTGGCATGGTCACGGCGGCCAACACGGCCACCGAAGCGCTTGGTCTTGCCCTTCTGATTCAGGACTTGCACCGACTTCACTTCGACCTTGAACAGCAGCTCAACGGCGGCTTTGATCTCGGGCTTGGTGGCGTCGCGCAGCACCTTGAACAGCACTTGGCCGCGCTCTTCGGCAGCGGCGGTGGCCTTTTCCGAAATGATCGGAGCGACCAGCACCTGCATCAGGCGGCTTTCATTGAATTTCAGAGTGCTCATGCGAACATCTCCTGCAGCTTGTCGATCGCACCCTTGGTGACCACGACCTTCTTGTAGAAGACCAGGGACAGGGGATCGGCGTAACGGGGCTCAACCACCAGCACGTTGGGCAGGTTGCGAGCGGCCAGGAACAGGTTCTCGTCCACGGTGTCGGCGATGACCAGGACGTGGTCCAGGTTCATCGACTTCAGCTTGGCGGCCAGCAGCTTGGTCTTGGGGGCTTCGACGGTGATCGAGTCCACCACGGCCAGGCGGCCTTCGCGGGCCAGCTGCGAGAAGATGGCGGCCATGCCGGCGCGGTACATCTTCTTGTTGACCTTGTGGGTGAAGTTTTCGTCAGGGCTGTTCGGGAAGATCCGACCGCCGCCACGCCACAGGGGCGAGGACGACATACCAGCGCGAGCGCGACCGGTGCCTTTTTGGCGCCAGGGCTTCTTCGTGCTGTGCTTGACGGTTTCGCGGTCCTTCTGGGCGCGGGTGCCTTGACGGGCATTGGCCTGGTAAGCAACGACGACCTGATGGATCAGGGCTTCGTTGTATTCGCGGCCGAACACGGTATCGGATGCTTCAACCTTGGAAGCAGCCTGACCTTGCTCATTGAGCAGTTCGAGCTGTGCCATCAGTTGGCTCCTTTCTTGACCTTGACCTTCACGGCCGGACGCACGGTGACAAAGCCACCCTTGGCGCCGGGGACGGCACCCTTGACCAGCAGCAGCTGACGGGTTTCGTCAACGCGCACGATGTCGAGGTTTTGCGTGGTCACGGTCTCGTCACCCATGTGACCAGACATGCGCTTGCCAGGGAACACGCGACCCGGATCCTGGGCCATCGAGATGGAGCCAGGAACGTTGTGCGAACGCGAGTTACCGTGCGAAGCACGCTGCGAACCGAAGTTGTGACGCTTGATGGTGCCGGTGAAGCCCTTGCCGATCGAGGTGCCTTGCACGTCGACGACTTGGCCTGCCTGGAACAACGCAGCCGGAGCGATGGTCGCGCCAGCCTTGTATTCAGCAGCAACTTCAGGAGCCACGCGGAATTCTTTGACGAATTCGCCAGCTTCAACACCTGCCTTGGCCAGGTGACCAGCTTCAGGCTTGGTCACGCGGGATGCCTTGCGGGCACCAAACACCACTTGCACAGCGGTGTAGCCGTCGGTCTCAACGGTTTTAACCTGGGACACACGGTTGTTCGACACGTCGAGCACCGTCACGGGCACGGCGTCGCCGTCGTCCGTGTAGATGCGCATCATGCCCACCTTGCGACCCAGCAATCCGATGCGATTGCTAAGACTCATTTTTTTCTCCAACTCCACAACGATGCGTGGAGCCTTTTACAAAAACCCGACATCGATTGGCCGGGCCCGGATGGAATCCCTCGACAAGCCGGCAGCCCGCGCACACCGCAAAACGGTGCGCGCAGGCAACCCGCCCATTTCAGGACAGCCCATGACTATAACAAAGGGTCAACCCCGACGCAAGCCCTTTGGTTGGACTGACCCGCCAGGTGCCGCGCCAAGAAAAAAGCCGCGCCCCGAGAGGCACGGCTTCCAAGTCGCCATCGGCATCCAGGGGATGCCGGGCGCTGTCATCACTGCAGCTTGATTTCGACGTCCACGCCAGCCGGCAGGTCGAGCTTCATCAGGGCGTCAACCGTCTTGTCGGTCGGGTCCACGATGTCCATCAGGCGCTGGTGGGTGCGGATTTCGAACTGGTCACGCGACGTCTTGTTGACGTGCGGCGAACGCAGGATGTCGAAGCGTTGCAGGCGGGTCGGCAGGGGCACGGGACCCTTGACGATGGCGCCGGTGCGCTTGGCGGTTTCCACGATTTCAGCCGACGATTGGTCGATCAGCTTGTAGTCAAACGCCTTCAGGCGAATGCGGATTTTTTGTTGTGCCATGACACACTTCCTTCAATTAAAGAGCGATGGATGACGCCCCGGGCCGCAGCCGAAGCCGCGACACCCAGGGCACGTGTCATGCAGATCAGTCCAGGATCTTGGCAACCACGCCGGCGCCGACGGTGCGGCCACCTTCGCGGATGGCGAAACGCAGACCTTCTTCCATGGCGATCGGGGCGATCAGCTTCACGGTGATGGACACGTTGTC
>JAHFQM010000025.1 GCA_023266355.1 Aquabacterium sp.
CAAAACACGGGAAAATCCGAACATCTTGTCTGCCGCACACAGCCTCCTTGTCGTCGACGACGATCCTATGACCTGTACACGGGTCAAGGCCTACTTTGAGCGGGAAGGCTACTGCGTCCGGGTGGCGGCCAATGGCGATGAAATGTGGGACTGCCTGCGCCAGCACCCCACCGATGTGGTACTGCTGGACATCGGCCTACCCGGTCGTGACGGTCTCGAACTAGCGCGGGAGCTCCGCGCCCACAACGCCAGCATCGGCCTCATCCTGGTGACAGGCCGCAATGACGACATCGACAAGATTGTGGGCCTGGAGTCCGGTGCCGATGATTACGTCACCAAACCCTTCAACGCGCGCGAACTGCTCGCGCGGGTGAAGATCGTCCTGCGGCGCCTCCGACCGGTTTCGGCAGCAGGCGCGTCCGGGCTGCAATGCAAACTGGGCCAATGGACGCTGGACCTGGCGCTGCGCAAGCTCACCGCGGCGAATGGGCGCCAGGAGATACTGACCCGGGGCGAATTTGATCTGCTTGCCGCCCTGGCCCGGCACCTCGGGACTGCGGTGGAACGCGAGCGCCTGATGCAGCAGGTTTTCCACCGCTCGTGGGACCCGGGCGACCGCACCGTCGATGTGCTGGTGGCCCGCTTGCGCGAGAAGATGGAAAAAGACCCTCGACACCCGGAGCTGATCGTCACCGTCCGGGGCGTCGGTTACCTGCTGGCCGACAACGCCGCATCCTGACGCCCTTCGCCGGTGGGGGGGAGCCAGCGTTCGAGCGCCTCGATCCCCTCGGGAATGGCCTCCAGCAGCTGGCTGATCAGCAGTACACGCTGCGCCGTCGTCAACATTCCTTCACCGACCGCGTCTTCCAGGCGTCGGCAGGCCTGCATGACACGCAGCAGCCCCAGGTTGCTCGCTGCGCTGCGCAGCTGGTGGGCGGTCCGTCGGATCTGTTCGGCGTCGGCGGCCTGCGCTGCATCGTGCAGGGATGTTGCGGACGCATCGGAGACTTGGCGGAACAGGCCCAGCAATTGCCGCAGGACACCGAGCCCGAGGTCTTCGCGCTCCTGTGTGAGATAGGCCTCGTCCAGCGTTGGTGCATCGCCTGCCGCTGCCATGTCCTTGACCGGTGGGGTGGATGTTGGGGCACCCGTCGGGGGTGAGGAGGCCTGCAGCACCCGAGCCAGTGCACGCGCAAGCTCGCCGCGCTGGAAAGGTTTGCTGAGAAAGCCCACCATATTGGCAGCGGCCGGGTGTTCAAGCATGTCCGGCGTGACATGTGCGGACATGCCCAGGATGGGCAGTGCCCGCCACCGGCCGCCGTCGAGGGTGCGCAGCGCCTGGGCGACTTCCAGCCCCGAATCGCCGGGCAGGCTGATGTCCATCAGCATGCAGTCCGTGTGTCCCCCATGGCGCAGCAAATCGATGGCGGTGGGGCCGCTGTCGGCCAGGCGCACCCGATGGCCCAGTGCTTCCAGGTAACGCTGGCAGACGATGCGGTTGATGTCGTCGTCCTCGACCACCAGCACATCCAGCGATGGGATCGGGTCGGCGATGTTGGGCAGTGGAGCCCGTGACGTCCCCGCCGCAGCAGGCTCGAACGGCAGTTCGAAGCCGACCTCCGTGCCTTCCCCGACCGTGCTCTTGAGCCACAGGCGCCCCGCCATCAGTTCCACCAAGCGTTGGCAGATGGCCAGGCCAAGTCCGGTTCCGCCGTGCCGACGATGCGCCGTGTCCTCCACCTGGACAAACGGTTTGAAAACAGCCTCCTGCTGGTCAGTCGGAATGCCAATGCCGGTGTCGAGCACCTGAAACTGCAGACGCACCACACCCGTCGGGTGGTCCGCTGCACGTACCACCTTCACCGTGACCTCGCCTTCGTCGGTGAACTTGATGGCATTGCCGATGGTGTTGAGCAGGATCTGGTTGAGCTTGCGGCGATCGCCCAAGAGCCACTCTGGCACGTCATCGGCGATATCACGCACAAGTGCCAAGCCCTTGCTGCGCACCGCGACGGACTGCAGTGCCAGCATGTCGTCGATGACATCCCGTACCGCGAAAGGCTCCCGCGTGATTTCCAGCTTGCCGGCCTCCAGGCGGGAAAAACCCAGCATGTCCTCCAGGGTTTCCAGCAGGGTGCCGTTGGCGTACTCGATCATCCGCAGGTACTCGCGTTGACG
>JAHFQM010000018.1 GCA_023266355.1 Aquabacterium sp.
GTCCCGCACCCGCATCTGCAGGCTGTCGCCCACGCGCCGCAGCGCGTCGGTCCAGCCCCAGGCGGGCGCGTCGGTGGTGGGGTGGCCGATCACCAGCGGCGCCTCGGCGCCCGGCTGGTGATTGGCCACAATGCGATCCAGGTCAGCCTGCGAATACGCGCGCGCCACACCGGCGCTGTCGGTGTGCGTGCCGGCGCGGAACACCTCGACCCAGTCCGCCAGGCCGCGAAAATCGGCGTTCACACGAACGCCCCCAGGCGGCGGAAATACAGGATGGGCTTGACCATGCCGGCATGGTGCCGGCAGCCGGGCCAATGCGGCAGGGGTGAAATTTCCACGATCCGCACCGGCACACGACCACACCGCCGCCATACCGCGGGCGGCGGGCGATCGCGACGATTAAATGATCGCGCGCGCTTCTTTAGGTGTAATCGCCAGCCATGCCGGCCACCGCGCGGCCCGGGCGAGCGCGCAGCCCACAGGCGCCGGCAGCGCCCGTTAAAACGTGTTTAAACGCTGTTAAATTTCGACGATCGGACCTGTACCCGCCCGCAGGTAGCGGGTGGGCGCCGATCGGCCCTCAGATCGCCGCTCTCGCGGTCTGGGCTGCCCGAAAAAAAGCCCCGCCGAGCTTTCGCCTGGCGGGGCTTCCGTAGTTATCAGGTGGCTGCCGGGCCACTTGGCATCAATCCGGCAGCTACGCGCCTATTCTGCGCGCCACACGCGCAGCTATCAACGCGCCGAGAATTATTTTTCCGCGAGCCGCCGCCCTATATATAAGGAGTCGGCGCGGCGTCATTCGCCAGGCGGGCGCCCCAGCCCCGCCGTCATCGCGGTCCTGAAAAACGCCCGCAGGCTGTCGCGCGTGGGCGCCCACTCGTAGGCGTAGCCCACCAGGACCCGCGTCTGTTCTGCCGTCAGCGATGCCGCGAGGCCCATCTCCTCGGCGACCTCGACCACCAGGCGCATTGCCAGCATGGCGCGGTCGGCTGGTGACAACGAATACACCTCTTCCGGCTCACGGACATGCCCCAGCGCCGGCAGCCGCTCGCCTGTGACGATGTACTGAATATCGAACCCGGCATCGGCCAGCACCAAAAGGCTGCCAGACGGGACTGGACGATCAATCTCCCATCGCTTGTATGCCGACAGCGAAATACCCGCGATGGAAGCCACTTTGCTCGCCGTCAGGCCAAGCCGCACCCGCTCCTGGCGCAGCCTCGAACAAATTTCAGCCTCCCTACTTGACATTTAGCGTCTATAGCCTTAGAAAGGTAATTGTAAACATTAAATGGCCTCTTTTGAGGCCACTCCGGAGCCTCTTATGCACTACGCCGATATCAAGGCCGCCCTCGAAAAACGCGGCTACAGCTTAACCGCCATCGCTGACATGGAAGGCGTTACACGCTCCTTTGTCTCCCAGGTAGTGCGCGGCGCCAGCGGCGCGCGGATTGCGGCCCGCATTGCCGATATCCTCGAAGTGCCCATCCAAAAACTGTGGCCCGGCCGCTACAACGCTCCGCCGCGCGATAAATGGCGGGATCGCAACACCGAACGACGCGCAGCTTAAGGCCGGTCGCGCCCCATGTCACGGGTAAAACCGTCGCCATTTTTCACCCCCGACCAGGGGGATTTCTTCCCCGGCCTGGCTGAGCCGTGGGACGCCGGCAACGCCCCGGCGCTGGAGCTGGGCGCGGAACTGCTGGGCGCCCTGTGCGGCGCCCTGCGCGAGGCGCGCGACCGCGGCCTGGGCCGCGAGCGGGTGGTGGACCGCATGAATCTGTGCCTGGCGCCGGACCAGCGCATCACCCTGCGCCAGCTCAACACCTGGACCGCGCCCAGCGCCGAGGGCAAGCGCTTCCCGGCCGAATACCTGCCGGCCTTCTGCTGGGCCACCGGCAGCATGGCGCCGTTTACCGTGCTGCTCGGCCCCATCCACCACGAACCGATCGACCGCCGCGACCAGCTGGCCGCCGAACTCGGCCGCGCCGAGGTCGAGGCCGCGCGCCTGCGCCGGTCCGCCAACGATTTACGCAAACGACTGGGAGGTTGAGATGACCTTGGAACAGGATATTCATCTGCATGCGTCATTGCTGGATTTGCAGAGCGAACTTGCCGTCGACCTCCAACGGTATCGGGCGTTTGAGGTCCACGGCACGGCGCGCATGGTCACGGCCATTCTGCGGGGGCGTGGCCACCAGCCAACCCCAGAGGCGGTTTTGGCATTGACGCGCTTCTGCTGCTGCTGGGTGCGCAGTCTGGCGCATCTGGGCGTGGCGCTGGAATTGATGGAGAACATCGGCCCGAATGTGAGGGGCGCGGCATGAGCGGCGAGGTCGTGCCGTTCACGCCGGCCCCGCAATCCAAAACGGCTACCGTTGCGCTTTTGGATGCCGCCACGCAGGTGTGCGGCCTGATCGACGCCGGCCAGACGCTGGAATTCTCGCTGCCGCAGGACCTTGGCGAGCGCAAGCGCCTGGCGGCCGACATGCACCAGGACATCGCGCGCCGCGAGGCGGTGCATGGCTTCCTGCTGCTGACCATCAAGGCGGAATCGCCGCATGGCGAGTGGCAGGCATGGCTCAAGGGCGTTCGTATCGGCAACAGGGCGGCACAGCAGCGCATGCAAGTTGCCCGCCTGCTCCTGGAATTGCGGCCGGACAAATACGCAACGGTTGCGCATTTGCCCTTTCGCGCACAGATAGCCCTGGCCGGCCTGAGCCGCGACAGCGTCGAGGCCGCGCTGGAAGATGGCTCGCTGGCCGACATGGCGGGCGCGCCAGTGGAGCACATCGAAGCCTGGGCCAAGGAGCGGCGCCAGCACGAAAAGACCCGCGACCTGCTGGAGACCGTCGGCGCCGCCTGCGCCACGGCAGAGCAGCAACACGCCGAGCTGCTGGCGCACGACCGGTCCGGCCCCATCGCCTACCTGCGCCGCGTGTGCGCGGACGAGGTGGAGGCCGTGCAGGTGGCCAGCATGGGGCTGCTGGGCCAGGTGGCCGAGGCGCTGCAGCAGGTGCCGCACGTCGACGACGGGCGCCTGGTGGCCGACGCGCTGGTGCCCGTGCGCTGGGCGATCCATGCCGCGCGCCAGCAGCTGGCCGCCCTGCAGGCGGAGATCGAGGCGCGCTACAGCGGGCTGTTCGATCCCGACTTTGCGCCGATCCCGCCCGCCCTCACGGCGGCGGAGATCGAGGCCGCGCAGCGCTTTCGCGCCTGGGCCATCCAGGAGCAGGACCGGCGCCGGCAGCTGCGCAACATCGACGCCCATGCCCGCGACAACCGGCCGGCACGCCGCGGCCGCAAGGGCAAGCGTAAATGACCGCGATGACCACGCCGGCCCCGGCCAAGGATTGGGCGCGCCTGCCCGGACATGCGCGCGAGCGGGCCTCGGCACGGGCGCAGATATTGGCCCACGTCGAGCACGTACAGCGCGAGCAGGGCCTGAGCGAAAGCGGCGCCTGCGCCTACGTGGCGGAACAGGCCGCTGCCGGGCGGTTGCCGCACGACGTGCAGGCCGCCGCGCAACTGAACAGCAGCACCGGCCGCGGGCTGTCGCGGTCCAACCTGCTGCACTGGCTGGCCGACCGCCGCAAGGGCGGGGCCGCCGCCCTGGCCACCCGCTACAAAGGCCGGGGGGCGGCCCGGCCCGCGTGGGCCGAAGAAGCCATCGACCTGTACCGCCAGCCGCAAAGCCCCGGGTTTGCCTGGGTGGCGCGCCGCCTGCAGGAGCGCGGACACCCGGCCACCTACGCGCAGGTGAGGACGCTGATCCAGCGCCTGCCGGTGGCCGAGCAGCTGCGCGGGCGCCTTAGCAAGCACGAACGCATCAACACGGTGCTCGGCTTCCTGCGCCGCGATCTCAACGGCCTGGAGCCCAATAACGTCTGGATGGCCGACGGCCACACCGTGGACGTGCGCGTGCTGCACCCGCAGACCGGCAAGCTGTTCCGGCCCGAGCTGACGGTGTGGTTCGACGTGGCCAGCCGCATGGTGACCGCCGCATTCCTGGGCGAGAAGGAAAACCGCCTGGCCGTGGCCTGGGCGTTCTCGCGCGGCATCCGCACCTGGGGCGTGCCGGACATCGTCTACACCGACAACGGCGCCGGCTACGTGGCCGCCGACCTGGCCGATGAGGCCGTCGGCCTGTTCGCCCGCGCCGGCAGTACGCACAAGCGGGCCAAGCCGTACAGCGGGCGCTCCAAGGCGCCGCTCGAACGCTGGTTCGGCGTGATGGAAAACGACTTCGGCCGCCGCTGGCCCACCTACTGCGGGCAGGGCATGAGCCCCGATGCCGAACGGCGCATCGTGGCCCCGCGCGCCGCCGACCGTGATCGCGTGGTGGCGCTGTACCCGACGTTCGCCGATTACTGGGCAGCCCTGCAGCAGTGGATCACGCATTACAACACCGAGCGCGTGCACGCGGTGCTGCGGCGCACCCCCTACGAGGTATGGCGCGACGGGGTGGGCGAGATCAGCCCGGCACCCGCGGCGGCCATGATGCTGCCGCGCGTAGAACGCACCGTCAGCCGCAACGAGGTGCGCTTCGAGGGGCGCATCTATTCCGCCCCCGAACTGCAGGCGCTGCACCAGCAGGCGGTGTGGATGGAATACGACCCCTGGGATTCGCAGTACGTGCGCATCCTGGAGCGGCCATCGGCGCGGTGGGTTTGCGACGCGCGGATCGTGCGACTGATGCCCACGTTTGCCGACGACGAAATCGCCAGCGCGCGGCGCAACAAGCGCTCGACGCTGGAGGACCTGTCACTGATCCAGGCCGACGAGGACTCCCGCCGCGCCCTGGCCGACCGCACCTACGACGAAGTCATGGACAGCCTGGCCGCCGTTGCGGTGGCCGGCGGCGGCGGGCTGCCGCCCAAAACCCCGGGGGCGGGTGTTGACGCACCCGCCCCCGACGCCGGTCCCGGGGACGTATCCCTGGACCTCTACCGCACGGACTACTAGGTCCGCGCTCTCACCGCAGGAGCAGTATAGCAATGGCTTATTCCCCAGAATATCCGACCGACTGGTCCAGCACATACACCGACGCGGACAAGACCGCCGTGTGCCGTGTGCTGGACGCCCTGGCCGAGCACCGCGCCAGCGGCTGGACCTGCAACAGCCTGGCCCGCGTGGCCGGACGCAGCGGCGCCGCGGTCAGCACCGTGCTGGGCGGCAAATACACCGCCAGTCCCACCGCCATGTTGGCCCGCCTGCTGGCGCAGGTGGACCGCATGGACGCCCCGCCGCCCGGCCCCAACACCCGCCCCGGCTACGTGGAGACCAGCGTGCACCGTGCCGTGTGGGCGGCCTGCAAGCGGGCGCGCACCTACGGCAATTTCGCCGTGGTGAGCGCCTACGTCGGCACCGGCAAAACGCACGCCGTGCGCGAATACCAGCGCCAGCACCCGGATACAGTGCTGGTGGAGGCCGTGCCCGGCATGACGGCATCGGTGCTGCTGGATGCGCTGGTGGAGGAAACCGGCGCCGTGGTGCGCACGGCCGGGCGCTACACCAGCGGCTCGCTGGCCGAGCGCATGCGCGCCGTGGTCCGCACCCTGCGCGGCAGCGACCGGCTGCTGATCCTGGACGAGGCCGACACCACCACCGCCGCCACCCTGGAGCACGTGCGCCGCATCCGCGACCTGGCCGGCGTGGGCGTGGTGCTGGCCGGCACCGAGCGCCTGCGGCCCATGCTGCAGGACCCGCGCGGGCGCTTCGGGCAGATCAGCTCGCGCGTCGGATTCTGGCCGCCGGTGATCAAGAGCATCACCGCCGACGACGCCGCGGCGCTCGCCACCGCCGCCCTGGAGCAGGACGGCATCGACCCCGACGCCGCGGTGCTGGACGCCCTGTGGCAGGCCTGCGCCGGCTCCGCCCGCGTGCTTTGTGAGGGCGTAATCCCGGGCGTGCGCGACTACGGCCTGGCCGCCGGCCACGCCCTGACGCCCGAGCTGGTCTACCGCGTGGCGCAAGACCTGCTCGGCTTCCGCCGCCGGGACAAGGTGGTGCCGATGCGCCACCCGCTGGCGCAAGTGGCCCCGGCGCTGGGAGGTGCGGCATGAACCCGCTACAAGCGCCCAGCGCCATCGAACACATCACCATCGAGCCGCCGGTCTGGTGCCATCGCTGCGGGGCCATGCTGGCCGCCCAGGGCTACCTGGCGGAAGGCGTGGCGGTAATGCAGCTGGTCGCCCTGTGCCCGGCCTGCGCCGCGGGCCAATCCCCGGACCGCCGCCAGCCCGCCGAGCGCCGCCTGCGCGAGCTGGTGGAGGTCACCCGCCTGCTGGCCTGGCAGGCGCAGGACAGCGCCGCCACCTACGACGACCGCGGCTGCCACGAGTCCGCCCGCGTGCTGCGCGAGCTGGCTGCCGCCGCCGACAGCGCCATCAAGGCGCTGCGCATCAACCCCCAGGAGGAATGACCATGACCTACTCCGACGAATACCTGAACCACCATGCCGACCGCTACGTGGCCGACCGCCTGCACGCCCGCGGCGTGAGCCTGGAGGCTTACCTGGCCGACCCGCGCCGCTACCACGCCCTGGCCTGGGAACCCGAATCCCTGCTGCCGGCGCAGCAGGCGGCGGCCGACCGGCTGGCCGCGCAGTGGGGCCTGGACGACGAGCACGACCGCTTGAGCGCCGGGCTGGAAGCCGGCCTCGCCGACGCCGTGCGCCTGGCCGACGGCGCCCTGCGCGAGCCGCTGCACCACCGCCTGAAGCCCCGCAGCCGGGGCGCCCGGCGGCGCTTTTACCGGGGCATGGCATGAGCGCCGCGGACGACATCGGCCTGGCGGCCGACGCCGAGGCTCTGAACCTGGCCGACGAGGTGCGCCGGATCATGGCCGACGGCCACCCGCGCACCACGCGGCAGATCGCCGACCTATCCCGGCTCACCCAGGGCGGCGACGACGTGAGCAAGACCATCTACCTGCTGCGCATGCGTGGCGAGGCGCAAACCGATGTGGTGGATGGCCTGCGGCTGCACCGCCTGATTCCCGGCGATGCGCCGCCGCCGCGCCCGCCTGCCGTGCCGCGCGGGGCGCGCCAGGCCAGCGCGCCGCCCGAGCCGCCCGCGCGGCACAAGTCCGCCCCGGCAGCGCCGGCAGCGACCCGG
Organism: Aquabacterium sp.; assembly: GCA_023266355.1. Classification (GTDB taxonomy): domain Bacteria; phylum Pseudomonadota; class Gammaproteobacteria; order Burkholderiales; family Burkholderiaceae_C; genus Aquabacterium. Next base: position 7,119 of record JAHFQM010000018.1, read on the forward strand.
CCCAGGCTGGTAGTGCACGAGGACTCAATCAGCATCCATGTGGGCGACCATCGAATCGACCTGTCGCCCGGCGACCTCGCCGCGCTGCTGCGGGTGCTGCGCGCGGCCGAGACGTTGTTCGAGGCTGCCCCGTGACCCACCTGCGCTGCCCCCACTGCCAGCGCCAGATCGACCTGCTGGCCGCCTGCGACGCCGCCGACGGCCGGGAGTTTTTCGAGGCCGTCACGGCCCTGCCGGCGCCGGCCATCAAGCCGGTGCTGCGCTACCTGGCGCTGTTCTCGCCGCCCACGCGCGGCCTCACCTGGTCGCGCCTGGGCCGCCTGCTGCGCGATCTGCAGGAGCCGCTCAAGCGCGGCGAGCTGCGCCGCGACGGCAAGCTCTACGTGGCCCCGGTGGACGTGTGGCTGCGCGCCATGAC
>JAHFQM010000010.1 GCA_023266355.1 Aquabacterium sp.
AGGACTCAGAAACAGGCCAGGCTCTACACTTATCCACAGCTGACCACCCTTTGGTCGGCTACCAGCCCTGGCTCAATATTGGATCGGCACAGTGGCTCAGATTTGGATCGGCGCGGACAGCTACATCGTCACAAGACGCGTGGATGCGAACGCTGGTTTCGCATGGTTGAGAAGAATGGTTTGCAGAGCATCCGGATGGTCCGGGGGCCAACCACGTCAAGGAGCGGTCATGAAGATCGATCAAAGCTCTCCTATGGAGCACCTCAAAGCCTTTGCAATCGTGTTCGCTGTCGGATATTTGGCCAACAGTGCTGTATCGCTTTATCAAAAAGTGGCCAAGCGGTACTTCTAACCAATGCCAATGCCTCCACGTAGACGCCGCTGGTGCTTTCGGTGTGGCGAATGTGGCAGCACGGTTATGTTCGCGGTTGACAGCGACTGCCTGAGGATCCCCCCGCCGACGCACTGCAGCAAATGTGGCGCAGCAGCGATGAGCTTGGATCCAGAGCCCGACCTGATGCCCTCAGTGAAGGACTTGTTCCGTAGCATGCTGGCAGCTATCAAGCAAGCGCGTCACAAACACTGAGGTCAGGGATTGGCTCGTATCAATCGGTAACGATAATCAATCTCCAAAATTCACGACTGCACTTGGGGCGGTCTGGACATCAACACAGGAACAAGACATGACAGATGGTCTACAAGAGCTTCAGACATTGCCCCCTCTAGCGAACGCGATCATCGATCGGGCAATTGACAACGTCACTCGCAAGCTTGTCGCGGGGCATCGCAACAAGAAGAACTCTCGCCCTAACGCCAAGACCGCTGATCTGGGCTCTGCAACGAAAGATACGCTCGCCGCAGCGTCAGCAGCTAGCGCGATGGAGGTGGCAAATCGAGGTGTGGCATGGAAGGAAATGTTCCAAAAGACGTTGTCACACGGCATCTCCTCAATTGGCACTATGAAATTCGACGGCTCATTCACCGTCAAAGACGGGAAGGCGCAAGGGCTCGATGATGTGCCCAACTCCCCGGGCGTCTATGTCGTTTTCAACCAGCAAGGCGAGGCAGTCTATGTCGGTGACAGCACCAAGCTCAAAACTCGCTGGTACGCTGGACACCTGAATGAGCACAAGCAAGGGCAGCGTAGCGACAAGCCCTACAAGCTTGCCGATGAGTTCCAGGAGGGGTGTACGGTCAAGTTCGTAAAAATGGATTCGGAAGCTACAGCTGCCGCTGCTGAGGCACATCTAATCGCGACGACAGTGCCACCGCTCAAGGCAAATAAAAAGGAAGAACTCAAGAACGAGCAAGGGATCAGGACCAACATCGAAGCCAAGAAGATGAAAGACTCATCTGGTAGTGCAACTTCGATTGCGATGGGTGCCGCCACGGAAGCCGCAAAGAACGTAGGTTGGGGCGTTTTTGAACAGTTGGCAACTGAGCTGACCAAAGCGCTCAAAGATGAGCTGGTTGAAGTTGCCAAAGGAATCTCGCGATCCATCAAGCATCGGCTCCAACGCATCTTCAATCGCGTTTGGAAAGTCATCCAGGCAATCATTGATGCACCTATGAAGATACTTGCTGGTATCTTTGAGTTCGTCGTCAATGCAGTCTCGAAGACGATAGCCCAGTTCTACAACTTGGCGAAGAACATCTACGACCTTGGTCTTTCTGCATGGCAACTCTTCCAAGGTGCGAAGACGATGACCACAGATGAGTTGGTGCAGAAGGTCACCGAGACCTTGGTGTTAAGCGGCACCCTGATCCTTTGGGATGCGCTGGACCCTATTCTTGAGGCCAACTTGGCAACTTTGGTTGGCCCTGTGGCGCCATACCTGTCTGCCGCAATCTGCGCTGTAGGGTACGGAGTCTCCAGTTTCTACCTTCAGCGTTTTGTCCCCGCGCTGGTTAAGCTGCTCATCGCTATGAAGAGCGATGCACAAGAGGCTGTTGAAGAAATGCGGTTGACTTGTGAGCGGTTGATTGCGGTCCAAGAGCGTGAATTGATCTTGCTCGAAGATCTGAGGGATTATGTCGAAGGCTCGTTCGACTTTGAGGTTGATACACGCAGCCACTCCACATCTCTCGCTAGCCACCAACCTGTTGCAGTGCTTGACGTACGCGCCCGTTTGGCCGCACGCAAGGGTTGATAAATCCATCAGTACGAAGAGCTATCGAATGACCGAAGTTAAAGAAGTCTCCAAAGATGTGGCGCTCACGGAGGCCCAAAGGCAAGAGATCGCCTCGGCCAGGTTGGAGTTGACGAAAGCCTTGGATGAGATGGTCAAAGCCATCGCAAGCAATCAAACGTTGCAGACCCAGGCAGGCAATCTGAAGGAGAAGGGACGTTGGGCTGCTGCCTGGGGGGTTGTTTCAGGGACCAACGACCGTGATTTGGCGACGATGGTGAAAGAACTTGGCGGCAGTCTTGAAACAACACAGAGGGCTGTTCAAGTGGTTCTTCGGCTCCAAAGCCGAAAGGACCATGTACTTCGAGAGTTTCATGGCGTTCTTCTAGAGAAGATCCAGAAGATGCAAGCAGACACGCACACTTTGGACGCCAATCAGCAAGCGGCGGTTGATGTGCTTTGTGATTTTCAAGAGCAAATTGAGGATCAACTCCGTCATCATGAAGCTGTGGAGCGCCACGAACATGAGATCGCCGAACTAACTGCTGAATTGACGCGAAAAGAGAATGAGCTTCGGCAAGGCTTGCAAGCGCTGGACGATCAGACACTAAGCTTGAAAAGTGCTTCTGTTCATCTTGCTAATGAGGTAGATACCCTTGCGAAAGACTTGAGCGCCCACACTGCACGTAGCGCAAAAGAACTGAAGTCGCTTGCGGAAAATCAACAAATACTCAATGACGGCTTGATGTCCCTAAAAGGCAAGTGCGCTGACGAGATCATTGCTCTCCAGAGCGCAGGTCAAGGAATGATGGAGCTTGTCGACGGTCTGAGGACGCAGTACGCCTCGGCTACAGACCTACTTGCCAGGAGACTCGAACACTTGTCTGAAGCAGAGGCTGACCTGGCGCGCCGGACAAAGTTGGTTGAGACTCAACTGGCAGACCAGTCCTCTCTACCCGGCTGGCTGAAGAGGAACGCAGTTGCACTTTTAGGGCTTGCGATTGGTGCCATGGCGTTCGTACAAGTCACGGTTCGATAGCGAGCTTTGACGGGGCGCGAATGCCCGTGGCATGAGGTGGATCTTAGAGATCCGGCCCTCGCCGCTGGGACAATTTTGGGACACTGACACTTGGATATCGAAGGACAAACAAGTACACTGATGTACGCTAAGTGATTGTCGTTCTTGGAGTTTTTCTCTAAGTCGTTGATCTGAAAGACCGATTTTTTGCTTTCACACGGCAGGGGTCGCAGGTTCGAACCCTGCACCGCCCACCAAGATGGAACCCTCGCAAGTCGTTGATTTGCGAGGGTTTTTTCTTTGTTGCTCTCGATTTTCAAGCTGCCTTTGAGGCTTTGCGCTTGTGCGGTGTAGATCGCGGTGTCAATCGCGGTGCGAACTGAGCCTGCTTGAGCGCAGGATTGTCAGGGCTGTGCGTTGACGTCGGCCACGCTGGTGCGGATGCGTCGCTCCACATAGCCCAGGTTGGTGGCACTGTCATCGTCTGGGCAGGCGGTTGTGCCATTGCATGCGACGGCCTCGATCGTGTAGATGCGGACCTGCCGCGCGCTTCCGCCCTGGTCACCTCCTTCGAGGTAAGGGGTGGGATTGCCCGAGCAAGTCACCGTGACCAGCATGCCGTTGGTGTTGCGCAAGTCCAGCGTTTGCGTGCTGGAAGTGCAGTTTGCCCAGGCGCCTCGCAATGCCGTGTACAGGCCCCATTCCACACCGGCTTTGGCCGCTTGTCGCGCGTGAGCAGCTTGGATGTCATTGCCCGACGTGACGGCCGTGCTCCAGCTCATGCGAACCATGCTGGCAGCAAGGGATGCGAGCATGACCAAGATCACCACGATCATGATGGCGCCAAATCCTGATTGGTGATGTCGGCCCATGGTGCTTCTCATGGTGAGTTCGCCACGTGCGCGCCCACGGCCAAATGGGCGATTTCGCCAGCCCGGGCCAGTTCGATCTCGATCCATATGAAGCCGCTCTGCTGGGTGGCGCCATGGTTGGCGTCGTACACGAAAGTGCATGACTTGACCTGGGTGGCTGCGATCGCTGCGCCGGTGACCGAGGGACAACTGCTGGGGTAGGTCGCTTGGAAGCTGCGTGTCAGCCGGTAGAGCGTTCCGCGCCCATCGCCATTGGCGTCCAAGGAGCCGTCTGCGCCACTGCACACGTAGAACACCGAGGGCTCGCTGGCTCCAATGACCTGAAAGCGCCCGTCGGCATAGCCTTGAGGGAACTGGGTGGGGGCGATGTTCACCCGCAGGACACCTTGTGTGCTGGTCGGGGTGCTGACGCTGCTGACCAGTGCGCGGTTGCTGCCGCTGTAGACGTCATTGCCATTCTGATTGTCGATGACCACCCAGTCGCCCGCCGATGGTGCCTGCTTGACGATGTTGAGGGCGTCGAAAACCGCGGTGCTGCCGGAGGGGTCCACCCAGGCAGAACAGGACGCGCTGCTGCCCGATGTGCAGCCGGACGGCGTGTCGTTGGTGACGTCTGGCCCCATGCGGTACCGGCCTCCGCCGATGGTGGGCACCACTTCGAAGCACTGGCTGTTGGGCACGCGCAGCGAGTTCGGCACGGCCGATCGCACGTCCGCGATGGCCCGACGGATCGCCAAGTCTGCTTGATCGGCCAGATCAGCGCGTTGCTGAACGGCAAAGTACGAGTCGATGGTCGGGCGGATGAAGCCGCCGACCACGGCGGCCAACACCGACAAGATGACCATGGTCACGATCAACTCGATGACCGTGAACCCTTCTTGTGGACGTGGGCGTGGCGACATCAGGGCCCAGCGAAGTTGGTGCGCCATCCGTAAAGATGGATGGATTCGCTGGCTTTGCCGACAGTCACCTTGATCAGAAAAGCCTCGCCCACCCCGGGCAGTGTGGTCGGTGTGACGCTGATGGCGACGCTGTAGCCTGCGAGCCCTGCGATCTCTGCGCCTTCGAGGTCGCACACCTTGCCTGAAGTCGCATAGGCGTTGTAGTCCTGGACATCGTTGTAGGTGTCGCGAGCGCAGCCTGCGGGTGTGCTGTTGCTGGTCACCTCATAAGGCTTGAGGTGAATCTCGTCCATGAACTCTTCTGCCAGAACCAGCATTTGCTTGCGGATCACGGGGTCCACGCTGCCCACCACGGCCTGGTTGAACACGCTGATCACGCCGGCCAGGGCCACCCCGATGACCACGATGGCCACGACCGACTCAATCAGGGTGAAGCCGCGCTCACCGTGCATATCCGGTCACCCCGTCAATGGCGATGTCTTCGGCCCCGGTCATCACCACACGCCATTGTCCCGTGGCAGTGCCTGCAAAGTTGGTGGTGATGCGGCCATCGGGCTGAAAGTAGAAGGCGCCACCATAGGCGGCTCCGCTGACCACGGTCACCACGGTGGTCGCTGAGGTGTTGCTCGTGGCGGCGAACACAGATTTGCCATCCGGGGATGCCAAAGGGGCGTCGCAAGCGGTCGAGGGATTGCGTTTGGCCATCGTCAGCGTGATCGTGCTGGCGCTGAAGGCGGCGCACACCACCCTGCGGTGCGAGGTCGCGATGCTCCTGGCATGTCGCATGGCGCTCAGCGCAGCATCCCGCCATGCCTGGTCACGCATGCCAGTGCCACCCGTCAGAACCGGCACAGCGGTGGCTGCCAGTGCCGCCACGATCACCAGGGTGACGATCAGCTCCACCATGGTGAAACCGCGTGCCTGCGTCTGCACAGGGGAGGTCATTGTCATTGGACCTCGGCGCTGTGAATCAGGCGCTTGAGTTCGGGGGCGTACACGCCGAACGTCGCCCTCATCGAGGGGTCTCTGGTGAAGTCGGGTGTGCCGGCGCAACCGTTGCTGCTGCCGAACCTTGCGCGCAGCCAGCCCAAAGCTGCACCCGTGGTGGTCGGGCGAGGTGAGGGCAGGCAACTGGCGTCGTTGACGGTGCTGCCCAAGTTGATGCTGACGTCCACCGAGCCGGCGGGCGCCTTGGCCGAGTGCGCTGTCGGGGCCTCCAATGTGAGGGTGCCGTTGCCATTGACCATGCTGATGGCCTTGCCGTTGGCGTCGGGGACGACCGCGGTGTGCCAGTCGCTGGTGCTGGCGCCTTTGGCATCCAGGTAGCCGTCCAGGCTGACGGCAGCGATCGGCACCTTGGTGCAGTTGTCCAGGCTGTTGAGCACCCAGGCCTTGCTGCTCCAGTATTGCGCCTGCACAGGAGCGGTCAACGCGCGTTTTTCGGTGCCGAAGGCATTGGTGATGCGCAGGCGGCCGCTGCGCAACTGCGCGATGCCTTCGATCGCACCGATGCTGCTGACGCCATCCGTGTCTTGCGCTCGGATGCCGATGGCCGAGGGGCCGGTCAGCTTGGATGAGAAAGTGAAGACCGGCGTGGTCACGGTGGCAATGCCCGCCAAGAAGCTGCCAGAGGCCACGGTGGCCGTGCCTGTCGCAAAACTGCCCAGCGTCCCATTGCTGGCCGCGGACAGGGTCACCTGCTTCGCCAAAGGCGGCGCGGTGGCGCTGCTGCCGTTGTAATTCAGGGTGATGCCGTTGCTGGCATTGCGTGCAGTGACGGTGACGCCGAAAGGCTGGCCACTGTAGGTGATGCTGCCGCAACCCTGCGTCACGCCGACATCAAAGTGGTGCGGGACCGAGCGCAAAGCTGCACCGGTGTTGCCTGTGGTCCCGGAGGCAGACAGGCTGCTGGACAAGTAGTTGCCGCTGGCCAGCGAGGCGGTGAGGTCACCGGTGCCCACCTCGGTCCAGGCGAGGTCGCTCACTGTGGCCGCGCCATTGGCGAAGCTTGTGACGGCAGCGGTGGCGCCAACCCCGGTGCCTGTGAAGGTGCCTGCATTGGCGCCTGAGCCTGTGGGACTTGCCTTCACCCATGACAGTCGCACGCCCTCGGAGGGCGCTTCTCGGCCAAAGTTGGGTGTGACCACGCCATTGACATTCACTGCGGAAATGATCGCGGAGAAAGGCGAGCCGGCTGGGATCAATGTGGCGGGCAAGCCCGTGATCGTGAATGCAGATGGCGCCACCACGAATGAACTGGTGCCGCTCATGTTCAGGCCAGAGGCGAGGTCCGTGCCGGCCAAAGACAAGTTGAGTGTGACTTTGCCCACATCGTTGTAGACCAAGCTGGATGTGGCAACGCCGCTGCCATTGAACGTGAGGCTCAACAACTTGTTTGTGCCATCGCAGGCGGACGAAGCGACGCTGCCGGTGTTCAGTGCCACCCCATCGATCACGATCGGCGTTTGGCCTGTGGACGGGTTGCTGTAACTGCAGCCCATCGCGACGGTCTTGACGACATTGGCGAAGGCGGGCACGCACGTTGTGGACGCGACAGACTTTTGAATGGCAGCGATCGACACCGTCTGGCTCGTGCCCGAAACATGCGCAGGCACCGTGATTGCGAAGCCACTGTCTGCCACGGTGAATGCGCACGACGGGTTGCCGAAGTTGCAGGTGGTGCCATTGCTGGACAAAGGCGTCACAGGGAGCGCGTCAACGGTGACTTTCCCCGCTGTGACAGGCTGAAAACTGACGGTGGTGCTGCTTGCCCCCGCAGGAATGTTGAACCCAGAACCTGAAGGAAAGTTCACGGTGATGCCTGAGCCGATGGCGGTCAAGCTTCCGCTGACGCCACCGGTGTAAGTGCTGCTGCAGGTGCTGTCTGCGCATGCCACCAGCGTGACCGTGTTGGGCGCACAGGTCAGGCCAGTGCCCGTGCCATGCTGGACCGCGATGTGGTGCAGTGTTTTGCAGCTGGGCGGCACAGGAGACCCCACGATGCAGGACTTGCCGCAGGTGCCTGCTGCGCCGCAGCAAGCGCCTGCGACCATGCTCGGGGAGTACAGGTACATCGACCATGCCCCTGTCGATCTCGCGCATTGCTGGATCTGGGAGCCCGTGCCCGAGGTCAGATTGGTCGCCGCAGTGACATTGCCCATGACCGTCGAGTAGGTCGATATGTACACATGACTGGTGGTGGATGTGACATTCCCAGCGATGACGGTGTGGTCGTCGATCGTCACAGAGCCTACAGCGGTGACATCTCCGCCCACCGAGTTGTGGTCGTTGATGAAAACGGTGCCAGTCTGCGCTGTGATGGCGCCCCCGACCGTGCCGTTGTTGTACATGCTGACGTAGGTTCTGGCCGTCAACGACCCTCCGATGCGCGCATCGCTGTGGATGTCGATGTAGGTGCCGCCCGCCACCAGGGAACCCGTCACGGACGTGCCGTTGCCGGTGTCGATGTAGGACGTCCTGGCCGTGATGTCGCCACCGACCGAGCTGTTGCTCCCGGCATCGACGTATGTCGCTGCAACGATGGGCCCGCCGACCGTGGTGTACCAGCCCAGGTTGACGTAGGTGCCATTCGCCGTGATGCTGCCCGTCACGGTGCTGTTGCTTGCCGTGTCCACTTGCAAGGTGGTGGACGTGATGTTGCCATTGATGTTGGCGTAGTGCCCGGTGTAGACGTAGGACTGGGCGCTCACATGGCCGTTGACGGTGACGTGATCGCCGAAGCTGACGTAGCTCGCCGTCGCTGTCACGGTGCCCCCCAGCGTGTTGTAGCTTCCGCCAGAAACATGGCCTGCCAGGGTGTCGCCCAGCACGCGGTTGTGCGAATAAAGCAGCACGCCGCCGGAGGTGCTGTTGACGCTGCCCACCGTGGTGTAGTTCGACGAGCTGCCACTGAGCAACGAGATGGTGCCCGTGCTGGTGTTGACGCTGCCTGTGACCCTGCTGCCCTGCCCGAGGTTGATGTAGCCCGTGAGGGTGGTGAGCGATCCGCCGTAGTTGACTGCGCCAGAACTGGCGATGTTGCCTGCCGTGATGTTGGCGTTGAATGTGGCGCCAGAACTCGCGAAGAGCGTCCCTGAGACGACCACGTTCATGTCGGCAGCGCTGCCTGAGGCGTTGAGCTGGGACCCTTTGATGTCGAAGTTGCCCGCCACGGTCACGTTGGCCGTGCCCACCACGTTCACGGTGTCCGCGCTGCCCAGGTTCACCGTGCCACAGCTGTAGGTGCCTGTGCCGGTGCTGCTGCAGCCTGTGGGAAGTGCTCCTGGGAAAGTGTAGGCAGCCGCCCAGACGGGTGTCGCCACCCACAAGGCCATGGCCACCCACGCACGCCATGCCAGCCGCCGCATGCTCCGATGTGCGGTGGCCTGCATGGCGATGGGGCGATTGCCAACACCGGGCAATGCAATTTCTGAGAGAACTGCCATGGTCGCTCAACAAAACCTGTCAGGTTCGTGGCCGGCCAGAGCCACTGGGAGGAGGGCGTCCCAGGCGTTGGCCCATGCAAATCACCTGTGCGCTGCAGCTTACTCCCAAGCCATCCTGTTGATGTGTGCATGAATCACCGATGGCGGCCATTGTCCCCAATTGCGCGCAATTCAGTCGCGTCAAGGCGCCGGGTTCGGGTAGCGCTGGTGGATGGCCTCGATGCCGTCCAGCACCTCCTGCGGCAAGGTCAGCTGGATGCTGGCGATGTTGCTCTGCAGTTGCGCCAGCGTCGTCGCGCCAATGATGTTGGACGTCACGAAGTCGCGGCTGTTGACGAAGGCCAGCGCGCCTTGCGCCGGGTCGATGCCATGGCGTCGGAACAGGCTGACGTAGGCATAAGCGGCGCGCTCGGTGTTGTCGTTGCTGTAGCGGGTGAAGCGCTCGAACAGGCTCAGGCGTGCGCCTTCGGCGCGTTGGCCGGCCAGGTACTTGCCGCTGAGCACCCCGAAGGCCAGTGGTGAGTAGGCCAGCAGGCCGACGTCTTCGCGGATGGCCATCTCGGCCAGGCCGATCTCGAAGCTGCGGTTGAGCAGGCTGTAGGGGTTCTGGATGCTCGCCACGCGTGGCAAGCCACGGCTCTCGGCCAGGTGCAGGAAGCGGCCCATGCCCCAGGGCGTTTCGTTGGAGATGGCCACATGGCGCACCTTGCCGGCCTGCACCAGTTCCTGCAGCGCGGACAGCGTCTCTTCGATCGGGGTGGGCACCTCGTCGCGCACATGCACATAGCCGAGCTGGCCGAACATGTTGGTGGAGCGGTCGGGCCAGTGCAGCTGGTAGAGGTCGATGTGGTCGGTCTGCAGGCGTTGCAGGCTGAGGTCCACGGCCTCGAAGAGGTTCTCGCGCGTGAACAGCAGGCGGCCGTCGCGCACATGGCCGGGTCGCCCAGCCTGGCGTGCCGGACCGGTGGCCTTGGTGGCCAGCACGATGTCGTGGCGCCGGCCTGTCTTCTTCAACCAGCTGCCGATGTGGCGCTCGGTCAGGCCCTGGGTGTCCGGGCGCGGGGGCACCGGGTACATCTCGGCCGTGTCGATCAGGTTGATGCCGGCACCGAGGGCGGCGTCGAGCTGCGCGTGCGCTTCGGCTTCGGAGTTTTGCTGGCCCCAGGTCATGGTGCCCAGCGCGATGGCGCTCACTTGCAGGCCGGTGCGGCCAAGGGGTCGGTATTGCATGGGTGCATCGTAGGCGATGGCGCTGCGTTCGGCATGGGCCTGCCGGGAAGCCCTGAGGGACGTCGGTGAATGGCTTCCCATCGGCATGTACCCACTGTGTCAAGGAATGTTGAAGCCAGGTAAAAGCACGGCCCCGGGGCTGTGTTCAGCAGGGGATCGCCCAGATACTCCAACGCTTCGCGGTACCTCCTCTGGGTGATCATGCTTGTGTTTGTGAATGCCGGTGTTGTGGTCGGTGTTGGGGCCGATGGCGTGTCCATGGCTTCCTGTGGTGAAGCACCATGACGCGCTGCCTGTTGGTCGATGCCGATGCGGCGGCACGCGCATCGCTGAGCCGCTACCTGGCGTCCTATGCCTTCACGGTCAGGTCGGGTGCCACGGCGCAAGACCTCCAGCGCTTGGCCCAGGCAGAGCCGTTTGACATCGTCTTGCTGAACCTCACCGAGCCCCCTCCTCCGGGCGACATGGATGGCATGGACGGGCTGGCCCTGTGCCGCTGGGTGCACGAGGTCGCGCGCTTGCCCCTCATCGTCATGACGGACCCGGCGCGCCCCAAGTTGCGCATCGATGCCCTGGAGGCCGGTGCCGACGACCACATCGACCCGCCCCACGAACCCCGCGAGGTGGTGGCGCGCATCCGCGCGGTGCTGCGCAGCATGGCCAAGCGTGCGCCGGTGGGACGCAGCACGTGAGCCCGGCGCGGCGCGGCATGTATCTGCGCCGACAAGATCCCGACACACAGGCGCACAAACCGACAGGAATCGCGTGTGGCTTTGCCCGATGTGTTCGGCAGGCCACGACAAGGCCTGGGCTCCTACGATCCTTTCACCAACTCTGAAAGGTGCACATGAGCATGACCTTGAACCCTTCGACGGCCAGCGCCGTGAGCGCTTCGCTGAGGCTCACCGGCAAGACGCCCTTCGAGCTCAACAGCGATGCCTTCGGGCCTGTGGCCGCATCGGCCATCGGGCTGGCGCAGGTCGCGGCCGACACGGCCGGTGCCACGGTGACGTTCAGCGAGCAGGCCTTGCAGTCGCTCTCCAACACGGCGCACGATGCGGTGGCCGCTGTGGAGGGGGCGGCCAGCGAGGTCGGCAGCGCGGTGAGCGCCGCCTACCAGGGCGTGGCCGATGCCGGCAGCGGGGCGGCCTCGGCGGTCGGGCGCGCGGCGTCGTCGCTCTACAGCGCCATCGGCGATGTGGCGGACACGACCACGTCGTATGCGGCCATCGGTGCGCAGGCCGTGGGCGCTGCCTTGGTGTGATGCCATGGCCCACCTTCACCCATCCGCGTTGAGGCGGCGCCTGGCCGCTGCGGCCACCGTGGCGTCGCTCGCTTCGCTGAGCGGCTGTTCGCTGTTCAGCTACAGCCCGAGCCTGGAGTTGATCAAGGCCACGGGCACGGCGGCCAGCTTCATGGCGGCCGGCGTGCCGGTCAAGGCGATCGACACCGTGCACCACGGCGCCACGCGCATCGACAGCGTCTGCATCGCCTTCAACCCCGGCGTGGCCTTGCAGGGCTTTCTGCCAGCGATCCAGACGGCTTTGCAGCGCCAGCAAGTCGACAGCCGCGTTTTCGAGTCCGACACGCCCACGCCCTTGTGCCGCGTGTGGCTGCACTACATGGCATCGGTCGAATGGGGCACCCCGCCCTGGGGCAACAGCCTGCGGCCGTATGTGGCGCGCGCCACGCTGACGCTCAAGTCCCCGCAGGGCCTGGTGCTGGCCAGCAGCAACTTCGAGCCCGGCGGCGTCGTCGAAATGGGCAAGTGGGCATCGACCAGCGACAAGGTCGATGCCGTGGTGACCGCGCTGCTCAGCCGTTCAGACAGCTGATGCCTGGGTCTCATCGAAAGGAACACACCGTGATCTCCCACCCCCTCATCCAACGCGCCATGGGTGCGTGCGCCTTGTGGCCAGTGCTGTGCATGCTGGGTTGCGCCAGCCAGCCTGAATCGCTGGTGCAAGGCCCCTTGTACGTGCCGCCTGTGCCCACGCCCAATTACGTCGAGCGCGCCAACACGGGCTCGCTGTTCCAGCCGAACACGACGGCGGCCTTCCTCTTCACCGGGCAGCAGGTGCCGCGCCGCGTGGGCGACACCTTGAAGGTGGACATCTCCGAGGCCATCAGCGCGAGCAACAAGCTCAGTGCGGACGCCACGCGCGAGAACAAGCTGGCCGTCAAGGGCCCGGGCAATGGCGCCAATGTGGCCGGAGGCGTGCTCAAGGGCTTGCTCAACCTGGATGCCACGGCCAGCGGCAGCGATGCCTTCAAGGGCCAGGGCAGCACGGAGAACACCAGCAGCTTCAACGGCAAGATGGCCGTGTCGGTGGTCAATGTGCTGGGCAATGGGCACCTGGTGGTGGCCGGCCAGCGCACCATCGCGTTCAACCGGGGCGCGACGACGCTGCGCTTCTCGGGCGTGGTCAACCCCAACGACATCCGCACGGGCAATGTGGTGGCCTCGTCCGATGTGGTCAATGCGAACCTGGAGGCGGTGGGCGAGGGCGAGGTCTCGGACACGGCGTCGCGGTCGTGGCTGCAGCGCGTGCTGACCAAGAGCCTGGCGGTGTGGTGATGGCACACGCGGTGAACACCTGCCTCGTCATGGACCCCAGCGGTGAGCTGCACGGCATGGCCGCCGAGTCACTGGGCCGGCTGGGCATGGCCTGCGACGTGACGCGCCACCCCGAGGCTTTCACCGTGCGCAAGGCCTACGACGTCGTGCTGATGGACATGCGCCCTTACGTCGATTTCAACGAGGCCTTCCGGCGGGTGCTGCGCGATGTCGGGCAGGCCTACGTCATCGGCTTCATCGCACCGCGCGATGCGGTGGACCGGGTGCTGGCGCTGGAGATGGGGGCCGATGCCATCATCGTGCCGCCTTTCGGGCCCGAGGAGATCGGTGCGCGGGTGCGTGCGCTGCTGCGGCGTCAAGCCCAGACCCGGGCGGTGGATGCGGCGGTGGTGCGCGCCCAGCTGGACGTCGCGGCGCGGACCGTGAGCGTCATGCACTTCAGGAATGCCTCGGGTGCCATGGACCTGCCTGCCGCCATGGACCTGCCTGCGCTGCGCCTGAGCGCCAACGAGGCCCTGCTCTTGCAGCAGCTGGCCTTGCGGCCGGGGCAGGTCATGTCACGGGCGGAGTTGCTGAGCCGCAGTGGCTTGGGGCGCCAGGGCCACTCGGTGCAGACCGTGGAGCTGCTGGTGTCCCGGCTGCGCCACAAGCTCTCTTGCAAGCTGCGGGTGGGGCCTTCTCCGTCGGCCATCGGGCTGCCCGGCGACCCCATCCGCACGGTGCGCGGCCAGGGCTATGCCTGGTGCGCCTCGGTGCTTCAGTTGGCGGTGCGGGCGACCAGCACGTCGTCGGTGGATGCAGCGGGGGCCAACACGGCGGCTTGAGCCTCATCGGGCAGCGAGGTGCCGTCGCTGCCAGCGCTGAGTTCACGGCGCAGCGCATCGCGGTCCAGCTCGCCTTCCCAGCGGGCCACGACGATGGTGGCCACGGCATTGCCGATGAAGTTGGTCAGGGCGCGGGCTTCGGACATGAAGCGGTCCACGCCCAGGATCAGGGCCAGGCCGGCCACGGGCACGTCGGGCACCACGGCCAGGGTGGCGGCCAGCGTGATGAAGCCCGCGCCGGTCACGCCCGAGGCGCCCTTGGAGGTCAGCATGGCCACACCGAGGATGCTGATCTGCTGCATCAGCGACAGCTCGATGTTCAGCGCCTGCGCCACGAACAGCACGGCCATGGTCAGGTAGATGTTGGTGCCGTCCAGGTTGAAGGAGTAGCCGGCGGGCACGACCAGGCCGACCACCGATTTGGAGCAGCCCAGGCGCTCCAGCTTGTGCATCAGCGGCACCAGCGCAGACTCCGACGACGAGGTGCCCAGCACCATCAGCAGCTCGGCCTTCAGGTAGGCGATGAGGCGCACGATGCTGAAGCCCGTGGCAGCGGCCACCGTGCCCAGCACCACCAGCACGAAGAGCGCGCAGCACAGGTAGAAGCCACCCATCAGCGCGGCCAGGGGCTTGAGCGCGGCAACACCGTACTTGCCCAGGGTGAAGGCCATGGCACCGCCGGCACCGATGGGGGCCAGCTTCATCACCGCGTTCATCATCGCGAAGAAGATGTGCGAGCACTCTTCGATGAAGGTGTGCACGGCACGGCCCTGGCCGCCCATGCGTTGCATGGCGTAGCCGAACAGCAGGGCCAGCAGCAGCACTTGCAGCAGGTCGCCCGAGCCGGTGAAGGCGTCGGTGAAGGTCTTGGGGATGATGTGCAGCACGAAGTCGATCGTGCTTTGTTCACCGGCCTTCTTGGCGTAGTTGGAGACGGCGCTGGCGTCCAGCGTGTGCGGGTCGGCGTTGAAGCCGTGGCCGGGCTTGAGCACATTGCCCACCAGCAGGCCGATGGCCAGGGCCAGCGTGGAGATGACCTCGAAGTAGGTGAAGGCCTTGACGCCCACGCGGCCGACCTTCTTCATGTCGCCGCCGTTGGAGATGCCCAGCACCACCGTGCAGAAGATGATCGGGCTGATGAGCATTTTCACCAGCGCGATGAAACCGTCGCCCAGGGGCTTGAGCTTGACGCCGAGTTGCGGCTCCACGATGCCCAGACAGCCACCCGCCAGGATGGCCAGCAGGACCCAGAAATACAGGTGGGAGGTGATTCGCTTCATGGTGCTTCCCGTCTCGTGCTCGCGAGGTCAAGGCCAAGGCTGGCCGGTTCGGAGCGTGAGCTTATCGAAGCAGAGGTCGCCGCGCGATGTGGATTCCCACATCAACGCAGCGAGGTGCGCAGCAGTGGCCAGTCGCGGATGCGCACGCCGGTGGCGGCAAAAATGGCATTGCAAACGGCCGGTGCCACAGGGGGCAGGGCCGGTTCGCCCAGGCCGGTGCTGGGGTGCGGGCTGCGCACGAAATGCACGTCGATGCGGGCGGGTGCGTCGGGCAGGCGCAGCAGCCGGTGGTCGTGGAAATTGCTCTGCACGATGCGGCCGGCTTCGATGTCCAGACCTTGGCGCCACACAGCGCTGAGCCCATCGACCACCGCGCCTTGCACCTGCTGCTCGGCGCCGCTGAGGTTGACGATCTGCTCGCCGACGTCGACGGCGGCCACGACGCGGTCCACGCGCAGCTGGCCTTCGGCGTCCACGCTGACGTCCACGACCATGGCGGCATGCCCGCCCTGGCTGCTGTGGCTGGCGATGCCTCGGCCTCTGCGCAGGCTGGGCAGGCCGGGCACGGTGGGCAGGGGCGTGCCCCATCCGGCCGCCTGTGCCGCGGTTTGCAGCACCGTGCGTTGGCGTTGGGCGTGGGTGTGAGCCTGGGCCTGGGCGCCGGGGCCTGACAGCAAGGCCAGCCGGAAGGCGAGTGGGTCCTGGCCGGCCGCGTGGGCGAGTTCGTCCAGGAAGCTCTGGCTGACCCAGGCGAACACATTGCTGCCGGGTGAGCGCCAAGCGCCCAGGGGCACGCCGGTGGCCAGCGTGTGCTGCACCCACAGCCCGTGGGGCACCAGGCCGGCGGGGAACTCGTCGCCGCCCAGCAGCGTGCCGGGGCCGGGCTCCAGCGGGCCTGTGCCATCGCGCTGCGCCGGGTTGGCAAAGCCCACGGCGCGCTGCTCCCAGGCGGTCAACCGGCCCTGGGCATCGACACCGCCACGCAGGCGGTGCATGCCACCGGCGCGGTAGTGGTCGTGCTGGAGGTCGTCTTCGCGGCTCCAGGTCAGCTTCACGGGGGCGTTCACCCGGCGGGCGATGGCCGCGGCCTCCAGCAGGTAGTCGGCGCCCAGGCGTCGGCCAAAGCCGCCGCCGCAACGGGTGAGGTGCAGCGTCACCTTGCGCTGGGCGATGCCCAGCAGCCGCGCCACGCGGTACACGCCGCCCGCCGGATGCTGGATGGGCGCCCAGAGTTCCATGCGCCCACCTTGCCACCAGGCCGTGGCGTTCTGGGGTTCCAGCGTGGCGTGGGGCAGGAAGGGGTGCTGGTAGGTGGCCTCGGCGCGGTGGGCGGCCTGGGCCAGGGCCTGGGCCACATCGCCATCGCGGCGCACGGTTTGGGCGGTCTGGGTGGTTTGGGCGGTGCCTGGCTTGGCCTCCCCATCGAAGCAGACCTGGGCCTGGCGCAGGTGCTCGGCCCAGTGCTCGCGGGTGACGGCCAGGTGCGGGCCCTCGTCCCAGCTGACTTGCAAGGCGCGGCGGGCGCGTTGTGCGGCCCAGGTCGATTCGGCCACGATGGCCACGCCGGGCATGAGGCCCTGCAGGTCCTGGCCTTGCGCTTCGCCGTCGATGACGAAGGCGTCGCGCACACCGGGCTGGCGCTTGACCTCGTCGAGGTTGGCCTGGCGCACGCGGGCGCCGAAGGCGGGTGCCTTGACGTAGCAGGCGTGCAGCATGCCGGGCAGGGCGACGTCGATGCCGAAGAGGCGCTGCCCGGTCACGATGGCGGCGTTGTCCACGCCCGGCACGCGCGTGCCCAGCAGGCTGCGCGAGGCCGCGGGCTTGAGCACCACGCTGGCCGCATCGGGCAGGGGCAGCTTGTCGGCGCGGGCGGCCAGTTCGCCATAGCCCAGCTGCCGGCCCGATGGCGCGTGGTGCACCACCCCCAGCTTGGCGTGGCAGGCCGCCACGGGCACCTGCCAGGTGTCTGCCGCGGCTTGCACGAGCAGGGTGCGGGCCATGGCGCCCAGGCGCAGGGAGGCGTCGAAGTGCTGCGGCACCGATTGGGAGCCGCCGGCGGTTTGCGGGCCGTAAGCCGCGTCGAAATCGGCCTGGACGACCTGCACGGCGCGCCAGTCGGCTTCGAGCTCTTCGGCGATCAGCATGGGCAGCGATGTTTTCACGCCCTGGCCCATCTCGGGCACTTTGGAGACCAGCGTGACGTGGCCCTGGGTGTCGATGCGCAGCAGCACATGCGGCTGCAAGCCGGGCTCGGCGCCAGGGGGCAGGGGGGCGGGCACGGGCTTGCGCACGCGCGGCAGGGAGTCACCGCGGGTGGGCAGGAAGCAGGCCAGGGCCAGGCCACTGCCCAGCAGGGCGCTGTGCTGGAGGAACTGGCGCCGCGAGCTCATGGTGGGTTGGCCGCCATCTTTGCAGCCATCTTTGCCGCCAGGTGCACCGCCGCGCGGATGCGCAGGTAGGCGCCGCAGCGGCACAGGTGGCCGCCCAGGGCGGCATCGATGTCGGCGTCGGTGGGGTGGGGCGTGTCGCGCAACAAGGCGGCGGCGGCCATGATCTGGCCGGCCTGGCAGTAGCCGCATTGCGGCACGTCCAGGCTCATCCAGGCTTGCTGGACGGGGTGTGCGGGCTGGCCCGCGACGGGGCTCAGGCCTTCGATGGTGGTGATGGCGCGCGCGCCCACCTCGCTCACGGGCAACTGGCAGGCGCGCGTCGGCTGGCCGTCCACGTGCACCGTGCAGGCGCCGCACTGGCCGATGCCGCAGCCGTACTTGGTGCCGACCAGGTCGAGGGCATCGCGCAGCACCCACAGCAGCGGGGTGTCGCCGAGGACCTCGACCTCGCGGCCTTGGCCGTTGATGAGCAAGCGGTGTCGCATGCGCGCAGCATACGACGGCCGTGTGGCAGAAGGACCTGTCAGAGGGCCTGCCAGACCGCAGCGCTGCAGCGCCGAGCCTCGGTGACGGCGCTCCGAGTTGCATGCGCCGAGCTGCAAGCTGCACGCGTGCACCTCCGAGCTGCGTACGCCGAGCTCTGAACTCGGCGCACGGAGATCAGAGCTCGGTGAATGCACCTGATAGGTGCGTGAGCCGAGCAAAAAGCTCGGCGCATGGAGATCCAAGCTCGGCGCACGCACCTTTTTGCTCCGCGTGCCGAGCGCCAAGCTCGGTGCATGCAGCGCTGAGCTCCACGCATGCACCTTGTTGCTGCACGCACCGAGCTCAGAGCTCAACGCTCAAAGTTCAGCCCCCGGCAACCTCGACCAGGCCGATGCCGCCCCAATCGCTGCCCATGCGCGCCTGGGCTTGCGGGTGCTGCGCCGTCAGCTCGGCCCAGACGCGGCTGACGCAGCAGCGCGAGGCGGCGTGCCAGTCCGAATCGACGATGTCGTGCAGGGCCAGCAGCCGTGCGCCGGCGGCCAGGGCGGCATCGACGTCGCGGCGGCAGGCGGCGTAGCTGTGGTCGCCGTCGATGAAAGCGGCATCGATGCGGCTGCCCGCGGGCAGGGCGTCCGCGCGGGGCAGGTGCAGCACCTCGATGGCGCGACCGCGCCGGGCCGCTGCGCGTTGCACGTGGGCGGCCACGCCGTCGTGGGCGGGCGCCACCACCAGCAGGCGCTGGGCGCCGCTGTCGAACAGCCGGTCCAGCCACCAGGCGAACTCTTCGGGGCGCTGTTCCAGCCGGGGCGAGGCCTCGCCGTCGAAGGGGGCCGGGTGCAGCAGGTCGGGGGGCGGGGGCAGCGGCCGTTGGGCGCGCTGCCACTGCGCGAAGACCGGGTTGCCGCGCTGCTGCCAGAAGCGCTCGTGGTAGGGCAGGTCGCGCAGGCGTTCGCTCAGGCCGTCGAGCAGCAGGCAGCTGGTTTCTTGCGAAGCGAACAGCATGCCGGGCCAGGCTTCGACGCCGCCGTAAAAGCGCGGCACGTCTTGCCAGGCGCGGTGGAAAACGGCGTCGTGGCGGAACCAGAAGAAGGTGCCGCTGTAGTGCCAGTCGCCCACATGGCCGTGGTTGGCGTAGCGGCCCATGCGGCGCAGCAGGCCGGTCATGGCGTGGTGCTCCAGGTGGGCGCGCACCTCGGGCCAGCGGTCGAGCGCGACGGCGTACTGCACCTCGGCCCAGCGGCGCACGGCGGGTGGCCAGTGGGGCTCGTACTTCACGCCTTTGGCATGGGCGTAGAAGCTGAGGTCGCCCGGGTGCTCGCGCGCCATCTCGGCCAGCATCAGCGGGAAGGTGTCGGACTCGCCCTGCGCGTTGTTGGGGCGTTCGATGAAGCTGACGCCGTGGCCGGCGAAGGCCGCGCGCACCACGGCGATGTCTTCGGTGCGCTCGTCGCTGACGATGGCGACGATGCGCCGCCCGTTGAACAGGTCGATGCGCCGCAGCAGCTGTTCGACGTTCCAGCGCCAGGTGCTGCCGCGCACCGGCCACAGGTGGTAGAGCAGGTGGCGCTTGGGTGCGGCCACCAGGGGCTGCAGGTTCAGCGCGACGCGGGTGCGGGCGGACAAATCTGGCAGAGCGGGCTGGGCGGCCTGGGGGCGGCGAAGGGCTGGGCGCATGGGGGCGGCTGGGAGGACGGGGTGTGGCGCGTGTGATGCGTGTGATCCGGCCGGCGCTGCGCTGGCCGGGGTCGCCGCGGTGGGCGCCTGCCCCAGCGTCACGTTCAGCGCCACCTGCAGGCGGTCCTGGTAGCGGTGCTGGGACAGCCGGGCGCGGCAAGCGGCCAGCACGCGGTCGTGTTCCGTGCGGTCGGTCAGCAGGCGCTGCACCGTGCTCACCAGGGCGGCATCGCCATCGAACACGGGCAGTTCGGGGAAGTGCTGCAGCAGCTCGCTGCGCGGCTCGGACACCACCAGCGCGCCACAGGCCAGGGCCTCGACCACGCGGGGGTTGAGCGATTGCCCGACCAGGCCTTGCGCGTTGAAGTGGTGCTGGTCGCGGAAAACGTTGATGACGATGTCGGTTTGCTGGTAGAGCGCCGCGGTCTGCGCATGCGGCACGTGTTTGGCCAGGCAGAGGCGCAGCAGCACCGGCGAGCGCCAGGGGCCACCCACCACGTAACTCAGCAGGCCGGCATCGGCCAGGCGCAGCAGCATGCGCTCGCGCGTGGGGTTGCTGCCGCCGATGAAGCCGACGCGGTGGCGACGGGGCCCAAGCACGTCGTGGCAGTGCACCGGGTCGAAGGCCATGGGCAGGGCGTGGGCGGTGGGGGCGGCCTCGTGGGTGCCTTGGTGGTCCTGGTGGCGTGGGTGTTGCTGATGGCGCTGTAGCGTGACCGGGTCGTTGACGAAGACGGTGTCGAAGTGGTGTGACCAGCTGGCCGTGTCGTCCACCTCGTAGGGCTCATCGACCAGCCAGACGGCGCTGTGCCAGGGGGTGTTTTGAGCCCTGCCGAAGCGATCACCCCAGCGCTGCACGAAGCGCCGCCCGTGCACCACCAGGAGCAGGTCGGGCTGGAAGGCCGCGATTTTCTCGGGCAGGCGAGGGTCGTCCCAATCGGCGTCGGCATGGGCCAGCCCCAAGGCTTGCGCGGCGTGTCGCAGGCCATCGGCGAAGACCTCGCCACAGGTCAGGAAGCGGTAGTTGACGACGAAGACGCGGCGTGGGCGGAGTGCGGTGGCCAGGGCCATGTCCGGTGCGTGGCTCGGTGCCGCGTTCGATGCAGCGGCAAGCATGGCGTGGCCGGCCGATGCACCAGCGAAGTCGCTCAGGCCGAGGCGCGGCAGGCTGTGCAGCCGGCTCACCGGGCTGAGGTTGACGAGCTCAACGCCCCGTGCCTTCAGCGCTTGCGCCAGCGCGCCGTACTCCTGGTCGATGCGGGCCAGGCGGGCGCTCAAGGGGTGCCTGCCGCTGCGCGCGAAGAAGTGGTCCTCGGTGAAGTCCACCCCGATCAGGCCGATGCGCCGGGCGCCCATCAGCACGGCCAGGCACACCGCCACGTAGGGCGAGTTCTGCGTGTGCGGCAGGCTGCCATCGGCGCCGACCTCGGTGCCGCCGTTGGCGCCCAGCGTGATCCGCACCAGCGGCGGGTTCACCGGGCCCAGCACCTGGGGCGCCAGTTGCGTGAACAGGGCCCGGGCCTGTGAGTTGCGCACGTGCGTGAAACGGTCGCCGCGGAACTGGCGCGGCGGGTTGAGCACGACGAGGTAGTCGGGCGTGAACAGGCGGCCCACGTCGTTGACGCCGATGGTGACCCAGCCATGCCGCGCCGCTTGCTCGGCCACGTCCGCCGTGAGCGAGGTGCCGCAGCCGCAGACGATGACGGTGGCTTCCGGGTGGCGCGCTGCAAAGTCCCTGAGCGATCCGGCATTGCCACCAGCCTGCGCCTGTGACGCCAGGTCTGGCGCTGGCACCCTGGCATGCGCGAGCGATCGGGGTGGTGCAATGTTCATGTCGATCGCTTCGGGATGTCACCTTCCCCGCTGTTGATGGGGTGGTCGTTCGTGCTGCCGTGGTCGCTCGATGAACTGGGCACGGAGGTGGTGATTTTCTTGATGATGAAGTAGCGGTCCGGGAAAGTGGACACGGCATTGGTGCGGATGGTGTTGCCCTCCCGAACCCGCACACGCTGGTTGTGCGACGCGTTGATGGCGCTGTTCTTGTGGGTGGCCAGCGGCCACAGGTTCGCGGTGTCGTCGTTGCCGCGCCAGGTCAGGTCCCGGACGTGGTCGATGGCGTAGTCGTTCTGCCCCGTGAAGCTGATGTGCTGCGGGTCGCTCGGGCTGAGCGCGCGGAGTTTTTCGATGTGGTTGCGCACCTGCGCCTTCACGCTCTCGCTGCCGCGCGGTTGGCGCCGGATCTTGTCGCCCACGGCCATGAAGTTGGCATCGGCCACCTGCAGCTGGCGCTCTTCGGTGCGGTCGATGGCGGGCAGACGGATGCCCTGGCGCGGTGTCCGGTCGGAGCCACTGCGCAGCTTCAGCGTGGGGTACAGGCTGTCGCGCGACTTGAACCATTTGATGGGGATCGGGTCTTGCGCCGAGCCTGTGGGCCATTCGTTGGCGGCGCCTTCCGGGATGACCAGGATGTTGGTGCCGTCTTCAAAGGTGGGGTTGATCACGCCCCGCACGGCCCAGGTGTTGCCTCTGGCCACAACGTCCAGTTGCGTCAGCCCATGGCGCACCCGGATCGCCGCCAGCAGTGGGCGCAACACCAGTGCACCCACGCGCTGGCCACCGAAGCGCTGCAGGGCTTGCTTGCCCTCGGCCACGGCCAGGCGCACGCGTTCGGCCGGTGGCCGGCTGGGGTCGCCACCCAGCACGCGGCTGGCCAGGTTGCCGGCCTGCTGCCGGATCCATGCCACCGCGCGGTCCAGCATGCGGTCCACCGATGCCTGCAGGTTGCGGATGGTGGTCTGCACCTGCGCGCCGACATCGCCCAGGCCGATGAAGCGCGCCAGGAAGTCGAGGATGACGGGGATGGTGCGCGCCATCGTGCGCTCGACGAAGTTGGCCGCCGCGCTGACCGCGCCCGAGGCGATGGCCGCGATCGAGTCCACGATGGACTCCACCAGGTCCAGGATCTGGTTGATTTTCTGGATGAAGAACTGGACGGTGGTGTAAGTCTTGATGATGGCCTGGACGATGGCCCCCACCGGGCTGAGCAGCGACAACAACTGCTGGATGCCCGCCTGCACCAGACGCTGTTGGATGAAGCTGCGGATGGCGCCCAGGGCCGATTCGCGCAGGTTGCCGAAGAACTCGCTGACGCGCTCGCGCAAGGTGGCCACCAGGCCGCGGTCGCGGACATCGCGGATGAACTGCAGCCCGCGCTCCATCGTGGCCATCGCTGGCTCGCCGATGAGTGTGACCAGCTTGCTGCGCACGCGCTGCCAGCTCAGGCCCAGGATCTGCAGCACGAAACCGACGATGCCCTGCAGGTCCCAGCGCTCGGGCACCTGCACGCCGGCCGCCGCCACCGGCCCGGTCAACCAGCGGATGACGCCATCGCGCAGGTGGGTGAGGATGTTGGTCATGAACTGGCGGATGCCCTGGCCGATGGCGCCCATCAGGTTGCGCAGGAAGCCCACCGGGTTCTGGATGATGGTGACGAAGGTGGCGCGTGCGCGCATCAGGATGGCCAGGATGCGCCGCCCGCCCGCGCCCATGGCCGCTTCGTAGATCAGCTCCAGCAGCTTCATCAGCGCCGCACCGGCGAAGCCCACCAGGTCGCTCATCAGCGGGCGGAACATGCCGACGATGCGCGTGATCGTGTCGATGGGGTGCATCACGTCGGACAACTGAAGCGAGGCCCAGGCCGCGCTGAAGGTGCCCGTGACGCGGTCCCAGGTCAGGTTGCGCGCGCTGGTTTCTTGCTGGAACCAGGCGTAGGCGCGGTCGAGCGCGCCGGACTGCACGAGCTGGTCCACCTTCTCGGTGCCACCGGGGATGAACTCGGCGAAGGCCCGCACCACCGTCATCGCCGTGCGCGGCACCGGGGCATTGGTGAAGGGGTCGCGGCCGAGCAGCACCGTCACCAGGCCGTAGCCGGGGATCTGTCGGCAGAAGTCCGACAGCGGCGCCATGAAGGTCTCTTTCAGCCAGGTGATGGCCTGGGTGATGAGCCCGCCGACGAAGCCGGTGATGCGCGAGATGATGGGCGTGAAGATGGCCTGGGCGCGCCGCCAGACGTCGCCGGGGCTGAAGATGTCGGTCCAGCTCAGCGAGTCGGTGAAGCGCGTGAAGGCGTCGCGCACGGTCTGGAAGTTCAGGCCCAGCGCGGCGGTCTGGCCATCGACCCAGGTGGCGATGCGCGCCACGATGCCCTGGCGCTGCAGCACCTGGAACAGCAATTCGCCGCCGGGGATGAGGCCGATGAAGGCGCGCAGCACGTTGACGGTGTTGCGCTCGACCGCGCGCATGTTGATGGGGTTGCGCCCGATGACCAGCGTCAGCAGGGTGTAGCCCGGCACGTTAGCGGCGAGGTCGGCCAGGCCGTCGAGGATGTCGGACAGGCCCAGGCGCTGGACCAGGCCCGAGGGCTGCGCTGTGATCGATTCGGCGATGCTGCCTGCCTGGACGTCGCGCTGGATGTCACCTTGAACGGCGCGCTGCGCAGATCCTCCCGTCTGGCGCGAGGCGGCACCTTGCTGGACGGTGTGCGTGAGTTCGTGCGCGATCAGCTCGCGGCCCTCGGTCGTCTCGGGCTGGTACTGGCCGGCGCCGAAGAAGATGTCGCCCCCGGTGGTGAAGGCGCGCGCGCTCAGGCCGCGGGCGAGTTGCTGGGCGCGGGCGTCGGTGTGGATGCGCACCTGGGAGAAATCGGCGCCGAAGCGGGGCTCCATGAAGCGGCGCAGTGGCACCGACAGGCCCTGGCCGCCACCGCGGCTGGCCTGGATGCGCGCGGCCGTGGCGGGCCCGACGTTGCCGCCCCCACCGGCCCCCGACCCTTCGCGGCCCGTGGGGCTGCGCGCCACGATGCGGTGGGCCGTGGCAGGGCTGCTGGTCAACGACGCCGCCGGGGCGGGCATCTGCACCACGCGGCGCGCCACGTCGCTGGCTTCGCGCTCGGCCGCATCGGTCGGCGAGGACACGCGCATGGCCGCGCGTTGGACGGTGGTGCGCTGGCCGCTGTCGTGGCCGCTGCGGAAAGCAGGCGTGGACCCAGGCGCAACTTCGGCCTGGCGCATCACCGGTGCGGCGCGCAGGGGGGACAGCACGGCGGCCATGCTCAGAACACCTCGTCCAGCGAGGGGCACTGTTGGCCGACCTTGCGGTACTCGCGCTCCAACGCCAGGCGCAGCTCATGGGGGCCGATGCGGCCGGGGCCGTCGAGTGCCAGCAGGGTGGCGTGCAGCGCGGCGTTGCGGATCTGCCCGCCCGACAAGGCGCAGCGCAGGGCCACGCGCTCCAGGCCGTCGAGCCACTGCGCTGTGGCTGGATCGCTCGGGCGTTCGGGGTGGGGCATGGGTTGCGCCATGTGCCCCAGGTGCGCTTGCCACAGCGCCAGGCGGGTGAGGGCGTCGGGCAGGGGGAAGTCGAGGGTGACGTCCATGCGGCGAGAAAACGCCGTGTCGATGCGCTCGGCCGCGTTGGTGGTCACCACCAGCACGCCGCTGTAGTGCTCCAGGCGCTGCAGCAGGTAGTTGGTTTCGTGGTTGGCGTAGCGGTCGGTGGCGTTGCCGACTTGCGTGCGCCCGGCCAGCAGGGCGTCGCCTTCGTCGAGCAGCAGCACGATGTCGAGGGACTCGGCGGCTTCGAAGACGCGCTCCAGGTTGCGCTCGGTTTCGCCGATGTACTTGCTCACGGTGGCGGCCAGGTCCACGCGGTAGAGCGGCCGGCCCAGGGCGGTGGCGAGGTGGCGTGCCGCGAGCGTCTTGCCCGTGCCGCTGGCACCTTTGAACAGCGCACGCACACCGCTGGCATGGCCGAAGGCCGAGGGCAGGGCCTCGGCCAGGGCGTCGCGGTGGCGGCAGCGGGCGACGAGCGCATCGAACTCGTCCTGGGTGTCGGCGGGCAGGGCCAGTGCTTCTGCGGCGAGCACGTCGGGCATGCGCCGCGCGATACCGTCCAGCGCGAAGCGGCCTTGCGCCTCCAGGTGCGAGACGATGGTGGGCATCAGGGCCGGGCGGTCCGGGTGGCCGAGGCCGAGGTGCGTGGTGCCGTGCACCGTCCGCGCGACGCGGTGCAGGGTGCCGCGCGGCAGGCGCAGGCCCAGCACCTCGGGCGGCACGTCGGTGCCCAGGGCGCGCTGCCAGTGCCGCAGCCGTTCGGTGGCGTCGGGGGGCGTCAGGTCGATCTGGCGGGTCTCCCAGCCGGGCATGCCCAGGCCCCCGTGACGTGGCAGGCGCACCGCCATGAGGGGTGCTTGACCGGGGGCGTGTGGCAGGCTCAGCGGCGGCTCGGGCAGTTGCAGGCGCTCGCCGGGCGCCGGAGACAGGCTCAGCACAGGCATGGCGTCCAGCAGCACGGCGGCGGTGAAGAGGCTGGCATCGGCCGACAGTGCGTGTGCCGCGGTGTTCGACGGGGCGTTGGACGTGGCGCTGGACATGGCGTTGGACGCAGCGTCTGACAGCGCCCATGCGCCGTCGCCCGCGGGCCCCACCAGCCCCAGGCCGGCGGATTGGGCCAAGGCAGCGGCCAGGCTGTGCCGCCCGCTGCCAGGGCTGCCGCGCAGCAGCCAGCACACGCCGGCATCGGCCTGTGTCTGTGGCGCTGGGTGGGGCTGGCTGGCGCCTGCGCGCAGCCGCTCGCGCAAGGCTTCGGGCAGGATGAGGTCGTCCAGCCTGGGCAGCGCACGGTGGGGCAGGTGCCGCCAGGTGCCGGGCGGCGGTGGCAGGCCGCAGGCCAGGGCCCACAGCGCCGCATGGGCCACCCAGCAACGCTGGTCTGGCAGCAAGGCGTGGGCGTGGTGCAGGGCCTGCAGGGCCAGGGCGGCGGTCTGCGGCCCGCACAGGCTGACCAGGGTGGCGCGGGTGATGCGCCCGCCTTGTCCGTGCAGATCGTCGATGACGGGCGCCAGGCGCGGGTCGTCGTCGCTCAGGGCCGCGGCCACCCAGCAGCTCAGGCCATCGGCGTCCAGCCCCAGTGCGTGTTGCAGCCGGCCCAGAGCGCTGTGCGTCTGGGTGGAGAGCAGGCCATCGAGTTGGGCGATGCCCTCGTCCAGCGTGAGGTCGGCCAGGCCGGCGTCGGCGGCATCGTCGAGCACACCTTGCAGCACCGGGTGGCGGTCCAGCCAGGCGGCCATGTCGCCGTGGCTGCCGAGCCCTGCGCGCAGCAGGGCCAGCAGGGTGCGGGTGCGCCACAGGTGCGCCACGCCGGCGTCGCTCAGCGCGGCAGAAGCTGACAGCGGCGGTGTGTGGGTCATGGTGTGCCCGCCTCGAAATGGAAGCGGATGTCCAGGCCCGCGGCGGGCAGCCAGCCGATGTCGCGGTCCAGGCCGGCCATGCGCACGGCCAGGGGCAGCTGGGCCAGTGGCGCATGCACGTCCATGCGGCCAGGGCGCAGGCGCACTTGGCCGGGCAGGCGCACCGTGAGCTGGACGGCCTGGGTGCGCGGCAGCCCCAGCGCCAGCGAGAGGCGTGCGCGCAGCGGTGGCCACAGCGGGCGCAAGGCCGTGTGTGGCAAGGGGTTCGGGTCCATGGCCGTCAGCCAGGCGCGCAAGGGGTCGTCGCGCCAGCTGGGGCCGATCAAGGCCTGGCCCGCGGCGCGCAGGAATTGCCATGGCGAGGCTGCCAGGCCCTGGTGCTGGGGCTGGGTGAAATCGCCGTACCAGCCCAGGCCGATGGCGGCGTTGAGCAGGAAGAACAGCCCAGCGTGTGGCGTGTCGGTGCGCGGTGCGGCCCGATCCCACAGGGCCTCTGGCCTGGCAGGGCGTGGCTGCGCCGTGGCCATGTGGGGGCCGTGGCTGCTGTTGGCGTCGGCCGTGGGTGCTGGGCGCTGCGCGGCTTGCGTGGTCGGGTGCTTGGCACGGTCTGCGGTGGTGGGGGCCGCGTGGCTGAGTGACGTGTTCAGCGCCGTGTTCCGTGCCGGGTCGGCATCCTCGGGCGATGGGGTGGCGGCGCCTGGGCCCGTGAGCTCGCGCGTGCCGGTCGTCGGGCCGATGTGGGGCGGCACATCGGCCGAGGTGGGCGCGAGGGTGGCCTGGCCACCGGGGGCGCCCCAAGTGGGTGAGGGCATCGGTGCAGGCGATGGCCGCTGTGCTGGGTCGCCCGCCGCGAGGTCGCCATGGCCGCTGGGAGACCCTGCCTTGCCGTGCGCACCGCCCTGCGCCTGGTCGGTGGTGCCCTGGCCTGTGCGGCCTGCCGCAGCAGGGGTACCGCTGGCGTGGCGGGCCGTGGCGCCGGCCGTCTCAGGGGCGTGGCTTGAGGCTGCACCCGGTGCCTGTGCAGCGCGCGGACCCGTGTGCTTGGCGTCCTTCGCCGAGGCCACATCCTGGCTGCCGATGCCGTGGGTGGGGTGTGCACTGTCGGTGGGCGCAAGGTCGCGTGTCGGTGCTTGTCTGGCCAGGAAGCTGGCGCCATGGGCCGCGTCCTGTGGCCGGTGCAGCCAGGTCGCGCACAAGCGGGCCAGCCGTTCGGCATCGTCGAGGCCAGCTGGCGTGGAGGGCGCCGCGCCTGGCCGCCCCGCACGCACCCACGCCAGCACGGCCGCGTCGCTCGGGAAGGCCGATGCCAGCGCCTGCAGCAGCGCCTCGCGGCAGGCTTCGCCCATGTGGCGCAGCCAGGCGGTGTCCTGCTGGTCGGTGTGCAAGAGGCCCAATGCCAGTGGCACGTGCCGGGGCGACGCCACCCAGCGCTGCTGGACGACGTCGTCGTGCACCTGCCTGCCCACGAGCTGACGCCACCACCAGCGTTGCGCCAGCGAGCCGTTCAGGGCGTCGCGGGCCAGGCCGGCCAGCACCTCGGCTTCGTTGCCGAACCACACCGCTGGGCAAGCAGCGCCCACGGGCACGCCCGAGGTGGGCCAGCCGTGCTGGGCGCTGTGCAAGGCGGCGCTCAAAGGTGACGGTGAAGGCGAAGGCCCGGGAGGGAAGGCGAGAGGCGGGTGCCCCCCGGCGTGTCCCGCTTGCTGCACCGCGCGCCACGAAGCCTTCACCTGCCTCACCAGCACGATGGCGTCGGCGGGCAAGCCGTGGTGCTGGGCCTCGGCGGCGTCCAGCCATTGGGCCAGCGCGTGTTGCAGGCGCGGTCTCAGTGCCGAGGCCTGCGCGCCCGGCGGTGCCGTCACGCGGACCCGGTCGATGCGCGAGCCTGTGGCGCTCATGCGGCCTCCCACCCTGGGGTCACGGCCAAAATCAGAGCGGGGAGGGCTTGGGCAGCACTCCCCTCCACACCAGGGATTCGAACCCCGAAGCCGTTGCCGATCGCCGGCTTGGAAGCACCGCAGTACCGGAAGACATCAGCCCACCGAGACAGGACACCTCGCTGCCAACTCGCACACCCGGCTCCGCGTACCGTCGCGTGAGGCATGGTGAAGCCCAGGATGCGCCCGCGCAGCGAGGGCGTCAATCCCCAGCTTGCCATCGGTGCGGCGGGCTTGTGCCAGGTCACGGCAGCTCCACGTTGTCGCGCAGGATGACCCGCTTGAACCATTTCTCGTCGATGGCGATGAGGTTGCCGCGCTGCTCCTGGCCGACCAGGCCCTCGCCCACATTGCCCTCCATCACCCACAGCGTCTGCTCGTGGGCGTAGCTGCTGGGCTGGAAGCGGATGCCGATGGCCGTGCCTTGCAGGCGGTTGTCGCGCACCAGCACCTGCGGCCCGAACACACCTGCGATGCGGATGCCGTGCAGCGGCAGCTCGGCGGTTTGTTCAGGGTCGCCATGGACCTCGTTGCGCTGCACACGTGCCGAGGCCACATTGCCCACGAACAGGCCATAGCGGCTCTCGTTGCGTTCGATGCCGGTCAGCTGCACGCGCACGCGGTTGTGCGCGAGTTCGAGCCGGTCGGTCTGCAGGGTCGGGCTGTCCTTGCCGCTGGTGTCCGAGGTGGCGACGGTGATGCCTTCGATGGCATCCCAGACCTGGTTGCGCGCCACCTGGATGTCGCCCGCGCGCTGGCCCGCCACGGTGATGCCGCGCTGCATGGGGCGTTGCGCATCGAGCGCTCGGACGTGGTTGTCGTGCAGGTGGGCCTCGTCGGCGTTGAGGCAGAGGATGCCGCTCTGCCGTGCGCCCACGCGCACCTCGCAATCGCTGATGTGCACGCGCAGCCAGCGCTCGGGCGTCTCAGTGTCGGCGGGTTCGTTGAGCCGCACATGGATGCCGCAGGCGCCCAGCTCGTTGCCATCGCGCGTGCTGGCGCTCACGCCGCGGATGCGCACCACGCGGGTGTCGCGCACGGTCAGCGCGCCGCCCAGGCCGTGCGCCGTGTTGAAGCTGCCACCCACCGTGACCTTGCCACCTTCGAGCTGCAGCCCGTCGATGTCCACGCTGCCGCCGCCCACGACGACGAGCACCTGCTCGCTGTTGGCGCATCGCAGCAAGGCCCCATGGCCCTGGATGTGGAGGCGGTCGATGCGGGTGAAGCTCAGGGGCTTGTCCAGCTCGTAGAGGCCGGGCTCGAAGCAGACGCTGACCACGCTTTGGTCGGCCAGGGCGCGCTCGACGCGGGCGAAGTCCATGCCGGGGCGCAGCACGGTGTGCAGGCAGGTGCCGTTGCGCAGGGTGTCGATGGCGCTTTGCACATCGCTCACACCGGGCAGGTCGGCGCGCACGCCATCCAGCCAGATTTGCTCGGCGTGGCGGATGCGGCGGCTGTCGCGCACGAAGAGCAGGGGCCCCGTGGCCGTGCCACCCAGGCGGTAGACGCGAAAGCGCGCGTCGTCGCTGGTTTGTGCCAGCTGCACCGGGTCGCAGGCCAGGGCGCTGGCCAGCACCTCGGGCGCATCGCCCGCGGCCAGGGGCACCTCGCGGGCCGGAGCACGGGCCCCCAGGAAGCGGCGCCAGTCGGTGGCCGAAGGCAGGAAGCCGGCCGGGGGCAACCAGCTCAGGGATTGCGTGGCCGCTTCGGCCAGCACGGCGGGGGTCTCGGCCACCTGCTCCTGGAACTGCGCGAACTGGGCCTCGGTGGTGGCCTGCAGGCGCTCGCCCAGCCAGGGCGCCCAGGGCACGGTGGCGCCGGCGGCGGCCACGCGGCGGCGCACGGACTGCCCATCGATGAACACGACCGCGTCGCCCACCATGTAGACCAGGGCCAGCGGCACCTCGCACAGGCTGAGGCTGCCGTCCACGCGCATGCGGTCGATCAGGCCCAGCGGCATCACCTGCTGCGAGGCCATGCGCACCGCGCTGGTCAGGGGCTGGCCATGGGCGCTCTGGCGCGGCTTGGCACCGAAGCAGTCGTAGGCCACCTCGTTGCGCAGGCGGGCCACGGCGCGGGCGTCGGTGCCGGTGGCGTTGAAGTCGTTGATGCGCAGCAGGCGCAACTGCACGGCTTCGAGCGTGACGTCGGTGTTGCAGCGCGTGCGGCTGTTGTCGATGGCCAGCACGGGCGCCAGGTCATGGGGCTGGTCGATGGGGGCGAGCGTCAGCAGGAAGAGCCCGTCGCCGGCCACGTAGGTGCCTGGGCCCAGCGGCTTGCAGGGCGTGAAGCCGCCGTCCGACGAGGCTGTGGTGGTGGACGGTGGCTGCACCAGCGTCACCGTGAAGGGCCGTGCCAGCTTGAGGGTGTTGCCCGCCACGCCCAAGGCCAGGCCGGGGTCCACGCGCACGCTGCCCGCGCTGTTTCCCGAGCTGGTGCCGCTGGCATTGACCTCCAGCCCCCAGGCGATGCCGCCACCCGTGGCCGCGCCCACGCGCGCGTCCGCGGTGCGGCGGGCGTCTTGCTCGCGCGAGAGGTCGCGGCTGGTGAGCAGGCGGCCGTTGAAGAAGTGGACGGCGGCGATGGCCTCGTCCGTGATCGGGGTGCCCAGCAGGGTGTCGTCGCTCATGGCGGCCTCACGTCAGAACAGGGGTCTGGATGCGGGTGATCTGGAACTGCACGGCGTACGTGCCGTCGACGAAGCCTTGGTTGAGCAGCAGCACGATGTCGGCCGCCAGGTTGTTGCCGTCGCCAGCGGATTCCAGCGTCTGCAGGTAGGCCAGCACGGGCGGCTGCTTGGGGTTGAACAGCGGCGTCAGCAGCACGATGTGGTCCAGGCGCACGGACCCATCTTTCACCTTGGGCAGCTCGTTGAGCTGCAGTGCCAGCACGGCGGTGTTCTCCTTCACGGAGCGCACGCGCACCTTGAACGCGTGGCTGATGAAGGTGGCGAGCACCGAGGGCTTGCCATTGGCGATGGTCATCTCCAGCACACCGGCGGCAATGACCTGCACGGGGCCTGTGCTGGTCGCACCGCCCTCGCCAGGCACCCAGGCTTCGCCATTGAAGGTGAGCACATCGCCTTTGTTGGGCGCTTCGGCCTTGAGCGGCTGGCGCTGCAGCGCGACGATGGTCAGCTCGCTGCCGCTGTCGGTCTGCACATCGCCCCCGAGCAGCGGCAGGCCGTGCTGGTGGTCGGCGCGGGCGTAGTCGCTGGACGTGCCGACCTGGCTGGCGCTGCCGAACACCATGCCGCTGGGCGCGGTGGTGGCGGCGACCGGGATGTCATCGGCGGTGGGCAGCGTGGTGGGTGTCCACACCAGGTTCGGCCGGCGTGGCCGGGCGCCGGGGCCGACGCTTGGCAGCGTGCTCTGGCACATCAGCACCTGGCCGGCGACGGGGGCGGTGTCGGCCACGGCCACGCTTTGCAGCGCGGTGACGGTGTTGTCGCCGATGGCGCCGGTGACGTCGCCCGCCAGAGCCGGCAGGGGCGGCAGCACGGGCATGGGGTGGACGTGGTCGGCGCGCGCAAAGCTGGCTTGCGTGCCTGCGCTGCCGGTGGCACCGAAGGTCTCGGCGGCTGGCAGGGCGCTGGAGGCCTGGGGCAGCGGCGCGGGGGCCCAGTGACCTGCGGCGGTCAGCGCCAGCACGTCGCGCTCGGCGGGTGCGGTGGTGTCGATGGCGCGGCCACGCAGGGCCACGACCTCGTTGGCGGTGATCGGGCCGGTGGCGTCACCCGCCAGGTCGGGCAGCACGGGCGTGCCGTGGCTGTGGTCGGCGCGGGCGTAGGCGGTGCTGCTGCCGACGGTCGAGGCCTGGCCAAAGCTGCGCTCTTCGGCGATGGCGTTGCCGGGTTCGGGCGCGGGGTTCTGGGTGATGAGTTCCTGCAGCATGCGCAGGCTCAGCAGCACGGGGCGTTCGTCTTGCGACAGCGCGATGTCGGGGGCGGCCTCCAGCGTGTTGGTGAAGACCTTCAGGTCGATGCGGGCGAGCAGCACGGCGTCGTCTTGCGTGCCCGGCGGGATGGGGTTGGGGCCGCAACCGTAGCGGGCGCGCCAGAGCGGGCGCAACTCGGTGACCCACAGGCGCAGCGCGGCGCGCAGCAGACCGTCGGTGCTGTCCAGGCCCAGCGGTGGCGAGCCGAACATGAAGTCGGCCGGCGAGGGCGAGGTGGGCACCAGCCAGGCCTGCGCGGCATCGCGCAACTGGTCGAGGAAATCGGTTTCGGACAGCGGCGGTGAAGCTGAATCCACCGGCACCTTGGCCAGCCAGTCGGCGAAGTCGCGGATGGCGTCTTCCTCGATCTGCGGTGGCGGCTGCAGGCGCAGCGTGAGGCTGAAGCAGTCGGCGATGCGCGAGTTGGCCAGCAGCTCACTTTCGCTGCGGCAGGGCTCGCCGGGCACGGGCACCGGGTCGGTGAGGCAGGCGTCGTAGGCCAGCACGACGTACAGGCTCAGCGGCGCGGGGTTGCCGACCAGGCCGGACTTGAACTCGGCCTGGTGGGCGGCGAGCCAGTCGTTGACGTTGCAGCACTGTTCGGCGTTGACGCACACCGGTGTGCCCGAGGGCGTCCAGGCCATGCCGGGCGAGACGCGCAGACGCGGCGTGCCGGCATCGAGCGTGACCTGCAGGCCGCGCACGGTGCCGTAGCCCAGCAGCTCGCGCGCCAGCTCATGCCGCCGGGCGATGCCCCAGGCCTGCTCTTGCACGAAGTCGTCCACGCCCAGCAGCATGCCCTGCGTGTAGTTGACGCGCTTGCCGGTGTCCAGCGTGGTGGGGCCCGATCCGGCCGAGGCCGTCGAGGTGGTTTGTCCGCAGCATCCCATGTTCATTTCCTCCAGTTCGGCGGCGCAAGGCCGTCAGCATTCGAGCAAGATTCGGTCGTTCGGCACGACGGGTTTGGCGCCCAGGCGCGCCGAGCCCACGTGGCCGCTGCCCAGCACGAGGGCCGGGGCGATGTCGGGTTCCCGGCTGCCCAGGCCGAGCAAGGTGTCCAGGCCCAGACGCACCTGGCCGATGCGCAGCAGCGCCCAGTAGGGTTTGATGTCGAAGGCGGTGTGGGCGGGTTTGGCCAGGGCCACGACGCGGCGGGCGTGGTCCACCTGGCGTGCCACGGTGTCGGCATCGGTGTCGGGGCCGGAGATGGGCAGCAGCACGCTGAAGCGGTGGGCGCGCGCGGCGATGGGGGCCACGCGGGTTTCGAACAGCGCCCAGTCGGTCAGCGCCACGGGGTTCGATGGCAGCTCGGTGGGCGGCGGCAGCACGTCGAACGAGGGCCAGGTGCTGGCGGTGTCGCGCTGGTAGAGGCCGATGCGGACGTGCCTGCGCGCCACGGCGGCCTGCCAGCGGCGCAGCTGGCGCAGCAACAGGGGGTCGAGCTGCGCGATGAACTTTCGCCAGGCGCCTTGCTGCGCGGTGTTGTCCTGCGGCCAGCGCGTGGGCAGGGGCAGGCCCAGGCCGGCGTCTTGCCCGGTCGCCACCCAGCGTCGCCAGGCGGTGTCGAGGTCGGACGCCAAGGTGGGCACGGCGCCCAGCGTGGCCTGGCAAAAGCCCGCCCAGGCGGCGAGCGTGCCGGCGGGCACATCGGCAGGGGGCAGGGGGCTGAAGCGTGTGGATGTGACGGTGTCCGAGCTGGTCGCCAAGCCCTGTGCGACGCGCCAGTCGCGCCAGCGGCGGTGCAGGCCTTCGGCGCCTTCGTTGAGCGTCCAGCGCGCACCGGGGACGACCACGCGCGGGGCATCGTCCGGCGTGACAACGGTTTCGCCCAGCAAGGCCGGCGGCAGGGAGCGGGTCAGGTAACCCTCGAGCAGGCGCACGCCGCGTGGCGCTTCCTGCGAGCGTGCGGGCAGGGCGAAATCGGCCTCGGGCACGCAGGGCGAGAGGGCCAGTTGCACCGCCAGGCGAAGGGCCTGCGGCGTGCCGCGGTACTGGTAGAGCGGCATGGCGTGGCGGATGAGCTGGCGCCGGCGCGCCTCGTCGAGCGCGGGGTCCAGCACCAGGCCCAGCCAGCCGGCCAGCCAGTCCAGCGTGTCGGTGGGGGCGCTGCGCACGTCGAACAGCGCGCGGGCCGTGGCGATGCGGTCTTCCAGCGCGGTGAACTGACCTTCGAAGTTGGCCAGGAAACGCTCCAGGAAATCGGCCGAGGCGGCGTCTTCGCGGTAGGCCGCGGGCAGGTAGTGCTGCAGGTAGGAAAAGCGCGGCCGCCAGGCGCGCAAGGTGGTGATGCGGGGCGTGCTCAGCTCGTTGCCCTGCAGCGTCAGGCGGAGCTGCAACCAGCGTCCGCGGGCGCCTTGCAGCAGCAGTTCCCAGGTGCCGTGGCCTCGGGCGGCGTCGGTGGTGGCGCCTGGGCCTTCGATCAACCAGGGCAGCTCGCTGCCGTCGGGGCGGAGCAGGGGCGTGGGCTCGTCGGTGAAGGGCAGGTCGGGCAGCAGCTTGGCGTCGTCCGACCAGCGGCTGGCCACCTGCACGCGACAGCCCGCCGGGATGCAGGCGTCCAGCATGACGCGGTGCCACACGCAGCCGGGGTCGCCGCCATCGAAGGGCACCGTCAGCAGGGCGGCTTCGGGCACGTGGCGCGGCCGGCGCTGCGCAACCAGGGGCAGCCAGTTGGACTCGCTGGCGTACAGCAGGCCGGTGTCGCCCTCGACCTGCGCCAGGCCGCCGCTCACCAGTTGCAGCCCGCCGTAGCGCTTGAGTGGCAGGTAGCCGGCCTGGGCGGCGAGCTTCAGGGTGTGCGGCTGGGCGGCATCCCACAGCAGTTCGAAGACGTAGGCCTGGTTGCCCTCGGTGGACACCAGCACCAGCCGTGGCGGGTTCAGCTTGGCGTTGCCCGGGCCATCGGCGTGGAAGGCGAAGTCGAAGCCGCGCAGGCTCAGGCCGGGGCGGTCTTGCGCAGGCGTCACACGCAGCACGTCGCTGGCCGAGGCCTGGGCCTGCAACACGCCGCCCACGTAGAGGCTGACCAGCGCGAAGCCATCGGCACCGGCCTCGTCAAGCACCAGGATGCCGCCGTCGGGCAGCACCTCGATGGCCACGGGGTGGCCGCCGCCCAGCGCGGTGGTCTGCAGGGTGAACCAGGG
Organism: Aquabacterium sp.; assembly: GCA_023266355.1. Taxonomy (GTDB): domain Bacteria; phylum Pseudomonadota; class Gammaproteobacteria; order Burkholderiales; family Burkholderiaceae_C; genus Aquabacterium. The sequence goes on from JAHFQM010000010.1 coordinate 36,091, forward strand.
TGGGTGTGGGGTGGCGGTGCTCGGGTTGGGTGGGCTTGCGTCCAGTGGGCTGTCTGCGGCATCACTGGCCTGGAAGTCCGGCGGTGTCTGCGCGGCCAGGGGCGACACGGGGAAGACCGCCTCCATGCCCAGGCGGCGGTTGAGCAGCCACACGCGGTGGCCGATGTTGTCTAGCACGGCCAGGCCGCCGCAGGGCCGCGCGGCCATGTCCAGCGGCGACATCACCCAGGGCAGGGGCCAGCTCAGCGGCAGGGGCGGGCCACCGGCCAGCAGGTCGAAGACGAGGAAGCCCGACAGCGGCGTGCTGACGGGTTTCACACCGACGACGAGGTAGTGCGCGCGCGTCACGGCCAAGCCCACCCAATCTGGCGGCGGTGGTGGCGATGCAGGCTCGGCAGGCGCGAAGGCGCCGGGCTCGGGTGTGGGCTCGGGTGTGCTCACCGGCCAGAAGGTGCTGACGCGGCCGGTGCCGGCGTTGCGCACGGTGATGCGGCTGCCGCCGTCCACGATGGCGTAAATGTTGCCGTTGGCGTCGGCCGCGGCACCCAGGCGTTGCGCGGTCGAGGGGGCCACATCGCCCTTGGCAGGCGCGAAGCGGCTGACCCGCTGCGCCAGGCCGATGCTGGCTTGCGCGGCGTCGAAGGCCAAGGGCGCGGCTTCGCTTTCGGCCTCGTCGGACCACAGCGTGTCCAGCAGGGGCTGGCCGGGCCAGGCGGCGGCGTCCAGGCGGCACTGGCCCCAGTCCTGGCGACCGAGCACCAGGGCGAAGCGCGAACCGTTGGCGTCTTGCATGGGGGCTCCTGTGTCCTGTTCTTCGTGGGGTTCAGTGGGTGATCAGCACGCGGTCAGCACTCTCGTGGCACGGTGGGCACGGGCACCACGCGGCCGCGTGCACCGCTGTTGGCCTGGCCGCTGCCGTCGCCACTGCCCTGGCCGAGCAGGTTGTCGATGGGGATGGCGTCGCCCAGCTCCACGCTCAGGCCCAGCAGGCGCGGCAGCTGCAGGCCGCGCAGCGGCAGCTCTTCGGGCACGTCGCTGCCATCGCCTTGCGCCAGCTTCAGGCCGTTGACGCGCAGCACACCGGGCACGCGCGCGGCCTCGGCCATCAGCTCCAGGCGGTTGACGCCGCGGCCCAGCGGCCAGCCGTCTTCGAGGCCGGGCAGGTCGGTGGCACCGTCGGTGCGCGAAGGGGCCAGCACGGCGCGCAGGCGGGCTTTGACGGCGTCGCGCACCTCGGGCACGGTGTGGCCACCCGCCACGGTGATGCCCACCGAGAGCCAGATCGGCACATACTGCGGCCCACGCAGCACCAGCTCGGTGGTGATGAGGCGGCGTGCATCGAGGTGGTGGCACAGCGCGTCGATGAAGGCGCGGTCGGGCAGCGGGGCGTCGGGCTGGACGGGGTCGTGGCGCGGCACCAGCATCAGCGTGACCACGCCGGGCGCGTCACCGGCTTGGGTCAGGCCGAGGTCGGGGTGGTAGGCGGCCAGCACCTCCACGCGGGCGATGTCGATGCCCGGCGCGCGGCGGGCGATTTCGGCGAAGTCGTCGGCGGTGACGAGGCGATCGCGGTGGCGCACGAAGGCCGAGACGCGCTTTTCGCCACTGGCCACGTCTTCGGCATCGGCGCCGCCCCAGGTGGGCAGCGGGTTGCGCACCTGCACGCCGCTGGGCAGGCCGGGGCCGCTGCGGATGGCACCTGCGGGCACGTTGCCGGCGCGGCCATCGCAGACGTCGTACTGCGCCACGATGCGCGCGCCTTGCGGCGGGCGGCGTCCGCGCAGGCCATCGCCGAAGCGCACGGTGCCGGCTTCGGGGTCGATCAGGTAAGCGTTCACCGGGCGCGGGTCGGTCACGCGGCTGCCCAGGCCTGCCTGGCTGCCCGCCACCCGCACCTCGGGGCCGGCGGCGAGCAGGTCGTCCACCGCCGTCCAGGTGGCAGGGCCGGCCGTGTCGATGACCTGGACCACGGCCGATGCGGGCACCACGCCGCTGCGTGCCAGCGTGAAGAGCTGGTCGGGCTGGCCATCGCCCGTGCCCAGCAACTCGTTGCGCACGGCCACGCGTTGGTCGATCAGGGTGGCGTTCACGCCGGCCCAGCGCATGCGCGCACCGGCCGAGCTCGATGGCGTCACGCGCACCCAGGTGACGATGCGCCCGGCCACGGCCGAATCCTCCAGCGCGGGGGGGAAGTCGCCCACGCCGGCTTCCAGCGGGTCGAGGTTGTCCCAGGTGGCGATGTCGGCGGCGCGGGCGGGCAAGGGCAGCTCGACGATGCCGGGGCCGTTGAGCACATCGGCCGCGCGCGCCGGTTGCAGGGCGCTGTACTGGGCCGTGGGCGCGCTGCCATCGGGCGGCGTGAGGACCTTCGGCAGGGCGTAGCTCACCAAGGCCTCGGGCTCGCCTTGCACCAGGCCTTGGCCGACCGTGCCCAGGGTGCGCGGCTGCCCATCGGCATCGGGCACCAGGCCCAGGCTGAGCGTCTTGCCGGCCAGGGCTTGCGCGGCTTGGGCCGCGGTGGTGCCGGGCGTGGCCAGCAGCGCGATCCACAAGGCGCCGTCCACCGTGTCGCCACTGAGCGAGACGCTGCGGCTGCCATCGAGCTCGCGCGTTTCGTAGCTGTCGAGCAGGGGCGTGTTCGCGCTCGGGTCCACCGTCTTGTAGAGCAACTCGTAATAGGCCTGGTCGGTGGCACTGAGCTGCACCCGTTGTTTGACGAAGGCGCGGCTTTCCAGCGGCAGCACGTCGATGGCACCCGCCGTGCGGAAGGCGATGGCACCGGCGCGCACTTCGGTGGCTTGGGCCAGGGTGGGCACGACGCCATCGACCCGGTTGCTGCTGAACACGCACAGGCCCTGGGCCGGGGTGACGGCGGCCAGGGGCACGCCCAGCAGGCGCAGGAACTTGGCGCGGCTGACCTCGGGCACGCGGTTGGCGCGGTAGAGCAGGCTCTCCGTCAGGAAGGCGAAGAGCTCGACCAGGGTGACGCCGGGGTCGCTCTCGGAAAGCTGCGTCCACTCGGGCGTGTGCACGGGCACGCGCGCCAGGGTGTCGCGCACGAGGTCGGCGTAGCGGCGGTCGTCGATGCTGGGGACTTGGAGCGGCATGGTGGTGTCTCGGGTTCAGTCCAAGGTCGGTGCGTGGGGCAGCGGGGCGGCTCGATGGGGCTGCGCACAAGGCAGGTCGCGCCTCATGCCGACACCCCCACGTGCAGCGACACGCGCTCTTGCACCTGCGTGGCCACGAGGCGGTAGGTGATGGTGGCCAGCGCCGATTCGGCATCGGCCTCGTCGGCCTGCACCTCGACGGCCTCGACCTGGATGCGCGGCTCCCAGCGCTTGAGCGCCTCGGCGATGGTCTGGCGGATGAGCGTGTGCGTGGCCAGGGTGTTGGGCTCGAACAGGAAGCGGCGCAGGCCGGCGCCAAAGGCGGGCAGGCGCAGGCGCTCGCCCGGCTCGGTGCTCAGGACGATGCGGATGGCCTCGCGGACATTGGGCTCGCCTTCCGACCAGGCGATGCGGCCATCGGCCCCCACCCGCGGCGGGAAGGCCATGCCTCGGCCATAGACGCGTGCGCTGTCCATCACGGGGCCTTTCTGGCTTTGAAGCCGGGCAGGGGGAAGCACACGATGAACAGCGGCAGCCAGCGGAAGATGAAGTCCAGCAGGCTGACGATGATGGTCAGCAAGATCAGCGCGCAGATCGTGATGATGGGGATCGACAGCGAGCACATCACGCCCAGCGACATGTCCTGCTGCTTGCACGGGCCCTTGTCGGCGACGTTGAAGTCCTTGTGGAAGGGCCAGGGCAGCACGCTGAGCACCAGGTCGCCGAAGGTGATGCCGCGGAAGCGGTCGAGGTGGCCGCACAGCATGTCGGACATCATGAAGACGGTGTTCTTGTCGAACTTGCGCAGGCCGGCCGGGCTGATGTCCACCGGCAGGCCGATGCGGATGGGGCGTGCGGGCGCGTCGGGGTCGAAGAAGCCGGCCATCTGGAAGGGCACGGTGGCGGCGCTGATGACGGTGCCTTCGAAAGGCGCGCAGTCGGGGCGCTCATAGACCAGGCGCATCACGTACCAGCCTTCGCGCATGTCGGTCGGGGTGAGGCTGGCCAGCGAGGGCTCGGGGGCCTTGGCCAGCAGGCTGTAGTCGGCCTCGGGCAGGTGCTCGGCGAGGGCCTCGATGCGCGTTTGGCGTTGCTCGGCGGGGTAGTCGTCGGGCGAGTTGGGCGGGGCCTCGGTGCTGTTGAGCGGGCTGGGCACCTCGTGCAGCGGGTCCACCAGCAGGAAGAGGAAGTTGGGCCAGTGCGCGGGCTTGGCTGCGCCAGCGACCGGAAGTTTGGCCGGGATCTCGAAAGGCGTCGTGGCGAAGTCCGTGCTGCCGGACAGGGCGTTCTCCAGCACATCGCTGAAATCGCCGATGCGGCGGATGGCGTCGGGCAGGTCCACGGCCAGCTCGGCGGGGGCGTAGGCGCTGTCGGGGTCGGTGATCGGCCAGGGTCCGGTGTGCATCACATCGGGCTGGCGCACGCGCTTGAGCAGCGCATGGAAGCTGGCCACGGCGCTGCTGCCGGGCGGTGTGCCCACTTCGTCGTCGTCCAGCCACTGCAGGTAGTCGGGCAGGTGGGCGGTCAGCCAGGCGCGCAGGTCGAGCAAGGCGTACCAGGTGCTGAGCTGCAACTGGCTGCGCAGGTGGCGCAGGCGGGCGGGGTCGATCTTGCTGGCGTCGATCAAGACGCCGGTTTTGTCGTCGAAGGCCTCGCGGGCGTAGATGGATGGCGCCGGGGTGTCGGCCAGGGTCCGCGCGGTGTTGACCAGCGCACGCCAGGGCGCCAGCACATCGACGCGGAACTGCGTGGTGCGCGCGTGCGCGGCTTCTTCGCTGGCCGTGGGCGCGGTGTCCATGCGGCTGGCCGACTGGTAGGTCTCGCGGCGGCCCACTGGCACGCTGCCCACGAAGAGGCGGCGCGCTTGACGCTGGGCATCGACGTAGCGGGTCGGGAAGGTCGCCAGGCGTTCTTCGCCTTTCACCAGCTTGATGCGGGCTGTGGCCACCTCGGCACCTTGTGCGACCTGCCAGTGCCCGCTCTTGCCCGACAGCACCCAGGCGTGCTCGACCCACTCGTCCATGTGGGCCGGGTCGGGCTGCTTCAAGGCGCGGCGCGGGTCGATGCCGGTGGTCGCGTTGAGCTCGGTTTTCAGGAACAGCCGGCGCAGCACGAAAGACACCTTCTGCCGGCCGACATCGACGGCACGGTCGGGCAGGCCCGGCGTCTGGCAGACCAGCGAACCGGCCACCAGGTAATGCCGCTGGTGCGCGGCCTGGTAGAGCTTGAGCGGCTGCGGCAAGGCCACCGCAGGCAGGGCTTGCGACTTGGCGCGCGCCTGGCGGGCCAGGGGCAGCAGGCGGCTGGGCGGGCGCTCCAGCCACGCGGCGGGGTTGGGCTTGGGGCCGGCGTGCGGCGCGCGCCAGGTCTCGGCCTGGGCGGTGTACTCGGGCAGGGCCTGCGGGTGCTGGGCCAGGGTGGCCAGCACCTCGTCCATGAAGTCGTCGGTGGCGAAGCGCAGGATCTGCGGTTGCGCGATCAGGCCGGGCACGGCGCGTGCGGCTTCGCCGGTGCGCCAGAACGGCGGCGGGGCGGTCCATTGCAGGGGGTGCGTCATGGTGCTCACCAGATGTTGCCCGCGCCCGGCGTGTAGGAGGCGCTGATGATGCTGTTGCAGATGACGGTGTCGGCCTTGACCACACCGCTGAACTTGCTCATGCCCGCATCGACCGTGACCATGCTGGCCGAGACCTCGACGAGGCTGGCCTGCACCGTGACCTTGGCCGATGCGTTGACGGTGATGCCCGAGGTCTCCAGCTTCACCGAGTTGCCATTGCTGTCTTCGATCTCGATGGCGCCGGGGCCATCTTTCAGCGTGACCTTCTGGCCGCCCGGCGTCTCGACGATGAACTGCTCTTGGCCGTTGCTGTCGTCCATGGTCAGCTTCACGCCATTGCGCGAACGCAGCACCTTGAGGTTGTTCTGCGCGCTGCCGTCCATCTGCTGCGGCGGGGCATCGCGGCCGTTCCACAACGCGCCGATGACGAAGGGTCGGCGCAGGTCGCCGCCCTCGAAGGCCAGCAGCACTTCGTCATCGACATCGGGGATGAACCAGGAGCCGCGGTTGTTGCCGCCCATCAGCGTGCTCAGGCGCGCCCACAGTTCGCAGGCGGCACCCGCGCTGTCGGGCAACCAGGGCAGGCGCACCTTCACGCGGCCCTGGCTGTCGGGGTCGCGCAGGTCGGTGACGGTGGCGGGGTGGACGCCATGGAAAAGGCCGCCCCAGCCCACGGGTGCGCGGGCGTGGAGCAGGGCGTCGAGGGCGTCGTGCCCGGTGGGTGCGAGGGTTGCGAGCATCAGGGCCTCCCCAGCCAGGCGCGTTCGACCGTGAATTCGGTGCGCAGGCCATGGGTCTCGTCGAAGCGGTGCAGCACCTCGCTGAGGCCATAGGCGCCGCTGAACAAAGGCCCCAGACCGTCGAGTTGCACGCTGGCGCCGGCGCGCAGGCGCACGTCGGTGTCGGTCTCGCCATGGCCGCGCACGAAGCGGCGGGCGAGTGCGCGCAGATGGGATTCGGCCTCGGTGCGCGCGCTGGCCGCATCGGGCGGCACGCGGTGCGAGACGGTGTCATGCCGCGCACCGAAGGCCTGTTGCAGGATCTGTGGGCCGCTGTCGCCCGCGCTGGCCTCGTTGCCCAGGCTGCTGGCCGTGGCTTCTTCCGACACCGCTTGCTTGTTGGCCACGTCCCAGCCCGTGCAGTGCAAGGAGGTGCGCTGGTGGGCCAGGTCGGCCGCGACGTGGAAGCGCCGCAGCGTGCCGCCGTGCAACAGCGTCATCGCCGGGCGCGGACGGCTGGGGCGGGGGTGGGCGGTGAGCTTGCCGTCGGCGACGACCAAGTCGGCATCGGCCACCAGCATGCGGCGGCGCAGGAAGGCCAGGTCGCTTTCGTTGGCCTGCACCAGCAAGGGCCAGGTCGGGCCGGACAGGTTGACATCGGTCTGCAGGCCGTGGTCGTTGGCGATCTGGTTGAGCACGTCGGCATCGCTCACGCGCTCGAAGCTGCGGGTGCGGCGGGTCATGCGCAGGTCCTGCAGCGGGTCGTCCACGCGCACCACCAGCGTCGGTGGCGTGAGCGCCGGGAAGCGCGCCTCGATGGCCGTGACCTTGCCCTCGAACAGGGTGTCGTCACCCAGCTTGATCACGAAGCGCTTGCCGAACTCCAGCACATCGCGCTGGAACCACAGGAAGCCGAGCTGGCCCTGCGCGTTGGCGCCCCAGTTGCCGAACTCGGCCTCGCAGGTGGCCAGGCCATCGGTGGTGTCGCTCACCTGCAGGCGCAGCAGGCCGCTGTCGAGCTCCGGGCGCGCCTGGCCATCGACCTCCAGCTTGGGCCGGGCCGAGGTGATGGCGCTGCGGTTGGCGTCCATGGTTCAGTGGCTCCAGGTGCGCAGGGCTTGCGCTTGCAGGGCTTCGAGCGCCTGCTGCAGGGCGATGGCGTCCAGCTGTGCCGGCGCGGACGCCTGGCCGGCCGTGGCGGGCTGTTGCGGGGCGGGTGCGTCTGGCACCACTTCGAAATCTCCGATGACGACGGACATGGGGTTTTCCTGTTCCTTGCCTGGGTGCTGGGGGCCGTTCAGAACAGCGAACGCGGCAGGCGTGCGTTGAGGTCGATGAGCTGGCCGGCTTGCAATTGCCGCGGGTTGTCGATGCCGTTGGCCGCGGCGATGCGTTGCCAGTCGCCGCCCGCGCTGGCGGCCAGGCCTTGCAAGGTGCTGCCGCCGGCGGCCACGGTCAGCGGCGAGGCGCCGGGCCCGCGCGAGGTGCCGGGCGGGCGCGCGGCCGAGTCGAAATTGGCGACCAGGATGGTCTGCTGCGACATGCCCAGCGAGACGCTGGCGCGCAGCGGCTTGCCGTCGGGCGAGAAGTACTCGATGCTTTCCTCGATGCTGTCGATCAGGCCGTCGAACAGGAAAGAGCCCCAGCTGAAACGCACGCCCGGCGGCACGAAGCGGCTGGCATCCTGCTGCGATTTCTTGGGCGTGATGAAGTAGATGACCTGCTGCGTCAGGCGGCGCACGTCATCGACCTGGCCGTCGGGCGCGGTGGCCGCGTCGAACCACAGTTGCACCGTGAGCTTGGTCGTGCCTGCGCCCACGAACTGCCGTCCCGAGGTGCCGCTGGCCTGGTCGCCGCCACCACTGCCGCCGCTGCCCGAGCCCGAACTGCTGGGGTTGCTGTTCTGGATCTGGTTGGCGAAGGCCAGCTTGAGCGAGTCCGGGTTGAACTGCACCGTCACCGACTTGCCGCCCGAGGCCTCGTTCTTGAGGCTCTCGTCGAGTTCGATGAGGCGGGCCTTGGCGATCTTGTCCTGTGCCATGTCAGAGGCCTCCTGCGCGTTTGACGCTGATGCGCTCGTAGGCGAGCTGCAACTCTTCGACCGCGATGGCGCCGTCCTTGGCATTCAGCGGCGGGGCCTTCACCTTGATGGGCAGGCAGCGCGAGAGCACGAAGCGCACGCGTTCGGCGCCATCGGGGGCCAGCAGCACGACCTCGGCCTCGGCGCGCAGGCTGGGGTCGGCCTGGCTGTCGGTCATCCACAGCCAGAGGTCGAGGCTGTCGGCGGTCATGCCGCGTTTGAGCGTGAGCTGGCCCACGGTGGCCGGGCCGCTCAGGCGGACCTGGCGGTCGTTGGCGCCGCCTTCGCGGATGGTTTTGACTTCCATGCCCAGCTCCAGGCCATCGCACTCGGCGAAGGCGGCAGAGACCAAGGGCGAAGCGCCATCGGCCCGCACGATTTCCACGGCGAAGTTGAAGGCTGTGAAGGGCAGGGCGTTCAGGGTGGCCATGGTGTGCCCTCGTTCAGCGCGGCTCGCGGGCTTGCACCCGTTCGCCACTGCGCAGCAAGCGCACGGTCAGGAAGCGCATGGGCAAGGCCGGCGCGACGCGCAGCTCGACCCAGAACTGGCCGGCATCAAAGCGTTGCGGCGTGTTGACCTCGTCGCCCACCACCACCTGGAAGGCCTCGTTGACGCTGCGGCCGGCGAAGGCGCCGCGCTGGAACAGGCCGTCGAGCAAGGCGTTGAAGGCGCGCTCCACCGTGCGCTGCAAGGCCGGGCCGTTGGGCTCGAAGACATAGGCGGCACCGCGTTGCAAGGCCACGCGCCGCAACAGGCACATCAAGCGGCGCACATTGACCGAGCGCCAGTCGCTGTCGTCCAGCAGGGTGTCGGCGCTGCCCAGCACATGGCCCATGGGGCTGAGCCACACCGGGTTGACTTGCGCGTCCAGCAGGGCCTGGCGCTCTGCGGTGCTGGGGTTGAGCGAGACGGCCACCACGTCTTTCAAGGGCTGGTTGGCCACGGCCAGCCAGGCGCCGCGGGCCAGCGCCGATGCGGCAAATTGCCCTGCGATGGCGCCGTCGGGCGGGCAGCCGATGAGGGGCGCGCCCTGGTTGGCGTCGCCACGGCGGGTGTAGACCCAGGCGTGCTGCAGGCTGCCGTGCGAGAGCGCGCGTGCTTCGCCGGCGCCGAGCGGTGGCACGGCGGTAGCGGCCGGCGCGCCTGCGTCGCTCGCGCTGCGCAGGGCTTGTGCGTGGCTCAGGGCCTGTGGCCAGCGGTGTGTTTCGGGCAAACCCAGCAGGGCGAACAGGTCGCCGCGGCTGGCCGCGGTGCGCAGCATCAGGCGGTGCACGGCCAGCAGGTCGGCGGGGCTGCCGTCCAGCACAGCGTACGGGCTGTCGCCCACGCGCACGTCCTGCGTGCCCGACCAGGGGCTGGTGCGCAGGCCATCGCTGGCACGGACGCGGTAGCGGCGCAGGCCGGCCGGTTGGCCGACCACGCTGAAGGCGGTGTCGCTGCCGGCGTAGACCTGGCCCGTCACGGCGAAGTCGGCATCGGCAGATTCTTCCAGTTTGTAGCGCAGGCCGGGCTCGGGTGCGGTCCAGTGCAGCAGGTAGTTGCCTTGGACATCGGGGTCGGCATCGGGCAGGAAGGTGGGTGCAGCCAATGGGCGCAAGCGGCAGTCGGCGAAGCCGTCGGTGGTGTGGGGCGCAGGGGCTGTGGCGGCGTGGATGTCGCGCGCGGGCGTGCTTTGCCGCACCCGTTCCCAGCCCGGCTGGACCGCATCGGGCACCAGCAGCAGCGTGGGTTCGTCCATGAGGGCCTCGACCGCGTGGCCCAGCACGGCGTGCAGGCCGTGGAGGTTGCGCGGTTGGCGCGACAGCAGGCGCAGTGCTTCGGCCTGTTCGGCCAGGGCGTCGGTGGGGATGTCGGCCAGGGCGGTGTCGGCGAACAAGGTCCAGCCGAAGCGGCTCAGGCCGTTGCGCAGCAGGGTAGGCAGGTCGGTGCCGCGCGCACCGAGACCGCGGTCCGTGTCGGCGCTGGCTTGGGCCTGGAGGCTGGGGTCGGCGCTGCTGTCGTGCTGGGCCGCGGGCAGGGCCTCCAGCGGCAGCCAGAGGTTTTCCGGCTGGGATGAGGCTGCAGCGGCTGCGGCCAGCGGGAAGCGGCTGCCGAGGGCCTTGGCGGGGGCGTCGATGGACGTGTTGAACGGTGTGTGGGTCGGCGTGTTCGTCGGCATGTTGGCCGATGCGCCGAACGTCTGTCGTTGGGCCGGTGCAAAGAAGGCAGCGTCGTCGGGCAGGGTGGGCAAGGCCTCGCTGCCATCGCCGCGCTCGCTCAGGGCGAGGGCGTCCAGGCGGGCTTCGCTGCCGTCGGGGTGCTGCACGCGCAGGGTGCTGCGCAGCCACTGCACCGTGGTGTCCATCCCTTGAGCCACCCAATGGCGCAGGGGCTGGCGAGCCAGGCTGCCGGGCACGCGCCAGGGCCGTGCCACGAACTGGGTCTCGACCGTGCCGTTCGCTGCCACGGCCGAGGCCTGGACGGCATCGACCACGGCCCAGGCCCCCGGTTCGCCAGCCTGGAAGGACAGGCGCACGGGCTCGCCCACCTCCAGCTGCGTCAAGCGAGGCAAATGTGCGGTCCAGCGCAGTCGGCCATCGGCCAGCCATGCCGCTTCGGCCACATCGGCATGCCGCTGCACCAGCTGTTGCGCGCGCACGCCGGGCTCCTGCCAATGCATGCGGCTGGCCTGTGGCTGGCCTTGCCAGCGGCGCAGCGTGCCCATGCGGTGCAGGTGGAGCACGCGCTGCAGGCGGCCATCGGCGTCGTTGCGCGCGGCATCGGCCAGGGCGACGCGGCCGAAGACCCATTCGCCCTCGGCCACGGGCAGCCGCAGCACATCGCCCACGACCACACCCAGCGCCGCAGGGCCATGGGCTTGCAGCGTCAGGTCATCGCCCAGCAGCTTCAGTGGCTTCACGGACAAGGGCGCCACCACGGTGTCGCAGCGCACGCGCAAGGCATCGGCCCAGTCGCCCGGGCTGCGGGCCTGCAGGAAGGCGGGCGCGATGTGCCAGGCCGAGGCCGCGTCGCCGCGACCCAGGCTGAGCATGCGCGGCACGGGAAAGCGCGTCGTCACCGAGCCCGTGCCCATCACGCGGATCACCCAGGCGCGCCGCCCGCCCTGGCTGAAGAACTGCCGCATGCAGGGGTGCAGCAGCGCACGCACCGGCTGACCCTGGGCATCGTTGAGCAGCGTCAGCTCGGCGCCGAACACCGCTTCGAAGGCGGCCAGGCTCTCCACCGCCACGGGCACATCCACCGGCCCGTTGGCGGCAAAGCCGACGAAGCAGGCGATGTCCATGCGCGGCAGCACCTCGCGCAAGGCCGGCGCGGGGACGTCAAAGCGCACACCGGGCAGGCGGCGCTGTGAACCTGGGCTCAGGAGGGTGGTCACTCCATCTCCAGGCGCTCGTAAGCCAGCACCAGCTCCTCCATGGCCACGTCCGTGCCCTTGGCGTTGAACGGCCCGGAGGTGTGCTTGATGATGCGGGCGCGGATCAGCTTCCAGGTCTGCACGACGGTGGTGTGGTCCTCGCTTTGCAGCTGGATGGTGACCGTGCGCAGGGCCTTCTGGTCGCCGTTGCGGATCTGATCGAGCCACTGGTAGAGGTTCAACGAGCCGATCACACCGCGCTTCAAGGTCACGTCCGAGGCCTTGTTCAGCCCGGTGATCTTGCGCACGCTGTTCTCTTTCTCGTTGCCATTGCGGTACTCGGACACGGTCACTTCCATGCCGATGCCGCTGACTTCCTGGAAGCCCGCTTCGGGGCCGTCGGTGTTGCCGGTGCCGAGGTCAACCAGGAAGTTGAACTGGACGTAGGGGCGGTCGCGTAGCACTGCCATCGTTGTTTCTCCTTGATGAGGTGGGTGTCGGACTCAGCCTCAGTTGCGGCGGTCGCCCGTCCATTGGCCGATGCGGAAGATGACGAACTCGGCGGGCTTGAGCGGGGCCACGCCCACCAGGCAGATCAGGCGGCCGTTGTCCAGGTCGTTCTGGGTCATGGTGCTGCGGTCGCAGCGCACGAAGAAGGCCTTCTCGGGCTTGTCGCCCAGCAGCGCGCCGCTCTGCCACTCGTTGAGCAGGAAGTCCTCGATGGTGCGGCGCACATTGGCCCAGAGCTGCTCGCCGTTGGGCTCGAACACGGCCCACTGCGTGCCCTTGTCGATGGAGCGCTCCAGGTAGGCGAAGTAGCGCCGCACATTGAGGTACTTCCACTCGGGGTCGGAGCTGATGGTGCGCGCGCCCCACAGGCGCATGCCGCGGCCCTCGAAGTAGCGGAAGCAGTTGATGCCCTCGGGGTTGAGCACCTCTTGCTGGGCCTTGTTGAGCAGCGCCTCGAAGCCAATCGCCAGGCGCACGACCTCGTTGGCCGGGGCCTTGTACACGGCGCGCTCGATGTCGTTGCGCGCGCAGATGCCGGCCACGAAGCCCGAGGGCGGCAGGTTGATCTCGCGGCGCGTGATGGGGTCGAGCACCGTCACCCAGGGGTAGTAAAGCGCAGCGTGCTTGCTGTCGAGCTTGGCGCGCATGCCCCGCACCTCGGCAATCGGCAGCTTGTCGCCGCTGTCCAGGATGGCGATGCGGTAGCGCATGCGCTCGGCGTGGGCGATCAGCTGGGCGATGGTGCCGTTGGCTTCGTCGCGCACGGTGCTGTAGTCCCAGGTGCTGCCGGGGGCGGCCACCATGGCGATGTCTTCGATGTCTTCGAATTGCTTGAGGCCCAGCGAATAGCCCTTGCGCGGGTCGGCATCGCCCTCGACTTCCTTGGCGCCAGGGCGCATGCCGTCGTTGCCGCCTTCCAGCTGGAAGTCCACCGAGATGCCGAGGCCCAGCTTGTCGCCCGCGGTGATCTGGCGCTTGGCTTCCTCGGTGCTGGGTTCCAGCAGGGCCGTGGGGTCCGCGCCGAACAGGTCGTTGACGACGTCAAAGGCCGAGGCCACGAGCTTGGCGTCACGGGCGATGACCAGGGGCAGGGCGCGTGCATCGCCGGCGGATGCCGGTGAGTTGCCGAAGTAGGCGAACACCGAGTCGGCCGCGGCGCCGCTGCGGTGGCCTGGGTCCAGCGGCAGGCCGGACCAGGTGGCGAGTTCGCGGGTGCCGTCGCGGGTCAGCAGGGAGACGCTCAAGGTCACCACGCGCACCGAATCGCCCTGGTCGGGCTCGGGGTCGGCGTTGAGCGTGCTGACATCGAACCAGTCGGCATCTTCCACGGGCGAGGTCACGGCCAGGGGCTCGAAGGTCCAGGTGGCGCGGGCCTCGTCCCAATGCAGGATGCACAGCGAGCCGGTCTCGTCGCCGCGCGGCGAGCTGGTGCGGTCGCGCACCCAGACGAGGTCGAGGTCCTTGACCGAGCGCAGCGTGGCGATGGGCGTGCCGCTGACCGGGTCGGTGTCCGAGGTCAGCACATTGGCGCCGCCCTTGAGCGTGAAGCGCACGCGCAGGTTGCCCGCCGCGCCGGGGTGGCGGGCCCGCACGCGCACGCCGCCGGTGTCGGCGCTGTCCACGCGGGCGTGGCCGTCGTTGTAGGCGGTGCTCGTGGCCGGCGGTGTCACGTCATCGGCATCGGCGATGGGGGTGTAATCGCCTGTCAGCGGCTTGAACACGCGCGAGACGTACAGCCGCTTGCCGCCTTCGCTGAAGAAGGCGCGTGCCGCGTGCCACAGGTGGTTGGGCGCGTCGCTGCTGTCGCTGAAGTTCAGGGCATGGCCGGGCGTGAACGGGTCGTACAGGCGCTCGTAGTCCGTCAGGCTGGTGAGGATGTCGGGCTCCATGGCCACGGGCCCGAAGGCCGCTGCACCGATGAAGCCGGTGGTCGTGGTGGAGACCCCCTCGATGCTCTTGGCTCTGAACGAGGTTTCTTCCACGAAGACGCCTGGGGCGAGGTACTCGGGCATGTGTATCTCCTGCGGAGTCAGTCCGCGACGAACAGGAACGATGAGGGTGGGGAGGCCACGAGCAGGGTCTGGCCGGCTCGCAGGGTGAGGGTGCCCAGGGGCGTGGGCGGGGCGGCGTGCTGCAGCAGGGGCACAGGGGCTTGCGCCAACAGCTCGTCGAGGTCGGGCACGCGGCCCTGGGCGAGGTCGGCGCGCCGGTCGGGCGACCAGAAAGCCTGCAGGGTCACAGGCCAGTCGAGCAGCGCGGCGGCGGTGGCGGGTGAACCCTGCGGCAGGCCTTCGCGGGGGCGTGGCAGCGGGAAGACCATCAGCACGCGGCCCGCGGCATCGCTCACACCCTCGGCCAGGGCGATGCCGTTGAGCATCAGGCGCAGGTGGGCCCAGGCGATGGCTTGTTCCGGGTGCGTGGCCGAGCGCAACTCGGTGCGCAGGCTGGCCATGCCGATCGGCGGGGTGCGGGTGGCGGCGCTGTACAGCGGCACATGGGGCCAGGCTGCGCTCAGTGAGGCAGGTGACACAGGTGAGATGGCCCCATCCAGCGGCCCCCACAGGCCCTGGCCGAGCGTGGGCGTCAGGGCCATGTCCACGTAGCGGTTCAGCGTGTCGTGCACCGTGAGGCGAAAGCGCGGCAGGTCGGGCGATGCCGGCGAGCCGAGGTCGTCAAGGGCCAAGGCGGCATCGCTGTCGGCTTCTGACGGTATCAGGAAGCTGCGGATGCCGGGGACGTCGTGCAGCGCGAACACGCCGCTGCGGTTGGCGCTCAGCACGCGGGCCTGGCGTGTGGGGCGCGGTTGCCACAGGTCGTGCAGCACGAGCTGCAGGCCATCGGACACCACACGGCCATCGGCCACATCGCGGCATTGCACGCCCAGCAAGGCGCGGCGTGCGGGGCGGTCGAAGCCTGCTTGCAGCGTGGGCAGCATCGCCGTCACGGTGGGGCTCATGGCTGTCCTCCGGCCGTGCGGGTGTCGATCTGGCCATGGCGGAAGTCGCGGGTTTCGACCAGCGCTCCTTCGTCGATGACGATGTCCGACTCCAGCAGCACCGGCCGCGCCACGTAGGTCAGCGAGGTCTGCCAGCGGTTGCGGAACTTGTCCCACAGGCCGAGGTAGTCGGGCAGGGACGGCGCGTCCAGCATCAGCTCAATGGCCTCGTCCGGTCGGAAGGCCGGCACCGTGCGGCGCGACAGCGACTGGTTGAGCAAGGCCGCCGGGACGATGGCGTTGTCTTCCAGGAAGCGCAGCGCCCAGCCGGTCAGGCGCAATTGCCGTTCGGGCTCGCTGGACCAGGCCGTCAGCAGCATCGACACGTCCACCGGCAGCGGGGGACGGCGTTTGCGGCCATCGGGCTCGCGCCGCGCCGAGAAGCTGCGCACAGCGGTGTTCACGCTCAGGCGCCACACCAGCAGCGAGAAACCCTCGGTCACGGGCTGCGCGGCGAAGTCGTGGCCGGCGTAGAGCGTGAACGTGGGTGTGCTGGCGAACTCATCGCGCGGGCAATGGTCTTCCACCATCTTCAAGATGGTTTTGGCGACGGCGGCGATGGCGAGGTGGTTGGCCATGGTGTGTGGGGAAGCTCAGCGCGATGTCTGTGGCCGCATCAATGCGGGTCGGCGCGGCCGGAGGCGCGGGCACTGAGGTAGGAGGCAGGCGCCCAGACCTGCTCCAGCCGGTGCACCACGCCATCTGCTTCGAGCTGCGCCAGCGCCGCTTCGACCACCGGCAGGCCCACCTCGCCCACCTCGGGTGGCAACCAGAAGCGCTGGATGCCCGCCGCCGTGTCCGAGGCCTTGGGGTTGCGACGCAGGTAGCCACGGATGGCCGAGGCCACCGCTGCGACTTCCGGGAACTGATGCGCGTCCATGGGTCACTCCCTGCCGTCCGACTTTCCGTGGTGTTGTTCACCTGGGGGTGCAAGCGGCGGGCCATGTCGCACTGACAACTTAGGGGGATGGGCAAGTGCTTGATCCGCAAGGGATCGGGCCCAGCGTGGCGCACAAGCGGGCGTGGTGCGTGGCGGGTTGTCGTGCCCTCGCCCTGGCGCTGGCGCCACACCGTGGCGGCGCGGTCGCAGGGGTGTGGCGGTGCGGCGTGCGGGGCTGGGGCGCTGGCGCCACAGGGTCAATCCGCGCTCGCTTCGAACCCTGCGCGCTGCAGACCGTGCTTGCGCACCAGCTTGCAAAAGCGGCTGCGCTCCTTGCCGGCGATGCGGGCTGCCAGGCTGAGGTTGCCGCCCGCGCGTTGCAGCACGGCGGACAGGTAACGGCGCTCGAAATCGGTGATGGCCTGGGCCTTCGCGTCGGCGAAGCTGACGTCGGCCTGGGTGTCGGTTCCGGAGGGCATGCTCGCATCCACCTCAGGCGGCGGGCAGGGGCCTGGATCGCTGTCGAGCTCGTGGGCCAGCATGGGCACACGGGTTTCGCCGGCTGGGGCATCGCCCAGATCCAGGTGCAGGACGGGCCCTTCGGCCAGCAAGAAGGCGCGGTGCACCAGGTGCTCCAGTTCGCGCACATTGCCCGGCCACACGCGCGGTGCTTGAAGTTGCGCCAGGCTGTCTGCGTCGAGGTGCCTGGGGCCTGTGCGGTACTGCTGCACCAGCCGCTGCACGAAGGCCTGGGCCAGCAGAGCGGCATCGCCATGGCGCTCGCGCAGCGGTGGCAAGCGCACGCTCAGCACATTGATGCGGAACAGCAGGTCCTGGCGGAACAGGCCTTGGGCCACCAGGTCTTCCAGCTTGGCGTTGGTGGCGGCCACCAGCCGCACATCGGCGTGCTGAAGCCGCGATGCGCCCAAAGGTCGGTAGCTGTGGTCTTGCGCGAAACGCAGGATGGCGGCCTGGGCCCTGTGGCTCAGTGCGTCGATCTCGTCCAGGAACAGGGTGCCGCCTTGTGCCTGGCCGATCACCCCCAGGCTGTCGGATTTGGCATCGGTGAAGGCACCGCGGGCGTGGCCGAACAACTCCGCTTCCAGGATGCTGTCCGGCAGGGCCCCACAGTTGATGGGCACGAAAGGGCCGCGGCTGCGTGCGCTGAGGTAGTGCAGCGCGCGCGCCGCCAGCTCCTTGCCGGTGCCCGTTTCGCCGCAGAGCAGCACCGTGGCATCCACCCGGGCGCACTGCTGCAGCAAGGCCAGGGACTGGCGAAATGCGCTGGCTTGGCCATGCAGGTGCAAGGCGGGCCAGTCGGGTTCTGCAGGTGCATCTGGCAGGGCGTGCGCTGGCATCGGGCTTCCTGAAGTCGGTGGCGCTCCTTGCTGCGCGTCCACCTGATGGTGCTGTTTTTTGCATTCTAGAAAGCACGGCCACGCTGGCAACCCCCTAGAAAATGGTGGTCGCTTCGGAGTTCGTTCTGTCTTTGCGCTGGCGCAAGCCCTGGCGCGCGCATGGGTTTGTGTACAGTCGGGGCACCCAAGGACCTTGCCCATGCATGACCCAGCCCCATCGACCGATGCGTCCAACGAGCCCAACGAGGCACTCATCCGCATCCGACAGCTCAGCAAGGTCTACCACCGAGGCGGCCAGCGCATTGCCGTGCTGGAGAACCTCAACCTGACGGTGCGGCCGGCCGAGTTCGTGGCCCTGATGGGGCCCAGCGGCTCGGGCAAGAGCACCTTGCTCAACCTCATCGCGGGCATCGACCAGCCCACGTCCGGCACGATCGAGATCGGCGGGGTGGACATCGCCACGCTGAACGAACGCGAACTGGCCGACTGGCGTGCCGCCAACGTCGGGTTCATTTTCCAGTTCTACAACCTCATGCCCGTGCTGACGGCTTTCGAGAACGTCGAGCTGCCACTGCTGTTGACCGGCTTGAGCCGCCGTGAGCGCCGCGCCCACGTCGAGGCGGCCCTGGAGATGGTCAAGCTGTCGGACCGCATGGACCACTTCCCCAACGAGCTGTCGGGCGGACAGCAGCAGCGCGTGGCGATCGCGCGGGCGCTGGTGACCGACCCCACCCTCATCGTGGCCGACGAGCCCACGGGCGACCTGGACCGCGCCACCGGCGAAGAGGTGCTGCGCCTGATGGACGAGTTGCACCGCGACCTGGGCAAGACCATCGTCATGGTCACGCACGACCCCAAGGCCGCGGCGCGCGCCGGTCGCCTCATCCACCTCGAAAAGGGCGAGCTGGTGGACGATGTCGGCAGCGACATGGCCACCCACGCCTGAGCGTCACCGCCAGCCCGGCGGCGGCGTGCGCGCCAGCACCCACACCGACACCCCCAGGGCCCCGGCTTCGCGCAGCACCAGGCTGGCCTCGTCCAGGGTGGCGCCGGTGGTCAGCACGTCATCGACCAGGGCCACGCGCTTGCCCGCCACAGCCTGGGCGCCGCGGGCCGTCAGCGAGAAGGCGCCCTGGATGGCCCGCCGCCGTTCGGCCAGGTCCAGGTCTTTCAGCCGACGGTGTTGCGTCACGCGCAGCAGCACATCGGGCCGCGAGGGCAAGCGCAGCGAGCGTGCCGTGTGCCTGGCCAGCACCCAGGCCTGGTTGTAGCCGCGCTCCCGCAGGCGCTCGGCCGACACGGGCACGGGCAGCACCAGGTCCACCGGGTGAGGTTGCTGGCGAACGGCCTGGGCCAGCATGGCCGACAGCGGCGTCCCCAAGGCGGGCCATTGGCCGAACTTGAACTGCGTGATCAGGTGGCGCCAGGGCGGCACATAGTCGAGCGCCACGATGGCGCGGTCGAACTCGGGGGAAGGGTCCTCGCAATGTGGGCAATGCAAGAGGCCCTGCTGGGCTGCCCGGGCAGGTGGCTGGGGCGACGCGCAGCGCGGGCAGCGGGGCACGCTGGGGCGCCAGCGTTGCAGGCAAGGCTCGCACAGCGTTTGTGTCTGCCAGCGGTGGCAGAGCAGGCATGGGCCAGGAGGGTGAAAGCGAAAGCGAAGGCGAAGCATGGGAGCGGGCCCGTGGCATGTGCGCGACCTGTCCGAACAGCCAGGCGCCCATGGGCAAGATGGCCTTGGCATCCCTGCGGGCAGGTCGGCTCAATATACTGAGCACCCTGGCGTCTGCCCATCACCCTTTGGAGGGCATGGGCCGCCTTTGTGTCCCCTGCTGTGTCCATGCCCGATCACCCCACGCCCGCGCCTTCCGAGGCTGTTTCTCCCTCTGGCCAAGCGCTGGATGCCCTGGCCCCTGAGGCCGCGCCGGCTTGTGCGCCCAGCGCCGTGGCCTTGCGGAGGCAGTTGCGTCGGCTCTCGCAATTGCCCGAGGCGCCGTGGTTGCACCAGGAGGTGGCCCGTCGCCTGGCCGAGAAGCTGGGCCCCATCCGCCTGACGCCGCGTGACTGGATCGACTGGTCGGCCTGGCTGGGGGCGGGGGCGGTGCCTGTGCAGGCGCGCTATCCCGTAGCGCAGCGCTGGGTCGTCGAGCCCCACGCCGCCTTGGCCGCGCGCAGCTTGCAGGCCGAAGCCGAGGCGGCCCCGCGTGGGTGGCGCACCTTGTGGCGCAAGCCCGACCCCAGCGAGCGGGTCCACACCGAGCCGGTCTCTGACCCAGCGCCTTGGCGCGTGCCAGATGCGCAAGGGCTGCAAGGGGCGCAGGGCGTTCAGATGCTGTGGGCCAACATGGCCCTGCACGGTGCCAGCGACCTGCCTGGCCTGCTCGCGGGTTGGCACCGCCACCTGGCGGTCGAGGGTTTCCTGATGTGCTCTGGGCTCGGCCCGGACACCGCGCGTGAACTCCGCGCTGTTTACCGCGGCATGGGTTGGCCTTTGCCCACCATCGACTTCATCGACATGCACGACCTGGGCGATGAACTGGTGCGTGCCGGCTTCGCCGACCCTGTCATGGACATGGAGCGCCTGACCCTGACCTGGGCCAGCCCGCAGGCCATGCTCGATGAACTCCGCACCTGGGGCGGCAACGTGGCCCATGGCCGCTTCGCTGGCCTGCGAACGCGCGCTTGGCGCGACCGCCTGCTGGCCGCCATCGACCAGCACATGCGCCAGCCCGACGGACGCATCGCCCTGACGGTGGAGCTGGTTTACGGCCATGCCCTCAAACCCATGCCGCGCGCCAAGCTCGCGCCCGAGACCCGGGTGACCCTGGCAGACATGCGCCAGATGGTGCGCAAGAAGGGTCAGCCCTGAGGCATTGAGGCGACAGTCGCCAGCCCCGCCCGAATTCGGTCGCAAACCGCGGGTTATTCATAGCACGCCCTGGTCCATTGCGCCTTGAGGCAGAGCAAGTGGCTGGCTAGAATGAACCGAACCCAAACAGGCCACCGCCGAATCTGGGGACTCATGCCGGAGAGATCCTCCGTTTGTGAACGTAGCGAGCCTGGAGGCTGGCGCGATGAACGCCACTGTGTCCCCTGTCCGTCTGATGTCCCCTTCCGCCATGCGCTTTGGCGTGTGGCACTCCCTCACCGCAAGGCGGGCTGGTGCAGTGTCTGTGACGCAGTCTTCCCAAGACCCGGCGGGCGACTGGCAGGTCGAGTGGCGCCTGTCGCGGCCACTGCACGTGCCCTTGGCGGTGCTGTCGCGCTGGTGGTGGATGGTGTCCGTGCTGGGGCTGCTGGCGGCAGGGATGTCCTTGTCTGCCGCTCCGTGGCCGGCCTCAGGCCACGCACTCCACCTCGTGAGTGCCTTGGCCGCTGCCAGCCTGGGCACACGCCTGGCGCTCTGGGCCTACGGTCGCCACGCCCAAGACCATGACCACATCGCCATGCGCGCCGACCGTGTGCACGTGGCTTGCTGCCGAGGCGGCCAGGTCCAGTCGCTGGACTGCCACCCGCGCTGGCTGCGCGTGGAGCCGGTGCAGCACGACCGCTCCCTGCTGCGCGTCTCTGGCGAGGGGCGCAGTGTGGTGGTGGGCGAGTTCGTGCCAGGCGAAGGCCGCAAGCAACTTGCCCATGAACTGCGCTGGGCCTTGCGCCACCTGGACGATTGATGGCGAGCAACCGGCCCGAGGCCTCCTCCGTGCTTGCCACACCCTGTATTGACGACCACGTTCAACCCACGAAGAGCAACGAGATGATCCATGTTCCTGGGAATCGAGTGAGCCCGACCGAGCCCCTGGCTCTGCGCGTGCGCAAGGGCCTGACGGCCGCGGCCCTGCTGGGGGCGGCCAGTGGCGCATGGGCGGTCAGTGACCTGCCAGGCGGGCCGGCCGTCCGCCAGCTGGACCTGCACCCCGCCGTGACCCGCATCGCCTCGGCGCAGCAAGACCTCCACCACATGATGATGTACATCTGCATCGTCATCTTCGTGGCGGTGTTCGGCGTGATGTTCTATTCCATCTTCGCGCACCGCAAGTCCAAGGGCCACAAGGCGGCCGACTTCCACGAGTCCACCACCGTGGAAATCGTCTGGACCATCGTGCCCTTCCTCATCGTCATCGGCATGGCCTTGCCGGCCACCAAGGTGGTCGTGGCCCAGAAGGACACCACCAATGCCGACCTGACCATCAAGGCCACCGGCATGCAGTGGAAGTGGGGCTACGAGTACATCAAGGGCGATGGCGAGGGCATCCAGTTCGTCTCGACGCTCGATGCCAGCCAGCGCGCGCTGTCAGACGCCGGCACGCCGCAGGGCGACAACTACCTGCTCAAGGTGGACAACGCCCTGGTCGTGCCCGTGGACAAAAAGATCCGCATCATCACCACGGCCAACGACGTCATCCACTCTTTCATGGTGCCGGCTTTCGGCATCAAGCAGGACGCCATCCCCGGCTTCGTGCGCGACACCTGGTTCCGCGCCGAAAAGATCGGCGACTACTACGGCCAGTGCGTGGAGCTGTGCGGCAAGGAGCACGCCTACATGCCCATCCACGTCAAGGTGCTGAGCGCCGAGGACTACGCCAAGTGGGTGGACGACAAGCACAAGCAGATGCAGGCCCTGGCCGACGACCCGAACAAGGTCTGGACGCAAGACGAGCTGATCGCGCGTGGCGAGAAGGTCTACACCGCCAACTGCGCGGCCTGCCACCAGCCCAATGGCAAGGGCGGCGGCGCCATCAAGGCGCTGGACGGCTCTGCCAAGGTGCTGAGCGACGATGCCAAGGTGCAGATCGACGTGCTGCTCAACGGCCAGAACAACACCATGCCGCCGTGGAAGCAGATCCTCTCTGACACGGAGATCGCCGCCGTGATCACCTACACCAAGAACCACTGGTCGAACAAGACTGGCCAGACCGTGCAGCCTGCCGAGGTGCTGGCGGCCCGCAAGTGAGGGCGGCCACGCGGCCCATGCCCTTGCTGAACCGACCCGAGATCCGATTCGCTGAAAGGACGCTCCATGAGCGCAGTGCTTGACCACGGTGGCCACGGCCACGACCACGACGACCACCATGGCCACCCGCACGGATGGCGGCGCTGGGTCTATGCCACGAACCACAAGGACATCGGCACGCTGTACCTGCTGTTCTCGCTGACCATGCTGATGATCGGCGGGGTGCTGGCGCTCGGCATCCGGGCTGAGTTGTTCCAGCCGGGGTTGCAGTTGCTCAACCCCGAGTTGTTCAACCAGCTCACGACCATGCACGGCATCATCATGGTGTTCGGCGCCATCATGCCGGCCTTCGTGGGGGTGGCCAACTGGATGCTGCCGCTGCAGATCGGTGCCTCCGACATGGCCTTTGCGCGCATGAACAACTTCAGCTTCTGGCTGATGATCCCGGCCGCGCTGATGCTGGTGGGCTCTTTCTTCATGCCCGGTGGCGCACCCGCCGCCGGCTGGACGCTCTACGCCCCGCTGACGCTGCAGATGGGCCCGTCCATGGACGCTGGCATTTTCGCCATGCACATCCTGGGCGCCTCGTCCATCATGGGCTCGATCAACATCATCGTGACCATCCTGAACATGCGCGCACCGGGCATGACGCTCATGAAGATGCCGATGTTCGCCTGGACCTGGCTGATCACCGCTTACCTGCTGATCGCGGTGATGCCCGTGCTGGCTGGCGCCATCACGATGACGCTGACCGACCGCCACTTCGGTACCAGCTTCTTCAACCCCGCCGGTGGTGGTGATCCGGTGATGTACCAGCACATCTTCTGGTTCTTCGGCCACCCCGAGGTGTACATCATGATCTTGCCGGCCTTCGGCATCGTCAGCCAGATCGTGCCGGCCTTCGCCCGCAAGAAGCTGTTCGGCTACGCCTCGATGGTCTATGCCACCGCGTCGATCGCCATCCTGAGCTTCATCGTCTGGGCCCACCACATGTTCGCCACGGGCATGCCGGTGACCGGTCAGCTCTTCTTCATGTACGCCACCATGCTGATCTCCGTGCCCACGGGCGTGAAGGTTTTCAACTGGATCGCGACCATGTGGAAGGGTTCGATGACCTTCGAGAGCCCGATGCTGTGGGCCGTGGGCTTCATCTTCGTGTTCACCATGGGCGGCTTCACGGGTTTGATCCTGTCGGTGGCGCCCATCGACATCCAGTTGCAAGACACCTACTACGTGGTGGCCCACTTCCACTACGTGCTGGTGGCCGGCTCGCTGTTCGCCTTGTTCGCGGCCTTCTATTACTGGGCCCCGAAATGGACGGGCGTGATGGTGCCCGAGTGGAAGGGCAAGCTGCACTTCTGGTGGTCGCTGATCGCGTTCAACGTGACCTTCTTCCCCATGCACTTCCTCGGTCTGGCGGGCATGCCGCGCCGCTACGCCGACTACCCCATGCAGTTCGCTGACTTCAACGCGCTCGCATCGGTGGGTGCCTTCTTCTTCGGCTTCGCCCAGGTGTACTTCATCCTGGTGGTGCTGATCCCGGCCATGCGTGGCAAGGGTGAGCCGGCCCCGGCCAAGCCCTGGGATGGTGCCGAGGGCCTGGAGTGGGAAGTGCCGTCGCCCGCGCCCTTCCACACCTTCGAGACACCCCCGAAGCTGGACGCCACCGCGACCCGCGTGATCGGCTGATCGGCATGAGCCAAGGAATGAGCACCATGAACGACGTGCCGTCTCACCCAGCGGACCCGGTGGACCGCCGCCGCAACCTGCGCCTGGCCCTGGTGCTGGCCTCGGTGGCCGCCACCTTCTTCATCGGCTTTGTCGTGAAGATGATCTTGCTGGGCAAGGGCTGAAGGTCGCGATGGCATCGGTGTCCAAGCTCCCTGCAGCGCTGCTGCGACTGCGCCAGGCCAACCTGAACATGGTGGGCAAGCTCACCGTGGTCACAGCCGTGATGTTCGGCTTCGGTTACGCGATGGTGCCGATGTACAAGCACATCTGCGAAGCGCTGGGCATCAATGTGCTGTCCCTCACCGAGCAGCAGGTGCCGGGTGCCGCTGGCCGTGCGCGCAACACGCAGGTGGACTTGACCCGCACCATCACCGTGGAGTTCGATGCCAACGCGCGCGGCCCCTGGGACTTCAAGCCCGAGATGCGCACCGTGCGCGTGCACCCGGGCGAGGTCACCACCGTGGTCTATGAATTCCACAACCGCCAGTCGCGCACCATGGCGGCCCAGGCGATTCCCAGCTACGCGCCCAAGCAGGCCACGGCGCATTTCAACAAGCTGGAGTGTTTCTGTTTCACCGAACACACGCTGGCGCCTGGCGAGACCAAGCGCTGGCCCGTGGTGTTCGTGATCGACCCCAAGCTGCCCAAAGACGTCAGCACCATCACGCTGTCCTACACCTTCTTCGAGGTGGGCGGCAAGGTGCCGGCGGCGCCAGGTGGCTCGGTGTGAACGAGGTGAAGGTGCAAGGGCCATGAGCAAGGATTTGAGGCAAGCGGCCCAGCGCAAGGGCTCTTTCCTGCAGACGCTCAAGGCCGTTGCCTGGTCTTTTTTCGGGGTGCGCAAGGCCTCGGGTTACGAAGAGGATGTGGCCAAGATCAACCCGGTCCACGTGATCATCGCCGGCATCCTCGCCGGTCTGGTGTTCGTG
The DNA here is from genome assembly GCA_023266355.1 of Aquabacterium sp. Lineage (GTDB taxonomy): Bacteria > Pseudomonadota > Gammaproteobacteria > Burkholderiales > Burkholderiaceae_C > Aquabacterium. Next base: position 61,264 of record JAHFQM010000010.1, read on the forward strand.
CTGGGGCTGGTCTGGCTGGTGCAGTGGATCGTGGGCAGCGGCGCGGCCGCGTCCGCCGTCTGAGCCATGTGTGAATCAGGTGTGAGACAGCTCTGAGGAGATCAAGATGTCGTCAGCGGTGAGCAAGGGCCACGCGCCCTACTACTACGTGCCAGGTCCGTCCCGCCACCCCGCGATGGCGGCGGTCGGCCTGTTTTTCGTGATCCTCGGGGCAGGGCAATGGGTCAACGGTGTCTCATGGGCGCCGTTCGCCTTCGCCTTCGGCCTGGTGTGGTGGCTGGTGGTGCTCAAGCAGTGGTTCTCGCAGGCCATTGGCGAGAGCGAGGGCGGCATGTACGGCGAGCGCATCGACCTGTCCTTCCGCTGGAGCATGGCCTGGTTCATCTTCTCCGAGGTGATGTTCTTCGCGTCCTTCTTCGGCGCCCTGTACTGGGCCCGCCTGCACGTTTTGCCCAGCCTGGGCAGCCTCGACAACGCCCTGCTGTGGCCTGACTTCAAAGCCATCTGGCCGACCGAGCTGGCCGGCGCGACCGGCTCACCCGCAGGCACGGTCGAGCCCTTCCGGACCATGGACCCCTGGCCCTTGCCCACGATCAACACCCTCTTGCTGCTGACCTCGGGTGTGACGCTCACCGTGGCCCACCATGCGCTGCTGCAAAACCTGCGCGGCAAGTGCATCACCTTCATGTGGATCACCGTGCTGCTGGGCATCGCCTTCCTGGGTTGCCAGGCCTACGAGTACTACGAGGCTTATCACCACCTGAACCTGAAGCTGTCGTCCGGCATTTACGGCTCGACCTTCTTCATGCTGACGGGTTTCCACGGCATGCACGTGTTCGTCGGCATGCTGATGCTGCTGTTCATCACGCTGCGCCTGCAAAAGGGCCACTTCACAGCCGACAACCACTTTGGCTTCGAAGGTGCTGCCTGGTACTGGCACTTCGTGGACGTGGTCTGGCTGGGCCTGTACGTGGTGGTGTACTGGACCTGATGGGTGATCAGCGCGCCAGCGGGATGCCGGTGGGCTGGATCCAGCCCATCTGGTAAGAGATCAGGATGAAGGCGAACAGCGCGATCGACAGCGCCACCCGCAGCGCGAGCGCGCGGGCCATGCGCTTGCCTTTGGGATTGCCCGGTTCGCCGGGTTCTCCGGGTTTGCCGTTGCGGCCACCCTGCAACATGGCCCGACCGGCCATGGCCAGTGCCCCGATGATGGCCAGCAGGCCCAGCAAGAAAACGAATTTCATGCCGGTGATTATGGTCTTCTGACCTGGTGGGAACCATGCGATGAACCCGGTGTGGACACGGTGGGTGGCGGTTTTGGCGGGTGTGCTCACCTGCCTGGCCACGGCGGGCCTGGGGCGCTGGCAGTTGCAGCGTGCCGACGACAAACTGGCCGCGGCTGCGCTGATGCAGCGCCGTGCGGCCGAGCCCGCCTGGACAGCTGCCGATTGGCCGTGCGCCGCAGCCGGCGCGCAGCCTGCGGCGAACTTGCCGGTCGATCGCACGGCGCGCCTGAGCGGGCGCTGGCTGTCGCACCGCACCGTCTTCCTCGACAACCGACCGATGGATGGCAGCTCGGGCTTCATCGTGCTCACGCCCTTGCGACTGAGCCAGGGGCCGTGCCAAGGGCAAGTCGTGCTGGTGCAGCGGGGCTGGGTGCCGCGCGATGTGCGCGACCGCCAGCGCGTGCCCGAGTGGCAGGACACCGATGCCGAGGTCTCGGTGCCCGGGCGCGTGGCGCAACAGCCATCCCGCACCTATGCCATCGGCGACGAGGCGCTGCCCGATGCGCGCCTGCACCGCGTCATCCGACAAAACGCCGATGCAGCCTTCTGGCAGGCCTGGTTGGGGCAAGCCCCGCTTGCAGGCGCCTTGCTGCAGACCGACGATGAAGGGCCGACCGGGGTGGCTTTGCTGCGCCACTGGACGGCACCCGATGCGGGCGTTGGCAAGCACCAGGCCTACGCCGCGCAGTGGTTTGCGCTCTCGGCCATCGCCGCGGGCCTCACACTGTGGTTTCAGTTCCTGCGGCCCCTTTACCGTGCCCGTGCCCTGGCCCAACCCGATCCCTCGCGCCCATGAGTTCTGCCTTGTCACCCCAGTTGCCCTCCAAGCCTTCCGCCAACGACCCGCTGGTGCAACTCAGCGTGCACAGCCTGCCGCCGGCCGACAAGGCCCGACAGTCGCTCGACCAGCGCACCCGCATGGGCCGCATCAAGATGCTGGCGGTCTGGGCGGTGTGTGCTGCGCCGGTGGTGGCCTCGTACTTCACGTACTACGTGCTGCGCCCGCAAGGTCGCACCAACTATGGCGAGCTCATCCAGCCGACACGGCCGTTGCCTGCCGATGGCCAGCTGGTGTTGACCGACCTGCAAGGCCAGCGTGTGCAGCCCAACGCGCTCAAAGGCCAGTGGCTGCTGGTGTCGGTGGCGGGTGGCGCGTGCGATCCCGCCTGTGAGCAGCACCTCTACCAGCAGCGTCAGTTGCGCGAGATCCTCGGCAAGGACAAGGACCGCATCGACCGCGTCTGGCTGGTCACCGACCAGGCGCCGGTGCGCCCGTCGCTCTTGCCCGCCATGCAGCAGGCCTGGACCCTGCGCGCCGACCCCGCCGCCGTGGCCCGCTGGTTGCAGCCGGAACCCGGGCAGCCGCTGTCGGCCCATTTCTACCTGGTGGACCCCCGCGGCGACTGGATGATGCGCTTCCCCGCCGAGGCCGATCCGGTGCGCATCAAGAAAGACCTGTTGCGCCTGATGAAGGCCAACGAGTCCTGGGACAAAGCCGGTCGTTGAACCATGCTGGCGCTGATCAACCTCAACCCCGCCGTGGAAGTGGCGCTGCTGGGTGCGGCCTTGGCCGTGCTGCCGGCCGCCTGGGTGCTGCGGCGTGGTCGCCAGCAGGGCTTGCAAGGCTGGCCGGCGTGGCAGCGCGTGTTGACGGTGGCCACGCTCTTCCTGACCCTGGACCTCGTGGTGTTCGGCGCTTTCACCCGCCTGACCGACTCTGGCCTGGGCTGTCCCGATTGGCCCGGCTGCTACGGCGAACTCAGCCCTTTCCAGGCGCACAGCGACATCAGCGCGGCCCAGGCGGCCTTGCCGGGCGGGCCGGTCACGCACGGCAAGGCCTGGATCGAGATGCTGCACCGCTACCTGGCCACCGGCGTGGGTGCCCTCATCACGGCGTTGATGCTGCTGGCCTGGCGCATGCGGCATGCCGGCGGCCTGTCGCCCTGGTGGGCCACGGCCACCTTCGTGTGGGTCTGTGCCCAGGGGGCGTTCGGCGCCTTGACCGTCACGCTCAAGCTGCAGCCCATCATCGTGACGGGGCACTTGCTGGGCGCGGTGCTGGGTGTGGCGATGCTCACCGCCCAGGTGCGCGTGTTGTCGCCGCGCCTGAGGTGGCCGGGCCATGCGGCGGAGGGCGCTGCAAGAGGTGCCGCTGACACGCTGGATGCGGCCTGGGCAGGCGCCGGTTTGCGGCGTGTCGGCCTGGCCGTGTTGCTGCTGCTCGTGGTGCAGATCGCGTCGGGCGCCTGGGTCAGCACGAATTACGCCGTGCTGGCCTGCAGCGAGTTCCCGACTTGCCAGGGCCAGTGGTGGCCCGACACCGATTTCCGCGCCGGCTTCCACCTGTTGCGCCCGCTGGGTGGCGACAGCGAGGCTGGCTACCTGACCCTGGCAGGGCTGACGGCCATCCACCTGGCGCACCGTTGCCTGGCGCTGGTTGTGGCGCTGGCCTTGGCCACCTACGCCTGGCGCCTGGGGCGCTGGCAGGTGGGCGTTGATTTGGGCGGCGATTTGGGTGGTGCACGGCCCTGGCGGCGCGAGGCCCGCGTGCTGGTCGGCTTGCTGCTTTGGCAGCTGGCTTCCGGTCTGAGCAACGTGGTGCTGGGTTGGCCCCTGGTGGCGGCCCTGGCCCACACGCTGGGTGCGGCCCTGCTGGTGGCCTGGCTGGTGCGGCTGTGGGTGCTGCCGCGCGGTGCGATCGGGCATCTGGCACACGCTGGGCAACAGGTGCACCCAGGGCACGCCAAGCCCGCGCGACATCAGGGACATCACCCTGGAGCCGCACACCCGACTGCGTCATAGTCGAAGCAGCTTACCGAGCCTTGAACATGTCCGACACCTTCGCGTCTTCCACGGTTTCCACGGCCACCCTGTCCGCTTCGGCCCAGGCATCGGTCCCCGCTTCGGGCCCCACCTCTGCCGTGCGCCCGCTCGCCGTCTGGCGCCAGTACCACGTGCTGACCAAACCCCGCGTGGTGCAGCTCATCGTGTTCTGCGCCGTCATCGGCATGCTGCTGGCCGTGCCTGGCGTGCCTTCGGCGGCCGAGGCGCTCAAGGCCCTGGCGGCCTGCATCGGCATCTGGTTGGTGGCGGGTTCGGCCGCGGCCTTCAACTGCCTGATCGAGCAGGGCATCGACGCCCGCATGAAGCGCACGGCCTGGCGACCCACGGCCCGGGGCGAGCTCAGCCGCAAGCACACGCTGCTGTTCAGCGCCGTGCTGTGCGCCGCGGGCATGGCCATCCTCGGCCTGTGGGTCAACCTGCTGACCATGTGGCTGACCCTGGCCACCTTCGTCGGCTACGCCATCGTGTACACCGTGGTGCTCAAGCCCTTGACGCCGCAAAACATCGTCATTGGCGGCGCTTCGGGGGCGATGCCACCGGTGCTGGGCTGGGCCGCCATGCGCGGTGCCGTCGAGCCCGAGGCGCTGATGCTCTGCCTCATCATCTTCCTGTGGACGCCGCCGCACTTTTGGGCGCTGGCGCTGTACCGCGTCGAAGACTATGCCCGCGCCGGCCTGCCCATGCTGCCCGTGACCCATGGCAATGCCTTCACGCGCCTGCACGTGCTGCTCTACACCGTCATCCTGCTGGCGGGCAGCCTGTTGCCCTTCATCTACGGCATGAGTGGCTGGATTTACCTGGTCTCGGCGGTGGTGCTGGGGCTGATGTTCATGGGATACGCCTTTGCGCTGTGGCGGCGTTACAGTGACGAACTGGCCCGCAAGACCTTCCGCTTTTCCATCGTGCACCTCATGCTGATGTTCGCGGCCTTGCTGGTCGACCATTACTGGACGATCTGACCTCGGCGCCTGGGCGCCGCCCCGAACATGAGCAAGCTCGACATGGGCCGACGCACGGTGTTGCGATCGGCTGGCGGCCTGGCCGGTGCCGCTGTGGCCCTGCCTTTGACTTTGGCGGCCCTCGCAGGGTGCGACAAGGTGCAGCCTGGCGGCGTGCCCAAGCCCACGGCCAAGTTCAATGCGGTGGACATCACCGGTGCGGATTACGCCCGGCGCTTCCAGCTCAATGACTTCGATGGCAAACCGCGCAACCTGGCCGAGTTCAAGGGCAAGGTGGTGTTCGTGTTCTTCGGTTTCACGCAGTGCCCGGACGTGTGCCCCACGACCATGGCCGAACTGGCCGAGGTGCGCCGCAGGCTGGGTGCCGATGGCGAGCGCGTGCAAGGGGTGTTCGTGTCGGTGGACCCGGAGCGCGACACGCCGGTCTTGCTCAAGGCCTACCTCACGGGCATGGACCCCAGCTTCATCGGCCTGACGGGCTCGCTGGCCGACATCGACGCCACCGCGCGCGAGTTCAAGGTCTTCTACCAGAAGGTGCCCACCTCAGGTGGCGGCTACACCCTGGACCACACCGCCGGTGCCTACGTGTTCGACCCGGCAGGTCAGGTGCGCCTGTTCGTGCGTTACGGCCTGGGCGTGGATGCCCTCACGGCCGACCTCAAGCAGCTGCTGAGCGCGGCCGGCTGAGCCTTCTTGGCAGGCTCGGGCTCAGCCCGCACACCGCCAGTGCATCACATCGCTTCGAGCGTGAAGCTCTGGCGGCCCGTCCAGTCTTCGCCCGGCGCCAGCGTGATCGGCTCCAGGATGCGGCCACCTTCGACGCACAGCATGTGGCGCCAGCCATCGGCGGGCATGTCGGCCAGCTTGGCGCACGATTCGGGGCCGGGGTTCCACAGCACGGTGTCGGGCATGTCCTGGGCGTCGATGCGCAGGCGGCGCGGGCCATCGCGCAGCAGCAGGTCACCGCGCACATTGGCGTAGATGCGGTCGATCTCGCCGTGGAAGCGCTTCTCGGGGTGGTCTTCCAGGGTCTCGCCACCCAGCAGGCGGTCGATGAAGCGGTGGCCTTCGAGGCCTTGCAGCCGGACCTGGGGCAGCTCCGACACGGCCAGGTAGGTGTGCAGGGCCGCGGCGAAAGGCCAGGTCGTGTCACCGGTGTTTTCGGCGTGCAGCTCCAGGTCCAGGCGGTTGGCCTCGACCGAGATCGTCAGCTCCAGTCGGAAGCCGTGCGGCCACAGCGCGCGGGTCTCGTCGCTGTCGCTCAGGGCCAGGGTCAGTTGCGCATGGTCGCGCCCGATGCGGCTGGTGTCGTGCGCCCAGGTGCGCGTGCGCGCCAGGCCGTGGCGGGGCAGGGAGGTGTCCGGGCCGCGCAGCTCGAACTGCGGGAAGATGACGGGCACGCCGCCGCGCACGGCCATGCCGGGTGCGGCCACGGCTTCTGGCGAAAGGTACAGCTGTTCGTTGGCGCCCGCGGGCACCCACGAAACCACGTGGCCGCCGTGCAGCAACACGGTGGCCTGGGCGCCGTCCGGGGCGCGCACGACGATGGCGGGTTGGCCCAGGACTTCTGTCTGGGAAAAAGCAAGTTCGTTCATGCCGAGAGTATCCATCCTTCGACCGGGTCCATGGCCGGGGGCAGGCCCCAGTGGGTGTTGCCTTGTTCACGCTGTCGCTGCGCCCACGCGGCCTGCATCAGGCAGAGCACGGCGTCAAGGCGGTCGCCTTTGGGGTCGGAGACCAGGTGGTCGCGCTGCGCGGCGCTGAGCTTGAGGCGCAACCCGTGCGCGCCACCCATGTCGCCGGACAGGCGCTGGCTGCGGCCTTGCTCCAGCGCATCGACCAGGTCCATGCGGGCGATCAGTCGGGCCTGTTGCGCGCTCACTTCCGCCGGGGTGCTGGCTTTGGCGTCGCTCTTGTAGCTGCGCCGGCCCAGCAGTTCGAAGGCCAGCAGGCCCGGGTAGGCCTCCAGGGCGATGGCCTCGGCGCGTCCGGCGCGCAGGCCGGGCAGGGTGACATCGGCATCGACCAGGCGGCGCAGGCCCTCGAAATACATCTTGCCCACCGGCACGTAGCGGGTCTGCAGCGGGCTGGTGCTCGACACCCCGGGCATGGCCTGGTCGGTGGCGCGGTGCAGCAGTTTCGATCCGGGGTGCGCTGCGGCGCGTTCGGGGTGCCATGTGTCGCCCCAGCCGTCGATGAGGCGCTGGAAGCCGGCACGGTCCGCGCAATGGCGGTGCAGGGCGCGGACCAGGCGTTCGGCTTCGAGCGGTGCCCCGGTGGCATCGCAGGCCGCTCCGGCCAAGTCGGCGGGCAGGGTGCCCGGGCCGTGTTGCTGCAGGGCTTGCACGAAGGCGCGTGGCAGGCCGAAGGGGAAGTCGCAGGCGGCGATGAAACCGACCGATGCGCCAGCCGAAGGGGTCGCCGCCGCATCGGCCGTGCTTGTCAGTGCGTGGCTTGCACCTGGCGCCAGCACGGCTTCCAGTGCCGCCAGGGTGGGCAACTCGTCCACGCGGTCGAGTTTCACCACGCTGCCTGCGCGGCGTCCCCAGGCCAGGGTGAGCGGCTTGCGGGCGCTGGGTGCGCAGCTGAAGTCCAGGCCCAGCAGCAGCGTGGGGAGTGCGGCGTCAGCGGGGCTCAAGTGGGCGTCAAGCAGAGCTCAGCAAGGCCGGCTGAGGATGGACGCCGTGGCGATCAGCTCTTCCAGCAGCGCCATCGACACCTGGCCCGACACGGCGTAGGGGTCCAGCACCGGCCGTTCGGAGTACTTCAGCAGGATCGACGGGTTCACGCGGTTCAGGTTGACCTGGCCCATGGTCCAGCCGGCAAAGCGCCGCTCGGTGATCTCTTCGTAATGCAGCACGATGACGTCGCGGTGGCGCGGGTCACGGGCTATGCGGTTGTAGAGCGCGCCCACGGCGTCGCGGCCACCTTCGAGCACCTGCATGAAGATGTCGCCGCTGTGGCACAGCAGCCCGGTGATGCCGCTCGCCGGGTTGCCCTTGCGCGAGCTGGCGAGGATGTCCTCGATGACCTCGGGTGAGAGCGTCTCGACGGCGCGGCTGGCGTACAGCAATCGGACCAGCATGGTTCAGGCCTTTCGGTTGGCGACCAGGGAGAGGAATTCGCGGCGCAGGTCAGGGTTCTTCAGGAAGGAACCGCGCATGACGCTGTTGATCATCTTGGAATCCATGTCCTTGACGCCGCGCCAGTGCATGCAGAAATGGTCGGCCTCCATCACCACGGCCAGGCCGTCCGGGTTCATGCGCGATTGCAGCAGGTCGGCCACCTGCGTGACGGCTTCTTCCTGGATCTGCGGGCGGCTCATGATCCAGTCGATCAGGCGGGCGTACTTCGACAGCCCGATCAGGTTGGAGTGCTCGTTGGGCATCACGCCAATCCACACCCGGCCGATGATGGGGCACAGGTGGTGCGAGCAGGCGCTGCGCACGGTGATGGGCCCGACGATCATCAGCTCGTTGAGGCGCTCGGCGTTGGGGAACTCGGTGACCGCGGGCGGGGCGTGGTAGCGGCCCTTGAAGATTTCCTGCAGGTACATCTTGGCCACGCGGCGGGCGGTGTCCTGCGTGTTGTGGTCGCTGTCGGTGTCGATGACCAGGCTTTCGAGCACGCCACCGAGCTTGCCTTGCACCTCGTCGAGCAGCTTTTCCAGCTCACCCGGTTCGATGAACTCGGCGATGTTGTCGTTGGCGTGGAAGCGCTTCTGTGCGGCCTGGATGCGCTCGCGGATGCGCACCGAGACGGGCACGCCCTCGTCGTCAGACCCTTGGGGGCCGGCGGGGGCGTTGGCGGTGTCGATCTCGGTGTCGATCCCGGGGTCGATGGCGCGGAGCTTGGACGTGGTCATGGCGGGGCCCGACTGAAGCAGCGAGGCTGCGGGAGCGCGCATCGTAGCGGCTGAGCCCGCATTGTGCACACGCCGCCGCCGATTCCCTGCGCCTGGGGCTGTGGATGGGCGTCAGGCGTGTGACAAAGGCTTGTCAAGCCCTAGGCCAAGGCGGCCGTCCGGTGGGCTGCTCAGGGGCCGTCGCTGTGGCACTGCGGTGCCGTGGGGTGTTGCACGCAGGCCTTGGCTTTGCACACCGCGGCGTCGGCCCCCTGCAGTGCGGCGCAGGCTTGCAGGGCCTCCGCCGACGAGGGCGGCGCACGGCGTGCGCTGGCGTGTTTCATCATGGCTTCCAACAGGGCGACGTCCTCGTTGGCCCGCGTGCGGGCACCGGTTTCCCGGGGCAGGGCTGGCCGAGCTACAGGCTGTGCGGTGGAAGGCATGGGGGCGTTCAGCCGGGCGGCATCGGCGGCGGCGCGGGCCACAAGCGCGGCGTGGGTGGGGTGCGCAGCTTGGACCGTGGGGCCCGCCGATGTGGGCGATGCCAGCGGTGCTTCTGCGGCCGGTGCGGCCGGTGCGGCCAGCGCGGGGCCTGGGGTGGGCGCGGTCGCCGGTGACGTCGGCGTGACCACGGGTGGCGCCACGACCTCGATGCGGGCGCTGGCCATGGCGGCCACGTCCTGGAAACTGGCGGCGGACGGTGCCTCGGCCGATGCGGGGGCTGCGGTCCTTGCGTGCGCTGGGTCGATGTCGGCGCCTGCGGCCGTGGGGTCCAGCGCGTTGAGGTCGGTCGCCGCTGTCACGGCGGTGGCGGTGGCGTTGGAGGCCATGTGCGCAGGGGTGGCGGCCAGGGCCCGCGCCGACATGGCATGCGGTTGGCGCACCACCTGCACAAAGCTGTAGAGCACGGCGATGGCACCCAAGGCCATCGTGGCGAACAAGGCCCGGCTCCACCAGGGAGATGCCAGCGATGCGGCGCGCTCACCTGGGAGGCCTGAGCGGCTTGAGCGGCCTGCACGGCCAGCGCCTGCGCGTCGGCCTCGTGCTTGGCCATCCCCGCGCGAGGTCAGCGTGGACAACAGCCGAACGCGATCGGCATCGACGTCATCGACATCGTCGTTTTCCATGCCCGCGAACAGGCTGGGGCGCTCCAGGCGGCCCGCGTGGGCCTGCGGCCCTGGCTTGCGCGTGCGCGGCATGTGGCTGGCCGTGAGGCCGTCGGCGTCTTGGTCGTGGCTCACTGCCGATCCCCGGTGTCTTTTATGATGGTTGAACAAAACATTCTACGAACGCCAGCCTGTGCACAGGGCCCCGCGCGCTCGGGATTGCAATCAATCGTTACAGGGTCATGCAAGCAGATTGGGCCATCTGGGGGGGCATGTTGGGCGCTTTGCTGCTGTCCGGCGTGTCCGTGGCTGCCTGGTTGTTCCCGGGATGGTGGCGGGGCAGTTGGCGTGGCCGTGGGGTGCTGCGGGCGCAGGCTGCTGCGCCGAGCCTGACCCCGACCCCGGCGCGGGCCCTTTCACGTCGGCTGGGGCATCGGTTGGGTCGCCACGGTGGGCGGTGGTGGGGCGGTCTGCTGTTGTTGTGCCTGCCCGCGGCTTTGGTCATGGCCTGGTCACGGTGGCATCCCCAGCGCCTGGACGGTTTCGACGACACCACGGTGCCCGCCAATGCCCAGGTGGCGCAACTGCTGCTTGGCGAGCACCTGGTGCCGCCACCGCCCTTGCCGCCGGACGTGTTCCTGGCGGCGGACATCGTGGCCGAGCAGCCCTTCCTGGCCACGGCCGACCGCCGCTGGGAGCAGATGGACCCCGGCTTCGTGCAAGCGGTGCTGCAGGTGTTCCGTGTGATGAAGGCCCAGCACGGCTACGACATGGCCTTGCTCGAAGGCTGGCGCAGCCCGCAGCGACAGGCCTTGCTGGCAGTGCGAGGGCCCGCGGTCACCCAGGCCGGGCCGTGGCAGAGCTACCACCAGTGGGGCCTGGCCGCCGATTGCGCCTTCCTGCGCGAGGGCCGGCTGCTCATCTCCGAGCGCGACCCATGGGCGCGGCAGGGTTACGCCTTGTTCGGGCAGGTGGCCGAGCAGATGGGGCTGACCTGGGGCGGGCGCTGGCAGATGGCCGACCTGGGCCACATCGAATGGCGCAAGCCAGGCATGCAGGCGGCCATGCGAGCCCGTGCGGATGCAGGTGCGAACGCCTCGACCCCTTAGCCTGAGCGGGGCGACCGCCCGCAGCTGACACAGCTGGTAACAGCACACCCCCCTCCGTGGGGGCCCCGGGCCGAGTCACAGCCCTTAGACTCGCCTCGCCCATGTGCCTGACCAGGTGCCCGGGCACAGCATTCAATCAAAACATTCATCAGGGAGCGCGGACCGACGGGGCGTCCGCTCGGTGGTATGGGCCGCATGGCCCGGCCGCGCGCAGCGTGCTCGACCCTCGCGTCACATTCGCATGGCCACAGGCATGTCCAGAGCAGTCAAGGCAGGGATGCTGGGGCTGGTGATCGCCGCCACGGTGTGGGCACTGACCCTGTGGCAATGGCGCCGCACGCCCGAAGCGGTGTCAGGCCAGGACATCGTCTTGCACCTCCTGGTCTTGCCCCTGGTGCTGACGGCCGTGGCCTGGTTGGCCTGGCGCGCGGTGCAGCGTTTGCGTGACTTGGCCGATCGGCCCCTGGACGCCACGCCGAAACCGTTGGCAGCGCAGGGTCTGACCGCGACGGGCGACAGCGGTGCGCATGCCCAAGCCTCGTCTGTCGAGGTGCCCGAGCAGCCCGTCGCCACGGTCCTCGCCGAGGCGCTGTGCCTGTCTGCCGGCCACGGTGCCACCGAGGCCTGGCATGCGCTCCAAGAGGCCCGCGTGCGGCCGGGGCTCGACCCCGAACTGAGCGATGCCGATGGCCTGCCCGTGTTCAGCGCCCGCGTGCCCGACCTCGACCTGAACGACTGGTTGCTCGCCCATGGCGAGTTGAGCGTGGCGGGCGGCGCGCCTTGGCCTGATCCGGTGCTGCGCACCCTGGCCTTGCTGGAAGGGCCCTTGCACAGCTTGCTGGACGCCTTGGGAAATTGGCGCCCCGATCCTGGCCGGCAGGATGGCCTGAGCGATGAGGCCGATGCTGCAGATGCGGCTGACCCGCGCGGCTTGGGCCCAGGGCGGGCCTCGAGCCTGCCTGCAGGCGCACCCAGCCACCTGTCCGGCGTGGGACGGCCGGATGGCCGGGCTGAGCGCCAGGCCCGCGCCGAGCGTGCGCCCGCCCTGCAGGTGCACTTGCGCCTGCCCGCCTCCTGGGCCAGCGAAGACCGTGCACGCGCTGTGGACTGGGTGCGCAGTCAGTGCGGTGCCTTGTTGGACTGGGCCGAAGCGCATGGTGCGCCCGCGCCCGAATGGCAAACCGCGTGGCCGTCAGCGCAGCCGATGTCGCAAGAGTCCACGGAGGCGGTCGACGCGACAGAGCCCTCAGAGGCAAGCCCCGAGCGCGTTTGGACCGAGCTCGCCTCGCTCTGGCCCGCGTGGTCGGCCTCGCCGCGGCCACAACTCCTGCTGCTGCTGGCCGCTGACACCGCCGTGGACGAGACCTGCTTGGCGCAGTGGCAGGCCCGTGGCGAGCTGTTCACCAGCCACCACCAGCGTGGCCGGGTGCCCGGTGAAGCGGGCGTCGGCTTGCTGCTCGCCAACCGCGCCTGGGAGGCCTGGTGCCACATGCCGTCTGGCGCCTCGCTGGCCGGTGGGCCGCCCACCCCAACGGCCAGCGATGACATCGTCGCGTGCCCGCGGATGTGGCGGCCGCAGGTGCTGCGCCGCGAGCGCTCGGCCGATGTCATCGGGCGCGTCGATGCCAGTGGCACGCAGGCCCTGCTGCACGGTGTGGCCCAACGCCTGGCGCCGCATGCCGATGGCGACTGGACCCTGGTCAGCGATGGCGACCACCGCGCCAGCCGCACCGCCGAGGTGTTCGAAGCCCTGCTGGCCGTGCGCCCCCAGGCCGACCCCATGCTGAGCGTGGTGCGGGTGGGCGATGGCTGCGGCGACATGGGACTGGCGCGTTCGCTGGTGAGCGTCGCCCTGGCCTCGGCGGGCTTGCGGCAAGGCGAGCCTGCGGGCATGGCCCTGGCGTTGCTGGTGCAGGACGCGCTGCAGCGCGTGGCCGTGCCGCTGACGCCGCCTTCGGCGTCATGGCCGACGGCCGCACCCATGTCCGCAGCGATGACCGCCCCCACGGCCACACAGGCCGCCACGCCCACCTGATCACTCGACCCCTCTGCCCACGGACGCTGTCATGCAAGGACTCTGGTTGTTTCTCCTCGATGCCCGCACGCTCGCTGTGCTGGGCGTGGCCGCGCTCGCTGCCTTGCTGTGGTTGGGCGCCGACGCCTTGCACGCAGGGGTGGTCTGGGCCATGGGCATGGCGGTGGTGCTGGCACTGGCCTGGCTGGCCGTCTGGCTGTGGCGCAGGCGCCAGGCGCGCCAGGCCGGGCAGGCGCTGGAGCGAGCCATCGAGGCCGATGCCGACCAGGCCGTGCGCCGTGCCGCGCGCGCGGGCCAGGACGACGAAGTCGCCGCCCTGCGCAGCCGCATGGCCGATGCCGTCAAGCGCATCAAGACGTCCAAGCTGGGCGAAACCTCGGGCTCGGCCGCGCTGTACGAGCTGCCCTGGTACGCCATCATCGGCAACCCGGCCGCGGGCAAAAGCTCGGCCATCGTCAAGTCGGGCCTGACCTTCCCCTTTGCCGAGAACACCGACCCCATCGTCCAGGGCATTGGCGGCACGCGCCATTGCGACTGGTACTTCACCACCGAGGGCATCCTGCTGGACACGGCGGGGCGCTACTCGGTGCACGAGGAAGACCACCGTGAGTGGCTGGGCTTCCTCAAGCTGCTGAAAACGCACCGTCCCAAGGCGCCGCTCAATGGCGTCATCATCGCCGTCAGCATCGCCGAGCTGCTCAACCAGAAGGCGGATTTCGCCATCGACCTGGCCCGCAAGCTGCGCCAGCGTGTGCAGGAGCTGACCGAGCAGCTGGAAGTGTTCGTGCCGGTGTACGTGGTGTTCACCAAGGCCGACCTCATCGCCGGTTTCGTCGATTTCTTCGAGGACCGCGACCGCGCCGAACGCGACCGCGTCTGGGGCGCGACCCTGCCGTACGACGTGCAGTCGCCCGCCGATGCCTCGGCCCTGTTCGAACAGCACATGGACATCCTCTGTCAGGGCCTGAAAGACGCCTCGGTGACGCGCATGTCCTTGCACCGCGGCGAGCAGCTGCCGCCTGGCGTGCTGACCTTCCCGCTGGAATTCGCCGCGCTCAAGCCCACGCTGCGCACCTTCCTGCACACGCTGTTCGAAGAAAACCCCTACCAGTTCCGCCCGATTTTCCGCGGCTTCTATTTCACCAGCGCGGTGCAGGAGGGGCAGTCCACCAGCCGCGCCAGCAGCCGTGTGGCCGAGCAGTTCGGCCTGCAGCTGCAGCCTGGCACGGCCGCGACCGTGTACTCGCAAAGTGGCTTCTTCCTGAAGGAGCTGTTCTCGCGCGTCATCTTCGCCGACAAGCAATTGGTGCAGCAGTACACCAGCCGCCAGAAGTTGCGCCTGCGCCTGGCGAGCTTTGCCGGCGGCATGCTGCTGCTGGGTGCTCTGCTGGCGGGCTGGACCTGGTCTTACCTGGGCAACCGCGAGTGGGTGTCGCACGTGCAGGCCGACCTGCTCAAGGCGCAGCGCGTGCAGGACAAGCGCGTGGACCTGGCCTCGCGCCTGGAGGCGCTGGAGATCTTGCAGGACCGGCTGGAGCAGGTGCAGCGCGCCCGCGGCGATCACGCCTGGTCGCTGGGGTTGGGCCTCTACCAGGGCGATGCCATCGAGCGCCGCTTGAAGGAGGAGTACTTCCACGGCCTGCAAGCCCTGCTGCTGCAGCCCAGCGCGCAGGGCATGCAGGCCTACCTGGCCGAGGTCAACGCGCACGCCGCCGAGCTGGTGCCGCAGGGGCGCGCGGGTGAGGCCTCTGCGGCTGTGGCCGCTGCTTCTGCTTCCGCCGCTGCAGGCGGTACAGCACCCGGGCAGGCCGATGCGCCCATGCCCTACACCAGTGCCTCGGCGCGCGACGTGGGCGAGGCCTACAACGCCCTCAAGGCCTACCTCATGCTGGGCGAGCGTGCCCGCCTGGAGCCTGGCCACATGGGCGACCAGCTCACGCGTTTCTGGCGCGAATGGCTGGAGCTCAACCGCGGCGGCCTGCCGCGCGAAGCCATGATCCGCCACGCGGAGCGGGTGCTGTCCTTCGCCCTGGCGCGCATGGGCGATCCGGCCTTTCCCCAGCTCGACCTGGACGTGGCCCTCATCGACCAGACCCGCGACAACCTGCGCCGCGTGGTCAAGGGCCTGCCCGCGCGCGAACGGGTTTATGCCGACATCAAGGCCCGCGCCGCCACGCGCTACCCCGCCGTGACCGTGGCCAGCCTGATGGGCGAAGGCGACCGCGACGTGCTGGCCGGCAGCCAGGTGGTGCCTGGCGCCTTCACCCGTCAGGCCTGGGAGGGTCACGTCAAGGGTGCCATCGAGGACGCGGCCCGCCACACCCTGCAGTCCACCGACTGGGTGCTCAAGACAGCGACCTCCGACGACCTCACCCTCGAAGGCAGCCCCGAGCAAATCCAGAAGACCCTGACCCAGCTCTACAAGACCGAGTACGCCCAGGCCTGGCAGAAGTTCATGCAAGGCGTGAGCGTGCAGGACTTCAACGGCTTCGACCAGGCCGTGCAGCGCATGAACCGCCTGGGCGACCCGGTCAGCTCGCCGCTGGCCACGCTGCTGCGCGCGCTCCACGAGCAAACCGCCTGGGACAACCCCAGCCTGCTCAACGACAAGCTGGCGCAGGGGCAGGCGGGCGTGGTCGATTGGTTCAAGCGCACGGTGCTGGGCATGACACCGGCACCGGCCGGCGTCAATGTGCAGGTGGACCTGGGCAAGGCCATGGCCGTGCCCATGGGCCCGATTGGCGAGAAGTTCGCCGGCATCAACCGCCTGATGACGCCGCGGGAAGGCGGCAACACCCTGGCGCAGACTTACCTGGCGTCGCTGTCGGGCGTGCGCACCCGCTTCAACCAGATGAAGAACCAGGGCGATGCCGGGCCGGCGTCCCGGCAGTTCATGCTGCAGACCTTGGAAGGGCAGGGCGAGTTGGCCGAGGCCCTCAAGCTGGTCGATGAGCAATTGCTGACCGGCCTGGGTGACGCGCCCCGCGCGGCCTTGCGGCCTTTGTTGGTGCGCCCCCTGATGCAAGCCTTCGCCGTGCTGGTGCGCCCCACCGAGGCCGAACTCAACCGCAACTGGGCGGCCTTGGTCTATGAGCCTTACCAGCGCACCCTGGCCACGAAATACCCGTATGACCGCCGCGCCAGCCTGGAGGCCAGTCCGGCCGAGGTGGCCGCGGTGTTCGGCAGCGAGGGAGCGGTGGCCAAGTTCGTCGAGCAGTCGCTGGGCGCGCTGGTGCTGCGCCGTGGCGATGCCCTGAGCCCGCGCACCTGGGCCGACATGGGCGTGCGCCTGCGCCCGGACTTCGTGGCCGGCCTGGGCGGCTGGGTCGCGCCCTTGGGTGGCGCGGGCGGTGCGGGTGGGCCCACTGGGGCAAACGGGCGCGGTGCGGCATCCGCCGGTGCGGCCGATGCCTCGCAGGCCGGTGTGCAGACGACCTTCCAGGTCCTGCCGCTGCCTTCGCCAGGCCTGACCGAGTACACCCTGGACATCGACGGTCAGGTGCTGCGCTACCGCCAGGGCGCGTCCAGCTGGACACCTTTCGTGTGGCCAGGGCCTGGCACGCCGGGTGTGAAGATCAGTGGCGTGACCTTCGATGGCCGCGGCGTGGGCTTCTTCAGCGAGCCGGGCCGCTTTGGCCTGGAGAAGATGATCAACGCGGCGCGGCGGCGCAAGGTCGACGGCCAGGTCTTCGAGCTGAAGTGGCCGCAAGGCGATCTGGCCGTGGCGGTGCAGCTGCGCATCATCTCCAACAGCGGGGCGTCGTCTGCGGGTGAGGCGGGCGCTGGCGCTGCAGGGGCCGTGGGTGGTGGCAGCGGCGGTGGTGGGACGGGCGGTGGTGTCGTGCGTGCTGTGGCCCTGCCGGCGGCCGTGGCCGGTGCCGATGACGCAGGAGTGGCCGGCCTGGCCGCTCCCGTCGCGGTGGTCTCTGCAGGAGGCGCACGATGAGCGCGGCGAACCCATCCTCGCAGACCCCGGGCGAGCTGCTCTATTTTGGCAAGCTGCCCTCGCGTGGCGATTTCGTGCGCAGCGCACAGCATGCCGGCCTGGTGGCCGATCTGGACCAGTGGCAGTCGCGCACGCTGGAGCGCCTCTCCGCCGACCCGCGCTGGAAGCTGGTCTATGACGCCGCACCCGACTTGCCCTTCGCCATCGTCAGCACCGGCAGCCGCGCGGCCCTGGCCGGGCACTGGCAGGCCAGCCAGGACAGTTCGGGCCGCCGCTTCCCCTTCATCACCGCCGCGACCTTCGAATGGCCGCAGCCGCGCGACGCCGCGGTGCTGGCCCCGATGATGCTGGCCGCTGTGTGGGGCGGGTTGTCGAGCGCCGGACGGGCGGCCCGCGTGGCGACAGACCACGCCGACGCGCAAGCCAGCCTGCAGGCCGTTCAGCCCCAGGCCATGACGGCCGAGCGCGCGCGCGCCGAGCTGCTCACCTTCCTGGACACCCACACCGTCGCGGGCCTGGAGCAGATGCTCGCGGCCAGTGGCACCCGCCTGTCCTTGCGTCAGGCCGTGCTGGCGCTGGGCCTGCTCCTGCAGCCGGCCTTGACGCAAGGCGGCGGCCGCATGGGCAAGCTGCTGCGCCTGCCCCTGGCGGTGGACCCCGCTCGGCAAACGCCCGTGGCGTCGTGGTGGCTGCTGCTGGTGCTGGGTTTCTTCCAGCGCCACGATGTGGAGCTGGCCCTCTTCCTGGACCTGCACCGTGGCCCACCGCACTTGCTGCTGGGCTTCCAGGGTGCTTCGGCCAGCACGCTGGGGGCGGTCATCGACCCGCAGGCACCCGGTCACGAGGGCGTGAGCCTGGCCCAGGCCGATTGGGTCGAAGCCGAGGTCACCCACGACGTGGGCCTGCGCAAGCTGTCCACCTACCTGTCGGACCCCGATCTCTCGCTGTGGCAGGCGGTGCGGACCCACCAGGAAGTCTTTCTCGGAGCATAACGTGAACACGAGCACCCCTTGGCGAACCCGCCTCACCGTGATCTTGCCGATGGCCCTGGCCATGCTGCTGACAGGCCTGGCGACCCCTGATGCGCAGGCGCAGATCCCTGTCCCTGCCCCCGCACCCAAGCCGGTGATCGTCTCGGGCACCGTGCCGGACGAGGCCACGCGCGTGGCCGTGGTGAGCCGTCTGCGTGAAATCTACGGCGCCGAGCGCGTGGTGGACCAGCTCGCACTCGGCGCCGTCGTGGCACCGCCGCAGTGGTCACAGTACGTGGGCAAGTTGTTGTCGCCCAGCCTCAAGCAGGTCAACCACGGCCAGCTCAGCGTGCAGGGGCAGACGGTGCACTTGCAAGGCGAGGTCGGCAACGAGGCACAGCGCCAGCAGCTGGCGGCCGAGATGGCGCAGTCGCTCAACCCCACGTACAGCGTGCGCAATGGCCTGCGCGTGGCAGCGCGCGAGCAGTCTTTGGTGGACCAGGCGTTGGCCAACCGCACCATCGAATTCGAGCCCGGCAGCGCGGTGCTCAAGCCTGCTGGGCAATTGATCCTCAACGAGATGGCGGCGGCCTTGCTGCAGCTGCGCGGGCGGCGTGTGGCCTTGATCGGTCACACCGATGCCCTGGGTGCACGGCCGGCCAACGTCAGCCTCTCGCTGGCGCGTGCGCAGGCCGTCAAGGACTACCTGATGGCCAAGGGGCTGCCTGCAGACAGCCTCAGCACCAGCGGCATGGGGCCCGACCAGCCGGTGGCCAGCAATGCGACCGAGGAGGGCAGGGCCCGCAACCGCCGCATCGAGTTCCGCGTCGGCGCCTGAGGCCCTTGGGCTCAACGGGCGTGACCAGCGCCTTCGGGGTCTGCGCCGGGCAAGCCCAGCAGCTCGTTGAGGTGGCCCATGGCGCCGCTGTCCTTGACCACCTCTTGCAGCCATTGGTGCAGGGGCATGTCGCCCCACTTGACGGCTTTTTCTGCCAGGTAGGCCACGGGGCTGTGGGGCTCGGTCTGGCGGAAGAAGGCGGCCACCTCGCGCAATTGCTGCAGGGCCTCGCTGCGTGTTTGCGGCGCGCGCAGGAGGCCGCCTTGGGCGTGTGCATGGGCGTGGGCGTGTGCCTGGGCGTGGGCAGCAGTGAGGCTTGTTGCGTCCTGGCTCGCCTCACCCGCAACGTGGGCCGCTTCTTGTGTCACGCCGCGGGCCAGCGCTTGGTGTGAGCCTGCCAGCGCCGCGACACCCTCACCAGGCGCGCTGCCGGCGACGGCGGGCGCGACACCCACCTCCCGCAGCAGGCGGCCGAGCTCGTGCGTGACCTGCGCCAGCGCTTCGCGCGCGGCCACGAAGCTGGGGCCGTCCTGGCCCAAGTGCGCGTCCACGACCGCTTGCCAGCGGAGCAGGGCGGCTTGCGCGTCCTGTTGGGCGGCGAAGGTGCTGCGCAACTGGGTGGCCGGGGTGTCGGCCAGGGCCTGGCGGAAGCGCGCGGCGGTCAAAGGCGGGCCGCCATCGGGGCGGGTGCTTGCGCCGGCCGAGGATGTGCTGCCCGATGCGCCGTGACCGTCGCCGGCTTTCGCGTCTTGCAGGCGCGCATGGGCGAGGTCGCGCAGGCTGAAGCGCTCGCCCTTGCGGCTGTGCGTGACCGGCAGGGCCGGGGCCAGCTCCACCAGGCGCTGCAACAGCCAGGCGATGTTGCCGATGCGCTCTTCCATGTCACCGTGGTCGGGCAGGGGGTGCAGTTCGGGCCAGTGCCGCTGGCACAGCGCGGCGCACAGGTCCAGGCCCTCGGCCAGGCCGCGGTGGCCCTCGCTGAGCGCGCGGGCTTCGGTCAGCCACAGGGCCAGGCGGAGGTCTTTGGTGCGGGTGCGCAGCAAGTCGCTGCACTGGCGGACAACGCCTGGCCAGTCGGCCTGCTTGAGCGCCGTGACCCAGGCGCCCTGGTCGAGGCTGGGGTCGTCGGCGCGCCGCATCTCGGCGATCTGGTCGAACTCGTTGGAAAACGACATGTCCTCGCCGCACGGCGAGTGCGCCGCGATGGGCGACAACAACACTTCCACGTCCATGACATCCCTGGCTGGTGCAATTCGGAATCCGGGGCTGCATCGCTGGCAGCCTGCTCGGCCGGGATGATCCCACGGTGCAAGCGCCGCTGGCGTCCCCCGATGGCGGGATTCCGGTAACGGGGTGTGAGCGCAGCACCAGGCGCATGCCCTTTGATTCACATCAATAGTTGAGAATGATTATCAATCACGTGTGCTAAGATGGCACCCATGACTGCTTCTTCGCGTCTTGTTGCTGCCGGGCCCCAGGCCCACGTTCGGGCCGATGGGCTGGGCCTGCACCCGGACCTCAACGCGGGCCAGATGGGCCTGGTGTGGGGGCTGGTGCTGGCCGCGCACGCCGGGGCCGCGATCTGGTTGTGGCGTGCGGCGGCCGAGCCTGTGCCCACGGTGGAGCCGCCCACCATCGCCGTGGTGATGCTCGACAACGAGGCCCCGGTGCCGCCCGCCCCCCCTGCGCCACCCGCGCCGGCCACCGACACCCCGCCGCCTGTGCAACCCGTTCCGCCGGCCCCCGCCGCCCGCAGCGTGGCCGCCCGTGCGCCCTCGGTGCTGGCCACGCCCACGCAGGCGGCCGCAGCCGTGGCTGCCGCGTCTCCCACACCGGCTGCGCCGACCGAGGCCCCTGCGCCCGTGGCTGCACCTGCCCCTGCGGTGGTGGCCCCCGCACCGGCGCCGGCCGCGCCGCCAGCGCCTGCGGCCCCCAAAACACTGCCTTCGTCGGCGGTGCGCTACCTGGTGCCGCCGGTGCTCAGCTACCCGCGGGCATCGCGTGAGCTGGGCGAATCCGGCGTGGTGCGCCTGCGCGTGCTGGTGGACGAACAGGGCCGCCCCCGCGAGGTCGAGGTGGCCAAATCATCCGGCTTCCCGCGCCTGGACCAGGCCGCTTTGCAGGCCATGCGCGCCGCGCGTTTCCAGCCTCACCTCGAAGATGGCCTGCCCCGCATGGTGTGGGTGCAGGCGCCCCTCAATTTCCAGCTTGACGAGCTTTGACCATGTCCGACCTTGCTTCCACCGTGACCGCGGCCACCTCTGCATCCATGGCCGCGTCCGCGCCGCCCACCGGGTTTTCGCACTTCATCGCCCAGTCCGATGGCATCGGCCAGGGGCTCTTCGTCATCCTGTTGCTGATGTCGCTGTTGTCCTGGGCGCTGATCGTCACCAAGGGCATCGGCCTCATCCTGCGTGAGAAGCGCAGCCAGGCCTTCCTCAACCTGTTCTGGAACGCGACCTCGCTGGAGTCGGTGCAGCACGAGCTCAACACCCACGGTGCGCAAGAGCCCTTCGGCCACCTGACGGCGCACGCCATGCAGGCCCAGGCCCACCACGCCCGTTACGGTGCGGCCAAGCTGGAAGAAACCGGCACAGCCCAGGAGTTCCTGACCCGCACGATCAAGAAGGTGCTGGACGAAGAAACCCTGCGCATGGAAAGCGGCCTGACGGCGCTGGCCACGGTCGGTGCCACGGCGCCCTTCGTCGGCCTGTTCGGCACGGTCTGGGGCGTGTACCACGCGCTCACCGCCATCGGCATGTCGGGCTCGGCTTCGCTGGACAAGGTGGCCGGCCCGGTGGGCGAGGCGCTGATCATGACGGGCGTGGGCCTGGCCGTGGCCATCCCGGCCGTGGTGGCCTACAACTGGCTGACGCGCAGCAACCGTGTCTGGGGCTCGCGCCTGGACACCTTCGCCTTCGAGCTGTTCACCTTCCTGTCCACCGGTCAGACGCTGAAGGCGCCTGCACCGCACGATGGCGCCAATGTGCGCACCCTGCCGACCGTTGGCGGCGCCGCCAAGCACTGAGGAAGACGCCATGGCTTTCGCCAGTTTCGACAACAAGCGTGGCTCGGCCCCGCTGGCCGAGATCAACATGGTGCCGCTCATCGACGTGATGCTGGTGCTGCTGGTGATCTTCATCGTGACCGCACCCCTGCTGAGCCACTCGGTCAAGCTGGAGCTGCCCAAGGCCAGCGCCCAGCCGGTGCAGGTCAAGGCCGAGAAGATCGACGTGTCGATCGACGCCACGGGCGTGCGTTTCTTCAACGGCAAAGCCCTGAGCCGCGAAGAGCTGGTGGTGCGTCTGGCAGCCGAAGGCGCCAAGCCGACGCCGCCCGAGATGCACCTGCGCGTGGACCAGTCCGTGCCTTACCGCGTGGTGGCCGAGACCCTGGCCGATGCCTCGCGCGCCGGCGTGGGCAAGATCGGCTTCGTGACCGACCCGAGCACTCCACCGCCCGAAGGCAAGCGCTGAAGCTCAGGCCTGCATGGCTTTCGCATACGATGCTGAGCCATGAGCTCAGGCCTTCACCCTCCGTCCTCCTCTCTGTCTCCGACCCCGCCGCAAGCGCTGGCGGGCCTGCGCGTCATCGAACTGGGGCAGCTGATCGCCGGGCCGTTCGCGGGCAAGACCCTGGCCGACTTCGGCGCCGAGGTCATCAAAGTCGAGCCACCGCCCAACGAGGGTGGGCCGGGCGGTGACCCGCTGCGCCAGTGGCGCATGTGCCACAACGGCACCAGCGTGTGGTGGCAGGTACAAAGCCGCAACAAGCGCAGCGTGGTGCTCGACTTGCGCACGCCCGAAGGCCGCGAGGCGGTGGCCCGTCTCATCGACGAGGCCGATGTGCTCATCGAGAACTTCAAGCCCGGCACGATGGAGAAATGGGGCCTGGGCTATGAGCGCTTGAGTGCGCGCAACCCGGGCCTGATCATGCTGCGCATCAGTGGCTACGGGCAGACCGGGCCTTACCGCGAACGCCCGGGCTTTGCCGTGGTCGCCGAGGCCATGGGCGGCATGCGCCACCTCAATGCCGAACCCGGCCGCGTGCCGGTGCGCGCCGGCGTCAGCCTGGGCGACACCCTGGCCGGTTTGCACGGTGCCATCGGCATCCTGCTGGCCTTGCAGGCGCGCCACCACAGCGTCAGCTCCGAGGCGCCCAAGGGCCGGGGCCAGGTGGTGGACGTGGCCTTGTACGAGGCCGTTTTCAACTGCATGGAAAGCCTGCTGCCCGAGTACAGCGCCTTCGGGGCCGTGCGCCAGCCCGCAGGCTCGGCGCTGCCGGGGATCGCGCCCAGCAATGCCTATCCTTGTGCCGACGGCATGGTGGTGATCGGTGGCAATGGCGACTCCATCTTCAAGCGATTGATGATCGCCATCGGCCGCGACGACCTGGCCACCGACCCGGAGCTGGCCAGCAACCCGGGGCGTGTGCAGCGCGTGGCCGAGATCGATGCCGCCATCGGCGCCTGGACCGGCACGCGCGCCGTGACCCAGGTGGTGGACGTGCTCAACGCCGCCAGCGTGCCGGTGGGCCGCATCTACACGGCCGAGGACATCGCCCACGACCCGCACTACCAGGCCCGCGAGATGCTGCTGAACGTGACTTCGGCCGATGGCCTGACGGTGCAGGTGCCGGGCATCGTGCCCAAGCTGTCGGCCACGCCCGGTGCCATCACGCGGCGCGCGCCGACCCTGGGCGAAGACACCGAGGCCGTGCTGGCCCGCATCCAACCTTCCAACGGAGCCTGACACCGTGAGCCATGAACCCCACAGCGGCCACCAAAGCGGTCACCACAGCGGCCAGTTCGGCCTGCTGCGCCAGCGCCGCTTCGGCCCCTTCTTCCTGACGCAGTTCCTGGGCGCGGCCAACGACAACCTCTTCAAGTTCGCCTTCACGGTGCTGGTGACTTACCACCTGCAGGTGAGCTGGTTGCCCGCGCAGATGGCGGGGCTGGTGATCGGTGCGCTGTTCATCCTGCCGTTTGTGCTGTTGTCGGCCACGGCTGGGCAGTGGGCCGACAAGCACGACAAGGCCTTCATCATGCGGGCGGTCAAGCTGCTGGAGGTGGGCATCATGGTGCTGGCCGGCATCGGCTTCTGGATGGAGCTCGTGCCCTTGCTGCTGGGCTGCGTCTTCCTGATGGGGCTGCACTCCACGCTGTTCGGGCCGGTGAAGTACGCCTACCTGCCGCAGCACTTGAGCGAGCGCGAGCTCACCGGCGGCAACGGCATGGTCGAGATGGGCACCTTCGTGGCCATCCTGTTGGGCAACGTCACCGGCGGTTTGCTGATGGCCATGCCCGATGTGGGGCGCCAGCTCGTGGGCGCGTCCTGCCTGGGCGTGGCCGTGTTGGGCTGGTTGGCGGCGCGGGCCATTCCCGCTTCGCCCTCGTCCGACCCGGGCCTGCAGATCAACTGGAACCCGGTGAGCGAGACCTGGCGCAACCTGAAGCTGGCCGCCGAGTACCCCAGCGTGTTCCGCTCGCTGCTGGGCATCTCGTGGATGTGGTTCTTCGGCGCGGTCTTCCTGGCGCAGTTCCCGTCTTTCGCGCGCGACGTGCTGGGCGGCGACGAGCACGTGGCCTCGCTGTTGCTGGTGGTGTTCTCGGTGGGCATCGCCGTGGGCTCGCTGCTGTGCGAAACCTTCTCGCACCGCCATGTCGAGATCGGCCTGGTGCCCATTGGCGCGGTGGGCATGACGGTGTTCGCGCTCGACCTTTACTTCGCCTCGCGTGGCCTGCAGCATGGCACCGACGCAGCCCTGTTCAGCGTGGGCGAATTCGTCGCGCAACCCGCCCACTGGCGCGTCATGGTCGACCTGGCCTTGCTGGCCTTCAGCGCGGGCCTGTACAGCGTGCCGATGTACGCGCTCATCCAGCTGCGTGCTCAACCGAGCCACCGCGCCCGCATCATCGCGGCCAACAACATCCTCAACGCGCTGTTCATGATCGTCAGCAGCGTGCTGGCCGGGGCCTTGCTGGGCGCGGGCTTCAGCATCCCCGAGGTGTTCGGCGCCACGGCGGTGCTCAATGTGCTGGTGGTGGGTTATGTGTTCTGGCTGATGCCCGAGTACATCATCCGCCTGGTGATGCTGTTCGTCACCCGCATCGTCTACCGGCTCAAGGTGCGCGGTGACCTGAACCTGCCCACCGAGGGCGCGGCCATCCTGGTGTGCAACCACGTGAGCTTCGTGGACGCCATCATCCTGGGCGTGACCAGCCCGCGACCGATGGTCTTCATCATGGACCACCGCATCTTCAAGACGCCGGGCATCGGCTGGTTGTTCAAGGCGCTCAAGGCCATCCCGATCGCGCCGCAAAAGGAAGACCCGCAAGCCTACGAGGCTGCTTTCGAGCGCGCCCGCCAGGTGCTGCGCGAGGGCGAGTTGCTGTGCCTCTTCCCTGAGGGCGCCATCACCAAGGACGGCCAGTTGCAGCCCTTCAAGGCCGGTGTCATGAAGATCCTGGAGACGAACCCCGTGCCCGTCATCCCGGCGGCGCTGCACAACCTGTGGGGCTCGACGTTCTCACGCATCGACGGTGCGGCCATGAAGCGTCCGCTGCGCCGAGGGCTATTCAACCGCATCGGCCTGGTGGTGGGCGAGCCTGTTCCGCCCGAGCAGGTCACGCCCGAAGGGCTGCAGCAGCGTGTGCAGGCCTTGCTGGACGCGCCTTCGCCTTGAGCGTGGCCGATGCATCCGTCACGCACACGACACAATCCGACCCCCGCCTTGCCCTAGCATTCGCGCCATGACGAACCTGCTTTCACGCGCGGCCTGGGCCCGCGTCATCCCCTTCGTGCTCTTCATGGCCTTGCTGGCCCTGCGGGCGCAGCTCACACCTTCTTCGCCCGATGCGGTGCCGGGTGCCTTCGATGGCCGCTGGGTCTATGGCCTCGCGGTGGTGGTGGTGACGGCCAGCCTGATCGTGCTGCGCCGCCAGTACACCGAGTTGCTGGCCGGCAGCCGCCTGAGCTGGCAGCACGCGCTGCTGTCCATCGTGGTGGGCGTGGTGGTGTTCAAGCTCTGGATCAGCCTGACCGAGCCCTGGATGGTGCTGGGCGAGCCCGCCGCGGGCTTTCGCCCGGTCAACGCCGAGGGCGAGCTGATGTGGGGCCTGATCGTGCTGCGCTGGGTCGGCGCGGCCCTGATGGTGCCGGTGATGGAGGAGCTGTTCTGGCGCGGCTTCCTGATGCGCTGGGTGGACAACCCCGATTTCGAGCAGGTGGACCCGGCCAGTGTGTCCGTCAAGGCGATCGCCTTGTCCACCCTGGTCTTCATGTTGGCGCACACGCTGTGGCTGGGCGCCATCGTGGCTGGCCTGGCCTATGCTTTGTTGTACCGCTACACGCGTTCGCTGTGGGCGGCCGTGTTGGCGCATGCCGTGACCAATGGCGTGCTGGGTGTGTGGGTGGTGGTGTATGGCAACTGGGCATTCTGGTGATCCGGACGATGGGCAGGCCTTCCAGCCCATGAAGTTTTTCCTGAAGGCCACCGTGGTGCTGGTCGCCGTGGCGGTGGCCGTGCTCTGTGCGGGCCAGGTCGTGGAGCCCCGGCAGTTGCCTGGGCTGGTGCTGATCAACTACGTGCCGTTCCCGGCCTACCTGCTGCCCGTGCTGGTGGCGGTGCTGGCCTCGTGCTGGCTGGGCTGGGCCTGGCGGGTGGTGGCGCTGTCGTGTCTGGCGGTGACGCTGACGGTGGTGATGGGCTGGGCCTGGGGACATGCCGACGAAGGGCATGGCCGCGTGCGCTTCATGACCTACAACGTCAAGGCCTACATGGCATCGCAGCGGCCTGGCGGGTTTGCCGAACTGGCCCAGGAGGTCACCGAGCAACAGCCTGACATCATCGTGATGCAGGACGCGTTGCGGCTGTCCAATGGCGAAGATGGCCGCGAGATGGACGCCCTGTCCCAGGTCATCCGCCAGCACCGTGAGGTGTACCAGTTCGGGCAGTACGTGGTGGCCAGCCGCTGGCCTTTGCAGCGCTGCCAGGTGGGTGGCATCCCGATCGCGGGGCGCTCGCACGGTTTCGTGACCTGCCAGGTCCAGGCCCACGGCGTGACGCTGAACGTGGTGACGGTGCACTTCCTCAGTCCGCGCGATGGCCTCAACGCCGCGCGCAAGGAAGGCTTCGACGGCATGGCCGACTGGCAACAGAACATGCTGGCTCGGCTGCAGCAGACCGGCCTGCTGGCCGAGCACCTGCGCTTGATGTCCGGCCCCATCGTGCTGGGCGGTGACCTGAACGCGCCCGAGGCGTCTGCCGTGGTGCAGACCTTGCTGAACACGGGGCTGCGCGATGCGTTCTCATCGGCGGGTTCGGGCTATGGCTACACGCACGGGCACCACCTGCTGCGCGGCCTGTCCTTCCTGCGCATCGACCACATCCTCGTCAGCAAAGACATCGGGGTGAGCGATGCCTTCGCGGGTGGGCGCGAGGCCTCGCAGCACCGGCCGGTCATTGCCGATCTGTGGGTGCACCGCCAGTGATGCGATGGGCCCACGCCTTGCGCCAGGCCTTGAGCCGCTGGCGCAAGGCGTGGGCCCAGCGCGTGGCGGCTTGCCAGGCAGGGCTTTGCCGCAAGGCGTCGAGCATGCGCGTCTTCCAGGCCATCCAGCGCGTGAACAGGCGCGCGAACCAGGCCAGCTTCATCAGCGTGGGCTGGGTCAGCATGAACAGGCGGGCTGTCAGCGCCGTGCCACCCACCTTGGCCGCGACGATGACGGCCAGGCCCAGCAGCACATGGCCCTGGCCCAGCCAGTACAGCGCCAGCAGCTTGAGCGGCAGCAGGGCCAGCACGGGCACGGCAAAGAGCATCAAGGCCCGGTAAGGCGGCAGGCCGCGGATGCGGCCCTCGACCCAGCGCAGGCCGGGCAAGCGCCCGATCCAGGCGAGCAGGGCGGCGAGGTGTTCCCAGCCCCATTCTTCGAACAGCAGCAGCAGGGCGATGGCCCAGATGCCGAGGGTGCGGAGCGCGTGGATCAGCCGTGCGAGCATGGGCCGCAGTATGCCGAGCGCGGCCGTGCCGCGTGTGAAGCGCAGGTAAAGGCGCGGCGGTGAGTTTGGGTGTCAGACGCCGCGGGCGCGATCCTCGGCGAACTGGCGCTGGAACTCGGCGAAGCGGCCTGCGTCCAGCGCGTCACGCACTTCCTGCATCAGGTTCAGGTAGTAGTGCAGGTTGTGGATGGTGGTCAGCATGGGCCCCAGCATCTCGCCGCAGCGGTCGAGGTGGTGCAGGTAGGCGCGGCTGAAGTTGCGGCAGGTGTAGCAACCGCAGGTCATGTCGATGGGGCGCTCGTCGGACTTGTTGCGCGCGTTGCGCAGGCGCAGGTCACCAAAGCGGGTGAACAGGTGGCCGTTGCGCGCGTTGCGGGTGGGCATGACGCAGTCGAACATGTCGATGCCCGCGGCGACGCCGGCCACCAGGTCTTCCGGCGTGCCCACGCCCATCAGGTAGCGCGGCTTGTGCGGGGGCAGCTTGGGGCTGATGTGGTTCATCACCCGCAGCATCTCGTCCTTGGGCTCGCCCACGCTGACGCCACCCACGGCGTAGCCGGGCAGGTCCATGTCGGCCAGCGCGGCCAGCGACTCCTCGCGCAGGTGCTCGAACATGCCGCCTTGCACGATGCCGAACAGCGCGTTGGGGTTCTGCAGCTTGTTGAACTCGGTCTGGCAGCGCTGGGCCCAGCGCAGGCTGAGCTCCATCGAGGCGCGCGCTTCCTTCTCGGTCGTGATGTGGCCCAGGCTCTTGTCGCCTTTCCAGTACGGCGTGCACTCGTCGAACTGCATGACGATGTCCGAGTTCAGGATGGTCTGGATCTGCATGCTGATCTCGGGCGTGAGGAAGAGCTTGTCGCCATTCACCGGCGAGGCGAAGCGCACGCCTTCTTCCGAGATCTTGCGCATCTCGCCCAGCGACCAGACCTGGAAGCCGCCCGAGTCGGTGAGGATGGGTTTTTGCCAGGACTCGAACTTGTGCAGGCCGCCGAACTGCTGCATCACGTCCAGGCCAGGGCGCATCCACAGGTGGAAGGTGTTGCCCAGGATGATCTGCGCGCCCATGTCGTGCAGCGACTGCGGCATCACGCCCTTGACGGTGCCGTAGGTGCCCACGGGCATGAAGATGGGGGTCTCGACCACACCGTGGTTGAGCGTCATGCGGCCGCGGCGGGCGTGGCCTTCGGTCTTGAGGAGGTCGAATTGCAGCATGGGGGCTCCGAGGTTCAGGCGCGCTGGATCAGCATGGCATCGCCATAGCTGAAGAAGCGAAAGCGTTGTGCGATGGCGTGGGCGTAGAGCGACTTGATGTGCCCGTACCCCGCCAGGGCGCTGACCAGCATCATCAGCGTGCTCTTGGGCAGGTGGAAGTTGGTGACCAGCACGTCCACCACGCGGAAGTCGAAGCCCGGGGTGATGAAGATGTCGGTGTCGCGGCTGCCGACCTGCACGATCTCATCCGGCTTGGCGTGCAGCGCCGCCGATTCGAGTGCGCGCAGCGTGGTCGTGCCGACCGCAACGATGCGCCCGCCCGCGGCCCGCGTGGCGCGGATGGCATCGGCCGTGGCCTGGGGCACCTCGAACCACTCGCTGTGCATCTTGTGCTCGGCGAGGTTCTCGGTGCGCACCGGCTGGAAGGTGCCGGCACCCACGTGCAAAGTCACCTCGGCGGTGGCGATGCCGCGCTCGCGCATGCGGGCCAGCAAGGCCTCGTCGAAGTGCAGGGCGGCGGTGGGGGCGGCCACGGCGCCGGGTTCCTTGGCGAACACCGTCTGGTAGCGGCGCACGTCGTCTTCTTCGTCGGCGTGGGTGATGTAGGGCGGCAGGGGCACGTGGCCGTGCGCATCGAGCAGCGCGAACGGGTCGCCGTCCAGGCGCAGGTGGAAGAGGCCGTTGTCCGGCCCGCAGCGGCCCAGTACTTCGGCGTCGAACGCATCCGCGAAGCGCACCTTGGCACCCGGCTTGGGCGACTTGCTGGCGCGCATGTGGGCCCACACCTCGTTCGTGCCGGGCAGCACGCGCTCGACCAGGGCCTCGACCGCACCGCCCGAGGCCTTGGCGCCGTACAGGCGGGCCTTGATGACGCGGGTGTTGTTGAAGACCAGCAGGTCGCCAGGCTGCAGCAGCTCGGGCAGCTCGCGGAAGATGCGGTCGGTGGCGGGGAGGGCGCGGCCGTCGAGCAGGCGCGAGGCGCTGCGTTCGGCGGCGGGGTGCTGGGCGATCAGGGCCTCGGGGAGCTCGAAATCGAAGTCGGCGAGGGTGAAGGCGGGCGGGGCAGACAGGCTCATGCTTTTGAGGGGCGGACGGGCCCCGTGCCAAAAAGGGGTGCATTGTCGCTCACCGTTTAGACTTCCGCCTCCCCGACCGTCCCCCTGCAGCCTCTTTCTGGCTGTCTTTGCCTGCCTCTGTCCGTCCTCGCCTGGTCCTTGCGTCCGTGTCCGCTCCTGTCTCCCTCCCCCCTGCTGCCGCGCCCAAGACGGCCATGCCGGCCGTGCGCGCGAACTTCGCCAGCTCGCGGCTGGTGCGCTTGCTGAGCGCGGCCACGGCGCGGGAGCAAGACGCCCCCCGGCAGGACTTCGCCGAGCGCCTGGCCCAGTGGTTGAGCGCGGTGGACACCGTGCGCCTGCACGCGGCCTTGCCGCCAGGCCCGGTCGGAGCCATCCCCACGACCCTGTCGGCAGGCGCGAAGGCCTTGCGTGAGCGCACCGACGCCGAGCTGGCCCAGGTGCGTGCCGCGCTGACCCAGGGCATCGCGGCGCAGGCTGCCCAGGCGCTGCGCGACGCCCCCCACGAAGCCGATGCGGGCCACGCGCCGCACCGCAAGCGCCACCTCGACCAGCAGGGCCAGATGGCGCAGAAAGTCGCCGCCCTGCGCGCCTCGGTGCGCCAGGCCCTGTCCCAGGCCTCGCCCCGCCTGCGTCAGCTGGCCGCGCTGGACGCCGTCCTGGAGCAGACCCTGGGCGGGCGCGAGCACAAGCTGATGGCCGCGGTGCCCCTGCTGCTGGAAAAACGTTTCGAGCAGTTGAAGCGCGCGCAGCCCGAGGGCTGGCATGGCGCCTATGTCGGAGAGATGCAGGAGATGCTGCACGCGGAGCTGGACCTCCGCCTGCAGCCGGTCATTGGATTGATGCACGCGTTGCGCAGCGAGGTCGAGAAGCACCCATGAACAGGATCGTTTTTGCAGTGGCCTTCGCCATCGGCCTGGTGGCCGTGGGTTGGGTGGGCGTGGGCTTCATCGGCGCGAGCTGGCTGGCCCTGGCCATGACCGGCGCCATCGCCGCCACCTATGTGCTGGGCGCCGCCGAGCTCTGGCAGTTCCGCGCCGCCTCGGACGCCCTGGCCGCGGCCCTGACCCACACGCCAGACAGCACCCCAGACAACACACCTGCAGACACCAACGCGCTCGGCGACTGGCTGGCCCGCCTCCCCACCGCCCTGCGCCACCCCGTGCGCCAGCGCATCGAAGGCGAGCGCGTGGCCTTGCCGGCGCCGGCGCTCACGCCCTACCTGGTCGGCTTGCTGGTCATGCTCGGCATGCTGGGCACCTTCCTGGGCATGGTGGTGACCTTCCAGGGCGCCGTGTTCGCGCTCGAAGGCTCGACCGACCTGCAGGCCATCCGGGCGGCCCTGGCCGCGCCCATCAAGGGCCTGGGCCTGTCGTTTGGCACCTCGGTGGCCGGTGTGGCGGCCTCGGCCATGCTGGGCCTGATGTCGGCGCTCAGCCGCCGCGAGCGCCTGGCGCTGGTCCGCCTGCTCGACACCCGCATCGCCACGGTGCTGCGGCCGCTTTCTGCGCGCCACCAGCGCGCCGCCCAGCGCGAGCAGCAAGCCGACGCCCAGCGCGCCGACACCCTGCAGGCCTTGCAAGCCCAGGCGCAGGCCTTGCCGCAGGTGGTGCACAGCCTGCAAGCCCTGGCCGATGGCGTGGAGCGCCGCCACCAGCAGCTCGGTGAGCAGATGCTGGCGCAGCAGGCCGACTTTCACCGCCAGGCGTCAGCGGCCTATGCCCAGCTCGCCCAGTCGGTGCAGCAATCGCTGCAAGACAGCCTGACGGCCAGCGCACAGGTGGCCGGCGACAGCCTGAAGCCCGTGGTGCAAGCGGCCATGGCCGAGATCTCGGCCGAGTCCGTCCGCACGCACCAGCGCCTGGTGGACGCCACGCAAGTTCAGCTCGACGGCCTCTCCGCGCGCTTCGGCGACACCGCCCGCACCGTGTCCGAAGGCTGGACGAGCGCCTTGCAGGCCCACGCCGACACCAGCGCGCAGCTCGGCGACCGGCTCGGCCGCACGCTGGACGGTTTCACCGACACCTTCGCCCAGCGTGCCGACGCCGTGCTGGCCGCCGTGCAGCAATCGGCCACGCAGGCCCAGGCCGCCCAGGCCGAGGCCGACCAGCGCAAGCTCGGCGCCTGGACGCAGGCCCTGGCCACGCAGGCCGCCCAGCTCGGTGCCGAGTGGCAGCGCGTGGGCGCACAGACCTTGCAGCAGCAAGACGCCATCTGCCAGACCCTGCAGGCCAGCGCCCAGGACATCGCCGAGCGCACCCGCCAGCAGGCCCACCAGACGCTGGACGACATCGCCCGGCTGGTGAGCCAGTCGCAGGCGCTGCTCCAGGCCCGCACCGAGGCCGAATCGCAATGGGCCGCCCAGCACGGCGAACGCATGGACCAGCTCGCCAGCCTGTGGCGCACCGAGCTGGCCGCCTTGCGTGCCGATGAAGCCCAGCGGGGCGATGCCGCCGTGGCCCGCCTGGGCGAGCTGCAAGCCGCCGTCACCCAGCACCTGGCCACCCTGGGCACGGCCCTGGAGGCGCCCATGACCCGCCTGATGCAGACCGCCGCCGAGGTGCCGCAGGCCGCGTCCGAGGTCATCGCGCAACTGCGCACCGAGATGGCCCAGCTCAGCGAGCGCGACACCCACTCGCTGCAGGAGCGCGCCACCGTCATGGGCCAGATCCGCACCCTGCTGGACACGATCAACCAGGCCTCCGGCGAACAGCGCGCCAGCATCGAGGCCCTGGCCGCCTCGGCCGCGTCCGTCATGGACCAGGCCAGCCGCCAGTTCGCCGACACGCTCGGTGTGCAGGCCGGCAAGACCGAGCACCTGGCCGCCCACGTGGTCAGCAGCGCCATCGAACTCTCCACCCTGGGCGAGGCCTTCCGCCACGGCGTGCAGACCTTCAGCGACACCAATGGCCAGCTCGCCGCCGGCCTGCAGCGCCTGGAAGCCACGCTGCAGCAGTCCATGGCGCGCAGCGACGAGCAACTGGCCTACTACGTGGCCCAGGCGCGCGAGGTCATCGACCTGAGCATCAGCGCGCAGCAAGGCATCGTCGAAGACCTGCGCCAGCTGCGGCCCGCTTTGGCCGGGGGCGCGGCATGAGCGCGCTGGATGGTCTGGACGATGCCGTCGATGTTGGCGAGCATGACGAGGCCCTGAGCCCGTCGGCCAGTGACACCGCGCCAGTCTGGGCCGTCTTCGGCGACCTCATGGCCGGCCTGCTGGGCGCTTTTGTGTTGATCCTGGTGGGCGTGCTGGTCGTGCAGATGGACCTGGTCAGCCACCTCGAAGCCGAGGTGAAGAAGCGCCAGGTCGAAGAGCAGCGCCGCATGGCCTTGGAAAAGGCGCTGGCCATCCCGCTG
Source organism: Aquabacterium sp. (assembly GCA_023266355.1). GTDB lineage: Bacteria > Pseudomonadota > Gammaproteobacteria > Burkholderiales > Burkholderiaceae_C > Aquabacterium. The sequence goes on from JAHFQM010000010.1 coordinate 94,847, forward strand.
CGCTCGGGCCGGGTCACGCTGAACAACGGCCGCATCGGCATCAGCGGCAGCGTGCTGTTCGCTTTCAACTCCGACCAGCTGCGCCCCGAAGGCCGCCAGCTGCTGCAGACCCTGGTGCCGCCGCTGCGCGTCTACCTTGGCGAGCGCGACGAGATGCTGATGGTCAGCGGCTTCACCGACGACAAGCCCGTGCAGAACCGCAACGACCGCTACGCCGACAACCTGGAGCTCTCGGCGCAGCGCTCGCTGACCGTGACCCGCGCCCTCATCGGCGAAGGCATGCCCTCGTCGCGCGTGTTCGCCGCGGCCTTCGGTGCCGAGCAACCCGCCGCGCCCAACACCAGCGAAGCCGGCCGGGCGCTGAACCGCCGCGTCGAGATGGCGCCGGTGCCCAAGGCGGCACCGCCTGCGCCCTGAACGCGCCGGCATGAAGGCATCGGCATGAGCGTACCGGCATGAACGACAGCGACTTCAGCGCGGCCCTGGCGTCCCTGCAAGAGGCAGGTGCCGCCCAGCGCGATCCCATCGGCTTCCAGCACATGGTGCTGATGGCGCAGCGCCTGCAGGCGCAATCTGGTGCCGTGCAGCGCATCCTGGCCGGGCGTTTGCGCGAGGCCCTGGCGCGGGCAGCGGCCAGCGCCACCGAGGCTGAGCCAACCCCCATCGCCACACCCATCGCAGTCCCCGCCACGCCAAGCCCGCTGGCCGAGCTCCACCGCCACATCCTGGCCGTCTCGGGTGGCGGCCCTGCGCCGACCACCGCCACCGCAGCGGTCCGATCGACGCCATCGACCGGCCCCACCGGTCTGCCGCCCGAACTCAAAAGCCTCGACCGCTTCCGCGGCACTTGGGCCAAGGTCGCGGCCGACGCCCAGGTGGACAAGGCCCTGGCGCGTGCGCCCGACAACGCCGGCCCGCTGAACTCGCACCTGCTGGTGCTGCGCTCGCTGGCGGCCCTGCGCGAGCTCTCGCCCGAACACCTGCACGGTGTGTTGGCCCAGCTCGACGCCCTCTTGTGGCTGGAGCAGGCCACGCACAAGCCGACCGCCAGCCCGGCGCGCCGCAGCCGCGCGGCCAAGTGACCCTGGCCTGACCCAAGCCTGACGCAAATCCTTGCTGCGTCAGTTTCTTGCGGATTGTGCTGTCGCACGTCAGTGTCAATTGTGTGAAGGCCTTGGGGTCTGCTGAGGCTTGCCAAACCGCTTCCCGCATTGCGGTACAAGAACGAATGTCGTGTTTTACACCCGACTTTGGGCCTGCCTGGTGCGGGCGAGCGGGGCTTTGCGGGATGTGCGTTTGAGCGTCGATGGTGTTGTTCCGAGCCGCGGTGGCTGGCGTGGCGGTGTCCGCAGGGCGCTGGCCGTGGGCGGCCTCCTGTGGGTGACTGCCAGCGCGTGGGCCACCGACTACGTCTTCCCCGGGCAGATGCCGGCGGGTTGCAGCGGCAGCGCCGGCAATTACGTCTGCGGCGACCTGTCGCTGAAGTACCGCGACACCGTCCGCATCTCGGGCGCCCTGCCGGCCAAGATCACCGTCAACGGCTCGCTCGACACCGACACCGCCCAGGTCAACGCGGCTGGCGCGAGCAGCAACCTCAGCCTGGTCGTGAGCGGCGATGTCCGTCTGGGTTTTGCCACATTGCTGAACGCCCAGCTCACGGCGCGGTCCATCAGCGACAGCAGCGGCTCGGTCACGCTGGGGGGCTCGCTCACGGCGACCTCTGGCAGCATCAAGCTGGCCTTTGCCACCTCTGTGGCCGGTTCCCTGACGGCCAGCAGCGGCAACATCACGCTGGACAGCTTCAACGTGGTGGGTGGCGACATCACGGCGGGTGGCAGCCTGTACGTGGGCTACTGGGGGCGGGTGTCCGGCAAGGTGACGGCGAAGTCCTTGAGCGACGGCGGTGCCGTGATCTACAGCGGCGCCATCAACACCAGCGATGGCCGCATCAGCCTGGGCTATTTCTCCTCGGTGAGCGGCGATGTCACCGCGAGCAAGGGCGGTGTCGAGCTGCTGGGCCTCAACGATGTCCAGGGCTGCGTGTGGTCCAAGGATGGTGCCGACATCGCGCTGAGCTGGGCCTCGTCGGCCGATGGCGTGTGCTGCGGCTCGGGCAGTTGCAACAAGTCCTGCCTGAAAAACGGCAGTGGCTGGTTTTCGCCGTCCTTGTGCGGTGCCCGTGTGGCGCTGCCCGCGCTGGACCACCTGGAGTTGCGCCACGCCAGTGGCTCGGGCCTGACCTGCACCCCGGCCACCCTGACCGTGGTGGCCTGCCAGGACGCCAGCTGTGCCACCCGCTACACAGGCGGCGTGGCCGGCACGCTGACGACCTCGGGGCTGTCGGTGAACTGGCCTGCCGGGGCCGCGTTCACCATCCCCGCGGGCAGCAGCGCGGCCTCGGTGGACGTGCAACTGCTGTCGGCCGGCACGGTCACGGTCGGGGCCAAGGCGGTCTTGCCGCTGGCGGCCAACGCGAGCACCTGCACCTTCGGCAGCCCTGCCTGCGCTTTCTCCGCGGCCGACAGCGGCTTCGTGCTCAGCGTGAGCCACCACGTGGCCGACACGCCGCAGACGCTGACCATCGCGGCCGTGAAGAAGGGCGCCACGGCCAGCGTCTGCGCGCCGGCCTTCGTCAACGTGAGCAAGCTGGTCAACCTCGGTTGCGGGTATGGCGATCCGGCCACGGGCAGCCAGCCGGTGCGGGTCGGTGGCGTGCCGCTCAATGCCTCGGCCTCGCTGGGCGCGTCTTGCGACGGCACGCTGCGACCGCTGAACCTGGCCTTCAATGCCAGCGGGGTGGCCAGCACCACCTTGCAGTACGCCGATGCAGGCAAGGTCTTGCTGAATGCCGCACTGGCCGACAACGCGATCACCTCGGGCCTGTCGATGCTGGGCAGCAGCAGCTTCATCGCCGTGCCGGCCGCCTTCAAGGTCGATCCGCCTGCGCTGGGCGCCCTGCGCGCCGGCGTGCCCTTCGCGGTGGCGGTGTCGGCCGTCAATGGCTCGGGTTTGCTCATGCCCAACTTCGGCAAGGAGGCCGTGCCAGAGGGGCTGGTGCTGGCCTGGACCCCAGCCAGCCCGGTCGGGCCCTTGGCCGCCGCGGGCACCTTCACCGGCAGTGGCGTGGCCCCCAAGCCGGCCTGGACGGCGTTCTCCGGTGGGGTGGCGGCCCTCAGCGACCTGGTCTGGAGCGAGGTCGGTTCGGGCGACCTCAGCGCCACCCTGGCCAGCGGCAACTACCTGGGCAGCGGGAAGACGGTGGTGGGCAGCACCGGCAGCCTGGGCGCCATCGGCCGTTTTGTGCCGCACCATTTCGATGTCGCGGTGACGCCGGCCTGTGGCGCCTTCACCTACAGCGGCCAGCCCTTTGCCGTGGCGGTCACGGCGCGCAATGCCGCGGGTGGCACGACGCAGAACCACGATGGCTCGGGCGCCTTGTCGCCCAGCCTGGCCAGTGCGATCACCCTGACCGAAGGCGCGGCCACGGGGCAGGGCAGCTTCACGGTCAACCGCATCGACAAGGCCGGCTTCCTGTCGGGCGTGGCGCGCAGCCTGGCGCCCACCTACGCCTTCGCGTCGAAGCTGACGGCGCCGCGCACCATCGTGGTCCGTGCCACCGATGCCGACGGCGTGAGCAGCCTGGGTGCCACCGAAGGGGCGCTGCTGCTGCGCAGTGGCCGCCTGCGCCTGTCCAGCGCCTATGGCACGGAGAAGCGCTCGCTCGGTGTGCCGGTGCAGGCCCAGTACTGGAGCGGCCAGACCTGGGTGCTCAACAGCCTGGACAGCTGCACCAGCGTGCCGGGTGGCGCGCTGGTGATGGACGCGGCCATCCATGCCAAAGGCGGCGCTGCCGGGCATTGGGCGAGTGCGATCGTCCCGCAGCCTGGCGGTCAGGCCTTGAAGCTGGCTGGCGGCCATGGCGTGCTCACCCTGAAAGCGCCCACGCCGACGGGCACCGGCTCGCTCGATGTGGCCCTGAACCTGGGCATGGCCGTGTCGGACCTGTCCTGCCTGGGCCAGCCCCGACCCGCTTCGGTGGGCGCCGGCCTGCCCTGGTTGCGCGCGCAGTTCGGCAGCACGAGCGGCTGCGCCGGTGTCATCGATTTCGGGCGGGACCCCTCGGCCCGGGTGACCTTCGGCGTCTACACCCCTGAAAACAAGAGGATCGGCCATGTGTCAGACATCCAGTGAGCGCCACCAGGCCGGCTACACCGTGATCGAGCTGATCGTGGTGATGGTGCTGCTGAGCATCCTGTCCGTCTCTGCGATGCCTTACCTGGGCTCGGCCACCGGCATGCGCGACGACGCCTGGCGGGACCAGGTCGTCGTGGCCCTGTGGCACGCCCGGTCCACCGCCGTGACCCACCGCCGCGTGGTCTGCGTCAGCTTCACGGCCACCACGGTCTCGCTGGCCATGGCGCGCAACAACCCGGCCACGGCCTGCGATCTGCCCGTGCCGTCGCCCGACGGACGTGGCACCTTCGCCCAGGCGGCCAACAGCGCGGCCGCCACCTCGGTCAGCCCCACGGGCGTCCTGTACTTCCAGCCGGGCGGGCGCGTCACCACGGCCCTCGGTGGTGGCGCGACGGCGCAGTGGACGGTCTCTCTGCAGGGCGTGGCGCCCGTGCGCATCGAGGGGGCGACCGGCCATGTCGAATGAGCGCGGCTTCACTTTCGTTGAGGTGATCGTGGCCATGGTCGTCATCGGCGTGGCCGTCTCGGGCGTGATCAGCGTCTTCAGCCAGGGCGTGCGCAACAGCAGCGACCCCATCGTGCGCAAGCAGATGCTGGTGCTGGCGCAGGAGCTGATGGAAGAAGCGCGGCTCAAGCCCTATGCCCCGCAGGCCAATGCGGCGCCCGGTGCCTGCGCGCGCGACACCTTCAACGACGTGTCCGACTACAACGGCTACGCCAGCACAGGCCAGGTCTGCGACATCGAGGGCACCGTGATCCCGGCGCTCAATGGCCTCAGCGTGTCGGTGGGCGTGGTGCAGCAGGCGCTGGCCGGCGTGGCCGAGGCCAAGCGCATCACCGTGAGTGTCAGCCGCGGCAGCGAGGCCGTGTCGCTGGAAGGCTGGCGCACCGACTACGCCGGGCCATGAGATACCGCATGCCGCACCCATCCCCGCACCCATCCCCGCCCCCATCCCTGCACCCACACCGACCCGCCAGCGGCTTCACCCTGGTGGAGCTGATCGTCGTGATGGTCATCACCAGCATCATCGGTTTGACGCTGATGTCCTTCATGCAGCCCACGCTGGCCGCCTACTTCGCGACGCGGGCGCGCACCGAGCTGGCGGGCCGGGCCGACACCGCCTTGCGGCAGATGCTGATGGACACCCGCCGCGCCGTGCCGAACTCCTTGCGCATCCCCTCGGACCAGTGCTTCGAGGTGGTGCCGGCCGTGGGTGGTGGACGCTACCGCAGTGGCCCCGACGTGCGCAACGACACACCGAGCGGCTGCGCCTCGGGCAGCAGCAGCACCTGCTCGGCCTGGGTGGACACGACCATGGCCACCACGGTGTTCGATGTGCTCAACGTGGTCAACACCGCGCCCAAGGCCGAAGACTGGGTGGTGGTCGGCAACCAGAACGGCAACGACGTCTATGCCGGGCTCAACCGCGCCAGGGTGAGCGCGGTCAGCACGCCCCAGGCGACGCAAGGCGTGCTGCGCGTGCGCATCGACAGCACCCAGTTCCCGCAGGGCTACACCGAGGGCCGCTACCAGGTGGTGTCGTCGCAAGAGCCCAGTGTCTTCTACGTTTGCAGCGGTGCGGACGGCAGCACCAACGGCCAGGGCGATGGCAAGGGCACGCTCTACCGCGTGACGCGGCCCTTCAACGCCAGCTACCCCACGGCCTGCCCCTCGGTGCTCGGTGCCGCGGTGGTCAGCACCCAGGTCCAGTCCTGCGCCTTCATCTACGACGCCAACCACGGTGCCACCCAGCAAAGCGGCTTCCTGTGGCTGGACATGGCCATCACCCGCAACGGCGAAACCGCGCACCTGGCGGTCGGCGCCCACATCCGCAACGTGCCATGAAGCCCCACCCGCAGCAGCACCTCCGGCACCTCCTGCACCACCAGCGTGGCCTCGGTGCCATCGCCGCCATCGTGGTGCTGGTGATGCTGTCGGCGCTGGCGGCCAGCATCCTGCGCATGACCTGGTCCACCCAGCTGGCCTCGGCCAACGACATCGCCGCGGCCCGTGCCGAGCAGGCCGCGCAGGCCGGCGTGGAATGGGGGCTCTTCCAGGTGCAGCGGGGCAGCTGGCAGGGCTGCACGGCGGCCAGCCAGACGCTGGATTTGCGCGCCGGCCTGGGCATGTGGGTCACGGTCAGTTGCAGCGCGCCGGCGCAGGCCTATGTCGAGGGCGGCAACGACCAGGGCGCCGCCCGCAGCACCCGCATCTACACGGTCGATGCGGTCGCCTGCAATGGCACGGCCACTTGCCCCGATGCCAACAGCATCGCGCAGCCCGGCCATGTCGAGCGGCGCCTGCAGGCCAGCGTGTCGGACGTGCAGGCGCAGCCCTGAGGCCGACTGAAGCCGATCTCAGGGCTTGATGGCCACCTTCAGCACGCCATCGCGCTGGTGTGAAAACAACTCGTAGGCCGCGACGATGTCTTCCAGCTTGTACTGGTGCGTCACCAGCAGGCCCAGGTCCACGCGCCCCGAGGCCACCACGTTCATCAGGCGGCGCATGCGCTCCTTGCCGCCGGGGCACAGCGCGGTGTTGATCTTGTGGTCGCCCAGGCCGGCGGCGAAGGCCGACAGCGGGATGGTCAGGTCCTCGGAGTACACGCCCAGGCTGGACAGCGTGCCGCCCGGCTTGAGCACGCGCAGGGCCGATGCGAAAGTGGCCTGCGTGCCCAGCGCCTCGATGGACGCGTCCACGCCCTTGCCGCCGGTCAGCTTCATGACCTCGTCCACCACGTCGCAGGTCTTGAAGTTCAGCGTGGCGTCCGCGCCCATCTTGCGCGCCACGTCCAGGCGGTGCTCGTTGCCATCGACCGCGATGATGGTCGTGGCGCCCAGCAGGCGCGCGCCCGCCGTCGCGCACAGGCCGATCGGGCCCTGCGCGAACACCACCACCGTGTCGCCGATGCGGATGTTGGCGTTCTCGGCGCCCTTGAAACCAGTGGACATGATGTCCGGGCACATCAGCACCTGCTCGTCCGTCAGCCCGTCGGGGATGGGGGCGAGGTTGGCCTGGGCGTCGGGCACCAGCACGTACTCGGCCTGGGTGCCGTCGATCAGGTTGCCAAAGCGCCAGCCGGCCGTGGCCTTGTAGCCGTGGCAGCCGCACAGGCCTTGCGGCACCAGGTAGCTGCCGTCCTGCGAGGGGGCGCCGTCCTGGGCGGCGTAGGAGTTGAAGTTCGGGCAGATGGCCCCGGCGATGACGCGCTGGCCCTCGCGGTAACCCACCACGGCGCTGCCCAGTTTCTCGATCACGCCGACGGGCTCGTGGCCCACGGTCAGGCCCTTGGCCACCGGGTACTCGCCCTTGAGGATGTGGACGTCGGTGCCGCAGATCGTGGTCGTGGTGATGCGGACCAGGGCGTCGTTGGGGCCCACGTCCGGGATCTTCTTGTCCACGACCTCGATGCGGCCGGGTTCCACGAAAACAGCGGCTTTCATCATGGCGTTCATGCGGTGCTCCTGCGCTTGGGGTGTCAGCTTGCATGATGCGAGCACTGCCGCGCCAAATGCGTGACAGCGCCATGACCCCACGGCAAAGAATGCAAAGGCAAGCCCGTTCGTCAAACTCCGGCGGCAGGGCGCCCGGCGGTGGCCCCTAGAATCCAGGCCCGACTTCCGTCTTCCGCCGCCTTTCCTGCGCCACCGCCATCCCATGCACATCGTCGTCAACGAAGAACTCAAGGCCTACATCGACCCCCTGACGCCCGAGGAGCACGAGGCCCTGGAGCGCAGCATCCTGGCCGAGGGCTGCCGCGACGCGCTGGTGCTGTGGGGCGATGTGCTGGTGGACGGCCACAACCGCTACGGCATCTGCCAGAAGCACGGCCTGCCTTTCCAGACGGTGCAGCACCCGAGGTTCAAGTCCATGGACGACGTCCACCTGTGGATGATCGACCAGCACCTGGGCCGCCGCAGCGTGTCCGACTTCCAGCGCGGTGTGCTGGCGCTGCGCAAGCGCGAGATCCTGAGCGAGCGCCGCGCCCGCGCGGTGGCCGCCACGGCATCGGCATCGGCCGACACCTCATCGGCCGACACGGTGGCCGGTGCGGCCCTGGCCGAGCCCGCCCCCGGCGCTGTGCCCGAGTCCCTGAAAAGCCGCGCCGACATCGCCAAAGCCGCGCGCCTGAGCAACAGCCAGGTCGTGCTGATCGAGAAAATCCAGAAGCAGGCCGCGCCCGAGCTGGTGGCCGCGGTCAAGGCCGGCACCATCAGCATCAACGCCGCGGCGGCCGTGGCCAGCCTGCCCGCCGAAGAGCAGGCCTCGGCCGCGCTGGCCGGCAAGGACGAGCTCAAACAGGCGGCCAAGCGCGTGCGCGAGGAAAAGCGCCGGGCCGTGGCGGCGTTGCTGGGCGAGGCCTCAGACGCCACCGCGGGCGGCGAGGCCCCTTGGGATGCCGATGCGGCCGATGCCGCCAACGCGGGCACCACCGTCCAGGCGCTGCAACGCCGCGTGGCCGAGCTCACGGCCGAGAACCAGGCCCTGCGCGCCGAAGTGGCGCGGCTGCAGGCCGAGGGTCAGGGCTGAGCGTCAGCCGCTCAGCAACGCCCCGAGCGCCGGCTGCGCGGGTTCAGCTTGTCCAGCTCGGTGATCTGCTGCTTGAGCAGGATCATCAGGGTGCGGGCGTCGTCCACGGCCAGCGAGATGCAGCTGGTGACGGTGTGCTCGTCGCGTGCGGGGCGGGGCAGCACGAGCGCATCGACGCCGATTTCGATCAGGCCCTTGTCGTGCTTCACGGATTTCAGGCGCTGGAGTTCGATGTCGTAGGTTTTCATGGGGCAGAGGTCCTGCAAGCGGGGAGGGGGGATTGTCGCCGCAAGCGCCTCACGGCTCAACGGCCACCCCCACCCAGCGCTCAGACTCAAAGTTCAGATGCTGCGCTGGTTGACCCGCGCCGACAGCGCCTCGGCGCTCTCGCGGCGCTCGCTGTAGCGATCCACCAGGTAGGGCGAGACGTCGCGGGTGAGCAGGGTGAACTTCACCAGCTCTTCCATCACATCGACCACGCGCTCGTAATAGGCCGAAGGCTTCATGCGCCCGGCCTCGTCGAACTCCAGGAAGGCCTTGGCCACCGAGGACTGGTTGGGGATGGTGAGCATGCGCATCCAGCGGCCCAGGATGCGCATCTGGTTGACCGCGTTGAAGGACTGCGAGCCGCCCGAGACCTCCATCACCGCCAGCGTCTTGCCCTGGGTGGGGCGCACGGCCCCGGCCGACAGCGGGATCCAGTCGATCTGGGCCTTCATGATCCCGGTCATCGCGCCATGGCGTTCGGGCGAGGTCCACACCATGCCCTCGGACCAGGCCGCGGCCTCGCGCAACTCGGCCACCTTGGGGTGGGTGTCGGGGGCGCCATCGGGCAGGGGCAGGCCGGTGGGGTCGAACACACGCGTTTCGGCGCCCATGGCCTGCAGCAGGCGCTCGGCCTCCAGCGTCAGCAGCTTGCTGTACGAACGCTCACGCAGCGAACCGTAGAGCAGCAGGATGCGCGGCGCGTGCGTGCTGCGGCCCACCCCGGCAAGGTGCTCGGCGAAGCGCTCGGTGCTGGGGCGGTCGAACAGGGAGGCGTCGAGGTTGGGCAGGTCGTGCACGCTGTTGGACGTATCCGGCGTGTGGGTCGGTGTCATGCGGGCTCCTTGGGGCCGAGTGCCGCGTGCAAGCCCACGCCGATGGCCGCGCCCACCAGTTGCGCCAGCACGAAGCCGGGGGCGCTGGCGGGTTCGATGCCGGCGAAGGTGTCGCTGAACATGCGCCCGAAGGCGGCGGCCGGGTTGGCGAAGGAGGTGGACGCGGTGAACCAATAGGCCGCGCCGATGTAGGCCGCCACCATGGCCGCGACCCGGCTGGCCGGCGCCCGCAAAATCACCAGCAGCAGGCCGGCCGTGGCCACGGCCTCGGCGATCCACTGGCCGTGGCCCGTGCGCACCTTGGCCGACCACTGCAGGATGGGCAGGTCGAACATCGCATGGGCCAGGAAGGCGCCCAGCATGGCGCCCAGCAACTGCGCTGCGATGTAGGGCAGCAGGGCGCTGGAGGGCAGCTCACCTCGGAAGGCCATCACGGCCGACACCGCCGGATTGAAGTGCGCGCCGCTGACCGGGCCGAACACCTCGATGAGGATGTAGAGCCCGCCCACCGTGGCCAAGGTGTTGGCCAAGAGGGCCAGGCCGTCGTTGCCACCGCACAAGCGCTGCGCCATGATCCCCGAGCCGATCACCACGGCCAGCAGCAGCATCGTGCCCAGGGCTTCGCCCAGCAGGCGTCGAGAGAGGTTCAAAGGCATGTGCCGGCCTCAGCTCTTGTACAGGGCTTCGAGCTTGGCTTGCAGCTCGGCGTTGCTCATGGACTCCAGCGGCAAGGCCAGCAGCTGCAGCATGCGGTAGCCGATGGCCTGGCGGGTCAGCTCGAAGGCCTGGGGCTTCTTGTCGGGCTCGGCGTTGGACGGGTCGGGGTAGCCCCAGTGCACCTTCACCGGGCTGCCCGGCCAGTAGGGGCAGGTCTCGGCGGCGGCGCTGTCGCACACGGTGATGACGATGCGCATCTCCGGCGCGCCCGGGGCGACGAACTCGTCCCAGCTCTTGCTGCGCACCTCGGACACATCCACCCCGGCGTTCGTGAGGGCCTCCAGGGCGAAGGGGTTGACGCGGCCGCTGGGCGCGCTGCCGGCGCTGTAGGCGCGCACGTCCTTGCCCAACTGGCGGGCAAGGTGGTTCAACATGCCCTCGCTCAGCACGCTGCGGGCCGAGTTGTGGGTGCACAGGATCAGGACGTTGGTGGTCATGGTGTCATTGCTTTCCGATGTCTTGGATCTGTTTCTGGAGCGCCAGGCGTTCCAGGCTGGCCAGGGGCAGGGCGAGCATCAGCTGGATGCGGCGCTGCAGGGTCACGAAGGCGTCCACGAAGGCGCGGGCCTGGGCTTCGGCCGAGCCGGTGGCGGCGGCCGGGTCGGGCTGGCCCCAGTGCGCGGTCATGGGCTGGCCGGGCCACACGGGGCAGACCTCGCCCGCGGCCTGGTCGCACACGGTGAAGACGAAATCCATCTGTGGCGCGCCGGGCGCGGCGAACTCTTCCCAGCTCTTGCTGCGCAGCCCGTCCGTGGGGATGTGGTGGGTGGCCAGCGTCTGCAGTGCCTGCGGGTGCACGGCGCCCTTGGGGTGGCTGCCGGCCGAGAAGGCGCGGAAGCCCTTGGGTCCGCCCAGCTGGTTCAGCAGGCCCTCGGCCAGGATGGACCGTGCGGAGTTGCCCGTGCAGATGAAGAGCACGTTGTGGGTCTTGTTGGACATGGTGTGGACCTCGGCGGTGGGTGGCGGAGCAGGGTGGGGGCGGCTCAGCAATCGCAGGGCGCATCGGCCGGGACGGCGCAGTCTGTGCCCTCGCAGCAGTTCGCCGTGAGGAAGCCAAGCAGCGCGTTCATGCGCTCGAAGGCCGCGCGGTAGATCAGGTGGCGCCCGTCGCGGGTCTGGGTGACCAGACCGGCGTGCGTCAGCTCCTTGAGGTGGAAGGAGAGGGTGTTGGCGGGGATGTCGAGACGCTCCATCAGCACCCCGGGCGTCAAACCGCCTTGACCCGCGACCACCAGGGCGCGGAAAGCGCGCAGCCGGTGGGGTTGGGCGAGCGCCCCGAGGGCTTTGACGACGTCTTCATCTTTCATGGTTCCAGTTTACTTGAAATATTGGAGCGTTGACAAGCACGCGCGAAGCTGTGGGCTGTGCGATCTGAGCTCCGAGTTCGGCACGCCAGGCTTTTCGCGCCATCGCTGCAGCCAGTGGCCCCTATGGCCGCCATAGCCATTGCCACATTGAGGAAAACATCCCAGCCTCCTAGACTGCGTGCATCCCTTTCCAAGCCCCCCGATCACCCTCCAAGGAGACTGAGATGTCGAACGAAGCGAAATGCCCCTTCCACGCGGCGGCCGCCCAAGCCACCCAGGCCCAACAGGGCGCCCGCGGCAACCGCGACTGGTGGCCCCAGCAGCTCAACGTGGGCATCCTCCACCAGCACGGCGCGCAGTCCAGCCCCATGGCGGCCGACTTCGACTACGCCGAAGCCTTCCAGACGCTGGACCTCGACGCCGTCGTCGCCGACCTGAAGGCCCTGATGACCGACTCGCAGGACTGGTGGCCGGCCGACTACGGCCACTACGGCCCCCTCTTCATCCGCATGGCCTGGCACGCCGCTGGCACCTACCGCATCCAGGACGGCCGCGGCGGCGCCGGCACCGGCAACCAGCGCTTCGCCCCGCTCAACAGCTGGCCGGACAACGGCAACCTCGACAAGGCCCGCCGCCTGCTGTGGCCCATCAAGCAGAAATACGGCAGCAAGCTGTCCTGGGCCGACCTGTTCATCCTGACCGGCAACGTGGCGCTGGAGTCCATGGGCTTCAAGACCTTCGGTTTCGCCGGTGGCCGCCCCGACATCTGGGAGCCCGAGGCCGACATCAACTGGGGCCTGGAAGCCGAATGGCTGGCCACCAGCGACAAGGCCCACAGCCGCTACAGCGGTGACCGCGACCTCGCCAACCCCCTGGCCGCCGTGCAGATGGGCCTGATCTACGTGAACCCGGAAGGCCCGGACGGCAAGCCCGACCCGGTGGCCTCGGCCCGCGACATCCGCGAAACCTTCGCCCGCATGGCCATGGACGACGAGGAAACCGTCGCCCTGGTGGCCGGCGGCCACACCTTCGGCAAGGCCCACGGCGCGGGTGACCCGTCCCTGGTCGGCCCCGAGCCCGAAGCCGCCCCCATCGAGGCCATGGGCCTGGGCTGGATCAACCAGTTCGGCTCCGGCAAGGGCGCGCACACCACCACCAGCGGCATCGAAGGCGCCTGGAAGCCCCAACCCACCACCTGGGACAACGGCTACTTCGACACCCTGTTCGGCCACGAGTGGGAACTGACCAAGAGCCCCGCTGGCGCCCACCAGTGGAAGCCCAAAGGCAACGCCGGTGCCGGCACCGTGGTCGATGCCCACGACCCCAGCAAGTCCCACCAGCCCATGATGACCACGGCCGACCTGGCCCTGCGCTTCGACCCGGCCTACGAGAAAATCTCGCGCCGCTTCCACGCCAACCCGGCCGAGTTCGCCGATGCGTTTGCCCGCGCCTGGTTCAAGCTCACCCACCGCGACATGGGCCCGCGCGCCCGCTACCTGGGCAAGCTGGTGCCTGCCGAAGTGCTGGTCTGGCAAGACCCGGTGCCCGCCGTGAACCACCCGCTCATCGACGCCGCTGACGTCGCCAAGCTCAAGGCCGACGTGCTGGCCTCGGGCCTGAGCGTGTCGCAGCTGGTGGCCACGGCCTGGGCCTCGGCCTCGACCTTCCGCGGCAGCGACAAGCGCGGCGGTGCCAACGGTGCCCGCATCCGCCTGGCCCCGCAAAAAGACTGGGCCGTGAACCAACCGGCGCAACTGGCGCTGGTGCTGGCCAAGCTGGAAGCCGTCCAGAAGGCCTTCAATGCCCAGGCCACGGGTGGCAAGCAGGTGTCGCTGGCCGACCTCATCGTGCTGGCGGGCAATGCCGGTGTCGAAGCCGCTGCCAAGGCCGCCGGCCAGAGCGTGACCGTGCCTTTCGCGCCGGGCCGCACCGACGCATCGCAGGACCAGACCGACGTCGCCTCCTTCGCCGTGCTGGAGCCCCAGGCCGATGGCTTCCGCAACTTCGCCAAGCCCGGCCTGGAAGGCGCCGTGGCCGAGCTGCTGATCGACAAGGCCCAGTTGCTGACGCTGACCGCGCCCGAGACGGCGGTGCTGGTGGCCGGCCTGCGCGTGCTGGGTGCGAACGTGGACGGCGCCCCGCACGGCGTGTTCACCCAGCGCCCGGGCACCCTGAGCAACGACTTCTTCGTCAACCTGCTGGACATGGGCACGGCCTGGCAGCGCACCGGGGCCGAAGGCGTGCTGGCCGGCCGCGATGCCCAGACCGGCGCCCTGAAGTGGACGGCCACCGTGGCCGACCTGGTGTTCGGCTCGAACTCGCAACTGCGCGCCGTGGCCGAGGTCTATGCCAGCAGCGACGCCAGCGCGAAGTTCGTGGCTGACTTCGTGGCCGCCTGGACCAAGGTGATGAACCTGGACCGCTTTGATCTGCGTTGATGTCTGCGTTGATCAGGCCTCTGCCCGCGCTCACACCGTCCCGAAGATGGCGTTGGCGCGGGCCGCGCAGGTGATCTCACCCGCCGCGTTGGCCACCAGGCGTGCCTGCAGGCGCGCCTTCAGCGTGGCGGTGTGCTCGGCCGACAAGGCGGCCAGCTTGGCGCCCATGCTCGGTGCGCCTTGCACCGTGTCCCAGTAATCGCCGAAGCTGGCGTAGGTGCGCTGCACGGTGATGTCCCGCGTGGCGATGTCGCGCAGGCCCGCTCCAGCCCACAGCGTGCGCAGCACGTCCATGTCGGACGCCTGCGGGCTGGGTGGCGTGGGCACGGTCACACCCAGGGCGCTGAGTTCGTCTTGCAGCAGCGCATAGGGGAAGCCGCCGGCCGGCATGTCCCAGCTGTAGGCGGCGACCAGGCCACCCGGACGCACCACGCGCGCCATTTCTGCCACGCCCAGGGCCGGGTCGCTCAGGAAGAAGATGACCAGCGGCATGACCGCCACATCGAACTGCGCCGCGCCATAGGGCAGCGCCATGGCGTCGCCCTGCACGTACTCGGCCTGCGCCGTGCTGGCGCGTGCACGGGCGAAGTCCAGCTGCTGCGCCGATGGGTCGATGCCTGCCAGTGACTGCGGTTGGCAGCGCTGCGCCACCAGCTCCGTGAAGGCGCCATTGCCACACCCCACATCCAGCCAACGCCCGCCGGCCGGCGCGCCCAGCCAGCCGATGAAAGCCTGGCCGACCTGCTGGCTCCACAGGCCCATGTAGCGCTCGTAGGCGGCGCCGTTGGTGAATTGGATGGTGGGGGTGGACATGGTGATCGCCCTTACTTGGTTTCGGCCAGCTTGGTCTCCAGCACGCCCTTCTTGCCTTCGGTCTCGTCCACGAGGTTCAGCTTGGTGCGTGCGTACATGATGCCCATCTTCACCTCTTGCCAGACGTAGTAGAGGGCGCCCGGCTTGGCGTCGATTTCAAGCGTGGACGTGTTTTCGGCAGACGAAGTCAGGGTGTGCTTGCCGGGAGCCACTTCCTTGTACAGGAACGTGTGGGCGACGGTTTTGCCGATGGGCGTCCCATCGACAGCGACTTCCATCTTCACTGCACTGCCCATGGTCTCGTTGCGGTAGATGTAGATGCCGGCGTTGTCCTTCGGCGCCGCGAAGGACTTGACCGTCGCGTCTTGTTGCGGCGTGGCCATGTTCACCGAGGCACAGCCGACCATGTTCAGCGTGAGGGCAGCGATGACAAGAAACTTCTTCATGAAAAAACTCCCTTTGTGGGTGGTTGAGGAAAACGTTGAAGGCGCACTCAGAGGCGTGATGTCCGTTCACGCGTCAGGCGTCGCGCCACCCCCACACCGATCACGCCCAGCGCCCACAGCCACAGCGTGTCGGGCTCGGGAACCGAGGTGATGGTGCGGGTGAAGCTGCAGGTGTCGCGCTTGTCGTACGGGCAGGCGTTGAAGCCGTTCGACGGGCCGAGGTAGGCGTTGAGCTGCGTGCCGTCGGTGGCCAGCCCCTGGACGTTGAAATTGAGGGCGGGCACCAGCGAGAACGTCACGGTGCCGGAGGTCACGCTGCCGTCCGGGATGAAGGCCCCCACCAGGAAGTCGCCCGTGAGCAAGCGGTCGCTGCCGGCAAGGCTGGAAAACGAACGCGGCCCGGTGCTCGACGGCGCGCCATAGAAGGACTCGAAGGTGTAGCCCGGCGGATCGCAACGGGGTGTGCAACTCCAGCCGGGGATGATGGTCAGGGACGTGTAGCTCGCGAACGTGTAGGTCTTGCGGGTGTTGGTCGAGAAGTCGTAAACGGTTTCCGTCTTGGGCAGATCTGCCGTGTCGAAACCGAAGGGGAAGCCTGCGGCCGTGCCGATCTCGCGGTCCGCCGCGACCCGCACCCACATCTCGATGGGCGTGTTGGCCTCTGCAACGCCGGTTGGCTGCAGGTAAGACACGGTGATGTTCGGCCACGCTGCCAGCGCGCTGGACGAGGCGAGGGTCAGCGCCAGCAGGGCGCCTGTGGTTTGGTGTTTCATGTGATTTCCCTTCTTTTTGATTTGTTTGGCTGCATGCATGCGCGCAGTTGTCACTGCACCTGCATGGCGCCTGATTTTGCATGTCCCCACACCGCCCAAAGGACGGCAGCAGCGAAGGTGAGGGTCAGCTTGCGTCGCGCAGTGGCTTGCGTCACTTCTGCGCCAAGACCTTCGCGGTGACCGCCTGGTGGGTGGCTTCGTCTTCGATCCAAACGGCGGAGTCGGCCTTCGCCAGGGTGCCGACGACGCGGTAGCGCTTGTCGGCCTGCGGGGCGAAGTCCACCACGCCTTCCACCTCGAAGAAGGTGCCCATGGCCCGGCTGGCCATTTCGTGGATGGGCGCACCCGTGGCATGGCTGCCGCGCAGCTTGACCTTCATGGCCTGGGCCGGGATTTGCCGCTCGGTGACTTTCAGCCGGATGGTTGCGCCCTGCCCGTAGCTGGCCTGACGCGTGGCGCGGAAGCTGTCTTGGATGCTGTGCCCGTCGATGTCCGTGAGCGCGAAGATTTGCGCCTTGCTGCCGTCTTCGGCCATGCCGCTGTCGCTCACCGTGGCGATGGGGCCGGCGTAGTTCTCGGGGATGGGTTTGTAGCTGGCGCAGCCGGTGAGGGCGGTGATGGCCACGAGAGAGGCGAGGAGGAGGGGGGAGAGGAGGTTTCTCATGGTGCTGACAGGTGGATGCAGGTGGGCTCAGTTCTCACTGCATTGGATGCCTACGACGGTGTTGACTTGGCCGGGGCGCCAATCGGTGGCGTGCCAGCGATAGACGCCCGGCGCAATCATGGCCAGTTGCCATTCAACAGGCTTGCCAAGTGAATTCATGCGCTGCTCGCCGTCATAGCGGAAGGTGATGGTGCGGGCCGTGGCAGAAAGGACGGTGGCGTCGATTTGAGAGATCTTGCCTGCGGTGCCGCTGTCGATTTCTCGGTCGAATTTGATGGAGAGCCGTTTCCGGTCGACGCTGAATTCGTACCGGAAGTGCCAGTTCTTCATGGCGCAGGCGGGCTCGGTGTCCACGCTGTCAGCCCACACGCCGGACAACTGCTTCACGTCGAAAGCAAACGGCGCGGGTTCGATGGCGCCAAATGCCGAGGTGAACGCCAGAGCCAGGGGAATGAGCTGAAGGGATTTCTTCATGTTTGTCGAACTGAATTTGCGGACGCATGCATGTCATTCTCCGTTAGGGCGGAATTTCCGTAAAAGTCAGGCAAGGCTTCATTATGGATGAGTTGCGTTGGTAGATGGCGCTTGAAGGCTCAGGCGCTAACCTCCATAGTTATTTGATTTTGGCTTTTTATCTGCGCACTCTTGAAGGTCCGAAAATTCAGATTTCTCGCATTCCCTCCACATGCAGCTATTGCGGGAAAAATAATTATCCTCGCTTTTGCAAATGGAGGTTGGTGTCGGGGAGCCTTCAGCAGCTTCATTGGCGCCGGGCTCGGTATCATCCGATGCGCGTGGTGTTGCCGGGGAAACCAATGTCTTTTCAGATGTGGAGCCACGAAGTGGCTCCTGCGAAGGGTCGAGCGGCGATTCGCTTGATTGGCTGGCTACGGTGGGTGGCGCTCCCGCTGGAGTTGCGACGTCGTTTGGCTTGGTGTGGCTTCCGAAGATCGCATATATAATAAATGCAATGCCCGCCAGTCCGCCCCACGAGGTAACGGTAGAGACTTCACGGCCTCCACAATTCGGACACTTTATTGAAAGAGACTTGCCTCTCGGGTACCAGGTGTATCCGCAAGACTTGCACTTGTTTTGAGGTCGCTTGGTAGCGCCCATATGGATGCCCTTGTATTTATATTTGCGTGAAGTTTAGGCATGATGCCAAGGTTAACCGGCGCCGGAGCGCGAAGCGCGTAGGGTACCAACACTGGCCATGAAAATGGCGAAGCCATGGTCAGTGTTGGCGTCCGCGTTGAACCGACATTTAGACTTTACGCATTGACTCATGTTAATGGGGATTCTGTGAAGCTTAAAACGGAATGGTAGAAAGCATTCTGAATTGCGGGTCTGAAGGCGATATCGATATGATGCTTCCACTTTGAGTCTTGAGTTTTACTTCACTGGGCGTTACATCCGCCAAGACGCCGACTTCTCTGCCGTCAATGAATACATCTTCGCCAATTTCCATTGTCATATTATTTATCTTGAAAGACCCGTCTTTAAGACGAACTAACGCTGGTGAGTTGTGTTCGCGTATGCTGTTCGCTAGCCTCGGCTGGAAAGATATTTGAGCTGATTCCAAGCTTGACATTCGCTTGGCTAGATCGTTGATTGAAGCCAGGATCACACTTGTTTCATTAGAGAGTTCAACGCTGTTTGGGCGCGTTGCTGGTTTGACCGCAAGGAGTTGAATTAATGAGTTGACATCCTTGCTATCTGGGTTTGCTGTTTGCTCGATTGCATTTGCAACTAGATCGGTGTCTCTCACTACTTCATCTATCCGAAGCGTTTGATTGTATTCGGTGTACCGAAGTCCTTGAATGTCAAAGATCTTGGATGTCTTTATGTCTTTAACAAGTATAGTCGGCAGGTTAAAAGCTTGACGGATGCCAAGTTCGTATAGCACGTTTGGGTTTTTCCCGCTTAAGTCGCACAAAACCATATCGCTATCTAGAATCTTGTGCAGTATGTCGATTATTATGTAATTTGAGGATGCGACTTCATCTGCACGAATGGCTTTGTACCCAGCCTTTTTGCATGCCGGTTGAATAAGGTGCGCGTAGACTCTGCTGAAATGCCCACTGTCATATCCCTCCATGTCGGCGATGGGCATAATGACGAAACAGATTTTTTCTTTTGCCTCTTTTGCCTCTTTTGCCTCTTGTGCTGGTTGCTTTGTGGTCATAGTCATGTTTTGGTTGTAGTGATCGAATCTGTTTCTGAGGTCTAACGCCCAAGGTAGCGGCGCCGGAGCCGCAAGCGGAGGGCACCGACACTGGCCATGAACATGGCGAAGCCACGGCCAGTGTTGGCGGGCGCTTGCTCGACTTTAGTGGACACCGGTTGGAGTTAGGTTGCCGCGTTCAAAAGCGGCAGGTGGCAAATAGCCAATGCTGGAATGCAAGCGTTGTTGGTTATAGAACTGT
>JAHFQM010000004.1 GCA_023266355.1 Aquabacterium sp.
CAGGCGCGCGCAACCCACCATCACGGACCAGGACATCGAACGTGCTCGGAAAGCGCACGGCGTGCCCAGCGCCGCAGACTTGGAACGTGTGCCCGACACAGCGGGACCAAGAATTGATGCCCTGCCGCAGCCCCAAGCCAAAGCGCCTGTGGACCTCGAAGCGCTGTCCAAAGCCTACGCCCTGCAGATGAAAACCGCCCAGCCCCCCGGCACCGGGGTGGGCAAGGCCATGAGTGGTGGCCCGATCCTGATGGTGTTCATCAGCCTGTCGATGCCCGAGGCCACCCTCAAGAGACTGGTCAGTCAAGCGGCACGTGCCAAGGCATCCCTGCTGATCAGAGGCCTGCTCAATGGCTCCCTGCGCGACACCGTCGCGCGAACACAGGCTTTGTTGGCGGGTCAGTCGGTGGCCTTCCAGATCGATCCGCAAGCCTTCGAGCGCTACGCCATCACACAGGTGCCCAGCTTTGTGCTGGTGCGGGAGGGCGCTGACAGCACGCCCTGTGGTGATGGTGGTCGAGGCAGTTGCTCGCCCCCCAACGACTATGTCCGCCTGGCCGGAGACGTGAGCCTGGACTACGCCCTGGGCCACATCCAGCGCCGCACACCCCGCTTCAGCAAGGATGCCGGCGCCTTCATCCAAAGGCTCAAGGGTTAGGGATCGCCATGCTGCGCCGATTCGTCACCTGCTTCACCCTCTGGTGCTTCGTCACGACGCAGACGATGGCACTGGCTGGGCCACACGAAGAAGGCACCGCCGCCGGTCAAGCGGCCAACCCGGTGATTCGGGGCACGGTCAGCACCCCCAATGCAATGGCCAATGTGCCGGGATACACCCGCACGCCCGCTGAGGCCGCCTACTACGGCCAACCCAGCTTGTCAGGCCCGGCCAACGCGCGCATCACTGCCTGCACCAGCACGCCCGATGACCCGGTGTGCCAGGCCCAACGCGGCGCGCTCAACTCGGCCAACACGCCACGCCCTGCCATTTCGCCCTACGACCCCGCGGTCATGGGCGCGCGGGACATCGCCGCAAACCCGTCTCTGGCCCTTGGCAGCCTCTCCTCCTATTACAGCGGCTGCGCCACCGCCGACGTCACCACACCAGCAGGCGCGGTCACCAAACAGTGCCAACGCTACAACGGTGTGGGCAACTACGCCACCCGGCGGGATCTGACGGTGCAAGTCGAACTCGTCCCCAGTTGCACAGCTGGCGACTGGTTTGCGCATGGTCAAGCCAATCGCAACGGTGCCGACTACATGGTGGCCGAGGCCCAGTGCCGCATCCGCACCGACCAGTTGCAACAATTTCGCTTCTATGCGGCAGGTGGCAACGGCGCCTGCATCGGGTGGCAAAACCTCGAACTGCCCAGCACGCCAGCTACGCAACCCGCGTTCGTCACCGACCTCTCACCACACTGGGGTGGCCATTGCTGGCGCCCCTTCAAGGTGGTCATGATGCCTGGATCCGGCTGTTCATCCGGCCAGTGCAACTACAACTTCCAGTTCGGCACGCCGGTCTATGCCTGCCCGACCGGCACCGTGCGCGGCGACCAGTTGCAGGCCTACTGGTCCAGCCGCATCCAATCGGCGGGCCCGGCTGATCGCTGCTTCACGCTCACCATGCCCCGCCCCCGCATGGGCTGTGACAGCGGCCCCTCTGTCGTGGTCAGCCGCACAGAGCCCCGCTGCGCTCAGGATGCGGGCGCGGCCAGCCTGGTCGGCGCTTCTGGCTGGAGCATCCCCTTGTCTTTCCAGCAGCCCACCATGAACCACATCGAAACCGATGTCTGGGATGACAAGAGCGCCCCACTCGAAGCAGGCGGACGCTGCACCGTTACCACAGCCGACAGGTGCGTGGATGGCCCCGCCACCAAGGTGATCGATGGCCGAGCCGTCACCCGCGCTTGCTGGTCCTACGAGCGCACCCTTTCTTGCACATCCGGTGCCCTCACAGACGAATGCGCCCCCTTGCTGAGCCAAGGCTGCACGCTGGGAAGCAGCACATGCAAGCAAACCAACGCTGCCACAGGCATGTGCGAGGTCTACCAGGACAGCTACACCTGCCCGGCCAGCGCCCAACCGATCACGACAGCAACCAACTGCCCATCCAATGTCTTTTGCCTGGGTGACAGTTGCTTCAACACGAGCTACACGAACGACGCGGACTTTGCCCGCTCCATGTCGATGCTGGAAGCCGCCCGAGAAGCCGGTGTGTACCTGGACACCAAGCTGATGCAGGTTTTCAAGGGCGAAGGCAACCACTGCCGAGACCGTCTGTTCAAAGATTGTTGCGACTCGGACAGCGCTGGCGCTGGGATGAGCAACCAGAGCACCTTCGGTGTGGGCTCACGCCTGGTATACGACGTGCTGATGAACTCCGAGAACCGGGAGTTCATATACCAGGGCATGTCCGCACTGCTCACCAGCGGCGGCTTCAGCGGCTCCTTCACCAGTTACGGCGTCACCGTGGCCGTCAACGGCACCGCTCTGCCCGCCGGATCGTCGGTGCTCTATGCAGGCGACAGCATGGTGGTCGCGTTCGATCCCTGGTCGCTGGCCATCGCTGTGGTGATCTACATCGTCATGTCGATGATGTCCTGCAATGAAGAAGAGGGCAAGCTGGCCATGAGAGAAGGCGCGGGGCTGTGCCACGCCACGGGGTCATGGTGCTCATCGTGTCTTCGCGTTCTTGGTGCCTGCGTGTCGTGCCTGGAGCACACCACAGGCAAATGCTGCTTCAACAGCAAACTCGCCCGGATAGTCAATGAGCAGGGGCGCATGCAGATTGGCAAGGGCTGGGGCAGCGGCCAGAACCCCGACTGCTCAGGCTTCACCATCGCTCAGCTGCAAAGCCTGGACTTCGCAGCGATGGACCTCACCGAGTTCTACGCCTCCATCGTGCCCAACAACCCGAACCTGGGTGCCATCCAAAGCGGCAACAGCGCCAAGGTGCCCAACTGCTACTACGGACAGGGGCGTTGCCAATGACACAGCACCTCAGGACACCGATCAAGGTCATTTCCATCACGGCGATGGCGATGGCAGTGAATTGCCAAGCACAAACGCAAACGCCTGAGAGATCGCCCGAAACGTCCGTCGGTCGAATGCCCGTCAAAGACGCCAGAGTGCTGATGGTGATGGCACTGCAAGCGCCAGACGGAAAGGCACACGGCACCTTGACAGGCGAATCTGCCGACGCCATCAGCCAGCGCTTCAAGGCCAACACACCCATCTCCATCGACGTCACCACCGACAAGCGCTACCGCCAGCCTGGTTGCAGCCGCCTGAAGGTGACCTTCTGGCAAGACGGTGTCTGGTTACCTGGTGCCCAGGCCCCTCGCAAACAATCCATCGAGTTCGGGATCAACTACTGCCTCGATGGCTTGCCGCCCAAGTCGCTGCAATGAGGAGATTGACATGCCTCGCCCATCTCGCCCGTCATGGGCGTCTCGCTCAGGTCTTTTCAGACGCCTTGCCAACATCGCCATCCTCGCCTTCGCATGCCTCAACGCAGCGCCCGAGGCAAAAGCGCAAGCCTTGCCAAAGCCGGACGAGCCCATTGCCACCCCTTACTGGTCAGATGCGTGGCGAGGATGGCACTTCTACGAAGATCCCGAACCCGAGCTACCTGACAACCCTGCGTCTCAACCCAAGACGCCCGCCCTCACGCCGCCCACTTCAGCAGCGCCCCCCACACCGGCCACTCGCCCGGCCAGAGCGCCCGAACTGGTCGAATTCGAAAGGCTACAAAAGGCGGTCGAGTCCTACCGCAACATCGCGATCATGCGGCCGACCGAGGCCAATGTGCGCCGCTACATGGAACTGGAAGCCAAGGTTGTGGCCAGAGCGTCCTACTTCGCCGACGTCGCCCAGCGCGTCGCCTGGGCCACACCGGAGCTGGACCCCACCGTACATGGCCGCCCAGTCAACGCCAAGGCGCTGGAGGTGTTCGACCGGGACCAGTTGCTCAGCCGTTCCCAATCCATCGCCTCACTGGGCAAGGACCACGTCCTGTTCTTTTTCTTCCGCAGTGACTGCCCGTACTGCCACGCCTTCGCCCCCACGCTGACGGCTTTCGAGGCGCGCCACGGCATCAAGGTGGTGGCCATCAGCGTGGATGGCGGCCCCATGCCTGGCTTTGCAGATGCCCGAGCCGACAACGGCATCGCCAACACCCTGAAGGTCACCCAAGTGCCAGCGGTATTCCTGGCCCAGCCCTACACCGGGCAGATCACACCCATTGGCTTTGGCGTGCTGTCTGAATCCGAATTGCTGGAGCGCATCACCACGGTGAGCACACCGGCTGCCCAGGCCATGTTGCCCAGCGTGAACAGGCAAGTCGTTCTGCAATAGGAGCAGATCATGATCCAGACACCGCACCTGCCCCTCCCGCACTTCAAGCGCGCTATCGCCGCATTGATGGCCATTCTGCTCATCGCGTCGCCGCTGCCCCTGCATGCAGGAGACCTCAATGCCGAGGTGAACAGCATGTTCAACAACCTGGGAGCCATCGGCAACTACACCGCACCAGGCGCCTTCCGTGGCCAGACCATGAACACCTACACCGGCGGCAGTCTGTTCATGCGCTCCCCCAACAAGGTGTACCAACTCGCCGCCATTCAGTTCCCCAGCGCCAAGGCGGGCTGCGGTGGCATCGATGTGTTCGGCGGATCGTTCTCGCACATCTCGGCCAGCGAGTTCAAGAACATGCTGAAGAACATCACCGCCGCCCTGCCCGGCATCGCCTTTCAACTGGCGCTCGAAGCCGTCTCCCCCCTCCTGGGCGGCTTGAGCAAGTGGGCCAAGGGCCTGGAGACCTGGATCAACAATGCCCGCATCAACTCCTGCGAAACCGCCAAGGCCATCGTCAGCACGGCGGCCGAGGCCACGGGGTACAGCTCGCAGGAGACCTGCGCCGACCTCGCCATCGAGATGGGCATGGAAAGCGACCGTGACGCGGCACGCAGGCGTTGCGCTTCCGACCGGCCCAGCATCCTCGCTTCGGCCCGCACCTCAGGCGATGCCAATGTGCGCAACAAGGCGCCCTTCGTGGGAAACCTGACCTGGAAGGCCCTGAAGTACACCGGGGTCTCCCTGGACGATCAGGAGCGTGAACTGATCATGAGCATGGTGGGCACCGTCATCTACCACCCGGAAGAAGCCGCCCGCGACCCGGAACCCATCGCCGCCACACTTACCTCGATCAGCCAGTTGCTCTAT
Organism: Aquabacterium sp.; assembly: GCA_023266355.1. Classification (GTDB taxonomy): domain Bacteria; phylum Pseudomonadota; class Gammaproteobacteria; order Burkholderiales; family Burkholderiaceae_C; genus Aquabacterium. The sequence continues at coordinate 5,224 of JAHFQM010000004.1, forward strand.
GGGCAAAGTGCTGGCGCTGGCGTGAACGTCACCCAGCACCTGCTCAAGTGCAATGACTACGTGAACTGTGATGCCGTGACCCTCAACACCACCTACACACACACGCCATTCACCGCCAAAGTCGAGGCACTGATGCGCTCCATCGCGGAAAAAATCGCCACCCGGACCGCCATTCCCAACAACTCGGCAGAAGTCGGTTTCGTCAACCAGACCACCGAGCCGGTCTACAAAATGCTGTCGGTGGGCGCGACCATCCCAGGATCGGGCCTGGCGGACAGCCTCATCGCCCAATACCGCGACGTGATCGCAGCGGACTATGCCTATGTGTTCCTGGAGCGCAATCTGCGCGTCGGCTTGGCTGCGCTCGACAAGGACTATCAACTGCAAAAGACACAGCGCGAACAGGCGGTCCAGATTCGTCAACGCGCCCTGGTCATGCTGCAGCAACTCTCTCAAGAGAAGAACCTCCTGTATCAGAAGGTCGGCTCTTACCGAGCTGTCTCCAGCCACCTGGAACAGTTGGAGCGGCAATTGCGATCCAGCATGCCGCAGCACGTGATGGACATGCTCGGGCAGCAGGCTGCTTACATGGCTCGTTGACCTTCACCGACCACAGGGGATGCCATGTGGGAGATCTACGCCTACCAGAACGCGGACAGCCTGTTCGGCGTCTTCAATGCAGCAGCGGCCATCCACGCCTCGGGCGACTACATGTCGGCCGTTGCCGCCGTGGCGTTCTGCGGCTTCGTGGCCGCCCTGATCGCCTACGCCTTTGCCCCGGAAAAACTCCAAGGCTGGAAGTGGCTGGGCACAGTGCTGCTGGTGTTCTCCATCCTGATCCTGCCCAGGGCCACCGTGGGCATCGTGGACAAGACAGGCGGAGCCCCGGTCAAGGTCGTGGCCGACGTGCCCTTCGGCATGGTCATGCTCGGCAGCATCACCAGCACCATTGGCCACACCCTGACAAGCCTGTTCGAAACCGCCTTCCAGACCATTCCCGGTCCAGGCGCCTTGCCCAGCGAACTCACCTACGAGAAGAACGGCCTGATGTTTGGCAACCGGCTGATCAGGAGCATTAGCAAGGTGACGTTCCAGGATCCGAACTTCCGTACTGACTTGATCAACTTCATTCACAACTGCACGATGTATGACCTCATCGACGGAACGATTGGTCCCGCCGTGTTCTCGACATCCGCAGATGTCTGGCCCCTCATGGCCACACCCAATCCTGCGCGCTTCAGCACGGTCACCAGCGCTGCGGGCATCGATGTGGACACCTGCCCCAACATCTACACGAACCTCAATGGCCGACTGCCAGCGCAGATCAACCAGATTCAGGGCCGCCTGGCCTTCCAGTTGAACCCCACCCTGCCTGGTGCTGCTGCCGCAGCCGTCATCGCCAACCAGATTCAGCAGGCGTATATCAAGAACAATATCGCCGATGCGGCCACCACCGCGGCCGACCTGATCCGCCAAAGTGCCATGCTCAACGCGATCAACGACACCAGCACCATCGTTGGGCAGAAGGTCAATGATCCAGCGGCGATGGTGCTGGCCGTTGGCCGGGCACAAGCCGTCGCTCAGCAGAACGCCGCGTGGATCAACAACGGCAAGGTGGCCGAGCAAGCCCTGCCCGTGTTCCGCAACGTCATTGAAGCGCTCACCTACGCAATGTTCCCCTTGATGGTGCTGCTCTTGATGCTGACCAGCGGGCGCGACACAATGCTGGCCTTCAAAGGCTACGCCGCCATCCTGATCTGGATCCAACTGTGGCCCCCGCTGTACGCGGTGTTGAACTACATGGCGTCCATCTACGCGGCCTACGATCTGGCTGCGGCTTCAGACATCGGCTCGGGCACCAAGGCCCTGTCTTTGCGAACCGCCTCGACGATCTATTCGGGCGCTATCTCGGGTGAGGCTGTTGTGGGCTACCTTGCGATCAGCATTCCTGTCATTGCCTGGGCAGCTTTGAAGAAGATGGAGGGTGTCGGGACCGCCCTGGTGGGTGGCTTGTCCGGCCTGCAAAGCATGCTGACCGGCAGCACAGCATCTGCTGCCACCGGCAACATGAACATGGGCAACGTCGCCATGGACCAGGCACAACTGGCACCTAACCGAACCTCGGCGTTCATGAGCAGTTGGCAAAATGACCTCAGTGGCAACACCTTTTCGTCGAACAGCCTGACCGGGCGAACTGCCGTCAGCTTGCTGCGCAACCAGGGGTTTGCTTCGCGGGTGGTGTCCATGCGGGTGTCTGAACAGGACGTGTCCGACGCGAGTCGGCAGGTCACTGCGGCACGCAGCGAAGCCTTGGCTGCCAGTTCGGATCGATCCGCAGCCCTCTCCGAAGCATTCACGCGAGGACTGAGCAACCTTCGCTCTGGCCGCAGCAGCAGCGGATCCACGACAAGCAGCTTCGAACAGTTTGGAGAGACGCTCAACCGCCTGGACCAGATCTCCAAAGGCATCGCCGACAGCACGGGGCTTTCGCAGTCTCAAGTGGCGCGTATTGCATTTGGCGCGTCGGGACATGTGGGCATTGATGGACGTTTCGCAGGCGCAAAATCCAGTACCAGCGCAGACAAAAGCTACCTGTCTGCCTTGTCTGCAGATGAACGCAAGGTGCTCAGCAGTTTGACCAGCGAGCAAATAGCCGACTTCAAGCAATTCGGTGATCGCGTATCCCGAGATTCGAGCTTCATCAACACCATCAGCAGCGACTCGCGAGAGGCCCATGACATGGCGTCCAGGCTGACGAACACGGCCACACGATCTGAACGTGCGGAGGCAAGCCTTGCTGAACGCACCGCTCTGTCAGAGCGCCTAACTTCCGCGTATGAAAAGGGCGAAACCATCTCCATCGACATTGCGCAGGATCCGCACAACCTGGAGATGTTCACTCGCTATGCAGAGCAATACGGCGGCGACAGCAAAGCGGCTCAGGCCTTGATGGCCTCAGAACTAGCCAGGCAGTCACTCAAGCCCAATCGGGTGTTCTCCGATGGCACGGCATTGCCATCTTCGTTTGAGGACGTTCAAGTTCAACACCGACAAGAAAAGGCCGACACAGCCTTGAATCCGGCGCTCGATGATCGCCATCGAAGCAACGACCGACAGGTGTCTCGTTTTGGCAAGTCTGCGCGAGCAGGCCAACCAGCCCCCGCCCCTGAGCCATCATCGACAAGACAAGAGGTTCAGGCCAGAGGCACAGAGATACGGGTAAGGTCGAAGGCAGATCAAACCGGTTTCGATGCCAAAGCGGAGATCGTCAAGACTGATGATGGGGCACTGGCCTCGAAGAAATCGTTACTCATGCAGACCGGGGATCAAGTGGTCAAGGATGCCAGCGCGACCACTGATAACGCAGTTGGCGTCGTGAAAGATCTTCTGAAAGAATAGTCAGCCCAGATGATCATGGGTGCCGCTGGCGTTCGGGTTCAAGTCACTATCAGGTGGCTTCATGAAAGGTGGATGTCCTTTGTCACGCCAATAGTTCGCAGCAAGGTCCTCTGAGGTCACCCCCATCCCGGGTATTGGATCTGCGTCCCGCTTTGAGGGTCGAGTTCTTCCACCAATGCGAGCCAGGGCCCCTCCAATAGCCGCGCCGAAAAGCATCCCGACACAGGCCATGATCACCCGTGTCCCCCAGCCATGCATTGCTGCGGAGAACAGACCAGCCAAGCCGCCGAAAGCGATGAAGCCGAAGAAGACTCGTTTTCGCATGTGAGCACCTCGCTCCAATCAGGCTATAGGCACTCCGGTGCGCTTGCAACTCATCAACTATTTGGCAGGGCATCCCCCGACCCACTGCTGAAGTTCTTCGAGTTGCGGCGGATGTCGGCACCGCAGCGGTTGCGGACGAGGGGGCCACACGCTGAACTCACAGTCTCAGCAACATTGCTGTCATTGGGCAACCGCGCCCGCGTCGGCGGATATGACCGGTATCAAAGGTACTGCCGACATCGTCACTGTCGGAACTTCATGTTAGGGATTGCGAGGCCCCGCGCGGAATCCGAGAATTTCCATACACAACTATTTAATTTAAGGGAGTACGCATGTCGAGACTTGGTCATGGGGATGTAAAGCAAGCTGCCGCAAGGCCGGAAGCCGTCGTCACAGAAGGGATGGCGGCCGAAAACCGGGGAAAAAAGGTTGAGCGGTTCGACTACATGTTTGCTGGCTGGACGGATGAGGATCGCCTGGTCCCCTCCAAGGCGACCCTTGCGCAACTCCGGGCTCTCGGAGCCGTCATGAAAGATGGTGGCGCGCAGGCTACTGAAAGTCGAATTCCCGCAGCCTACACGTACTTCGGCCAATTCCTGGATCACGACATCACGCTTGACGAGGGCTCGGCAACCATTCAACAGCTGGCGAGCGACGACTTAGTACCACTCACAGATCTCTCGGCCCTGAGAAACAGCCGCACCGCGGCGGCCGAGCTCGACAGCGTCTATTTCCTTGGTGTCCCGCGGGACCCCGGCAACAAGCAGAAGCTGCGTCTGAGCAATGTTTCCGCTGTGAGCAATGGTAACAAGCCGACGCTTCGCCCTACCGGCAAGGCCGACGCCAACGACCTGCCGAGGCAGGCGCGCCACACCGATAAAAACGAGGACCGAGCGGCCATCATCGGCGACCCGCGCAACGATGAGAACACAATTGTCGCCCAGTTGCACACGGCGTTCCTCAAGGCCCACAACGCCCTGGTCAAGCGTGGGCTCAGTTTCGACGAAGCCCGCAAAGAGATGATCCTTCGCTACCAGTCGGTCATCCTCGACGACTTCTGCAAGCTTGTTTGCCACCCTTCGGTCTACGATGATGTACGGGCCAACGGGCCCAAGCACTGGCAGGTCGCCGGGTCCGATAGCCTCTTCATGCCTGCAGAGTTCGCCTTTGCCGCCTATCGTTTCGGGCACTCAATGGTTCGCACGAACTACGACTTCAACCTCAACTTCAACCTCAGCAGCGAGCCAGGCACCTTCCCCGCCTCACTTGATCTTCTCTTCACCTTCACCGCCCTCTCTGGCAACTTAAACCCCGGTGGCCCGACGGATGCTGGCTTTGAAACGCTGCCGGAGAACTGGATCATCGAGTGGGAGCGCATCCTCCCGCTCGGCGGCGACGAACCCGTCCAGAAAGCGCACGCTATCGACGCACGCCTGACGAGCTTTCTCTTCCAACTTCGCAACAAGATCGGGCTTCCGGCGGGCGAGGACGAGCAGGGGCAGCCCGCCAAGGATCTCGCGTCCATCCTCGCTACGAGGAACCTGCTGCGTGGTTTCCTATTGGGGCTTCCCACCGGACAAGCTGTTGCTCGCAAGATGAGCCTCCCTGTCTTGGAGGGCCAGGCTCTCATCGATGCGCTGCCGAACCAGGAACTCAAAGCTGCCGCGGAGCCGTTCAAAGACCGCTCGCCGCTTTGGTTCTACGTGCTTGCTGAAGCCGGTGCTGCCAGTGGCGGCCAGGGGGATACGCTTGGGCCTGTCGGCAGCCGTATCGTGATGGAGACGCTGCACAACCTCGTTCTGCATTCAGAAGTGTCGATCCTCAAGGAACCCAACTCCGAGCGATTTGAATCGTCCCTCTCGGACATCATAAAGCTCGCAGCGGAGTCCGACGCCTGAAGGGGTTCGGCGGTGGCCGGTCAGCCGTCCGCGCGGTGTTCAATGCAAGATGTGCGACAGCTCTTGATATTGAGCGAGCGATCGTGCGAACCCGGATACCGCACCGGCGGAAGTCGGGCTGTCGATAATTGCGTTGCAAGGAATTCAAAGTGATCAAAATTCCCAGATCTGTGCGCCGCGCAGGCGTTCTCGTTGCATTCGCGATCCTCGCAACTGCCCCAGCGCTCGCAACCGATTCCGAGAAAGATGCTCTTACCGAGCAAAAGGAAATCGAAAAGCTCAAGCAGGAAATCGCCGAGGCACGTAAGGCCACGGCCGAAGCTCAGGTTGCCGAGGCAAAGGCAAAGCTTGGTACGCTGAGCGCGACCCCACCTACCGGCGAAGCGACCGACCTCAAGGCGGAAGGCAAGCTAGTGGCGTACGCAGCCGTTGACGACGTCGCACGGATTATTGCAGCGGATGTCAAGCGTTCAGCCAAGGCTTCGCCGGTAGTGCTTTACAGCACGAAGGAACTAAACGCGATCATTCAAGCGCGAGCCGTTCTGCGCAACGTTCAAGAACTCGACAGGGCCATTAAGTCCTTTCGACTTCCTAAACTGGCGGCTGAGGTCAGTGATTGCAAGGAGCCCGACGATGTCGGTGTGACCATTTCGCCGCTGGACGCGTTGAGCATCCTGCAGTCGCTTTTGAAGGTCAGCAAGAGCACTACGGGCTCCGAGATCACGTTGGATGATTTTGCGCTAGCTTCGGCAGTTATTCGGCAACTCCGGCTCGCCGGTGTGAACAACGTGGTCTACCCCTCGCAGTTTTTCGCTGGGGCCTTCGCGGACCCGCAGCAAGACCCTCTCGCCAACTCCGAGATCGCCAAGAGCCTAGCGACGCTGAACACCGACCTCGCCTTAATAGACCTGCGACTTGCCGAAATTACCAAACGCAAGGAGGCAGTCCAGCAGCGTGTGGTAGACAAAAGTCAGGCGGTGACGCCTGTATGCCAGGCAGCTGTCGCGGAAGCCAAGGTCTTATTCGAAAACACCGAAGCCCGTGGCAATGCCCTGAAGGCGAGAGCAAACGCCATCGTCGCCGCAGTTGCAGTGGTCGACGAAGCGAGCGGCGCCACCATATTGCAGGTGTTGGCCCAAATGGAAGCGCTTTCCAAGGGAAACGCAGGAGCTCATGTGCTGCAGTTGAGGCCGGTTGCGGCGGGTGGAACGACGTTGACGAAGACCGGTCTGTTCTCCACGAATTTTTACGCTAGCGGCAGCGCAGTGGTCGCCTACATGTTGACCAACGACCAGGGTAAAGTCATCACCAGCGGTGTGGTGGGCCAGTATGGCGGCAATGTCAAGCTCGACGACTTAAGGCAGACAGTGCAGGCGCATCGCACGGCGATCAATTTTGAGCAGAAGGTGGAGTGATGGCGCTTCCTGACTTGCTTGAGGCAACGGCAATACCGGTGGCAACGGATCACGAGTCCGTGATCGAGGCGGAAGGCGAGCGAGTTCTGGACGCCCTGCGGATACCTCACCAGGAACAGGACCAATGGTGCTGGTGCGCGGTGGCGGCTGGCATCTGCGCCTTTCGCGACGAAACCTTTACGCTGCGCCAGTGCGAGGTGGCATCAAGCGTTCTCGGAGTGGACGTATGCGCAGATCCGACGTCCGATAGCGTCAACAAGATGATGCCGCTGGATGAGGTTCTGGCACATTTCCAGCGCCTGGGCTTCAAGACGGAGTCCCCAATGACATTCGAGGATGTGGCCGAGCAGATCGACGCAGGGCTTCCCGTGTGCATCAGGATCCGCTTCATGGACACCGGCAATCCACACGTCACAGTTATCCGTGGCTATCGCCGAGACGGCCGGATGCTGATGATCGACGATCCTTCTTTCGACGAATCGACTATGCCCTACGAGGACGTTGTCGACCGATATGAAGGCAGCGGATCCTGGAAGCAAAGCTATCGCGTGCTCTAGACAAGGCCGAACATCATGGGTATCACCGTCGTTGAGCCGCTTGCAGAGTCCGTTTCCTACTTGATCCGCTTCGTAGCTTCAGTCACCACGGGCGAAAGCAGCCCAGCGCCATCACGCGCACTGGAAGGCCTGCCACTGTCGGACCTCAGATTGGCGGCGCCCCACCCGGTCTTCAATCTCGAAACCTCCGCAGTCGTTCTGGGTGGCAACTTCGAGACCTGCCGGATGACTGGCTGGACCTATCTGGTTCTAGCCGGCTCGAGTGTCGTAGCAACGACCGGCTTTGCAGCAAGCCATCGCGATGAAAAGGCGCTTCATGCATACGTGGGGGGTCGCCGGATGGCGATGGCCCTTGGGGACGCAATCGGCCTGGCGGAGCGTAGCGTACGCATCCGTGGAGGCACGTTTGTGCTCGCCTCGATCCGATTGCCTGCGCTCCAGGCGGCTTCGATATGGCTTAGAGACGCTACCGGCCCTGGTGGTAAGGACTGGTTCGTACCGATCTTACGCACGTCCGAGGGGTTTGCATCAGGCCAATTGCTCGATGGCGATCGCTGGATGCGGCGACTGGTACGAGCCAGACAGCGCTTCCTGCGGACGGCCGGTAATGGTGAGTGACATGGTGTGGCCGCCACGCTGCTCAGTTCTTGTCAATTTGAGGTAATGCTATGACCGAAAGAGCCATCGTCACGAAACGGCGCTCGGCGCGCGGTGCCGTTGTCCTGGAGGCCTTCAGCAACGCCGGCATCGTTCAGACCGTCGAGAACGTCGGCGGTCGGGTTGAATCGACAACGTCGCAGGGTGCCCTCGTCAGTGGTGATGCGGCCCATTGGGAGGCGCTCGAGCGGCAGGGCTTTCGAGTCAAGCGCTTGCCCGCCACGAACATCCTCGAGATCGGTACCCATCGCATCGATACTTTGGCTGGAGCAGATTCGCTACCGTTATCGCTGCAACTGTCGGCGGAGGAACTTGCGCGCTGGCGGCATCACCTAGTGCAGCTAGTGGCACCGCCCACCACTGAATGGACTGATCAGTTGCTGGCAGCCGGAATCGACGTCGTCGAGCCCGTTGGGCACTACGGCCTCTTTGTCGTCGGGGACACGGCCGACGTGATGTCCCTGGCGCGGCGCTTCCCTTTCGTGGCCTGGGCCGGACCGTTCCAGCCCGCGTACCGGCTGGCCCCAAATGTGATTCCGCAGCCCGGCACGACGCACCGACTCGGTATCGGGGTCTATCCGGCCAGCGAAGGCGGGCAGGTTGAGGATGCGTTGCGGGCGTTCGGCGGCGCGGTCGTTCGCGCTTCGGAAGCGGCGGCGCACCGGGGCGTTTATTACCGGCTAGTCGCCGAAGTGTCCAACGATGGATTGCATTCTCTGGCGCATCATCCGTCGGTACGCTGGATCGAACTTGCAGCACCGAGGCCTGGGCTTGATGGAGAGCGCGAGTGCCAGATCGTGGCCGGCAACTTAAACGCCAACGCGCCACCCGACACGGGACCGGTGCCTGGCTACGGCAACTGGTTGACTGAGGTGGGAGTCGATGGCACGGGCGTCGTCGTGGCCATCTGCGACTCCGGCGTGGACAGCAACATTGATGTGGAGAACCATGCTGACCTGCGCGGACGCCAGGCTGCCTTCATCGATTACACGGCGGGAAAAGTGCCGCGAGATAGGTTGGGGCATGGTACGCACGTCGCGGGCATAGCGGTGGGAAATGCCGGTAGCGCACAGACGGAGCCGACAGCGCCTAACTTCCGATGGGGGCAGGGTGTTGCTCCCGGAGCGCGATTCGTCAGCATGAATGCGATCGAAATGAGCCCCTGGCCACCCAATGACCATTCGCTACTAACGCGGGACGCCGTTGGTAGTGGGGCGCTAATCATCAACAACAGCTGGTTCGACGGCGGACCCGGATCGGGCTACACCGCGAATGCGCGGCGTTTTGATCAACTGGTGCGCGATCCGGATCCGATGTCCGCCCAGCTCGAATCGCTAGCTATCGTTTTCTCCGCCGGCAATCGCGGGCCGGGAGCTCAGTCCATAACAGCGCCCAAGGAGAACAAGAACACCATTGTCGTCGGGAACTCGCTGGGGTTTCGGCCCGCGGTTGGCGATGGAGACGACATTCGCGGCGTCGCACGATCATCCAGCCGGGGTCCTGCTGCCGACGGCCGCCTGTTGCCGACCCTCATCGCACCCGGCACTGACGTGGCGTCGGCTCTATCGCATTTCAAAACCGATACCTCGATCGTACCAATCGCCGGGACGGGAGTATCCGATCCGGCAAACCCTGGAGTGCTGCGGCACCGCTACGCGTACCTGACCGGTACCTCGATGGCGGCGCCGCAAGTCGCGGGTGCATGCGCGCTGTTGATCCAGTGGTGGAGGGGCCGCCATGGCGTCATACCCAGCGCCGCGATGATCAAAGCGATACTCGTTAACACGGCCGAAGACTGCGCTGGCGGTTCCAATGGCAATGGCGGCGAATTGGCGCCGATCCCAAACAATGACCAGGGTTGGGGCCGTCTTAACCTGAACAATTTGCTGCGTGACGCGCCGTTCACCACGCGCGGCCCGCGCCTAGTGTTTGACCAAGACGCACCGCTCACTTCAGACGGTAGCGAGCGTATCGTCTCCGTGCAGGCTCACCACGCCGGGCGGCCGCTGCGCGTAACGCTCGCCTGGACCGATGCGCCTGGCGCGGTGCAGGCTCGGCCTGCACTGGTCAACGACCTGGATCTCGAAGTCACCGAAGTGGCAACTGGCCGAGTCTTCAAGGGCAACGTCTTCGTCAACGGCTTCTCAACCACGGGCGGCAGCTTCGATAGCATCAACAATGTCGAGTGCGTATACGTCGCCAATGCAGATGGCGAATACGAGGTGCGCGTGATCGCTGGCCATCTGCGCGGCGATGCGCGTCCCCCTTATGCCGCGCAGCCGACCTGGCAGGACTACGCGCTGGTCATCGATAACGCCGACCGGTTGCCCTGATAACCAACATGCAAGCACCAAAGGAGAACCTATGAGCAGCGATTCCATTCTTCACGCGGAGTTTGTCTACCGCGAGTTAGTGGGAACCCACGATTTGACGAAGAATGTTGTCTTCCCAGATCCTGGGAAGGAGCGCCCTGCAATCGAAGACGTCACCGCACTTGGTGCCGCCGCGACATTGTTTGCTGTCGACTTTGCTGTAAGCCTGGCTGCCAAGGCCGCTGAGAGCCTGATCGATGCGACCGCGGCGCGCATGCAGGCCGAAGCGGTGACGTTGGAAGCCACGATTCCCCTTGAGGGCTTCTACCGGGGCGACGGTGTCATCGCCGTCGACAAGGGTTGTTTGGTGTTTCACGACGATGTCAGTGCGGCCCAGTGCTCAATCAAGGCCGTGCTGCAAGTCGAAGTGTCGCCGGACGCCAGCGCTTTCCGCTTCACCGTCTGTCAGTGGGAGCGGCACGAGTTTCTTCGGCCCACGAAGAGCTTCTTCCAAAAGGAAAAAGAACGCGACTTCGCCATCAAGATCGAGCTACTGGCGCCAGGGACGGAAGGTCTCGGCACGCGCGCAGTTTTCGTCGAGCATGTCTTCAACTTGGTTGAAAAGGGCGAGTTGAATGACTTGTTCAGGAAGGGCCAGAAGCTGCCGTGGTTAGCGGTACCTCGGCGCCCCGCGCCTGTGCAGGGCCCAGCGGCTGCCTCGAGAGTTATGCCGCTGAACCTTCGAATAACCCTCGTCGAGACCACCAAGCCCAATCAGTTTGCGCAGTGGATGCAGGCTGTGGCCAAGGAGAAGAAGGGCGAGATATCGACGCTCGTCAAGGACGCCGTGCGCCAGGCGGTCGACCCGAGCTTCGCTGCGACCCAGGTTGCCAAGCAGGCCGACGGGGCCGGTACCGCCTATGGCGTGTACAAAACCGCGTGGGACGACCTTAGCGCCCACCGTGCGGCCAAACCCAAGCAGCCCGACAATGCATCGTCTGCGCAGCAAACCGCACACGACGCTGCGGTGGTAGCGTGGACCAGCACGTTTACAGTCAAGAAGCAGGCGCTAGAGGCCAAGAAGGTCGTAGCGAAGGTAGCCTTTGATGTGGCCGAGCTACCATGGCCTGGGCCGCTGCCGGAGATCATGGCGTGATGTCGAAATACGTCGCAGGCTCCCTTCGAATCGCCACGACCCTCTCTGGAGCAACGTAGTAGTGAAGAGGCTTGGCCCGAGGCACTTTAGACCATCGCTCGATTTTGCACGCCTGCCTCCCGTCGCTGGCCTGCTCAGAGACCGGCAACCTGATACCTGCCATAGCGACTGCCTTCTGGCAATGAATCCGCCGCCGCGAATGTGGCCAATGAGTTGAAAGCGCAAGTTGGTGCTGCGAGCGATCGGTCGTTCTCGACCGGCCTGCGAACGGCCCATGTCGAGTACCGGGGCTCGGTGGCATGGCGGTCGCTCGGGCCATTTACGGCCGAACGTCCGGCTATGAGGGGCGCTACCGCCTGCGCTGGCAAACGCAATTGGTTCAGATCAGCCTCTCAAGAAAGTTCAGCTAAGCTGTTGATTCATATAGAATATGTCGTCATATGGTATACAAGTCGCGAAGCTCGGTCTGTCGGAACTTTCATTTCGGCACTGGATCCCCGGCGGGTCTGGCGCTATGAGCAGCAGGGGCGCCGGGGGGGTGTGAATTGCTAATGCGAAGGTTCGATGAACTTCAGCTTCCCTTACAAAGTTGCCGCTGGGCTCAGATGAGTGCGCGGCAGCAACAGTTAAGGCTTATGCAACACCTGCCCGGACGCAGCGAGGTAGCGCGACCGCCTGCGCGTGTGGGCAGGTGTCACACAAGCCTTAACTTGGGCTGACGGTCATTGGAGGCGAACAAAAAGCCCGGTCCCGGTGGAACCAGCTACACGGCAATTTCAACAATTCGTCCAATTTCTTGGCCTGTCTTTCGAAGTCCTCAGGAAGCCGCTCCTTGAACGTCTGGAGGTTTGCCAGCTTCCAACGGCGGGCCGGCGGTTCTGCCGCATGTGGGCAGGCCAGCAATGACCAGTCGGGATGTACTTGTTCCAAGCCGCTCAAAAACTGCCACAACATCACATTGCGGCCGACACGTTGCACTCACAACACACAGCCCATCCAGCGTGCATTGGCCCACTTTTGGCCCACCGCAAAGAAAAAAGCACCTAGCATCGCTGCTAAGTGCTTGATTTCCTTGGTGGGCGGTGCAGGGTTCGAACCTGCGACCCCTGCCGTGTGAAGGCAGTGCTCTACCGCTGAGCTAACCGCCCGAAACTGGGTTCCGGGACTGTGTCCACCGACTGATCTGCTGCGTACATTCGTCTCTTGCAGCGATCAGCGAAGACCAAGACTATATCACAGCTTCCAGCGTTTTCCAAACAACCTTGCCACCGCTGGCTTTGTCGAGATCCTGCAACGCTTTGCCAAAGGCCTCGGCTTCTTCCGCGGTGGGCTGCAGCACCGGCAGCTCGAAGGCGCTGAAGTCGATGGCCACGGCCTCCAGGCCCTGCCCTGCGCCATCGCCATCGCTGCCGTCCGCATCGATCAGCAGGGCATCCTGGCCCCGCGTCATGTTGATGTACACCTCGGCCAGCAGCTCCGCGTCCATCAAGGCGCCGTGCAGCGTGCGGTGGGTGTTGTCCACCTCCAGGCGGCGGCACAGCGCGTCCAGCGAGTTGCTCTTGCCCGGGAACATCTCGCGGGCCATCACCAGGGTGTCCAGCACACCCTCGACCTGCTCGCGGAAGCGGCCCTTGTCCAGGCGCTTGAGTTCGGCATCGAGGAAGCCGATGTCGAAGCTCGCGTTGTGGATGATGATCTCGGCGCCGCGGCAGTAGTCGAGGATCTCGTCGGCCAGCGCAGCGAACACCGGCTTGTCGGCCAGGAACTCGTCGGTCAGCCCGTGGATCTTGACGGCGTCTTCGTGGTTGGGCCGCTCGGGGTTGATGTAGAAGTGCAGGTGCCGACCGGTGAGGCGGCGGTTCACCATCTCCACGCAACCGATTTCGATGATGCGGTCGCCGGACTCCGGGCTCAGTCCGGTGGTTTCGGTGTCGAGGAAGATCTGTCGGGTCATGCCGGAACTCCCGTCACGCTCAGTGGTTTTCGCGCGCGTGGTTGATCGTGTACTTCGGGATCTCGATGGTCAGGTCCTGGCCCGCCACGATGGCCTGGCAGCTCAGGCGCGAGTTGGGCTCCAGGCCCCAGGCGCGGTCGAGCAGGTCCTCTTCGGTCTCTTCGATCTCGTTGAGGCTGCGGAAGCCCTCGCGCACGACGACGTGGCAGGTCGTGCAGGCCGCGCTCATGTCGCAGGCGTGCTCGATCTCGATGTGGTTGTCCAGCAAGGCCTCGCAGATGCTGGTGCCGGGCGCGACGCTCAGTTCGGCGCCCTGCGGGCACAGGCTGGCGTGGGGCAGGATCTTGATGATGGGCATGGTGGGGCGATGCTCGGGTCGGTGTGCGTCAGATCTGGTCCAGCGAGCGGCCGGCCAGGGCCTGGCGGATGCTGCGGTTCATGCGTTCGGCGGCAAAGGCTTCGGTGCCATCGGCCAGCGCCTTGGTCGCCGCCTCCAGGGCTTCGAGGTCGCCACGGTCGCAGCGCTGGCCGATCTGGGTCATCAGGGCATCGACATGGGCGCGTTGCTCGGCGCTCAGCAAATCGCCATCGGCGGCGAGTGCGGTGCGCGTGGCTTCCAGCATGCGCTCGGCATCGACGCGGGCTTCGCGCAGGGCGCGGTCCTTCATGTCTTCGGCGGCGGTGGTGAAGCCTTCGCGCAGCATGTGGGCCACCTGCTCGTCGCTCAGGCCGTAGCTGGGCTTGACGATCACGGAGGCCTCGACGCCCGAGAGCTGCTCCTTGGCGAACACGCTGAGCAAGCCATCGGCGTCGACCTGGAAGCTCACGCGGATGCGCGCGGCGCCTGCGGCCATCGGCGGGATGCCGCGCAGCTCGAAGCGCGCCAGCGAGCGGCAGTGCTCGACCTGCTCGCGCTCGCCCTGCACGACGTGCACGGCCAGGGCGGTCTGGCCATCCTTGAAGGTGGTGAAGTCCTGAGCGCGGGCCGAGGGGATGGGCGTGTTGCGCGGGATGATGCGCTCCACCAGGCCGCCCATGGTCTCCAGACCGAGCGACAGCGGCAGCACATCGAGCAGCAGGAGCTCGCCCTGCACGTTGTTGCCGGCGAGCTGGTTGGCCTGGATGGCCGCGCCCAGGGCCACGACTTCATCGGGGTTGAGGTCGGTCAGCGGCGGTTGGCCAAAGAAGCCACCCACGGCATCGCGCACGGCGGGGGTGCGGGTCGAACCGCCCACCATCACCACGCCCTTGACCTCGTCGGGCTTGACCTTGGCGTCGCGCAGCACGCGCTTGACGGCCGCCAGCGTCTTGTCGATGAGGGGCTTGGCCAGTTCGTTGAGGCGCTCGCGCGTGACCTTGACCGACAGCATGCCGCCCGACAGCGCGCACGACAGGTGCACACTGCCATCGGTGGAGAGCTTCTCCTTGGCACGGCGCGCAGCCACCAAAACGGTGCGCTTGTCCTGTGGGGTCACGGCTTGCAAACCGGCTTCCACCATGGCGGCTTCTGCCAGCACATGGTCCAGGTCGTCACCGCCCAAGGCCGAATCGCCGCCGGTGGCCACCACCTCGAACACGCCACGGCTGAGTTGCAGCAGCGAGATGTCGAACGTGCCGCCGCCCAGGTCGTAGATGGCGTAGAGGCCTTCGGCGCCATTGTCCAGGCCGTAGGCGATGGCCGCGGCCGTGGGCTCGTTGAGCAGGCGCAGCACGTTCAGGCCGGCCATCTGGGCCGCGTCTTTGGTGGCCTGGCGCTGGGCGTCGTCGAAATACGCCGGCACCGTGATGACGGCACCGAACAGGTCGTCGTTGAAGGTGTCCTCGGCGCGCTGGCGCAGGCTGGCCAGGATCTCGGCAGAGACCTCGACCGGCGACTTCTCGCCCGCCACCGTCTTCACCGACACCATGCCGGGCTGGTCCACGAACTGGTAGGGCAGCTTGCCCGCATCGGGCAGGTCGGCCAGGCGGCGGCCCATGAAGCGCTTGACCGACACCACCGTGTTGAGCGGGTCCTCGGCCTGCGCGGCCAGGGCGTCGAAACCGATGGCGCGGCGCGTGCGGCCCTGCGCATCGAGCGAGTAGCGCACGGCCGACGGCAGGATGACACGGCCCTGCGCATCGGGCAGGCACTCCGCGGCGCCGTTGCGCACCGCGGCCACCAGCGAGTGCGTGGTGCCCAGGTCGATGCCCACCGCGATGCGGCGCTGGTGGGGGTCGGGCGATTGCCCGGGTTCGGAGATTTGCAGCAGGGCCATGGGGTGTGGTGGGCGCGCCTCAGGGCGCGTCTTCGTAGCGTTGCAGACGGACGTCGATTTCTTCCAGCAGGCGGTCGATGAACATCAAGGCCCGCACTTCCTGGGCGGCGGGGGCCAAGGCCACCTGCACGTCCAGCAGCTCACCCAGCCGCGTGAGGCGGGCACGGCGCTGCGCCCCCACCTCGTCGGACAAGGCCTCGACCTCGGCCACGCTGTCGGCGTCTTCCAGGGCTTCGCGCCACTGCATCTGCTGCATCAGGAAGTCGCCAGGCATGGCGGTGTTGTTCTCGGACTGAACGGGCACGCCGCCCAACTCGCACAGGTAGCCGGCGCGCCGCAGGGGGTCCTTCAGGCGCTGGTGGGCCTCGTTCACGCGCACGGCCCATTGCATGGCCACGCGCTGCGCGGCAGCCCCTTCGGCGGCGAAGCGGTCCGGGTGCACCTTGGCCTGCAAGGCCTTCCAGGCGGCGTCCAGCTGGCTGCGCTCCAGCGCGAAAGCGCGGGGCAGGCCCAGCAGGGTGAAGTCGTCGGCGTCGATGTTCATGGATCGGTCAAAGTGCGAAACCCCACCAGGGGGGCGGGGCTTCGTCTGACGCAAGGGCACGGCCCCTGGGGGTCGCCACCTCAGATGCGGAAGGATTCCCCGCAACCGCAGCGGTCACGCTCGTTGGGGTTGTTGAACTTGAAGCCTTCGTTCAGGCCTTCGCGCACGAAGTCCAGCTCGGTGCCATCGATGTAGGGCAGGCTCTTCGGGTCCACCAGGATCTTCACGCCTTGCTGCTCGAAGATCACGTCTTCGGGTGCGGCTTCGTCAGCGAACTCGATCTTGTAGGCCAGGCCGGAGCAGCCCGTGGTCTTCACGCCCAGGCGCACGCCCACGCCCTTGCCGCGGCGGCTCAGGTAGCGGGTGATGTGGCGGGCAGCGGCCTCGGTCAGGGACACGCGCATGCCCGCCGTGACCTGGGCGATGTCGGGCAGCGGCCCGGTGCCCGGGCCGGCGGTGCAGGATGCGGTGTCAGTTTGCATGCTTGGCCTTGTAGTCGTTGACAGCTGCCTTGATGGCATCTTCGGCCAGGATGGAGCAGTGGATCTTGACCGGGGGCAAGGCCAGCTCTTCGGCGATCTGGGTGTTCTTGATGTCCAGCGCCTCGTCCAGGGTCTTGCCGCGGACCCATTCCGTCACCAGCGAGCTCGAAGCGATCGCCGAGCCGCAGCCGTAGGTCTTGAAACGCGCGTCTTCGATCACACCGGTGCTCGGGTTGACCTTGATCTGCAGCTTCATCACGTCGCCGCAGGCGGGTGCGCCCACCATGCCGGTGCCCACGGTGTCGTCGCCCTTTTCGAAAGAGCCAACGTTGCGGGGGTGTTCGTAGTGGTCGATGACCTTGTCGCTGTATGCCATGGTGTTACTCCAAACTCAGTGTGCAGCCCATTGGATGGTGCTGATGTCGATGCCGTCCTTGTACATGTCCCACAGCGGGGACAGCTCGCGCAGCTTGGCCACGCGGTCTTTCAAGGTGGCGACGACGAAATCGATCTCTTCTTCGGTGGTGAAGCGACCGATGGTCATGCGCAGCGAGCTGTGCGCCAGTTCGTCCGAGCGGCCGAGGGCGCGCAGCACGTAGCTGGGCTCCAGGCTGGCCGAGGTGCAGGCCGAGCCCGAGGACACCGCGATGCCCTTGATGCCCATGATCAGCGACTCGCCTTCGACGTAATTGAAGGAGATGTTCAGGTTGTGCGGCACGCGGCGCTCGATGTCGCCGTTGACGAAAATCTGCTCGATGTCCTGCAGGCCCTTGTAGAGGCGCTGCTGCAGCGCACGGATGCGCTCGTTCTCGGCGACCATCTCTTCGCGGGCGATGCGGAAAGCCTCGCCCATGCCGACGATCTGGTGCGTGGGCAAGGTGCCCGAGCGCATGCCACGCTCGTGGCCGCCGCCGTGCATCTGCGCTTCGATGCGGATGCGCGGCTTGCGGCGCACGTACAGCGCGCCGATGCCCTTGGGGCCGTAGGTCTTGTGCGAAGCCAGGCTCATCAGGTCCACCGGCAGCGTGTTCAGGTCGATGGCGACCTTGCCCGTGGCCTGGGCCGCGTCCACGTGGAAGACGATGCCCTTCTCGCGGCACAGCGCGCCGATGGTGGCGATGTCCTGGATGACGCCGATCTCGTTGTTCACGAACATGACCGAGATCAGGATGGTGTCCGGACGGATGGCGGCCTTCAGCGCCTCCAGGTCCAGCAAGCCGTTGTCCTGCACATCGAGGTAGGTGGCCTCGAAGCCCTGGCGCTCCAGCTCGCGCACGGTGTCCAGCACGGCCTTGTGCTCGGTCTTGACCGTGATGATGTGCTTGCCGCGCGACTGGTAAAAGTGCGCCGCGCCCTTGAGGGCCAGGTTGTTCGATTCGGTGGCGCCCGAGGTCCAGACGATTTCACGCGGGTCGGCACCGATGAGTTCGGCCACCTGCACGCGGGCCTTCTCGACCGCGGCCTCTGCTTCCCAGCCGTAGGCGTGGGTGCGCGATGCCGGGTTGCCGAAGTGTTCGCGCAGCCAGGGGATCATGGCGTCCACCACGCGCGGGTCGCACGGGTTGGTCGCGCCGTAGTCCATGTAGATCGGGAAATGCGGGGTCATGTCCATGGTGGGGACTCTTCTTTGTTTTGGCGCACATGGCCACACCGCGAGATTGCGGCATCGCGGCATCGCACACGCACGAACCCGCCAAGCGGGAAACCTTCAATTATCGCGCTTGGCGCCGCCTTGCGGCAAACCCAAGCGCTTCACCCTCACTTCGTCAGGGCCGCCCCGAGGGCGAACACCGAGTTGGGTGCGGTGACTTTGATGGGCTTGACCACCGGGGTGGTGGAAATGGCGCGCTTGACCGGCTGCGCCTCGATGGAGATGCCCTTGGCCAGTTGGTCTTCGACCAGTTTGCGCAGGGAGATGGAATCGAGGTACTCGATCATCTTGTTGTTCAGTGCGGTCCAGAGGTCGTGCGTCATGCAACGGCCGCCTTCGTCGCCCATGCAGTTTTCCTTGCCGCCGCACCCGGTGGCGTCGATGGGCTCATCGACGGCCACGATGATGTCGGCCACGGTGATGTCTTCGGCCTTGCGCCCCAGGGAGTAGCCACCGCCCGGCCCGCGCGTGCTTTCCACCAGTTCATGGCGGCGCAGCTTGCCGAACAGTTGCTCCAGGTAGGACAGCGAGATCTGCTGGCGCTGGCTGATGGCGGCCAGGGCCACAGGGCCCGTGTGCTCGCGCAAAGCCAGATCGATCATCGCCGTGACGGCGAAACGGCCCTTGGTGGTCAGTCGCATGACGCTCTCCTCAAGAGGGACTCGGGGCCCTCCGGATCGGAGGGTTTTCCAGAATGTGGACCGACAACCGGTCGGTTGGACCGGTTCGGGTCAATTCCCGAGCATTTCAGTCAATCATAGAGATTCCGACTGATTCAGTCAACTTAAGGCCAGGGATTTCCCGAAGTCATTCTCAATGCACCCGATAGCCCGCATCAATCACCCTGGCTGCGGTCCAGGTGCGCCAACCGCATCTGCAGGTGCGTCACCAGGCCATCGCAAGCGGCCTCGACCAGGTCGAGCACATGCTCGAAGCCTGCCGGGCCGCCGTAGTAGGGGTCGGGCACCACGGGCGAGCCCGCCAGCGGGTGGCTGTTGGGGATGAACTCGGTCAGGCGGCGCAGGCGCGGGCGCAGGTCGCTGGGGCAGTTTTCTTCCAGCAAGGCCAGGTTGTCCCAGTCCATGGCGAGCAGCAGGTCGAAGTGGGCGTAGTCCTGCGCTTGCACCTTTCGGGCGCGCAGATGGGCCAGTTCGTAGCCGCGCTGGGCCCCGGCCTGGCTGGAGCGCGCGTCGGGCGGGCTGTCCAGGTGGTAGGCGTGGGTGCCGGCCGAATCCACGGCCACCGCATCGGCCAGACCGGCCTCGCTCAGGCGGTGGCGCAGCACGGCCTCGGCCGTGGGGCTGCGGCAGATGTTGCCCATGCAGACCATGAGGACGCGGACGCGCGCCTCGGGCTGCGTCGGCATGGCACCGGCCGGCGATTTGGCGGGCGTGTTCACGCCAAACGACTTGCCGATCAGGCGAGACAGCATGCTGGACATCGTGTCAGCTCACTGGCGCGCGGCCTGGATGGGCACGATGCGGTCGTGGCCGGTGGCGCCGAACACCTGTTCCTTGAGCAAGGCCAACTGGTCGCGCAAGCGGGCGGCCTTCTCGAACTCCAGGGCGCGGGCGGCCTCCAGCATGTCTTTTTCCAGCTGCTTGATGCGCTTGCCCAGGTCGCGCTCGGACAGGGCCTCGGTGCCCTCCATGGACTTGACCAGCGCCTCGGCGGCCTTGAGGTCGTCCTTGGCGGCGTTCGACATCACCCCGTCGATCAGCTCCTTGACCTTCTTGTTGATGGTGCGCGGCGTGATGCCGTTCGCCTCGTTGTGCGCCATCTGCTTGGTGCGGCGGCGCTCGGTTTCGCCCATGGCCTTGCGCATGGACTCGGTGATTTTGTCGGCGTACAAAATGGCCCGGCCATGCTGGTTGCGCGCCGTCCGCCCGATGGTCTGGATCAGGCTGCGTTCGCTGCGCAGGAAGCCTTCCTTGTCGGCATCGAGGATGGCCACCAGCGAGACCTCGGGGATGTCCAGGCCCTCGCGCAGCAGGTTGATGCCCACCAGCACATCGAACACGCCCAGGCGCAGGTCGCGCAGGATTTCCACGCGCTCCACGGTGTCGATGTCGGAGTGCAGGTAACGCACCTTCACGCCGTTTTCCGTCAGGTAGTCGGTGAGCTGCTCGGCCATGCGTTTGGTCAGCGTGGTGATCAGCACGCGCTCGCTTTTCTGCACGCGGATGTGGATTTCCTGCAGGACGTCGTCCACCTGGTGGGTGGCGGGGCGCACCTCCACGATCGGGTCCAGCAGGCCGGTGGGACGCACCACCTGCTCGACGATCTGGCCGCTGTGCTGCTGCTCGTAAGCCGCAGGCGTGGCCGTGACGAACACGACCTGGCGCATCTTGCCCTCGAACTCTTCGAACTTCAGCGGGCGGTTGTCGAGCGCCGAGGGCAGGCGAAAACCATATTCCACCAGCGTGGTCTTGCGGGCGCGGTCGCCGTTGTACATGCCACCGAGCTGGCCGATCATCACGTGGCTTTCGTCCAGGAACATCAGCGCGTCGGGCGGCATGTAGTCCACCAGCGTGGGCGGCGGATCGCCGGGATTGGCGCCCGAGAGGTGGCGGGTGTAGTTCTCGATGCCCTTGCAGTGGCCGACCTCCTGCAACATCTCCAGGTCAAAGCGGGTGCGCTGCTCCAGGCGCTGCGCCTCGACCAGCTTGCCGTCGCCCACCAGCTGCTTGACGCGCTGGTTGAGCTCTTCCTTGATGCCCTCGATGGCCACCAGCACGCGCTCGCGCGGCGTCACGTAGTGGCTGGACGGGTAGATGGTGAAGCGCGGGATCTTCTGGCGGATGCGGCCGGTGAGTGGGTCGAAGAGCTGGATGCTGTCAATCTCGTCGTCGAAGAGTTCGAGGCGCACGGCCAGCTCGGAGTGTTCGGCCGGGAACACGTCGATGGTGTCGCCGCGCACGCGGAAGGTGCCGCGCCCGAACTCCATGTCGTTGCGCTTGTACTGCATGCGGATGAGCTGGGCGATGACGTCGCGCTGGCCCAGCTTGTCGCCGACGCGGGCGATCAGGACCATCTGCATGTAGTCCTCGGGCTTGCCGATGCCGTAGATGGCCGAGACGGTGGCCACGATGACGACATCGCGGCGCTCCAGCAGGCTCTTGGTGGTGCTCAGCCGCATCTGCTCGATGGCCTCGTTGATGGCGCTGTCCTTCTCGATGAACAGGTCGCGCTGCGGGACGTAGGCCTCGGGCTGGTAGTAGTCGTAGTAGCTGACGAAGTACTCGACGGCGTTGTGCGGGAAGAACTCGCGGAACTCGGCGTAGAGCTGCGCGGCCAGCGTCTTGTTGGGCGCGAAGACGATGGCCGGACGGCCTTCGCGGGCGATCACGTTGGCCATGGTGAAGGTCTTGCCCGAGCCGGTCACGCCCAGCAGGGTCTGGTAGCTCAGGCCGTCTTCGATGCCCTCGCAGAGCTGGGCGATGGCGGTCGGCTGGTCGCCCGCCGGTGGGTAGGGCTGGTACAGCTCGAAGGGCGAGTTCTCGAAGCGCACGAACTCCCCGTCGGGCACGGGCTCGCCCGCGCCGGATTCCGTGACGCCTGAACGGTTGGCTGAGGGCAACTTGACCCCCTCAAGGGAAATGGGATCTGACATCCGGGGCGCTTTGGCTAAAATAATGGGTTTGCCCCTACCGGGCACTGGAAGCTGGCCGCCTTGGCACCCGTTTGACATGAGCGGGCCCAAGCTGGGCGGCGAATCTTTCAGCTTATCTCAACCGACCGGAGACCGCTCGAATGGCTTCATTGTTCGCTTCCGTTGAAATGGCCCCCCGCGACCCCATCCTGGGCCTCAACGAACAGTTCAACGCCGACCCCAACCCCAAGAAGGTCAACCTCGGCGTGGGCGTCTACACCGACGACCAGGGCAAGCTGCCGCTGCTGAAGTGCGTGGCCGCCGCTGAAAAGCAGATGTCCGAGGCCCCCAAGGCCCGCGGCTACCTGCCCATCGACGGCATCGTGGCCTATGACAAGGCCGTGCAAGGCCTGGTCTTCGGTGCCGAGCACCCCGCGGTCAAGGCCGGTCGCATCGCCACGGCCCAGGCCATCGGCGGCACAGGCGGCCTGAAGCTGGGCGCCGACTTCCTCAAGCGCCTGAACCCCGATGCGCAGGTCCTGATCTCGGACCCGAGCTGGGAAAACCACCGCGCCCTGTTCGAATCGGCCGGCTTCCCCGTGGACGTGTACCCGTACTACGACGCCGCCAACCGTGGCATCCACTTCGACGGCCTGATCGCCAAGCTGAAGTCCTCCAAGGCCGGCACCATCGTGCTGCTGCACGCCTGCTGCCACAACCCGACCGGCTACGACCTGACCGACGCCCAGTGGGACGAAGTCATTGCCGTGATCCAGGCCGGCGGCCTGGTGCCCTTCCTGGACATGGCCTACCAGGGCTTCGGCAACGGCATTGCTGAGGACGGCCAGGTCGTCATCAAGTTCCTGGAGTCGGGCCTGAGCTTCTTCGTGTCGACCAGCTTCTCCAAGAGCTTCTCGCTGTACGGCGAGCGCGTCGGCGCCCTGAGCATCGTGAGCGAATCGGCCGAGGAATCGGGCCGCGTGCTGAGCCAGCTCAAGCGCGTCATCCGCACCAACTACTCCAACCCGCCGACGCACGGCGCCCAGGTGGTCGCCACCGTCCTGAACAGCCCCGAGCTGCGCAAGATGTGGGAAGACGAGCTGGCCGAGATGCGCGACCGCATCAAGCTGATGCGCACGGCGCTGGTCAAGGAACTGAGCGCCGCCGGCGTGCAGGGCGACCTGAGCTACATCACCCGCCAGAAGGGCATGTTCAGCTACTCCGGCCTGAACGCAGCGCAAATGCAGCGCCTGCGCGCCGAGTTCGGCGTGTACGGCGTGGACTCCGGCCGCATCTGCGTGGCCGCGCTGAACTCCGGCAACATCCAGGGCGTGGCCGCGGCCATCAAGGCCGTGATGTGATGCCAGCGGTGCCGGTGAGGGCCTGACACCAGGCCTGCCGGCACGCACCGTGCACGAAGGCTCCGCGAGGAGCCTTTTTTCATGGCCACGCGGCAACTTGCATGACGCGGCCAGAAGCCCCACCGCTGGGAGGGCTTGGGCTCAGCGGGGCACCGAGATGCGCTGCAGCACCTGTCCGGCCTCCGGCCAGGCCGGCTGGATGCTGTTCAGCTCGGTCAGCAAAGCCCGCGCGGCGTCCACGTCCACGCGCGCCAGGGCGGCGGCCATGCCCACCAGGGGCTCGTAGGCCGGGCGGAAATCCGGGCTGAGGCGCAGCACCGACAGCAGCGGTTCGCGCACCTGGGACAGCATGTCCTGCACATCGCCCGAAGGCCGCACGCCCTGCCCAACCTCGATGAAGCGCTGGCGCGCCTGCCAGTAGGCCGCCATGCGCCGGGCCCAGGCCGGATCGGTTTGGGCAGCCAGCACCTCCGCTGGCGCCACCGAAACCGACCGCATCAGCACGGCCAGGCGATCGCGCGGCGCCGTGTCGGGCGCATAGGTGATGCGCGGGGCGGCATAGGCCACGACCGGCAGGTCATCGGTGTTGGCAGGCGCATCGGCGGCGAAGCGCCGGAGTGCCTCGGGCCCGGCAATCACATTGCCCAGCAGCGCGAATTCGTCGGTGATGCCAAAGGCCGCGGGGGAGCGTGGGAAGCCGTTGGCAGACAGGCGCTGGCGCAAGCGGGTCGGATCGAACCGTCCGGCGTCCTGGGCCTCATCGGGGTGGCCCAACAGGCCGACCACGGGGGTCTCCAGGCTGTTGCTGGCCAGGACGGCCACGCCCTTCGGGTAGGCGATCAGGAAGGACTGCACGATGCTGCGCAGCGTGGCGATGTCCAGCTGGTGCAGCGGCAGCCACTGGCAGAACAGGCCGTCGGGCGCCAGGCGGGCCTTGACGGCACGGAAGTGCTCGACCGTGTAGAGCGCACCGGAGCCACTGCGCGCCGGCTGGAAGTTGTCCGAGACGATGACGTCGTAGCGTTGGTCCGTGGCGCGCACGAAACGGCGGGCATCGGCCGCCAGGATGGTCTGGCGTGGATTGGGGCCAGCGCGGTCGAACACGCGCCAGAAGTGCTGCGCCGCGTCGATGACCTCGGGCAGCAACTCGACCGTGTCCACCTGCAGACTGGGGTCTTCGGCGGCGGCACCGGATGTCACCCCCGTGCCCAGGCCCAGGAACAAGGCCTTGTGTGGCGCGGGGTGCAGCAGCACGGGCAACAGGGCCTGGCGACCGTCCACCAGCAGGGTGGCCGAGCTGCCCTCTTGCTGCCGGTTGTTGATGCGCAAGCGCGCCACGCCATCGGCGTCCTCCACCACACTGACCGCGGCCATGATGCCGTCGCGGTAAGCCACGATGCGCCCGCCTTCCGGCACATCGACGAAAGCCAGCTGCGGGGTCAACACCGCCAGGGCGATGGCCGTGAGGGCCGGCGCCCACACCCAGGACGTCCGCCAGGCGCGCCGCGCGGTGAGGGCCAGGTAGCCCAGCGCGATCAACACCAGCACCCACTTCGGGCCGAGCACAGGCGTCAGCAGCACGCCGAACAGCGGGGCCGCAGCCGCCGCGCCCAGCGTGTTGACGCCCAAGGAACGGCCAAAGCCGATGCCCTCGGCACTGGCGCGTGCGCTGAGGTGGCTGAACAACGCGCCCATCGCGAAGGTGGGCAAGCCGAAAGCCGCCAGGGCGATGACACCTTCCGCGGCCACGGCCGCGCCCATGCCGCCGCCCCACGCGGCGCGCAACCACGCTTGCAGCCCCTCGGACGCCCACAGGCTGGCCGTGCCCAGCAGGCAGGCCGTGGCCAGCAGCGTCAGGAGCTTGTCGCCCAGGGCTTGGGCGTCGCTCACCCGGTGGCGCCAGCGCGCGTAAGCGGCCGCCCCCAGGGCCGTGCCCACGAGGTACACCGCCAGCAGCATGGCGAAGGTGTAGACGGTGTCTTCGGCGACCTGGCTGAGCACGCGCACCACCAGCACCTCGTAGCCAATGCCCAGCAAGCCGGTGAAGGCCAGGCGCCAGAGCAGGGCCCGCCCCTGAGAAGCCACCGCACCGGTCGCATCAGGCCGATCGGCTGCCAAAGGGCTGCGCGCCGGGAAAATCACCAGCGCCGCCAACGCACACAACAGGTTGAGCGCCACGCACACCGCGGCGGTGCGGGTCAGCCCCAGCTGTGGCACCAGCCAGAAGGCCGTGCCCAGCACGCCCAGCACAGCGCCCGAGGTGTTGGCCGCGTAAAAGGCGGCGATCGACCTGGCGCCCGCGCCCGACATCACCCGCTCCATGGCCGGCAAGGTCGCGCCCATGGCCACCGTGGCAGGCAGCAAGAGCAGGAAAGTGCCAGTGAAGGCGCAGGCCCATTGCCACAGCGGCGCAGGCTGTGTGCCGATGCGCGCCAGCAGCCAGTCGCTCACTGGCGACATCCCCACCATCAACAGCATCGACCACAAGGCAATGCCCAGCTCGCAGGCGGCGTACCAGCGCACCGGACGCTCGCTGCGCTCGATGCCAGGCCCCAGCCACAAGGCACCGAGTGCGATGCCGCCAAAGAACGCGGCCACCACGGCCAGCACGGAGGCCGACTCATGTCCCAGCCACAAGGCGCATTGCTGCGTCCACACCACCTGGTAGCCCAAGCCGGCAAAGCCGGAGGCCACCATCAGCAGCAAGGAAGCACGGTGCCGGGCACCCCCGACCTCGGTCACCGACTCAGCCACTGAAGTTCACGGCATAACCCCAGGAATCCAGCCGCGCCGGGATGGCATTGAACGCCAGGGTGATGCGGCGCTCGCCCTCGTTGGGCGGCACGGCGTGCATCAGGTAGCTGGGGAACAGCACCAGGTCACCCGGCTCGGGCTGAGGGCTGATCCACTTCTCGGCGTTGAAGGCGCCCGTGACCACGCCCGCGTGGTCGTTCTTGAAAGAAAAATCGTGCCCGCCCGGCGACTTCATGAACACCGTGCGCGACGAGGGGTGTGTCGGCGTGAGGTAAACCACCCCGGAGATGAAGCTGTTGGCGTGGTTGTGCATGGCCTGGCGTCCGCCTTCGTCCAGCACATTGACCCACATCTCCTTGATGGCCCAGCCCAGCGACTCACCGAACAGCAGCGCGCCGAATTCGGCCAGCTTGGGCGTGATCAGCGCGGCGGCGTCCACCAGCAGCGGGCTGTCGCTGGGGCGCAGCATCTGCGTGTGCGACAGGTTCGCCGACGCATTGTTGTCCTGCAGGGCCAGGCCGCTGAAATGCTGCACCAGGCCATCGACCACCGCGCGCGGCAAAGCGGCCGGGGCGCGCAGGAAGGGCGTGGGAAAGAGGGGGATGACTTCGTTCATGACATGCCAACTCAAGCGACGATGGCCGCCACACGCGACCAGGCCCAAAACGATGCGATCGCGCCGATGCCGTACAGCGCCGGCGTGCGGGCCGCGGCAAACCACGCCCAGCGCGAGGCCACGCGCCACAGGGCCCAGGCGGCCAGCACGGTCATGAGCTGGCCGATTTCCACGCCGACGTTGAAGGTCAGCAAGGCCGTCAGCATGTGGTTCTCGGGCAGACCGATTTCCTTGAGCGCACCGGCAAAGCCCAGGCCGTGCACCAGGCCGAACAGGAAGGCCACCAGGGCCGGCCAGCGCCGCGCCAGGGTTTGCTGCGTGTGCAAGGCTTCACCGGCCACCAGCACGATGGACAGCGCGATGGACGCCTCCACCGGCGGCGGACGCAGCACCAGCCAGCCCAGGGCGCTGAGCGCCAGCGTCAGGCTGTGCGCAGCGGTGAAGGCCGTGATCGTCCACAGCAGGCGGCGGTTGAAGCCCACCAGGAAGAGCAAGCTGATGACGAACAGCAGGTGGTCGATGCCGCTGAGGATGTGCTCGACCCCCAGCACCGTGTAAGCCGAGGCGACCTGGCCCATGCCGCGGCGGTCTTCGGCGCCGCCGTGGATCTGCGCCGAGGGCTGGCTGCCGGTCAGCGTGTAAACGCGCGACTCGCCATTGCGCCAGGTGATCTTGATGAGCGCGGCCGAATAGGCCTTGCCCACGCCCTTGACCGAAATCGCACCGTCCAGACCGTCTTCACCGCAGTGCAGCATGCTGCCTTCGGCCACGCAGTTCTCAGGCCAGATGGGCGTGAGGTCGTCTTTGGCGGCACGCTTTTCCGTCGGGCCCCATTGCCAGAAGAATTCGCCGGGCGAAGTCTCGCGGACCTGCATCTCGGCCATGCTCATCTCGTGGGCACGGGCTTCCAGGCTCCACAGCGCTGCACCGAGGCCCAGGCACACGGACATCAACGACAGGACAACACGCAACACGGCATGCAGGCGCGCCATCATTTGGCGTCACCTTCGAAGATCACCTTGTACTTGCCCATCAGGCCACGCACGGCGGCGCTGCGCTGCTCGGCCATGGTGGCGTCCGTCCAGTCCTGCTGGACCACGTTGCGCAGCACCTCGAACACGGCTGGCTTGGCAGGCGTCACCTGCTCCAGGCGCACCGCGCGCCAGCCGTCCTTGCTCTTCAAGGCCTGCCATGTCTGCGGCGAGGCGGACTCCAGCGCCTTGGCGAATTCAGGGCCGTAGCTTTGTTCCACGTTGCTGCGTGGGCGGCCCTTGAACACGCGCAGGCCGGCTTCGGCCTCGCCGGGCGTGCCTGCGTTGAGCTTGTCTACGAAGGCGCGGATGCCGGCCTCGCTGGCATCGCCTGAGAGCACGGCCTCCTGGAAATCGAAGCGCGGCGGCTCATCGTACTTGGCGCGGCGGGCGTCGAACCATGTGCGCAGCACCTCCTCGGTCACCGGCGGCAGCTTGGTGTTCGCGTCCACCACGCTCAAGGCCTTGAAGATCACGCGCTCGCGGATGGCGCTGTCGCCCTTGTCCATCTGAAGGATCAAACCCTCTCGGTAGAGCACTTCGTTGTCCAGCCAGACACGGCGCAGGGCCGCCAGCTCTTCGGCGTTGGGATCTCGCCCGCGTGACGCCTTGAACAGTTGCTTGGCTTCGTCATCGACAGCGGCGCCGACCACGATGGTGCGGGGGTCATCGACACGGGTGACGAGGTAGTGGTCCACCCCGAACAAGATGGCGCCCAGCAGCAGGAAATGCAGCAGCGGCTCACGCAGCCAAGCCGGTCGAGGCAGCGGAGAGGCCTGGGAAGCCGATGCGGCGTGGTTGTCGTTCACAGAGGCAGACAGCGGAGGGTGGGACATGGGAGGTACTTCTTCTTGCAACAAGCTCAGCCTTGGGCCTCGTAATCCACGTTCAGTTCCACGTGGAGGACGCCAGATTTCTCGAACACCAGGCGCATCGGGTAGGAACGGCCCAGCAACAGGGGCTGTGTCAGGCCCAGCAAACGCAGGTGCAGACCTTCCTCGTTGAGGGTGAAGTCCTGGCCACGCTCGATCAAGAGGTTCAAGCCCGGGGGCGTGCTGATGCCACCGATCTGTGCGCCGGTGGCCACCGGGGTTTCAACGCCGATGAGGCGGTCGCTCGCGGTGACCTGGTCAATCTTCATGCAGACGACGGCAAAAGGCGCATCGGCCGGGGTGACGCGGGTCCAGGGGTGCGTGACACGCAGGTTGGCGGCGAAAAACTCGCAAGCGCGGGCGCCAGGGGCCATGGCGGAGGCACCCAGGGCCAATCCGGCACGCAGGAGATGGCGGCGGGACATCGTGTAAGGCATGCGGAATCTCCGGAAGGAAACAGAAGGGCGCTGGCTTCAGCAGAATTGCCACAGCCCGCCAAGGGGGCGGGCTGTGGCGTTCAAGACCCGGACGCTGCCCCAAGGGCAGGCAGCGTCCAGAGCCTCAGGCTGGGCGAAAGATCACTTCACGCCAGCGACCACGGTCGAACCCGTCACCTGGACATAGATCGGGTTGCTGTAGAACCACAGGTCAGACCAGGCAGCCACGTCGTAGGACACCATCTTCTGACCAGCAGCCAACGGGCCGGAAGCCGTGGTGATGGCAGCCGGTGCCGTTGCCAGGTGAGCCGGGCAGCCGTCGATGGTGCCGCTGGCAGCGGTCCAGCTCACAGCCGAGGTCGGCACATTGGTGCCCACGGTGGTGCAAGGGACGCGCAGGTTGGCGGTGTTGGCGGCGTTCGTGAAGAAGTCAGGCAGCGGGTTGCCGTTGGCATCGGTCTCGTAAGGCACCGAAGCAGGCAGGTTCGAACCACGCAGACGCAGGTACTGGGAAGCCTGCACCGCGGGAACGGTGAAGGTCATCTTCAGCATTTGCGTGCCGTCGGCAGCCGTGAAAGCCGTCCAGGCATTGCTGCCAGCGGCGCTGAACGACTTCAGCAGGGCTGCCGAGGTGTTCTTGGCAGCAGCAGGCACCACCGACAGGTCGGCGGTCGAGCCGTCGGCACGCAGCCAGTTGGTGTTGCGCGGCCATTCGCCAGCGTAGTCAGCAGCGCCAGGCTGACGCAAGCCCGTCACCAGGCCGCGGATCACGTCCACGTGGTCCAGCACCGGCTTGTTCAGGGGCTGGTTGATGCCCACTTGCAGCAGCGAGGGGTTGGGGAACGAGTACGGCGAGTTGCTGGCACCGGCCGGGTCACGCACCACGATCGACACGATGACGTTGGCACCCGGGTTCACTGCCAGCTTCTCACCCATCGTGGCGCAACCGCTCACGTTGATGTCGGTGTTGCCGTTGGCGGCGGACACGGCCAGGGCTTCCACGGAAGCAGCGGTGCGAGCGCCACGGCCAGCGTAGGACGAGCAAGCGATGAAAGCCAGGCGGTCGATGATCTGACCCGACGAAGCCCAGTTGTTGCCGGTGCGCAGACCGTCAACGATGGATTGCGGACGCAGCTTGTCGGAGCCATTGCGCACCAGGGTGTAGTTGCGCTGGTATTCGCCAGGGTAGAAGTCCTGGGTCGAGCGGCGGTCATCGGGGCCGAACTGGCCACGGTTGTGCCAGTCGGAGCTGGCGAAGAACCACCAGTTGCGACCTTCGCCCAGCAGGGCATCCCACACGCCGCCAACTTGGGCGCCGTACACGCCGGTACCACCGTAGGTCGAACCACCGACGGAGTCCACGTTCGTGGCGCTGCCAACGAAGCTGTTGCGCAGTTGGCGATACTCGCCGCGCTCGGCCGAGGCGCCGTGACCCGGCTGGGTCTCCATGCCGAAGGCGATGTCAGGCGCGACGTTGTTGAAGTTGCGCAGGTGCTCGACGTTGAAGCCGTTGTTGCCATCCGGGTTGAAGGGACCAGCACGCTCCAAGTGGGCAGGCACGTAGTAGCTGCCGCCAGCGTGCTTTTCCTGCATCCACTTCAGGGATTCCACGGTCTTCAGGTGACCCTTGGTGCCCACACCGCTGCCGACGCCGCTGCCCGTGGGGATCAGCTTCTGGCCGGTGGTGTTCCAGTTGAACTTGGTGGTGTCGGAATAATCGCTGCCGGTGACTTCGCAAGACCACTGGTTCTCAGCGCCGCGGCTGGTGTCGGTGTCACCGCGGTCGAAGCAGTAGCTCCACTGGGCCAGGGCCGTGGCGTTGCCCTGGGGGACGTAGCCAGGCGTGGTCGGCAGGGTGACGGTGTCCAGCGAAGTGGGCAGCTGACCGGTGATGACGGCCATGGACGAGTGCTCGTGACCGGCCACAACGGATTCCAGGCCCATGAACACAGGCGTGTTCTTCAAGGCAGCCAGGTATTCGGTGACGGGGTACTGCACTTCCTTGATGGACTGCCAGCGCCACATGTTGCGGCTGGGCGAGGTGCCGCTGACATTGCCCTTGAGGGTCACGCCAGAGTTTTCCCAGGTGGTGGTGGGGCCCTTGATGGCGCCGGTGGTGGCATCGGTCACCAGGGGGTAGGCCGGGGTGGCCAGCGAAGCGTCTTCGGCCAGGGTGCAGTTGCGGTTGCCAGTGCCGCCGTGACCGGCTTGCACGAACCAGTCCAGACCCCATTCACCGTTGTCCTTGCCGGTGGACTTCTTGATCAGCTTCTGCATCGAGATGGCGCCATCCGAGCAGGTCGTGTGGTTGTGAAAGTCGCCGGCGACATACTGGCCGGGGACCTTGGTGGCGGCCACCGAGGCGGTGGGGGCAACGGCCGAGGCGGCGCCCAGGAAAGAGATCGCGGCCAGCGCGATCTGGTGCTTGCTGAAGAATTGCATTGCTGCTCCAGGTAGTGGTTCTGAGTCTTGAAGGGGGTCGTCGAGTGCCTGCCGCCAAACGAAGCACGTGCGCTTGGGCTCCGGGCGGGTCATCCGACCTCTTCCGGCCACGCCAAAGGCTGCAACAGGAGGTTAATGAGCGAAGGTGACTTGTCCGTGACTGGCGTGGGGCCGTGCGCCGATGGCGCCTGGCGCAGCATCCGCACCACACTCGGCCGACAAAACACGCGTTTGATCCACCGAATTTCATCTCCCGATAAACGATGTCGCATTGCAAGGCAATCGCCCCCAAAGCGTCCGCCATCGCGCATGTGCGTTTGGTCACATGTTTGTCGCCATCGCTGCCTAGACTCCTTCGGATCTTGTTGTCTGCTGCCGCCCTGCCCAAGCAACAAACACCCTTTCTGGAGTTTCCAATGAAACTGTCTTCTGCCCTGTCCCTGCTTGCCCTGGCCGTTGTGCCTGCCGTGTCGTCTGCCACTTCGGCATTCGTCATCGACTTCAACAATCTGGGTGACACCTTCACCTCGGTCGACAATGCCTACGCCGCCCAAGGCGTGAGCTTCACCAACGTGCTGACCCTGGTGAACGGCGACGGCCTCGGCGCCCTGGCCGGCGGCAACTACTACACCCCGTCCGCCAACCTGGGTTCGGGCGTGGCCTTCGTGCAGCTCGACGGCACCGTCAACACGGCCTCCTACATGAACGTGGCCAATGCCGTTGACTACAAGCTGTCGTTCGACTACACCGCCATCAGCGACGTGACCATCAGCGCCTACTCCGGCCTGAACGGCACTGGCACCTTCCTGGGCTCCTACACCCTGGCTGGCAATGGCTCTTCCGCTGAATCCGATGTGTGGACCAACACCACCTTCAACTTCAACGGCCAAGCCAAGTCCTTCGCACTGACCGGTCTGTCCGAGTTCGCCGCGCCTGGCGCCTTCGTGGCCATCGACAACATCACCGCCGTGCCCGAGCCCACCTCGCTGGCCCTGCTGGCAGCTGCCTTGGGCGTGGTCGGCTTCGCTGCCCGTCGCCGCCAGGCTTGATGCCTGCCTGACGCGCGTCGCCTCCGGGTGACGCTGCATCAGGACGCACCACGGCCCTCGTCGCGCAAGCGGCGAGGGCTTTTTCCATCATGAGGGAAATGTCGCCGTGCTGGCCGCAGCTTCGCCGACGCATCCGGAAGATTCAGCAAAACACCCGCCATTTGGCCCATGCCTGTGCGACCGAGCGCCCGCACGATGTCATGGCCCTCAGAGATAGTCAGGCCCATCGTGCAGAAGGCGGAACGCCTCCACTGCCGCTGCAGTCCATGTCCCCTCAACACCACCGGAGATTTCGATGAAGGGTGCTTCCCATCCCACCAATGACGTGACGCTGTCCCAGTCGTCCGTCCCCTCCATCCGTGACGTCATCGACACCGTCGAGGCCAGCCGTCGCCAGTTCATCAAGACCGGCCTGAGCGCCACCGCCCTGGCATCCGCCGGCGGCCTGACCCTCGGCGGTCTGGTCAACACCGTGGAAGCCGCACCACTGCCCGCCAGCTTGGGCTTCCCCGGCATCGGTTTCGAAAACGTGCCGGCCAACACCCGCGCCTTGAACGTCTCGCTCGGCGGATCTGCCACTTCCACGGTTGACCGCATCACCGTGCCCACTGGTTACACCGCCCAGGTTTTCGTGTCCTGGGGCGACGCCATCATGCCCGGCGGCACCGCTTTCACCGGCTCCGCATCGGAAACCGCTGCTCAGCAAGCCAAGCAGTTCGGCATGCACAACGACGGCATGCACTTCTTCCCGTTCTCGGGCACAGCAGGCGCCGTGCTGAGCGACCGCGGCGTGCTGGCCGTGAACAACGAGTACACGCACGAAGACATCCTGTTCACCGACGGCCAGAACATCGCTGGCGGCAACTACACGATCGACAAGACCCGCAAGTCTCAGAACGCTCATGGCGTGTCGCTCGTCGAGGCCCGTCGCGTCAATGGCAAGTGGACCGTGGTCAAGGGCTCGCTCTACGGCCGCCGCATCACCGCCAACACGCCCTGCCGCATCTCCGGCCCGGCCGCAGGCCATGACCTGATGAAGGCCAAGGCCTACACCATCACGGAAACCGGCAGCACTGCGACCGGCGGCACGACCGACGGCTTCACCGCCAATGGCACGGTCAACAACTGCGCCAACGGCATCACGCCCTGGGGCACCTACCTGACCTGCGAAGAAAACTTCAACGGCAACTTCTCCAGCGACAGCGCCGTGCCAACGTCGACGGCCACCGAGGTCGGCAAGCTGAACCGCCGTTACGGCATCAGCAGCACGGGCTTTGGCGTTTACAACTGGCACAAGAACGACGAGCGCTTCGACCCCGTCAAAAACCCCAACGAGCCGCACTTGTTCGGCTGGGTGGTCGAGATCGACCCTTACAACCCCCGCTCGGTGCCCGTCAAGCGCACCGCCATGGGCCGCTTCAAGCACGAAAGTGCCCAGTTCGTGGTGGACAGCCAGAACAACGTGGCCTTCTACATGGGTGACGACGAGCGCAACGAATACATCTACAAGTTCGTCTGTGCTGGCAAGTTCACCCCCACCAACAAGGCCGCCAACCGCGACCTGCTGGACAGCGGCACGCTCTATGTGGCCCGTTTTGATGCCAACCTGAGCGGCCAGTGGCTGGCTCTGACGCCGGACACCATCGGTGTGAACGGTCAGGCTCTGCGCGACAACCCCAACTTCGCGGGCACCAATGACGCCGAAGTCCAGGCCAAGATCCTGATCAAGACCCGCATGGCCGCCGACGCTGTTGGCGCCACCATGATGGACCGCCCCGAGTGGACCGGCGCCCGCCCCCGCATCGGCGGCTTCGACGAAGTCGAGGTGTACTGCACCCTGACCAACAACAACCGCCGCGGCAACGCCCCGACGGCTTCTGCACCTGCCGCCAATGCGGCCGATGGCAGCACGGCATCCGCCTCCGCCAACCCGCCCGTGGACGCCGCCAACCCCCGCGCCGACAACGACTTCGGTCACATCATCCGCTGGCGCGAAACCGGCAAGACCGTCACCGCCACCACCTTCGGCTGGGACATCTTCGCCCAGGCCGGCGACAGCATCACCACCAAGACCCTGGGCTCGACCTACACCGGCGCTGCCAACTACCAGGGCAACATCGTCGACACGCCCAACGGCAGTGCCGACTACGGTGCGCCCGACGGCCTGTGGTTCGACCACTTCGGTCGCATGTGGGTGCAGACCGACCAGGTTGGCGACGGCTCGGGCGACTTCATCAACATCGGCGGCAACATGATGGTGTGCGCCGACCCGAACACCGGCGAAACCCGCCGCTTCCTGACCGCCCCCAACAAGTGCGAAGTCACCGGCGTGACCCTGACACCTGACGGCAAGACCATGTTCGTGGGCGTGCAGCACCCGGGTGAAGACGCGCTCGCCGCCAACCCGACCCAGTTCTCGAACTGGCCGCAGAACCAGTGGTCCGTGGCCGCCGACGGCGTCACCAACCTGCCCGCTGGCCGTCCCCGCTCTTCCGTGGTGGTCATCACCAAGGACGACGGCGGCATCATCGGCTCGTGATCGGCACTGGACTCAACACAAGGATGTTCACCATGAAATTCAACCTGATCGCTGCAGCCACCCTGATGGCTGCCTCCGTGTCGGCCCAGGCCGCCGTCATCACCACCTCGCTGGACAGCGTCGCTGGCGCCACCGTCATCGGCTTCGAAACCTTTGATGGCTTTGTCAACACCAACGGCGGCGTCAACCTGGGCCAAGGCGTGAGCCTCGGCGCCGACACCGACGCAGAACTGTCTCCGGCCGTCCGCGACTTGGGCACCAACGGCGCCTGGACCTTCGGCCTGAACGGCTTCGCTGCCGCTGGCACCAATGGCTCGCTGTACTTCACCTTCGACTCGCTGCGCTCTGGCGTCAGCGCCTTCGTGAGCCACGACGGTGGCAGCTCCCTGCTGGTGGAAGCCTTTGGCGTGGGCGGTGTGCTGCTGGAGTCCGCCACGGTCACCTTCACGTCCTCGCTGGGCGCTGAAAGCTACGACGAAGGCACCACCATCGGTTTCCTGCGCAACAGCACGGACATCCAGTCCCTGCGCATCACCGGTGCTGGCGCCGTGGTCGACAACATCGCTGCCGTGCCCGAGCCCACCTCGCTGGCCCTGCTGGCCGCCGCCCTGGGCGTGGTCGGCTTCGCCGCCCGTCGCCGTCAGGCCTGATCTGCGCCGCTGACGCACATCACCCCAAGGGGTGTGTGCCGTTCAGTGGTTCAGTTGCAGCCCGGATGTGAAAAGGCCCCTCGCCGCTTGCGCAGTGAGGGGCCTTCTTTGCTTTGGCCTTTCCCGTGGCCCTCAGGCCACCGCAGTCATCGTCAACCCAGCTTCACGATGCGCGCCACCGAAGGCACGCCCGCGCTGTTGAACACGAACAGCATGTAGTTGCCCGGCGGCGCGATCCTGGCCGACGCCGGCAAGGTCACCTTCACCTGGGTGCCCGATGCGGTGAAGGCCAGGTTCAGGAAGCGCTGGTCGAAGTCCACCGTGTGCGTGGCCGAACCCGTTTTGACCAGGGTGACCTTGCTGACGCCGCTGGCGTTCAGCGTCACGGGCACCGTGCTGCCCCAAGTCGCCGTGGTCGGTGCCGAGGTGATCACCGGGCGCGTGGCCAGGGTGGCGGTCCAGTCCTGCTTGTAGAGATAGGGCGGCGTGTAGACCTCGGCGTTCAGGTTGGTGACCGGCCCCGGCGCACCACCGCCCGCCGTCAGCACCCGGCCATCTGGCAGCAGCAGCGACGCCGAGTGGTACAGGCGCATCTTGGCCGCAGTCGCCGCGTTGCTCCAGCCGTTGGTAGCCGGGTTCCAGATCTTGGCGGTGTAGGCCACGCCGTTGGCGACGTTGGACACCATCGAGCCGCCGTTGACGAACACCTTGCCGTCGGCCATCACCGTGGCGGAGGCGTGGTAGCGGTCCTGGCCAACACCGGTCACGCTGGTCGCCTTGGGCGTGGCGCCGTTGATGTCCACCACCACCGCCTTGTTGAGTTTGCGCAGCGCGAGGATCTTGCCCGGGCTGTACATCACGCTGGGCAGGTAGACATCGCCCTCGCTGAGCGCCAGCGGCGTGGCTTCGACCTTGCCTGTGCCGGCCGGGTCCAGGTAGTAGGTGCCGCCCCAGATGGTGGCGATGAAGACCTTGCCGTTCGGCGCCTGCCAGGCGCGCGGGTAGCTCCAGTTGCGGGTGCCATAGGCACCGTCGCTGACAGCCGAGCTCAGGCTGCGCCAGCCCACGCCTTCGGTGTAGACCTCCGGGGTCGGGGCCGGTGTGTTGGGGTCGGCGCGCCCGCCCAGCACCAGCACCTCGCCGGCCGCGGTGGTCAGCACGGTCGGGTACCAGCGCAGGAATGCCATCGGCTGCTGGGCCGAGTACAGGCTGTTGGTGCGCCAGTCAAACAGGTTGACGTCATTGATGGAGTAATTGCGAACGCCGTTGACGATCTTGTCGCCCCCGGTGAGCAGCACGGCCCCGCTGGCAGGCAGGACGATCTGGCCGCTGCAGAAGGTGTCGGTGCCCGTGGTGTTGGGCAGCGTCAGGTGGGACGCGGCGGCGGTGCCCTTGCTCGGGTCCCAGACGTCGTAGGTGAACTGCCCGGTCTGGTTGCCCTGGCCGTCCGAGCCATAGCTCATGACGCGGCCATCGGGCAGCAGCACGACGTGCATCGGGATGAGCGGCCAGTTGACCACGGCCGAGAACGCGCCACGCAAGTAGGTGTCCAGGGCGGCGTGCGCGCCCAAGCTGGCGGCGGACAGGGCCACGGCCAGCGCCGACAGCGCCAGGGGCTTGCGAGAGGCTGGATGGCGCTTGACGGCGCACTCGGTCAATGGGTTCATGGGGCCTTCCTGTGCTTGGAGTGTGGAATACATCACGTTACATCATCGGCGTGACGAACGGCCCAAAGCCTGACGCGTCCGGTCAAGCCCTCCCGCCCTGCTGCGAGCGACACCCCCAAGGCAGGGGGGAAAACGCACCCACGAAAGCCGACAAATTGCACGGTGCGAAAGGGCCTGTTGCGCGGCTTGCGGGTCAGCCCCCTGTGCAAAGATGAAGAATCTGCACTATGCTGCACTGCACCATGGCCTTGATGGCACCCGTCAAGCCCGCCATGCAGCCCCCGTGGCACCCTCGCGATCAAAGGTCACCGCCCATGCTTTACCAAATCTACGAATCCAACCGCGCCTGGATCAGCCCCTTCTCTGAGTTCGCCAGCGCCGCGTCGAAGCTCTACAGCAACCCGCTGTCCGCCCTGGCGCAGATCCCCTCCGCGCACCGCGTCTCGGCCGGCTTCGACCTGATGCACCGCCTGACCAAGGAATACGAGAAGCCCGAGTTCGGCATCAACAAGGTGAACGTGGATGGCACCGAGGTGGTGATCCAGGAGCAGGTGGTCGAGGCCAAGCCCTTCTGCCGCCTGATCCGCTTCAAGCGCTTCACCGACAACGGCGCCTTGCTGGACAAGATGCGCGACCAACCCTCGGTGCTGGTGGTCGCCCCCCTGTCGGGCCACCACTCGACGCTGCTGCGCGACACCGTGCGCACCCTGCTGCAGGACCACAAGGTCTACATCACCGACTGGATCGACGCCCGCATGGTGTCGCTGGAGGAAGGCGCCTTCCACCTCGACGACTACATCAACTACGTCCAGGACTTCATCCGCAAGGTCGGCCCCGACGTGCACGTGATCTCGGTGTGCCAGCCCACGGTGCCCGTGCTGGCGGCCGTCTCGTTGATGGCCAGCCGTGGCGAGACCACGCCGCGCACCATGACCATGATGGGCGGCCCCATCGACGCGCGCCGCTCGCCGACGGCCGTGAACAACCTGGCCATGAACAAGTCCTTCGAATGGTTCGAGAACAACGTGATCTACCGCGTGCCGCCGAACTACCCCGGCGCCGGTCGCCGCGTGTACCCGGGCTTCCTGCAGCACACGGGCTTCGTGGCCATGAACCCCGACCGCCACGCCACCTCGCACTATGACTACTTCCTCGACCTGGTGCGCGGTGACGACGACAGCGCCGACGCCCACCGCCAGTTCTACGACGAGTACAACGCCGTGCTGGACATGCCCGCCGAGTACTACCTGGACACCATCAAGACGGTGTTCCAGGACTTCGCCCTGGTCAACGGCACCTGGAAGGTGCGCAACCCCAAGGGCAAGGAAGAGCTGGTCAAGCCGGCCGACATCAAGACCACGGCCCTGCTGACGGTCGAAGGCGAGCTGGACGACATCTCCGGTGCCGGCCAGACCCGCGCGGCCCACGAGCTGTGCACCGGCATCCCCAAAGCCCGCCAGAAGCACTACGACGTGGTCGGCGCAGGCCACTACGGCATCTTCTCGGGCCGCCGCTGGCGCGAGAAGGCTTACCCGGAAATCCGCGCTTTCATCCTGTCGCACAACAAGTAAAGCGCGCCGCCTCCGGGCCATCACCGGCCATCCAAGGCCCCCACAAGCCCCGCTCGCCCGTGCCCCGCGCACACGGCGGCGGGGCTTGTACACTGGTGCGCCACCATGCCCGACGCCGACCAGATCAACGCCCTGCTCCCGCAGACGCAGTGCACGCGCTGCGGCTACCCGGATTGCGCCGCCTATGCGCGCGCCATCGCCGCGGGCGAGGCCGGCATCCACCAATGCCCGCCCGGCGGGGCCGAGGGTGTGCGCCGACTGGCCGCGCTCACGGGCCTGCCCGAACAGCCGCTGAGCGCCGCGCACGGCACCGAAGGTCCGCGCACGCTGGCCGTGATCGACGAGGCCTGGTGCATCGGCTGCACGCTGTGCATCGCAGCCTGCCCGGTGGACGCCATCATCGGCACGAACAAGCACATGCACACCGTCATCGAGGCCGACTGCACCGGTTGCGAGCTGTGCGTGCCGGTGTGCCCGGTGGATTGCATCTCCCTCGTGCCCGCCCAGGCCGGTGAGGCCCCACCGACGGGCTGGGCCGCCTGGTCCCAGCCTCAGGCCGATGCGGCCCGTGAACGCCACGGCTGGCGCGCCGTGCGCCTGGTGCGCGCACAAGCCGAGCACGAGACCCGGCTGCAGGCCAAGGCCGAGCACAAGCTGGCCCACCTGGCCGAGGCCTCCAAGCTGACCGAGCCGACCGAACTGGACGCCAAGCGCGCCGTGATCGAAGCCGCGCTGGCACGCGCACGGGCGCGCCGACAGGGTTGAGCGCGCGGGCCCGGCCCCGAGACCAAGGCGAATCAGGACAGTGACATCCAGCATGAGCCAAGCAGCCTACCTGGCTGGCCATGCACCCTTGGGCCCATGACATCGCCGACGCCCACACTCGGCGGTTTCCTGAACACCGAGGTCCGTCATGCGCCCGTCCGCCCAGCTCCGCACCCCTTCGCCGTCCACCTTCCAGCTGCGCCCCGTGTGCGTGGCCCTGGCCCTGAGCCTGGCCGGCATGGCCCATGCGTCGAGCAGCGGCCTGGTGATCAGCCAGGCGTACGGCGGTGGCCAAGCCACCAGCGGCAGCCCGTCCTACAAGCAAGACTACGTCGAGCTGTTCAACGCCGGCAGCAGCAACGTCAGCCTGGTGGGCCTCAGCCTGCAGTACGCAGCCGCCACCGGCAACTTCAACGGCGTGACCAACCTGGGCACCGGCACGGTCACCTCGCTGGCACCCGGCCAGTACGCCCTGGTGGCCCTGGCCGCAGGCACCCTGGGCCCCAACCTGCCCACGGCTGACATCACTGGCACGACCCAAGTGTCGGCCAGCAACGGCAAGTTCGCCCTGGTCTCGGGCACCACGGCCCTGGGTTGCGGCGCCACCACGCTGGCCTGCACGACCAGCCAGCAGGCCCAGATCATCGACCTGGTCGGCTATGGCACGGTCTCGCTGAGCGAAGGCTCGGCGGTTGCCGCGCTGTCGTCCACCACCGCCGCCGTGCGCAACAACAACGGCTGCACCGACACCGGCAACAACAGCGCCGACTTCACCGTGGCAACCGCACCGGTGCCGCGCAACAGCCTGAGCGCCTTGAGCACCTGCGATGGCAGCTCGCCCTCCCCGTCGCCCTCGCCCACCCCGGCCCCCACACCTGCGCCCACCCCGGCACCCGGCACCCTGACCCCGATCTCGCAGATCCAGGGCAGCGGCAACACCAGCCCGCTGGTGGGTCAATCGGTCACCACCTCGGGCGTGGTCACCAAGGTCACCAACAACGGCTTCTTCCTGCAAGACCCTGTCGGCGATGGCAACCCCGCCACCTCCGACGGCATCCTGGTCTTCAGCAGCACCGCGCCCACCGTCTCGGTCGGTCAGGCCATCACGCTCACGGCCACCGTAGCCGAGTTCAACACTGGCGCCACCACCAACGCCCTGACCCTGGCCCACACCGTCACCGAGCTGACAAGCCCCACCGGCATCGCCGTGGTGAGCAGCGGCAACGTGGTCAACCCCACCGTCATCACGCTGCCGGCCACGGAAGCCCAGCTGGAAGCCGTCGAAGGCATGCTGGTGACCATCAACACCCAACTGACCGCCTCGCAGAACTTCTTCCAGGGCCGCTATGGTCAGGTCACGCTGTCCTCGGGTGGCCGACTGATCAAGCCCACCAACGTCTTCCCCGCAGGCTCTGCCGACGCCATCAACCTGAGCGCCAGCAACGCCGAGCGCCAGATCTTGCTGGACGACGGCACCTCGGTGCAGAACGTCAACCCGACGCCGTACTTCGCCGCCGACAACACCCTGCGCGCTGGCGACACCATCGACAGCCTCACCGGCGTGATCGACTACGGCCTGAGCACCAGCAGCAACACCGGCCTGGCCAGCTACAAGGTTCACCCGACGCAGCCCGTGGCCTTCACGCGCGTCAACCAGCGCACGACCGCCCCCGTGGCCGTCGGTGGCAACCTGAAGGTGGCCAGCTTCAACGTGCTGAACTACTTCACCACCTTCACCAACGGCGCGACCGCCGCCGGTGGCAGCGGCCAGGGCTGCTCGCTGGGCGCTTCGGTGGCTGCGGGCAACTGCCGCGGCGCCGACAGCCTGGCCGAGTTCATCCGCCAGCGCAGCAAGATCGTGGAAGCCATCTCGGCCATCAACGCCGACGTGGTCGGCCTGATGGAGATCCAGAACAACGGCAACACCGCCGTGCAGAACCTGGTGGACGCCCTCAACGCCAAGCTGGGCGCAGGCACCTACGCCGCCGTCAACGTGCCCACGGCCTTCTACCCCGCCATCGGCGGCACGGGCACCGGCACCGACGCCATCCGCGTGGCCATGATCTACAAGCCGGCTTCGCTGACGCTCAACGGCAACGCCGTGGCAGACACCGACGCCATCCACAACCGCCCGCCCCTGGCGCAAACCTTCTCGCTGCCCAACAACGAGAAGTTCACGGTCGTGGTCAACCACTTCAAGTCCAAGGGCAGCTGCCCGGCATCCACCGACGCCAGCAACGGCGACAAGGGCGACGGCCAAGGTTGCTGGAACGGCCTGCGCACCGAGCAAGCCAACCGCCTGCTGAATTTCGTCCAGGACCTGCAGGCCAGCACCTCGGCACGCGGCGCCCTGGTCATCGGTGACCTGAACGCCTACGGCAAGGAAGACCCGATCCGCACCCTGACCGGCAACGGCATGAGCGACATGATCGAGGCCTTCAGCGGCAGCAGCGACTACTCCTACGTCTTCGACGGTGAAGCAGGCTACCTCGACCACGCCCTGGCCACTGCTGGCCTGCGCAACGTGGCGACGAACGTCGTGCATTGGCACATCAACGCCGACGAGCCGAGCGTGATCGACTACAACGTCGAGTTCAAGCAGCCCGTGTGCGCCACCTGCAACCCCGACTACTACACCGCCACCCCCTA
Source organism: Aquabacterium sp. (assembly GCA_023266355.1). Classification (GTDB taxonomy): domain Bacteria; phylum Pseudomonadota; class Gammaproteobacteria; order Burkholderiales; family Burkholderiaceae_C; genus Aquabacterium. Next base: position 47,823 of record JAHFQM010000004.1, read on the forward strand.
CCGCTCGTCGGACCACGACCCCGTCGTGGTGGGCCTGAACCTGGTGAAGGCCATCACCGGCACCGCTGGCCGTGACACGCTGACGGGCAGCGCTGGCGACGACCGCATCACCGGCCTGGCCGGTGCCGACACCCTGACCGGTGGCGCTGGCGCCGACGTGTTCGTCTTCAACGACATCCGCGACGGCCGCGACACCATCACCGACTTCGTCGCCGGCACCGACAAGCTGGACCTGAAGGCCATCGCCAACACCCTGCGCACCACCTACGGTGCCACCGGTGACCTCGTGGCCAGCGGCCATGTGCGCCTGATCGACACCGCTGCAGGCGTCGAAATCCGCATCGACACCGACGGCACGGCCGGCGCCTCGTCGCCGATCGCCCTGGTCCTGCTCAAGGGCGTGAGCGCATCGCAGATCGTCGCCAGCCGCGACCTGCTGCTGTGAGCCACCTGCACACCGACACGCAACGGAACACCATCATGAAGATCACCACCCTCTCCCGCATCGCCCTGGCCTCGGCCACCCTGGCGGCTGCCAGCGCCCACGCCGCACCGCTGCAAAACGGCAGCTTCGGCGCTGGCCTGAGCCACTGGACCACCGTCGGCGACGTCGCCGTGGTCACCGGCCCCGCCGCGGGCCACTTTTTCGGCGGCGGCACCACCCTGGTGCTGGGCACGGCCAGCCTGAGCAACCAGGACGACACCCCCTTCGCCGCAGGCGCCTACAACGTGTCGGGCAGCGACGTCGCGCTGGCTGCTCAGGCCAACGGCGCCGAAGCCAACCTGGGCCTGTCCACCGGTGCGTTCGCCTCGTCCGCGGGTGCCGACGACGCCGTCGAAGCCTCCTCGGCCGCGCAAAGCTTCTTCCTGAACGCTGGCGACACCATCAGCTTCACCTGGCAGGTGCTGACCCGTGACGCCTACGCCGGCAATGGTGACAGCGTCAACGACAGCGCCTGGGTGGCCTTCAGCCTGGCCGCGGACCCACAGCAAGCCGCCACCGTCACCCAGGCCCAACTGGGCAACATCGGCACGCTGGCCCTCATGACCGGCAGCGACGGCTGGCGCGTCACCGGCCTCAACACCTTCAGTTTCACCGCAGCCACTGGCGGCACCGCCCGCCTGGGCTGGGGCGTGAACGACATGGTGGACAGCACCGGCACCACCCTGCTGGCCATCCAGAACGTGAGCGTGCAAGCCGCTGCCGTGCCCGAGCCCGCCTCGGTCGCCCTGCTGCTGGTCGCCCTCGGCGTGATCGGCCTGAGCACGCTGCGCCGCCGCCAGGGATGACCCCCTGCCGGGTGTGTGACACGCGTCACGCACCCGGGCGAGCCCCCACTCCGGGAAACCCTCAATCCGGGGGTCACCTCGGTGTCACGGCTGGCTCGCAAAATGCATTCTCAGTTGGCGAGCAGGCGCATTCGGCCTGTTCCGCACCCTGGAGAGCATCATGCGTGCCCTGATGAACCTGGCCATCGAGCCTGCCCTGCGTTTGTTCGAGGTCTCGACCCTGGTCGTGATCACACCTTCCAGCCAAGCCGTCAAACGCGTGCTCAAGGTGATGGCCGACACGCCCATGGGCGCCATCCACATCGTGCGAGAGCGCTACCCGCGCTCGCGGGCGCACCAGATCCTGTCGTGCCGCTTGCTTGACCTGTCTCAAGCGGCTTGAACTGCGGCGGCGCATCCTCACCTATCCTGTCCGTCGTGCACACTGGCTGCACACAGCAGAAAGGTTCAGAGATGCCCCGTCTTTCCCGCCGCCTTGCTTCCCTCGCCCTCACCGTGGGCCTGGGCACCGCGCTCACCGTGCCGCTCAGCGGCTGCGGCTACAACGATTTCCAACGCCTGGACGAGCAGACCAAGGCCTCCTGGGCCGAGGTGCTCAACCAGTACCAGCGCCGCGCCGACTTGGTGCCCAACATCGTGGCCACCGTCAAGGGCGAGGCCAACTTCGAGCAGGAAACGCTGACCAAGGTCGTCGAGGCCCGCGCCAAGGCCACCAGCATCCAGGCCACGCCCGAGCTGGTCAACAACCCCGAGGCCTTCAACAAGTTCCAGCAGGCCCAGGGCGAGCTGTCGGGCGCGCTGTCGCGCCTGCTCGTGGTGACCGAGAACTACCCCAACCTGAAGGCCAACCAGGGCTTCCAGGACCTGCGCGTGCAGCTCGAAGGCACCGAGAACCGCATCACCGTGGCGCGCAACCGCTACATCCAGTCGGTGCAGGAGTACAACGTCAAGGTGCGCAGCTTCCCCTCCAACCTGACGGCCATGGCCTTCAGCTACAGCGCCAAGCCCAGCTTCACGGTGCAAAACGAGGCGCAGATCTCGCAGCCGCCCGCCGTCAACTTCGACAAGAAGTGATGCCGCGCCTGGGCTGGCACCTGCTCTGGACCAGGACCTGGGCCTGGGTTGCCGCGCTGTGCATCAACGTGGTGCTCGGTGTGGGCATGTGGGGCATGGCACCCGCGTGGGCGCAGGCCGCCGCCGATGGCGGTGTGCAGCCCGTGCCGGCGCTCACAGGCCATGTCATCGACCAGGCGCAGGGGCTCAGCGCCGATCAGGCCCAGGCGCTGGACGCCAAGCTCGCCCAGTTCGAGGCCCAGCGCGGCACGCAACTGGTCGTGCTGCTGGTGCCCACCACCCAGCCCGAAGACATCGCCGCCTACGCCCAGCGGGTGGGCGACACCTGGAAGATCGGGCGCAAGCAGGTCGGTGACGGCCTGCTCATCGTCGTGGCCTTGCAGGACCGCCGCGTGCGCATCGAGGTGGCCAAGGCGCTGGAAGGCGCCATCCCCGACCTGGCCGCCAGCCGCGTCATCGAGCAGGCCATCACGCCGGCCTTCCGCCGCGGCGACGTTGCCGGTGGCCTGAACGCGGGCGTGGACCGGCTGATGGCGCTGGTCACCGGCGAGAAGCTGCCGGCACCGGAGGTCACCGCCCCGCGTGGCCAGGGCTTTGACCTGAACCAGCTCATCGTCTTCGGCCTCATCGGCATCCCCATCGTCTCGGGCGTGCTGGGCGCGGTGTTCGGGCGCAAGCTCGGCGCGCTGCTCACGGGCGCCCTCGGCGGAGGCATCGTCTGGGTGCTGACGACCAGCCTGCTGCTGGGCGCCTTCGGTGGCGCGATGGCCGTGGTGCTGGCGCTGGCCATGGGCAAGGGTGGCCGTGGCGGCCCGGGCGGCTTCGGCGGCTCAGGCGGTGGCTGGGGCGGTGGGGGCGGAGGCGGTGGGGGCTGGTCGTCCGGCGGGGGCGGCGACTTCGGCGGCGGTGGCGCTTCCGGTCGCTGGTGAGCCCCCCAAGCGCTGAACAAGGACACCCCACGATGACGACACTGCCCCTGACCCGACACCTGCCGCGCGCGCTGCGCCACCTCTGGCTGGACGCCGCCGACGCGCGCCGCCTGCTGCCCGCCGAGGCCCTGGCCCGGCTGGAAGCCGCGGTGCAGGCCAGCGAGGCGCGCCACCTGGGCGAGCTGCGCCTGTGCGTGGAAGCCGGCCTGCCCTGGGGGGCGCTGCGCCAGGGCTTGAACGCCCGCCAGCGCGCCCTCGACCTGTTCAGCGCCCTGCGCGTGTGGGACACGGCGCACAACAACGGCGTGCTGATCTACCTGCTGCTGGCCGACCAACGCATCGAGGTGGTGGCCGACCGCGGCGTGTCGGCCCACGTGCCGCCCGAGACCTGGCAGGCTCTGGCCGACCGCCTGGGCGCCGCCCTGCGACAAGGCCAGCCCGAGCCAGGCCTGCTGGCCGCCATCGCACAGGTCAGCGATCTGCTGCGCCAGCACCACCCCGCCCCGCAAGGCCTGCCGCGGCCCAACGAACTGCCCGATGCGGTGGTGCTGATCTGAGCCGCGCATGAACCACGGATGAGCCCCGGGCTTGCGCTATGGTGTGGGCCATGACCGCCGCAAAAAACGCTGCAAAAAACGCCACGCAGAACACCGAAGAAAAGCCCAGCCCCGCGATGACGCGCGAGCAGATCCACGCCTTCTTCGCGACCCTGCAAGCCGCCAACCCGCACCCCGAAACCGAGCTGGCTTACAGCACGCCCTTCGAGCTGCTGACCGCCGTGCTGCTGTCGGCGCAGGCCACCGACGTGGGCGTCAACAAGGCCACGGCCAAGCTCTACCCGGTGGCCAACACGCCGCAGGCCATCCTCGACTTGGGCGAAGACGGGCTGATCGAACACATCAAGACCATCGGCCTGTACAAGAGCAAGGCGCGCCACCTGATGGAGACCTGCCGCATCCTCGTCGAGCAGCACGGTGGCGAGGTGCCACACTCGCGCGAGGCGCTGGAGGCCCTGCCCGGCGTGGGCCGCAAGACGGCCAATGTGGTGCTCAACGTGGCCTTTGGCGAACCCACCATGGCGGTGGACACCCACATCTTCCGCCTGGGCAACCGCACCGGCCTGGCCGTGGGCAAAACGCCGCTGGCGGTGGAGCTCAAGCTGCTCAAGCGCATCCCGCCCGAGTTCATGCTGCACGCCCACCACTGGCTGATCCTGCACGGGCGCTACGTGTGCCAGGCGCGCAAGCCGCGCTGCTGGGAGTGCAGCGTCAGTACGGCGTGCCGCTACAAAGCCAAGACGCCCGCGCCCAAAAGCTGAGCCAGCCCCTCGGCCACCGTCGGGTAGCGCAGCACCAGCCCCAGCTCGTCTTTCATGCGCCGGTTGTGCAGCCGGCGCGACTCGCCCATGAAGGACATCTGCATGGGGCTGAGCACCTGGGCGGCCTCGGCGCGCGACAGGCGCGGCGGCCGCGGCAGGCCGAAGCGGTCCGCCACGAGGTCGAAGTGCTCGCCCATGCGCAGCTCGGTGTCGTCGCACACGTTCAAGGCTCGGCCCGGGCGCGCGCGCCACAGCGCCAGCACGCAAGCGCGGGCCAGGTCGTCGGCGTGGATGTGGTTGGTGAAGACGTCGTCGGCCGCGTTCAGCACGGGCGAGCCCTTGCGCACGCGCTCGCGCGGGTCGCCGCCTTCGCGGTTCAGCGCGTAGATGCCAGGGATGCGCAGCACGGTGGCGGCGCCGCCATGGCGCAGGGCGAGGCGCTGGCCGAAGGCGCGCACGCGGCGCTCGGCATCGACACGGCGGCGGCCGCGGTCGGTGGCCGGGGCCACGGCACGGGTCTCGTCCACCCAGGCGCCTTGCGCATCGCCATAGACGCCGCTGGTGCTGCCGTACACCAGGGTGCGCAGGCTGCCCGCCCCGCCCACGCCACGCCGTGCCAGCGCCTGCAGCAAACGCGCCGTGCGCGGGTCGGCCACGCCCTGCCCCGGGGGCGGCGCCAGGTGCAGCACGCGCGGGGCCAGCGTGGCCAGGCGGGCCAGGCTGCGGGCGTCGTCGAGGTTGCCGCGCAAGGGCGTGATGCCTGCGGCGCGCAAGGTGGCCACGCGCTCGGGCGAAGACGTCAGCGCCAGCACACGGCAGCGCGGCAGCAAGCGCTGCGCGGCGCGCAGGCCCACGTCGCCACACCCAACGATGAGGATGCGGCTGCGGCGGAAGCGGCTGTGGCGGTGCAGGGGCGGCTGGTGCATGGCGGGGGTCCGGCCAAGTGAAGCTGGGATGAGCGAAAATCCGGCCCTCGATTGTCTGCGTTTGCGGGCGCTTTCCCCCTCCAAGGTCCTCCATGAGTTTCCAGGTCACCCTCCAGCCCAGCGGCCGCACCTTCGACATGCAGCGCGACGAGACTGTGCTGAGCGCCGCGCTCTCGGCCAGCATCGGCCTGCCCTATGGCTGCAAGGACGGCGCCTGTGGCTCGTGCAAGTGCAAGCTGCTGGACGGCCGCGTCATCCACGGCGCCCACCAGGCCAAGGCCCTGAGCGCCGCCGAAGAAGAAGCCGGCTGGATGCTGAGTTGCTGTGCCACGCCGCAGACCGACCTCGTCATCGAGGCCCGCCAGGTCGTGGGCCTGGGCGACCACCCCGTGGTGAAGATGCCCACCCGCGTGACCAGCCTGACCCGCGTCGCGCCCGACGTCATGGTGCTGCGCCTGCAGATGCCGGCCACCCACCAGTTCGGCTTCCGCGCCGGCCAGTACATCGAGTTCATCCTGAAAGACGGCGTGCGCCGCAGCTACTCCATGGCCAATGCGCCGCACCTGGTCAAGGAAGCCGGCGTCAACGGCATGGAACTGCACATCCGCCACCTGCCCGGCGGCCTGTTCACCGACCACGTCTTTGGCGACATGAAGGCCAAGGACATCCTGCGCGTCGAAGGCCCGCACGGCAGCTTCTTCCTGCGCGAAGAATCGGAGCGCCCCATCGTGCTGCTGGCCTCGGGCACGGGTTTCGCGCCCATCAAGGCCATCGTCGAGCACATGCGTTTCAAGGGCATCACCCGCCCCACCGTGCTGTACTGGGGCTGCCGCAGCCGCGCCGACCTCTACCTGCACGACTGGGCCGCGCAACAGGCCGCCGAGTGCGACTGGCTCACTTACGTGCCCGTGCTCTCCGAGCCCCAAGCCCAAGATGCCTCGGCGGGTCGCACCGGTTTCGTCCACCAGGCCGTGCTGGCCGACCTGCCCGACCTGTCACAGCACGAGGTCTATGCTTGCGGCGCACCCGTGATGGTGCAGGCCGCCCGCCAGGACTTCACCGCGCAGGCCGGCCTGCCAGACGAGTTCTTCCACGCCGACGCCTTCACCAGCGAAGCCGACAAGCACGGCGGCTGAACACCTCAGCCGCACACACCGCCCGCCCCCACCCCAAGGACACCCCATGGCCTACGACACGAACAACATCTTCGCCAAGATCCTGCGCGGCGAGATCCCCTGCATCAAGCTGCACGAAGACGCCCACACCCTGGCCTTCATGGACATCATGCCGCAGACCGAGGGCCACGCCCTGGTGATCCCGAAGGAGGCGGCCACGACGCTGTTCGAGCTCTCCGACGAAGCCGCCGCCGCCTGCATGGCCACGGTGCGCCGCATCGGCAACGCACAGAAGAAGGGCCTGGGCGCAGAGGGCATCGTGCTGATGCAGCTCAACGGCGCCGAAGCCGGCCAGACCGTGCCGCACTTCCACATCCACGTGATCCCTGGCTCGATCGCCGACCTGCGCAAGCCGCACGCCGCCGTGATGGCCGACCGCGCCCACCTGCTGGGCCTGGCCGAGAAGATCACGGCCGCGCTGGGCTGAACCCCGCGTGTCCCTGGCCTAAGCCAGCGCCGCCGCCACCCGTGCCTGCAAGGCCGGCAGCACGTCCTGCGCGAACCAGGGGTTGCGCTGCAGCCAGAGGTTGTTGCGCGGGCTGGGATGGGGCAGCGGCAAGGTGTGCGGCCCCGGCCCTTGCAGGCGCTCGCGCCAGGCCTGCACCTGCTCGGTGACGCCCTGGGCCGCTTCGCCAGCCGGCGTGGGCAAGTGCCAGGCCTGTGCGTACTGCCCCAGCACCAGCGTCAGCCGCAGGCGGTGCAAACCCGCCAGCAAGGGCGCACGCCACGCCGGCGCACACTCGGGCCGCGGCGGCAAGTCGCCCGACTTGCCCGTGCCCGGGAAACAGAAACCCATGGGCAGGATGGCCACCTGGCGCGGGTCGTAGAAGGCATCTTTCCCCAGGCCCAGCCAGGCGCGCAGGCGCTCGCCGCTGGCATCGTCGAAAGGCACGCCGCTCTCGTGCACCTTGCGGCCCGGCGCTTGGCCCGCGATCAGGATGCGCGCGTCCGGGTGGTGCTGCAACACGGGGCGCGGGCCCAGCGGCAGGTGGGGGGCGCACAGGGTGCAGGCGCGCACCTGCGCCAGCAAAGCGTCGGAAGGCGGCAAGCCCGGCGTGGTCATCGCTGCACGCAGTGCTCGTCGCCGAAATTGCCGCCCTTGAACTCGGGCTCGAAGTAGTGCTTGGCGAAGGTCCAGCGGCCTTTGGCGTTCTTCTTGAACGAGGCGATGCCCGTGCCGAAGTCCTTCGTGCTGGGGTCGCTCAGGGCGAAGTAGATGGCGGCGTCCGTGCCCCGCACCGAGGCGTGCCCGGGGTAGCTGCCGTAGCCCGGCACGTCCAGCGTGAACAGGTAGGCACCGAAGCGGCCGGTGCTTTGGGCCGGCACGAGTTGGAGCGTGGCGGTCGCGGTGTAAGGGCCTTCGTGGTGGTCCTGGCCGGTGCAGTCGTAGACGCCGCTGAGGTCGGGGCCGGTGAAGGGGGCGGCGGCCGCATGCGCAGACCAGGGCGACAACATCGACAGGCACATCGCCATCGACAGGGTGAGCGCCCCGGACAAGGCCAGGGGGGTGCGCAGTGAGCGGTGGGTGCGAGACAGCAAGGGTGGGCTCCGCAATGACGACGCCTGCAGCCTAGCGCAAGGCCATGCCCAGCGCCTCGGCCCCGCCAATCACCACCGAGGCCAGCAGGTAAAAGCCCAGCGACCACCCGATGGCCTTGAGCGCCGCCCCGGCCGTGGGCCGCGTGCGCCACAGGTAGAAGGGCACACCCAGCGGCGCGACCAAGGCGGCGAACATCGTCAGGCCCGAGCGTGGCAGCGCACCGCGCTCCAGCGATTCGGCGCGGCACCACAGGTAGATGAAGACCATGGTCGGCACGCCGGCGATGAAGCTGAAAGCCTGCTCGTCGCGCTGGCTGATGCCGGTGATGCCACCCAGCAGGCCGAGGGCGGCGTAGGCGATCAACCAGGCGATGAGGATGCGGCGGGAGCGGCGGATGGCGGTCATGGCGGCATTGTCGGGCAGGCCGGTGAAGTCCCAGGCTGGCCTGGCACGCTCAAGCCCCCAGGTAGGCCGCCTGCACCCGCGCGTCGCTCAGCAGTTCGCGCGCCGGGCCCTGCAGCACCAGCTCGCCCGAGTCGAGCACGTAGGCGCGATCGGCCATCTCCAGCGCACGCTGGGCGTTTTGCTCGACCAGCAGCACCGTCACGCCCTGGCGGTGCACGTCGCGCACCACCTCGAAGATCTGGTCGACGATGAGCGGCGCCAGGCCCATGGTGGGCTCGTCCAGCAGCAGCAGCTTGGGGCGGGCCAGCAAGGCACGGCCCATGGCCAGCATCTGCTGCTCGCCGCCCGAGAGCGTCCCGGCCAGCTGGCGGTGGCGCTCTTTCAGGCGCGGGAAGCGCTGGTACACCGAGGCGATGTCGGCCTCGACCTCGCCGTCGCGGCGCAGGTAGGCGCCCATGCGCAGGTTCTCGTCGATGCTCATGCGCGCGAAGATGCCGCGGCCCTCGGGCACCATCACCAGGCCTTGGGCCACCAGCTCCCACGGGCCCTGGGCGTGCACCGCCTGGCCCAGGTAGCGCACCTCGCCGCTGCTGGGCGCCAGCAGGCCGCAGATGGCCTTGAGCGTGGTGCTCTTGCCCGCGCCATTGGCGCCGATCAGGCTGACCAGCTCGCCCGCGTTCAGGTGCAGGTTCAGGCCCTTGACGGCCTGGATGCCGCCGTAGGCGATGCGCACGTCGCGCAGTGCCAGCAAAGGCGTTGCAGCGCTCATGCGGCGGCTCCCGTGCCCAGGTAGGCCGCGATCACGGCGGGGTCGCGCTGCACCTCGGCCGGCGTGCCGCTGGCGATCACCCGGCCCTGGTCCAGCACGGTGACGTGGTCGCACAGGCCCATCACCAGCTTGACGTCGTGCTCGATCAGCAGCACCGCGCGGCCCTGCTGGCGGATGCGCTCGATGAGTTCGCGCAAGGCGCCCTTCTCGGTCGCGTTCATGCCGGCGGCGGGCTCGTCCAGGGCCAGCAACTTCGGCTCGGTGGCCAGGGCCCGGGCGATTTCCAGGCGGCGCTGGTCGCCGTAGCTCAGGGTGCGCGCCGTCTGCATCGCCTGGTGGCCCAGGCCGACGAAATCGAGCAAGGCGCGGGCGTCGCGCTCGATCAACATCTCTTCGTGCAGGAAGGCTTTCGTGCGCAGCACCGCCTGCCACCAGGCCACTTGCGTGCGCACATGGCGGCCCACGCGGACGTTGTCGAGCGCGCTCATGTCGGCGAACAGGCGGATGTTCTGGAAGGTCCGCGCGATGCCGGCCTGCGCCACCTTGTGCACCGCCGTGGGCTGGTAGGCGCGCCCGGCCAGCGCGAAGCGGCCCGTGTCGCTGGGCACCAGGCCGGTGATGGTGTTGAAGAAGGTGGTCTTGCCCGCGCCGTTGGGGCCAATCAGGCCATGCACCTGGCCGGCCTGGATGCGCAGGCCCACGTCGCTGAGCGCCTGCACGCCGCCGAAGCGCTTGCCCACGCCGTGGACGTCCAGCAGCGGTGTGGTGGCGGGGGCTGTCATCGCGCGCCCTCGCTGGGCATCAGGCGGTCTTCGTGGCGCGGCGAAGGCCACAGGCCGCGCGGGCGGGCCAGCATGATGCCGATCATGGCCAGCGCGATCAGCAGCTGGCGCAGGATGGCCGCGTCCAGGCGCCCCCCCGTCATCGCCTGCAGCGGTCCGGCCACCTGGCGCAGCACCTCGGGCAGCGCGGCCAGCAGGAAGGCGCCCAGGATGACGCCGGGGATGTGGCCCAAGCCGCCCAGCACCACCATGGCCACCACCAGCACCGACTCCTGCAGGCTGAACGATTCAGGCGAGACAAAACCCTGGAAGCTGGCGAACAGCACGCCCGAGACGCCGCCGAAAGACGCGCCCAGGCCGAAGGCCAGCAGCTTGAGGTTGCGCGTGTTCAGGCCCATGGCCTTGGCCGCGATCTCGTCTTCGCGGATGGCCATCCAGGCCCGGCCCAGGCGCGAGTCGTGCAGGCGCTGGGTCAGCACCACCGCGCCCACCACGATCAGCAAAAAGAGGTAGTAGTGCAGCGTCACCGAGGGCAGCGTGAAGCCGCCCAGCCCGCCAGGCAACCAACTTGGCAAATGCCAGGGCTCACCCAGGCTGAGCCCGCCCACGCGGATGGGGTCGATGCTGTTGATGCCCTTCGGCCCGTTGGTGATGTTGATGGGCGCGTCCAGGTTGTTCATGAACACGCGGATGATTTCGCCAAAGCCCAGGGTGACGATGGCCAGGTAGTCGCCGCGCAGCTTCAGCGTGGGCGCGCCCAGCAGCACGCCGACCAGGCCAGCCACGGCCGCGGCCAGCGGGATGGCCGCCCAGATGGGCAGGTGCAGGCCGCCGGGGAACATCGCGGCCACGGCGGGCAGGTTGTCGGTCAGGTGGGGCGAGGCCAGCAGCGCGAACAGGTAGGCGCCCACCGCGTAGAAAGCGATGTAGCCCAGGTCGAGCAGGCCGGCGAAGCCCACCACGATGTTCAGGCCCAGGGCCAGCAGGATGTAGAGCAGCGCCGTGTCCAGGATGCGCACCCAGGCCTCGCCCAGGGGCTGCAGCGCCAGGGGCAGCACGGCCAGCGCGACGGCGCAGGCGAGGAACAGGCGCGTGCCTTTCATGCCCAGCGCGCCGCTCATGCCCGGTCCGCCACGCGTTCGCCCAGCAGGCCTTGCGGCCGCAGCGTCAGCACCAGGATCAGCACCGTGAAGGCGAAGATGTCTTGGTAGTTGCTGCCCAGCACATCGCCCGTGAGCTCGCCGATGTAGCCCGCGCCCAGCGCCTCGATGACGCCCAGCAGCACGCCGCCCACCACCGCGCCGCCCAGGTTGCCGATGCCACCGAACACCGCCGCCGTGAAGGCCTTCAGGCCAGGCAGGAAGCCCATGGTGTGCTGCACCGAGCCGTAGTTGGCCGCCCACATGACACCGGCCAGGGCGGCCAGGGCCGCACCGATCATGAAGGTCGCCGAGATCACGCGGTCAGGCCGCACGCCCATGAGCTGGGCCACACGCGGGTTCTCGGCCGTGGCGCGCATGGCCCGGCCCAGCGAGGTGCCATGGATCAGGGCCATCAGGCCGGCCAGCGTCAGCGCCGTCACGCCCAGGATGAGGATCTGTACCAGGTTGATGGTCGCGCCCATGAACTCGTAGGGCTCGTCGGGCAGCAGGATGGGGTAAGGCTTGTAGTCCGGCTTCCACAGGATCATGGCCAGCGTCTGCAGCAACAGCGACATGCCCATGGCCGTGATCAGCGGCGCCAGGCGCGGCGCGTTGCGCAAGGGCCGGTAGGCGAGCTTCTCGATGGCCACGTTCAGCGCCATGCACACCAGCACCGCCGCCACCAGCGAGATGCTCAGCAGCACCCAGCCTGGCCAGCCGGTGTCGCCCAGGGCCGTGACCACCGTCCAGCTCACCAGCGCGCCCACCATCAGCACCTCGCCATGGGCGAAGTTGATGAGGTTGATGATGCCGTAGACCATGGTGTAGCCAAGCGCCACCAGGGCGTACATGCTGCCCAGCACCAGGCCGTTGATCAGTTGCTGAATGAAGGTGTCCACGGATTCTCAGAAGCAAAAAGCCCGCCAGGGTGGCGGGCTGTGGCCCTTGGATGGCCCCGGATTATCGGTCAAGCCCAGGACGTTGCTCAGGCCGCTCAGAACAGCGAAGGCAGCTTGAGCGAGTCCACCGTCCAGCGGATGATCTTTTGCTTGAAGCCCGTGTACGGCGGGAAGAAGAGCTTGGCCATCAGCACCGGGCCGGACTTCAACACCGCACGCTCGTGCGAGAAAGCCTTGAAGCCGTACTCGCCGTGGGCGCTGCCGATGCCCGAGTTGTTCACGCCGCCGAAAGGCAGGTTGCCGTGGGCGTAGTGCAGCACGCAGTGGTTGATGGCCACGCCGCCCGAGCTGGTCTGCTCGATGAGGCGGCGGGTGCGCGCCTTGTTGGTGCTGAACAGGTACAGCGCCAGCGGCTTGGGGTTGGCGTTGATTTCACGCACCACCTCATCGACATCGCGGTAGGTGATGACGGGCAGCACCGGGCCGAAGATTTCCTCCGACATGATGCTGGCCTCGGCGGGCACCTGCTCCAGCAGCGTGGGCGCGATGTAGCACTGCGCCAGGTCCACATCGCCGCCCAGCAGCACCTTGGCGCCACGGGTTTGCGCGTCGCTCAGCAGGCCGGCGATGCGCTGGGTGTGGCGCTGGTTGATGATCCGCGCGAAGTGCGGGCTGCTGCGCTGCGCCTCGGGCGTGGCGCCGTAGCGCTCGGCGATGACGGCGCGGCAGGCCTGCACGAAGCGGTCTTTCACCGACTCGTGCACGAAGACGTGGTCGGGCGCCACGCAGATCTGGCCGCAGTTGGCCAGCTTGCCCCACATCAGCGTTTCGGCGGCCAGCTTGAGGTCGGCGGTCTCGTCGACGATGACGGGCGACTTGCCGCCCAGCTCCAGCGTGACGCTGGTGAGGTGCTTGGCGGCCGCGGCCATCACCACCTTGCCCACGGCGGGCGAGCCGGTGAAGAAGATGTGGTCGAAGGGCAGGTCGAGCAGCACCTGCGAGGTTGGCAGCGCGCCTTCGAACAGGGCCACCTCGTTGGGCGCGAAGATGCTGGCGATCACCTCGGCCATCACGGTGCTGACGGCGGGCGTCATCTCCGAGGGCTTGAGGATGACGGTGTTGCCGGCGGCCAGGGCCGACACCAGCGGGCCGAAGCACAGGTTGAGCGGGAAGTTCCAGGGCGCGACGATGAGCACGCGGCCGCGCGGCTGGACTTCGATCCAGCTTTGCGTGAAGGCCGTGGCCATGGTCGGCCACACGCGCTTCGGGCTCGCCCACTTCTTCAGGCTGCCGATGGCGTGGCGGATCTCGTCGAGCACCGGCATGAACTCGGTGGCCTCGACCTCGGCCGAGGGCTTGCGGTAGTCCTTCTGGAAGGCGGCGTAGAAGTCCTCGCGGCGGGCCATCATGGCCTCGCGCAGCTTCTTCAGGCGCGCGATGCGCTCGGCGATGGTGGACTCGCGCCAGGCGATCGCCGTGGCCTCTTGCGAGTCAAAGACGCGACGGATGTCGGCGGGGTTGGACTCGCCGGTCTGCGGGTCCACCAGGTGCATCATGGGTCGGTTCATGTCGGTCTCCATCGGTCGGGGTGATCGGCTCGGTGATCGGTTCGGCGATCAGGTCAGCGGGCGGCCTTGGCGGCTGCTTTCTTGGCTGGGGCTTTTTTGGCCGGAGCTTCCTTGGCCGGAGTTTTTTGGGCGGGGGCCTTGGCTGCCGGTTTGTCAGCGGCCTTGGTCGGAGCCTTCTTGGCCGGCGCCTTCTTGGCAGGGGCCTTCGTGGCGACCACCTTCTGCGTCGCCACCGGCTTGGCCGTGGCGACCACAGGCTCGGCGCCCAGGCCCGCGCGCAGCAGGCGGTCCACCAGGGTGTTCACATTGCCGTCGCCGGCTTCGGCCAGGGCCTGCAACTGCTTGACGAGGTCGCCGTGCAGCTTCACGGCAAAAGGCACCAGGCCGGCGGCCTGGTCGAGCTTGCGCTGCTCGCGGCGGTCGGGCAGCTGGGCCGCTCCTTCACCAAAGCGGCCGGGCACGCCCGCCGTTTGCATCTTGCCCTGGATTTTTTTCGCCAGGTTCTTCACGAGATCGGTCTTTTTCATTCTGAGCACAGCCAACGCCACAATGGCGGGATTGTGCATGTTCCGTGACAACCTTCCCAGCGCCATGCGCCGCGGTTTTCCCTTGGTGCGCCTGACGTGCCTCCCAGCCCCCCTGCCATGACCCGACTCCAACAGATCACTTTCCCCCTGCGCGGCGACTTCATCACCCTGGACCGCCTGCTCAAGGCCTGCGCCCTGGCCAACAGCGGCGGGCAGGCCAAGCTCATGGTGGCCGACGGCCTGGTGCAGGTGGACGGCCAGCAGGAGCTGCGCAAGACGGCCAAAATCCGCGCCGGCCAGGTGGTGGCCATGGCGGGTGCGCGCATCCATGTGGTCGCCGAGGCACCGGCCGACTGACGCACAGTCACGGCGCGTGCCAAATGTTCACGCGAACCCGGCGTCACAGCCTGCCCGCGGCAGGCACCCACCCCCGTCTCCCGCTACCTTTCACGGATGTACCACGACATCGACCGCATCAACCTGCGAACCATGCGCTCTGCGGCGGTGGTTGCGCAGTACGCCCGCCCCGCCACCGCCCGCCCCGACGAACTCTTGCCCCATGAGCGGGCCGCGCTGGACGCCATCCAGGCGGACGTCCGCGGCGGCGCCATCCTCGACATCGGCGTGGGCGGCGGGCGCACCGTCACCGCACTGCGGGAGCTCAGCACCGACTACCTGGGCATCGATTACAGCCCGGAGATGGTCGCGGCCAGCCAGGCCCGCCACCCCGATGTGCGCTTCGCGCATGCCGATGCGCGCCACATGACGGGCATCCCGGATGCGTCCATCGACCTGGCCGTCTTCAGCTGCAACGGCATCAGCATGGTCGGACACGGCGACCGGCTGGCCATCATGCGGGAAGTCCACCGGGTGCTGAAGCCGCGCGGCATCTTCCTGTTCACCACCTACAACCGCAACAGCCCCGAGGCCCGCGCCGGCTTTTGCCTCCCCGAGTTCGAGGCCTCGCTCAACCCGGCGCGCCTGCTGGTGCGCAGCGCCCGGCACCTGAGGGACACGGCGGTCAGCGTGGTGCAGCGCCTGCGGCACCTCCGCCACGAGGTCCACACCCCCGACTACGCGGTGATCAACGACAAGTGCCACAACCACGGCGTGATGCTGTACTACATCACCCTGGCACAGCAGCGGCGCCAGCTGCAGGACGCGGGCTTCGACGCCAACGCTCCGGCCTACGACTGCACAGGCCAGCGCATCGTGGACGACACCACGCTGGACTCCATGGCCTTGATCGCGCGCAAGGCGCATGCACAAAGGGTGGCCCCTCCAGGGGAATGACCCGATGCACCCAGGGTTTCCCTGGGGCAGGATGCCGTCGTTCCCACAAGGAACGCGTTTCATCCGGAGAACCCACCCATGTCTGCCCAGAACCACGCCAGCCACATCTACGCGCAAGACCTGCCCAAGACGCCCGCGAATTTCGCGCCCATCACCCCGCTGTCCTTCATCGAACGCACCGCGCTGGTCTACCCCCAGCGCACCGCGATCGTCCATGGTGAACTGCGCCAGACCTGGGGCCAAACATACGCCCGCTGCCGCCAGCTGGCCAGTGCGCTGCAGCGCCGCGGCATCGGCCTGGGCGACACGGTCGCCGTGATGCTGCCCAACACGCCGCCCATGGTCGAGGCCCACTTCGGCATCCCCATGGCCGGCGCGGTGCTCAACACGCTCAACACCCGCCTGGACCCCGAAGCCATCGCCTTCATGCTGGACCACGGCGAAGCCAAGGTCGTCATCGTCGACCCCGAATTCAGCGGCGTGATGGCCCAGGCCCTGGCGCTGCGCCAGAACCAGCGCGAGGTGCTGGTGATCGACACCGAAGACGCGCTCTTCACCGGCAAGCTCAAGCCCATCGGCAGCCTGAGCTACGAGCAGTTCGTGGCCGAGGGCGATGCCCACTTCGACTGGCAGCTGCCCGCAGACGAGTGGGACGCCATCAGCCTGAACTACACCTCGGGCACCACCGGCAACCCCAAGGGCGTGGTCTACCACCACCGCGGCGCGGCCTCCAACGCCATCTCCAACATCCTGGAATGGGACATGCCCAAGCACGCCACCTACCTGTGGACGCTGCCCATGTTCCATTGCAATGGCTGGTGCTTCCCCTGGACGGTGGCGGCCCGCGCGGGCGTCAACGTCTGCCTGCGCCGGGTCGATCCGAAGTCCATCTTCGACGCCATCCGCGCGCATGGCGTGACCCACTACTGCGGCGCGCCCATCGTGCACGCGGCCATGGTGGCGGCGCCGGCCGAGCTCAAACAAGGGATCACGCAGCAGGTCAAGGCCATGGTCGCCGGAGCCGCACCGCCCGCCGCCATGATCGAGGGCATGGAGCAGATGGGCTTCGACCTCACCCACGTCTATGGCCTGACCGAGATCTACGGCCCCGCCGCGGTCTGCGTCAAGCACGCCGAGTGGGACGCGCTGGACGTGGGCGAGCGCGCCCGCCTGAACGCGCGCCAGGGCGTGAACTACCACCTGCAGCGCGGCATCGCCGTGATGGACGCCATCACCATGCAGCCCGTGCCCGCCGATGGCGAGACCATGGGCGAGATCATGTTCCGCGGCAACATCACGATGAAGGGTTACCTGAAAAACCCCAAGGCCACCCAAGAGGCCTTCGCGGGCGGCTGGTTCCACACCGGCGACCTGGCCGTGATGTACCCCGACGGCTACGTCAAGATCAAGGACCGCAGCAAGGACATCATCATCTCGGGCGGCGAGAACATCTCGTCCATCGAGGTCGAAGACGTGCTCTACCGCCACCCCGCCGTGATGGCCGCCGCCGTGGTCGCCAAGCCCGACGAGAAGTGGGGCGAAACGCCTTGCGCCTTCATCGAGCTGAAGGCCGGTGCGCAGGTCACGGCCGAAGACATCGTGGCGCATTGCCGCGCCCACCTGGCCGGCTTCAAGATCCCGCGCGCGGTGGTGTTCGGCGAGCTGCCGAAAACCTCCACCGGCAAGATCCAGAAATTCGAGCTGCGCAAACAGGCCGGATCGGCCACGGCCATCAACGTCTGAGGTCGCTCATTCGCCCTTCCTCATGGCGGACACAGGCGCGCACGGCACAGGCCGGCGCGCCTTTTTTGATGCATCGGCCCCACGAAAAAACGGATTTGTTCACCAGCTGAAAACGCCCAGCACAGCGCGGGACGCGACCCTCAAAAAGTGCCTGACAAGTCACGCAAAAGCCATGCGCTTACTTGTAACATGCCGCTTACTTTTGATGCCATCGCGCACGGACGCCACCCGCCACGGAGCCTCGCAAGCATGCCCGCAGCCCCCCTGCCCAGGGACGAAGACCTCCGACTGGCTGTCCTGCAAGACCTGGATCTGCTGGACGCTGACGCGGACACCGACCTCGACCGCGTGACCGCCCTGGCCGCCGAGGTGCTGGAAGTGCCGCTGTGCCTGGTCTCGCTGATGGACCGCTCGCTGCTGCGCATCCTCTCGCACCACGGCCTCGATGCGAAGCAGTGGCCGCGCGAAGACAGCTTCTGCGCCCACGTGGTGGCCTCGGGCCGCACCATCCTCGCGCACGACCTGCGCCTGGACGAGCGCTTCGCCGACAACGACCTCGTCAGCCGCCGCATCCCGCCGCTGCGTTTCTACGCCGGCGTGCCGCTGGTGTTCGATGACCAGGTCGTGGGCACCCTGGCCGTGATGGACCAGCGCCCCCGCCACGATGTCGACGAGCGCAAGCTGCAGCTGCTGGCGCGCTTTGCCGAGCTGGTGCACAGCCAGCTGGCCCAGCACCGCGAACGCCGCCAGACCCAGCGCGAGCGCGCCCTGTTCGCCGCCGGCCCGGTCGGCGCCATGGTGTGGGATGCGGCCGTGCCGCCCAAGCCCGTGTACCTGTCGGCCAACCTGGGCGGCATCCTGGGCGAGACCTTCGCCGAGCAACTGCGCGCCGGCAAGCCCTTCGATGCCATCGTCCACCCCGACGACCAGGACCTGCTCCAGACCGGCCTGAGCAGCCACGCGGTGGGCGAGCTGCCCTCGCTGGAGCTGAGCTTCCGCCTCAAGCAGACTGGCCGCCACCCGCGCTGGCTGCACCAGGTCAGCCAGGCCGACCGCGACGCCGATGGCCGCCTGCTGCGCATCCGCAGCTACCTCTTCGACCTGACCCGGCAAAAGCAGCTGGAGTCGTCCATCGAGGCCACCAAAGAACGCCTCTACCTGGCGCTGGAATCGGCCCGCATCGGCACCTGGGACCTGAACTACGTCACCCAGGAGCGCATGCTGAATTCGCGCGCCGCGGCCATGCTGGGCTTCCGCGAAGACGAGCTGGAGCACAGCAACCTCGGCTGGATGGACCGCGTCCACCCCCACGACCGCATGCACATCGACCGCGCCACGCACGACCACCGCCAGGGCTCGGGCGATGTCGTGGCGCTGGAATACCGCATCCGCCACAAGCGCGGCCACTACATCTGGGTGCGCAGCTACGGACGCGTGGTCGAGTACGACCGCCAGGGCCGCGCCGTGCGCGTGGTGGGCACCCTCATCGATATCAGCGACGACAAGCAGAAAGAAGCCCTGCGCAACCGACAGCGCCAGCTGCTGGACCTGCTCAACCAGGCGCAAACCTCCTTCCTGCTCAACCGCAGCGTGCACGATGCCTGCGAGGCCCTGTTCGAGCCCCTGCTCAAGATCAGCGAGTGCGTGGTCGGCTTCATCGGTGTGGTCCAGCCAGGACCGAACGGCGAGACCCAGCTGCTGGTGCCCACCATCTCGGAGGCCGGCTGGCGCGACCACCACGTGGTGCCCGGCCCCAGCCACACGCAACGCGAAGACGGCCTGCTGTTCACCCGCCTGGACAACCTCTTCGGCCACGCCGTCACGGCCAACGAAGTCGTCATGGCCAACCACCTGCCCAGCCACCCGGCCAGCCGTGGCCTGCCCGAAGGCCACGCCGAGCTGAAGAACTTCCTGGGCCTGCCCATCCGTTTCGACCACAAGGTCGTGGGCATGATCGGCCTGGGCAACCGGCCCGAGGGCTTCGACGAGTCCCTTGTGCAATTGCTCGAACCCCTGGTGGTGACGCTGGGCACGCTCTTCCATGCCCGCGACCAGGAAACCGCCCGCGTGAGCGCCGAGCAGGAGTTGCACCGCCTGGCCAGCCGCGATGCCCTCACGGCCCTGGCCAACCGGCGCCACTTCTTCGACGTGGCCGCCGCCTGCCTGACGCAGACGCGCCGCTACGCCACACCCCTGACCGTGGCGCTGATGGACCTGGACCACTTCAAGCACATCAACGACACCCACGGCCATGCTGCCGGCGATGCCGTGCTCAAGGTCTTTGCCGAGGTGCTGCGCGAATCCTTGCGCGACACCGACACCCCCGCCCGCATCGGTGGCGAGGAATTCGCCGTGATGCTGACCTCCACGCCGCAGGACGAGGCCATCGTCGCGCTGGAGCGCATCCGCGAGGCGCTCGACCAGCGCCCCATCGAATTCAACGGCCAGACCATCTATGCCACCGTCAGCATCGGCGCGGTGCAATGGCGCGCCGAGCACCACGATGTGGACGCCATGCTGGCCCATGCCGACGAAGCGCTCTACACCGCCAAGCGCGAAGGCCGCAACCGCGTGTGCCTGTACCGCCACGACGGCCAGCCCAATGGGCACGAACCGGCCTCCCTGCGCGCGGCCAACGACGCGGCTTGAGTTACCTTTACGGATGGCGCACCCAGCGCTGACCTGAAGGAGCCTTGGCCCATGAACCTGTTCACCGCGCTGCAAGCCGCCTGGCCCGTCCAAGGCCAGGGCACCGCCATCCTCACGGACCAGGGCCTGGCCTACACCTGGCAGGACCTCGACCGCGCCACGGCCATGCTGGCCAACCTGATCGACAGCCTGCGCCTGCGTGGCCGCGAGGGCCGCCCGCCGGTGGTGGCCGCGCACGTGGACAAGTCGGTCGAATCCCTGCTGCTTTACCTGGCCACGCTGCGCGCCGGCTGCACCTACCTGCCGCTGAATCCGGCCTACCGCGCCGCCGAGCTCACGCACTTCCTGGAAGACGCCCGCCCCGCCGTGCTGGTGTGCCGCCCGGCCGACCAGGACTGGGTGATCCCGCTGGCCGCGCACAGCCAGGTCGGCCACCTCTTCACGCTGGGCGACCAGCGCACGGGCAGCCTGCTCACGCACGCCTCGCTGCACAGCGACGTGCACACCGTGGCGCCACGCAGCCTCGGCGACCTCGCCGCCATCCTCTACACCTCGGGCACCACCGGCCGCAGCAAGGGCGCCATGCTCAGCCACGGCAACCTCCTGAGCAACGCGCAAGCGCTGCTGCGCCACTGGGACTGGCGCCAGGACGACTGCCTGGTCCACGCCCTGCCCATCTTCCACATCCACGGCCTGTTCGTGGCCAGCCACTGCGCGCTGCTGTCGGCCACCCCGATGCGCTGGCTGGACAAGTTCGACGCGGCCGGCGTGCTGGCGCAGATCACCGACACCCACGCCCCGCGCGCCACCCTCTTCATGGGCGTGCCCACCATGTACGGCCGCCTGCTGGCCTCACCGGCGCTGAGCGCGGACGCCACGTCGCACATGCGCCTGTTCGTCAGTGGCTCCGCGCCGCTGCTGCCCGCCGCTTTCGAAGACTTCGCCCAGCGCACCGGCCACACCATCCTGGAGCGCTACGGCATGAGCGAAACCGGCATGCTGTGCTCCAACCCCTGCCGCGACAGCGAGGGCCCGCGCCTGAGCGGCAGCGTGGGTCGCGCCCTGCCCGGTGTGGGCGTGCGCATCGTCGATGACGCGGGCCTGGCCGTGCACAGCGACGTCACCGGCCACGTCGAAGTGCAAGGCCCCAATGTGTTCGGCGGCTACCTCGGTCTGCCCGACAAGACGGCAGAAGCCTTCACCGACGACGGCTGGTTCCGCACGGGCGACGTCGGCCGCATTGACACCGAGGGCTATGTGCACCTGGTCGGCCGCGCCAAGGACCTCGTCATCAGCGGCGGCTTCAACGTCTACCCGGCCGAGGTGGAAAGCCACCTCGACAAACTGCCCGGTGTGGCCGAATCGGCCGTGGTGGGCGTGCCCCACCCGGACTTCGGCGAAGGCGTGGTGGCCGTGGTCGTGCCGCAGCCGGGCCACACGCTGCACGAGGCCGACCTCATCCGCGCCATCAAGGACGAGCTGGCCGGCTTCAAATGCCCCAAGCGCATCTTCAGCGTGACTGAGCTGCCCCGCAACGCCATGGGCAAGGTGCAAAAGAACGTGCTGCGCCAGCAACTCGACGGCACGTTCTCAAGCACCACGCTCAGCCCCCCCACGACCCCGACACCCCCAGGAGACAAGCATGAGCACATCCCTGCAAGCCCAAGTCAGCCCCGAAGAGTGGCAACTGCGCCTGGACCTCGCCGCCGCCTACCGCCTGGTGGCGCTGTACGGCTGGAGCGACCTCGTCTTCACGCACATCTCGGCGCGCATCCCCGGGCCTGAGCACCACTTCCTCATCAACCCCTACGGGATGATGTTCGACGAGATCACGGCCTCCAGCCTGGTCAAGGTCGATCAGGACTGCAACAAGCTCAGTGACTCGCCCTTCCCCGTCAACCCGGCGGGCTTCACCATCCACAGCGCGGTGCATGCCGCGCGCGAGGACGCCGGCTGCGTGCTGCACACCCACACGCGCGCTGGCGTCGGCGTCTCGGCGCAGCAGGGGGGCGTGCTGCCCATCTCGCAGCAAAGCACCTTCGTGCTGGCCTCGCTGGCCTACCACGCCTACGAAGGCGTGGCCTTCCGCGAGGACGAGAAGCCGCGCCTGCAAGCCGACCTCGGCGACAAGAACTTCCTCATGTTGCGCAACCACGGCCTGCTCACGGTGGGCCGCACCATCGCCGACGCCTTCCTGCACATGTACATCTTCGAAAGCACCTGCCAGATCCAGCTGGCCGCGCAAAGCGGCGGCGTGCCGCTGACCGAGGTCAACCCGCAGATCGTGCAAGGCGTGGCGCACGCCATGAAGGTTCAAACGGGCGGCATGGGCGGCGCCTTCGTGTGGCCTGCGCTCATCCGCAAGCTCGACCGCACCGACACGGGCTGGCGCGCATGAAGACCTGGCACACCATCCTGGGCGCCACGACGCTGTCCATGCTCGGCGCCCTGGCCATCGTGCGCGGGCCGCAGTGGTTCGGACCCGCGTCCAGCAACCCACCAGGCCAGGCGGCCAACACGCCTGGCACGCCCCCGCCCTGGCTGGTCACGGCACACCCCGATGGCAGCAGCGAGGCCCTGGGGCTCCAGCTCGGCACCGGCACCCTGGCCGATGTGCGCCAGCGCTTCGGCGCCGACACCCAGATCGCCATCATCGCGGCCCCGGGTGAAGACGGCACGCTGGAAGCCTTCGTGGACCCGGCCCAGGCCGGCTTCATCGCCGGCAAGCTGGTCGTCACGGCCGAGTTGCCTGCGTCCACCTCGGCCACGCTGCGCAGCCTGCGCGATCGCGCGCTGAAATCCGAGTTCATGGAAAGCACGACGCGCAAGTACACATTGCGCCCTGAGGACGAGGCCCAGGCGCTGCAGGCCCGCATCGTCGCCCTGAACTTCATTCCGCAGGCCAGCCTGGACGCCGACATCATCCTGGCGCGCTTCGGCAAGCCAGCAACACGCGTGCGCAGCAACGAACGCCAGGAGCACTTCCTCTACCCCGACAAGGGCCTGGACGTCATCCTCGACAGCGAGGGCAAGGAGTTGCTGCAGTACGTCGCACCGCGCGACTTCGAGCGCCTGCGCGCGCCATTGCAGGCATTGCAGGCGGCTCAGGCCACGTCAGCGGCTTCAGCGCCTCAGGCGACGCGCTGACCCGGGCGCTGGCCCGAGGCTTGGGCACCCGCCAGGATCTGCGCGATCTCGGCGTCTTTCACCTGCCACAGGCCATTGATCCAGGCCTGCACTTTCGAGCGGTCGGCCGGGCGGCCCTCGGCGTTCACCAGCAGGTGCTGGGGGATGGGCTGCTGGCGCACCGTCACCACGATGTCCTCGATGCGGCCGGTCAACAGGTCCGTGAAGGTGGGCACGCCTTTGGGGTACACGATGGTCACGTCCACCAGGCAATCGAACAGGTCGCCCATGGTCTCCAGCGCCATGCCCACGCCGCCGGTCTTGGGCTTGAGCAGGTGGGTGTAAGGCGAGTTCTGCTGGTCGTGCTTGCGCTGCGTGAAGCGCGTGCCTTCCATGAAGCTGATCACCGAGGTCGGGATGACCTTGAACTTCTCGCAGGCCTTGCGCGCGGTCTCCAGGTCCTTCTGGGCCGAGGCGCCGCCGCGGCGCTTCATGAAGGGGAAGTCCAGCGCCCACCAGGCCAGGCCGATGATGGGCACGTAGATCAGTTCCTGCTTGATGAAGAACTTCAGGAAGGGGATGCGGCCCCGGAACACCTTCTGCAGCACCAGGATGTCCACCCAGCTCTGGTGGTTGCTGCTGACCAGGTACCAGCCACGCGGGCTGAAGCCCTCCATGCCCGACACCTGCCAGCGGGTGTGGCCCACCGCCGCCATCCACACGCCATTGACGGCGATCCAGAAGCTGGCCAGCCCATTGAGCACGACATCGGTCACGCGGCGCACCGCCTGGAAGGGCAGCACCAGCTTGAGCAGGGCGAACGGGATCATCAACGAGAAGATGAGCACCGTGTTGACGGCCAGCACGACGCTGGCCACCGAGGCTTTGACGAACGACACCAGAGAGCTGAACATGGGAGAGCCGGGCCGCCAAGGGCCCTCTGAGAACCAAGATGTCGCGGATTATGCGATGCAACTGCACAGGTGTGCAGCAATTCGCCCGCCTCATCAAAATGACACATTGCCCGGGCACCATGCCCGTTTTGATCAAGATGCCACCAGACCGCCATGAACTCGCCGCACAACCCGTTGGACGCTGACACCCTGCGCCGCCTGCAGGAAGACGTCATCGACAGCTACGACGAAGAGCTGGAGCTGGAAGTCGATGACCGCATCCTCGACGGCCCGGCCGGCCTGAGCGACGAAGCCCGCGAGTCCCGCCGCGTCTATTTCCGCGAACTGTTCCGCCTGCAAGGCGAGCTGGTCAAGCTGCAGGACTGGGTCGTGCACACCGGCGAGCGCGTGGTCGTGCTCTTCGAAGGCCGCGATGCCGCCGGCAAGGGCGGCGCCATCAAGCGCATCACCCAGCGCCTGAACCCGCGCGTCTGCCGCGTGGCCGCCCTGCCCGCGCCCAACGACCGCGAAAAAACCCAGTGGTATTTCCAGCGCTTCGTGAGCCACCTGCCGGCGGCCGGCGAGATCGTGCTGTTCGACCGCAGCTGGTACAACCGCGCTGGCGTCGAGCGCGTCATGGGCTTTTGCTCCGACGAAGACCTCGAAGAGTTCTTCCGCTCCGTGCCCGAGTTCGAAAAGATGCTGGTGCGCAGCGGCATCCGCGTCATCAAGTACTGGTTCTCCATCTCCGACGAAGAGCAAAGCGCGCGCTTCCTGGCCCGCATCAACGACCCGCTCAAGCAGTGGAAGCTCAGCCCGATGGACCTGGAAAGCCGCCGCCGCTGGGAGGACTACACCCGCGCCAAGGAAGTGATGCTGGAGCGCACCCACATCCCCGAGGCGCCCTGGTGGGTGGTGCAGGCCGTGGACAAGAAGCGCGCCCGCCTGAACTGCATGCACCACCTGCTCGCACAGTTCGATTACCACGAGGTCGAGCACCAGCCGGTCTACCTGCCCCCGCGCGAGCGCCACGAGGACTACATCCGCAACCCGGTGCCGGCCGACATGTTCGTGCCCGACATCTACTGAGCCAGCCCCCACGCCTGACAAGGCCGCCGCCAGACGTTAACCTTGGCGGTTTGTGGAAAGCCCCCCTGACGTGCTGAGCTGGTTCGAACGACGCATTGACCCCTACCCGCAAGACACCCCTTCGGCACCGCCCAAGGGGTTTTTTGCCTTCGTGTGGGCCAACACACAAGGCATGCGGCCCTTCCTGCTGGGCATGACCCTGCTGACGGCCAGCATCGGCGCCTTCGAAGCCCTGCTTTTCAACATGCTGGGCAACATCGTGGACTGGCTCAGCCGCATCCCGCCGGCACAGCTGTGGACGGAGCAACGCACGCACCTGCTGCTGCTCGGTGGCATCTTGCTGGCCAGCCCGCTGCTGGTGTGGCTGCAGACACTGCTCAAGCACCAGACCATGGCCGGCAACTTCCCCATGCGCCTGCGCTGGAAGTTCCACCGCCTGATGCTCAACCAGAGCATGGGCTTCTACCAGGACGAGTTCGCCGGCCGCGTGGCCGCCAAGGTCATGCAGACGGCGCTGGCGGTGCGCGACACCTGCTTCATCGTCGGCGACATCCTCGTCTTCGTTACCATCTACTTCGTCACCATGACGGCGGTGGTCGGCGGCTTCGACCTGTGGCTGCTGGCACCATTTTTGGGCTGGCTGCTGCTGTATGGCTGCGCGGTGCGCTGGTTCGTGCCGCGCCTGAGCGCCACCGCCCGCGCCCAGGCCGATGCGCGCTCGCTGATGACGGGCCGCATCACCGACGCCTACACCAACATCGCCACGGTCAAGCTGTTCTCGCACGCCAACCGCGAGGCCGGCCACGCGCGCTCGGCCATGCAGGAGTTCATGAAGACGGTGCACGCGCAGATGCGCCTGGTCAGCGGCTTCGAGGTGGTCAACCACACCCTGAGCATGCTGCTGATCCTGGCCACCACGGGCGTGTCGCTGTGGCTGTGGGTGCAAGGCCAGGTCGGCATCGGCGCGGTGGCGGCGGCCACGGCCATGGCGCTGCGCCTGAACGGCATCTCGCACTGGATGATGTGGGAGATGGCCGCGCTGTTCGAGCACATCGGCACGGTGCAGGACGGCATCAACACGCTGTCCAAGCCGCACACGGTGGTGGACAAGCCCGGCGCGCCGGCGCTGCAGGTCGGCCGCGGTGAGGTGCGCTTCGACCAGGTGCATTTCAGCTACGGCGGCCAGCGCACCGTCATCGACGGCCTGAACCTGCACATCCGCCCCGGCGAAAAAATCGGCCTGGTGGGCCGCTCCGGCGCGGGCAAGACCACCATCCTCAACCTGCTGCTGCGCTTCTACGACGTCGAATCGGGCCGCGTCCTCATCGACGGGCAGGACATCGCCCAGGTGCAGCAAGACAGCGTGCGCGCCCAGGTTGGCATGGTCACGCAGGACACCTCGCTGCTGCACCGCTCTGTGCGCGACAACATCCTCTACGGCCGACCTGATGCGTCCGACGCCGACATGCACCGCGCCGCCGAGCGCGCCGAGGCCGCCGACTTCATCCAGACGCTGTCCGATGCGCATGGCCGCAAGGCCTTCGAGGCCCACGTGGGCGAGCGCGGCGTGAAGCTCTCAGGCGGTCAGCGCCAGCGCATCGCCATCGCACGCGTGATGTTGAAAGACGCGCCCATCCTGCTGCTCGACGAGGCCACCAGCGCGCTCGACTCCGAGGTCGAGGCCGCCATCCAGGCCAGCCTCTACAAGCTGATGGAAGGCAAGACCGTGGTGGCCGTGGCGCACCGCCTGTCCACCATCGCCGCCATGGACCGCCTCATCGTCATGGACCAGGGCCGCATCGTCGAGGAAGGCGACCACGCATCGCTGCTGGCGCAAGGCGGGCTGTACGCGCGGCTGTGGTCGCACCAGAGCGGCGGCTTCCTGGTGGAGGACGCCGACGAGGCCCCATCCGCCGTTGCGACGGACGCCTGACGCACCTCACCAGGGCAGGTCGGCCCCCGTGTGGTCGATGAGCCGGCCGCTGCGCGCTGGCGTGAGGCCGGCCAGCACGCGCAGCAGGCGTTCCGCGGCCTCGGCAGGCGGCCTCACCGTCAGGCCCGTGCGGGCAAAAGGCGCGGACAGCGCCGTGTCCACCGTGCCCGGGTGCAGGGCCACGCACACCGCCTGCGGGTGGGTGCGGGCCAGTTCGATGGCCGCCGTGCGCACCAGTTGGTTGAGCGCCGCCTTGGCCGCGCGGTAGCTGTACCAGCCGCCCAGCTGGTTGTCGCCGATGCTGCCCACCTTGGCCGACAGCGTGGCGAACGCCGCGCGCCCCTGGCGGGGCAACAGCGGCAGGAAGTGCTTCATCAACAAGGCCGGGCCGATGGCGTTGACCGCGAAGGCGTGCGCCATGTGGGCCGCATCCAGTTGACGCCAGGTTTTTTCGGGCGTCCAGCCATCGCCATGCAACCAGCCGGTGGCGTCGATCACCAAGCGCACGGGCTGACCTGCGGCCTCGGACTGCCCGCGCACCCATGACGCGGCCTGGGCGATGCTGGCCTCGTCGAGCAGGTCCAGCGCCGGGTCGCTGCGTCGGCCCAGACACAACACCTGCTCAGCACCCCGAGGCGCCAGCGCCGCCAGGGCGTCGCTCAGCCCTGCCCCCAAGCCGCCCGAGGCACCGACCACCACGGCCAGGCCATCGGCCCACCAGGCGGGGTGCCCCGCGACGGCTGTGGATGCTGCGCCTGACAAGCCTGAACCGCTCACGGACGAGGCACTCACGCCGCCACCTTGCGCCCCGGCACCGCCACGCCCTCGGCCTGCGCCACCGTCGCCAGGGCCTCCTCCATCAGCGCACGGGCATGGCCGGCCACGCGGTACAGGTAAGCGTGCAAGGCCACATCGGCCGGCTGGCGGCTCTCGCAATCGGCGCTGTAGGCCTCGAACTGGCCCAGCATCGTGATCAGTTCGGCCATGTGCTTGGGACACTCGCACGCCACCTTGGGCATGGCCGCGATCAAGCCGACGAGGTCAGTGGTGTCGAAGCGCGGCGCCGGCGCCGGGTCGGGCAAGTTGAGCAGCGCCTGGCTGACGCTGCGCCAGCCGCGCACCGTTTCCAGCACGGTCTGGCGGAACTCGTCGGGCGCCAGGGGCGATCGGCGCAACACGGCGGCGCGGGCACGCAAGGCTTCCTGCACCTGGGTGTTGGCGAAACCGTAGATGACGATCATCTGGCGCGCGCCCACGGTGCGCACCATGCGACTGAGCCAGTCCACCGACTCCATGTGCACAGCCCCCAGATCGGCCAGCACCATGTCGGCCTGCACCTGCTGGAGCGCCAACTCGGAGGCGGCGCTGTCGTCCACGCTGCCTACCACCTGCAAGCCCTCGATGCCCCGCAGCGCATCGCCCCAGCGCGCCGCGGCCCCCGTGCCCACCAGCAGCAAGCGCACAGACGCCGAGCCCGAAGCGCTGCTGGCACGGGCCGGTGCGCCCGCGGGCAAAGGGGCGCCGCGCGCCAGCACCGACTCGGTCTGCTCGGCTTCGTTGACCAGGTCCTGCAAGCGGGCCGTCTCGACGCGCGCCAGCATGCCGATGGCGTGGCCTTTGTTCACCAGTTGCTTGATCAGCACCAAGCGGCGCACATCCTGGCTGGAATACAGTCGGTGGCCAGAGGGCGCCTGGGTGGGGCCCACGACGTTGTAGCGTCGCTCCCACACACGCAAAGTGGCCACAGGAATGTTTACCATGCGTGCAGCCGCACTGCTTCGGTAGCGCGGCATCCCGGCATCGACCGGCTCGGTTGAATCAGACATGACGCAGATCTTTCACTTCTTTGAACCCGGATTGAGTTCAATGAAGCGATTCTGAAGCCTGGTGTTTTGTTTTGAATCAACTGAAAATGCGTCAATCCAAGGTCAAACCCCTCTGCAACCCCCACTCACCGGAGCTTTCCATGACCAGCCGTCGCCAGTTCATCATGACCCTCGTCCCCGCTGCCGCAGCCCTCGGCGCCGCCACTTCGGTGCGCGCCGCCGATGCCGCCAAGGTGGATGAGAAAGACCCTGCCGCCACCGGCCTGGGTTACAAGCACGACGCCACCAAGGTCGATGCCAAGAAGTACCCCACCTACAAAGCCGGCAGCACCTGCGGCAACTGCCAGTTCTACCAAGGCAAGGATGCCTGGGGCGTGTGCCCGCTGCTGGGCGGCAAGCAAGTGAATGGCAAGGGCTGGTGCTCGGCCTGGGCCAAGAAAGCCTGATCGCCAGAACCAGCCCCTGACGCAGGGCCTTCACAGGTCTGCGTCAGATGCCAAAAAGCCCGTCCGGCGCAAACCGGGACGGGCTTTTTCATGGGTGTTGCGCGAGACTGGGACTCAGGACTGCGCGGGCGTGATGCCTGCAATCGCCCAGTCGCGGCTGTCGTCCAGCGGCTTGACCAGGTGCCACAGCTCATCGAAGGGCTGCGCGCCCTGGTCGACGGCTTCGCGGATCAGGCCATGGAAGCGCACGGAAACGACCCACTGGCCCTGTTCCTGGGCGGTGTCCACCACCTCGGCGTCCAGTTGCATCACATCGGTCTGCTGCTTGGCCGTGCCGCGCTCTTGGAGGTCCAGGCGCAGGGAAGCGAACAGCTCCGGCGTGGTGAACTTGCGCAGGTCGTCGAGGTTGGCTTCGTCGTTGGCGGCCTGCATGCGGATGAAGATCATCTTGGCGATGCGGGTGAAGCCGGCGGCGTCAAAGCCTGCCGGTGCGGCGGCAGCCGACGCTGCAGCGCCGCCCACCGAGGCAGCAGGGCTGACGCCCATGCCACCAGCGGCAAAGCTGTCACGTGCCATGGGTGCCTGCGGGGCCACCGGCTCGGGTGCACCCTGAGGGAAAGGCGCGCCGGCGCCGGCCAGTTGCGGGCCGTTGGCCGATGCCGCGGCACCGCCACGCATGCGGCGCATGAGCCAGCCGATGGCCACCATCGCGACCACGGCCAGCAGGGCCATCATCATGAAGTTGCCAAGCGCTTCACCGAAGCCGAAGTGGCTGGCGAGGGCGGCCAGGCCCAGGCCAGCGGCCAGGCCAGCGATCGGGCCCATCCACGAGCGCTTGGCCGGCTGGGCAGCGGCCGGTGCAGCCGCATTGGCGGGCGCAGCCTGGTTGGGGCGGGCGGCGGCATTGTTGGTGGCGTTGTTGCTCGCATTGTTGGGCGAGGCCGGCGGCGAGGTGTCGGCCTGCTTGGCCGGCATCTGGCGCTGCATGCCCGAGGCACGGCCGCTGCCCAGGCGCTTGGCCTCGGCGTCCATCGGCGCCACGGCCACAGCCGCGAAGGCCACGGCAAGCATCAGGGTCATCAATTTGGACGCCAGTCCTTGGCGCATCGAAATTCGTCGCATGTTCAAAGCCCGAAGGCGTGGATGAAACAGGCCCCCATTGTGCGCAATTTGCGCGACGTGCGGGCAGCTGTCGCCAAGACGGCCTCGCATCCCAGGCGCAGAAGGCATGCACCTCGGGCCCAGACCGGCAAAACCCCACCCGCCCAGGGGCCTCTGACGCCACCCCAAGCATCGCCCAACAAGCGACAATGCCGGGTTGTCTGCCGACGCCTCGCTGCGTCACCCCCATGTCCGAACTGACCGTCACCCTGCCTGGCCAAGCGCCCGCCCCTGCCGCCAAGCCCCTGAGCAGCTACAAGCCCTTCTGGGCCAAGCGCTTCGGCCCGGCGCCCTTCCTGCCCACCACGCGCGCCGAGATGGACGCCCTGGGCTGGGACAGCTGCGACATCGTCATCGTCTCGGGCGACGCCTACGTGGACCACCCCAGCTTCGGCATGGCCGTGATCGGGCGCATGCTGGAGAACCAGGGCTTCCGCGTGGGCATCATCGCCCAGCCCGACTGGCTGAGCGCCGAGCCCTTCAAGGCGCTGGGCAAGCCCAACCTGTTCTGGGGCGTCACGGCCGGCAACATGGACTCCATGATCAACCGGTACACGGCCGACCGCAAACTGCGCAGCGACGATGCCTACACGCCGGGCGGCAACGGCGGCCAACGCCCCGACCGCGCGGCCACCGTCTACTCGCAGCGCTGCCGCGAGGCCTTCCCGGGCGTGCCCGTGGTGCTGGGCGGCATCGAGGGCTCGCTGCGCCGCATCGCGCACTACGATTACTGGTCGGACAAGGTGCGCCGCAGCGTGCTGATGGACAGCAAGGCCGACCTGCTGCTGTACGGCAATGCCGAACGCGCCATCATCGAGGTCGCGCACCGCCTGGCCGCGCGCGAGCCCGTCGAGGCCATCACCGACGTGCGCGGCACCGCCTTCATCCGCCGCCGCAACGACCCGACGGCGCAAGGCTGGTTCGAGCTGGACTCCACCGACGTGGACCGTCCCGGCCGCATCGACCAGCACATCAACCCCTACATGGGCATGGCCCAGGCTGCCGCCGAGCAGGGCCAGAGCTGCGCGCTGGAAGACGCTGGCGCCTTCGACCCGGTGAAAGACCCGGTCGGCAAGGGCGTGCAAGTCCAGCCCATCCGCCTGGACATCCGCAGCGCGGTGACAGACAAGGTGATGGTGCCGGCACAGGCTGAGTCTCCGGCCCAAGCGCCAACGCCGGGCCACGCGCACGCCCACGACGACGAAGCCGACGAGCTCGAAGCGCCGGCGGAACGCACGGACGCCTCGGCACCGGGCACCCGCACCGGCAAGATCGTCATGCCCCCGCGCGAGCGCACCGTCATCCGCCTGCCCGCCTACGAGGCCCTCAAGGACGACCCGGTGCGCTACGCCCACGCCAACCGCGTGCTGCACCTCGAAACCAACCCCGGCAACGCCCGGGCGCTCGTGCAACGCCACGGAGAAGGCCCCGGCGCCCGCGACGTCTGGATCAACCCGCCGCCCATCCCGCTGACCACGCCCGAGATGGACCTGGTCTTCGACCTGCCCTACGCACGCGCCCCGCACCCGAGCTACGGCGACGCGGTCATCCCGGCATGGGACATGATCCGCTTCAGCATCAACATCATGCGTGGCTGCTTCGGCGGCTGCACCTTCTGCTCCATCACCGAGCACGAAGGCCGCATCATCCAGAGCCGCTCCGAGGCCTCGGTGCTGCGCGAGATCGAGACCATCCGCGACAAGGTCAAGGGCTTCACCGGCGTCATCTCCGACCTGGGTGGCCCCACGGCCAACATGTACCGCATCGGCTGCAAGTCGCCCGTCATCGAGGCGGCATGTCGCAAGCCCTCGTGCGTGTACCCGGACATCTGCCCCAACCTCAACACCGACCACGGCCCGCTGGTGCGCATGTACCGCCGCGCGCGCGCCCTGCCCGGCATCAAGAAGATTTTGATCGGCTCCGGCCTGCGCTATGACCTGGCCGTGCGTTCGCCCGAGTACATCAAGGAGCTGGTGACCCACCACGTGGGCGGCTACCTGAAGATCGCGCCCGAGCACACCGAACAAGGCCCGCTGTCGAAGATGATGAAGCCCGGCATGGGCGCCTACGACCGCTTCAAGGAGCTGTTCGAAAAGTACAGCGCCGAGGCCGGCAAGAAGCAGTACCTCATCCCCTACTTCATCGCGGCCCACCCGGGCACGACCGACGAAGACATGATGAACTTGGCGATCTGGCTCAAGCGCAACGGCTTCAAGGCCGACCAGGTGCAGACCTTCTACCCCAGCCCCATGGCCACGGCCACGGCCATGTACCACTCCGGCATGAACACGCTCAAGGGCATCAGCCGGGACGCGCGCAAGGGCGAGCGCGTAGACATCGTCAAGGGCGAGAAGCGCCGCCGCCTGCACAAGGCCTTCCTGCGCTACCACGACCCCAACAACTGGCCCCTGCTGCGCGAGGCGCTGATGGCCATGGGCCGCCGCGACCTGATCGGCAATGGCCCCAACCACCTGATCCCGACCTACCAGCCCGTCACCGACGGCACCTACGAAAGCGCGCGCCGCAAGAACTCGACCCAGGCCGGCACCAAGACCTCGGTGGTGACCGTGGGACGCGTGCAGCGCAACGATGGCGCAGGAGGCACCGCCACGCCCGACCCGCGCAAGGCATCGGCCCGCCGAGGCGCCACCGCGCCGGACACCGAACGCGACCCGCGCGACCTGCCCAAGCTCTCAGGCAAGCCGCGTCAGCCTGCGCGCGGGCAGATCCTGACGCAGCACACCGGCCTGCCGCCGCGTGCCACCGGCGCCCGCAAGCCTGCGGGCAAGACCGCGGTCAAAAAACCGCGCTGACCGCCCCGCTGACCGAGGCTCACACGGACTGCGCCGCCACAAACGCCCAGGCCAGTCCGATGTTGAGCAAAAGTGCGCCGGCCACGCGCAGGCCAAACGCACGCCCACCAGCGAGCCAGCCTGCGGTGGCCCGGGTCACGCCATTGACGCTCAGGGCCACCATCAGGCCCAGCATCAGGTGATACACGGGCAGGGCCCCGGCACCGTGCATGGACAAGAGGCTGACCATGGGCGCATGCGCATCGGCCAGCGCGGCGACCGCCGTGCCCAGCAAGAGGCCGCTCACGCCTCGGTGCTGCGCCCAGCCCAGCAAGACCGCCCCCCCCAGCAGCAAGCCCGCCACCAGCAAGGCTTCGCGCAGCTTCAACACCCCACCCGAGGCCGGCGCATCAGGACCGGGCACGCCAGCAGATGCACCGTGTGCCCCCACCGACGCAGACCCCGACACGACCGCGCCGCGCCACAAGGCCGCGCCCAGCAGCAGGGGCACGCTCACACCCACCCCCACCAGCGGCGCGATGGTGACCATCGCCGCGGGCGCCACGACGGACGCCATCAACAGCATCTGCACCCAGGTCGCGGCCATGGACAGCACCGCGGCACACCAGGCCAGGCGCAAAGGGGCTTGTCCTGTGCGCACCATGCTGCCCATCGCGCTGATGGTCGCCGTGCTCGACACGAAACCGCCCAGCAAGCCCGACAGGGCCAGTCCGGCCCGCGCACCCAGCAGGCGTTGCGCGACATGGCCCGCCGCCTGCATGGCCAGGATGACGATGACCAGCATCAGCACCCGCTGCGGCGACAGGTGCCCCAACCATCCGATGGGCTGCGCAGGCAACAAGGGCATCAGCACCAGGGCCAGCGCCGCCAGCAGCAGGCCGTCGTGCAACTCGTCCTCGCTCAACCAGTGGGTGGCGAAGTGGTGCAAGCGCTCGCGGGCCGCCAGCAAACTGGCCAGCAGCACCGCCGCTGCGGCGGCCAGCTCGGGCTGGGGCACGGCCAGCATGCCGATGAGGGCGGTGGTGACCAAGGCCAGCTCGGTGGTCAGGCCCGGGTCGTCCGACCGCGACCGCAGGTAAGACAGCGCCGCCAGCAAGATCACGCCCACCAGCGCCACCGCGGCCAGCGCGACCGACACGATCTGCGCGCACACCCCCAGCAGCGCCGCCACCATGAAGGTGCGCAGGCCCGCCGATTCGCGCTTCGGCCCCTCGCCCTTGCGGCGCTCACGCTCCAGGCCGATCAGCATGCCCGCGCCCAAGGCCACCACCACGCCCACCTGCTCGGCCGACAAGGCCCCGATCTGCAACATCCCGACTCCGCCCCTTCCTGTCCGCACAACACGCCGTGCGAACCAGTATCGCGCCGATCAGGCCCAGGTCCGCATCCGCCACAGCACTGGCGAAACGAAACACCCTGCGCGACCGGCATGCCCCTTGCGCTGCCTTAAACTTCACGCTTTACCAGCACCGCATCTCCATGCCTGCACCCACCGCCGCACCGGCCTTGTTCGATGTCAAAAGCGCCTCCCTGACGCTGGAGGCCTTCGTGCTCAAGACGGGCAACCTGACGGCCTTGGCCCAGGCGCTGGACGAGCGCTTCGGCGCCACCCCCGACCTGTTCAACGGCGAACCCGTCGTCATCGACCTGACCCACCTGGCCAGCCTGGACGTCGCCATCGACTTCCCCGCCCTCATCGCGCTGCTGCAGAAACACAAGCTCAAGCCCGTGGCCGTGCGCGGCACGACGCGCAAGCAAAGCGATGCCGCACAGGCGGCGGGCCTGGTCGAAGCACCTGACAGCCACGCGGCACCGGCGCGCGTCGAAACCGTCGAGGTCGTGCGCGAGGTGGTGCGTGAAGTCGTCCGCGAAGTGCCGGTCGAGGTGGAGGTGCCCGTGGCCGCCACCACCCTGATCATCGACAAGCCCTTGCGCTCCGGCCAGCAGGTCTATGCCAAGGGTGGCGACCTCATCGTCACGGCCGTGGTCAACCACGGCGCCGAAGTCATCGCCGACGGCAGCATCCACGTGTACGCACCGCTGCGCGGCAAGGCGATTGCCGGCGCCAAAGGCAACACCCAGGCACGCATCTTCGCGACCTGCATGGAGCCCGAGTTGCTGTCGATCGCCGGCACCTACCGCACCACCGACAACCCGCTGCCAGACAGCGTGCGCGGCAAGCCGGCGCAGATCCGCCTCGATGGCGAGCGCCTGGTGTTCGAACCGATTTCCTGAACCTCTTTGCACAGACCCACTGAAAGGACCGCCCTCCCATGGCCAAGATCATCGTCGTGACTTCCGGCAAAGGCGGCGTCGGCAAGACGACCACCAGCGCCTCTTTCGCATCGGGCCTGGCCCTGCGCGGCCACAAGACGGCCGTCATCGACTTCGACGTCGGCCTGCGCAACCTCGACCTGATCATGGGTTGCGAACGCCGCGTGGTCTATGACCTCATCAACGTCATCCATGGCGAGGCCAACCTGAACCAGGCCCTCATCAAGGACAAGCAGTGCGACAACCTCTACGTGCTGGCCGCCTCGCAAACGCGTGACAAGGACGCCCTCACCCAGGAAGGCGTCGAGAAGGTCTTGAAGGACCTCGGCGAGATGGGCTTCGAGTACGTCGTGTGCGACTCGCCCGCCGGCATCGAAACGGGCGCACTGATGGCCATGCACTTCGCCGACGAAGCCATCGTGGTGACCAACCCCGAGGTGTCGTCCGTGCGCGACTCCGACCGCATCCTGGGCATGCTGCAAAGCAAGACCCAGCGCGCCCAGAACAGCGGCGAGCCCATCAAGGAGCACCTGCTGATCACGCGCTACAACCCCAACCGCGTCGAAGGCGGCCAGATGCTCTCGCTGGAAGACATCCACGAGATCCTGCGCGTCAAGCTGATCGGCGTGGTCCCCGAATCGGAGACCGTGCTGAACGCCTCCAACCAGGGCATCCCGGCCATCCACATGACCGGCACCGACGTGTCCGAGGCCTACAAAGACGTCATCGCGCGCTTCTTGGGCGAAGACAAACCCATGCGCTTCATCGATGCCGAAAAGCCCGGCTTCTTCAAGCGCCTGTTCGGAGGCAAGTGAACGCCATGGGATTCCTCTCCTTCTTCCTCGGTGAAAAGAAGCAGACCGCCACGGTCGCCAAGGAGCGCCTGCAGCTCATCCTGGCGCACGAGCGCAATGGCCGCAGCCACAGCCCCAACTACCTGCCCGACCTGCAGCGCGAGCTGGTGGCGGTGATTTCGAAGTACGTCTCCATCAACCCGGACGACATCAAGGTGTCCATGGAGCGCCAGGGCGACCTCGAAGTGCTGGAAGTCAAGATCGAACTGCCAGAGACGGGCGCCGGCGCGCGCTGAGCCGTCATCAGCGGCTCCCGTGTTGCGGTGCACAATGCGTGCATTCAGCCTCACGGGAGCCCGCTGCACCATGCGATACGTCGTCTTCAATCAAAAGGGTGGGGTCGGCAAATCCACCATCACCTGCAACCTCGCCGCCATCAGCGCCGCGCAAGGTCTCAAAACCCTCGTGGTCGACCTGGACCCGCAGGGCAACTCCACGCAATACCTGCTGGGCGAGCCTCCGGAAGACGCCAAGCAGCACGCCGCGGCATTCTTCGAGCAAACCCTGAGGTTCAGCGCCCGCCCGCAGGACATCGCCGATCACATCGTCGAAACCCCCTGGGAAAACCTGCACCTGATGCCCTCGCACCCCAGCCTGGACGAATTGCACGCCAAGCTGGAATCGCGCTACAAAATCTACAAGCTCAGGGATGCCCTGGAGGAAATCGGCCAAACGTACGACCGAATTTACGTCGACACGCCCCCGGCCTTGAATTTCTACACCCGCTCGGCATTGATTGCCGCCCAGGGTTGCCTGATTCCCTTTGACTGCGACGATTTCTCGCGCCGCGCGCTCTATACCCTGCTGGACAACGTGCAGGAAATACGCGCGGACCACAACGAGGATCTGGCCGTGAGCGGCATCATCGTCAACCAGTTTCAACCCCGAGCCACTTTGCCGCAAAAGCTGGTGCAGGAACTGATTGACGAGGGCTTGCCCGTGTTGCAGCCCTACCTGAGCAGTTCGGTGAAGATCAAGGAATCTCACCAATTGGCGCGCCCCATGGTTCACCTGGACCCGCGCCACAAACTCACCCAGGAGTTCATGGCCCTGCACGACACCCTGCGTTGAACGCGAACAGAGCGACCGAACACCCTTTCACGTCTTTACAACAAGCAGATTCGGGATAACCGCACACTTTGCAGATATTTGTCATGAACGGCCGGCATGCTGTAAGAATGTGTCAAGCAAGTAAGCACCTTCATCGGTGACGGCGGCCTGCGGTCGGCCACCCACTTGCTTTTTCCGTGCGGTCGCCTGCCCTGGCGCAGGTGACCGATCGTTTTTCATCACGGATCACCAAAGGTGTGTTCATGTCCAGACCGACTGTGAGACTTGGCCGTCCTTACACGCGGCCCGCCCTGGAAACCCAGCCCTTGCCGTTCCGGATGCGGATCGCCAAGAGCCCCGAGGACATCCAGCGGGTTTGCCGGCACCGGGGCGAGGCGTATGCCCGCCACCAGCCCGACTTGGTCCAACGACTGTCCCTGTTCGAGCCTGAAGCCGACGACCTGCGCGACGATGTGGTCCTGGTGATGGCCGAATCGCACGAAGACGGCAGCATCTTGGGTTCGCTGCGCCTGAGCACGAACATCAACACGCCGCTGCGCTTCGAAAAGGAATTCGAACTGCCACAGCGGTTCCACCAACGGGCACTGGCAGAAGCCGGCCGCATGGTGACCCAGAATGGCCCCGGTGGGCGGATGGTCGTGCCGGCCTTGGTCAAGGTGGCCTACGAGGTTTGCTTCCGCACCGGCATCGATGCCTTGCTGCTCATTGCCCGGCAACCCATCGACCGCATGTACAAGGCCATGCAGTTCGAAGACATTTTCGGCGAGCGGGTCATCACCTCGGCGCAGCCCGGGGTGCCTGTCACGCTGTTCTTCATGGACACCCTCAGATTCGAGCATCGCCTCCGCGAAGCCGACTGCCAGATATACCCTTTCTTGGTTGAAACCGATCACCCCGATATCGACATCGACCCGGATTTCGTCCGCGAGAGATTCAACATCCCTCAGTCGGTGCGCCGGGAACGTTTCGCCGACATGCCCCTTGCCTGAGGCATGCCCCGCCCGGCATTGCTTGAAAAGGGACATGCACTGACAGCATTCTTCGATAAGCGGCCAGGTTCGGTGTCAGTCAGGGAATTCGAGGTCTCTGCGCTGGTGAATAATCCGCGAACAGATGATCTCCCTTGCGTGGACTGCACCGAGGGGCAAATCTGAGAAACTGCACTTTGCGCCCCGCGCCCCGGAACACCGTTCCAGCAGCGAGTGCAGTTGGTTGGCCCATGAGCGACAGAACAGGCTGCGCTCATCACGCACAGAGGCGACATGAGGTCTGACAAGGCAGCCATGCATCAATTTTTTCGCACCTTCGGCAACCGGGGCTTTGCCAACCATGCGTTGGAAGCCGAGTTTCGGGCCGCCTACAACTCGCACGGTGCGAAATTCATCTTCATCTGTGCCATCGTGTCGGCACTGTATTTCCTGGTGTTCTGGGCCTCCGACCTGTTTTTCAGGGGTCTTCCTGTTTCCGACCCGGCCCAAATCAGCCGTGCAGCCCTCATCTCTGGCTTGCTGACATGCGCGGTGATCAACCGCCAATACCGCCATTTTTTCGTTCAGCACTATCCCGCTTGCTTCATCACGATGGTGGTGTCAGCGTGTGCGATGAGCAACCTCGCCATCGTCTCGCGCCACGCGCATGATTCGTCCGTCAGCCTGACATGGGGCCTCACATCGGCAGCGGTGTTTGCCACTTTTGTCGTCTTCGGTTTCGCACGCTTGCGCGCGGGCACCACCACCTTGCTGTCGGTGACCGTGAGTTGCATGGCCATCTACAGTGCGTGGCGCCAACCCCAGTTGGACACCGCCGCCTTCCAGCGCATGACAGTGCACTTGGTCGCCGCCAACCTGCTGGGCTACAGCTTCTACCGCTTCTCCCTGCTGCGCGAACGCAAGCTGTTCCTGCAGTCCAAGCGCAAGAACCGCATCGCCGAGTTGCGCCGCATGAAGGAAATGGCAGAAACTGCCAACCGCGCCAAAACCGCTTTCCTGGCCAACATGAGCCACGAAATCAGAACGCCCATGAACGGGGTCATCGGTGCGCTCAGCATGCTCAGCGACCAGAACATGACCGAGCGCGACCGGCTGTTCGTTCGCTCGGCGCGGGACTCGGCGCGCAACCTGCTGCACATCCTCAACGAGATCCTGGACTTCGCCAAGCTCGACGCCCAGAAGATCCGCTTGACGCCCGCCCCGTTCGACCCGCGCGACCTGATCTTCAGCGTGTGCCAGGCTTTCCAGGCCACGGCCGAGCAGAAAAGCATCCGCATCCGCCACGACTGCAAGCAGGTGCCACCCCAGGTGCGCAGCCTCATCGCCGACGAGGGCAAGCTGCGCCAGGTGCTGCTCAACCTCGTGAGCAATGCCGTGAAGTTCACGCAATCGGGCGAGGTGGTGGTCAGCCTGTCGGTGCACTGTCAGAGCACCGAGATGGCGCAGGTCAAGCTCGATGTGTCCGACACCGGCGTGGGCATCCCGCACGAGTCCCTGGACCAGCTCTTCCAGCCCTTTTTCCAGGTGGAGACGGGCGCCAACCGCAGCTACGGCGGCACGGGCCTGGGCCTGGCCATCTGCAAGCAGATCATCGACGAGATGGGCGGGCTGATCGGGGTGCGCAGCGTGTTGGGCATCGGCACCACCTTCGAAGTGGTGCTGGAGTTGCCCTACAGCATCATGACGGCCACCACGCAGGGCAAGCTGGCCACCGACGACGGCTTCCCCGACACCCTGCCGCCCGAGCACGCCGACCTGAACCTGCAAGGCGAGGTGCTGCTGGTGGAGGACAACGAGGTCAATGCCTTCATCGCCACGATGACGCTGGAGAGCCTGGGCATTGTCAGTCGCCACGCCAAGAACGGCGAGGTGGCCGTGGCCATGTTCCAGGAGCAGGCCTTCGACGTCATCCTGATGGACTGCGAGATGCCCGTGATGGACGGCTACGAGGCCGCGCGCCGCATCCGCGCACTGGAAGGCGCCGACACGGCGCGTGAGCGCACGCCCATCATCGCGCTGACGGCGCATGCGCTCAGCGGTGACCGCGAGGTCTGCCTGGCGCAAGGCATGGACGACTACCTCACCAAGCCCTTCGACCGCCAGGCGCTGGCCAGCCTGCTGTCGCGCTGGCTGCCGCTGTCCACATCCTCTGGCGCTGGCGCCTGAACGGCACAACCCGCTGCTCAGCGGCTGAACAAGCCGCGCACCCGCTGCACCACAGTCACGGCGGCCAGGGCCAGCACCCCACCCACGACGCCGGTCAAGGCGTCGAGCAGCAAGGGCACGACCGCCCCCACCACGCTGGCACCCGGCACCAGCGCCTCGGCGTGGGTCACGACCTCGTGCACCAGGTCATGGGCACCCGGCAGGCCGTGCAGCAAGATGCCGCCACCGACCAGGAACATCGCGGCCGTGCCAGCCACGGACAGCACCCGCATCAACAGGGGCGCAGCGTGCAGCAGGCCACGCCCGAGCGCCTGGACCAGCGCACCGCGGCGCTGGCTGAGGTAGAGGCCTGCGTCGTCCATCTTGACGATGCCGCCCACCAGCCCGTACACGCCCACGGTGATGGCCAGCGACACCCCGCTGAGCACCACCACCTGCTGCATCAAAGGCGCATCGGCCACGGTGCCCAGGGTGATGGCAACGATTTCTGCGGACAGGATGAAATCGGTGCGCACAGCGCCTTGCACCTTGTCGCGCTCGAAGGCGACCATGTCCACGTGGGTGTCGGCCAGGGCCTCGCGCAAGGCCTGGTGCTCGGCAACAGCCTCGGCCTCATCGGCATCGCCGTGGTGCAGGAAGGGGTGCGCCAGCTTCTCGACGCCCTCGAAGCAGAGGTAGGCGCCGCCCACCATCAGCAAAGGCGTCACCGCCCAGGGCGCCAGCGCGCTGATGGCCAGCGCGGCGGGCACCAGGATGACCTTGTTGCGCAACGAGCCTTTCGCCACGGCCCAGACGACCGGCAACTCGCGCTCGGCGCGGATGCCCGACACCTGCTGCGCGTTGAGCGCCAGGTCGTCGCCGAGCACGCCGGCGGTTTTCTTGGCCGCGACCTTGGACATCGCCGCGACATCGTCCAGCACCGTGGCGATGTCGTCGATCAGCACCAACAGGCTGGATGCCGCCATCTGAAACTCTCCCTTGGATGATCACGTGGGCGCCGATCTTACGCGGCGCGCGTGTCACCTCGGCGGTTCAGAGCGCGTCCAGGGACTCGCGCAATTCGTCGTGCCAGGTGCCCAGGTCGGCGTCTGAGACGTGCAACCAGGCCATCGCGGCCTCGCCATGCCCGTGCCAGTCCACGTCGGGCTCCAGGCCTTCGTGGCGGCGCATGAGGTGCTCGGCCAGCAGGCCCATGGCGACCAGGGTGTGGACGTCCGGGTCCACGCTGCGCTCGCCGATGGCATCGAGGTCGTGGTGCAGGCGCACAGCGGCCGTCACGGCAGGGGCCAGGCGCCACAAACGGGACACCAGCGCACCCACGACGGCGTGGTCGGTGCGGTGGTTGGCGTTTTCGGTGGCGACGAAAGAGCGGTCGATGCGCGCCTGCGCCTCGACCAAGGTGCTCAGGTAGCCCTTCACGCTTTGCGCCATCACCGGCAAGCCCACGTGGCAAAACAGGCCATAGGTGTAGGCCACGTCGGCCGAGACACCAGGCAGGCGCTCGGCCATGAAGGACATGGCCTGGGCGCGCTTGGCGGCACGTTCCCAGAAGCGCTTGAGCTGTGGCGAATTGACGCGCATGGCGCCGC
This sequence comes from Aquabacterium sp., assembly GCA_023266355.1. Taxonomy (GTDB): domain Bacteria; phylum Pseudomonadota; class Gammaproteobacteria; order Burkholderiales; family Burkholderiaceae_C; genus Aquabacterium. The sequence continues at coordinate 90,082 of JAHFQM010000004.1, forward strand.
GTGCCAAAAATGCGGTCATCACCTGCGCCGTTTGCGCCAAGCCCAGGCGGTTCATGGCCTGGCCCAGGGTCTGGACGGGTTGCCCAGCGCCGTACAAGGGGCTGTTGGCGGCGCGCAGCAGCGTGGCCGACATGGCGACGTCGCTGGTGGCGATGCGTGCCACCTCGTTGAGGTCGGGCTCCGCCTGCGCCATCGCCTGTTGCAAGCGCGTGAGCAGCTCGGGGCAAGGCGGGATGACGATGTGCTGCAAGGGGCCGCGCTTGCGGGCCTGGTCCAACTCGCTGAGGACGTCGTCAACGCTGGTGGACTCGGTGGCTGTGGTCATGGATGCAGGGTGGTTTTCTTTCCGGTTCGTTGTCTTCGACCACCGGCCCTAGAACTTGAGGGCTTCTGCGATGGAAATGCATCCATGCGTCACGGCTTCAGGCAAGGCCAGGGTGCGTACACTGGCAGCCCCCGAAACCCGCTGCGCCCACCGCCCGATGACCCTGCTGCTGGCCCCCATGGAAGGGCTGCTCGACGCCCCCCTGCGCGATGTGCTGACCCGCACAGGCGGCATCGACCGCTGCGTGTCGGAATTCATCCGCGTCACCGGCACGCTTTTGCCCGAACGCGCCTTTCGCCGGGTCATGCCCGAGCTCAACAACGGCGGCCGCACCTGGGTCGGCGTGCCCGTGCGCGGGCAGCTTCTGGGCTCGGACCCCGCCTGCCTCGCCGACAACGCCGCGCGCCTGGCCGAGTTGGGCTCGCCCGGGGTGGACCTGAACTTCGGCTGCCCGGCGCGTGTGGTCAACCGCCACGGCGGCGGCGCGGCCCTGCTCCAAGACCCGGACCTGCTGCACCGCATCGTCAGCACCGTACGCCAGGCCGTGCCCGCCCATGTGCCGGTGACGGCCAAAATGCGGCTGGGCTTCCACGACGATGCCGATGCCGAGACCTGCGCCCAGGCCCTGGAGGCCGGCGGCGCCAGCGAGCTCGTGGTGCACGGCCGCACCAAGGCCCACGGCTACCGCCCGCCCGCCTACTGGGATCGCATCGCCGACGTGCGCCAGGCCGTGCGCATCCCGGTGGTGGCCAATGGCGAGATCTGGAACGTGGCCGACGCGCGGCGCTGCGTCGAAGAAAGCGGCTGTGACGCCCTGATGCTGGGGCGCGGCATGGTGGCCGACCCGGGCCTGGCGCTGGCCGTGCGCACCGAGCTGGCCTGGGATGGCGCGGGCGCATCTGGCGTGCCTTGGGCCACGCTGGAGCCGCTGCTGCACGTCTACTGGGCGCTGATCGCCCCGCGCGTGGTGCCCCGCCACCGCCCGGGCCGCCTCAAGCAATGGCTGAACTTCCTGCGCCGCCGTCACCCCGAGGCCGAAGTCGCCTACCAGGCCGTGCGCACGCTCAACGACCCGCGTCAGATCGACGCCTGGCTGCACGCCCACGTGCCCGCGCCTGCCGATGCGCGGGCAGCCGACCACACCAGCCCAGGCACTTGCGGCGACAATGCGGCCGTCGCTGCCTGCTGACACCCTCCTCTCCTGCCCACGAAAGACCTTGCCCGATGGCGATCCAGTGGTTCCCCGGTCACATGAACGTGACCAAGAAAGCCATCCTTGAGCGCATCAAGGACATCGACGTGGTCATCGAACTGCTCGACGCCCGCCTGCCCGGCTCCAGCGCCAACCCGATGCTGGCCGAGATGACCGGCACGCGCCGCAAGCTCAAGGTGCTCAACAAGCAGGACCTGGCCGACCCCGAACGCACCGAGGCCTGGCTGGCCTGGTACAGCGCACAAAGCGACACCGCTGCCATCGCCCTCGACGCTGGCGACACCGCCCCGGCCCAGCGCCTCATCAAGGCCTGCCGCGAACTCGCCCCGAACCGCGGTGGCATGGACAAGCCCCTGCGCGTGCTGATTTGCGGCATCCCCAACGTGGGCAAGTCCACGCTGCTCAACACCCTGGTCGGCAAGAAGGCCGCCAAAACGGGCGACGAGGCCGGCGTGACGCGCATCGAGCAGCGCATCAACCTGGCCAGCGACTTCTACCTCTTCGACACGCCCGGCATGCTGTGGCCCAAGATCCTCGTCGAGCAAAGCGGCTACCACCTGGCCGGCAGCGGCGCCGTGGGCCGCAACGCCTACGACGAAGAGGAAGTGGCGCTGGAGTTGCTGCACAGCCTCAAGGGCCCGTACGCGCAGTTGCTGGCCGCACGCTACAAGCTCACCTTCCCGCTGGCCGACATCCCGGGCGCGCACGACGACGCACTGCTCGAAGAAATCGGCCGCCGGCGCGGTGCCGTGATGGCCGGAGGCCGCGTCAACCTGCAAAAGGCAGCCGAGATCGTCATCAACGACTTCCGCAGCGCCATCCTGGGCCGCATCACCCTGGAGACCCCGACCGAGTTCGAGGCCTGGGTGGCCGAGGCGCAGGTGCGCGAAGAAAAGCTGCAGGCCGAGCGTGCCGCGCGCAACCAGAAGCGCAAGAGCGACCGCAGCCCGCGCGTCCTGGGCAGCGCGCCCGCGGACGACAGCGACGACCTGGAAGACTGAGCTCAGGCCTGCAGCACCTGCTCGATGCGGCGGTCCGGCACCAGCCAGACCAGGGCCACCGCGACATAGACCAGCTGGGCGGCCAGCGGGTGCACAAAGGCCAGGCCCACGCCAACGGCGTACAGCCCCATCGACCAACGCCCCTTGCGATCACGGCCCACCGCCTTCGCCAAGGCCCCATCGCGCCCCTCCAGCGCGATCAGCGTGCGCTGCAGGATCACATAGGCCACCGCGGCCATGAGCAGCACCACGCCATACGCGGCGCTCGGCACGGCCTCGAAGTGGTTCTCGCCCATCCAGGCGGTGGCGAAGGGGAACAGCGACAGCCAGAACAGCAGGTGCAGGTTGGCCCACAGCACCGGGCCATTGACGTGGTGCACGGCGTGCAGCATGTGGTGGTGGTTGTTCCAGTAAATGCCCACGTAGATGAAGCTCAGCACGTAGCTGAGGAACACCGGCGCCAGCGCGCGCAAGGCGTCCAGGCTGCCGCCGTGCGGCGCTTTCATCTCCAGCACCATGATGGTGATGACGATGGCCAGCACGCCATCGCTGAAGGCTTCGAGTCGGTTCTTGGTCAAGCGGGGCTCCTGCGCGGCATGGGTGGGTGCAAGGCGGGTCAGGCGGTGGGCATGGGGCTTGCCCTGGCGGGCCGGCGGGTGCAGCATAGCGCCACCGCACGCCCGAAGCAGTCCGTTCCCGTGGGATGATGCCGACCTTCACAGAACCGGATTTTCCATGGCCCAAGACAACATCAGCATGGCGCTGTTTTGCGACTTCGAGAACGTTGCCCTCGGCGTGCGCGATGCCAACTACGACAAGTTCGACATCAAGCGCGTGCTGGAGCGGCTGCTGGTCAAAGGCAGCATCGTGGTCAAGAAAGCCTACTGCGACTGGGAACGCTACAAGGGCTTCAAAGCCCCCATGCACGAGGCCAACTTCGAGCTCATCGAGATCCCGCACGTGCGCCAGTCGGGCAAGAACTCGGCCGACATCCGCCTGGTGGTCGACGCCCTGGACCTCTGCTACACCAAGTCCCACGTCAACACCTTCGTCATCATCTCGGGCGACTCGGACTTCTCGCCGCTGGTGTCGAAGCTGCGCGAAAACGCCAAGCACGTCATCGGCGTGGGCGTGAAGCAATCCACCTCCGACCTGCTGATCGCCAACTGCGACGAATTCATCTTCTACGACGACCTGGTGCGCGAAAGCCAGCGCCAGGCGGCACGCCGCAATGGCGGACAAACCCCTGCCGGCCGCGATGCCGCACCGCAGCCGCGCCGCAGCCCCGAAGAAGAAAAGCGCCGCCGCGAAGAGATGGACGCGCGCCGCCTCAAGGCCGTGGAGATGGCCGCCGAAACCTACGAGGCGCTGGTCACCGACCGCGACGATGGGGGCCGCATCTGGGCCTCGGTGCTCAAGGAAGCCATCAAGCGCCGCAACCCGGGCTTCAGCGAGTCTTACTACGGCTTTCGCACCTTCGGCAACCTGCTGGAAGAAGCGCAAGGCCGCGGCCTGCTGGACTTCGGCCGCGACGAGAAGTCGGGCACCTGGGTGGCACGCGGCACGGGCGTGCCCAGCACGGGCGCCCTGGTGCGCGGCGACGGCGGCACCGCGATGGCCGACCTGGGCCACAAGGACGACGACCTGCGCCCCTCCCTGCGTGACGAGCCCGAGGACGAGGCCGATGTCAGCGGCGCGGTCTTCACCAGCGTGACGGTGATGCCGGCAGCCGGTGTGGCACCGGTGGACGCCGAGGCCTTGGCCGCCGAGCAAGCGCCCGACGAAGGCGGCGCGCGGCGACGCAGCCGCGGCGGCCGCGGGCGCACGCGGACGGGCCGCGAAGCTGGTCGTGACAGTGGCCGCGAAGGTGGCCGTGACGGTGCCCGCGACACCGCGGCCCGCGAAGCTGGCCACGGTGACAACCGCCAAGCGGGACGCCAGCGTCCAGGCCCATCCGGGTTCGACGAGCGGGCAGCGACCGAGCCGGTGCGCGTGGCCGAGCCTGCGCCCGCCGCTGCACTGGCACCCGCCTCCAAGCCAGCCGCCGTGGAGGCGCCCTCGGCACCGGCTCGCAAGCGGGCCCCGCGCAAGACAGCCAACGCTGCCCCTGCGGACAAGCCCAATGTGGTCACCCCCGCGGGCACCCCTGCCGCGGCCAAGGACGCCAAGCCCGCCGCCAAGAAGGCGCCTGCACGTCCCCGCGCCAAGCACAAGGCCGCCGCGAAGAAGGCAGACTGAAGCGAAGGCTGAGGCACAGGGCTGGGGCCTGCGCCCCTTCCGCCCTCACCTCAGCCCTCACTCACCGACCACGCAGCCAGGCGAGCGCCGCGTGGCGCTGCCAACCTGGTCGGCGGTGTCTGAAGCAGGGCGCGGCCGCGTCGCGTCCACGCCGTTCTTCACCGCGGTGATCTCGGCCAGGATGGACAGCGCGATCTCCGGCGGCGTGTGGCTGCCGATGTGCAGGCCCGCGGGCCCGTGCAAGCGCGCCACCTCCTCGTCCGAGAGGTCGAAGTGCTGGCGCAGGCGTTCGCGCCGCGCCGCGTTGTTCACGCGCGAACCCAGCGCGCCCACGTAGAACGCGGGCGATTTGAGCGCCTCCAGCAAGGCCATGTCGTCGAGCTTGGGGTCGTGCGTGAGCGCCACGATGGCCGTGTGCGGATCGGGCTGAAAAGCCAGCACCACGTCGTCGGGCATGCCCGGCAAGCAGGGCGCACCGGCCACGTCCCACTCGGTGGCGTATTCCTCGCGCGGGTCGCACACGCTGACAGCGTGGTCCAGCGCGATGGCCATGGGCGCGAGGTAACGCGCGATCTGCCCCGCCCCGATGATGAGCAGGCGCCAGCGCGGCCCGTGCACCGTGGACAGGCGCTGACCGTCCCACTGCAGCGTGTCGCCACGGCAGGCATCGTCCAGGGTGACCGTGCCCGTGGCCACGTCCACCGTGCGGCGCATCAGGCGCCCTTCGCGCAAGCGCTCGGACAGCACACGCAAGCTGGCCACATCGGGCGCGGGTTCGATCAGCAACTCCAGCGTGCCGCCACAGGGCAGGCCGAAGCGCGCGGCCTCGTCCTGCGTCACGCCATAGCGTTGCAGCACCGGTGGGCCGGCGAACTCACCGGCACGCATGCGCACCACGAGGTCGTCTTCGATGCACCCCCCCGAGACCGAGCCCTGCACGAGCCCGTCGTCGCGCAGCGCCATCCAGGCACCGGGCGGACGGGGCGCCGACCCCCAGGTCCGCACCACCGTGACCAGCGCCGCACCATGGCCTTCGGCCGCCCAGCGCTGCAAGGCATCGAGCACCTGCCCGTCCTGGCTGTGCATGGCTCAGGCCTTGAACTGCGCGGTTTGCAGCGGCAGGCGCCAGGCACGCTTGCCGGTGGCCGCGGCCAAGGCATTGGCCACGGCCGGTGCCACGGGCGGCACGGCCGGCTCGCCGATGCCCGAGGGCTTGTTCGCCGAAGGCACGATGTGCACCTCCACCTTGGGCATTTCCTGGATGCGGATGGGCGCGTAGTCGCCGAAGTTGGACTGCTCGACCACGCCGTCCTTGAGCGTGATCTCGCCGTGCAGGGCCGCCGACAGCGCGAAGCCCACCGAGCCTTCGACCTGGGCGCGGACGTTGTCCGGGTTGATGGCCACGCCGCAGTCCACCGCCGTCACGACGCGGTCGACGTGGAAGCTGCCGTCGCGCGACACGGTGACCTCGGCCACCTGGGCCACCACTGTGCCGAAGGACTCGTGCAGGGCCACGCCACGGCCACGGCGCTCGCCCTTCTTGCCCTTGGCCAGCGGCTTGCCCCAAGCGGCCTTGTCGGCCACCAGGGCAAGCACGGCGGCGTGGCGCGGGTGCTTGTCCAGCATCTTCAGGCGCCAGGCCACCGGGTCCTGCTTGGCCTCGGTGGCCAGCGCGTCCAGGAAGGTTTCCGTGGCGTAGGCGGTGTGGGTCGAGCCCACCGAGCGCCACCACAACACCGGCACGCCGATGTCCTGGGGCGTGTGCAGCTCGACCTGCAGGTTCGGGATGGCGTAGGGCAGCGTCGACGCGCCCTCCACCGACAAGGCATCGACACCGTTCTTGACCATCACCGACTCGAAAGGCGAGCCCGCCGCGATGGACTGCCCCACCAGGCGGTGGCGCCACGCCGAGATCTCACCCTGCGGCGACAAGGTGGCCTCCAGGCGGTGGTGGAACATGGGGCGGTACTGGCCACCCTTCATGTCGTCTTCGCGCAGCCAGACCATCTTGACCGGCGCCTTGGTGCCCGAGGCCTGGACGATGCTGGCGGCCTCGCGGACGTAGTCGGCGTCCTTGCTGGCACGGCGACCGAAGCTGCCACCGGCGTACAGGGTGTGGATGGTGACCTGCTCGGGCGCGATGCCAAAGAGCTTGGCCAGGGCGAACTGGTCGCCCGTGTGCATCTGCTCGCCGTTCCAGACCTCGCAACCCGCCTCGGTGCGCTGCACCACGCAGTTGATGGGCTCCATCGCGGCATGGGCCAGGTAGGGGAAGTCCAGGCTGGCGCTGATGACGCGGCCGGCGCCTGCTTTCGGGGCCTGGGCCAGCGCGGCATCGGCCTGGCCATCCTGGCGGGCGATCAGACCCGGGGTGGCGGCGAGCTCGCGGTAGCGCCGGCGCTGGGCGTCGCTGCTCAGCTTGAATGCGGCGCTGTCGTCCCACGTGACCACCAGGGCATCGCGGCCCTTCTTGGCGCTCCAGGTGTCGCGCGCCAGCACGGCCACGCCGCTGGGGATGGCCACCACATCGACCACGCCCTTGACGGCCTTGGCCTTGCTCGCATCGAAGGATGCGACCTTGCCGCCAAAGCGCGGTGGGTGCGCCACCACGGCCACCAGCATGCCGGGCAGGTGCAGGTCTTGCGTGAACTGGGCGCGGCCATTGACCTTGTCGGCGGCGTCCTTGCGCGGCGCGGTCTTGCCGATCAGGCGGAAGTCCTTCGGGTCCTTCAGCGCCACGGATGCGGGCACGGCCTCGGCACCCGCGGCTTCGGCCAACTCACCGAAAGTGGCCTGGCGCTTGGAGGCGGCGTGCAGCACCACGCCTTCGCGCACCGTGATGTCGGCAACCGGCACCGACCAGCGGCGTGCCGCGGCCGACACCAGCATGGCCCGCGCCGAAGCGCCAGCCTGGCGCATCTGCGCCCAGGAATTGGCCATGGCGGTGCTGCCGCCCGTGCCCTGTGCAGGGCCCCACAGCAGGTTGTTGTAGCGGCGGGCATCGGCCGGCGCGCTTTCCACGCGCACCTGCGCCCAGTCGGCATCGAGCTCTTCGGCGGCCAGCGTGGCCAGGCCGGTGTAGGTGCCCTGCCCCATCTCCAGGTGCTTGGAGATGACGGTGACGGTGTTGTCCGCGCCAATGCGCAGGAAGGCATTGGGCTCGAAGGCCGTGGCGGCGCTGGCCACAGCTTTGGGCGATGCGGCTTGCGCCCCACCCAGGCTGAATCCCAAGGTCAGGCCCAGGGTCAGGCCGGCGGAGTTGCCCAGGAAGTGGCGGCGGCTGACGTTGTCGATGGCGGCGTGGGTCATGGCGGTGTCTCCTGCGGTGCTCAGGCCAGGGCCTTGGCGGCTTCGTGGATGGCCGCGCGGATGCGGACGTAGGTGGCGCAGCGGCAGATGTTGCCGCCCATGGCCGCGTCGATGTCGGCGTCCGAAGGCTTGCGGTTGCTGCTCAGCAGGGTCACGGCGCTCATGATCTGGCCAGACTGGCAGTAGCCGCACTGCGCCACGTCCAGCTTCTGCCAGGCGGCTTGCACGGCCTGGCCGACGCGGGCGGACTGGCCTTGGTCCACCGCCTCGATGGTGGTGACCTTGCGTTGCCCCACGGCGGACACCGGCGTCAGGCACGACCGCGTGGCCTGGCCGTCGATGTGGACGGTGCAGGCGCCGCACAGGCCGGCACCACAGCCGTATTTGGTGCCGGTCAGCTGCAGTTCGTCGCGCAGCACCCACAGCAACGGGGTGTCGGGGTCGGCATCGACCTGGCGCTGAACGCCGTTGATGGAGATCTGGGTCATGGTGAGCTTCCTCGTGAACGGGCCGACGGCATCATGTCAGACCTGCATCGACTTTGCACAGGCAGGGCCGATGCCCGACCAGCGTGATTAGAATGAAGCCATGTTGCTGCCCCGTGTCCGCCTCCAGCGTGCCGCCTGGATCGCCCTGCTGGCGATGCTGATGGCCGCCTTGGCGCCGGCGGTGTCGCAACTGCTGCAACGCGGCACCACCACCGCCTGGGTGGAGATCTGCCGGGCCGGCGGCGGCACCGCCTGGGTGGCGCTGGGCGACCTGCAAACCAACCAGACGCCGTCCAAGGGCCAGCCCCACCTGCTGGACCACTGCCCGTACTGCAGCCTGCAGGCGCACGCGCTGCCCCCTGTGCCCGCCCTGCCCACGGTGGCCGCGGCACCGCTGCCCGATTTCCGCGAACCCGCCGCCTTCCTGCATGCGCCCCATACCGCGCACGCCTGGCGGCCTGCGCAATCGCGCGCCCCCCCGAGCTGGGCCTGACAACGCCACCGGCCGCGCCTGAACAAGGCGCTGGCCTCCGTTGACCCTGTCCGTCCGGCCCTGCCTGCGGACACGCGCTCCCTGCCCCCTCGTCACCTGGGCCTCTCGGCCTCTCCCGATGACGGTGGGCACCAGCGCCACAGACCCGAGAGCTTCCATGTTCCAGCGACACCTCGCGGCCGCCATCACCCTGGCCTGGCCGCTGGCTTCTCCAGCCCAAGTCCCTCCCAGCGCTTCGGCGGCGGCCCCCGACAGCAACACCAGCAACACCCACGACGCCGACAGCGCCCCCACCAAGGAAGTCGGCGTGGTCTCCATCTCGGCATCACGCCCCACCTCCCTGCCCACACAGATCCCGACCACGATGCACAGCATCACCCGGGACGACATCGCCGACAGCGTCAACGCCACCGACAGCGAAGACGCCCTGAAGTACTTCCCCAGCCTGCTGGTGCGCAAGCGCTACATCGGCGATTACAACCACGCCATCCTTTCCAGCCGTGCCTCCGGCACCGGCAACAGCGCGCGCTCGGCCGTGTACGCCGACGGCATCCTGCTGTCGAACTACCTGGGCAATGGCGTGAGCGGCCTGTCCTTCCCGCCGCGCTGGGGCCTGGTCACGCCCGAAGAAATCGAGCGTGTGGACGTGATGTACGGGCCGTTTTCGGCCAGCTACCCGGGCAACGCGGTGGGCGCCGTGGTGGACTACGTCACCCGCATGCCCAAGGCCTTCGAGGCCCATGCCAAGGTGGGCTACGTGTCCCAGCCCTTCGACCTGTACGGCACGCACACCACCTACCGCGCCTGGCAAAGCAGCGCCTCGCTGGGCAGCCGCGAAGGTGGCTGGTCGTGGTGGCTCAACGTCAACCACACGGACAGCCAGGGACAGCCGCTCACCTTCCCGACCCGCCTGGTCAGCAGCGGCGTGGCCAGCAACAGCGGCACGGCCGTGACCGGCGCGGCCCTGGACGCCAGCAGCAGCCAGCAGCCCTGGTACGTGCTGGGTTCGGCCGCGCAGTACAACACCCAGCAGGACCACCTGAAGGTCAAGCTGGCCTACGACGTCAACGCCACGCTGCGCGCCAGCTACGTGCTGGGCCTGTGGCAGAACGAGTCACAAGGCAACTCGGTGTCCTACTTGCGCAATGCGGCGGGACAGCCGGTGACCAGCGGTGCCATCAACATCAACGGTCGGTCGTTCGCGGCGCTCACGGGTGGCGACTTCCCCGTCACCCGCGAAAAGCTGCTGCACGCGATGCACGGTGTCTCGCTCAAGCAGAACACGCGCGGTGAGTTCGACTGGGAGATCGCGGCCAGCCTCTACGACTACGTGCGCGACGACAAACGACAGAACGACAGCAGCAATGTGCAGCCTGCGGCGCTGATGGGCGGCGCGGGCACCCTGGCCGATGGCAGCGGCACCGGCTGGCACAACGTGGCCTTGAAAGGCACCTGGCGCCCCGACCCGACGCACAACACACACGTGCTTGACTTCGGCTACCAGCTCGACAACTACCAGCTGCGCTACAAGACCACCCAGCTGACGGACAACTACCTGCAAGACAGCGGAGGCAGCCTCGTCAGCAAGGTCAGCGGCCGCACCAGCATGCACAGCCTCTACGCGCAGGACACCTGGAAACTCGCGCCGCGCTGGAAGACCGTGCTGGGCCTGCGCGCCGAACAATGGGAGGCCAGCGATGGCCGCACCGACTTCTCGGCCAGCAGCGCCTTGGGCCACCCCACGCGCCGTGGCGTCTGGTACTCGCCCAAGGGCGCGCTGTCCTGGCAATGGCTGGACGACACCGTGCTGAAGGCCTCGGTCGGCAGGGCGGTGCGCATGCCCACGGTGGGCGAGCTCTATGGGGCCACATCCACCGCCAACTCGCAGTTCATCAACGACCCGAACCTGCGGCCCGAGCGTTCGCGCACCACGGAGCTGTCGGCCGAGAAAGACATGGGCCAGGCACGCGCCCGCCTGACCTGGTTCACCGAGCAGACCCACGACGCGCTGTACTCTCAGACCGTCTATGACGCCACGGCGAACCGCAACATCAGCCGCGTGCAGAACATCGACCACATCGCCACCTCGGGCCTGGAGATGGCAGCATCCAGCGAAGACCTCTTGCTCAAGGGCCTGCAGCTGCAGGGCAGCGTGACCTGCACCGACTCCAAGATCAAGTCCAACCAGGGCTTCGTCAACACCCCGGGTGACACCGATGGCCGCTGGCAGCCCAACATCCCGCGCTGGCGCGCCACCGTGGCGGGCACCTACCGCGTCAACGACCGCTGGAGCGGCACGCTGGGTGTGCGCTACAGCGGCCGTCAGTACCGCACCCTCAACAACGTCGATGTGAACGGCCAGACCTACCAAGGTGTGAGCCAGTTCGTCACCGCCGACTTGCGCATCCGCCACCGCTTCGACAAGCAATGGAGCGCAGCCTTCGGCATCGACAACCTCAACAACAAGAAGTACTGGAACTTCCACCCCTACCCGCAACGCAGCTACACGGCCGAGCTCTCGTTCGACCTGTGATGCCAACACCGAAGGACATGGCCATGACACACACTTCTTCTCGTTCGATGACCGCCCCGATGCGGGCCTGGATGGGCGCCTGGATGGGCACCCTGGGCCTGCTGCCTGCCATGGTGCAAGCCCACATCACCCTGCCGCCTGGCGGTGCGCGCGTGGGCAGCACCTACACGGCTGCCTTCCGCGTGGGCCACGCCTGCACGGGGGCCAAAGCCACCACCGGCATCACCCTGCGCGCGCCCGCAGGCTTCCAGATCACCGACGTGCCTGAGCGCGCCGACTGGACCGTGCAGCGCCAGGGCCAGCAGGTGCGCTGGACGCCCAACACCCCTGCCCAGGCCTTGCCCGCCGGCGAGCGCACCACCTTCGTCGTGACGGGCCGCCTGCCCGAACAGCCCGGCACGCTGTGGTTCAAGGTGCTGCAGCAATGCGATCAGGGCGCGGCCGACTGGGCCACCGTGCCTGGCGTGGACGGCGCCCCCGCCAAGCCGGACTTCCCCGCGGCGCGCCTGGACGTGCTGGCCGCTGGGGTGGCCGCGGTCGACGCCAAGCTGCCCTGGGTGCGCCCCGCTGTGGCCGGCCAGGGCGCCACGGGCATGTTCGTGACACTGTCTGCGCCCGCCGGTGCCCGACTGGTCGGCGGGAGCACGCCGGTGGCCGAGGTCGTCGAGCTGCACACCATGCACATGGACCACAACGTCATGCGGATGCGTGCATTGCCCGACGGCCTGGACCTGCCCGCCGGCCAGGCCGTGTCATTGGCGCCTGGCAGCCACCACCTGATGCTGATGCGCCCGCGCCAGGCCATCGCGGCCGGCAGCACCGTGCCCATGACGCTGACCTTCCGCGACCCGGACGGTCAGACCTCGCGCATGACGCTGCAAGTGCCCGTGCGGGCCACCGCACCGGACGCACCCACAGCGCTGCACGGGCAAGCCGCCTCGGGCGCGATGCCCAGCATGGAAGGCATGCCGCATGAGCACCAGGGAATGCATCACGGCATGAGGCACTGAGGCCCGCTGCGCAGCGAATGCAGGCCCCATGGCGGGGGCGGCCTCACACGGTCACACAGGGGCTGTCACACGCGCCCAGTGCGCCTGCAACGTCGGCAGCACGGCATCGGGCGCACCGACCACGGCCATGTGGCCCTGGCCCTTGAGCTCGGTGACGTCGGCATGCGGATTGACGGCGGCCAGACGGCGCACCATCTCGGCGGCCGGCGGCTGGGTGTGCTCGCCATACACCAGCGTGGTGGGCACGCTCAGGCGGTAGTGCGCGAAGGGCTCGGGCTCTTGCGAGACCATGCGCACCTCGTGGTACATCTTCCAGCCCACGGCGCGCGCCATCAGCTTGGCCTTGTCAGGCATCGACGCCCACATGCCGGGGAAGTTCCAGTAATCGACGAAGCGCTCCAGCCAGGCATCGTCGCCGCCGGTCTCTTCGTTGAGCAGGAACTCGCGGTCGGTGAACAAGGCGCGCACCTGCTCGGCCACCTCGCCTTGCAGCGTGTCGGCCTCGGCGTTCAGCGAGCCGAACAGCACGGGCTCGTACAGCCACAGGGAACGCACCGGCACGTCCGGGTCCATGGCCAGGCTCAAAGCCACCAGGCCGCCGTAGGAATGACCGCCCAGGTGGACGCCTGTCGTGCCTTCGGGGATCTGTGCCTTCAGGTGCGCCACCTCGTCCTGCAAGGAAAACGGCGTGCCGCGCGCCAGCAGGTCGCTGGGGCTGTAGCCGCGGTTGGTCGGCGTCAGCGGTGCAATGCCCTCCGGCAAGCCGACCAGCAGCTTGTTCCACATGAAAGGCCCCACGCCGGTGGAGTGAACGAAGAGGGCAACATCGGCCATGGCAAAACCTCATCTACTTGCATGAAAGAAGTATCGCAAGCCTACTCGCTTTACTTTCATGATGCAAGTATCATGGCCTGACCATGCGCCGCACCTCCTTCTCCGACATGAGCTGCTCCATCGCCCGCACGCTGGAGCAGGTCGGCGATTGGTGGACGCTGCTGATCGTGCGTGAAGCCTTCTGGGGCACACGGCGGTTCGGCGAGTTCCAGGCGAACCTGGGCATCGCACCCAATGTGCTGACGCAGCGCCTGCAGGACTTGGTGGCGCACGGCATCCTGGAAATCACGGCCACCAGCGACAACGGCCGCGCCCTGGACTACCGCCTGAGCGACAAGGGCCGCGACCTGCTGCCCGTCATCGTGGCCCTGGCCCAGTGGGGTGACCGCCATGCGCCTGCGCCCGAAGGCCCGCCCGTGCGCATCGTGGAGCGCCGCAACGGGCGCGAGGTGGCGCCGCTGGTATTGCGTTCATCCGCAACCGGGCGTGCACTGAGCTCGAAAGACGTGACCGTGACCGAAGGCCCTGGCGCCGGCCCCGCCGAGCAGGCGCGCTTCGACGCCATCCGGGCCAAGCTCGGACACAAGGCTGGCACACAAGCCCGATAGCGTGGTGGGTTTGCGGGCAGGTGGTCTGCCCCTCACCCAGGAGTTGCCATGCATCCCGTGATCCGTCAGCTGACCCTCGTGGCCCTCGTGGGCCTGGCCCTGCCCGCCTGCGCCGACCGCGGCGACACCGCCGCCGAACGCCAGGAGCGCGGCCAGGAAGCCAGCCATGCACACGCCATGCCCCAACAGGGCTCCTTCGCCCTGATCGGTGACGTGCCTTACGGCGTCACCACCGAACCGCAGTTCGACCGCGTCATCGACGACATCAACGCCCGCCCTCACGTGCGCTTCGTGCTGCACACCGGCGACATCAAGGCCGGCAGCGAGCGCTGTGACGACGACCTGATCCTGCGCCGCTTCCAGCAACTGCAGCGCTTCGAGATGCCCCTCGTTTACACCCCCGGTGACAACGAGTGGACCGACTGCCACCGCAGCAACAACGGCAACTACCTGCCCACCGAGCGCCTGTCGCACCTGCGCCAGGTCTTCTTCCCCGAACCCGGCGTGACCACCGGCGGCCGCAAGGCCCGCGTGACGACGCAAGCCCGCGATGCCGGCTTCGAAACCTACGTCGAAAACACCCTGTGGCGCTTCGGTGGCGCCGTGCTGGGCACCGTGCACGTGGTGGGCAGCAACAACAACCTGGCGCCCTGGAACCAGATCGACCCCAGCGACACCGCCACCACGCCGCGCGCCGACCGCATCGCCGAAGTGAACGCCCGTGAAGCGGCAGCCCTCGCCTGGATCGACCGCATCTTCGACGAGGCCGTGCGCACCGATGCCGCCGGCGTGCTGCTGGCCATGCAGGCCAACCCGGCCTTCGAGCTGGCCGCGACCAGCGCCGAGCGCAAGGGCTTCAACGCCATCATCGCCAAGATCACGCAGCGCGCCATCGCCTTCGCCAAGCCCGTGGTCATCGCCCATGGCGACAGCCATTACTTCCGCGTCGACAAGCCGGTCAGCGCAGCCACGCTCAGCAATGGCGTGCAGATGCTGGAGAACGTGACCCGCGTCGAGAACTTCGGTGCGCAGTACGTGCACTGGGTGGAAGTGACCGTGAACGCGAAGGACGAGAACGTCTTCGGCTTCAAGCAGCACCTCGTCAAGGCGAACCAGTTCGCACGCTGATTTCAGATCAGCACGCCCCAGGCCATGACCGCCGCCACGTGCAGGGTGGCGGTCAACCAGTAAGCGCGCTGGAAACTGGCTTTGGCCGACTTGTGCCGCAGCACCTGCTGCGCGATGCGGGCCATGGGCCAGCCGCCCAGCAAGCTCCACAGGTGCAAGGTGTTCTCCGGTGTGCGCCAGTGGCCGCGCTGCGCCGCCCACTTGTCGCGCCAATAGACGGCGAAGGTCCACAGGTTCAGGGCCAGCCAGGCGGGCAGCACCCACTTCGGCAGGTGCCCTGAGGCTGCGGCCCAGCCCAGGCCCAGCGCCCAGATCAAAGCCCCCCACAACACGGGCCGCAACCACGGGTCGCGCGGGGCGGCACGGCGGGCATCCGGGCGTGGGCATGAGCGGCGGGGAGTGCGGGCATCCGCCATCTGGCGAGCCTGCCCCACAGGCTGCGTGGCCGCCACTGCCATCGCCCTCGGCCCCTTGCCGCCCACGTGGATTTCCTCGTAGCGCACGGCCATGCCGGCCTGCGGCGTGCCCGGCCCTCGGAAGTCACGGACGTGGAAGAACACGTCCGCATCGGTTTGCGGGCTGCGGATGAAACCGAAGCCCCGGTCCGCCTCCCAGCGCACCACGGTCCCTGTTTTTTGCATGATGCGTCCAGCGGGGCGAGCCCTCTGTGCGGTTCAAACCCGGTGGGCCACGCCGCCCACCTCGGCACAACTCACTTCCAGTTGCCGTCCTTCAGCCCCGTGATTTTGTTGAACACGGGTTGGCCGGGCACGTGGTCCAGGCGGTCGGCCACGAAGTAGCCGAAGCGCTCGAACTGGAACTTCTGGTCGGGCAACGCGGCGGCCAGCGAGGGCTCGACGTAAGCCGTCACCACCTGTTTGCTGTCGGGGTTGAGGCTGGCCTGGAAGTCCTTGCCGCCGGCGTCGGGCTGCGGGTCGGTGAAGAGGCGGTCGAAGAGTCGCACTTCGGCGGCCACGCCGTCGGCGGCGCCCACCCAGGTGATGGCGGCCTTGACCTTGACGCTGTCGGCGCCCGGGGTGCCGCTCTTGGTGTCGGGCACGACCTTGGCTTGCACCTCGGTGACACGGCCATCGGCGTCTTTGGTGCAGCCGGTGCACTCGATGACGTAGCCGCCCTTCAGACGCACCTTGTTGCCAGGGAAGAGGCGCTTGTAGCCCTTGGGCGGCACCTCTTCGAAGTCTTCGCGCTCGATCCAGACCTCGCGGCCCAGCGTGAGGTGGCGCACGGGCGACTCGGTGCCCTCCGGGGGATGCGGCAAGGCCGGCAGCGCGCAAGGCTCCAGGTGGCTGGCGCCGCCCTGATCGGCGAACACCTCGGCCCAGTTGCTCAGCACCAGCTTGACCGGGTCGAGCACGGCCATGCCGCGGTGGGCCTTGCTTTCGAGGTCGTCGCGCAGGGCGATGTCCAGGGTGCTGTAGTCGATCCAGCTGTCGGACTTGGTCACGCCGATGCGCTCGCAGAACAGCTGGATGGCCTCGGGCGTGTAGCCGCGGCGGCGCAGGCCGACGATGGTGGGCATGCGCGGGTCGTCCCAGCCCTCGACCACGCCTTCATCGACCAGCGCCTTGAGCTTGCGCTTGGAGGTGATGACGTAGGTCAGGTTCAGGCGGGCGAACTCGTACTGCTTGGGCGTGGGTTGGGCCAGCAGGCCGAGCTCGGCCAGGCGGTCGAGCAACCAGTCGTAGAAGGGGCGCTGGTCTTCGAACTCGAGCGTGCAGATGGAGTGGGTGATCTGCTCCAGCGCGTCTTCGATCGGGTGGGCGAAGGTGTACATCGGGTAGATGCACCAGGTGTCGCCCGTGTTGTGGTGGGTGGCGCGGCGGATGCGGTAGATGGCCGGGTCCCGCAGGTTGATGTTCGGGCTGGCCATGTCGATCTTGGCGCGCAGCACGGCGGCGCCATCGGGCAGCTTGCCGTCGCGCATCTCGCGGAAACGCGCGAGGTTCTCGTCCGGCGTGCGGGCGCGGAAAGGGCTGTCGGTGCCGGGCGTGGTGAAGTCGCCGCGCTTGGCGCGCATCTCTTCCGGCGTTTGTTCATCGACATAGGCCAGGCCGGCCGTGACCAGCGCTTCGGCGGCGCGGTACATGAAGTCGAAGTAATTGCTGGCGTAGTAAAGGTGGCCTTCGCCCGCGCCGTCAGGCTGGCCGTTGGCGCTGGCACCCCAGCCGAAGCCCAGCCACTTCACCGCGTCCAGGATGGCGTCGACGTACTCCTTCTCTTCCTTCTCGGGGTTGGTGTCGTCGAAGCGCATGTGGCAGACGCCGCCGTAATCGCGCGCCAGGCCGAAGTTCAGGCAGATGCTCTTCGCGTGGCCCACGTGCAGGTAGCCGTTGGGCTCGGGCGGGAAGCGGGTGCGGATCTTCGCCGGATCGGGCTCGCCGGCGGCGTGGTGGGCGGCGTCGCCTGGCGAGCCGGCCCAGCGGCGGCTGGCGTAGGTGCCTTGCGCCAGGTCGCGGTCGATGATGCCGCGAAGGAAGTTGGAGGGTTTAGCGGGGGAGTTCGGATCGGTGGCGTCGGTCATGTGCCGATTCTATCGAGGCCCTGGGCCCGGTTCACCCGATTTGGCGCCCGTGTTCGCGGTAAGGTGGCATCCACGGTGAAGGTTTTTCGATGGAGGCCGGCATGGGCAAGCAAGACAGCAAGAACGGTGGCAAGAACAGCAAAGGCGCACCCCGCCTGAGCCGCAAGGATTACGAGGCCGCGCTGGAGCCCATGCGGATGGAGCTGATGCAGGTGTCGCGCTGGCTGGCCCACACGAACAAGCGCCTGCTGGTGATCTTCGAGGGGCGCGACACGGCGGGCAAGAGCGGCGTCATCCACGCCATCGCCAGCGCGCTGGACCCACGCCGCTGTGAGGTCGTGGCGCTGCCCAAGCCCTCCGACACCGAGATGACGCAGTGGTACTTCCAGCGCTACGTGCCCCACCTGCCGGCGGGCGGCCACATCGCCTTGTTCGACCGCAGTTGGTACAACCGCGCCGGGGTCGAGAAGGTCATGGGCTTTTGCTCGGGCGAAGAATACAAGCGCTTCCTGCGCGAGGCCCCGATGTTCGAGCTGTCCCTGGTCAACGACGGCATGCTGGTTTTCAAGTACTGGCTGACGGTGGACCAGGCCGAACAAGAGGCCCGCTTCGCCGAGCGCCTGGCCGACCCGCTCAAGCGCTGGAAGCTCTCGCCGGTGGACGTGGTGGCGCGCACCAAGTACGCCGAGTACGGCAAGGCACGCAACGCCATGCTCAAGGCCACGCACACGGCCCACGCCCCCTGGACACTGGTGGATTTCAACGACCAGCGCCTGGGCCGCCTGACCCTGATCCGCCACCTGCTGGACCACCTGCCCGACCAGGTCGTGCCCGAGAAGGCTTTCGAGATGCCCCCGCTGAAGGGCAAGCCGGCGCGCGAGTCTTACGGCAGTGCACACAAGCCGATTGCGCCCTATCCGACATGACGATCGCCGTCATCGGTTGATGGCGCCATGACGCCACCGCATGCTGTAAGCCAATTGGCCTCCGCGCAAGGCGGGCGGGGCACAGCAGAGATCACAGTCCCATCTGCTCCAGAATTGGCTTTATCGACTCTTCAGTCAATTCCACATTGCTCAGGATGCTACGAACTCTCTCGACGTCCCGCTCCTTGACAGCCTTATCAAATTCATCCATCAGCCCACTAACGTAAAGGCGCTCATTAACCGTCATGCCAGCGCATTTGTTTTCCATGGACTACGCCCTAACTGAACGATTGAGACCGCTGTGTCTTGTTGTTCAAATGTTTTCGCAGACTTGGATGATTTCCCCGCTCGCGATATTGCGCCCCTCCCACAAGTGCAACTCTGCTCCGGTTTTCATTTTCGGTAGGGCCTTCTCACGGTACAAAAACTTCACTGCTACTTCATGGTTTTCACCCAAATCAAGGCGTCGGCCATCCAGAAGTAGACGACAGTCGAATCCCTCATCGCCAATAAACAATGGGCATGAGTAGGACTGTCCCTGGACTGGCGTTTCTCGCCCACCTTCTGCAGTAGTCAAGAAGCGCACACTGATGATGATGTCAGGCGTCATAGTTAAAATCCTAAGGATGGCAAGACACTATTGCCCATCACGCTTGGCACCAAACCCGTCAAACGGTCCGTTGGAAGCACCCAAGCAGGAATCCCACCATCAACCGTAACCGGTGATAGTCCTTTGAGAAAGCTGTTTGGAGCTTGTGTCCGAACCGTGGTGTAAGGTGCATCACCGAAGGCTTTAACTGCCTGTTTAGCATAGGCCGACGCTTCAGCAGCCGATGTAGTGAAGTACTTGCCTTCAATGCCAGCGATATTTGTGAAGGCGCCTGTCTTGTTGATGCTGGCCAGCTCAGCAGGTCCAACAGCACGATAGAGCGTCGTTGTTCCGCTTGCTGCCGCCTGCGCCGAGGCAATCGTACCTGCAAACGAAGCCCCACTGTTGAGCAACGAACTTGCCCCGCCAGTTGCTGCCACGTTGATCAGGGCATCCGCCCAAGCTGCCTGCCCTGGCGATGCACCCAGCCCCTGCAAACCTTGGTTCAGCAGCGATGGCGTGGCCTGCCCCGTCATCATGGTTTTGACGCCCGCGCTGGCCTGGTCCGCGCCCAACCCCATCAGGCCCAAACCACCGACTGCGCCCACACCCGTCCAGCCCGCGCCAATGCCCACGCTGCCACCCAGCCCGAACGTGGCGGCACCACCCAGTGTTTGCAAACCGCCCAGCGCTCGTGTGCCCAGATTGTTGTTGCTCGCCCAACTGGTGGCCTGCCCCGCATAGTTGTTGAATGTATTGCTGACAGTGATGGCGCTGTTGGCAATCAACCCCGTCGGATCATTGAAGCTGATCGGGTTGCCGTCCGCGTATTGGTACGGGCTGATGCCGCTGCCCAGGCCCATCGGGTCACGGCTGATGAAGCGGCCATAGGCCGGGTGGTAGTAGCGCGCCCTCATCGCCACAAGGCCCGATGCATCGGGCTCTCGGCCCGCAAAGCCATACGTCGGGATGGCACTGCCTGTGCTGCCTGCCGCGTTGCCCCACGCATCAAAGCTCTGTGTGCTGCTGGCGTTGGTGCTCCACACCTGCAGCTCAGTCAGCCACACCAAGCCGCTGTTCACCGCCCCCGTGAAGCGCACCCTTGCGCCAATGGCGCTGGTGGCTGGGAAGCTCTTGATGGCACGCGAGGTGGTGCCGTCGTAGGGGCCGAAGTCTGCATTCGTCCCGCTGGCCACTTGCACCCAACTGCCGCCGCTGAGCACTTCCACCACGTAGCTGCTGGGCTTGTAGTTGCTCACTGCCCAAATCTCTATTCGCTCAAGCGTGCGCGTGCTGCTCAGATACAAGTCGGCAGCAGCCCCCCCGTCGACCACCCCCACCCAGCCGCTGTTGCCGGTTTGGGAGGTCACCCCGTCCGCTAGGTCAACGGGTTTGTAGGTGCTGGCGTCATAGCTACCCGACATGATGAAAAAGACCCTAGCGTCTGCCCCCATCTGGTTGGCTGGCGCGCTGTCCATCTCCAGCAGCGCTGTCACGCTGCCAATGCCATCTTGCGCATAGGCGGTGCTGGTGGCGTCTGGCGTGCCGCTGGCCCCCGTCAGGCGCAGCACCGGGTCATCAGTGCCGGTGCCGTGGGCGTACACGGCCGATGGCGCGCCTGTGAGGCTGGTGCTTGCGCCGGTTGCCCACTCTGCGGCGATGTCTTGGCCATCGTAGAGGTAATGCGTATTGCTGCCTGCGCTGGTCTTCCTGATGCGTTTGCCTGCGTCGTCATAGGCATAGGCCTCGTTCAGCGCATTGGTGCCTGCGCGGGCAAGGGTCACCAGCTCGTTCAGGCCGCTCCAGCTGTAGGTGGTGGCTTGGCTACCTGAACAGTCTGTGGCGGTGCCGCTGATGCTTGTGCCTTCGCACAGCTTCTTGAGGTTGCCGTTGTCGTCGTAGCGCAGCAGGGCCGTGGTGGTGGTGCCACCCACTGTTTGCTGCACCTGCTTGAGCTGGTGGGCGTCGTCCACCGTGTGGCTCCAGCTTTGCGTGGCTGGGCTGCCCAGGGTCTTGCTGCTCAGGTTGCCAAAGATGTCAAAGCCGTAGCCCTCTTGCTGCGCTGCCGTGCCGTTGCTCACCGTCTTGAGGCGGTTGAGCACGTCGTAGCTGTAGGCCTTGTTGACGGTGCTGCCCGCCAGTGTGTCGGTGCTGGCGCTGCGGTTGCCCCAGATGTCGTAGGTGTAGGCGTGGCGGGCCAGTTGCGCCGTTTGCGCATTGCCCACATAAGTTGCGCTGACGCCCGCCTGCGCCAGGTGCACGATGCTGTCCAGGCTGCCTTCGGGCTGCCAGTTGTATTGCGTGCTCAGGCCTGCTCCCAGGCTGCGCTCTATGAGGCGTCCGGCCGCATCGAACCCGAAGGTCACCGTCTGCCCGTTGGGCGCCACGATGGCTGAGAGGCGCCCAACGGCGTCGTATATGTAGTCCCACTGGTGGGTGGTGGTGGCAGTGGTGGTGGCGTTGTCCTTGAGCTTGACTTTGGCCAGCCGCCCCCCAGGCGTCCACTCGTAGCCCAGGGCCTTGTTGCCTCGGCTGTCTGTGATGCCGCTCAGGCGGTGGGCGGTGTCGTAGCTGTAGTCATAGGCCACCAGCAAGGCGCCGCTGCCGTCGCGGGTATCTGCGCGGGTCACCTGGCCCAGGGCGTTGTGGTTGTAGGTGGCTGTCTGGCCTGTGTTACCAGCGCCAGGCACGGTGCGGCTCTTGAGCACGCCGTTAAGGTTGGGCTCGTAGGTGTAGGTGGTCGTGGTGGTGGCACTCACCTTGGCCTGCTCGGGGCTTTGGCTGCTGCTCAGATTGCCGTGGCTGTCGTAGCTGTAAGACCAGGTCTTGCCCAGCGGGTCGGTGCGGCTGAGCTGGTTGCCAAAGTCGTCCCAGGTGTAGGCCACCTGGCGCTTGAGGCTGGCGTCGCTGAAGTTGCAGGTGCTGGCCGTGGTGTCGGTGCTGGGGCCTGCCCACACCTCCGCTAGGTTGCCCAAGGTGTCGAACTTGCTGCACACCTGCAGGCGGTTGCCCGCATCATCGGGCGCACCCACGCTGCGGGTGACGCGGCCAAGCTCGTCATAAAAGCTGTGACTTTGGCGGCTGCTGCTGCCGTCTGCGGCCACGGCGCGGGTACGGATGACGTTGCCCGCGGCATCGTAGTCATATTCTGTGGCGCGGCCTGCTGCTTGCCCGGAGATGGCAGGTTGGGTCACACGCTTGAGGCGTCCGTCTGCGGCATAGGTGCCCGCACTGCCGGTGCTGCTGCCCCAGTACTGGTAGCTCACAGAATTGCCGTTGGGGTCGGTCACGGACAGGGTGCGGCCTTGCGTGTCCAGCTGGGTGTAGACGCGGTTCTCTTCGGCGTCGAACGCCGCCACCGGGCGGTTTGCTGCGTCGTACTCAAAGCTGAGGGTGTAGTTGTCTGGCGAGGTCTGGGCCGTGCGGTTGCCCACGGCGTCGTAGCTGAAGAAGCTGCGGTTGCCTGCGTAGTCCAGCGTGCCAATGAGCCGGTCTTGGCCATCAAAACGGCTGCTGCTGGCGTCCACGCGGGCGCCGCCATCCATCAGCTCGCTGGCCGTCGGGTTGCCGTTGGCGTCGTACACAAACTTGCGCGTCTTGCCCAGGCTGTCTGTGGCCGAGGTGATGCGGCCCAGGCTGTCCCAGGTTTGATTGCTGGGGTACCAGTTGCCGTCGATGCCGCTGAGCTGTCGGCCCAAGGTGTCGTAGGTGAAGGTGGGCGAGGTCTCAGTGATGCTGGCCGCAGCGCTGGTGCCATTGCGCTTGCCCTTGCGGGTGATGCTGCTGATGTTGAGCTTGTTGGCGTCCCAGTTGTGGGTGAGGCTGGGGCCAACGTTGGTGGAGCCTGCTGCTGCTGCGCTGAAGTCGCTGACCTGCGTGCGGGTGGCCACGTTGCCTGCGCTGTCAAAGCTTTGGCGCGTCCAGGCCACGATGTCTGCTGCGGCAGGCTGGGTGCCCGCCACCGGGGTCACGCCGCTCTTGAGGCGGATGCTGTCGGTCTGGTTACCTGCGGCATCAAACTTCTGCCACGTCCAGTTGCCGCGCACGTCTTTGATGCGCTGGGGCTGGGCAAAGCTGTTGTAGTCGCGGTATTCGCTCACCGCGCCCGATGGGGCGGTGACGGTCTCCACCAGGTTCTTGGGCGTGGTGGCGTTGCCTGCCGTGTAGGTGTACTTTGTGGTGCGCCCGATTGAATCGGTTTCCGTCAGGCGGTTGTAGGGGTTGGCGCTGTCGTAAGTGTAGGTGTGGATGGCACCGTTTTCTTCCACGATGCGCTGCGGGTTGCCATAACTGTCAAACGTGATGTGGTGCTCTTCACCCCGGCCATTGACCGACCAACTCTCGCGGTTGAAGAGGTTGTAGTGGAAGGTGGTGGCGCTCTCGGGGATGAGGCTGCCGTCCACACCGAATGGCGTGTGCTTGAACACCTGGCCACCGCTGTAGTACGCGAACTCCATGCCGTTGCCGCGTGGCAGGGTGTGGCGCTTGAGGTGGTTGGCCAGCTTGGTGCCGTCTGCTGCCGTGTAGTAGCTGTAGCGGTGCGCCTGGTTGAGGGCGTCCGTGACTTGGTTGAGGTTGTTGTTGCCGTCGGTGTAGGCATACGTCACCTTGCGCCCGGCAAGGTCAGTCACCTGGATGATGCGGCTACCGCTCCAGGTGAACGTCAGCACCGTGCGCCCGATGCTGTCTGTGACGGTGCTCAGCTGGTTGCTGGGGTTGTAGCTCAGCGTGAGCGCGTTGCCGTTGCGGTCGGTGATGGACAAGAGCCGCGCCACCACCGCGCTGTTGGCAGACGGGGCCACATTGGGACCGGTGGCTGAGGCAAACAGGTAGACGGTGCCGTCACGCTCCCTGATCTGGAACTTGCCATCGTTGGCGCCGCCAGAGATGCGGCTGAATTGCGCCTCCACGCCTGCCGGGTTGGTGAGCACAGCGCCACGTGCGATGTCGCCACTGCTGTGGCTGGTGGTGCTGAAGTACTGCTCGCCACCGCTGCCATTGATCCAGCTGACCTTGGCCGCACCAGGGCTGCCTTCTACGCCATAGAGCTTGAGCGCATGGTTGAAGCTGTGCGTCCAACCAAAGCCCAAGGGGCCGTCTTTTGGCTCGCCGCTGTTGTACCAGCGCTCCAGCAAGATGGGCAGGCCGCCCCGGCCTTTGATTTTCAGGTCAGACTCGTGGTGGGTGAAGTTGCCTGTGAGCATGTTCACAGGGTCGCCCATCCAGGTGGCAAAGCTGTTGCTGCCCTGCGTGCCGGGGGTGAGCGTGGTCAACAGGCCCAGGCCCGAGTTAATGGTGCTTTGAAAGCTCGGTGCCGCAGGCGGCTGGCTGAACACGAACGTTATCGGCTCAAAACTAAAGAGAGGGAAACCGCCCGCCAGGTCACCATCGATGGCGGCGCCGTAGGCACCCGACGTGTCGTTCTCGCTCATGTAGACATAGCCGCGCCAAGCCTTGGCTGTGTCAACCGGGTCGGTGTAGGCAATCTGGGCTTTGGGCACCGTGACTGTGGCGCCTGCATTCACCTCGTTCCTGATGGCTGTTTCGTTGGCCGCCATGCTGGTGGCACCGCTCATCTGCATGAGGCTGGCGTACTGGCCAATGTTGGCCGAGGTGAAGGTCACCAGCGCATTGCCGCTTTCATTGGCGAATTGCAAGCCTCGAACCGTTGACACCGCATCTGTGCGCAAGGCCTCCTGCCACACCCTGTGCTCAAGGGCCGAGCTCGCATAAATGGACAACTTGCCCATGCCAGCGCTTTCAGCTCTTGCTACGCTGGCTCGCCGTGCACTGAAACTGGCGGGCGTTTCGCCTGCATCGGGCCGAGTAGGCGCAGCCGAGGCCAGCTTGGTGAAATCAATGCGTCCGCCCCTGAAGTCCACATAGACACCGGCAGGCTTGACGGTGAGAGGTAAATCAAAGACGTAGTCCGTCTTGATTTGTGAGCCGGTCAAGCCCAGGTCATAGCGCTTGTTTGAGCGGAACCCCTTTAGTTCGGCAATCTGCTCATCAGCCAACGTGATGCCCTGGATGTAGTTCTGCAAAACCAGGTGAAGCAACTGACCAACCGTGGCGTCATAGGCCACTGCACTGGCAGGGGTGGGCGCTGTGGCATTGGTGTTCACCCCCGTGATGAGTGACTGTGCCTGGGAGGCCAGCGAAGCATCAGACACCTGACTCGCATTCAAGCCCAAAGCAAAGTAGCCCCCCGCCTTGAGGTTGGTGTAAACCGTCTTGTTGATGCAGGTGGCGTCAGCGTCTTTGGCGTCTGTGGGCACGCCAGAATCGGCAATGCATTTGCCGCCAGTCTTCTCGCCCTGAGCAATCTTCATGACGACTTTGTGAGTGCTGCCCAAGCCCAGCGTGGCCGTGCCCGATGCGGCAAGCACACCATCGGCTTTGACTTGCGGATACACATTGACCGCACCAGCCGGCAAGGCAGACAAGGCCCCGCCCCAACTGTTCCAGAGGGCCTGGCTGGCCGTGTCAGGGACGTACGACACGGTGATCTTGCTCAACACGTTTTGCGGCAGGCTGAATGTCTTGGTCGCGAGGTTGACACCGGCAGCGCTCTGCACTGCGACGGTGAACTTGTGCCGATGGGCATCCGGGATGGTGGCCGACTCAGGCGACGCGCTGCCCGGCCAGTTGCTGAACGATTCAACGTAAAACGGCGTCGTGCTAGGCAGGATGTCAATCTTGGGAGCACGCAGCGGGCCACGGTAGGGCACGTCTTCACGCGAGACGTCGGGTTTGGTCAGCCGCGCTGCTGCTTCCGTCTTGTCGGCCAGGTAATCAGGCGGCAGCTGGTCTGTGCGCTTGGCCAGATAAGCAGCGTAGAAGCTGCTGTCGGTGCTGACGTTCACCGCCATGCCCGCCTGGTAGTCGTGGTCTTTGATGGACGGGTCCAGCGGCAACCAGCGGTGGCCGCCACTGTTGGCCAAGTTGCCCCGGTAGGCGGCGAAAGGCACACAGGCTTGCACCCAGACATGGTCAAAGACCAAGCCCTGAGTGGCCGCGCCAGTGGCTAACGCCGCGGAGTCAGCAGGGACGCCCTGGTTGGAGCTCAGATATCGAATTGATGCGCTGTAGTTTTGAGTGCCTAGCCAGCGCTGGGCGCGCCCATTGGCGCTGTCCGCAGGCTGCAAGTCAATCAGACTGACAGCGCCTCGGACAAAGCGTGCAGGCACATTGGAGGCGCGCAGCAAGGCCACCAAAAGGCTGGACTGGTCGGTGGCGTTGCCCCGACGGGTCTGCAACACACCTTTGGCACCTTTCAATGAACCCCAATACGGCTCGAATTCAACCTCCTTGAGCATCCATTTCAAGATGCGCACGGGCGAGTACTGAAGGCTTTGTGCGAGCGCCCTGATTTCAGGCGTCAATTGCACTTCCACGCCATCGTCGGCCAGGTCGGCAGCAGTGGTGCTGCAATCGCTTGCGGCGTTGGGCGACACCGCAGGCAGGCTCATGGCCGCCTTGATGAAGCCATAGCCTTGTGCGGCCATGCCACCCAGATCGGCAGCCACCACTTGGTCGCCCTCATCTGCGCCGGGGCGCTTGGGTTGGCCCTTGTGCGCTGCCCGGTACTCATCCATCATCTGCAAGGCGTACTGCGGCAAAACCTTGCTGATAGAGCCTTTGCCAGGTTCGCGCAGCTCAGGAGGCGCGCGCATCAAGGTGGGCACCGGGGCCTGAGAAACGGTGGGCTCAGGCTGACGCAAGGTTCGCAACAGGGCTTCAAGTTCAGTGTTCGCCTGCCTGGTGTCCCTGCGGCTCTGGGCCGCGCCCACCTTGGCCAAGGCAGCATCCAGCCGGTCAAAGCGCGCCGTGACTTGGGTGATCAGGGCCTGCACCTCAGCGGCTTTCTCAGACCCCGCCATTTGCTGCACTTGGCCTTTGAGCGCACGCAGTTCCTGCAACTGCTGTTGCCGCAAGGACTGGATGTCTGCGCGGTGCTGTACAGCCCGGCGAGACAAGCCAGTAGCAGCCGGGTCTGCATCGTTGGAGGCGGGGTTGACGGAATCTCTGGCCCCTGGGTTGACGCTCTTTGCGGATGCACCAAGCTCGTCATCCAGCTCCTTGAGCTTTTGACGCATGGCGCGGTGCATTGCCTGGCGCGATGAAGACTCGGTGGTCGACAACCCCTCGCGCAGTCGTTGAGACGTCTGGTCTGGGATGAGCGTTGAAAGTGCAGACTGGCCCGCCTGCGCATCAGCAGGTGCCAGGGACTGCGCAGCCAGGAACAAAGCTGGCAGCCAACCCAACAAGCCTTTGAGAGCAACACCAGCCTCGGGCAAGCGCGCCTTGCGGTGGGCCGCTGCCATTAAGGAAGCACCCAGTGTCAGCAAGGCCCACAGGGGCACGGGCACATCGCCATCGGTTGCTGGCACCACCTCAGCCACATCGATGCGGCCAATCACTTGGTCACCATTGACTGCTGTCTGGTACTCGAAACTGTAGCTACCTGCCTGCGACGGCGTGCCCGTAATCTGCCCCGTGCTGGCGTTGAGCAGCAAGCCCGGCGGCAAAGTACCCGAAGCCAGTGAATAGTTGCCTGCACCGCCCAGCCCATGACTGAAGGCTTGGCCCACCGTGGCATTGACAGAAAACGCAGATGTGGTCGAGCCCGCAACCGACCGGCTGGGCGCGTCCAACTGGTTGCGCGCATCTGCGACGCTTGTGTTGCTGCCCAGTTGGGTTTCGACACGGTCCGTCAAACCGTCCTTGTCAGCGTCCACCAGCTGAATGCCGTTGGCAGAAGCCAGCGAAGACACCACCGTGGCCGTGACCAATGCGTCACCATCCCAACTGCCAGTGGCGACACTTTGCTTGTCCAGCAACCAGTTGAGCGCCGCATTTGCCTGGGTGGAAGAAGGCGCTGCCTGGTTGACCAAGGCCTTGTAGACCAGCGCAGTGGTCAGTGCACTGGAGCCGCCTTTGCTGCCATCGGTGCGTTGTTCACCAAAGCCGCCATCGGCGTTTTGCTGATCCAGCAGCCAGGCCACGGCCTGTGCCTGGATGTCTGCGAGGGTGTAGGTCGTCATACCAGCAGTGCCGCTGCACGAACCGCCTTTCAAAGCGGTTGTTTTTTCGATGGCGCGTAGTTCGCTGACAAGCAAAGCTGTAGCAACCACCGACGGGCGCCCCTGGCCAGCACTCTGCCCTGCAGATGAGAAGGACAAGGGCCAAGCCTGCTTGCCCGCACTGATCAATACACGCTGAGCAAAGATGCTGCACAGGGTTGAACGTACTGTTGCATCAACGTAAATCTTGGTGCGATATGCAGCGTCACCGACACGCAAAGCACCTAGACCCAAGGCTGTGTCCACCACATCAAAGACATTCACGCCACCGTAGCCAGACCATGCCGCCACGCGTGAGTCAGCGCGAAGCCCATAGAGCCGCGTCGACTCTTTTTGCGCCGTGCTTGTCTGCCCAGCTGCACTGAGCGCCTCAATCTTGCGCGAGATCGAATCGATGCTGTCACTGTCAGCGTTTGACAGCCAGGACACTGCAGCACGGAAAGTGGGCGACCTGCTCTGTCCAGCATTCTTGAGCGCCATGATGGCCGCCGAAGTGGCTTGCACTTCCAGGTCGCCAGACGCGTTGGCCCAAGAGCCATCGCCTTGCTGTTGCTTGATCAACCACGCTGCGCCTGCGTTCCGCGCTGAATCGGCATCGGCATGGGCACACGTTGCAACCGCGGCCCCCAGCAGCCATGCAGCTACGGAGCGCAGAACAACCACGCCTGAACGAGATGACGTGCTCATACCCAATTTCCCTGAATGTTTTGAAGATATTTTTTACTTTGCTTTGCATTAAGCCCGTCCAGCATGAACAGCCGAAGATGCACCCGGCCAAATCGCTGAGCCGGTCGGACCATCGAAGCACCCCCTTGAGAGGGATTCCAAAGACGCCATTTCGCGGCTACGGTGCTGCCCGGCATGCCGCCAATGGCAGGCCGAACTTCAACCATCCAATCAGGAACTTGCACATGCCCCAAAACCTCATTTCCGTCGGCTTCAGCGATGCCGACTACGAAGACATTGATGCCGCGCTGACCGTGCTGGAGCGCTACTTCGCCACCTTGCTGGACTTGTCAGCCGACGAGCGCCGCACGCTGACCAAGATGGGCGACAAGTCAGAAGCTTTCTGCCGTCAGGCCTTGGTGGCGCTCGACCAGAACCGCCAGGTGCTGCCGCCCGGCCTTGATCTGGCCGAAGCCCAGCGCGACTTGCTGCACTTTGACCAACTCCGCGCCCGCGCATCCCGCCTGAATGTGCTTCAAGGCAAAGTGGACGACACCGTCACCGCACTGGGCAGCGATGTGATGACTGCGTCGTTGGAGGGCTATGCCCTGCTGAAGGTGCTGGGCCAGGGTTCGGGCCTGGAAGCCCTGCGCCAGGGCATGGCAAGCCGCTTTGCGCGCCGCAGCAGCAAGGCTGTGGAGGCCGCACCCCAGACTCAGCCGGGCAAGGTTGCAGCAGTTTGAGCGGTTAACGCCCACCTTTGTCTGACGTGCGAGGCTGTTTGCTCCGCCCCCCCAGCCTGGCAGCCTCGTGCGCCAGGCTTTTTGCTTCATGCGCCAGGCGCACAGCATGGCTGGCCGAGTTGATTGAGCGACGCATCAGGCGTTTTTGTCCGCAGGCCGGGCAAAAGCGCCTTGCCGCCCAAGCAGCATGCTCGACGCATGCAGCGCAGTACCCGGTCACGCCGAGCAAAAAGCTCCGTGCTCGGTGCAACTGAACCCGATGCGCCGGGCAATTCGTCTTTAGGACGATGCCCTGGACCTGAATGCGTCTGGCGCAAAGCCTGGCACGCCAGGCCGCTGGGCTCACATGCCGGGCGCAGGAACCCGGAGCATGGCCTGCCGAGCCTTGCACACCGCCATCAAGGCCTGGCCGATGCCCCGTCTCCTGTGGCGCCTACTGCCACATCGGCGACACCCTCCTTCACCCGCTCCGCATAGCGGTTGAACCGCCACGCGCTCGATTCCATCATGATGCGCCGCCAGGTGGCGCGCTTCTCGCCGGGCGTCATCTCGGGCCACAGCTGCACCTCGTCGAAGGTGCGGCCGCAGCCCTTGCAGTGGTCGTCACCCTGGCTGGTCGAGCAGATCGCGATGCAGGGCGTGTCCGGCGTGGTGTCGTACCAGGCCAGCCAGGCCGCGCGGGCGGCGGCGGGCAAGGTGTCTTCGTCGCACTCGGTCTCGCGGAAATAGACCATCAGTGCGTAGATTTCGGCGAGCTTTTCGAGAAGGTCATGGGCTTTTGCTCGGGCGAAGAATACAAGCGCTTCCTGCGCGAGGCCCCGATGTTCGAGCTGTCCCTGGTCAACGACGGCATGCTGGTTTTCAAGTACTGGCTGACGGTGGACCAGGCCGAACAAGAGGCCCGCTTCGCCGAGCGCCTGGCCGACCCGCTCAAGCGCTGGAAGCTCTCGCCGGTGGACGTGGTGGCGCGCACCAAGTACGCCGAGTACGGCAAGGCACGCAACGCCATGCTCAAGGCCACGCACACGGCCCACGCCCCCTGGACACTGGTGGATTTCAACGACCAGCGCCTGGGCCGCCTGACCCTGATCCGCCACCTGCTGGACCACCTGCCCGACCAGGTCGTGCCCGAGAAGGCTTTCGAGATGCCCCCGCTGAAGGGCAAGCCGGCGCGCGAGTCCTACAGCGACGCGCACCGTCCGATTTCGCCCTTCACGTCACCGCTCATTTCACCCCTTGACATCGGCAATTCAAACGATTGATTGATTTATCTCCATGGGAAACAAACTGCCGTTTCAAACACCCCCTGATTGAGCGTATATCGATCTTCGTTCAGGTTTCCCCTGTGCGACAGCACCCCGCCGGGCCGGAAGATGCACCCCAACGCGACTCCCGAGCCCCCCGCCATGCTGTACACCACCTACCAAAAAATCCACACCCTCACCGTGGAAGAGGTGCACCGCATGCATGCGCTGTTCGAGGCCCACTACGCCTGCAGCCCGCTGGCCACCTTCCTCGACGACCTGGGCCGCAAGGAAGGCGCGTTCGTGGTGCGCCACAAGAAGACGCACCAGATCGTCGGCTTCTCGACGCTCGGCGTGTACAAGTTCCAGCTGGGTGGCAAGACCGTCAAGGGCCTGTTCAGCGGCGACACCATCATCGAGCGGGCGCACTGGGGTTCGCGCTCGCTGCAGACGGCCTTCGCGTGGAAGCTGTTCCTGGAGGCGCTGAAGTCGCCGTTCTCGCGCCAGTACTGGCTGCTGATCTCCAAGGGCTACAAAACCTACCTGCTGCTGGCGCGCAACTTCCCCGAGTTCCACCCGCAACGCGGCGTGCCCCAGCCTGAGCTGGAATCCCTCGTGATCGATTACTGCGAGGCGCTCTTCCCCGGCAAGCTCAACCGCCAGACCATGGTGCTGGAG
Organism: Aquabacterium sp.; assembly: GCA_023266355.1. Taxonomy (GTDB): domain Bacteria; phylum Pseudomonadota; class Gammaproteobacteria; order Burkholderiales; family Burkholderiaceae_C; genus Aquabacterium. The sequence continues at coordinate 121,736 of JAHFQM010000004.1, forward strand.
TTCGGCGAGGACGCCAACCGACTGAAGGCCGACGTGGCCGTCATCACCGACGAGATGCGTGCGCGCGACGCCGACATCCGCTTCTTCGAAAGCCGCAACCCGAGCTGGCAGCAAGGCACGGAGCTGCCCTGCATCGCCCGGGCCGATCTGGCGGCCTTCTCGCGCGCCATCGTGCCCTTCCTGTGGAAGGTGCTCAAGCAGCGCGTGGCGGGCAAGCCGGCCGCTCAGGTGGCTCAGCCGCGGTCGGTCTGAACCTGGTTGGCGCTGGCCGCAATGGCTGCTGCGGGGGCGTCCGCGGGCTGACCCCGGCGTTCGGCGGCACGCTCTGCGTACCGGTTGAAGCGCCAGGCGCTGGACTCGATGGTGATGCGCCGCCAGGTGGCGCGCTTCTCGCCGGGCGTCATCTCGGGCCACAGCTGCACCTCGTCGAAGGTGCGGCCGCAGCCCTTGCAGTGGTCGTCACCCTGGCTGGTCGAGCAGATCGCGATGCAGGGCGTGTCCGGCGTGGTGTCGTACCAGGCCAGCCAGGCCGCGCGGGCGGCGGCGGGCAAGGTGTCTTCGTCGCACTCGGTCTCGCGGAAATAGACCATCAGTGCGTAGATTTCGGCGAGTTTTTTCAGCTCGGCGGCCAGGCTGATGCCGTCGGGCGAAGGCGCACGCTCACGCCACCAGTTGATGGCGGATTCGATGTCGGTGATGTGGATGCCGGCCATGTCGTTGCTGGAAGATGCGGTGCAGGACGGCAGCATCAGGCTTGCGACGCCTTGGCTGCTTTGTTGGCTGCCTTGTTGGCTGCTTTGTCGGCCTTCTCGGCATCTGCAGCCTGCGTGGCCTCGACGAGGGCCGCCAGGGCCGCCGACACCGCTTCGGCGCTGACGCCTTCTGCACGCGCCACCGGGGCCTCGGCCAGGGCCGCATCGCCTTCGGTCTTCAGGCGCTTGACCCAGTTGCCGGCCTCGCGGCCATCGGCCAGGCCCGTGCTTTGCAGCAGCAGGTGGTTGTGCGCGTCGGTGAGCTTGAAATAGAACAGGCCGTCGGCCTCTCGGTATTGCTTGATGAGCGGCAGGGCGACCTTCTCTGTCGCGGCTTGGGCGTGTGGCTGGGCCACGGCCACCATGGTGCGCAGGCCCACGGCCTGGCGCAGTTCCTTGATGAAAGGCGTGGCCGTCTGGCGGGCCTTGGCCGCACCGGCCTGCAGCACGTCTTCGATGCGTTCCGGGTGGGCCATCAGCTCGGCGTAGTGGGCGCGCATGGGCCCGACGTGCGCCTCGACCAGGTCGACCACGCGCTGCTTGGCATCGCCCCAGCCCAGGCCGGCGACGAGGTCGCGGCGGAAGGCCCCGCGGGTGGCGGCGTCCGCAAACGCGTCGTGCAGGGTGACGAGGTGGGCGCTGTCCGGGTCTTTCGGCTCGCCGGGCAGGCAGGAGTCGGTCACCACGCGGGCGATGGCGTCCTTCAGGCCTTTGGCGCCGCCTTCGAACAAGGGCACGGTGTTGTCGTAGCTCTTGCTCATCTTGCGGCCGTCCAGGCCGGGCAAGGTCGCCACGCTTTCTTCGATCTCGGCTTCGGGCAGCACGAACAGCTCACGGCCGGCGCCAAACTGGTGGTTGAAGCGCTGGGCCACGTCGCGCGCCATCTCGATGTGCTGCACCTGGTCGCGGCCCACGGGCACGCGATGGGCGTTGAACATCAGGATGTCGGCCGCCATCAGGATGGGGTAGCAGAACAGGCCCATGGTGACGCCGTCGTCGGGCTCGACGCCCTTGGCCTCGTTGGCATCGACCGAGGCCTTGTAGGCATGGGCACGGTTCATCTGGCCCTTGGCCGTCACGCAGGTCAGCAGCCAGTTGAGCTCGGTGATTTCGGGGATGTCGCTTTGCGCGTAGAAGGTGACGCGGCCAGTGTCCAGGCCAGCGGCCAGCCAGGTGGCGGCGATTTCCAGGCGCGAGCGGGCGATGCGCGCCGGGTCGTCGCACTTGATGAGGGCGTGGTAGTCGGCCAGGAAGAAGAAACTCTCGACACCGGGTTCGCGGCTGGCCGCGATGGCCGGGCGGATGGCGCCGACGTAGTTGCCGAGGTGGGGGGTGCCGGTGGTGGTGATGCCGGTGAGGACGCGCTGGTTCATGGCGTGGATTTTAGGCGCTCCCCCTGGTCTGCGCTGGCGCACCGGGCGGCAGGGCCACTACACTCTTGGCTCGCATGAAATCCATCGTCATCCTGATCAGCGGACGGGGCTCCAACATGGAGGCCATCGTCCAAGCCTGCCAGCAAGAAAGCTGGCCCGCCCGCATCGCGGCCGTCGTGAGCAACAAGGCCTCGGCTGAAGGTCTGCAATTTGCCGCCGCGCGGGGCATCGCCACGGCCGTGGTGGACCACAAGGCCTTCGACAGCCGCGAAGCCTTCGACGCCGAGCTGGCGCGGGTGGTCGATGGCTTTGCGCCCGATGTGGTGGTGCTGGCCGGCTTCATGCGCATCCTCACCGAGGGCTTCGTGCGCCATTTCGAGGGCCGCATGCTCAATGTGCACCCGTCCCTGCTGCCGGCCTTCCCCGGCTTGCACACGCACCAGCGCGCCATCGAGGCCGGCTGCAAGCTGGCCGGCGCCACGGTGCACTTCGTCACGCCCGAGCTCGACCACGGCCCCATCGTGGCCCAGGCCGCCGTGCCCGTGCTGCCCGGTGACACGCCCCAGGCCCTGGCCGAGCGCGTGCTGGTGCAGGAGCACCGCCTCTACCCTCAGGCCGTGCGCTGGCTGGTGGAAGACCGCCTGGCGCTGGACGCCGGCGTGGTGTGGCACCGCGACGGCACGCCCCAGGTGACCTGGGGCGGCTGAACGGCCGAAGGCCCTCCTGCGACGCGGGTGCTAGGCTGTCGCACCCACATCCAAATCAGCAGCGCGGCCCCGGCCACGGGAAAGCCGCCACCCCAGGGAGCTTCGCCATGACCCACCGCCCGCAACGCCCATCACACCGCCCACACACAGGCCTCGCCGCCATCGCTTTGGCCACCGCCCTGCTGGGCACCATCGGCTTGGGCGCCTTGGCGCCAGACCGCGCCTGGGCCCAGGCCGCACCTGCAACGCCGGCCACATCGGCCACCGCGGCCACCTCCCAGCGCGAAACCGAGGCCGAAGCCGCCCTGCGTGCCGTCAAGGCCAGCCAGATCGCCGGCCCCACCGACATCGCCCTGCGCGACCAGGCCACGCTCAAGCTGCCCGCCGGCTACCTGTGGGTGCCCGAGCCAGCCGCCAGCCAGTTGATGCGGGCCATGGGCAACCACCCGGACGAGCGCCTGCTGGGCCTGGTCTTCCCGCAATCGGACGAACAAGGCTGGATGGCCGTGGCGCGCTACGAGCCCTCGGGGCACATCCCCGAAGACGACGCCGAGCACTGGGACGTCGACGGCCTCTACAAAGGCCTCAAGGAAGGCACGGAAGCCGCCAACGAGGACCGCCGCCAGAAGGGCTTCCCGGAGCTGGACATCGGTGGCTGGGTGGAAAAGCCCACCTACGACGCCGCCACACACCGCCTGGTGTGGTCGCTGTCGGTGCGCCACAAGGGCGCCACGGCCGACGCGCCCACCAGCATCAACTACAACACCTACGCGCTGGGCCGCGAGGGCTACGTGACGCTGAACCTCATCACCGACCTGAAAGACATCGCCCAGGACAAGCGCCACGCCCAGGCCCTGCTGTCGGCGTTGAGCTTTGGCGAGGGCAAGCGCTACGCCGACTTCAACGCCTCGACCGACAAGGTCGCCGAGTACGGCCTGGCCGCGCTGGTGGGCGGGCTGGCGGCCAAGAAGATCGGCCTGTTCGCGCTGGCCGCCGGCTTCCTGGCCAAGTTCGCCAAGGTGATCGCCGTGGCGGCCTTTGGCGGCTGGGCGGTTTTCAAACGCTTTTTCAAGCGCGACAAACCTCAAGGTCCGCAAGAACCGCAGGCCTGAAACCCCATGCTCAAACTGCTTTTCCTGCTGTTCAGCGGCTTCAAGTTCAGCAAATTGCTGCTCACCGGCGGCAGCATGCTGGTGTCGCTGGTGGTGTATGGGCTGATCTTCGGGTGGCGCTACGCGGCGGGTTTCATCGCGCTGCTGTTCGTGCACGAGATGGGCCACTACATCGCCGCCAGGCAGCGCGGCCTGAACGTGGGTGCGCCCACCTTCATCCCCTTCGTGGGCGCCTGGATCGAGCTCAAGGAGCTGCCGCACGACGCCGAGACCGAGGCCTACGTCGGCCTGGGCGGCCCGCTGGTGGGCACCCTCGGCGCGCTGGCCTGCTACTTCGTGGCGCGCGACATGGGCGCGGACGGCCGCTGGCTGCTGGCCGTGTCCTACAGCGGCTTCTTCCTCAACCTCTTCAACCTGATCCCGCTGTCGCCGCTGGACGGTGGCCGCATCACGGCCGTGCTGTCACCGCGGCTGTGGCTGCTGGGCGTGCCGGTGCTGCTGGGCCTGTTCTGGTTGAACCCCAGCCCCATGTTGATCTTGATCGCCGTGCTGGCCGCGCCGCAGGTGATGAAGGCCTGGCGCTTCAAGGCCGACGACCCGGCCAACGCGGGCTACTACCGCGCCTCGGCCGAAACGCGCCTGAGCTACGCCACCGCTTACCTCGGCCTGCTGGGCTTCCTGGCCGTGATGACGCACGACGTGCACGAGATGCTGGGCGCGGCCACGCGCATGCAGTGAGCGTCCAGCGGCACCGTCGTGCCGCCCCATGTCGCCTCAGGCAGCATCACTCAGCGCCGGGCTGTGCAAAGCCGATTGCAGCGGCACCTCGAACCAGAAGCAGCTGCCCTGGCCCGGCTGGCTCATGACGCCGACCTCGCCCTGCATGACATCGACCAGGCGCTTGCAGATGGCCAGGCCCAGGCCAGTGCCGCCGTACTGGCGGATGGTTTTCTCGCTCACGGGGCTGAAGGGCTGGAAGAGCTGACCGAGCGCCTCGGGCGCGATGCCGATGCCGGAGTCCTGCACCTCGACGTGCAGCGCGTCCTGGCCCGTGGCCATCGGCACGGTCGTGCAGCGCACCGTGACCTGGCCCTGGGCGGTGAACTTCAAGGCATTGCCCAGGAAGTTGAGCAGCACCTGCTGGATGCGCAAGGCGTCGCCCACCGCCGCCATCGGCGCCTGGCACTCCATCACGACGGGCACACCCTTTTGCTGCGCCACCGAGGAGAGCATCTCCACCACCTCGCGCACCACCTGCTGGGGGTCGAAGGGCTTGGCCTCCGGCGTGGCAGGGTTGGCTTCCAGGCGCGAAAAATCCAGCATGTCGCTGATGATTTTCTGGATGGTCGCCCCGCAGCGGCTGACCTGCTCCACCTGCTTGTGCTGCACCTCATTGAGCGGCGACTGCTGCAGCAGCTGCGTGAAACCGAGCAAGCCATTGAGCGGGTTGCGCACCTCGTGGCTGATCTGGGCGAACAGGCGGGTGCGGTCGAGGTTGGCCTGCTGCAAGGCCGCCAAGGTGCTTTCCAGCGATGCGGCACGGGCCGCCAGGGCTTCGTTCTGCAAGCCGATGGTGCGCTGCTGGTCGGCGCCATCGGCCGCATAGCGGTCGTGCGCGCGGCGGGCCACAGCGCCGAAGGACACGCCCAGCAGCAAGAAGCCGGCTTGCATCAGCATCAGGGGGTTGTCTTGCGCGCGCATCAGCGGCGTCACCCAGCCCATGGCGTCGTTGGCCCAATGCAGGGCACCCGCCAGCACGGTCAGCACCAGCCAGGCAAGGCCATCGTTGGCGCCCACCACCAACGCCACGAACAAGGGCCACCACACCAACCACCAGACGCAGGTGCCAGCGCTCAGCCCCATCCACATCAGGGCCAGGTTGACGCCGCAGAAATTGAGGAGGATGCCGACATGGCTGGCAGGGCGGAACCAGCGATCGGCCAGCGGGCTCTTGACCAGGGGGAACAGGGCGAACACCAGCGTGGCGGGGCCCGCCAAGGCCAGCGCGATCGCGCCCTGCCCCAGCCCAAGGCCGTACAACAAGGCGAAACCATAGTGCCCAGCGACGGACACGAAAATCAATTCGCTGAATCGCTGGTAAGGGACGGTCCCGGCAGGCAGGGGGCCCTGCCAAGCTGCCGAGTGCGCTGACGCCATGTACTGCTCCTGTGGCTGTCTCAAAATCTGGGTGTTTCACCCAAACGCGAAGCCTATCGCATCCTGCAGCCATGACCGCGCAGCGCCCATCGGGGTTTACGGAAAGAACCGGGCGCTGTGGCGTGCGGATCACGCCAAGTGACAGCCCCCTCGCGACCCACGCAGGCTCACACCTGGATGGCCTGGCTGGCCAGGGCCGCTGCGGCGGCGCGGGTCTCCACCCCGAGCTTCTCGAAGATGTGTTCGAGGTGCTTGTTGACGGTGCGGTGGCTCATGCCCAGGATGTCGGCGATGTCGCGGTTGGTCTTGCCGCGCGCCAGCCAGGTGAGGACCTCGGTCTCGCGCGGCGTGAGGGCCGCGTGGCTGAGCCGCTCGGCCGATGCGGCAGAGGCCGCCGCAGCCGCCACGGAAAACGCCGACGAGGCATCGCTGGCGCGTTGCACGGCCGCCCGGGCTTCGCGGGCCGCGCGGGCGTTGCGCACGTGGGTGTTCAGCCGGGCCAGCACTTCTTCGATGCGCAGGGGCTTGACGACGTAGTCCACGCCGCCGGCATCGAAGCCCGCCACGATGTCGGCCGTCTCGGACAACCCGGTCATGAAGATGACGGGCACGGCCTCGCCCTGCGGATGGGCCTTGATGCGCTGGCAGGTCTCGAAGCCGCTGAGCCCCGGCATGACGCCGTCGAGCAAGATGGCATCGGGCACCACGACGTCCAGCCGGTCCAGGGCCTGCCGGCCGTCACGTGCGACCAGCACGGTGTAGCCCTCCTGGGCCAGGGCGTCGCACAGCATGCGCAGGGTGTCGGGTGCATCGTCCACCACCAGCACGGTGCCCTGGTGGTGGGGTGGGCGGTCAGGGGCGTGGTTCATCGGCGATGTCCTCGGTGATGTCATCGGTGAGTTGCGGGGCCAGGCGCGCCACCAGCGCGTCCAGGTCGAAATCGTCCACGAGCTGCGCCAATTGGCGCCACTGTGCGGTGTGCTCGGGTGCGGCCACTTGCCATTCGCCAACGGCCTGGCGCAAGGCCTGCACATGGCCCTTGCGCGCCAGGCGGTGCAGCTCCCAGACCGCATCGGCCGGCAGCGGGGCATCGGTCGGCAGATGGATTTCAGCGGCAGGATCGCCATGTGGGGGGGCGGCGTGGGCAGCGTGAGGGGCGCGCAGCGCGGGGGCCTCAGGCTCGGTGACCCAGCGCAGGCCGAGGTGTTCGCCCAGCGCCGCCAGCAGCTCGGACTCCCGCACCGGCTTGGCCACGAAGGCTTGGCACTGGGCGGCCGCGAGGTTCTCCGGCCGGTTCTCGAACACATTGGCCGACACCAGGATGATGGGCACCGTGACGAAGCCCACCTGGCGCAAGGTGCGGGCGGTGTGCCAGCCGTCCATGTGGTCCATGCTGATGTCGAGCAGCACCGCGTCGGGGCAGCTTTCGCGCACGCTGTCCAGGGCCTCGTGGCCGCTGGCCGCTTCGCGCACCTGGAAGCCCAGCGGCAGCAGCAGGCCGGCCAGCAACTGGCGCTGCAGGGGCTGGTCGTCCACCACCAGCAGGGTGCGCCGGGCACCGACATAGCCTGTGACAGGCCGCAAGTCCGGCAGCATGCCTGCCGGGGCACGCAAGGGGGCGCTGATCGGTGCGCTGATCTCGCGCAAGTACAGGCGCACGCTGAAGGTGCTGCCCTGGCCCATGACGCTTTGCACGGTCAGCTCGCCGCCCATCAGTTCGCTGAGCAGGTGCGTGATGGTCAGGCCCAGGCCCGTGCCCGGCTCGCTGCTGCGCCGCCCGCCACTGCCGCGCTCGAAGGGCAGGAAGATGCGCTCCATGTCCTGCGGCGCGATGCCGATGCCGGTGTCGATCACCTCGAAACGCAGCACCTCGCGGCGCGCGTCCAGGCGCAGCGTGATCTGGCCACGCTCGGTGAAGCGCACCGCGTTGCTGCACAGGTTGAGCAGGATCTGCCGCAGGCGCCGGGCATCGGACTGCACCCAGGTGGGCACGCGGCCGCGGGTCTCCAGGCGGAAGTCCAGGCCTTTGGCTTCGGCCTGCGGTTGCACCATGCGCACCACCTCGTCGAGGAAGTCGTGCAGGGGCAGCGGGGCGGCGTCCAGGCGCAGGCGGCCGGCTTCGATGCGGGCCAGGTCGAGCAGGCCGTCGATGAGGCCGATGAGGTGCTCGCCGCTGCGCTGGATGGTCGTCAGCGGGCGCCGCCGGGCGCCATCGGCGGGCTCGTCCTTGAGCAAGATCTGCGCGTAGCCCATGATGCTGTTGAGCGGGGTGCGCAGCTCGTGCGTCATGCCGGCCACGTAGCGCGTCTTGGCCTGGTTCGCGGACTCGGCCAGCTCCTTGGCGCGTTGCAGCGCGGCGTCGGTGCGGCGGTGGGCGTCGATTTCCTGCTGCAGCAGCTGGTTCTGGCGGTTGGAATCGTCCTGCGCCATGCGGCGGCTCTCGGAGGCCAGCACGATCCACCACGCACACACGGCGGCGGCCAGCAGCAGCAAGGCATAGGCTTTGACGAAGGGCCCGTCGAGCACCGCGGCAGGCCCATGGCCCTCCTGGTAATAGACGGCGCCCAGCACGAAGGCCAGCAAGGCCGCCATCGACAGGAAGACGATGAGGTAGTGCCCGACGCGGAAGTTGATGCGCCGTGACAGCTGGGCCGGCAGCACCGAGGTCAGCACATCGGACACCTGCTCGGCCGCGCGCGAGCGGCTCTTGCAGCGGTCGTGGCAGCGCGACTCCAGCGTGCAGCACAGGGAACAGATGGGCGCCTCGTAGGCCGGGCAGGTGGCCATGTCTTCCGACTCGAAGCTGTTGTCGCAGACCGAGCAGCGCACCATCTGCCCGGGTGCCCAGTGCGTGTGCGGCTGGCGCGCGAGGTAGTAGCGCCCGCCCGTGGCCCAGGCCAGCAAGGGCGACACCGTCAGCGCCAACCCCAGGGCCATGAAGGGCGCCCACGGCACCCAGGCCTCGCCGAACACGCCGGCGTGGGCCACCACCGCCACCACCGCGGCCAGCAGCGTGGCGCCCAGGCCCACGGGGTTGAGGTCGTGCAGGTGCGCGCGCTTGAACTCGATGCCCTTGGGCGACCAGCCCAGCGGCTTGTTGATGGCCAGGTCGGCCACCAGCGCCCCCACCCAGGCGATGGCCACGTTGCTGTAGAGGCCCAGCACATGCTCCAGCGCGCCGAACACGCCCAGCGTCATCAGCAGCACCGCGATCAGCACGTTGAACACCAGCCACACCACCCGCCCCGGGTGGCTGTGCGTGAGGCGCGCGAAGAAGTTGGACCAGGCCAGCGAGCCGGCGTAGGCATTGGTCACGTTGATCTTCACCTGGGACAGCACGACGAACAGCACCGTCACCCCGAGCGCCCAGCCGTGGGACGAAAACACCTCGCTGAAGCCGGCCAGGTACATCTGCGTGGGCTCCATGGCGCGGTCCACCGGCACCTCGCGCTGCAGGGCCAGGAAGGCCAGGAAGGCGCCGGCCAGCATCTTGAGCATGCCGGGCACCACCCAGCCAGGCCCGGCCACCAGCACCGCCGTCCACCAGCGCACGCGGTTGGCCTGGGTTTTTTCCGGCAGGAAGCGCAGGAAGTCCACCTGCTCACCCACCTGCAGGATGAGCGAGAACGCCACCGTGGCCGCCATGCCGAAGGCCGACCACGAGAAGCTGCTGTCACCCGACATGCGCCCGGCCAGCGAGGTGAACTCCACATAGGCCTGTGGCTTGTGCCACCACACCGCCACGAAAGGCGCCAGCCACAACAGCAACCACAGCGGCTGCGTCCACATCTGCAGGCGCGAGATCAGCGTGATGCCGTGCGTGGCCAACGGGATGACAAGCAGGGACGACACCACGTAGCACAGCGGCATGGCCCAGCCGAACAGCATCTGCAGCGCCAGCGCCATGATGGCCGCCTCCACCGCGAAGAAGATGAAGGTGAAGCTGGCGTAGATCAGCGAGGTCAGCGTGGAGCCCAGGTAGCCGAAGCCCGCGCCCCGCGTGAGCAGGTCCATGTCCACGCCATGGCGGGCCGCGTAGATGCTGATGGGCAGGCTGGTCAGGAAGGTGATGAGGCCCACGACCAGGATGGCCCACAGCGCATTGCCGAAACCCTGGTTGAGCGCGATGGCGCCGCCAATGGCCTCCAGCGCGAGGAAGGACAGCGCCCCGAAGGCCGTGTTGGCCACGCGCATCTCGCTCCATTTGCGGAAGGAGCGCGGCGTGTAGCGCAGGGCGTAGTCCTCCAGGGTCTCGTTGGCTACCCAGGCGTTGTACTCGCGGCGGATGTGGAAGATTTTCTGCCGGGCAACGGGCACGGACGGGCTCCAGGACACACAAGCCCTCAGAGATCGCAAGAAGCGGTCCAGCCCGCCCAGGCGCATGCGCACGGCGAACACGGCGCACAACGCCTACGTCAATTGACGTATTCATGGAATACCCGGTGCTCCGTACTGTGTGACCCAAGGCCACGTCACACGGTGCCAGCAGCTTCCAGCGGCATGCACCAAGACGAGGCAGACCACGCCCTCACGTCTTCCGTTGATCCCCACTGTTGTGCAAGGAGCCCTGCCCATGTCGAACCACTCTGACGATCTGTCCAAAAACCGCCGCCGCCTGCTGCAAGGCATGGGCGCCCTCCCCCTCGCCGGCATGGCGGGCGTGGCCGGCCTCGGCAGCCTGCCCGGCCTGAGCCGCGCCGCCGCACCGGCCACCTCGGCCATCAACACCACCAAGCTGGCCGTGACCGACACGGAAGTGATCGTGGGTCAGCTGCACTCGGCCACCGGCACGATGGCGATTTCCGAGACCGGCTCCATCCAGGCCGAACAGCTCGCCATCGACCAGATCAACGCCATGGGCGGCGTGCTGGGCCGCAAGATCAAGGTCATCAAGGAAGACGGCGCCTCCGACTGGCCGACCTTCGCCGAGAAATCCAAGAAGTTGCTGGTCAACGACAAGGTCGCCTGCGTCTTCGGCTGCTGGACCTCGGCCTCGCGCAAGGCCGTGCTGCCCATCTTCGAGAAGGAAAACGGCCTGCTGTACTACCCGACCTTCTACGAAGGCCTGGAGCAGTCCAAGAACGTGATCTACACCGGCCAGGAAGCCACGCAACAGATCATCTACAGCCTGGACTGGGGCTCGAAAGAGAAGAAGGCCAAGACCTTCTTCCTGGTCGGCTCCGACTACATCTGGCCGCGCACCTCGATGAAGATCGCGCGCAAGCACATCGAGTCGGTGGGCAAGCTGGGCAGCGTGGTCGGCGAGGAGTACTACCCGCTGGGCCACACCAACTTCAACTCCCTGATCAACAAGATCAAGGTGGCCAAGCCCGACTGCATCTTCGCGGCCGTGGTGGGTGGCTCCAACGTGGCCTTCTACAAGCAGCTCAAGGCCGCCGGCATCACCGGCGCCAAGCAGTTCCTGCTGACCCTGTCGGTGACCGAGGACGAAATGCTGGGCGTGGGTGGCGAGAACTTCGCCGGCTTCTACAGCTCGATGAAGTACTTCCAGTCGCTGGACAACGCCAACAACAAGGCCTTCGTGGCCGCGTTCAAGAAGGCCTATGGCCCCAAGGCCGTGATCGGCGACGTGACCCAGGCCGGCTACCTCGGCCCCTGGCTGTGGAAGGCCGCGGTCGAGAAGGCCGGCAGCTTCGACGTGGACAAGGTGGTGGCGGCTTCGGCCGGCATCGAGCTGAAGACGGCGCCCGAGGGCTACGTGAAGCTGCATGCCAACCACCACCTGTGGAGCAAGTCGCGCATCGCACAAGGCCAGACCGACGGCACCTTCAAGGTGGTGTCCGAGTCGCCCGAGCTGATCGAGCCCAACCCCTTCCCCAAGGGATATCAATGACCCCCCCTACGGCCTGCGACCGCCCCCCAGGGGGCCACACCAGCAGCCCGGCAAAGCCGGTTCTGCGGTGTGCGCTGGGTCGAACGTTTTGAGCGTGCGGCTGGCGGGAACCAGCCGCTTTCCTGCAGCGGCCCGACCTTCGCACGGCCGGGCCGCGCAGGCTTTTTCGAGATGCTGGACCAACGAGGTGGACGATGACATTCACAGACATGCTCAACATCGGGCTCATGCAAGGCTTCGCCGGCCTGAGCCTGTTTTCCGTGCTGCTGCTCATGGGCCTGGGCCTGGCGGTGATCTTTGGCCAGATGGGCGTGATCAACATGGCCCACGGTGAGTTCATGACGATCGGCGCCTACACCATCTACCTGGGCTCGACGCTGACCGAGAAGTACGCGCCCGGTCTGGTGCAGATGTACTTCCCCGTGGCCATCGTCGCGGCCTTCTTCATCGCCTTCGCGGCCGGCTGGCTGACCGAGTGGGCGCTGATCCGCCACCTCTACAAACGCCCGCTGGACACCCTGCTGGCCACCTGGGGCCTGAGCCTGGGTCTGCAGCAGGTGTTCCGCTCCACCTTCGGTCCCAAGGAAGTCAGCCCCACCCTGCCCGACTGGCTGATGGGCTCGTGGGCACCGGCCGAAGGCCTGGACATCCCCATCAACGGCCTGTTCGTGATGGGCCTGACCGCCGTGGTCACCGCCTTCCTGCTGCTGGCGCTCTACAAGGCGCGCTGGGGCCTGCGGGTGCGCGCCACGGTGAGCAACCGCGTGATGGCCAACGCCATCGGCATCAACACCAAGAAGACCGACCGGCTGACGTTTGCCATCGGTTGCGGCATCGCCGGTGTGGCGGGTGCGGCCTTCACCACCATCGGTTCCACCGGCCCAACCAGCGGCTCGCTCTACATCGTGGACAGCTTCCTGGTCGTGACCTTCGGCGGCGCCGGCAGCCTGCTGGGCACCGTGGCCTCGGCCTTCGGCATCGCGCAGACGCAGTCCATCTCCGAGTTCTTCATGAGCGGCTCCAACGCCAAGGTGCTGACGCTGATGACCGTGATCACGATCCTGATGCTGCGCCCGCAAGGCCTGTTCGCCTCCAAGGTGCGTCGCTGAAGCCTTCCCGGAACCCTAGGAGCAATCGCATGACAAAAATCCAAGACTGGCTCAAACAGCAACAACTCGGCAGCTTCCTGCTGCTGGCCGTGGTGCTGCTGGTGGTGTTCCCGCTCGGGCTGGACACCTTCCGACTCAACCTGGTGGGCAAGTACCTGACCTATGCCTTCGTGGCGCTCGGCCTGGTGATGCTGTGGGGCCATGCCGGCATCCTCAGCCTCGGCCAGGGCGTGTTCTTCGGCCTGGGCGGCTACATGATGGCCATGTTCCTAAAGCTGGAAGCGTCTGACCCCATCAGCACCAAGATCCAGTCCACGCCGGGCATCCCCGACTTCATGGACTGGAACCAGCTCACCGAACTGCCGATGTGGTGGGTGCCCTTCAAGAGCCTGCCGTTTGCCATCGCGGCCGTGGTCATCGTGCCCATGCTGCTGGCCTTCATCGTGAGCTTCGCGATGTTCAAGCGGCGCGTGGGTGGCGTGTACTTCGCCATCATCACCCAGGCCGTGGCCCTGGTGCTGACGGTGCTGATCATCGGCCAGCAGGGCTACACCGGCGGCGTCAACGGCATCACCGACCTGAAGACCGTGCTGGGCTGGGACATCCGCACCGACGAGCACCGCCTGGTCCTCTACTACGTGTGCTGTGCGCTGCTGCTGGGCTCGGTGCTGCTGTGCCGCTGGGTGCAGAAGTCCAAGCTGGGCACCCTGCTGCTGGCCATGCGCGACAAGGAAGACCGCGTGCGCTTCTCGGGCTACGACGTGGCCATGTTCAAGGTCTTCGCCTTCTGCCTGGCGGCGGGCATCTCGGCCATCGGTGGGGCGATGTTCTCGCTGCAGGTGGGCTTCATGTCGCCGTCCTTCGTGGGCATCGTGCCGTCCATCGAGATGGTGATCTTCGCCGCGGTCGGTGGCCGCATGAGCCTGGTGGGCGCCATCTACGGCGCGCTGCTGGTGAACTTCGGCAAGACCTACTTCTCGGAGTCGGCGCCCGACCTGTGGCTCTTCCTGATGGCCGCGCTGTTCATCGGCGTGACCATGGCCTTCCCCGACGGCCTGGCCGGCCTGTGGGAGCAAAAGATCAAGCCGTGGTGGGCCCAGCGCCAGGCCGACCGGAAGGCCCAGGCCGAGCGCATCCAGGCGGCACACGCCATCTACCCCGCTGTGCTGCCACCTGCCCAAGGCGATGGCCATGCCAACGGCATGCCCTCCGGCATCAGCGGTCAACAAGCCTGACAGGAGACCTCCATGAACGCCACCGCCACCAGCAAAGAGTTCGTTCTCTATGTCGAAGACCTCACGGTGTCCTTCGACGGCTTCAAGGCCATCGACAGCCTCAACCTCTACGTGGACAAGAACGAGCTGCGCGTGATCATCGGCCCCAACGGCGCCGGCAAGACCACCCTGCTCGACCTCATCTGCGGCAAGACCAAGGCCTCCGCCGGCAGCATCCAGTTCAAGGACCAGGAGCTGACCAAGAAGTCCGAGCACGCCATCGTGCGCTCGGGCGTGGGCCGCAAGTTCCAGACGCCGTCCATCTACGAAAACCTCAGCGTCTTCCAGAACCTGGAGGTGTCCTACCCCGAGGGCCGCTCGGTCTTCGGCGCCCTGGCCTTCAAGTGCGGCGACGAGGTCAAGGCCCGCGTGCAAGTCGTGGCCGAGGAGATCGGCCTGGCCGACAAGCTCGGCACCGAAGCCGGCCTGCTCAGCCACGGCCAGAAGCAATGGCTGGAGATCGGCATGCTGCTGATGCAGGACCCCGAACTGCTGATGCTCGACGAGCCGATCGCCGGCATGAGCGCCAGGGAGCGCGAGCTCACCGCCGACCTGCTCAAGCGCATCTGCAAGGGGCGCTCGATGATCGTCATCGAGCACGACATGGCCTTCGTCGCCCAGATCGCGTCGAAGGTGACCGTGATGCACCAGGGAAAGATCCTCGCCGAAGGGACGATGGACCAGGTCCAGAGCGACCCCAAGGTGATTGATGTGTATCTGGGCCATTAGTCAATGGCCCACCCCCCTACGGCCTGACGGCCGCCCCCCCAGGGGGCGCCACCGATGGACCGGCCAAGCCGGATCCATGGCGGCCACTGGATCAACACCACCGATGCGCACGAAAGGACACGAGCGATGTTGGAAGTCAAGGACCTGTACGTCAGCTACGGCCAGAGCGAGGCGCTGCACGGCATCTCGTTCGAGGCCCACAAAAACGAAACCGTGGCCATCATGGGCCGCAACGGCATGGGCAAGACCACGCTGTTCAAAAGCCTCATGGGCGTGCTGCCCACCAAGGCCGGCGAGATCAACGTGGCCGGCAGCAGCGTCGAGAAAGACGAGAGCTACCGCCGCGTGGCCAAAGGCATCGCCTACGTGCCGCAGGGCCGCATGATCTTCCCCACGCTGACGGTCGAAGAGAACATCCAGACCGGCCTGGAGAACAGCAAGAGCAAGAAGATCCCGGAAGACATCTACGCGCTCTTCCCCGTGCTCTTCGACATGAAGCACCGCAAGGGCGGCAACCTCTCGGGCGGCCAGCAGCAGCAGCTCGCCATCGCGCGGGCCCTGGTCACCGACCCCAAGGTGCTGCTGCTCGACGAGCCCACCGAGGGCATCCAGCCGTCCATCATCAAAGACATCGCCAAGGCGCTCAACGAGATCCGCAAGCTGCGCGAAATCACCATCGTGGTGAGCGAGCAGGTGCTGAGCTTCGCGATGGACGTGGCCGACCGCCTCTTCGTGATCGAAGGCGGCCGCCTGGTGCACGAAACCACCCGCGCCGACACCGATGCCGAGCGCATCAAAGCCTACCTGTCTGTTTAAAGGAGCAATGCCATGGCCGACACCCTGATCAAAGTGGACCTGACCCAATCGCCGACGCTGAACGAGAACATCCACAACCGCTGGCACCCCGACATCCCGATGGCCTGCTGGGTCAACCCCGGTGACGAGTTCATCCTGGAGACCTTCGACTGGACCGGCGGCTTCATCCAGAACAACGATTCGGCCGATGACGTGCGCGACATCGACCTCACCACCGTGCACTACCTCAGCGGCCCGGTCGGCGTGAAGGGCGCAGAGCCCGGCGACCTGCTGGTGGTGGACCTGCTGGACATCGGCGCCAAGCAAGACAGCCTGTGGGGCTTCAACGGTTTCTTCAGCAAGAAGAACGGCGGCGGCTTCCTGACCGAGCACTACCCGCTGGCGCAGAAGTCCATCTGGGACATCCACGGCATGTTCACCAAGAGCCGCCACGTGCCTGGCGTGAGCTACGCCGGCCTGATCCACCCCGGCCTGATCGGCTGCCTGCCCGACCACAAGATGCTGGAGATGTGGAACACGCGCGAGCAAGAGCTGATCGACTCCGACCCCAGCAACACCGGCCTGGCCAACCCGCCCTTCGCCGGCACCGCCCACATGGGCAAGCTGACGGGCGAGGCCAAGGCCAAAGCCGCGGCCACCGCCGCCCGCACCGTGCCGCCACGCGAACACGGCGGCAACTGCGACATCAAGGACCTGTCGCGCGGCTCCAAGGTCTATTTCCCCGTGTACGTGGACGGCGCTGGCCTGAGCGTGGGCGACCTGCACTTCAGCCAGGGCGACGGCGAAATCACCTTCTGCGGCGCCATCGAGATGGCCGGCTGGGTGCACATGAAAGTCACCCTCATCAAGGGCGGCATGGCCAAGTACGGCATCAAGAACCCCATCTTCAAGCCCAGCCCGATCAAGCCGGTCTACAACGACTACCTGATCTTCGAAGGCATCTCGGTCGATGAGCAAGGCAAGCAGCTCTACCTGGACGTGAACGTGGCCTACCGCCAGGCCTGCCTCAACGCCATCGAGTACCTCAAGAAGTTCGGCTACAGCGGCGCCCAGGCCTACTCCATCCTGGGCACGGCGCCGGTGCAGGGCCACATCAGCGGCGTGGTCGACGTGCCCAATGCCTGCGCCACCCTGTGGCTGCCCACCGAGATCTTCGAGTTCGACATCAACCCGACGGCGGCAGGCCCGACGAAGTTCCTCGACGGCAGCATCCAGATGCCGATTTCGCCCGATGTGAAGTGAGCGCGCAGGAGCCCCCAGCATGCCGACCTACGACTACGCTTGTCCGGACTGCGGGGGCTTCGACGCCTTGCGCAGCCTCTCCGCCCGCAACGACCCGGCCGCCTGCCCCGACTGCGGCACGGACTCGCCGCGGGTGTTCGTCAGCGCCCCGCGCCTGGCCTGTGTGAGCAGCGAGACGCGCTTCGCCATGGACACCAACGAGCGGGCCCGGCACGAGCCGCGCTCCTCCAAGGCCATGGAGGGCAGCTACGGCCGCCTCAAGCACCCGGCGGGGTGCGGCTGCTGCGCCACCTCGAAGAAGGCGACCACGGTGCGTGCGCCCGATGGCTCGAAGAGCTTTCCCAGCAAACGGCCGTGGATGATCAGCCACTGACTCAGCCACTGAAGGCCAGGATCACGCCGCGGAACACCCGCGACGTGGCCGCCACCATCGTGGCCCGGTCCTCGCGGTAGCCGCCCAGCAGCCAGTGCGTCACCGGCTGGCTGACCGCGCCGATCAGGGCGATGCCCAGCATGCGCGCCTCGGCCTCAGCGACATCGACCGCAGCGAAGCGCTGCCGGGCAAAGGCCACGACCAGGGCCGCAAAGCGCTCGATGGTGCGGGTGTAGACACCGTCCACCCGCGCGCTCACGCCCAGCACCTCCAACCAGCACACCCGGGCCACGCGGGGCTCCGAGGCCATCTCGAACAGCGCGTTGAGGGCCACCTCGATCGGCGCGGTGGGGTCGTCTTGCGCGGCATCGCCCACCAGCGCGGCCATCACCACCTGCTGCAGGTGGTCGAACTCGCGCTCGTAGACGGCCACCAGCAAATCCTCGGTGGACGCGAAAGACTCGTAGAAATAGCGGTCGGTCAGCCCAGCCTGCTTGCACAGCTGGCGCACCGTGGCCGTGCGGTAGCCGGTGGTGCCAAACACCTGCAAGCCGGCGTCCAGGAACTGCTGGCGGCGCCGCGCGGTGCGTTCGCTCAGGCTCTCGCCTGCGTAGGTGCGGCCGACACCAAGGTCGGGGGGGGATCGGGTCATCCCCCTATTTGACGACAATCATCGTCACTTGTAAACTGACGACATTCGTCTTCACTTGAATTCGGCAGCCGCACCTTGAGGAGTCCCATGCAGCAGCACACCGCGATCATCATCGGCAGTGGTTTCGGCGGTCAGGCCGCGGCCATCAACCTGCGCCGCATCGGCATCGAGGACTTCCTCATCCTGGAGCGCCGCGCCTGGATGGGCGGCACCTGGAGCCAGAACAGCTACCCCGGTGCGGCGGTCGATGTGCAATCGCCGCTGTACTCGCTGTCCTTCGAGCCCTACCGGTGGTCGCAGATGTTCGCCGAGCAGGACGAACTGGTCGAGTACACCAACCACGTGCTGGCCAAGCACGGCCTGCGCGAGAAAACCAAGCTCAACGCCAACGTCACGAAGGTGCAATGGGACGAGGCCGCACAGACCTGGCAGGTGCAACTGGAAAGCGGCGAGACCCTGGCCGCCAAGTTCCTGATCAACGCCTCCGGCCCGCTGAGCACGCCCGTCATCCCACACTTCAAGGGCCGCGACACCTTCCAGGGCCAGACCTTCCACACCAACAACTGGCAGCACAGCTACGACCACAAGGGCAAGCGCGTGGCCATCATCGGCAGCGGTGCCAGCGCGGCCCAGGTCATCCCGGCCATCGCGCCCGAGGTGGCGCAGCTGCACGTCTTCCAGCGCACGCCGCACTGGGTGCTGCCCCGGCCGGACCACGTGTTCTCGAAGTTCGAACGCGCGCTGCTGGGCAACAAGCTCATCTACAAGGCGCTGCGCACGGCCATCTACTGGGCACTGGAGAGCCGCGTGATCGGCTTCAAGTACTCGCAGAAGATGCTCAATGTGGTGGCGCAGAAGGCCGCGCTCAAGCACATCGCCCAGCAGATCAGCGACCCGGCCATCCGCCAAGCCGTGACACCCGACTACACCATCGGCTGCAAGCGCATCATCCTCTCCAGCACGCTGTACCCGGCGCTGTGCCGCCCCAACGTGCAACTGCACCCGAAGGACGATGGTATCGCCGAGATCAACGCGCGCGGCATCCTCACGGCCAAGGGCCAGCAGATCGACCTGGACCTGATCGTCTACTCGACCGGCTACGACGCCACCGACGGCGTGATCTCCTACCCCGTGGTCGGCAAGGGTGGCCGCTCGGTGCAGGACGTCTGGGCCGAATTCCCCCGCGCCTACCTGGGCACGTCCCTGCCGGGCTTCCCCAACTTCTTCGTGGTCACGGGGCCCAACACCGGCATCGGCCACACCTCGGCCATCTTCGTGATCGAGGCGCAGATGGAGTACATCCGCCGCGCCATCCAGGCCGTGCAGAAGCAGGGCGCGAAAGCCATCGAGGTCAAGCCGCAGGCCGAGGCCGACTACACCACCATGATCCACCGCGAGATGAAGCAAACCGTGTGGCAATCGGGCGGTTGCACCAGTTGGTACAAGAGCAAGAGCGGCCACGTCATCGCCATGTTCCCAGGCTTCAGCTTCACCTTCCGGCAGATGGCCAAGGCCTTCAAACCCGGCGACCACGTCATTGTCTGAGGACCCTCACGATGAAAAACTTCCAAGGCAAAGTCGCCGCCATCACCGGCGCCGCATCCGGCATGGGCCGCACCCTGGCGCTGGAGTTGGCCCGCCGCGGCTGCCACCTCTCGCTGAGCGATGTCAACGAGAAGGGCCTGGCCGAAACGGCCTTGCTGGCGGCCAAAGCCGGCCTGCCGCATGGCGTCAAGGTCACCACCGCCAAGCTCAACGTGGCCGACCGCGACGCCATGGTGGCCTGGGCCGACCAGACCGCCCGCGCGCACGGCAAAGTCAACCTGGTGTTCAACAACGCCGGCGTGGCCCTCGGCGCCTTCGTCGAGACCGTCAAGCCCGAAGATTTCGAATGGATCATGGGCATCAACTTCTGGGGCGTGGTCTGGGGCACGCAAGCCTTCCTGCCGCACCTCAAGCGGGCCGGTGAAGGCCATGTGGTCAACACCTCCAGCCTGTTCGGCCTGCTGGCCTCGCCCACGCAAGGCACCTACAACGCCAGCAAGTTCGCCGTGCGCGGCTTCACCGAAGCGCTGCGCCAGGAACTGGACATGGCCAACTGCGGCGTGAGCGCGACCTGCGTGCACCCGGGCGGCATCCGCACCAACATCGCCCGCGCGGCCAAGATGGACGAGAGCATGAACCACGCGACCGGCGGCCAGGCCGAGGCCGCACGCTCGCGCTTTGACAAAATGCTCAACGTCACCACCGCCGAAAGCGCCGCGTTGCAGATCCTGCGCGCGGTGGAGCGCAAGCAGCGCCGCGTGCTGGTGGGCCCCGACGCCAAGCTGATGGATTTCTTCGTGCGCCTGCTGGGCTCCTGGTACCAACCGGGCTCGGTGTGGCTGTCTCGCAAACTGATGAAGGGTTGAGCCGCCATGGCCCGCACACGCACCCTGAAGCTGCCTTTGCTGGCAGCCCTGGCGGCCGCCATCGGCTGGTCCGCCTTCACCTACCCGGCCATCGGGCAGCTCACGTACGACCTGGCTTCCGCCGCCGAGTCGCGCCTCTACGGCCTGCACAAGGAGCGCGTGACCGTCGATGGCGTGCCCATGGTGTTTTACCGCTCCCAAGGCCAGAACACGGGCCAGCAAACAGGCGAGGCCATCCTGATGCTGCACGGCTTCAGCGCCGACAAGGACGTCTGGGCGCGGTTCGCGCGGCACTTCACCGACGGCCACCAGGTCATCGTCCCCGACCTGGCCGGACACGGTGAAACGGGCTACCAGCCCGATTGGAAGTACAGCATCCCCGCGCAAAGCGAGCGACTCGTCAAGCTGCTCGACCAGCTCGGCGTGCAACGCGTCCACGTGATCGGCAACTCCATGGGCGGTCACCTCGCCGCCTACTTCGCGCTGCACCACCCGGATCGCACCCTGTCGGCCGCGATGGTGGACCCGGCCGGCCTGCCCCAGCCGCATCCCAGCGAGATGGAGCGCATGCGCGCCGAAGGCCACAACCCCTTCCTCTTCGACACCCGCGCCGGCTTCTACCGCTTCTACCCGATGACGATGGCGCAACCGCCCTTCATGCCGGGCTACGTGCTGGACGCCATCGCCGACCAGTACATCGCCCGCAAGGCCGCGCTCACGCAGATCTTCCAGGAGTCGCACCAGCCCACCGACGTCAGCACCCGCCTGGGCCAGTTGCGCGCGCCGGCGCTGATCGTCTGGGGCAAGCAAGACCGCCTGATCGACGTGAGTGCCGCCGCCATGTGGCAGGCCGCCCTGCCCAAGGCCCAGGTCGTGCTGCTCGATGGCATCGGCCACATGCCCATGGTCGAGGCGCCCGCCGACACGGCCAAGCTGTACGCCGCGTTCATCGACCAGGCAGCCGCACGATGAGCGCCACACCGCGCCCCGCCATCCTCATCACCGGTGCGGCGGCAGGCATCGGCCTGGCCGTGGCAGAACGCTTCGCACGCGCCGGCTGGTTCGTCGGCCTCTACGACCTGAACGGGGACGCCGTGCAAGCCCTGCGCCAGCGCCTGTGTGCCGACCATGGCATCGCAGGCCGGCTGGACGTGGCACAAGCCAGTGACTGGACGTTGGCGCTGCAAGGCTTCGCCCAGGCCTCGGGCGGCCGCCTCGACGTGCTGTTCAACAACGCCGGGGTGTCGGTCACCCTGCCCTTCGCGCAGGCCGAACTGGCGCGCCACCACCTCGTCGTCGATGTGAACCTCAAGGGCGTGATGAACGGCTGCCATGCGGCGCATGCGCTGCTGCGGGCCACGCCGGGCAGCCGCGTCATCAACATGTGCTCGGCCTCTGCCCTGCATGGCCAGCCCGAGTTGGCCAGCTACTCGGCCACGAAAGCCGCTGTGCGGGGCCTGACCGAAGCGCTGGACATCGAATGGCGCGGCCAGGGCATCCGCGTGGTGGACGTGCTACCGCTGTTCGTGGACACGGCCATGGTCCGCAACGACGTCAGCCGCATGAAGACGGTGAAGATGCTGGGCGTGCGCCTGAGCGCCGACGACGTCGCGCACACCGTGTGGGACCTCGCCCGCCGCGACCCGCGCCGCCTGCCCGTGCACACGCACGTGGGCCTGCAGACGAAGTTCTTCGCGCTGCTCTCCAAGCTGTCACCGGGTTGGGTGAACCACTGGGTGACGGCGAAGATGGCGGGTTACTGAGCCAGCGTCGTGCCCAGCAGGTAGAGCGACGAGCCCACCAGGCAGGTGAAGGTCAGCGCCATCCCGGCAATGCGGAACTGGAAGCGCTCGGCCGTCTGGCTGACACCGTAGGCGTGCAGGCCACGCCCCAGCAGCAGGCACAGGCACAGCGCGTGCATCAGCCAGGGCGCGGGCCCGCGTGACTCGACCAGGGCCAGCATGACCAGGCCCAGCGGCACGTACTCCGCGCAGTTGGCGTGCACGCGCATGGCGCGTTTCATCTCGGGGTGGTCCTTGTCGCCGATGGCGATCTGCAGGCGCCGGCGCGTGCCGATGGTGCGCACGCTCAGGTACACGAAGAGCAGCGCCAGCAAGGCGGCGTACGGGGGCAAGATCGTCGGCAGGGTGCTCATGTCGGGCTCCGGGAACAAGGGCAAGGTGGTCGGCCAAGAGGTCAGCCAAGAGGTCGACCAAGAGGCGGATCAGGCCTGGGCCCCATCCTTCGTCCCAGCCTCCATCGCCGCCTTGTACACCGACTGCTTCGGTGCGGCCATCACCCGGCGCAGCAGGGGCTCGAACTCGCTCAGGGGCAGCATCTCGGCGGCGGGGTCGAAGGCCGGGTTGTCATAGCGTTCGATGAACTCGGCCGTGCGCTCGAAGTGCGGGTGGCCGCGGAACTGCTCGCGCATGTCGCGGTCCAGGCCGATGTGGTGGAAGAAGTTGTGGCCCTGGAAGATGCCGTGGTGCTGCACCATCCAGAGGTTGGCCTCGCTCACGAAGGGCTTGAGGATGGCCGCGGCGATGTCCGGGTGGTTGTAGCTGCCCAGGGTGTCGCCGATGTCGTGCAGCAGGGCGCAGACCACGTACTCCTCGTCGCGGCCATCGCGCAAGGCCAGGGTGGCCGACTGGCGGCAGTGGCTGAGCCGGTCGATGGGGAAGCCGCCGAAATCGCCATCCAGCAAGCGCAGGTGGGCCAGCACGCGGTCGGGCAGCGTGCGCGCCATCTGCATGGCTTCGGGCAGGATGACACCCCAGTCTTCGCGGGTGCTGTCTTCCATGCGGGTGAAGGTGGCGCGAGCGTTCAAGGCGGTCTCCAGCGGTGGCGGAAAACCCATGTTAGCGCGGCCCTCAGGCCTGCGAACTCAACCCTGACCGAGGAACTTCCCCAACAAGCCACCCAGTGCGCCTTGCAAGGCATCGGGCTGCAGCGCGGCAGCTTCAGGCACCTGGCCTTGTGGCGTCAGGTGGTCCACCGCCTGCGGCAGCCACTGGGCCAGCTGCCCGGTCAGCTCTTGCGGGTTCAGGCCCACTTGCTGGGCCAGGCCCTGCAGCTTCTCGCTGCCCAGGACGGCGGAGAGCTGCTCGGCGGAAATCGGCAGGTTCTGGCCCGTGCCCACCCAGGAGGCCACGACCTGGCCCAGGCCCTGCTGCTCGAAGGTCTGGATGAGGCCTTGCAGGCCGCCGTGCTGCGGGTCGGTCAGCAACTGCGTGACCACGCCCATCAGGCCACCGGCTTGACCGCCGTTGCCGCCACCGGCGTTGAGTGCGCCAGCCACTTGGCCGACCAGGGAATCGAACAGGCTCATGTCGTGCTCCTTGCGATGGACACCGTTGTACCAGTGCCGTTTGTAGGGCATGTGACGCGCCCGCGCCATCCCGCACTTGCCAGCGATGAAGGCGGCCTCAACGTGCGCAACGTGCGCAACGTGCGCAACGGGCTCAATGGCCTCAGGGCTGCAAGCTGGCCGGGTCCAGGTAGTGCTGGCGGTAGCGCTCGAAGGGCAGTGCGCCAGGCAGGGCGTCGGCCTGTTCGATGTCGCGCTGGGCCGCCAGAGAGTCCTGCACCTGTCGGGCCATCTCGGCCAGCATCGCTGCAGGCGAGGGCTCGGCCAGCAGTTCGGCGCGCACCCGCTCGGACGCGCTCAGGCCGTAGGCGGCATGCTCGCCCTGGTGCTGCGCGCGCATGGCCGCCAGAACACGCGCCGAGGGCAGGCGCTCAGGCTGGCGCAAGGCCTCGCGGGCCTGGGCCCAGCTGTGCGCGAAGGCCTCGCCACCGTGGGCACGGTCCAGCGCCTCGGCCACGGGCTGCGCCAGCGCCATCACCTCGTCGGCCCAATCGGCCAGCGCCACGGCACGGCCACCGCGCTGCAGCGTCAGCCCCGGCTCGCGGCCACGGGCGGCCACCAGGCGCTGGTTGTCGGCCATCTCGCGGACCTCTTCGGGGTTGTCCGGCGGGCTGCCGCTGAGCATGGCCCACAGCAAGAAGGTGTCGAGCACGCGCAGGGTGTGCGCGTCGATGCCCACGCCCAGCTCGGGCTGCAGGTCCATGCAGCGCACCTCGACGTACTCCACGCCACGCTCGCGCAGCGCGTGCAGAGGGCGCTCGCCACGCTGGGTCACACGCTTGGGGCGGATGGTGCTGTAGAACTCGTTTTCGATCTGCAGCAGGCTGGTGCCCAGCTGGCGGTAGCCGCCCTGCCCGTCCTGGATGCCCATGGCCTCGTACGGCCCGTAAGGCTGCACCAGCGCCTCGTGCAGCGAGCGCGCATAGCCTTCCAGGTCGTTGTAGCTCACGCTGAGCCGGGACTGCGCATCGCTCTGGTAACCCAGGCGGCCCATCCGCAGCGAGGTGGCGTGCGGCAGGTGCAGGGTGTGATCGCCCAGAGGCTGCAGGCCGTGGTCCAGGCCTTGCGCAAAGCCCTGCGTGACGGCCGGCGAAGCACCGAACAGCATCAGCAGGAGGAAGCCGTGGCGGCGGAAATTGCGGATCAGCGCGAAGTAGTCTTCGGTGGTCGCACCGGCCAGCGACCAGTTGTAGTGGATGCCCGAGATGGTCTGCATGCGCGCGCCATAGCGGTGCACCAGGCCGTTGCGGTACACGCGCTTGGCCAGGCCCACGTTGGAAGGCCCGTACCAGCCCACCGGGATGTCGGCATCGGCAGGCAGGTCGCCGGGCATGGAGCAGGCCCAGATGCGCTCGTTGCCCGCTTGCTGGGCCAGGTGCTGCAGCACGAAGCGGTGGACGTCGCGCAGCTCGGCCAGGCAATCGCCGATGCCCGCGTGCACGCCGGTGACCAGCTCCAGCTGGGACTCGCTGAAGTCCGTGGTGATGTGCGGGTGGGTCAGGGCCGAGCCCAGCCCCTCCGGGTGGGCCGTGCGCGACAGCACACCGTCCGGCCCCACACGCAAACCTTCCTTCTCGATGCCGCGGCGCATGCCTTGCAGGCCGGCCAGGCCCAGGCGCTGGAGTCGGTCGGTCAAAGTGCTCAAGGCGTTCTCCACGGAAACAGGATGGTGGGGACAGGGGCGACAGCTGGCACCACAAGGGGGCACGGCGGACCCGGATTGTGCGCCATGCCCGGCGACACCGTGATGGCGCCAGCGCAAAGCCTTCCACCTGCGTCAAACAACGTATTGAGCACCAGCACGCGGCTTCGAACAATGGCAGGCGTTGCTTTCCCCACCGCCCCATCCGCCACCGTTCCATCCCTCACAGGAGATCCCCATGCTGCACGGCGACATTTCCAGCAGTGACGACACCGTCGGTGTCGCGGTCGTGAACTACAAGATGCCGCGCCTGCACACGCAGGCCGAGGTGATGGCCAACGCGCGCCAGATCAGCGAGATGGTCCAGGGCATGAAACTGGGCCTGCCCGGCCTGGACCTCGTCATTTTCCCGGAGTACAGCACCCACGGCATCATGTACGACAAGCAGGAGATGATGGACACGGCCGTGACCATCCCCGGCGATGTCACCGAGGTCTTCGCCGACGCCTGCCGCAAGGCCAAGGTCTGGGGCGTGTTCTCGCTGACCGGCGAGCGCCACGAGGCCCACCCGGACAAG
Source organism: Aquabacterium sp. (assembly GCA_023266355.1). Lineage (GTDB taxonomy): Bacteria > Pseudomonadota > Gammaproteobacteria > Burkholderiales > Burkholderiaceae_C > Aquabacterium. The sequence continues at coordinate 147,883 of JAHFQM010000004.1, forward strand.
GTGCCCTACAACACGCTCATCCTGATGAACGACCAGGGCGAGATCGTCCAGAAGTACCGCAAGATCATGCCTTGGACGCCCATCGAGGGCTGGTACCCGGGCCATGAAACCTATGTGTCCGACGGCCCCAAAGGCCTGAAGGTCAGCCTCATCATCTGCGACGACGGCAACTACCCCGAGATCTGGCGCGACTGCGCCATGAAGGGCGCCGAGCTCATCGTGCGCTGCCAGGGCTACATGTACCCCGCCAAAGAGCAGCAGGTGCTCATGGCCAAAGCCATGGCCTGGGCCAACAACAGCTATGTGGCCGTGGCCAACGCGGCCGGCTTCGACGGCGTCTACAGCTACTTCGGCCACAGCGCCATCGTCGGTTTCGACGGCCGCACCTTGGGCGAATGCGGCGAAGAGGACCACGGCATCCAGTACGCGCAGCTCAGCAAGCGCCTGATCCGCGACGCGCGCAACACCGGGCAATCGCAGAACCACCTCTTCAAGCTGCTGCACCGCGGCTACACCGGCGTGCTCAACTCCGGCGAAGGCGACAAGGGCGTGGCCGAGTGCCCCTTCAGCTTCTACCGCGAGTGGGTCACCGACCCGCTGGGCACGCAGCGCAAGGTCGAGGCCCTCACACGCCCGACCATCGGCACGGCGCAATGCCCCATCGAGGGCATCCCCAACGAGGCGCGCCTGCGCTCAGAGTGAACCTCGCACCGGCGACACCGACCGGGGCGCTGCGCCGATCCGCTCAGGGCGGCGGCGCATGCCGAACACCTCCATCGCCTCGATGAAGGATTCGGCCGTGCGGTCGATCAGGAAGCGCTGCAGGAAGCACTGGCGCGCGTTGACGCGCATCTGCGCCCACTGCTCGGGCGGCGTGGCCAGCCAGCGCGTCAGCAGGCGCTCGGTGCCGGCGTGGGTGTCCTGCTCGACCAGGCCGCCTTGCGACTGCTGGATCTCGCGCCAGATGTTGACCTGGTTGCTGATGAGCACCGGCACGCTGCAGGCCATGGCTTCGGCCACGGCGATGCCGAAGTTTTCCTGGTGCGAGGGCAGGATGAAGGCATCGCTCGCGCGGAAGGCCCCCCACTTGACGTCGCCCGAAATCATGCCTGTCCAGGTGGTGACGTCGTCCAGGCCCAACTCGCGGTTGAGCTTGCGCATCTCCTGGCCGTAAGCGTGCTCGGCCGGGCCGGCCATGACGATGCGCACATCGCGCAGCAACTCGGGCTGACACGCGCGCAAGCTGGCGAAGGCCTTGAACAGCAGGTCCGGGCCCTTCTTCTCGTGCACGCGGCCCAGGAACAGCAGCAGGCGCTTGCCTTGCAGGTCCGGGAAGGCTTGCAGGAAGGCCTCGCGCTGGCGCACCTCGTGCTCGGGCGGGGCGCTGGTGCCGTAGCTGACGACGAACTCGTCGCACTTGTAGAGCCAGAAGGACTGGCGCGCCAGGCGGCGTTCGTCCTCGCAGGTGAACATCACGGCGGCGGCGTCGCGCAGCACGCGGTACTCGGCCCAGGGCCAGAACAGCCACTTCTTCAGGTGCTTGAGCGGGTAGGTGCGCTTGAACCAGGGGTCCAGCATGCCGTGCGTGAAGACGAAGTACGGCGTTTTCGTGCCGGCCAGAGCGCGCCAGGTGCCGAAGGCGTGGTACTGCCAGATGCCGTTGACGATGACGGCGTCGTATTCATGGGCGTGGGCGCGCAACCAGGGCACCCAGCGTGGGCTGTAGCGCCAGTTGCCCACCAGGGTCGGCCCGACGGCGTGGCAGGGGATGGGGCAGTCCTTGACCCAGGGGTCGTCGGGGCTGTCCAGCGTCAGCACCTCGACCTGGTGGCCTTGCTGCTGGTTGACCGCCGACAGTTGCTTGAGCCCTTCGATGGGTCCGCCCCCTTTGGGGTTGACCGAAGCGATGCAATGCAGAATCCTGAAACCCATGGAAGACCTGATTTCCTGTGTCATGCGTGCGCCTGCTGCGGGGCCTGTCCATCGGGCGTCGCTGTGGCGGCGTCCACTTGCTCTCGGTAGGCCGCCCGCGCGTACACACGGCGCGCGCAGTCGGGACAGACCTTGGGCAGCACCTCGGCGCCACCCAGTTCGCTCAGGTAAACCGCAGGCGTGCGCCAGTGCCCGTCTTCACCGCACAGTTTGTCGCACTGCATGCAGTGGGGCACTTCGCCGGTGAAAGCCCGCAGGCGCAAGGCCACCGCGGCGCGGCGCTCTTGCACGAAACGGATGGCCATGACCGCCAGCAGGAAGCAGCACAGGCGGTTGAAAGCGTTGATGGCCAGGATCCAGTCCTGGCTGTAGGTGTGGCCCGACCATTGGTCAGCACAGGCCCAGGCCACCGCAGCCAGCGCTGACACGATCACGCCAGCGCGCACGCCCAGGTAGTGCGTGCTCAGCGCCACGGGGATGGTGTAGAGCAGGAAGACCGACACCTCGTAACCCGTGACCGCGTCCAGCACGGCCACGATGGCGAGCAAGGCCAGCACCGCGCCCCAGCGGCTCAGCGTGCGCGGCTCAGGGGCTGGAACGCCGGGAGCCTCCGGCAGGTGTGCGTGCAGCGACATGGTCCGATTCACCAAGAACAAGCCGGCATGCTGCGCTTGGCGCGTGGCATGGTGCCCACGCAGCATGATCCGAATGGATCATGCCTCAGGCCTCACCACACAGACCGGTGATCCTCTGTGACGCCCAGCAAACCTCCGATCGGGCGGCTGGGCCCATGGCGGGTGCGGCGCACCTCGCCCGAGAAAATCCCCACCGGCTGGATGTAGCGGCTGGCGGCCAGGCCGAGGTCGCGGTCGGCACAGCGGGCGCCCTGCGGCTCGAAGCGCAAGTCCAGCAGGCCGTCGTCGGTGCGGATGGCCCAGGGTGCCAGTGGCTGCTGGGCATCGAACTGGAAGTCGGCGGCACCCAGCGGGATGAGCTCCCCGTCCAGCCACAGGGTGTTCTCCATGTTGCCGAAGTAGCCCTGCTGCAGGTTGAAACCCAGGCCCGGGCGGTGGGCACTGGCCCAGCGCCAGGCGGTTTCGCGCGCCAGCAGGCCGTTGGAGCTGTCCAGGCAGGCGTGGGCATCGGCCAGGTCCCAGCGCAAGCCATCGACGTCCACCTCGCCGCGCACCGACATCGCCGAGGTCTTGTGGGTGCTGTGCATGGCCCCGCCCTCGATGGGGCCCACGGCCACCATGACCGGCGGGGCCGTGGCCAGGTCGAGGTCGGCGCGCAAGGTGAGGTTGGCCGCACGCACGCGCAAGGCCAGCACATCGCCAGCCAGGTGCTGCAAGGTGATGGCCGCGCCAAGCCCGCGGAAGGCAGTGTCCATGCCCTCCAGCGGGGCGTCGGTCACGCGGCCTGACAGGCCGGGCAGGCCGTCCTGGTCCCAATCGGCGATCAGGCGCTGGCGGAAGCGGTGAAAGACATAGGCGAAGGCCGTCATGCACCAACCCAGGTCGACCACGGCCACGCCGATGAAGAGCTCGGGCGTGGCGATGCCAACGTACTGCCAACGCTTGTGGTGGGCCCAGCGCCACAGGGCACTGTGCTGACGGGCCTCGTCCAGGCCCGACCAGTCGATGCGCGGCACACGCCCCTGGTAGCGGCCCACGAGGGCCTCGCCACCGTGCACGACCGCGTCAGGCGCAGGCGGCAGGCCCGCAGGCAGATCACGCCACATCGCAGTGCTTCACGTTGGCTTCAGGCGGTTTTGTTTGCGCCATTGTGCTGGCGGCAAGCCCGTCCAGGCGCGGAAGGCCCGGGTGAACGCGCTTTGTTCGGAGTAGCCCAGCAGCAGCGCGATCTCGGCCAGGTCCAGGCGGGCGTCTTTCAGGTGGGCCTCGGCCAGGTGGCGGCGGGTCTCGTCCAGCAGCTGCTGGAAGCTCATGCCCTGCTCCGAGAGGCGCCGCTGCAAGGTGCGCGGGCTGGTGTGGTGGGCGCGGGCCAGGGCCGCCAGCGAGGTCTGGCCCTCGCGGATGAGCGGCACCAGGGTGCGCCGCCAGGCATCGACGATGGCCGGCACCTGCGAGACCTGCCGCAGCACCTGCTCGGCCTGCTGGTCGAGCAACTGCGCCAGCGCCGGGTCGGATTTGCGCATGGGCAAGGCCAGGCAGGCGGTGTCGAACTCCAGGCGGGTGGTGGGCGCGTTGAAGGCAACCTCGCAGCCGAAGAAGTCGCGGTAGGGCTGGACGTCGGCCGGCGGCGGGTTGACGAAGCTGACCTTGCGCATGGGCCAGTAGTGGCCGGTCATGTCGCGGGCCAGCTGCACCAGCGAAGCGATGGCGGTTTCATCGACCAGGGCGCCGGGGCGGCCACGCTCCACGCCCCATTCCACGACCACGCCATCGGGCAGCACCTCGACGTGCGCGGGGTTGGCGTCATAGACCGAGGCGTGGTAGCGCTCCATGCGCTGCAGGGCCTCGGCCAGGTTGCTGCAAGCCAGGGCGGCGTAGCCCAGCACACCGAAGTGGCGCGCGCTGATGCCCTCGGCAATGCGCAGGCCCAGGCCCACGCGGCCCTCGACGGCATCGACGCGCTTGAGCCAGGCCTGCCAGTCGGCCATGGGCAAGAAGTGCTGGGAGGGGTCGGGCTGGGGGCCAAGCAATTGGCGCGCGTCCAGCCCTTGGCGGTCCAGGTACTCGTACAGCAATTGAGCAAAAGACGCGGCGATGCGGGTGTCAGCCATGGCAGGTCCACGGGGATGAGCCTGCATGATGCCGCGCGCGAGCGCACCTGCCCATCCGGGCTATACGGGATGCGCCAAGCCTCAGCTTGTCGCCATACGTCAAGAATTCGTCCGCGAAGGTCAAGCCAATCCGAAGGCGCGCCCGCAAGATGCCATCACTTTGACACGCGGCGCTCAAGGCGCCTGTGACCATGGACAAACTCTCGCCTTGGCTGGACGCCATCCGCACCCACACCGAATGGAGCGACTGGCTGCTGGTGCTGCTGGCCCCGGTGTTCATGGCGGTGGTGGGCATCGAATGGTGGCGATTCCGCCATGCGAAAAGACGTGCGCCCGATGGCAGCGCCCCGCCCATCTACGACCTGCGCGACTCGCTGGACAGCCTCAACCTGGGTGGCTTCTACACCCTGCTGGACGTGCTCATCGTCGTCACCCTGGTGCTGCCGGCCATGGATTGGGTGTTCACGCACCGCCTGGGCAGCATCGACATCACGCCGTTGAGCTTCGCCGCCCTCTACCTGGGCGTGGAGTTCTGCTATTACGGCTTCCACCGCGCCAGCCACCGCATCCGCTGGTTCTGGTGCGCGCACGTCGTGCACCACGGCTCGGAGTTCATGAACTTCACCGCCGCCATGCGCCAGAGCTGGCTCTACAGCTTCGCGGGCAACTGGCTGTTCTACCTGCCCATGGTGTGGATCGGCTTCGAGCCGCGCTGGGTGCTGCTGGCCCTGTCCATCAACCTGGGCTACCAGTTCTTCGTGCACACGCAGTGGGTGGACAAGCTGCCCGCCTGGTTCGAATTCATCTTCAACACGCCCTCGCACCACCGCGCCCACCACGGCCGCAACCCGCGCTACATCGACTGCAACTACGGCGGCACGCTCATCGTGTTCGACCGCCTGTTCGGCAGCTTCGTGCCCGAAACCGAAGCGGTGGACTACGGCCTGGTGCGCCCCGTGCACACCCACAACCTGCTGTGGCTGACGCTGCACGAGTGGGTGCACATGCTGCGCGACGTGCTGCGCCCCGGCCCCTGGTCGCTGCGCCTGCAACACCTCTGGCGCCCCCCGGAGTGGGAGCGCCCTCATGCTGCGCCCAACGCCCAAGCAGCGGATAATCCCCCCCATGCACCCAAACGCCCTGCTCGACCTCACGACCCAGCTCATCCGTGACGTCCTCAAGCTCGACGCTCCGGCCGACAGCCTCGTCTCCTACTTCTTCCGCCAGCACAAGGCCTTAGGGCAACGCGAGCGCCACGCCTTGGCCGAAACGGCCTACGCCGTGCTGCGCCAACGCCTGCTCTGGGCCAACATGGCGCAATCGGGCCACGGCCCGCTGGAGCGCCGCATGGCGCTGCTGGCCTGGCAGGGTCTGCCCCACGTCCTGAAAAACGGCGCCACGGCCGACGAACTCGCCTGGCTGGAGCGCACCACCGCCATCGACCGCAGCACCCTGCCCGACAAGCTGCGCCACAACCTGCCCGACTGGCTGGCCAACCGCCTGCGCGACCAGCTCGGCGACGAAGGCTTCTGGGCCCTGGTGGAGACCTTCTCGGCCTCGGCCCCGCTCGACTTGCGCGTCAACACGCTCAAGGCCAAGCGCGAAGCCGTGCTCGAAACCCTGGCCGCCGCCCACATCGAGGCCCAGCCCACGCCGTTTTCGCCACTGGGCATCCGCATCCCCGGCAAGCCCGCCCTGCAGAAGATGTCGATCTACACCGACGGCCACGTCGAAGTGCAGGACGAAGGCAGCCAGTTGCTGGCCCTGCTGACCAACCCCAAGCGCGGCGAGATGGTGGTGGACTTCTGCGCCGGCGCCGGCGGCAAGACCCTGGCCCTGGGCGCGCTGATGCGCAACACCGGCCGCCTCTACGCCTTCGACATCTCGGCGCACCGCCTGGAAAACCTCAAGCCGCGCCTGGCGCGCAGCGGTTTGTCGAACGTGTACTCCAGCCAGATCGCCCACGAGAACGACGACCGCATCAAGCGCCTGCGCGGCAAGATCGACCGCGTGCTGGTGGACGCGCCCTGCTCCGGCCTGGGCACGCTGCGCCGCAACCCCGATCTGAAGTGGCGCCAGTCGCCGAAGGGCATCGACGAGCTGCAGGTCAAGCAAACGGCCATCCTGGCCAGCGCGGCACGCCTGCTGAAACCCGGTGGCCGCCTGGTCTATGCCACCTGCTCGGTCATCCCCGATGAGAACGAAGGCATCGCCGACGCTTTCACCGCAGCCCACCCGGATTTCGTGCCGCTCAACGCCGCAGAGGCCCTGGAAGCCGCGGGCGTGGAGAACGCCGCCGGCCTGGCGACGCCGGCCGGCCACCTGCGCCTGTGGCCGCACCTGCACGCCACCGATGGCTTTTACGCCGCGGTCTGGCAGAAGAAGGACTGAGGCCCAGCAAGCCGGAAGCCGCGTCCAAGCGGCGGTCCAAGCGGCGCACCAAGGACGGTGCACCAACGACAAAGGGGCCCAAGGGCCCCTTTTCTTTGGTCATGCTGTCATGCAGTCTGACCCGGTGTGTCAGGTCAGAACAGGCTTTCCTTGACGTAGATGATGTCGTTCGGCGCCAGCTTGTCGTTCAGGCCCGGCTCGATGACCTTGACCTCACCCGTGGCCGGGTCGCGGCGGTGCACCTTGATGCCACGCTGCGTGCCACGCAGGGTCAGGCCGCCGGCGTTGGCCAGGGCTTGCAGCAGGGTGGTGTCGCGCAGCAGGATCTGGGCGCCAGCACGTTGCACTTCGCCGTACATGTAAATCTGCGGGGCGCGGTCCACGAACAGGGTGTCGCCGTTTTGCAGCGTGAAGTCGGGCTCGGAGCCGCTGGAGGCGAACACCTTGGTGAAGTCCACTTCCTTGCGGAAGGGCTTGCCCTCGCGCACGCCCGAGATCACGACGATGTCGGAGCCCGCGCCCTGGGCGATGCCGCCGGCCATGGCCATGACCTCCGACAGCTTGTTGCTGCCCGTCACCAGCGGGTAACGGCCCGGCTTGCCCACCAGGCCCAGCACGGAGACCTGGTTGGCCGTGGCACCGATCAGCAGCACCGAGACCTGGGGCTGCTTGATGAAGTTGCCGTCCTTCAGGCTGGTGGCGATCTTCTTCTCGGCGTCGGACACCGAGATGCCGCCCAGCTTGATGTTGCCCAGCAGCGGATAGGAGATGGAGCCGCCCTCGTTGAGGCGGGCTTCCAGCGAGAGGTCGGGGTTCTGGTAGACCGCGATGCGCACCGAGTCGCCCGGGCCGAGGATGTAGTCGTTCTGTTCGGCGGCCTGGGCCGTCGTTGCCAGGCCCAGGCCCATGGCACCCACCAAGCCCATGCCAGAGGCACACACCGCGGCCATCACGGCCATCAGGGCCCGCTTGAACAACTCACGCATCCAGTTCATGTCCATCTTCCTTGGTTCTCTGAAACATCTTGGCTCGGCGCATGCCTGCCGCCGTTCTGCGGGGCAATGTATCACCGCGCCGTGACACCCTGGCGTGGACCCTCGGGCGTGCCCAAGGTTCCGTGCGCAGCGTCGCCACCCTCCCCCCGGATGCGGGTGAGGTAGGGCGCCACCTCGGCGGAGGGCATGGGCCGCGCGATCAGGTAGCCCTGCACGTCGTCGCAACCCAGGGCCTTGAGCATGACCAGCTGCTCGGCCGTCTCGATGCCCTCGGCGGTGGTGTCCAGGTGCAGGGCACGCGCCAGGCTGATGATGGCCGTGACCACGGCCTGGGCGTCTTCGTCGCTGTCGAGCGAGCGCACGAACATGCCATCGATCTTGAGCTTGTCCAGCGGGAAGCGGCGCAGGTAGGCCAGCGAGGAATAGCCGGTACCGAAGTCGTCCATGGCCACGCGCACGCCGCGGCTGCGCAGCGCCATCAGGGTGGCCTGGGCGCCGTCGTGGTCCTCGATCAGGGCGGATTCGGTGATCTCCAGCTCCAGGCGCTCGGGCGGCAGGCCGCTGTTGGCCAGAGCCTCATCGACCAGCTCGATGATGGACGAACTGCGGAACTGCACCGCCGAGAGGTTGACGGCCACGCGCAGGTCTTCCGGCCACAGCGTGGCGAGGCGGCAGGCCTCGCGCAGCACCCAGTTGCCCAAGGACACGATCTGGCCCGTCTCTTCGGCCACGGGGATGAACTCGCCCGGGCCGATCAGGCCGCGCTCGGAGTGCTGCCAGCGCACCAGGGCCTCGAAGCCGATGACCTCGCCGGTGTCCAGCTTCATCTGCGGCTGGAAGTGCAGCGTGAACTGCTCGGCGGCCAGGGCGTGGCCCAGCTCCTGCTGCAGCCTGACGCGCGAACGCGCGGTCTCGGCCATGCCGATGTCGAAGAAGCGGTAGGTGTTGCGGCCGGCCGCCTTGGCGGCGTACAGCGCCAGGTCGGCGCACTGCAGCAGAGACTGCGGGTCGCGGCCATCGCGCGGCGCCAAGGCCACGCCGATGCTGGTGCGCGACTCCAGCCGCACCTCGTCGCACTGGTAGGGCTCGGACAGCAGCACCAGCAGGCGCTCGGCCAGGGCGGCGGCCTCGTGGGCCTGGGCATGGCGCCAGGTCAGCAGGGCGAACTCGTCGCCCCCCAGGCGGGCCAGCAGGTCGCCGTCGGCCACGCAGGTGGCCAGGCGCACACCGACGCGGCGCAGCAGCTGGTCGCCCACGCCGTGGCCGAAGGTGTCGTTGATGTTCTTGAAGTTGTCCAGGTCGATGAAGAGCAGCGCGCAAGGCCGGGGGTCGTGGCGCTGGCCGTGGCTCTCGCCCAGGCGGTCCAGCTCGGTGCTGAAGCGGTGGCGGTTGGCCAGGCCGGTCAGCGAGTCCTGGTTGGCCAGGCGGGCCAGTTCCTCGCGGGCCTGGCGGTTCTGGGTGATGTCCGAGCCCACACCACGCCAGCCTGCCGCGCGGCCGCGGTCGTCGTGCAGGGGCTTGGCCGACATCGACCACCAGCGCAGCTCGTGCCCCACCGTGACGGGCATTTCCAGGTCGCGGAAGGGCTGGCCCATGCGGATGCAGCTGGTCATGCGGCCCAGGGCCTTGGCGGCATCGGCATCGTCGGGCGGTGACATGTGGCCCAGCAGCTCCAGGAAAGGCTGCTGCAGCAGCTGGCGCTGCGGCAGGCCAAAGGACTCGGCCAGGCGCGCCGAGACGTGGCGCAAGTGGCCCGAGGGGGAAATCTCCCAGAGCCAGTCGGAGGCGTGCTCTTCGAAGTCGCGCAGCAGCAGGTCGATGAGTTGTTTCTGGCGGTCGGTTTCAGAGTCCGCGCGCAAGCGGCTCATGAAGGTGCGGCCATTGGCGAACACCACACCGAACATGACGGTGCTGTAAACCACCAGCAGCAGCATGAGGGAGTTGCCCGTGGCGTAGTCCGAGCGCAGCAGCCCGACCACGCCGCCGGCGCCCAGGGTCAGCACGAAGGTCCAGGCCGCTGGCACCATGGGGCTGAGCATGAAGGCGCCGCTGCAGATCATGCCGACCACGACGGTGCCGATCAGCAGGGCCTGGCCAGGGTCGCTGTGCGGGAAGACCATGGCCGGCATCACCGTCCACATCGCGCCGAACACGAACACCTGCACCACGATCTGGCGGCCCGCGCCGATCACCGCCACCGGACGGTGGCCATGGGTGCAGAGTTGGCGCCACCACACGAAGGCGATGGGCAGGGCCACGGTCACGGCCACGCCCCAGACCGTCAGCCACAGGTGGGGCAGGCGGTCCCAGAGGACGCCGCACATCACCAGGGTGTTGACCGCATTGCCCACCGCGATGAGCGGCAGCAGGTTGAGCAGGGCCTGGATCTGGCGCGCACGGAAGTACCGGGCCTGAGGCCCGTCGACGGCCTCATCGGGGATCACGTCGTGCAACCACTGCGCGACGCGGGACTTCCAAAGGCTGGACCAGGATCGCTGTGGGTGGGACATCCCTGTCATGGACTGCAAATGTAGAAACAGGCTTTGTGAGATCGGCCGTGCCGCGGAAAACTTGACCTCTTCCGTGGCACTGGCCGCATGCATCGCCCGACGACATGCCATGGTGCCACAGCGCTGGCGTCACGGCAGATCGCTTACCATCTGCGGCTCATTGCATTCCGCGCTGACCCCAGCCACTGCCGCCCATGAGCTCCGAGAACACCCTGTCCGACGCCGAACAATCCTTGCGCGACGCGGCCCTCGAATACCACCGCCTGCCCAGCCGCGGCAAGATCGCGGTCAACCCGACCAAGCCCCTGAGCAACCAGCGCGACCTGGCCCTGGCCTACTCGCCCGGCGTCGCCTACCCCTGCCTGGCCATCGAGAAGGACCCGACCCTGGCGGCCGAGTACACCTCGCGCGGCAACCTGGTGGGCGTGGTCACCAACGGCACCGCCGTGCTGGGCCTGGGCGACATCGGCCCGCTGGCCTCCAAGCCGGTCATGGAAGGCAAGGGCTGCCTGTTCAAGAAGTTCGCCGGCATCGACGTGTTCGACATCGAACTGGCCGAGCGCGACCCGGACAAGCTCATCGAGATCATCGCGGCGCTGGAGCCCACGCTGGGCGGCATCAACCTCGAAGACATCAAGGCGCCCGAGTGCTTCTACATCGAGAAGCAGCTGTCGGCGCGCATGAACATCCCCGTCTTCCACGACGACCAGCACGGCACGGCCATCATCTCCAGCGCCGCCCTGCTCAACGGCCTGGAGCTGGTGGGCAAGGACATCGGCGCGGTCAAGATCGCGGTGTCGGGCGCGGGTGCCGCGGCCATCGCCTGCCTGGACGTGATGGTGGGCCTGGGCGTCAAGCGCGAGAACGTGTTCGTGTGCGACTCCAAGGGCCTGATCCAGAGCGAGCGCGCCGATGCGCTTGCGGCGAAGCTCGACGAGTCCAAGCAGCGCTTCTGCCAGAAGACCACGGCCCGCACCCTGGCCGATGTGGTCGATGGCGCCGACGTCTTCCTGGGCTGTTCCGCCGCCGGCGTGCTGAGCGCCGAGATGGTCAAGACCATGGCCGCCAGCCCGCTGATCCTGGCCCTGGCCAACCCCGAGCCCGAGATCCGCCCCGAGATCGCCAAGGCCGCGCGCCCGGACTGCATCATCGCCACCGGCCGCTCGGACTACCCCAACCAGGTCAACAACGTCCTGTGCTTCCCCTACATCTTCCGTGGCGCGCTCGATTGCGGCGCCACCAAGATCACCGAAGCCATGAAGCTGGCCTGCGTGCGCCAGATCGCCGACCTGGCCAAGGCCGAGATCTCCGACGAAGTGGCCGCCGCCTACCCGGGCCGCGAGCTGCGCTTCGGCCCGGACTACCTGATCCCCACGCCGTTTGATTCGCGCCTGATTTTGCGCATCGCGCCGGCCGTGGCCGAAGCCGCTGCCGCCTCCGGCGTGGCCACGCGCCCCATCACCGACCTGAAGGCCTACCGCGACTCGCTCTCGCAGTTCGTCACCAACACGGGGCTGTTCATGCGCCCGCTGTTCCTGGGTGCCAAGGCGGCCAAGCAAGCCAAACGCATCGCCTACGCCGAGGGCGAAGACGACCGCGTGCTGCGCGCCGCGCAAGTCGCCATCGACGAGCAGTTGGCTTTCCCCGTGCTGGTGGGCCGCCCCGACGTGATCGCCACGCGCATCGAGCGCGCCGGCCTGCGCCTGCAGCCGGGCGTGAACTGCGAGATCGTCAACCCCGGCAGCGACCCGCGCTTCCACGCCTACGTCGAGGCCTACCACCAGCTGCGCGCCCGCGACGGCATCAGCCCCGAGCTGGCCAAGGTGGTGCTGCGCCGCTCGAACTCCCTGATCGCCACGATGCTGGTGAAGATGGGCGACGCCGACGGCATGATCTGCGGCGTCATCGGCCGCTACGACTTCCACCTGGAGCATGTGCGCGACGTCATCGGCACCCGCCCCGAGGCCCACGGCCTGGCGGCGCTGAACGCGCTGATCCTGGAGCAGCACAACCTGTTCATCGCCGACACCTTCGTCAACGAAGACCCCACCGCCGAACAGCTGGCCGACATCGCCGTGATGGCGGTGGAAGAGGTGCAGCGCTTCGGCCTGCCGCCGCGCGTGGCCTTCCTGTCGCACTCGATGTTCGGCTCCAGCAACCGGCCGTCTGCCAAGAAGATGCGCCAGGCGCGCGACCTGTTCGTGGCCCGCATGCCCCACATCCCCGCCGATGGCGAGATGCAGGGCGATGCCGCCCTGAGCGAGTCGGTGCGCCTCAAGCTGCTGCCCGACAGCACGCTGCAGGGCACGGCCAATGTGCTGATCTGCCCGAACCTGGACGCGGCCAACATCCTCTTCAACGTGCTGAAGATGACGGGCGGCAACGGCGTGACGGTGGGCCCCATCCTGCTGGGTGCGGCGGCGCCGGTGCACATCCTGACGCCCTCGGCGACGGTGCGCCGCATCGTCAACATGACGGCGGTGGCCGTTGGCCACGGCAGCCACGCGGCGGCCAAGTAAGGCAGGTCGGGCGGGCTGGGGCACAAAGCCCCAGAGTCCCCAGGTGGGCAGGGCCGGTCGGGCGCAGCTAGACTGGCCTGGATGCGCCAGCCCCCCACCTCCGCCCCAGCCGCTCCCTCCTCCGCCACCACCACGGCGGCCCCTGCCCCCGCGCTGCACGGCTACCTGGCCGCACTGGCCACGGTGGTGATCTGGGCGGGCTTCATCCTGATTTCGCGCCTGGGCGGCAAGACCGGCCTGACCGGCTGGGACATCGTCGCGCTGCGCCTGGGCACGGCCTCGCTGGTGTTGCTGCCGTTTTCGCTCAAGCTGCCGGCCGGCACCTGGCGCGACGGCAAGCTCTGGACCCTGGCCCTGAGCGGTGGCCTCACCTTCCTCGTGCTGGTCTATGCCGGCCTCAAGCTGGCCCCGGCCGCGCACGGCGGCATCCTCATGCCGGGCATGCAGCCCTTCCTGGTCACGGCCATGGCCTGGTGGATCCTGGGCGCGCGCCCGCCACGCCAGCGCGTGCTGGCCCTGGTGCCCATCGCCTTGGGCATGCTGTGCGTGGCCATCCCGTCGGTGCTGGGCACGCACGGCGGGCCCTCCACGCTGTTGGGCGATGTGCTGCTGTTGAGCGCCTCGCTCACCTGGGCCGTCTACAGCGTGCTGGTCAAAAAGTGGGCCTACGACGGCTGGCTGCTGACGCGCTTCGTGGCGCTGGCTTCCTGCCTGGTCTTCATGCCGGTGTACCTGCTGTTCTTGCCCAAGGGGCTGGACCAGGTGCCCATGTCGATGCTGGTGCTGCAGGCGCTGTACCAGGGCATCGGGCCGACCATCCTGGCCATGGTGCTGTTCCTGAAGGCCGTGACCATCCTGGGCGCGGAGCGCACCGGCGCCCTGGTGGCCCTGGTGCCGGTGATGGCCGGTCTGGGCGCAGTGCCCCTGCTCGATGAGCCGCTGACGGCCTGGCTGGTGGCAGGGCTGGTGCTGGTGTCGAGCGGGGCGTTTCTGGCGGCGCGGCCCATCAAGCATTGACGGCAAGCACGGAGAGGCCAGCGCCGCGGGGGCTGGACGGCCTGAGGTGCTGAACCTGGCCTGCTTGGCGTCGAAAGCGGCAGCGTTGGCACTTCAAGTGACAGCGTCCTCGCTTTTCGCGACAGCCATGCCGCTTTGAACGGCAGCGGGCTCGCTTTTTGCGACAGCGTTGTCGCTTTTCACGACACCATGTCCGTCACACCACGGCATGCGTGCCCCAAAAAGGGGCGATGGTGTCGCTTCAAGCGGCAGTGGACTCGCTTTTCGCGACAACGCTGCCGCTTTTTGCGGCAAGTGAGGGGTCAGCGAGGGTGGTGAGCGGCACTGGGGGTCTCAGCGATGCGCTAAGTGGCCCAAAACACTGGGCGTGACACGCTTGTGATCAGCGAAAATCGCCCACCTTTCGGGCCACAGGCCCCGACAACGACACTCTGAAGAACGACAGGCGCAGCACGTGTTTGAGCAGACTTTCAAGAACATCGACGACATCCTGCACAAGGACGCAGGCTGCACCAGCGAGCTGGACTACACCGAGCAATCCTCCTGGCTGTTGTTCCTGAAGTACCTGGACGCGCTGGAGGTTGACAGAGCCAACGAGGCCCAGCTCGAAGGCCGAACCCACGAGCCCCTGCTGCACGAGGTCTTCCGGTGGGACAGCTGGGCCGCCCCCAAGACGCCAGAAGGCAAGCCCGACCACCACGCCGCCATGACCGGCGACGACCTGCGCGACTTCGTCAACACCAAGCTCTTCCCCTACCTGGCCGAGTTCAAGCGGCGCGCCAGCGGCCCCAACACCATCGAATACAAGATCGGTGAGGTCTTCAGCGAAATCAAGAACAAGGTGCAGAGCGGCTACAACCTGCGCGACGTGATCGACCGGGTCGATGAACTGCAATTCAGGTCACAGACCGAGAAGCACGAGCTCTCGCACCTGTACGAAGCCAAGATCAAGAACATGGGCAACGCCGGGCGCAACGGCGGCGAGTACTACACGCCCCGCCCGCTGATCCGCGCGATGATCGAAGTGCTGCAGCCCCGCATCGGCGAACGCATTTACGACGGGGCCTGCGGCTCGGCCGGCTTCTTGTGCGAGGCGTTTGACTACCTGCGCGCCCGCGCCAATAGCACCGACGACCTGGCCACGCTGCAAACGCGCACCTTCTACGGCAAAGAGAAGAAGAGCCTGGCCTACGTGATCGGGATCATGAACATGATCCTGCACGGCATCGAGGCGCCCAACATCGTCCACACCAACACCCTGGGCGAGAACATCAACGACATCCAGGACAAAGACCGCTTCGATGTGATTTTGGCGAACCCGCCCTTTGGCGGCAAAGAGCGCAAGGAGGTGCAGCAGAACTTCCCCATCAAGACGGGCGAAACCGCCTTCTTGTTCATGCAGCACTTCGTCAAGAGCCTCAAGGCCGGTGGGCGCGCGGCCGTCGTCATCAAGAACACCTTCCTGAGCAACACCGACAACGCCAGCGTGAGCCTGCGCAAGCTGCTGCTGGAAAGCTGCAACCTGCACACGGTGCTCGATTGCCCCGGTGGCACGTTTCAAGGCGCGGGTGTGAAGACGGTGGTGCTGTTTTTTGAGAAAGGTGCGCCCACGTGGCAGGTGTGGTTCTACCAGCTGAACCCGGGGCGCAGCCTGGGCAAGACCAACCCTTTGAACGACGACGATTTGAAGGATTTTGTGGCGCGGCAGCGGGGGTTTGAGGCTTCGGCGCAGAGCTGGTCTGTGGACGTGGCGGCGCTGGATGCGGGCACCTGGGATTTGTCGGTGAAGAACCCGAACGGCGGGGAGGTGGTGAGGCTGCGGACGCCAGGGGAGATCTTGGATGAGATCGAGGCGTTGGATGCGGAAAGCACAGGCGTACTAGCTACGATTCGGGGGCTCCTGTGAAGGCTGGCTGGGATACTAAGACGCTTGATCAGATTGCGGAAAATCTCGACAGCAAGCGGATTCCAATTACAAAAGCCGATCGCACGTCAGGCGTCTACCCGTATTACGGTGCTTCAGGCATCGTCGACTATGTGGGTGAGTACATATTCGATGGCGACGCGCTGCTCGTGTCAGAGGACGGCGCAAACCTGTTGGCGAGGTCAACCCCCATAGCATTTCCAGCCTCTGGAAAATACTGGGTCAACAACCACGCGCACATCCTTAAATTTGATGATCTGACAACGCAGAGATGGGTGGAGCTGTATCTGGAGAGCATCCCACTTGATCAGTACATCACTGGTGCGGCGCAACCGAAGCTCAATCAAAAGGCACTGAACTCCATTCCCATTCCATTTGCGCCAATTCAAGAGCAACGCCGCATCGTCACCCTCCTCGACGAAGCCTTCGAAGGCATCGCCACCGCCAAGGCCCATGCCGAGCAGAACCTGCGCAATGCAAGAGCGGTACTGGCGCTGTCCGTGGATGACTTGTTTCGTTCGGTGCTCAGTGACTCGTCTGCCTGGAATTCACTGGGCGAGCTGGCCACTTTTCGCAATGGGATCAACTTCACAAAGAGCAGCCAAGGCGATCGGGTCCGGATCATTGGCGTTAAGGACTTCCAACAGAACTTCGATGCGCGCATCGACGATCTCGAATGGGTCACATTGGATGGTGGCTTGGCAGCGTCAGATTGCGTGGCCGCCGGAGACATCGTCTTCGTCCGGTCGAACGGCAACCCCGAGTTGATCGGCCGATGCATGCTGGTAGGCGATTTGGCGGAACCCACGGTCCACTCAGGCTTCACGATCAAGATGCGTTTGCATGACCAACGCTTGGAAGCTAGGTTCCTTTGCCACTACCTCAAGTCCACGGCTATACGCAAGGAACTGGTCGATGGTGGAAATGGCGCAAACATCAAAAGCCTCAATCAGGGAACCCTATCGGCCGTGCGGGTACCAGTGCCATCAAAGAACTTGCAGTTCGAACTGGTTGATCGAATCGAGGCACTGGAACATCAGGTTGTAGAGCTGATCTCGATCTACCAACGCAAACTCACCGCCCTCACCGAACTCCAGCAATCCCTCCTGCACCAGGCCTTCACCGGCCAGTTGTGAGCCCCGTCGCTGCTGTCAAAGAGCTCCGCATCACGGCGGTTCACGGGGTCACGGCCACTGGCTAGAATGTCCAGAATGGAACGCATACAGTCCGTCAACGCTGCCCGCATTGCATGGTGTTGTGCCGATCACGGCATCACACCAGGCGAGCTCGCGGCCGAGGTGGGCATCGCGGCCAACACCATGAGCCGCATCATGGCGGGCGAGCTGGGCCCCAGCTTTCAGCAACTCAGCAAGATCGCGCAGCACTTCGGTCGCGGGGTGCTGTTCTTCCTTGAGGCAGGCCACGTGGATGTTGGCACGGTGCATACCCCACAGTTCCGCACGCTGGCCCGCCAGAAGCCTGAGCTTTCTGCACGCGTGAAAGCACTGGTTGAGCGCGCTGAGCGGCAGCGCGACATGTTCCTCAGCTTGCGTGAAGACCTTGATGCAGATGGCACGCCCGTGTTTGCCCCGCCTGACCTTGCCGGCTGTGCCCCCAAGCAGGCAGCCGCTCTGGCCCGCCAGTGGCTTGGGCTGGGCCAAGCGCAGCAAAGCTTTGACAGCTACCGCACGGCCCTCGAGGCGCGCGGCATCTTGGTGTTCCGTGCCAGTGGCTACAACGGCAAATGGCAAATCGCCAAAGAGAGCCCCATTCTGGGCTTCGCGCTGTACGACGCGCTCTGCCCTGTCATCGTCGTCAAGAAGCAGCACAGCGACACGCAGCTCACATTCACCTTGATTCACGAGCTTGGACACCTGCTTCTGCACAAGGCCAGCTCCATCGATGACGATGGCGACATCCACGGGCAGCAAGGCGCAGAGCGTGAGGCCAACGCGTTTGCTGGGCACTTGTTGGTGCCTGACGCCGCCCTGGCTGTCATTGACGACGCGATGCGCCCTCAAGATGTGGCGGAGCTGGAGACCTGGCTCAAGCCGGTGCGCAAGCAACTGGCGGTGAGCACTGAAGTGATCCTTCGGCGTCTCATGGACGAAGGCCGTTTGCCTGCCGGTTTGTATGCCAGCTATCGCCAATGGCGTGCAGCTCAACCTGCGCAGGATGGCAGCGGCGGCAGCCGTGAATGGCGCCACCGTGAGCCCATGCATTTGTTCGGCGACCGCTTTGTGCGCACGGTGCTGGATGCACTGGAGTCTCGCCACATCACCCTGGCCAAGGCCAGCGATTGCCTAGACAGTTTGAAGGTCAAGGACATCCGGGAGCTCGAAAGGTTCTATGCGGGTTCTTGACGCCTCATCGATCATTTACGCCTGGGACAACTACCCGCCTGCCATCTTCCCGCCCTTGTGGGACTGGATGGGGCAGTGCATGCGTGAGGGTAGCCTGATGATCCCCTCTGTGGCCTTCGATGAGGTCCAGCGCAAGACACCTGAATGTGCCGACTGGATGCTGGATCAACCCATCACACGTCTGCCCATGACGGAGGCCATCTTGCTGGATGCCTTGCGCATCAAGGGGTTGATCGGGGTGGTGGGTGACCATTACCACCCCAAGGGTGTTGGCGAAAATGACTTGCTCATCATCGCAACAGCACGCGCACACCAGGCCACGTTGGTGACCGATGAAGAGCGCCAATTGAATCCGCCCAAGGAACCCCGCAGGGTGAAGATTCCTGCCGTGTGCGCCAGGCTAGATGTGGCTGTGCCTTGCGAGAACTACCTGGAGTTCATCAAGCAGGCTAGGCAAGTGTTTGGCTAGAAGCATCCAGTGCTCCTTTTCTGTCGATCGCGGTAACGCCCGATCAGTCGCAGCTTTATCGGGAATTATCTGAATGCCGATAAATTATTGGCTCCAAGATAAAAGTCAATAAAACCAGCGTACCGACTGAGCGAGTGGCCACGGCTACATGTGACATCATTTCATTAGACGAACCATCCTGCGGCGAAGGGAGCTCTGCGCCATCCAGGACGCGGGGGCCGCAGACACCTGCCATGAACGAAGCCGAAACCCGCGCAGAACACATCGACCCTGCGCTGAAAGCCGCCGGTTGGGGCGTGGTCGAAGGCAGCCGCATCCTGCGTGAGCACGCCATCACCCAGGGCCGGTTGCAAGGCTGTGGCAAACGCACCCGCGCCGAGGTGGCTGACTACGTGCTGATCTACCGCAACACCAAGTTGGCCGTGGTCGAAGCCAAGGCCTGGGGCAAGCCGCACACCGAAGGCGTGGGCCAGGCCAAGCAGTACGCCGCCAAGCTGGCCGTGCGCTTCACCTACGCCACCAACGGCCAAGCCATCTATGGCATCGACATGCAGCAGGGCAGCGAAGGCGATGTGGCCGCCTTCCCCAGCCCCAATGAACTGTGGGCCCAGACCTTCGCCCAGGCCAACGCCTGGCGCGACCGGTTCACCGCCGTCCCCTTCGAAGACAAGGGCGGCACCTGGCAGGGCCGCTATTACCAGGACATCGCGGTGGCCCGCGTGCTGGAGGCCATCGCCCACGGGCGCGACCGCATCCTGCTGACCCTGGCCACCGGCACGGGCAAGACCTTCGTGGCCTTCCAACTGGCCTGGAAGCTGTTCCACAGCCGCTGGAACCTGAACGACTGGCGCGCTGGTACCGAGCCGCAGCGGCGCCCGCGCATCCTGTTCCTGGCCGACCGCAACATCCTGGCCGACCAGGCTTACAACGCCTTCTCGGCCTTTGCGGAGGATGCCCTGGTGCGCATCGAGCCCGATGCCATCCGCAAGAAGGGACGTGTGCCCAAGAACGGCAGCGTGTTCTGCACCATCTTCCAGACCTTCATGAGCGGGCCCGATGGTGCGCCTTACTTTGGCGACTACCCGCCCGACTTCTTCGACTTCATCGTCATCGACGAATGCCACCGAGGCGGCGCCAAGGACGAAAGCGCGTGGCGCGCCATCCTGGCCTACTTCGCCCCTGCGGTGCAACTCGGCCTGACGGCCACGCCCAAGCGCACGCTCAACGTAGACACCTACGCCTACTTCGGCGAGCCGGTGTACCAGTACTCGCTGAAGGAGGGCATCAACGATGGCTTCCTGACGCCGTTCAAGGTCAGGCAGATCGTCACCACGCTGGACGACTACGTCTACACCGCCGACGATGAGGTGGTGGATGGCGCCGTGGAGCAGGGCAAGCGCTACGAGGAAAAGGACTTCAACCGCATCATCGAGATCAAGCAGCGTGAGGCCTACCGCGTCAAGCTCTTCATGGACATGATCGACCAGCGCGAGAAGACCCTCGTCTTCTGCGCGACGCAAGACCACGCCCTGGCCGTGCGCGACCTCATCAACCAATGCAAGACCAGCAAAGACCCGCTGTACTGCGTGCGCGTGACGGCCAACGATGGCGCCCTGGGAGAGCAGCACCTGCGCGATTTCCAGGACAACGAGAAGACCATCCCGACCGTGCTGACCACGTCGCAGAAGCTGTCCACCGGGGTGGACGCACGCAATGTGCGCAACATCGTGTTGATGCGGCCGGTGAACTCGATGATCGAGTTCAAGCAGATCATCGGGCGTGGTACGCGCCTGTACGACGGCAAGGACCACTTCACGATCTATGACTTCGTGAAGGCCCACCACCTGTTCAGCGACCCGGAGTGGGACGGCGAACCCATCTCGCCCGAGCCGCCCACCACAGGTGGCGTGTACCCACCCAAGCCAGATGCGGTGCCTGGCGGTGTGGGGGAGCCGACATCACCTCAGCCGGTGGACAAGCCAAAGATGGCCAGGGTGAAGCTGGCCGATGGCAAGGTGCGCAAGATCCAGCACATGGCGTCCACCTCATTCTGGAGCGCCGATGGCAAGCCGATGTCGGCGGCGCAGTTCCTGGAGGCCCTGTTCGGCGTGCTGCCAGAGTTCTTCAAAGACGAAGACGAATTGCGCGGCATCTGGAGCGACCCGCAAACGCGCAAGGCCCTGCTGACGGGGCTGGCAGAGAAGGGCTTTGGCCGCGAGCCGCTGCGCGAGATGCAGAAGATCGTCGAGGCCGAGCAGAGCGACCTGTTCGATGTGCTGGCCCATGTGGCCTTTGCACACGAGCCCTTGTCACGCGAGGCACGCGCAGAGCACGCCCGGGCCGTGGCCCTGGCCGCCGATGGTCTGACGGACAAGCAGCAGGCCTTCGTGGTGTTCGTGCTGGGGCAGTACGTGCAGCGCGGTGTCGATGAGCTGGACGACGCCAAGATCAAGGACTTGCTCAAGCTCAAGTACAACAACGCCATCGCCGATGCCTTGGCCGAACTGGGTCAACCTGACCAGGTGCGGCGCGTGTTCGTGGGGTTCCAACGGCACCTGTATGAGCCTCAGGGCGTGAACTGAGCGCACACGCTGGCAGCTCAAGACCGCCCCGCCCCCACCTCCCGCGCGTCCACATACACCCCCGCTGACAGCTGCTTGGCCTTGTGCTTGGCAGCCGCCGCCGCGCTGGCCACCTGCTCGGGCTGGACAAAGTCGCCCGGGTGCACGCGCAGGGCGCCCACCGACAGCGTGGTCAGCGGGAAGAAGCGCATCACGCCTTCGCGGTCTTCGGCTTCGATGCCACCGCACGCGCGGGCCGCGTCGTCGAACAGGGCGATGGCCTCGCGGTTGAAGTCGGCCACGGCCGCCTCGATGCGGGCGTGCCAGTCCTCGCTCTGGTAGAGCACCACGAAGTCGTCGCCGCCCACGTGGCCCACGAAGTCGCGCCGGGCGTCGGCGTGCGCCACCAGGGTGCGCGCCAGCAGGCAGATCATCTCGTCGCCGCGCCAGTAGCCGTAGTGGTCGTTGAAGGGCTTGAAGTGGTTGAGGTCGGCGTAGCAGGCCACGAAAGGCGCGCCGCCTTGCAGCAGGCGCCCGATGTGCAGGGTCAGCGGGATGTTGCCCGGCAGGAAAGTCAGCGGGTTGGCGTGGCGGGCGGCTTCGATGCGCAGCTCGGTCACGGCCCGCACCAGGCGCTCGCCCGTGCCCATGCCGATGTACTGGCCATCGCGCGTGACGACGAAGCCTTCGGTCAGGTAGCGCTGGTCTTCCGAGGTCAGCACGTCGGTGAGCTGGTCCAGGCCGATGCCCGCGTCCAGCACCAGGGGCTCGGTGTTGGCGAACAGCAGGCAGGAGCGCTGGTCGTACAGCTCCTTGAAATAGGGCTTGGAGTACTGGTTGAGGAAGCCGTGGCGGTTGACCAGGCCGATGGGCTGGCCGTCCTGCACCACGGCGATGGCGCGCAGCGACTCGTCTTTCAGGAAGCGGCGCGCGGCCTGGTGGTGGGTGGCGTCGGCCGGCAGGGGCTCCACCTCGATCACGATGGTGCCCAGGGCAAAGTCGCTGCGGGCCTGGCGGGTCTTGCTGGGCAGCACCGCGATTTCGCGGCTGTCGATGACGGCGCGGGCCTCGGGCAGCAAGGCCTCGGCCAGGGTGGCCTGCGGGCGGCCCAGCAGGTAGCCCTGGCCCAGTTCGATGCCCAGGTCGCGCAGGGCGCGCAGCTCTTCCGGCGTCTCCAGGCCCTCGGCCACCATCTGCGTGCCGAAGGTTTCGGCGATGCGGCGCAGCGCGGTGATGGTTTGCACCTTCTCCGGGTGCGAGGCGATGTCGCGGGCGAAGTATTTGTCGATCTTGACGATGTCGGGCTTGAGCTCGGCCCACAGGCGCAGGCTGGAGCGGCCGTCGCCGAAGTCGTCGAGCGCAAGCTGCACGTCCAGGCGGCGCAGCATCTGGATGGCGTCGAGCAGGCGCTGCAGGTTGGCCACGCGCTCGTGCTCGGTGATCTCCACCACCAGCCGGCCCGTGGGGATGCCCATGTCGCGGATCAGGCCCCAGATGCCATGCCCCACCGGGTGGGCCAGCAAGGCGCTCAAGGCCCCCGCGCTGAGGTTGACGAAGAGCTGGCCCGCCATGCCCTGCTGGGCCCAGCCCTTGAGGGCCAGCTTGACGGCGTGCACCTCCAGGTCGAAGCCCACACCTTGCGCCTGGGCCGCTGCGAACAGGGCGTCGGGGGCGGCCAGCGCATGCCCGCGGGGACCGCGGAGCAAGGCCTCGTGGCCGACCACTTCGCCGTCGCGCAGACGGCCCAGCGGTTGGTAATGGGTGCTCAAGAGGCCGCAAGCCATGATCTCGGAGACGGTCATCCCCGGCTGGCTGGCAGTCGCTGGTGCGACGAAAACCTCAGAAGTTGCCGATGCGTGCGCCTGTGGCGTCATGGTTTCTCCCTACAACAACGGGAGTTGTATCGACCTGCAAATCGGGCTTCTTGAGCAATATCTCCGTGAACCTTCTGTGACTCACAGATTGAGCTGTTTGGCGATGATCTCGTTCATGATCTCGTGCGTGCCCCCGCCGATCGAGAGGATGCGGTTGTCGCGGTAGAGGCGCTCGACCACCGATTCGCGCATGTAGCCCATGCCGCCGAAGATCTGCACGGCCTCGTAGGTGACCTTGTCGGCGACCTCGGTGGCGAAGTTCTTGGCCATCGAGACCTCCTTGACCGCCACCTGCCCCGCCTGCATGCGCGCGGCCACGCGGTAGGCGTACTCGCGCGCCACATCGACTTGGGTGGCCATCTCGGCGAGCTTGTGGCGGATGACCTGGTGCTTGGACAGGGGCTTGCCGAAGGTGACCCGATCCTTCACGTAATCCAGGCAGGCTTCCAGCGCCATCTGCGCGGTCATGTAGGCCATCACGGCCAGGGCCAGGCGCTCGGCCTGGAAGTTCATCATGATGAGCATGAAGCCGGCGTTCTCCGGCCCGATGAGGTTGCCCGCGGGCACGCGGCAGTCTTCGAAGAACAGCTCGGCCGTGTCAGAGGCCCACCAGCCCATCTTCTTCAAGTTGCGGCCCACGCTGAAGCCGGGCGTGCCCTTGTCGACCAGCAGCAGCGACACGCCGGCATAGCCCTCGCCGCCGGTGCGCACGGCCACGGTGTAGTGGTCGGCGCGCACGCCCGAGGTGATGAAGGTCTTGCTGCCGTTGACGACGTAGTGGTCGCCATCGCGCACGGCGCGGGTGCGCAGGTTGGCCACGTCGGAGCCGCCACCGGGCTCGGTGATGGCCAGGGCCATGATCTTCTCGCCGGCCAGCACGGCCGGTGCCACGCGCTGCTGCAGCTCGGGCGAGGCGCCACGCCACACCGGCGGCAAGCCGATGTCGAGCGAGCCCAGGCTGGCCACCAGGCCGCCGGAGGTGCTGCGCATGAGTTCTTCGCTGACGGCCAGCTTCATGAAGACGTCGTGCTCGGCGGTGCCGCCCAGGTGCTCGGGGTGGCCGATGCCCAACAGGCCCAGGGCGCCGGCCTTCTGGTAGAGCTCACGCGGGAAGCTGCCCGCCTCTTCCCATTCGGCGATGTGCGGCAGGATTTCCTGCGCCACGAAGCGGCGGGTGGTCTCGCGGACCATGGCGTGGGTCTCGTCGAAGTAGGCGGGGAAGCACGCGTGGGAGGTGTGGCCGGTGGCGCTCATGGTGTCTCTCGGAGGGTTGGGTGGGTGATGGCAGGGAATTTCAGGGGCCATCGGTAGTTAACCTATGATGCCCGCAATTGACGCTTACGTTACCCTGAGCCCACAATCCGGGCAAGCCCCAAGCCCCACTTCCTCATTCCCACCTTTCCACCCTTCCTGAGAGCGCCACCATGACCCAGCCCACCCACTACGACAGCATCTTCCGCCCCGGCCTGTTCGCGGGCCAGGTCCACGTGGTCACGGGCGGTGGCTCGGGCATCGGGCGTTGCGTGGCGCACGAGCTGGCCGCGCTCGGCGCCACCGTCGTCATCACCGGGCGCAACGAAGAAAAACTGGCGCGCACCGCCGCCGAGATCACCGAAGACGGCGGCAAGGTGTTCACCAGCGCCTTCGACATCCGCGACGAGGACCAGGTCAAGGCCGCCGTGGCCGCCATGGTGGCGCAGCACGGCCGCATCCACGGCCTGGTGAACAACGCGGGCGGCCAGTTCCCCTCGCCGGTGTCGGCCATCTCGAAGAAAGGCTTCGAGGCGGTGGTCACCAACAACCTGACCGGCGGCTTTTTGATGATGCGCGAGGCCTACAACCAGAGCATGGCCAAGCACGGCGGCGCGGTGGTCAACATGACGGCCGACATGTGGAATGGCATGCCGGGCATGGCGCACTCGGGCGCCGCCCGTGCCGGCATGGCCAACCTGACGAAGACGGCGGCCTACGAATGGGCGGCATCGCACGTGCGCGTGAACGCCGTGGCGCCGGGCTGGATCGCATCGAGCGGCATGGACGCCTATGGCCCGGCCATGGCCCCGATGATCCGCATGCTCAAGGACAACCTGCCGGCCAAGCGCATGGGCCTGGAGGCCGAGGTCAGCTCGGTGATCTGCTTCCTGCTGAGCCCGGGCGCGGCCTTCGTGACCGGCATCACCGTGGCCATCGACGGTGGCGCGCCGCTGCACAGCCCCGTCATGCCCACGCCCAACCACGCCGGCGCCCCCACCTACGACGGCTTCCACCGCGCGGCGGTGCCAGCGGTCCTGCAGACCCCGGGCGAGTGAGCACAGGGCAGCCAGCGTGAAGCGCCTTTTGAATCACTTTTGACCCGCATTGGCCGAAGGTTGAGGGCGCGGCGCAGAGGATGGCTCCCTAGAATCGGGGACAACTTCGCGTCAAGCTCACCATGCCCACCCTGTCGATCTTGCACGCCGTGTTCGCGGCCGCCCTGCTGCTGTTCCTGGCCAAGTCCGTGGCCTGGCTCATCCAGCGGCGCATGGGCAATGGCGGCATCGTCGATGCCATCTGGGCCTGGGCCCTGGGCGGCCTGGCCGTGTGGTTCGCCGCCGTGGGCACCGCGCCCACCGAGGTTCGCCTGACCCTGTGCGCCATGGGCGGGCTGTGGGGCCTGCGCCTGGGCACCTACCTGTGGGGCCGCAACTGGCGCGCCGCCGAAGACTGGCGCTACGCCAAGTTCCGCGCCGACTGGGGCGCGCAAGCGCAATCCAAGATGTTCTGGTTCTTCCAGTTCCAGAACCTGTTCACCCTGGCCCTGGCCGCCAGCGCCTTCGTCCCGGCGGCTTACCGCGAGGGCTCGCCCGGGCCGCTCGGCCTGGGTGCGGCGGTGGCCATCCTGCTGGTGTCGGTCTGGGGCGAAGGCCTGGCCGACGACCAACTGCGCCGATTCAAGGCCGACCCCGCGCGCCGCGGCCAGGTCTGCGACGTCGGCCTGTGGCGCTACAGCCGCCACCCCAACTACTTCTTCGAGTGCGTGCACTGGCTGGCCTACATCCCCCTGGCCGTGGGCGGCGGGTTGTGGGGCTGGTCGCTGATCGCGCCGGTGGTCATGGTCTTGCTGCTGCTGAAAATTTCGGGCGTGCCACTGCTGGAAGCCGAGATGGCCGTGCGCAAACCGGGCTACGCCGAGTACATGGCGCGCACCAGCATGCTGCTGCCCTGGCCGCCGCGCCAGCCGTGACGGTACCTGGATGCCTTCGCTTGCACACGCTGCATCCAGGCCGCGATGGGCTGCGTAAGGTCTGACACCTCTGGAGGAACCTGAACCATGTTGTTTGCCATCGAATGGGCCGAGAACGGCCTGCTGCCCGACACCGTCATCCGCGCCGGCATGCGCCGCCTGATGGCCCAGCGCCTGGCCGCCCACCACGACCAGCCGCCCTCGCGCCGCACCGCCGCCTTCCGCGACTTCGTGGCCGAACTCAAGAACAGCCCCATCGCCATCCACACGCACGACGCCAACGTGCAGCACTACGAGGTGCCCGCCCAGTTCTTCCACCTGCACCTGGGACCGCGCCTGAAGTACTCGTGCTGCTGGTACGAGCGCGGCAACGAGACCCTGGCCCAGGCCGAAGAGGCCATGATGCGCATCTACGCCGAACGCGCCCAGCTCGACAAGCTGAAAGCCGGTGACCGCGTGCTGGACCTGGGCTGCGGCTGGGGCTCGCTGAGCCTGTGGTTGGCGGAACACTACCCGCACCTGGAGATCGTCGGTTTCAGCAACTCGCACGGCCAGCGCGAATTCATCGAGGGCCGCGCCCGCGAGCGTGGCTTCCAGAACCTGCGCATCGTCACGGGCAACGTCGCCACCGACCCCATGCCGGCCGATGCCCTGAAGGGCGGCTTCCAGCGCGTCATGTCCATCGAGATGTTCGAGCACATGCGCAACTACCAGCTGCTGCTCAAGAAGGTGCGCGGCTGGATGACCAACGACGCCAAGCTCTTCGTGCACATCTTCGCCCACCCCACCCTGGCCTACCCGTACGAGGTCAAGGACAAGAGCGACTGGATGACGCAGTACTTTTTCCTCGGCGGCATCATGCCCAACGAGCACCTGCTGGCGCAGTTCCAGGACGACATGAAGCTGTCCAACCAGTGGTGGGTCGATGGCACCCACTACCAAAAGACGGCCGAGCATTGGCTGCAGGGCATGGACGGCAACAAGGCCGCCGTGCTGGCCACCTTCCAGCAGTGCTATGGCGACGACACCGAGCGCTGGGTGCAACGCTGGCGCATGTTCTACATGGCCGTGGCCGAGTTCTTCGGCTACCAGCACGGCAGCGAGTGGGGTGTGACCCACCTGCTGTTCGACGCACGCTGAGGGCATCGGCATGAGGCTGCTCAACCAGGTCCGCCTGCTCGCCGTGGTGGTGGCGGGCACGCTGCTGGGGTGTGAAGCCGTGCAAGCCGAAACCGTGCTCGGCTTCGCCCGTGACGCCAGCTCGCAGCGCTTCCTCTACACCGAGGTGCACGAGTTCAAGCGCGGCAGCGATGGCGAGGTGCAAACCGCCACCACGCGCTACTACGACCCGCAAGGCCGCGAGATGGCGCGCAAGTCGCTGGACTACCGCGCCAACCGCTACATCCCGCTCTACAAAATGGAGATGCCGGCGCAACGCTACAGCGAAGGCATCAGCGGCAACGGCGACCCGGTGGAGGTGTTCAAGCAGGACCAGGGCAAGGAGACCCGCAAGGCCCTGGCGCGCGACAGCGGCCTGGAAGCGGCCGACTCCGGCTTCAACCACCTGCTGCTCGACCAGCTGCCGCAGTTGCGCAAGGGCGAGGCCGTGAGCTTCAAGCTCATCGTGGCCGGCAACACCGACCGCTTCCGCTTCCGCGCGCGCAAGGTGGCCGATGTCCAGATCGAGCAGGAGGCGGGCGTCCAGCTGCGCGTGGAACCCGACTCGCTGCTGCGCCTGCTGGTCAACCCCATCGACATCGTCTACGACGCCAAGGGCACGCGGCTGCTGAGCTATGTGGGCGTGTCCAACGTCATCGACCCGAGCAGCGGCCAGGTCTACAAGCAGGTCCGCATCAGCTACGCAGGCCCGGTGCCGTCCGAGGCCCGTT
This sequence comes from Aquabacterium sp., assembly GCA_023266355.1. Lineage (GTDB taxonomy): Bacteria > Pseudomonadota > Gammaproteobacteria > Burkholderiales > Burkholderiaceae_C > Aquabacterium. The sequence goes on from JAHFQM010000004.1 coordinate 176,296, forward strand.
GGCCAGCGCGCACGGCGGCCACGGGCACGGCAGCGCCCTGAGTCCGCTCCCGCCCGGTCCAGCGCACCAGCTTGGCGTAGAGGTCTTCGACCGAGATGGGCTTGGAGACGTGGTCGTTCATGCCCGCGTCCAGCACTTTCTGGCGGTCGGACACCATCGCGTTGGCCGTCATGGCGATGATGGGCAGGCCCTTCCAGCGGGCGTCCGCACGGATGCAGCGCGTGGCGGTGTAGCCGTCCATGCCAGGCATCTGGCAGTCCATCAGGATGCAATCGACGCGTTGGTGGGCCATGTCCGCCATGTCCGCCAGCAGTGCCAGCACCTCGTGGCCATTGGATGCGACCGTCACGCGGATGCCCACGCGCTCCAGCAAGGCCACGGCCAGCTCCTGGTTGACCTCGTTGTCTTCGGCCAGCAGCACGTGCACCCCGGCCAGCTCGGGCGGGGCATCGGGCAGGGGCAGGTGGCCCAAGGCACCGCCCTGCCCTCCCAGGCGCTGGCTGTGCCCGTCGCCGGTGCGGGACAGGTCCAGCGGGTAGCGCAGGCTGAAGCCGAAGGTGCTGCCTTGGCCCGACTGGCTGCTCACGTCGATCTCGCCGCCCATCATCGCCACCAGCTGGCGGCTGATGGCCAGCCCCAGGCCCGTGCCGCCAAAGTGCCGTGAGGTCGAACTGTCGCCCTGGCTGAACGGCCGGAACAGGCGGGCAAGCTGCTCGGGCGTCATGCCCACGCCGGTGTCGCGCACGTCGAAGCGCAAGGTGGCCTCGCTCGGGCTTTGCGCCAGCACCCGCACGCTCAGCTTGACCTGCCCTTGCGCGGTGAACTTCACCGCATTGCCCACCAGGTTGACCAGCACCTGCTGCAGCCGCAAGGGGTCGCCCATCAGGCGGATCGGCGCATCGGAGGCCACGGTGAAGCTCAGCACCAGCCCCTTCTCACGCGCCTTGACGCCGACCACGTCCAGCAGGCTGTCGAGCACATCGGTCAGGGAAAAAGGCGTTTGCTCCAGGTCGAGCTTGCCGGCCTCGATCTTGGAGAAGTCCAGGATGTCATTGAGGATGCCCAGCAGCAGGCGCGCCGCCGTGCTGACGCGCTGGATGTAGCCGCGCTGGGGCTCGGCCATGCCGCTGTGCAGGGCCAGGTCGCTCATGCCGATGATGGCGTTCATGGGCGTGCGGATCTCGTGGCTGACATTGGCCAGGAACTCGCCCTTGGCGGCATTGGCCAGCTCGGCGGCTTCCTTGTCCACGGCCAGCTGCTGGCTGCGCTGCTCGGTGGCCTGGCGCTTGGCGATTTCTTCCTGCAGCGACACCCGCATGCCGTTGATGGCATCGGCGAGCACGTCGATTTCATCGGCCTGCCCGGGCTGCACCCGAGGCCTGCGCCCCAGCTGCAAAGGGCGGTCCAGCTGGTCGAGCGTCAGCTCGGACGCGTAACGCGCCACCTGCTGCAAGTGGCGCAGGATGAGCAGGCGCATGCCGATCACGATGGCCAGGGCCAGCACGGCCGATCGCAACAGCTCCGTCAGGAAGACCGTCAAGGCGATGTCGCGCAAGCGGCCATGCAACCCCGACAGCGAGACCTCGACCGTCAATTGCCCGATCACCCGCCCCTGGCCTGTGACCTCGTCGGGCCGCACCAGGTCGTAGCGGCGCGACACCACCTGGGGCAGCCAGGCGCTGTCGGTGGGCGAGGCACGCTGGCCGATTGGCGCCACCTGGAAAGGCATGTCGCCCGTGATCGCGGCGTGGCTGACGTCCGGCTGGCTGGCGATGCCCGCCAGCTGCTGCTGGATCAGGCTTTCGTCGAGTTGCCAGACGTCGGCCGTCAGGGCCGGCACCTGGGTGGTGCCGATGACACGCAAGCCCTCGTGGATGGCCTGCAGCCCCTCCCGGTAAGCCGTGTAGAGCTGGTAGCCCCCGGCCAGCAAGGCGATCAACAGGCTGGTGCTCAGCACCTGCACCGTGATGCGCCGGGAAATGGAGGTGCCGATTTTCATGGTTGCTGCGCCCGCTGGAATTCGGCCAGCATGCGCCGGTACTGTCCGCTGGCCATCAGCGTTTGCAGGCCCTTTTCGAAGACCACGGACAGGCGCTGCCCATCGGGGTGCACCTTGGAAAAGCTCAACCAGAAGCTGTCCGTGTTGAGCGCGCCCACCCGCTGGACCTTGCCTTGCAGCTCGGGCATGTGCTGCAGGTGGTGTTGCGCGGGCAAGGTGTTGACGAGGATGTAGTCCACGCGGCCACCCGCCAGCATGCGCAGCAGGTTGGCGTCAGACACCGCCACATGGCGGCGGATGCCGGGGTGGCGCATGAACTCGGTCGGGTAGGTGTAACCCACGGTGATGCCGACCGCGTGGCCAACCAGATCGGGCAGCGTGGCTTCTCGGCCAGGCACGCCGCTGCGGGCGAAGATGCCCAGTTCCTCGCGGAACAGGGGCGTGGCGTGCCAGTGGAAGCTGTCGCTGTTGGCCGCCGTGCGCGTGGTGTCGAAACACCCGACCAGGCGCCCAATCTCAGCGTCGTGCAGACAACGGGAAAATGGCAACACCTTGAACTGCACCTGCACACCCTGCGTCTGGAAAGCCGCACGGACCAGCCGCGGCGCCAAGCCCTGCGGCTCGGCCTGACCGGCCACCGCGTAAGAGTACGGCGCCCAGTCGTCCTCGGCGCCCACCGTGATGGTTTCGGCGTGCAGGGGTGCGAGCAGGCCTGCGCTCCACGCACATGCGAACACCCACAACCAGACGACGCGCATCACCACCTCCAGTGGGCAATGTAGCGCCGATCGGCCCATGGGCCATCGGTTGATTCACCCGTTTGACCGATGAATCACGGCCTTTCCTGGCCGTACAGGACGGTCTGCACCACGCCGGCGCGGAAACGCACCGTGGCGGTGAGGAAACCCGGGCCGCGCTCGTAGAGCCAGTCTTCGATGGGGACGCACGGCGCCACGCGGGCCGCGATGTGGTCGGGCAAAGGCTGCAGGCGGCCGGCCACGTACACCGGCGCGCATTGGCTGTCTTTGAGGGCGGGCTGTCCGCAGCGGCGCAACACGCTCAAGCGGGAGTCGCCTTCCGAGACGATCTCGCCATTGCAGCGCAGCGATTCGGCGCGTGCCTGGCCAGACGCCCACACGGCCAGCAGCACAAGACAACAGACATTGCGGCAGAGCACACCCATGCACACAGCGTAACGCAGGCCAGCCTGCACGTCGATAAGATGGGGCCTTGCCCGCACCCGACACGGACCCACCATGGCTCGCATCACCCCCTCCGCCCTGCTGACCGCGCTCGCACTGGCCGCCGTCAGCCCACTGGCTGGCGCCCAGGCCTACACGCAATCGGCCACGGAGCTGCGCTTGGGCCCTGGCACGGACTGGACCATCGTCGCCGAGCTGCCGCCCAGCACCTTCGTGCGCGTCATCGGCTGCGACCCGCGCTACCGCTGGTGCCAGGTCCGCGTCCCACACGGCCTGCAAGGCTGGTTGCCCGGCGACAGCCTGCGCGATGCGCGCGACGACCAGCCCCTGCGCCGCGACGGCCAGGGCAGCCTGATCGACTTCCCCGCCATCGTCTTCACCGGCATCCAGTTCGGCCAGCCCATCGTGCCCGGCGCGGCGGTGCAGCGCGGCAACGGCGTGCGCCAGGACAGCCCCCGCCACGACATCACACGCCGTCAGCCCTTGCCCACACGCCCGGCCACGCCGGCCAGCGGCGCATCGGGTGGCAGCGAGCGCGAACCCGTCTTCCCCGGTCGGGGCGGGCCACGCTGAGCGCTTCGGCTCAGGCCGCGGGGGGCGTCAGCCACTGCCCATCGGCATCGCGCACGGTGACCTGCACCGGGATGCCCTGGCGCACGCTTTGCGTGACGGTGCAGTAGCCCTCGAAGCTGGCCAGCACGCGGTCGAGGTGTTCGAGCGACGCGGCGGGCACGCCCAGCGTCAGCACGGCCTGCATGCCCAGCACGCGCACACGGCCCTCGGCATTGCGCCCGACCTCGGCGTGCACCTCGCAGGCGATGGGTTCGGGCGCCTGCTTGAACTTGCGCAGGGCGAACAGCAGCGAGTCCGACAGGCAGTTGCCCACGGCCGCGGCCAGCAGCTGCACCGGTGAAGGACCCTGGCCCTGGCCCAGCGGCGCGGGCTCATCGCCCAAGACATCGGGCGCATCCCCACCGAAAGCGATGCGGAACTGGTAGTCCTGCTGCTGGCGCAGCTGGACCGTGACGGTGGTGGTGGTGCTTGCAGCTGCAGCGTCGCTCATGGGGGCTCCGGAAGGGGTGACAGGGCAGATCGGGTCAAGCCAGGGTCAGCGGCCAGCGCAGGTAGCGCGTGCCGTTGGCATCGGGTTCGGGCAACTGGCCCGCGCGGATGTTGACCTGGATGGACGGCAGGATGAGGCGGGGCACGGCCAGGGTCGCATCGCGCGCCTGTCGCAGCGCCACGAACTCGGACTCGCCGATGCCATCGCGGATGTGGACGTTGTGGCGGCGCTCGTCGCCCACGGTGCACATGGCCATCGGCGGGCGCTCGGTGAGCGGGTAGTCGTGGCACATGAACAGGCGGGTGTCGTCGGGCAAGGCCAGCAGGCGCTGCACCGAGTGGTACAGCGCGCGGGCGTCGCCACCGGGGAAGTCGCAGCGCGCCGTGCCGACATCGGGCGGGAACAGGGTGTCGCCCACAAAGACAGCATCGCCCACCACGAAGGCCATGTCGGCCGGGGTGTGGCCGGGCACGTGCCAGGCGGTGGCCTGCAAGTCACCGATGGCGAAGGTCTCGCCGTCGTCGAAGAGGTGGTCGAAGCCATCGCCCTCGGGGCCGTGCGCGGGCAGGGGCTGACCGGGGTGGAAGCGCGGCTCGAAGATGGCCTGCACCTCGCCGATGGCCCGCCCGATGGCGATGCGTCCCCCCAGACGGGCCTTCAGGTAGGGCGCGGCCGACAGGTGATCGGCATGGGCATGGGTCTCCAGGATCCAGTCGATGCGCAGGTTCAGCTGCTGCACGACGGCCACCACCTCCTCGGCCGCGGTGTGCGCGATGCGGCCGCTGGCGGGGTCGAAATCCCGCACCGGATCGACGATGGCGCCGCGCCCGCCCTCGCGGTCAAAGACCACGTGGGTGAAGGTGCTGGTGTCGGCATGGAAGAGCGAGACGACGCGGGGCTGGGCGGTGGTCATGGCAGCGCAAGGACTTCGTGGAAGTGAAGGACGTGCGGAAACTTTATTGACAAACAATATATTTGTCAACATAATGTTTTTCATGCAAGTGACAGAACCCTCCCCCGAACCTTCTCCCGTGTTGCACGCGCCACCGTCGGCGGCCGACATCGCTGCGCTGCAGGCTTCGGCCGAGCGCGCCTGCGCCCTTTTGCGCGTGTTGGCCAATGCCGACCGACTGGTGCTGCTGTGCCGCCTCACGCAGGGCGAGTTCTGCGTGAGCGAGCTGGAAAACGACCTGGGCATCCGCCAGCCCACGCTGTCGCAGCAGCTGGGCGTGCTGCGCCAGGAAGGCCTGGTGGACACCCGCCGCCAAGGCAAGAACATCTACTACCGGCTGATCAGCGACGACGCGGCGGCCATCCTGCAGGTCCTGCACAGCCGCATGTGCGGCCAGGCCCTGCCGCATCCCTGATGTTTCCCCAACCCTCCCCAAGGAGTTCATGATGATCAAAAGCAATGTGGGCGGCATCGACCGCGTGGTGCGCATCGGCGCTGGCCTGACCCTGGTGGCCCTGGCCGCCACCGGCGTGGTCGGCCTGTGGGGCTGGCTGGGCCTGGTGCCCCTGGCCACGGGGCTGTCGGGCTGGTGTCCGGCCTACCTGCCCTTCGGCCTGTCCACCTGCAAAACCCGCTGAGCGGAGGCGGCACAGGCATGGTGATGTCCTTGCTGGACGCTGGGCTGGGTGCGGGCCTGGGCGCCATCGTCGGCCTCATCCTCGCGCTGACCGGCGCGGGTGGCGGCATCCTGGCCATCCCGCTGTTGGTGTGGGTGCTGCACCTGCCCTTGCAGACCGCCGCCCCCATCGGCTTGGCCGCCGTGGGCCTGGCCTCGGCCATGGGCGCGGCGGTGGGCCTGCGCCAGGGCGTGGTGCGCTACCGCGCGGCGGCGCTCATCGGTGTCACCGGCATGCTGTTCGCCCCCTTGGGCGTGACGCTGGCCCAGCGCCTGCCGGCCCAGCCTTTGCTGCTGGTGTTCGCGGCCGTCATGGCCTGGGTGGGATGGCGCTCGCTGCAGCCACCCAAGGCTGAGCAGGGTGTCTCGGCCGATGCCCCCTCTGGACAGCCACCGCCACCGCCTTGCTTGGTCAAGGCCGATGGCCGGCTGGACTGGACCACCCCTTGCGCCCGCGCCCTGGCCACCACTGGCGCGATGTCCGGCTTGCTCAGCGGCCTCATCGGCGTGGGTGGCGGCTTCGTCATCGTGCCCGCCCTCAACCACCGCACCGACCTCGACCTGCGCCAGGTGCAGGCCACCTCGCTGGCCGTGATCGCGCTGGTTTCGCTGAGCGGCGTGGCCTCGGCCGCGTGGCATGGCGCGCTGGACTGGGCGCTGGCCCTGCCCTTTGCGTTGGGTGCCATGCTGGCCTTGCTGGCAGGACAACGCCTGGCGCTGCAGCTGCCGGCCGCACGGCTCAAACAAGGCTTTGCCTGGTTGACGCTGGCCGTGGCCGCCAGCCTGCTGTTCAAGGCGCTGAATTGAGGGCCGAGGACTGAGCCTGAAGGCCGGGCCCTGCACGGCCCGTCCGCTCAAATGTCCAGCATCGCCCTGAGCTCCACCGCCCGGCGCACGCCCGCGAAAGGCGCTTGCGGGTCCAGCCCGCGCAAGGTTTTGTCGAGCAGCTCGCGCGCCTGACGCAGGCGACCTGCCTCCTGCATCAACAGCGCCAGGTCGGTCGCGGCGCGCAAGCGGGCCGGCACACACCCCAGGGCCAGTGCCGTGGACATGGCGCTGCGGAAGGCCTCTTCGGCCCCGTCCATGTCGCCCATGGCGCGGCACGCACGGCCCTGCACATCGAGCAACTCGCCCAGGTAGGCGCGGTCCTGCAGGTCCAGCGCCACGTCCATGGCCTGGCCGATGAGCTGGTTGGCCTCTTCGGCACGGCCCGCACTCAGCAGCAACTCGCCCAGCTTCCAGGCCTGGAAGGAATAGAACAGCTTGCCACCATGGCGCAGCATGTGGGTCTCGTAACCATCGCGGATGGCCAGCTCGGCCTCGGCATGCCGCCCCTGCGCCGTCCACGCCGCACCGCGCAGCACCTGCCCCACGCCCAGGTAGAAGAAGAAGCCATGCTGTTGCGACAGGGTTTCGAGCGCTTCGGCCAGGGGCAGCAAGGCCGCCTGGTCTTCGAACAAACAAGCCAACCATGCCGCACCCTGCAGCGCGATGGCCTGGTTGAGCGGGTGATCGACCGTCTCGCGTGCGCGGCGCGTCAGGCGCTCTCGCGCAGCCTGCGCGCGGGCGAAATCCCCGGTGTGGAAGGCCGCCAGGCCCTCGAAGTTCAGTGCCAGGCCGATGAGGTCGAAGCCTTGCGTGCGGCAGCGCTCCTGATCACCCACAGGCACCAGGCCACCCCGCTGCAAACAGGCCAGGGCCTCGGCGCTGTCGCCCAGCCAGAACAGGGTGTTGGCCATGGCCACATGGGCCTCGGCCACCAGGTCGGGATCGCCGCTGCCCTGGGCGCGCTGCAGCATCTCCTGCACCGTGCCGCGGGCCTTGCCCAGGTCCATGGCCATGAGCTGGGCGGTCCAGATGCCGAACAGCAAAGAGCCCATTTCGGCGTCGCCCACCACGCCATCGCCCGCCTGGAAGGCCGCTTCGTAAGCTTGCAGGGCCTCGGCGCTCAACCAACCCTCCAGGCTGCGCAAGCTGACGCCCAGCAAGCGGTACAGGTCATGAACCAGGCGCTGGGATTCGGGCGTGGCGGCCGGCAGGCTCACCTGCGCCAGGCCCTGGCGCAGCAAGGGCACGGCTTCGCGGAACGCAGCCTCCTGGATGCGCGCCTGCGCCTCGTCCAAGCACTCCTGGGCGCTGCGACGGCGGTCGCTCTGCGCGGCGATGCGCCGCTCCACGGTCTTGCGGCTGACACCCAGCACGCGCGCCGCCGCCGATTTGTTGCCGTGGCTGAGGTGCATGGCCCGATCGATCAACAACTGCTCGGCCACCGCCAGCTTGTCCTCCCCCGGCAAAGACAGCAACAGGTCGGCCAGCGCCTGGACATCCACCTGCGCCACCACCTCCGGGTCGTCCAGGTGGCCGGCCAACACCTCGGGGGTGATGTGGCTGTGCTCTGACAGCACCGCCAGGCGGTCCACCATGCTGCGCAGCTGGCGGATGTGGCCGGGCCAGGCATGGCCCTGCAGGCGCGCCAGCGCGGCCTCGCTGAACGTGAGCGCACGGGGCTGCAGCGATGCGAAATGCCTGACCAGCTCGGGGATGTCGTCGCGGCGCTGGTCCAGTCCGGGCACCTCCAGCACGAACACGGCCAGGCGGTAGTACAGGTCTTCGCGGAAGCGGCCCTCGCGGACCAAGGCCCCCAGGTCGCGGTGCGAAGCCGCCACCACCCGGCCGCGGAAATGCTTGACCTCGGTCGAGCCCAGCGGGCGGAAAGAGCGCGTCTCCAGCACACGCAGCAGCTTGGGCTGCAGGTTCAGCGGCAACTCGCCAATCTCGTCGAGGAACAGCGTGCCCTGCCCGACCCGCTCGAAGTGCCCCGCATGGGCCGCCACCGCGCCCGTGAAAGCGCCCTTGGCATGGCCGAACAGCTCGGCCTCGACCAAGTGCTCCGGCAAGGCGCCGCAGTTGATGTCCAGGAACGGCGCCTCGGGGTGACGACCCCGCCGGTGCAAGCGCTGCGCCAGCACCTCCTTGCCCGCCCCGGTCGGACCAGAAATCAGCACCGCGCGGTCGGTCGGGGCCACCCGGTCCAACAGGCGCAGCAGGTGCAGGAAAGCGGGCGCACGCCCCACCACCTGGGGTTCGGTCAAAGGCAGACCCTGATGGGTGTGGGGCATGGCGGTGGGCTGGCGCGACATCCAAGGCGCACGACTGCGTGGAAGCGTGCATATTACCCAAATTGACCCACGGCGCCTGTGAAAACGGACGAATTCGTCCATTTGACCGACGGGGATTCGGCGCCACCCCACGCCACCCAGAGACACAGCAGAACTGGCATGTCGTTTGCTATGTGATCTGCAAATATTGACCGACGACGACACCGCTGCGTCTGGCACGAGCGCAGCAAGGGGTTGGCGAACCGGCAAGAATCGGTGTCAGAGGAATCCGGCACCTGCTCAGGGAACCTTCGTGCCATGGCCCAGCAATGGGCTGAAAAGCAGCTTGCCACATGCACCAGGCGCTCCCCCACCTTGGCGCGGCGAACCCGCACGCGCTGTCGTCCTTTGTGCAGGCCAGCGACGCCTGCCCCATCATCGCCAGCGAGGACATCTGCGACGACCGCGGCGTCAAGCTCTGGGCCCGTGGCCAGCCGGTGTCCCATGCGCTGCAGCAGCGCCTGCTGGACCGCAAACTGCGCCAGCCGCTGGAAGCCTGCCTGCGCGCACCGGACGGCGTCAACAGCACCGACCTGGTCACCGCCACGCGCCAGCTGTTCGACCATCCCGGCCCCCTGTCGCACGCCCTGCGCCCCTGGGCGGACGAGCTGGTCGCCGAAGTCGCCCGCCTGCCCCTGCACCCGGTGGTGCAACTGCTGCTGACCGCGCTGCGCAGCAGCCGGCCTGATGCCTTCGGTCACGCCATCCACACCATGGCCCTGACCGGCGCCATGTACATGCACGCCGGCAGCGACCGCTACGAAATGCGCCTGGCCCTGCTGGCCGGATTGGTGCACGACATCGGCGAGCTGTACGTCAACCCCGACCTGCTGGACCCCAGCCACGCGCTCACCCCGGCCGGCTTTCGCCACGTGGTGATCCACCCCCGCATCGGCGAGATGCTGCTGACGCGCCTGACCGACCACCCCGTGGCGCTGTCCCGGGCCGTGGGCGAACACCACGAGCGTGGCAACGGCATGGGCTACCCGCTGCGCGCCCGCCACCTGTCCTGGCTGGGCTGCCGCCTCAGCGCCATGGAAACACTGGCCGGCGTGCTCGGCAGCGCACACGACGACGCCTGGGAACACGGCAGCCTGGCCTTGCGCCTGATCCCCGGCGAGTTCGACCCGATCGCGATCGCCTTCACCAGCCAGATCGCCCGCCGCATGCGTGGCCAGACGCCCCCCAGCACCGCGGTCGATGCCACCGCCGTCTGGGAACGCAGCCAGCAACTGGCCCAGCACATCGCGGGCTGCACGCACACGGCAGAGCGCCTGGCCCAGGCCAGCGCACCGGGCCGCGTGCAAGACAACGCCCAGCTGGCCGCCACGCTGCTGGCCCAGCTGACGCAAGCCGGCCACGAACTGGGCGTGTGGGCACCGCGCGAACTCATCGGCCAGGAGCTCACCGAACTGCACGTGGCCAACCAGGAAATCCAGTTCCGCCTGCGCGCCATCCAGCGCATCACCACCTGGCTGGACGTGGGGCTCCAAGCCCATGAAGAAGCCGCCCTGGCGCAACTGTGGCCCGACACCGACCCGCAGATCAACGCGGTCATGACCCCCGAGGCCGCTGCAACGCCCCCGGAGGCCAGCCCCGCCCACGCGTTCTCCTGAGCCAAGCACCTCCGACTTCCAGTCGCTGCCACGCGAAAAGCCGCTCCGCCAAAGGGGAACTTTTTCGCCTTAGCACTCTCTGAACAGGAGTGCTAATATGCATTGGAAGGACCCCAGAAGGAGCCCCTTGATGAACATGTCGAACGCCGTCATCCCCCGTGATCCGTGGACCGTGGTGCCCTCGCTGGGCAACTTGGACGCGTACATCCGCTCGGTGCAGGCCATCCCTCTGCTGGAAGCCGCCGAGGAGCAAAGCCTCGCCCGCCAGCTGCGCGACCAGAACGACCTGCAGGCCGCCTCGCGCCTGGTGATGTCCCACCTGCGCCTGGTGGTGTCCATCTCGCGCCAGTACATGGGCTACGGCCTGCCGCAGGGCGACCTGATCCAGGAAGGCAACGTCGGCCTGATGAAAGCCGTCAAGCGTTTCGACCCCGACCAGGGCGTGCGCCTGGTGAGCTACGCCATGCACTGGATCAAGGCCGAGATCCACGAGTACATCCTCAAGAACTGGCGCATGGTCAAGGTGGCCACCACCAAGGCCCAGCGCAAGCTCTTCTTCAACCTGCGCTCGCTCAAGCACCAGTACAAGGGCGAGGCCGCCGAGGCCCATGAGGCCCACCTGGGCCGCGCCGGCCTGTCCGAGGCCGACATCCACCGCGTGGCCACCGAGTTGAACGTGCGGCCGGAAGACGTCATCGAGATGGAAACGCGCATGGCCGGCGGCGACGTGGCCCTGGAAGCGCAAGCCGACGACGACCACGACGCCCCGATGGCACCGGTGGCCTACCTGGCCGACGACCAGCACGAGCCCACGCGCATGATCGAGGCGACCCACCGCGACTGGCTGGCCAGCGATGGCATCCAGCATGCCCTGGACAGCCTGGACGAACGCAGCCGCCGCATCGTGGAAGAGCGCTGGCTGAAGGTCAACGACGATGGCTCGGGCGGCATGACGCTGCACGACCTGGCCGCCGTCTATGGCGTCAGCGCCGAACGCATCCGCCAGATCGAGGCCGCCGCCATGAAGAAGATGCGCAAGGCCTTGACCGAAACCGCCTGAGGCTGAGGCGCCCTCACGCGCTCTCAAGCGCCACCCGCCCCTTGCGCCACGAACACCGCCCCGGCCCAGGCCGCGGCGGTGTTTTTCATGGGGTGCCTGTGCCGTGCAGACGCGCGATCAGCTGGGCCGTGGCCGCGTCCAGACCGGCCACATCGCCACTGTCCAGGCGCGGCAGCAGGTCCTGGCACAGGGCCTTGCCCAGCTCGACGCCCCACTGGTCGAAGCTGTTGATGCCCCACACGGCGCCGCTGACGAAGGTGCGGTGCTCGTGCAGCGCGACCAGGGCACCCAGGGCGCTCGGCGTGAGGCGATCGAGCAACAGCGTCAGGCTCGGGCGGTTGCCGGGGAAGGTGCGGTGGCGGGCGATGACCTCGCAGGGCACCTCGGGCGAGGCCGTCGGCGCCGCCTCGGCCAACGCTTGCGCGAAGGTTTTGCCGCACATCAGGGCCTGGGCCTGGGCCAGGGCGTTGGCCAGCAAGGCCTGGTGCTGCTGGGCCAGCGAGGCGCGCAGCTCGGGCGACATCGCTTCGGCACCGCGGTAGCTCGGCTGGCGCACGAGGATGAACTCCACCGGCACCACGTCGCTGCCCTGGTGCAGCATCTGGAAAAAGGCGTGCTGGCCGTTGGTGCCCGGCTCGCCCCAGAGCACGTCGCTGGTGGCATAGGGCAGCGGCTGGCCGTCCACGTCCACGCCCTTGCCGTTGCTCTCCATGACGAGCTGCTGCAGGTAGGCCGGCAGGCGGTGCAGGTTCTGGCTGTAGGGCGCCACACAGCGGCTGCGGTAGCCCATGAAGTTGCGCTGCCACACGTCCAGCAGGCCCAGCAGCATCGGCAGGTTGGCGCCGAGCGGCGCGTCGGCAAAGTGCCGGTCCATGGCGTGGGCACCGGCCAGCATCTGGCGGAAGGCCTCTTCGCCCACGGCCAGTGCGATCGGCAGGCCGATGGCCGACCACATCGAGAAACGCCCGCCCACCCAGTCCCAGAAGCCGAAGGTGGTGGTCACGCCAAAGGCCGCGGCCGTCTGCACCTGGGTCGTGGTGCCCACGAAGTGCCGGGCGATGTCCGTGCCGCCCTGCTCGGTGAACCACTGGCGCGCCGTGCGGGCGTTGGCCAGGGTTTCCTGGGTGGTGAAGGTTTTCGAGGCGACGACGAACAGCGTGTGCTGCGCCTTCAGCCGCGGCAGGAGCGCCGCGATGTCCTGCCCATCGACGTTGGAGACGAAATGCAGGCGCAGCTGGGGGTGCACCCAGGCACCGAGCGCGGCCACCACCATCTGCGGGCCCAGGTCCGAGCCGCCGATGCCGATGTGGACGATGTCGTGGATGTCACCGGGCTGGTCGCCACCGGCACGCGCGCGGATGCTTTCGGCAAACGCCAGCATGCGGTCGAGCTCGGCGTGGACAGCCTCGCTGAACGGCCCAGTCCCCTTCGGTGCGCGCAAGGCCGTGTGCAGTGCCGCACGGCCTTCCGTGACGTTGACGATGTCACCGCGCAGCAAGGCGTCGCGGCGGGCCTCCAGGCCGCACTCGCGGGCCAGGTCGAGCAGGTGGCGGCGCGTGGCCACGTCCCAGTGCGCACGCGACAGGTCGGCCCAGACCTCGGGGGCCTGCAGGCTCAGGCGCTGGGCGCGTTGGGGGTCGTCGGTGAACAGCTGGCGCAGGTCCAGCGCGCGGCCATGCGCTTCGGCGTGGCCCTGCAGCGCCGACCACGCCACCGTGCGGTCACAGCGCGGCCAGGCGGTCATGGGCGCATCGCGGTTCATGCCGAAGCCGGTGCGGCAAGCTGCGCGTCGATCAGCGCGTCCAGCTTGGCCGCATCGGCCGCGAACAGGCGGATGCCCTCGGCCAGCTTCTCGGTGGCCATGGCGTCTTCGTTGAGCTGGTAGCGGAAGTCGGCTTCGCTCAGCGGGGCTTCGGGCGCCTCGGTCGAAGTCGGCGGTGTCAGCAGGCGAGGCAAGGCCGCATCGGACGCCTGCAGTTGCGCCAGCAGCTCGGGGCTGATGGTCAGCAGGTCGCAACCCGCCAGGGCGGTGATCTGGCCCACGTTGCGGAAGCTCGCGCCCATCACCTCGGTGCGCACGCCATGCTGTTTGTAATAGCGCCAGATGCGCGCCACCGACTGCACGCCGGGGTCGTTCTCACCGGCGCGCGCGGCCTCGTCCCACTGGGCGCCGGCCGACTTCTTGTGCCAGTCGTAGATGCGGCCCACGAAGGGCGAAATGAGCTGCACGCCGGCATCGGCACAGGCGCGTGCCTGGGCGAAGGCGAACAGCAAGGTCAGGTTGGTGTGGATGCCCTCGGCCTCCAGCACGCGGGCGGCCTGGATGCCCTCCCAGGTGGCCGCGACCTTGATCAGCACGCGCGAACGCGGCACACCCGCGGCCTCGTACAGGCCCATGATGTGGCGGGCGCGCACCAGCGTGGCGGCGGTGTCGAAGCTCAGGCGGGCATCGACCTCGGTGGAGACCCGCCCCGGCACGACCTTCAAGATTTCCAGGCCGAAGCGCACCAGCACCTCGTCAACGATGTCGGCGTGCGCCGCGCCGCGGTGGGCCGCCACGGTGTCGGCCAGCAGGGGCGCGTACTCGGGCTTTTGCACCGCCTTGAGGATGAGCGACGGGTTGGTCGTGGCATCTTGCGGGGCGAACTGGGCCATCAGCCGGAAGTCGCCGGTGTCGGCCACCACGGTGGTGTGGGCCTTGAGCTGCGCGAGTTGGGACGTCATGTCAGGAAAAAGCGGTTTGATCCTTCGATTTTGAAGCCAAAACGATGACACAGTGACGGAATGTCCTTCGACCTCGTTCTCTTTGGCGGCACCGGCGACCTCACCTGGCGCAAGCTCATGCCCGCCCTCTTCCAGGCCTGGCGCCACGGCAAGCTGCCGGCCGACGGGCGCATCCTGGCCGTGGCCCGCGACGAGCAGACCGACGACAGCTACCGCGCCTGGCTGCACGAACGCCTGCAGGCGGCTGAGAGTGCCAAGCGCCCCAGCGACGAGGAATACGCCCAGTTCGCGCAACGCGTGCGCTACCTGCGCATGGACCTCTCCCAGCCCGCCGACTACACCCGCCTGAGCGCCTGGCTGAACACCCGCGACGGCGGCCCGCCCGCCGACACCGTGGTCATGTACCTGGCCACCAGCCCCCACCTGTTCCCGATGATTTGCGAGCAGCTGGGCGCCAGCGGGCTCAATGGCGAGCGCGTGCGCGTGGTGCTGGAAAAGCCCCTGGGCCACGACCTGGCCAGCGCGCAGGCCATCAACCGCGCGGTGGGCGCCGTCTTCAGCGAGCGCCAGGCCCTGCGCATCGACCACTACCTGGGCAAGCCCTCGGTGCAGAACCTGATGGCGCTGCGCTTCGGCAACGCCCTGTTCGAGCCGCTGTGGCGTCGCGAGAGCATCGCCAACATCCAGATCACCCTGGCCGAGTGCCTCGGCGTGGGCACGCGTGGCGACTTCTATGACCGCACCGGCGCCCTGCGCGACATGGTGCAGAACCACGCGCTGCAGCTGCTGACCATGATCGCCATGGAGCCGCCCTCGAGTGCCGATGCCGACGCCATCCGCGACGAGAAGCTCAAGGTGCTGCGCTCGCTCAAACCCTTCGATGCGGCCTCCGTGGCGCGCGACGTGGTGCGCGGCCAGTACCGCGCCGGCACCGTGCAAGGCGCCGCCGTCAAGGGCTACCTGGACGAAGACAAGGTGCCGGCCAGCAGCCAGACCGAAACCTTCGTGGCCTTGCGCTGCGAGGTGCAGAACTGGCGCTGGGCCGGTGTGCCCTTCTACCTGCGCACCGGCAAACGCATGGGCCAGTACCAGGCCGAGATCGTCGTGAGCTTCCGCCCGACACCGCACACCATCTTCCCCGGCGCACAGCAGCCCAATCAGTTGGTGATCCGCCTGCAGCCGGAAGACGGTCTGGAGCTGCGCCTGATGGCCGCACAAGGTGGTTTGAACGCCGCGGGCGCGGGCGCGGTGCAGGAGGCCCTGACCCCCGTGTCTCTGGACCTGGATTTCCACAAGGCTTTCGCCAGCGAGCGCGTGGGCGCCTACGAGCGCATGCTGCTCGACGCCCTGGCCGGCAGGCTCAACCTCTTCGTGCGTTCCGACGAACAAGAGCAGGCCTGGCGCTGGGTGGAACCCATCCTGCAAGCCTGGCGGGACGACCCGGCGGGCCCCCGCCCCTACGCGGCAGGCACCTGGGGCCCGGCCGCGGCCAGCGCCCTGGTGGCGCGCGACGGCTTCGCCTGGGCTGAGGAGGCCTGAGGCTTCCTCGGGTCAGGCCGACTGCAGCAAGCCGTCCACGCCGTACAGGCGGGCCAGCTCGGTGAGCTGCGGGGGCAGCGAGCGCACCGAAAATGCGCGGCCCTTGGCACGCGCCATGCGCTGGCACTCCAGCAACACCGCCAGCGCGCTGGAGTCGAACTGGCGCAGGTCCGAGCCATCGACCGTGAGCATGGCGGCCTCCGAGCCCCCGGCCGCGGCCGCCTGGTGCAGCGTCTGCGTGAACAGGCTGAGCACGTGCGGCACCTCCGCGTGCGTGATGACCGAGGGCAGCAGCAGCATCAGCCAGCCACCTTCTTGGCGGCGAGCTGCTTGTTGCGCTCGACCAGCTTGCCGATCAGGCCATCCACGCCCGAAGCGGTGACTTCCTGCGCGAAGCTGCTCTGGTAGGTCTGCACCAGCCAGGCGCCCAGCACGTTGACGTCGTAGATCTTCCAGCCGCCATCGACCTTCTCCAGGCGGTAGTCCAGCTGGATGGTGTCGCCCTTGTTGCGCACCAGCGTGCGCACGACCACCTCGGTGTCCTCCGGGCGGCTGCGCATGGGCTTGTACTCGATGGTCTGGTCCTTGATCTGGGCGGCCGCACCGGCGTAGGTGTAGACCAGCAAGATCTTGAACTCTTCCTGCAGGCGCTTTTGCTGCTCGGGCGTGGCCTGGCGCCAGCTGCGGCCCACGGCGGTGGCCGTCATGCGCTGCAGGTTGACGTTGGGCATGATCTTGCTGTCCACCATGGCCTGGACCTTGCGCAGGTCGCCCTGCTGGATCGCCTTGTCGGACTTGACGGTGGCAAACACCTCGTCGGTGATGGACTTGATGAAAGCGTCAGGCGCCAGGGCGGTGGTGGCGTCGGCGGCTGCAGCGGTCTGGGCAGACAGCGCGCTCAGCGGCACGGCCACACCCAGGGTGAGGGCGCTGGCCAGCACCGATTGCTGCAAAACGTGGCGGAAATTGTGCATGGAGAGCTCCTTGAGTGTAGCGGCCGTCCCTCGCTCAACGCGCGAGCGGGCCGTCTGGACGACAAACCCTTGCCTGGGCAGTGATCTGGGCCACAGTATGCCTCGGCCACCGCAAGTTTGCTGCGGTGCCGCACACGGGCCACGTCGGGCTCAGGGCTTGGCGGGCGCGGACGCGGGTGTGGACGGGGCTGGCGCAGGTGCCGAGGCAGCGGACGACGTTGCGGCTGAGGTTGTGCCCGAAGTCGTGGCCGAAGTTGTGGCCTCTGCGCTGGCCGATGCGGCCGCAGCCGCAGGGGGAACGTCCTCGGGGTCGTCCGAAGGGTCGTCCAAAGGCTCATCCTCGTCCGGCGGGTTGCCCTCGTAGATCAGGTTCTGGCGGCGCTGCAGGTAGGCGTCGCGGGTGAAGGCGTATTTGTCCAGGGCGACGTCGTCCAGCAAGCCCGTGGCGTCGAGCAAACCGGCGCGCACGCTGATCAACTGCAGACCGGCCAGGCCGAAGGTGAGGGCATCGGTGTCGCCAAAGGTGGAAGCCGAAAAGTAAAGATCTCCCGGGATGCTGACCGAGTCACGCAGCGTCGAAGGGCCGAGCACCGGCCAGACGATGTAGGCGCCCGGCTTGACGCCCCAGACACCCAGGGTCTGCCCGAAGTCCTCGTTCGGACGGTCCAGGCGCATGGGCGTGGCCCAGTCCACCAGACCGCCGAGGCCCAGCGTCGTGTTGATGGTCACGCGCATCACCGAGACCGTGCCATCGCGGAAACGCCCCTGCAGGAACAGGTTGACGGTGGACCAGACGTCACGGACGTTGTTGAAGACGTTGCGCAGGCTGTTGCGCACCGGCTCGGGCGTGACCTCGTTGTAGCCCGTGGCCACCGGGCGCAGCACGTTGGCGTCCAGCGATTCGTTGAAGGCGAAGACCTGGCGGTTCCAGGACTCGATCGGGTCCGGGTGCTGGCGGGTCGCACAGCCCTGCAAGGTGGCCGCAAGCAGCACCGCAGCCCCCAGCGTGGCCACGCGGCGCAGACGGGATGTTGAAGCGACAGGCATCATTTGCTGGCCCCCTTGGCGCCAGTGTCGTCTGCCGCCTTGCTGAAGAGGAACTGCGAAATCAGGTTTTCGAGCACGATGGCCGATTGCGTGGACTTGATGGTGTCGCCCTGGGCCAGGTTGGTTTCGCCATAGCCCGGCTCCAGGCCGATGTATTGCTCGCCCAGCAGGCCCGAGGTGAGGATCTTGGCCGAAGTGTCTTTCGGGAAGACCACGTCCTTGTTGAGCTTGAGTTCGACCTGGGCCTGGTAGCCCTTGGTGTCGAAGGTGATGTTGCCCACACGGCCCACGACCACGCCGGCGCTGCGCACCGCGGCCTTGGGCTTGAGCCCGCCGATGTTGTCGAAGCGGGCCACCACGGTGTAGCCCTGGTCGAAATTGAGGGTCAGCAGGTTGCCGGCCTTCAGCGCCAGGAACAGGATGGCGGCGCCACCCAAGAGCACGAACAGGCCCACCCAGACGTCATGTTTCCATTTTTGCATCGTTGTTCTTTCCAGTTGGCCAGGTTCTCAGATCGAGAACATCATGGCCGTCAGCACGAAATCCAGGCCGAGCACGGCCAGCGAGGCCATCACGACGGTGCGGGTGGTGGCCAGCGAGACGCCCTCGGGCGTGGGCTGGCACTCGTGGCCTTGCAGCAGGGCCACGAAGGTGACCGTCAGGCCGAACACCAGGCTTTTGAGGATGCCGTTGCCCACGTCGGCAAAGACCTCCACCCCGCCCTGCATCTGCGACCAGAAGGCGCCCGGGTCCACCCCGATCATGACAACGCCGACCAACCAGCCGCCCATGATGCCCACCGCGGAAAACACCGCGGCCAGCAAAGGCATGGCGATGACGCCGCCCCAGAAGCGCGGCGCCAGCACGCGGGCGATCGGGTCCACGCCCATCATTTCCATGGCGGCGAGTTGCTCGCCCGCCTTCATCAGGCCGATGCCGGCGGTCAGGGCCGTGCCGGCGCGCCCCGCGAACAGCAGCGCGGCCACCACCGGCCCGAGCTCGCGCACCAGGGACAGCGCGACCATCAGGCCCAGGGCCTCGCTGGAGCCGTAGCGCTGCAGGATGTAGTAGCCCTGCAGGCCCAGCACGAAGCCCACGAACAAGCCGGACACCATGATGATGGCCAGCGAGTAATTGCCCAGGAAGAAGATCTGCTCGGTCAGCAGGTGCGGGCGGCGCAGGGTTGTGCCCAGCAAGCCCAGCAGCCGCACGAACAGGCGCGCGGCGTAGCCCAGGTCGGCCAGCTTGCTGCGCACGGCAAAACCGACGTTGGCGGGGTTGAGCCACTGCATCATCCGCGCACTCCGAAATCGTGTCCGGCATCGACGGCCGGATGGTGGAAA
Source organism: Aquabacterium sp. (assembly GCA_023266355.1). Taxonomy (GTDB): domain Bacteria; phylum Pseudomonadota; class Gammaproteobacteria; order Burkholderiales; family Burkholderiaceae_C; genus Aquabacterium. Next base: position 195,649 of record JAHFQM010000004.1, read on the forward strand.
CGCACCGGGCCGTCGGGCTCGGCGTGCACGAACTGCTTGACCAAGGGGTCTTCGCTGGCACGCATCTCGTCGGGCGTGCCTTGGGCCACGATGCGGCCATTGGCCAGCAGCACGACGTGGTCGGCGATGACGAAGGTCTCGTGCACATCGTGCGACACAATGACCGTGGTCAGGCCCATGGTGTCGTTGAGTTCGCGGATGAGCCGCGCCGCCACGCCCATGGAGATGGGGTCCAGGCCGGCGAAAGGCTCGTCGTAGAGCATCAATTCAGGGTCCAGCGCCATGGCACGGGCCAGCGCCACGCGCCGCGCCATGCCGCCGGACACCTGGCTGGGCATGAGGTCGCGCGCACCGCGCAAACCCACGGCGTTGAGCTTCATGAGCACGAGGTCGCGCAGGATGGCTTCGGGCAGGCGGGTGTGCTCGCGCAGCGGGAAGGCCACGTTCTCGAACACGGTGAGGTCGGTGAACAGCGCGCCCTGCTGGAACAGCATGCCCATGCGCCGGCGCATGGCCATCAGGCCCTCGGCATCGAGCGCGGCCATGTCCTGGCCATCGATCAGCACCTGCCCCGTCATGGGCAGGATCTGCCGACCGATGAGGCGCAGCACCGTGGTCTTGCCCCCACCCGAGGTGCCCATCAGGGCCACGACCTTGCCGCGCGGCACGGTCAGGCTGATGTCTTCCAGGATGACGCGCTGGCCATAGCCGCAGGTCACCGAACGGAGTTCGATGAAGGGGCGGCTGGCATCGCCAGGGGCGTTGGGCGACACGGAAACAGAAGGTGACATGGCCATGAAAAAAGAGCCGGTGACAGCACCGGCTCCTTGATCATAGGGGATTCACCGATCGCCTGCCGCCCCACCGCGGGGTGGACGCAACAGACGAAGGGTTCAGGGATTGACTCAGCGCGGCAGCGTGCTGGCACCCATCAGGAAGGCGTCGACCTCGCGGGCGGCCTGGCGGCCTTCGCGGATGGCCCACACCACCAGGGACTGGCCACGGCGCACGTCACCGGCGGCGAACACCTTGGCCACATTGGTCTTGTAACCCGTGTCGGCATCGGTGCCAGCCTTGGCGTTGCCGCGGGCGTCCTTCTCGACGCCGAAGCCGTTGAGCAGGGTGTCCACCGGGTTGGTGAAGCCCATGGCCAGCAGCACCAGGTCGGCCTTGAGGGTCTGCTCGGAGCCGGCGACTTCTTCGAACTTGCCGTTCTTGAACTCGACGCGCACGGTCTTGACGCCCGTGACCTTGCCGCTGTCCTTGCCTTCTCCGCCAATGAATTCCTTGGTGGCAATCGCGAACTCGCGCTCGCAACCTTCTTCATGGCTGGACGAGGTGCGCAGCTTGATCGGCCAGTAAGGCCAGGTCAGGGGGCCGTCTTCCTCTTCGGGCGGACGCGGCATGACCTCGAACTGCACCACGCTCTTGGCGCCGTGGCGGTTGGAGGTGCCCACGCAGTCGGAACCGGTGTCGCCACCGCCGATGACGATGACGTGCTTGCCATCGGCACGGATCTGCTCCTTGACCTTGCCGCCCGCGTTGACGCGGTTCTGCTGAGGCAGGAACTCCATGGCGAAGTGGATGCCAGCCAGGTCGCGGCCGGGCACGGGCAGGTCGCGCGACTGCTCGGAGCCGCCGGTCAGGATGACGGCGTCGAAGTCCTTCTGCAGCTGCTCGGGCGTGACCGTGGTCTGGGCCCAGTTGGTGACCTTGGACGCGGCACCCGACTTGGGCAGCTCGCCGACGATGGTGTTGGTCTTGAAGACCACGCCTTCGGCTTGCATCTGCTGGACGCGGCGGTCGATGTGCGACTTGTCGAACTTGAAGTCGGGGATGCCGAAACGCAGCAGGCCACCGATGGTGTCGTTCTTCTCGAACACGGTCACGTCGTGGCCGACGCGGGCCAGCTGCTGGGCCGCGGCCATGCCGGCGGGGCCGGAACCCACCACCGCCACTTTTTTACCCGTCTTGACCTTGGCCGGCTGCGGCTGGACCCAACCTTCGGCCCAGGCGCGGTCGATGATCGAATGCTCGATCGACTTGATGCCCACGGCGTCGTTGTTGATGTTGAGCACGCAAGCCGATTCACAGGGCGCCGGGCAGACGCGGCCGGTGAAGTCGGGGAAGTTGTTGGTCGAGTGCAGCACCTCGATCGCGTTCTTCCAATCGCCCTGGAAAACCAGGTCGTTGAAGTCCGGGATGATGTTGTTGACCGGGCAGCCGTTGTTGCAGAACGGTGTGCCGCAGTCCATGCAGCGCGCGCCTTGGACCTTCGCCTCTTCGGCGCTCAGGCCGATGACGAATTCCTTGTAGTTCTTGACGCGCTTCTCGACGGGCTCATAGCCCTCTTCCAGACGCTCGAATTCCAGAAAGCCAGTGACTTTTCCCATTTCAATTCACTCCTGGTGTGTGGCTCAGGCCTTGGCCTTGCCAGACTTTGCCTTGCCGTCGTCGCCCTTGTCGCCCTTCGCCTTCGCGATGGTCGTGGCGGTTTCGGCCTTGGCACCCATCTCAGAGAGGGCGCGGCGGTACTCGTTCGGGAAGACCTTGACGAACTTGGGCAGGTTGGCGGCCCAGTTGTCGAGGATCTCGCGGGCACGCAGCGAGCCCGTCCAACGGTGGTGGTCTTCGACCAGCTTCTTCAACAGCGCTTCGTCGGCTTGGCCCTTGTGCATCGGGATGCCAGCGTCTGCCTGCTCGGCCGCGGTCAGCACCTTCTCCAGGGTGACCTGGGCGGTGTTGACGCGCTTGGCGAACTGGCCGTCTTCGTCGAAGACGTAAGCCAGGCCGCCCGACATGCCGGCAGCGAAGTTGCGGCCGGTGCGACCCAGAACGACGACGGTGCCGCCGGTCATGTACTCGCAACCGTGGTCGCCCGTGCCCTCGACCACCGCCGTGGCGCCGGACAGGCGCACGCCGAAGCGCTCGCCGCCCACACCGCGGAAGAAGGCCTCACCCTCGGTGGCACCGTACAGCACGGTGTTGCCCACGATGATGTTGTCGATGGACGAGCCGCGGAAGTCGATGCTCGGACGCACCACCACGCGGCCGCCGCTCAGGCCCTTGCCGGTGTAGTCGTTGGCTTCACCGATCAGGTACAGCGTGATGCCCTTGGCCAGGAAAGCGCCGAAGGACTGGCCGCCCGTGCCTTCCATCTGGATGTACACGGTCTGGTCGGGCAGGCCGTCCGGATGGTGCTTGATCAGCTCGCCCGAGAGCATGGCACCCACGGTGCGGTTGACGTTGCGGGCCTGCTCCATGAACTGGACCTTCTCGCCACGCTGGATGGCGGGCTGGGCCTTCTCGATCAGGCGCAGGTCCAGGGCCTTGTCCAGGCCGTGGTCTTGCGTGCTGGTGTGCAGGCGGGGCACGTCGGCAGGCACCGGAGGCAGCGCGAAGACGCGGCCGAAGTCCAGGCCCTTGGCCTTCCAATGGGCGATGCCCTTCTTGGTGTCGAGCAGGTCGGCACGGCCGATCAGGTCGTCGAACTTGCGCACGCCCAGCTGGGCCATGATCTGACGCGCTTCTTCGGCGACGAAGAAGAAGTAGTTCACGACGTGCTCGGGCTTGCCGGAGAACTTCTTGCGCAGCACCGGGTCTTGCGTGGCCACGCCCACCGGGCAGGTGTTCAGGTGGCACTTGCGCATCATGATGCAGCCCTCGACCACCAGCGGTGCGGTGGCGAAGCCGAACTCGTCGGCACCCAGCAGGGCGCCGATGACGACGTCACGGCCGGTCTTCATCTGGCCGTCGGTCTGCACGCGCACGCGGCCGCGCAGGCGGTTCAGCACCAGGGTCTGCTGGGTTTCGGCCAGGCCGAGTTCCCACGGCGTACCGCAGTGCTTGATGGACGACCAGGGCGAGGCGCCCGTGCCACCGTCGTGGCCGGCGATCACGATGTGGTCGGCCTTGGCCTTGGCCACACCGGCCGCCACCGTGCCCACGCCGACTTCCGACACCAGCTTGACCGACACATCGGCCTTGGGGTTGACGTTCTTCAGGTCGTGGATCAGCTGGGCCAGGTCTTCGATCGAGTAGATGTCGTGGTGCGGCGGGGGCGAGATCAGGCCCACACCCGGCACCGAGTGACGCAGCTTGCCGATGTACTCGGAGACCTTGCCGCCAGGCAGCTGACCGCCTTCACCGGGCTTGGCGCCCTGGGCCATCTTGATCTGGATCTGGTCGGCCGACACCAGGTACTCGGTCGTCACGCCAAAGCGGCCGGACGCCACCTGCTTGATCTTCGAGCGCAGGCTGTCGCCTTCCTTCATCTCGTAGTCGGCTTCGATGCGCGAGGCGCCGATCACGTCGGACACCTTGGTGCCGGCCTTGATGGCGATGCCCTTGAGCTCGTTGCGATAACGGTTCTCGTCTTCGCCGCCTTCGCCGGTGTTCGACTTGCCGCCGATGCGGTTCATGGCCAGGGCCAGGGTCGAGTGGGCTTCCGTGGAGATGGAGCCCAGCGACATGGCGCCGGTGGCGAAACGCTTGACGATGTCGGCCGCGGATTCGACTTCCTCGACGGGGATGGCCTTGGCCGGGTCGATCTTGAACTCGAACAGGCCGCGCAGCGTCAGGTGACGGCGCGACTGGTCGTTGATCAGCTGGGCGTATTCCTTGTAGGTGTCGAACTTGCCCGAGCGCGTGGCGTGCTGCAGCTTGGCGATGGCGTCCGGCGTCCACATGTGCTCTTCGCCACGGGCACGCCAGGCGTACTCGCCGCCGGCGTCCAGCATGTTGGTCAGCACGGGGTCGTCGCCGAAAGCCGCGGTGTGATTGCGGATGGCTTCTTCGGCCACTTCGAACACGCCGATGCCACCGACCTGCGTCGGGGTGCCGCGGAAGTACTTGTCGATCAGCGGCTTGTTCAGGCCGATGGCCTCGAACAGCTGGGCGCCGCAGTAGGACATGTAGGTGGACACGCCCATCTTCGACATGATCTTGGACAGGCCCTTGCCGATCGCCTTGATGTAGTTGTAGATGGCCTTGTCGGCCGACAGCTCACCCGGCAGGTCCTTGGCCATCTGGGCCAGGGTTTCCATCGCCAGGTAGGGGTGGACGGCCTCGGCGCCATAACCGGCCAGCACGGCGAAGTGGTGCACTTCGCGGGCGGTGCCGGTTTCCACGACCAGACCGGCCGAGGTGCGCAGGCCCTTGCGGACCAGGTGGTGGTGGATGGCCGACAGGGCCAGCAGCGCGGGGATCGCGATGTGAGCGCGGTCCATCTTGCGATCAGAAATGATCAGGATGTTGTGACCGGACTGGATGGCTTCCACGGCTTCCGCGCACAGCGATGCCAGGCGGGCTTCGACGCCCTCATGGCCCCACTGCGCAGGGTAGGTGATGTCCACTTCATAGGGCTTGAACTTGCCGCCGGTGTGCTTCTCGATGTTGCGCAGGCGGGCCATGTCGCTGAAGTCCAGCACGGGCTGGCTGACTTCCAGGCGCATCGGCGGGTTCACGGCGTTGATGTCCAGCAGGTTCGGCTTGGGGCCGATGAAGGACACCAGCGACATCACCACGGCTTCGCGGATCGGGTCGATGGGTGGGTTCGTGACCTGGGCGAACAGCTGCTTGAAGTAGTTGTACAGCGGCTTGTTCTTGTCGGAGAGCACGGCCAGGGGCGAGTCGTTGCCCATGGAGCCGGTGGCTTCTTCGCCGTTGGTGGCCATCGGGGCCATCAGGAACTTGATGTCTTCCTGGGTGAAGCCGAAGGCTTGCTGGCGGTCCAGCAGCGACTCACCGAACTCGCCAGCGACGCCCTTGCCATCGATGCCGTCCAGCTTGATGCGGACGTTCTCGATCCACTGACGGTAAGGCTTGGCCGAGGCGTACTGGGCCTTGAGCTCTTCGTCGTCGATGATGCGGCCTTGCTCGAAGTCGATCAGCAGCATCTTGCCGGGCTGCAGGCGCCACTTCTTGACGATCTTGTTCTCGGGGATGGGCAGCACGCCGGACTCCGAGGCCAGCACGATCAGGTCGTCATCGGTGATGATGAAACGAGCAGGGCGCAGGCCGTTGCGGTCGAGGGTGGCGCCGATCTGGCGACCGTCGGTGAAGACCATGGCGGCGGGGCCGTCCCACGGCTCCATCATGGCGGCGTGGTACTCGTAGAAGGCGCGGCGGCGCTCGTCCATGGTGCTGTGCTGTTCCCAGGCTTCCGGGATCATCATCATGGCGGCGTGGGCCAGGGGGTAGCCGGCCATCGTCAGCAGTTCGAGCGCGTTGTCGAACGTGGCGGTGTCGGACTGGCCGTCCAGGCTGATCGGGTACAGCTTGGCCAGGTCTTCGCCCAGCACAGGCGACTTCATCACGCCTTCGCGGGCGCGCATCCAGTTGAAGTTGCCCTTGACGGTGTTGATTTCACCGTTGTGGGCGACCATGCGGTACGGGTGGGCCAGCGGCCACTCGGGGAAGGTGTTGGTCGAGAAGCGCTGGTGCACCAGGGCCAGGGCCGAGGTGACGCGCTCGTCGGCCAGGTCCTGGTAGTACTTGCCGACCTGGTCGGCCAGCAGCAGGCCCTTGTAGATGATGGTGCGGCACGACATGCTGGGCACGTAGTACTCGGAACCATGGGTCAGGTTCAGGCTCTGGATCTTGCTGGACGCCGTCTTGCGGATGACGAAGAGCTTGCGCTCCAGGGCATCGGGCACCAGGATGTCGTGGCCACGGCCGATGAAGACCTGGCGGATGACGGGTTCCTTCTCACGGACCAGCGGCGACATGGGCATGTCGCGGTCCACGGGGACGTCGCGCCAGCCCAGCAGCACCTGGCCTTCGGCCTTGATGGCGCGTTCCATCTCCTGCTCGCAGGCTTGGCGCGATGCGCTTTCCTTGGGCAGGAAGATCATGCCGACGCCGTACTCGCCGGGCGGGGGCAGCTCGACGCCCTGCTTGGCCATCTCGGCGCGGTAGAACTCGTCGGGGATCTGGATGAGCAGACCGGCACCGTCGCCCATCAGCGGGTCGGCACCGACGGCGCCGCGGTGGTCGATGTTTTCCAGGATCTGCAGGCCCTGGCGCACGATGCTGTGCGCCTTCTGGCCCTTGATGTGGGCGACAAAGCCCACGCCGCAGGCGTCGTGCTCGGCATTGGCGTACAGGCCAACTTCGGCAGCGGCCTGGATTTCCTGGCGCGTGGCCACGGCGGAGGTCGCAGTGGTGGCAACGTCAGACACGGGGAAGATGGGGAACGAGGTTCCCGAAGTCGCCTGGCTCATAGGGGCGCTCCAGCAAGAGGTGTGGAAAAACAACGCGGGGGATCCCGGAGGATACTGCCCCTGTTCGCCGGACACAAGCGCTAATAAATGGGGTCAGATACAAATAAACATCACCCCAACAGCAGCCTCGATTAAAAATAGGGTCAGATCAAAAAGAGCCATGCCATGGCGAAGCGACGTCACGCAGATGTCATGCCAACATCAGGCCAAAGCCTTGCGGGGGCGACCACGCGGGCGCGGCGACAGGCGGCGACCGACGCTCTGAGACAGTGCGGCCTCCTGCTCGGGCGGCATCAGCGCCCAGCCTTTGTGCATGGCCTGCGACAGTTCGGTGCTGCGGGCCTCGGACAGACCCTCGCCCAGGCGCTGGCGCCAGGCGGCTTGTCGCTCGAAGGGCGTGTTGCCCAGGGCCCAGAAAGCGGCCGGGTCAAAGACCAAGGGGTCGGTGCGCAAGCCCAGGTGGTGACCAGCACTGGACCACGCCGCCCCGTACAACGCCGCACCCGCATGGGGCACGGACTCCCTTGTCTCGACCAGCACCATGGCATCAAGCACATACCGTGCCGCATCGAGCACCGTGCCGCGATAGCGCCCGGCCCACAGGCCGCCCTGACGGCCATGCCGGCGGTTGAAACCCGCCACGTAGCGGCGCCCCACGGCCTGCATCAACAGGCTCAGGCCATCAGAAGCCTCGGGCGTGGCCACCAACATCAAGGCCGATTCACCCAGGTGGTAGGCGTGCACCGCCACACCGTGGGCACGGGCGGCGTCGCGCAAGGCCTCGGTGAGTGCCTGGCGGTCGGTGTCGTCGCGGGCCAGCAGTTGGCCGTCGTGCACCTGTTGCACCAGCAGGTGCGGCCAGCCCGCCACCCCCAGCCGAGGCAGTCTCGCCATGCTGCACCTCCGGGCACCCGCCCTGTTGATCTGTCCCCCATTGTGCACGGCCACGGCCAGGGGCGACGCCTGACAGGCGCGCGCGCAAGCACCGTCTGTCTTGACGTCATGGCGCCCCTCGGCGCGTGCATTGCACCGATTTAACGCCCCCCGTTTGAGGGGACGTGGGCAGTTTTCAAGGACTTCCCCTGTGTGCCCCGCCAGGCGGCTTCCGTAACCTTCGGTCATCGATGGCGCCCGCCGCCTTTCCCCTGTTCTCCGGAGTACCCATGACCGAAACCCCCACACCGTCGCTGTCGGCCGCGGCAGCCAAGCGGCTTTCCAGCTGGCTGGGGCACCTGGGGGTGAGCCCCATGGCCTTCGACGACACCGTGGGCCTGCTCAACCCGCTGCTGCGCGTGCACCAGTTGCAGGCCCGGGTGGTGGACAAGGTCACCGAAACCCCGACCGCCTCGACGCTGGTGCTGCAGGTCGGCGGGGCCTTCCCCACGTTGAAGGCGGGCCAGTACCTGATGGTGGGCATCACCATCCAGGGCGTGCGCCACCGCCGGGCCTACTCGCCACGCCGCCTGGCCGACCGCCCCGACTGCATCGCCATCACGGTGCAGCGCCAGCCGGGCGGGCTGGTGTCCAACCACATCAACGAAACGCTGAACGTGGGCGACGTCATCGACATCGAGCCCCCCGCTGGCGATTTCGTGCTGCCCACACCGGTGCCGCCCGCGGTGCTGCTGATCGCCGGCGGCAGCGGCATCACCCCCTGCATGGCCATGCTGGGCGAGTTGCGCCAGCGCGCGCCCGCCACCCGCGTGACCCTGCTGTACTTCGCCCGCAGCCTGCGCGACCGCATCCTGGCGCAAGCCCTGACCGAGCTCTCGCAACGTTGGACCAGCTTCACCTACGTGCCGCTGGACAGCACGGTGCACACGCCCGCATCCCCGGAAGATGGGCGCACACCCCCCATCCTCAACCCGCAGGCCACCAGCACCCGCACGCTGGACGAAAGCTTGCTGCACGACACCGTGCCGTCGTGGACCAGCGCCGCGACCTACTGCTGCGGCCCCGCACCGCTGATGGACGCCGCCCGCCGCATCTGGGCCGATGCCGGTGTCGGCCGCCACCTGCACCTGGAAGCCTTTGCCGCGCCCACCCCCTCGGGCGACCCGAACGCGCGCCACCACGTCACGCTGCACCGCGCCGGCGAAAGCCGCGAGTTCAACGCCGCGGGCAACCTCACCTTGCTGGTGGCGGGCGAACAGGCCGGCTTCCAGATCAAGCACGGTTGCCGCCAGGGCATCTGCCACGAGTGCACCTGCCGCCTGCACCGCGGCAGCGTCCAAGACCTGGGCAGCGGCCAGCGCATCGACGGCGAGGGGCAACCCATCCGCCTGTGCGTGAGCACCGCGCTGAGCGACCTCGACCTCGAATCCCTGAACTGAGCACACACCATGAGCCCCTCCTTGAACGCCACCTTGAGCCCCACCGTGGACCGCACCGTCCACATCGGCCCCAAGAGCGCGGCCGAGATGCTGGCCTTCGAGCGTGAGCTGGACGCCATCCGCGACGACACCCGCCGCACCGTGGGCGAGCGCGATGCCCGCTACATCCGCCGCATCCAGCGCCTGGTGCGCGTGACCGAAACCCTGGGCCGCGCGCTGCTGCTGTTCGGCTGGTTCCCGCCGACCTGGCTGCTGGGCGCCGGCCTGCTGGGCCTGAGCAAGATCATCGACAACATGGAGCTGGGCCACAACGTCATGCACGGCCAGTTCAACTTCATGAACGACCCGCAGTTCCACGGCGACACCTTCGATTGGGACAACACCTGCCCGAAGGAAGAGTGGCGCCACTCGCACAACTTCGTGCACCACACCTACACCAACGTCATCGGCAAGGACCGCGATTTCGGCTACGGCCTGCTGCGCCTGTCCAGCGACCTGCGCTGGAGCTGGCTGCACCCCTTCCAACTGCTGTTGACGCTGTTGCTGGCGTCCTTCTTCCAGTGGTTCGTGGCCATCCACGACATGCAGATGGACAAGGTCGCCATCGGCCGCAAGAAGTGGTCGGAGGTGCGCCCGCAGTGGCTGCTGGTGCGCGCCAAGATGTGGCGCATCGTCAAGCGCGACTATGTCGTGTGGCCGCTGGTCGGCGCGGTGGTGGCGGCGCCTTTCGGGCAGTCGCAAGACGTGGCCCTGGCCGTGCTGGCCGGCAATGTGGTGGGCAACTTCATCCGCAACATCTGGGCCTGGGCCATCATCTTCTGCGGTCACTTCACCGAGCACATCTACACCTTCAGCCGCGCATCCATCGAGGGCGAGAGCAAGGGCCAGTGGTACCTGCGCCAGATCCTGGGCTCCAGCAACATCAGTGGCGGCAGCGTGATGCACCTGATGAGCGGCAACCTGTCGCACCAGGTCGAGCACCACCTCTTCCCCGACATCCCCGGCAACCGCTATGTGGAGATGGCACCGCGCGTGCGCGCCGTCTGCGCCAAGTACAACGTGCCGTACAACACCGGCTCCTTCGCACTGCAGCTGTGGACGGTGATGAAGCGCATCGCGCGCTACAGCCTGCCCGGTGGCGGCCAGAAGGCGGTGCACATCGAGGTGCCGTCGGTGTTGCCCGAGCAGGTCTGAACCCGGGTGTTGGTGCGGCCTTTGCCACAGAGCATCCACAAACACGCCCAAGCACCCGGCCCCTCCACGCCCGAGGCCCTGGACGCCTTCGCCCGTGAGCTCGACGCCATCCGCGGTGCGGCCATGGCCCAGCGCGGTGCCGAGGATGCACGCTACATCGTGCGCCTGCTGTGGGTGATCCGCGGGCTGGAAGCGGCTGGGCGGCTGGTGCTCTTGTTGGCGGCGATCTTCTGGGCAGTGGGCTGGGCTGCGGGGTGGGCTTCAGGGTGGACTCTGGCGCCAGCGCCCTGGCTCGCCGTGCTTGCCGGCACCGTGCTGCTGGGCCTGTCGAAGTGCCTGCAGAACATGGAGTTCGGGCACAACGTCATGCACGGCCAGTACGAGTGGATGAACGACCCGCGCTTCGAGGGCAAATCGCACGAGTGGGACAGCGCCTGCGCCAAGGAGGATTGGCGCGACTTCCACAACCACATGCACCACCATTACACGAACGTGGCGGGCGTGGACCGCGATTTCGGCTACGGCATGCTGCGCCTGTCCGCCGACACCCCCTGGGAGCCGCGCCACCTGATCCAGGCACCCTACGCCGCGCTGGTGGCGCTGCTGTTCGAGTGGGCCATCGCCATCCACAACCTGGAGTTCGAACGCCTGCGCACCGACCGCACCGCCACGCAGGCGCGCATCCAGGCGCTGTGGCCGCGTGCCCGCGCCAAGATGGCGATGCAGCTCCGGCGCGACTTCCTGGCCTGGCCGCTGCTGGCAGGTGCCCTCGGCGCGCTGGCCTTCGCCCTGCGGTCAGGCCTGGACGCCACCGACCTGGGCACGGCCGCACCCACCGCTCAGGCCGCCACCCAGCCCGCCGTGCTGGCCTTCGGCGCGGCCTTCCTGGCGATGCTGGCCGGCAACGCCCTCGCCGGTGTCATCCGCAACCTCTGGACCTTCGTCGTCATCTTCTGCGGGCACTTCACGGACGGCGTCCACCTCTTCCCCGCAGACGCCGTGGCCACCGAGCACCGAGGCCACTGGTACCTGCGCCAGATTTTGGGGTCCAGCAACCTGCGCGGCGGCTGGCTCTTCCACGTGATGACGGGCAACCTGAGCCACCAGATCGAGCACCACCTCTTCCCCGACCTGCCCGCCCGCCGTTACGCCGAGGTGGCGCCGGCCGTGCGCGCGGTGTGCCTGCGCCATGGCGTGCCCTACAACAGCGGCTCGCTGACCTGGCAGTTCTTCACCGTCGTGCGGCGCATCGTGCGGCACAGCTTCCCAGGTGGCGAACACCTGCTGACGCCCTTGCCCCGCGCTGGGTGAGACATCCGTCACGCCCGGGCGCCACTGGCGCGCTGCGGCGTTTCACCCCATGAGACTGGCCCGGCAAAACCGGGCTTTTTTCTGAGCGGTTTTTGCCCCGTTCCTGTCCGCACAGGGACGCGTTTGTCGGATTTTTTCTGACACGAGGCTCAGCGCCCAGCCGACATGTCTTACAGCGGCCAGCCTATTCAGAAAACTGGGTGGGGTGCACAGAATCCATTCCATGCCAGCGACGAACTTCGCTGACACGAGAAACAGAACCGACAAGCCCGCCTTTCAAACGCTTTAGCCGCCCAAGGAGCCCACCATGAACGCCGACCAGATCCTGATGGAAATCCGCGAAGTCAACCTGTCCTACCTGATGCTGGCCCAGAGCCTCGTCCGCTCGGACCGCGAACAGGCGCTGTTCCGCCTGGGCATCTCGGAAACGGCGGCCAACATGCTGGCGATGCTGACTCCGGCCCAGATCATGAAGATGGCCTCCAGCAACACCCTGCTGTGCCGCATGCGCATCGACGACGACCTGGTCTGGTCCCTGCTGACCAGCCACTCCAAGTCGGCCAACGACTCCGTCACCCGCCTGCACGCCAACATCCTGATGGCCGGCCGCCACCAAGAAGCTGCTTGACGGCTGCCTGATCTGCACAACGAACCCGATTCCCAGGAGACCCACCATGCGCACCAAGAGCCTGTTGACCGAAGCCAAGCAAATCGACCGCGCCGTCACGCTCATCCACCTCGGTGCCCGCCTGCAGGTCCTGGAGTCGGAGACCGACATGTCCTATGAGCGCCTGCTGCGCCTGTACAAGGAAGTCTCGGGCAAGTCGCCGTCCAAGGGTCAGCTGCCCTTCTCCACCGACTGGTTCATGACCTGGCAGCCCAACATCCACGCCAGCCTGTTCCTCAACGTCCACGAGTACCTGAACAAGGCCTCCGAGATGGACGAGATCGACGTCGTCATCAAGGCCTACCAGCTCTACCTGGAACAGACCCAGTCCCAAGGCCTGGAGCCCCTGCTGTCGGTGACCCGCGCCTGGCGCCTGGTCAAGTTCATCGACAACGGCATGCTGACGATGACCAAGTGCAACAAGTGCGGCGGCCACTTCGTCACCCACCCGCACGAAATCGCCCGCCACTTCACCTGCGGCCTGTGCAACCCCCCGGCACGCGCCGGCAAGGGCAAGGCCGCCGGTTCGCTGCAGATGCACTGAGCCCGGCCGGCGTGAAGTGCGCACGGATTGCTTCGCCGCTGCACCCCGCCACAGCGCTGTGAACTCAAGTTCCTGTCGGTGTTGCCGAAGTTCCAGATGAGCGTCTTTTGGAAGGAAGGCGTTCTTGCTTGTCTCCTCCTGGCACCTCCAAGTGCTTTCCCACGGACCCCCATCGGGTCCGTCTTTTTTGCAGAAACACCCCGAAGGTTTTCCACCTGCTGGAAGCTGAGCCGGAATAGCGCCATCCCTGTGGCCTTGTTCACGGCTTTCGCCGCCTCAGCCTGGCCGAAGATCACGTCATGACCCGAACTTGCACCTGACCCACCATGTTCGTCGCAATCGGCTACATCCTCTGCCTCGGCTGCATCTTTGGTGCCTACGCCATGCACGGCGGCAACATGGGCGTGATCATCCACGCCATGCCCACGGAAATGATGGCCATCGGGGGCGGTGCCATCGGCGCCTTCCTGGTCAACAACCAGCCCAAAACGGTGAAAGCCGTGCTGCGCCAGTTCGGCCCGCTCTTCAAGGGTTCCAAGTACACGAAAGACCGGTACATGGAGCTGATGGCGATGATGTTCGAGATCCTGCAGAAGGTGCGCAAGGAAGGCCTGATGTCCATTGAAAAGGACGTCGAGGACCCGCACAACTCCGCCCTGTTCAAGAAGTACCCCACGATGGGCCACGACCACCACGTCGTCGAGTTCATCACCGACTACCTGCGCATGATGGTCTCGGGCAACCTCAACGCCCACGAGATCGAGACCCTCATGGACAACGAGATCGACACCCACCACCACGAAGGCCATGGCGCCGTGGCGGCCGTGGCCCGCCTGGCCGGCGCCCTGCCCGCCTTCGGCATCGTGGCCGCCGTGCTCGGCGTGGTGAACACCATGGGCTCGGTGGGCCAGCCCCCGGCCGTGCTGGGCGGCATGATCGGCTCGGCCCTGGTAGGCACCTTCCTGGGCATCTTGCTGGCGTACGGCGTGGTGGAACCCCTGGGCGGCCTGATGGAGCAAAAGCTCGACGAAGGCACCAAGGAGTTCCAGGTCGTGAAGACGGTGCTGCTGGCCTCGATGCAGGGCTATGCCCCGCAGGTCGCCATCGAGTTCGGCCGCAAGGTGCTGTACTCGACCGAGCGCCCGACCTTCGCCGAGCTCGAAGCCCACGTCAAGAAGAAATAAGGACCTGCGGAGCACAGCATGGCCGGTGATTCGAAGAAGGTCCAACCGATCATCATCAAGCGCATCAAGAAGGGCGGCCACGCTGCCCACGGTGGTGCCTGGAAGATCGCGTACGCCGACTTCGTGACGGCCATGATGGCCTTCTTCCTGCTGATGTGGCTGCTGGGCTCGACCACCGAGGGTGATAAAAAAGGCATCGCCGACTACTTCAACAGCCCGCTGAAGGTCGCCATGCTGGGTGGCAGCGGCGCGGGTGACGCGACCTCCATCCTCAAAGGGGGCGGCAACAACCTGGCCGAATCCGTGGGGCAAAACAAGAAGGGCAAGTCGGAAACCGCCGACGAAAAAGCCAAGAAAAAAGCGCTGCGTGCCGAGCAGATGCGCGCCGAAGCCGAGCGCCTGAGCGCCCTGAAGCAGCGGGTCGAAGAAGTCATCGCGAACGACGAGCGCCTGGCCAAATACAGATCACAGATCCAGCTCGACCTCACAGCGGAAGGGCTGCGCATCCAGATCGTGGACGACCAGAGCCGGCCCATGTTCGAAAGCGGCGACACCGAGGTCAAAGGCTACATGCGCGACATCCTGCGCGCCATCGGCCACGTGCTCGACGAAGTGCCCAACCGCCTGACCATCGAGGGCCACACCGACGCCAAGGCCTTCAGCGCGGGCGAGCGTGGCTACAGCAACTGGGAGCTGTCGTCCGACCGGGCGAACGCCTCGCGCCGAGAATTGATCTCCGGTGGCCTCAGCGGCGCCAAGGTGCTGCGCGTGCAGGGCCTGGCGGCCAGCATGCTGTACGAGAAGGGCAACCCGGAGAGCCCCCTGAACCGGCGCATCAGCATCATCGTGATGAACCGCGAAGCCGAGGACCGCTTCTTCAGCGCCGCGCGCGTGGAATCCGGCGAAGACGCCGAGGCCGAGGCGCCCGAGGTGCCCGACATCAAGCCCTCAAGACCTGGCATCACCGGCCGATAAAACCCACAGCAGCAGGGTGGCAAAGCCCCCTTCCGATCGACAAAGGACGCGTCATGAGCAACCCCGTGGACATGAAATTTCTCATCGTGGATGACTTCTCCACCATGCGCCGCATCGTGCGCGGTTTGCTCAAAGAGAGTGGCTATACCAACGCCGAAGAGGCCGAAGACGGCGCCGTGGCGCTGAACATGCTGAAGAACGGCAAGTTCGATTTCGTCGTCAGCGACATCAACATGCCCAACATGAACGGCTTCGAGCTGCTCAAGGCCATCAAGACCGATGACGCTTTGAAGCACCTGCCCGTGCTGATGGTGACGGCCGAAGCCAAGAAAGAAGACATCGTGCTGGCGGCCCAGACGGGTGCGGCCGGCTACATCGTCAAGCCCTTCACCAAGGCCACCTTGGAAGAGAAGGTGCAAAAAATCATGCAAAAACTGGCCGCCACGGCCTGACAGGGAGCACACAGCATGAAGGTCGACCTGCCAGAGAACATGCAGATGCCCGCGGCATCGCCTGAAATCTTCCAGCAACTGGGCACCCTGACCCGACAGCTGCACGACACGATGAACATGCTGGGCGTGCTGCCCGGCCTGAAGAACACGGTGGACGACCTGCCCGACGCGCGCAGCCGCCTGAACTACATCGCCACCAAGACGGCCGATGCCGCCGAGAAGGTGCTCAACCTGGTGGACACGGCCAAGGCCGACCAAGAGCACATCGCCGCCGAGACGCGCAAGCTCGCCGCACTCATCACCGCCGACCCGGTGAAGGCCGTGGCCAGTGGCGCCGTCTTCAACTTCGTGCAGGACGTGGAAACCGTCACGCACCGGGTGGACGGCCACCTGACCGACATCATGATGGCGCAGGACTTCCATGACCTGACCGGCCAGGTGGTGGCCAAGGTCGTGAAACTGGCCAGCGACCTGGAAAACCAGCTCGTCAAGCTGCTGGTGCAGGCCGCACCGCCCGAGCAAGCGCAGAAGGTGGAGGCCGCATTGACCAGTCACCACCACACAGATGCCAGCCAGCCGCACCTGGAAGGCCCGGTCATCGACGCCGAAGGCCGCACCGACGTGGTGGCCAACCAGAGCGAGGTCGACGACCTGCTGGCCAGCCTGGGCTTCTGACGCAGCCCGTCAACCCCCCCGATCAAGCCAGGCCATGCGCCTGGCTTTTTTCATGCCCTGCGCGGCCTCACACAGCTTGGGCCATGGCCTCGCGCACCGCAGTCACCTGCCGGCGCGACACCGCCAACCACTCCAATGTGGGCAGCACCTGCACGGCCCAGGCCTCGCCGCCGTCGGGGTCGTCGGCACGGCGCTCCAGCGCCTTCATGGCCTGGCGCGAGACCAGCGCGTTGCGGTGCACGCGGATGAAGCGCGTGCCCACCCGGCCTTCCAGCTCGGTCAGGGAGTCGTCGATGACGCGGCTGTCATCGGCGGTGCGCAGCAGCACGGCCTTCTGTTCGGCCTTGAAGTACAGGATGTCGGCCAGCAGGATGCGCTCGACGCGGCCGCGCTCCTGCACCACCAGCACTTCGCCATCGTCCACCGGCTCGTCGCGCGCGGGTTGCAAGGTGGCGCGCAGGCGCTGCACGCGCTCCAGCGAGGTGTTCAGGCGCTCCAGGCGCACGGGCTTGGTCAGGTAATCGGCGGCATCCAGGTCGAAGGCGCGCAGAGCATGCTCGGCGTGCGCGGTGACGAACACCACCGCGGGCGGGCGTTGCAACTCGCGCAAGCGGGCGGCCAGCACCATGCCGTCCAGCCCGGGCATCTGGATGTCCAGCACGACGAGGTCGGGCGCGCGGCCGGCGCGGTCGAGCTCCTGCAGGTGCAGCAGTGCCGTCACCGACTCGCCGAACTCGGACAGCACCACATTGGGCACCGCGGCCTGCGCCAGCAACGAGCGGATGCGCAGGCGCGCCAGGGGTTCGTCGTCGATGACGACCACCGACAGGGGCGGGACAGGTGTGTTCATGGGACAGGATGTTTGGGCAGCGGCACGGCCACCCGCACCACGTACACCGGCGGCTGGCGGCCCGCATCGCCACCGGGCGCGGCGCGCTGCAGGCCGGCGTCGAAATCCGACTCGACATCGTGCATGAGTTTCAGGCGCTGGCGCACATTGCGCAGCGCGATGCCATGGCCCGCGGTGGCCGCGGTCGGCCCTTGCGTCGGCACCGAGTTGCTCACGGTCAGCACGGCGCGCCCGCCCTGGGCCTTGGTGCGCACCACGATCCAGCCGCCCAGCGGGTTGGCCTCGATGCCGTGGCGCACGGCGTTTTCCACCAGCGGCTGCAGGATCAGGGCCGGCACCTCGGCCTGCGCGGCGTCGTCGTCCAGCTCCCAGCGCACGGTGACGCGCTCGCCAAAGCGGAGTTGCTCGATGCTGAGGTAGCGCCGCGCCAGCGCGATCTCCTCGGCCAGGGTGGTGCGCACCGAGGGCGAGGTCAGCGCCTGGCGGAACAGCTCGGCCAGGTCTTCCAGCACGGCTTCGGCGCGTTGCGGGTCGATCTGCACCAGCGCGATCGCCGTGTTGAGCGTGTTGAACAAGAAGTGCGGGCGGATGCGCGCCTGCAACTCGGCCAGGCGGGCCGCGGCGTGCGCCGGCAGCTGGCTGTGCGCGCGGTGCTTGAGCCAGGCCAGGCCCACGCCGGCCAGGGCTGCGCCGGTCAGCATGGGTGGCACCAGGGGCCAGCCCCAGGCCCCGCGCGGCACGCTGGCCCACAGGTCCAGCCAGGTCAGCTGCCACTGCGCCAAGGCGCCCACCACGGCCCCCAGGCCCATCGCCGCCACCCACTGCCACGCCTCGCGCTGGCGCGACAGCCAGCGGCTGACGCTGCAGGCCACCACCAGCCACAACAGGCTGGCCGGCAAGGACACCACGGCCGATTGGGCCCAGCGCGTCAAGGCATCGGCCGGCCCCAGCGCCTGGAAAGACTGGGCCAGGCCCACCACCAGCTGCACGCCCAGCACCACGCGCAGCACCACGCCCACGTGGCAGATGTCCAGGGGCGATGTGGCCGATGTGGCCGACGACGCCGCACCGGAAGGCGCATCACCGCCCGGCTGGGGCAGCGCGAACTGGGTCGACACCGCCCAGCCCGGAGGCGCAGAAGACGGCGAAGATGCCACCGAAGATGGCGCTGCGGCGGGCGAATGGGCGGCGGGGTCCTTAAAATCCATGGTTTGCACATTCTGCTTCAAGCGCCCCCCTCATGAGCACCAACCAACTCGACAAGAAGTCCCAGGCCTGGTCGGCCCTGTTCTCGGAGCCCATGAGCGAGCTGGTCAAGCGCTACACCGCCAGCGTCTTCTTCGACAAGCGCCTGTGGGCCGCCGACATCCAGGGCTCGCTGGCCCACGCCGACATGCTGCAAGCGCAAGGCCTGATCTCGGCCGATGACCTGGCCTCCATCCAGAAGGGCATGGCGCAGATCCGCGCGGAAATCGAAGCCGGCAGCTTCGAATGGAAGCTCGACCTGGAAGACGTGCACCTCAACATCGAAGCCCGCCTGACGCAACTGGTGGGAGATGCCGGCAAGCGCCTGCACACCGGCCGCTCGCGCAACGACCAGGTCGCCACCGACGTGCGCCTGTGGCTGCGCGGCGAGATCGACGAAATCGGCGTGCTGTTGACCGCCCTGCAAACCGCCCTGGTCGATGTGGCCGAGCAAAACGCCGACACCATCCTGCCCGGCTTCACCCACTTGCAAGTGGCCCAGCCCGTGAGCTTCGGTCACCACCTGCTGGCCTACGTCGAGATGTTTGCGCGCGATGCCGAACGCATGATCGACCTGCGCCGCCGCGTCAACCGCCTGCCGCTGGGCTCGGCCGCCCTGGCCGGCACCAGCTACCCGCTGGACCGCGAACGCGTGGCCCGCAGCCTGGGCATGGTCGATGAGGCCGGCCTGCCCGCCGTCTGCCAGAACAGCCTGGACGGTGTGAGCGACCGCGACTTCGCCATCGAGTTCACCTCGGCCGCGTCCCTGCTGATGGTGCACGTCTCGCGCCTGAGCGAAGAACTCATCCTGTGGATGAGCCAGAGCTTCGGCTTCATCGACCTGGCCGACCGCTTCTGCACGGGCTCGTCGATCATGCCGCAGAAGAAAAACCCCGACGTGCCCGAGCTGGCGCGTGGCAAGACCGGCCGCGTGGTCGGCCACCTGATGGGCCTGATCACCCTGATGAAAGGCCAGCCCCTGGCCTACAACAAGGACAACCAGGAAGACAAGGAACCCTTGTTCGACACGGTGGACACGCTGAAAGACACCCTGCGCATCTTCGCCGAGATGGCCGCCGGCATCACCGTCAAGCCCGAAGCCATGGAGCGCGCCGCCAAGAAGGGCTACGCCACCGCCACCGACCTGGCCGACTACCTGGTCAAGAAGGGCCTGCCCTTCCGCGACGCCCACGAGGTCGTGGCCCACGCCGTGAAGGACGCCATCGCCGCGGGCGTGGACCTGTCGGAACTGCCCCTGGCCACGCTGCAGACCTACAACCCCGCCATCGAGCAGGACGTCTACGAGGTGCTGAGCCTGCGCGGCTCGCTCAACGCCCGCAACATCCTGGGCGGCACGGCGCCGGCCCAGGTGCGTGCCCAGGTGGCCCGCCACCGCGCGCGGCTGGCTTGACCTGCGCCTGTCTTGCGCCAGCGCAAGACACCCGGGCCGCCGAGCCGATACGCTCGCGGCCATGAATGCTGTTGCCGCCATCGCCCCGCCCGACGCCTCCGCTGAGGCTTCGGGCACGCCTTCTGCACCCGCGCCCTTCACCACGCCTGTGGCACCCGGCCTGCAGTGGTCGGACACCCTGAACCTGGCCATGCCCTTCATGGACCAGACACACATCGAGTTCGTGGACCTGCTGGCCGAGGTGCAAACGGCCGAAGACACCGAACTGGTGTCCCGCTGGCAGGCCCTGGTCGAACACACCGACGCCCACTTCGGTCAGGAAGACCGCTGGATGGCCGACACCGGTTTCGCCCCGGGCAGTTGCCACATGACCCAGCACGCCGTCGTGCTCAAGGTGCTGCGCGAAGGCCTGGCGCTCGGCCAGCAAGGCCAGTTGGCCCCGATCCGCCAGATGGCGCACGAGTTGACGGTCTGGTTCCCGCACCACGCCCAGACCATGGACGCCGGCCTGGCCCTGCACCTCAAGAGCGTGGGCTACGACCCCGCCACAGGACACATCAGCGAACCCGAAGCCCTGCCCGCGCTGGCCATCAGTGGCTGCGGCGGCAGTTGCAGCACCAGCGACAGTTCGGACGCAACCGCCCCAGAAGCCGCCTGAAGCGCCAAGCTGAAGCGCAAATCTTCAGAGGCACCCGGGCAGATCAAGACAGATCACAAAAAGAGGACACGCGGCCCGGGCATCGGGCGGGCGCATCCACCCACACTCAGGCCACGGCGGTCGCCGCCAGCCGGGTGCGGATCGCCTGCTCGATGCCCGCCGCGTCCAGCCCGCACAGGCCCAGCAATTTGACCGGGTCGCCGTGCTCGACGAACGCGTCGGGCAGGCCCAGCATCAGCAGGGGCTTGGCGATGCCGGCCGAGGCCAGCGCCTCGGCCACGGCCGAACCCGCGCCGCCCATCACGCAGCCCTCTTCCACCGTCACGATCAGGTCGTGGTCGGCGGCCAGTTGCGTCACCAGGTCCACGTCCAGCGGCTTGACGAAGCGCATGTTGGCCACGGTCGCATCGAGCGCCTCGGCGGCCTGCAACGCGGGGTACAGCAGGGTGCCGAAGGCCAGGATGGCCACGCGCTGGCCCGCAGGCGCGAGGCTCACAGCGCGGCGACGCACCTCGCCCTTGCCCCAGGGCATGGGGTTCAGGTCTGTGGGCACCGGCACACCCGCGCCCGCACCGCGCGGATAGCGCACGGCCACGGGGTGGTTCTGGGCATAGGCCGCGCTCAGGGCCTGGCGGCACTCGGCTTCATCGGCCGGCGCCAGCAGGCTCATGTTGGGAATGCAGCGCACGAAGGCGATGTCGAAGGCGCCCATGTGCGTGGCGCCGTCCGCCCCCACGATGCCGGCGCGGTCGAGTGCGAACACCACCGGCAGGTTCTGGATGGCCACGTCGTGGACGAGCTGGTCGTAGCCGCGCTGCAGGAAGGTCGAGTAAATCGCCACCACGGGCTTGAGGCCCTCACAGGCCAGGCCGGCGGCGAAGGTGACGGCGTGCTGCTCGGCGATGCCCACATCGAAGTAGCGGCCCGGGAACTTCTGGTGGAACTCCACCATGCCCGAGCCCTCGCGCATGGCCGGCGTGATGCCCACCAGGCGCGGGTCGGCGGCGGCCATGTCGCACAGCCATTGGCCAAACACCTGTGTGAAGGTCGGCTTGGCCGGGGCGTCGGTGGGCGACGGCTTCTTCAGGCCCACGGCGGGGTCGAACTTGCCCGGCCCGTGGTACGCGACCGGGTCGGCCTCGGCCAGCTTGTAGCCGTAGCCTTTCTTGGTGACCACGTGCAGGAACTGCGGGCCTTCGAGGTCGCGCAGGTTCTCCAGCGTGGGGATCAGGCTGTCGAGGTCGTGACCGTCGATGGGGCCGACGTAGTTGAAGCCGAACTCCTCGAAGATGGTGGCAGGCACCACCATGCCCTTGGCGTGCTCTTCCAGCTTCTTGGCCAGCTCGAACAGCGGCGGCGCGTTGCGCAGCACCTGCTTGGCGCTTTCACGCGCGGCCGTGTAGAAGCGGCCCGACATCAGGCGCGCCAGGTAGCGGTTGAGCGCCCCGACCGGCGGCGAGATCGACATGTCGTTGTCGTTGAGCACCACCAGCACGTTGGGCATCTTGCCGGCATGCGGCACGCCCGCGTTGTTCAGGGCCTCGAAGGCCATGCCCGCGGTCATGGCGCCATCGCCGATGATGGCCACCGCGCGGCGCGACTCGCCACGGATCTGCGCGCCCTGCGCCATGCCCAGCGCCGCGGAAATCGAGGTGGACGAGTGCGCCGTGCCGAAGGTGTCGTACTCGCTTTCGTCGCGGCGCGGGAAGCCACTCATGCCGCCGAACTGGCGCAGCGTGGGCATGCGGTCGCGCCGGCCGGTCAGGATCTTGTGCGGATAGGTCTGGTGGCCCACGTCCCAGACCAGGCGGTCATGCGGGGTGTTGAAGACGTGGTGCAGCGCGATGGTGAGCTCGACCGTGCCCAGGTTCGACGACAGGTGACCGCCCGTGCGCGAAACGCTCTGCAGCAGGTGGTCGCGCAGCTCGGTGGCGAGCTGTTTGAGCTCCGAGCGCGAGAGGTGCCGGATGTCGGCAGGCTGCTCGATGCGCGACAGCAGGGGGTAGGTCATGGTGCTCATCCTGGGTGGATTTCTGTGATGTCAGTGGTCGCGGTGGACGATGCGGTGCGCCAGGTCCGACAGCGGCTGCAGCGCCTGGGCCGCCAGACCGCTGCGCAACAGGGCCGACAGCGCCTGGGCCAGCAAGGCATCGGCCTCCTGGCGCGCACCGTCCAGGCCCAGCAGGCTCACGTAGGTCGGTTTGTTCGCATCGGCGTCCTTGCCGGCGGTCTTGCCCAGGGTGTCGGAGGGCTGGGTGGCGTCCAGCACATCGTCCACGATCTGGAAGGCCAGGCCCATGGCATGGCCATAGTCGGTCAGGGCGTCCCAGGCGGGCTGGCCCGGGTGCAGGCCACCACAGGCCGCGCCCATCTGCACGCTGGCGCGCAGCAGGGCGCCGGTCTTGCGGCGGTGCATGTCGCGCAGGGTGGCTTCGTCCAGGGCCTGGCCGACGCTGGCGAGGTCGATGGCCTGGCCACCGGCCATGCCGGCCTGGCCGGACGCACGCGCCAGGATGCGCACCAGGCGCGCCTGCAGCACGGGCGGCACGCCGGCACCTTCGCCTTCGTCCGGCGTCAGCACCTCGAAGGCCAGGGCCTGCATGGCGTCACCGGCCAGCATGGCCTGGGCCTCGCCGAAAGCCACGTGCACCGTGGGCTTGCCCCGGCGCAGCACGTCGTTGTCCATGCAGGGCATGTCGTCGTGCACCAGCGAATAAGCGTGGATGAGCTCGACCGCGCAAGCCGCGCGCAGGGCCGCTTCGCAGCCCGCCTCGGTGGCGGTGGCGCCTGCCGCTTCGGCGGCAGCCTGCACCAGCAGCGCACGCAAGCGCTTGCCGCCGTCCAGCACGCCATAGCGCATGGCCTCGCCCAAGCCGGCGGGGGCCGACGCCGGCACCCACGCGCTCAGGGCGGCTTCCACGCGGGCCAGCACCACCTCGGACCACACGGCCAGTTGCTGCGGGCTCATGCGGCATCCCAGGGTTTGAGCTGGCCATCTTCCAGCAATTTGACCTGGGCCTCGACGGCTTCCAGGCGTTGGCGGCAATGGCCCAGCAACTGGGCGCCGCGGCGGTAACTCACCAGCAACTGGTCCAGCGGCAAGGCGCCGGCCTCCATGCGCGCCACCAGCTGTTCCAGCTCGGCCAGGGCGGCCTCGTAGCTGTCGGGCAGCGCAGGCAAAGCGGGCTCTGGCAATGCGCTGTCGGTGAGGGCGCCGGTGGATGCGTCGGTGGGTGCTTTCTTGGCCATGGTCCTGCCTGGATCACCCGACCCTGCGGGCAAACGCGTATTCTATTTCGAGACGCCCGCCCGACCGCGACACCGCCGGGCACCTCACGCGCCACGCCACCCTCGTTTGGGGTGGACGGACGGCCCCACGGGGCGCTCGGGCAGCCTCTGGCGGGCTTGCCCCACCCCCACCCCCGGGCTAGAATCCTCGGTTCCCCGTATTGCGCCCGGCTTCATGACAGGTTCATGAAATGGCTGCAAATCGGGTCCGCCCCCTGGCGGCCAGCACCCGGAGAGATCCGCACGGCAGCCCCAGGGTCCCACAAGTCCTTGTGTGTCGGCGCTGGCGATCTCGTTCGCGGCAAGCACAAGGTGGGTTGACATTGGTTTTTGGAGATCCTGGGGATCATGTCCGACCTGAGTCCTGCGCTCAACACCCTCCGCCGCAGCAACACGCAGTTGCCCGTGTCCGTCTATTTCGACGCATCACTGTACAAGGAGGAGCAGGAACGCATCTTTCAGTCCGGTCCCCGCTACCTGGGACACGCCCTGAGCGTGCCCGAGGTTGGCGACCACCACGCCCTGCCCCAGGAGGCCGAAGGCCGCGCGCTCGTGCGCACGAAAGATGGCATCGAGTTGCTGTCCAACGTCTGCCGCCACCGCCAGGCCATCATGCTCAAGGGCCGCGGCAACACCCGCAACAACATCGTCTGCCCCCTGCACCGCTGGACCTACAGCCACCAGGGGCAGCTGATCGGTGCGCCGCACTTCGACCACGACCCCTGCCTGAACCTCAACCGCTACAAGGTTCGCAACTGGAACGGCCTGCTGTTCGAGGACAACGGCCGCGACATCGCCGCGGACCTGGCGGGCATCGACGCGCGCTTCAAGCCCGGTGGCGACCTCGACTTCTCCGGCTACGTGCTGGACCATGTCGAACTGCACACCTGCCACTACAACTGGAAGACCTTCATCGAGGTTTACCTCGAGGACTACCACGTCGGCCCCTTCCACCCCGGACTGGGCAACTTCGTCACGTGCGACGACCTGAGCTGGGACATGGCCGATGCCTATTCCGTGCAGACCGTGGGCGTGGCCAAGGGCTTCGACAAGCCGGGCTCCGACGTCTACAAGAAGTGGCGCGAGGTGCTGATGAACTACCGCGGCGGCGAGAAGCCCTCGCAAGGCGCGGTCTGGCTGACCTACTACCCCACGATGATGGTGGAGTGGTACCCGCACGTGCTGGTGGTCTCCAACATGTACCCCAAGGGCCCGCAGGAAACCCTCAACGTGGTGGAGTTCTACTACCCCGAAGAGATCGCGGCCTTCGAACGCGAGTTCGTTGAAGCCCAGCGCGCCGCCTACATGGAGACCTGCATCGAGGACGACGAGATCGCCGAGCGCATGGACGCGGGCCGCCGCGCCCTGATGCTGCGCGGTGACAACGAGGTCGGCCCGTATCAAAGCCCCATGGAAGATGGCATGCAGCACTTCCACGAGTGGTACCGCCGCATGATGGGCGACTCGGCTCAGCTCAAGGGCTGAGCGCCCTGCCCATGCGAGGCCGCCTTCGGGCGGCCTTTCCTTTTCAGCAACCCTGCAAGCATGTCCAAACGTCGCTCGCCCTACCTGCAGATGGCCCTGGCCACCGTGCTGTTCGCCTGCATGGGCGTGTGCGTCAAGCTGGCCTCGGCGCACTTCGGCACGGCCGCGGTGGTCGGCATGCGCGGCTTCGTGGGCGCGGTGCTGATGGCCGCCATCGCCTGGGGCACGGGCACCTCGCTGCGCACATCGGTGCCGCGGCTGCATGTGCAGCGCGGGGTATCGGGCGTGTTCGCGCTCTCGCTGTGGTTCTACTGCATCGGCCACCTGCCGCTGGCCACCGCCGTCACGCTGAACTACATGTCGTCCGTGTGGATCGCGGTCTTCCTCATCGGCCAGGTGGCCTGGGCGCGCCACCGTGGGCGCGATGGCAGTGATGGCCGCCATGGCGGCAGGGTCGACCCACGCCTGCTCGCCGCCATCGCCGTGGGCTTTGCCGGTGTGGCCCTGGTGCTGCACCCCACGCTGGCGCGCGACCAGCTCGGCGCGGGCTTGGTGGGGCTGGTGTCCGGCATGCTTGCCGCCATGGCCTATGTGCAGGTCACGGCCCTGGGCCGCGCGGGCGAGCCCGAAGTGCGCGTGGTGTTCTACTTTTCACTGATGGGCACGGTGCTGGGCGCCGGCCTGGGCGTGGCCGAAGCCTGGACGCAGGGCACGCCACACGCCCACAGATGGGCCGACATCCCCGGCGTGGCCTGGGCCGAGCTCATCGGCGTGGGGGCCTTCGCCACCGTCGCCCAATTGCTGATGACGCGGGCCTATGCGCGCGGCAGCATGCTCGTCAACGCCAGCCTGCAGTACCTGGGCATCGTGCACGCCAGCCTGTTCGGCATGTGGCTGTTCCAGGAGCACCTGGGGCCGGACAGCGTGCTGGGCATGCTGCTCATCGTCGGGGCCGGCATGGCGGCCACGCGCTTCAAACCCGCCTGAAGCCGGACAGCCCGGAGCGCGGCAAGCGCATCCGACTCAGTCGTGCATCGTGTGCACGATGGACGCGATCATCAACAAGCCCAGGGCCAGCCAGACGATCTGCAGCAGCGTGTCGCGCCAGCTCAGGCGCTTTTGCAGCTGCGGGATGAGGTCGGCCACGGCCACATAGACGAAGCTGCTGGCCGCCACCACCATCATGTAGGGCAGGTAATCCTTGAACGGCCCGATGAGGTAGTAGCCCAGCACACCGCCCACCACGGCCGACATGCCCGAGATCATGTTGTAGACCAGCGCCCGCATGCGCGAGAAGCCCGCGTTGATCAGCACGATGTAGTCGCCCACTTCCTGCGGGATCTCGTGGGCGATGATGGCCAGGGCCGTGACCACGCCGAGGTGCGGGTCCGAGAGGAAGGCCGCCGCAATCAAGACGCCATCGCAGAAGTTGTGGATGCTGTCGCCCACCAGCACACTCCAGCCACCACGCCCCGCCTGCTCGGCGTCGAAGCCATGGTGGTGGTGGTGATCGTCGTGCTCGTGGTGGTGACCATGGCGGTAGAGCTCGGCCTTCTCCAGCAGGAAGAAGAACATCAGCCCGCCCAGCAGGGTCAGGAAGAGGCCATGCGGCGCTTCGCCCGACTCGAAGGCCTCGGGCAGCACGTGCAGCAGCGCCGTGCCCAGCAGCACGCCGGTGGACAAGCCCACCAGGTGGCGCACGATCAGGCCCAGCAAGGGCGCGGAAAGGGCTGCGGCCAGCAGCACGGAAACAAGGCCGCCGATGAAGGTGGCGGCCACGATGGACATCAGGATCATCCAAACATCTTAGCAACCGGGTCAAGCCTTGGCCGCGATCGGGTGATGTCTGTCACGGAGTGGCCCGTCAAAGCAGGGACAATACCGGCATGGACACACCGCTGAGCGCCCCCCCGATCAAGACCGCGACCGCCGCACCCGAGCGCGGCATGGACAAGAGCCGATTCCCCGACCTGCTGGCCGCCATCGACATGGGCTCCAACAGCTTCCGGCTGGAAATCGCCCAGATCAGCCGGGGCCGCTACAAGCGCATCGACTACCTCAAGGAAACCGTGCGCCTGGGCGCCGGGCTCGACAGCCGCGGCCTGCTGACCGAGGAAGCCACCCAGCGCGGCCTGGCCTGCCTGGCCGGCTTTGCGCAACGCCTCAAGGGCTTCGCGCCCTGGCAGGTGCGCGCCGTGGCCACCCAGACCCTGCGCGAAGCGCGCAACCGCGATGCCTTCCTGCAACGCGGCGACCGCGTGCTGGGCCTGCCCATCGAGGTCATCTCCGGGCGCGAAGAAGCCCGCCTGATCTACCAGGGCGTGTCGCGCCTGCAGCCCAGCGAGCTGCCGCGCCTGGTCATCGACATCGGCGGCCGCTCCACCGAGATGATCCTGGGCGTGGGCCGCGCCCCGCACCGCGCCGAATCGTTCGCCGTGGGCAGCGTCAGCCTGTCGCTGCAGCACTTCCCGGAAGGCCGCTACACGGCCGAGTACTTCCGCGCCGCGCAAATCGCCGCGGGTGCCGAGCTCGAAGAAGCCCTGACGATTTTCCCGCGCGAGCAGTGGCAGGAGGCCCTGGGCTCGTCCGGCACGGTCGGCGCGGTTTCGCACATCCTCGCGGCCAACGGCATCACCGACGGCAGCATCACGCCCGACGGCCTGCGCTGGTGCATCGAGCAGTGCATTGCCGCCGGCAGCACCGAAAGCCTCGCCCTGCCCGGCCTCAAGCCGGAGCGCAAGGCGGTGCTGGGCGGTGGCTTGAGCATCCTCTACACGCTGTCGCAGCACTTCGACATCGAGGTCATGCGCCCGGCCCGCGGCGCCCTGCGCCAGGGTGTGATCTTCGACCTGGAAGACCGCATCGAGGCCGCCAGCAACCACCGCCTGCCCGACCCACGCGACACCTCGGTGCGCGAGCTGCAACGCCGCTTCCAGGTGGACGTGGCCCATGCCGACCGGGTGCGTGGCCGCGCCCTGAGCCTGTGGCAAAGCCTCAACGACCCCACCGCCAGCCCCGATGGCGAGCACGCCCGTGAGCTGGGTTGGGCCAGTGGCCTGCACGAAATCGGCATGATGGTCTCGCACCACGACCACCACCGCCACAGCGCCTACCTGCTGGGCCATGTCGATGCCTCGGGCTATTCGCAGTCGCAATTGCGGCGCCTGTCCACCCTGGTGCTGGGCCAGCGCGGCGACCTCGTCAAGCTGGCCGACCACAAGCACGACCGGCCGTTGATGTCGCAGGTGATGTGCCTGCGCCTGGCCATCATCCTGCACCACGCACGCATGGAGCTGCCGCCGAAGGTGGCCCTGCTGCAACGCGGTCGCACCGGCAAGGCGCGCCTCGTGCTGTCGCGCAAATGGGCGCAGATGCACCCACGCACCCTGCACCTGCTCGACGAGGAAGTGCGCCGCTGGGCCGGCAACGGCGACCGTCAGCTGGAAATCACGCTGGCCTGAAGGGGCTCCGGGGTCACTTCAGCCCCAAGGCCTTGCGGTACACCTGCGACCACATCGGGTGGCCCGCCTCGGCCTTGCTCAAGGCGAACTTGGCATCGGCCGCACGCGCGGCTTTGAAAGCCGTGGCACACAGCGCTTCACGCCGGCTGGTGCAGTAGATGAAGGCCAGGTGCTTGTGGGCCTGGGCCGCGTCTGCCGGGGCGGTCAAGCCCGACCTGAGCGCCAGTTTGAGCTGGGCCTCGGCCTGCGCATACTGCGCTGACTGGTAGGCCTTCAAGCCCTGGGCCAGGGCCTGCTCGCCGGCCGGGGCGCTGCGCGCTGCCGGCTCGGCCAGGCTCGGTGCTGGTGCGGTGACACTGACAGCAGGCGCAGGCGCGGCAACGCTGGCGGCCGCAGCGCCAAGTGGCGGCCCGGGCTGCGCAGACGGACGTGGCCCCCCGGCACAGCCCAGCAGGCAGACGCTGGCGAGCAGCGAACCCCAGCCCGCCCGGCGCGGCATCCAAGGTGTCCCATCATGCAAATGCCAGGCGGTGCGCATGGGCCTGCCCGTCAGAACTGGTGGCGCAGTTGCACCGGCTTGTCACCCTGCACCGCCACCGTCTGCTGAAAAGCCGGGGCATCGCCGTTGCGCACGACGATGGTGTGGCGCCCTGCGGGCAGCTTGAGCTGGCTGAGAGGCGGTGTCACCCCGGCGGCAACGCCGTCCACCCAGACCTCCCCCCAGGGGCTGATGGCCAGGCGCACCACGCCTTCGGCAGGGGCTGCTGCAGGGGCTGTGGCGGGCGCCGTCACGCCAGAAGGCGACACCGCCTTCGTGCCAGCGTCCGTGGCAAGGGCTGTCGTGGCTATCGGCGCGGTCGAGGCGCCTTGCTCGCCAGCGCGGGTCTGCAGGCCCTGTGCCTCTGCCGGCGTTTGGGCGGTCTTGTCCGGATGTGGTTTTGCTTGTGGCTGCGGTTGGGCCTGCGCCAGCACCGCGCCCTGCGGCACGGCATGCCGCTGCCACCACACACCCGTCACGGTGGCCACCAGGGTCACGCCGGCCAGCAACCACACGCCCGGCTTGTGCCACAGCGGTCGGGCGCCGCGCGCGCGTCGGGCGGCCGAGGGCACTGCCACATCGCTGCCTTCCGCCTCGTCCAGCCAGTCGCGCAGCTCCTGCGACAGCCGCCGCGCCGAGCGCGTGCGCTGCTCCGGATCGCGCCGGATGGCCCGCATGACGATCTCCGACAGCGCCTTGGGCACGTCCGGGTTGATGTCGTGTGGCGTCGGCACGGGCTTGCGCAGCACCGCATCGGCGATGTCTTCCAAGGTCTCGCCGCCAAAAGCGCGGCGGAACACCAGCAGCTCGTAGAGCACCACGCCCAGCGCGTACACGTCCACCCGGCGGTCACCCGGTTCGCGGCGCGCCTGTTCGGGCGACATGTAGAACGGCGAGCCGCCCACGATTTCCTGGAAGCGGCTGTGCGCGTCGTCGCGGCGCGGCAGGCTCTCGGCCTGGCGGATGCGCGCGATGCCGAAGTCCAACACGCGCGGCTGGGTGCGCCCCACCATGAAGATGTTGGCCGGCTTGATGTCGCGGTGGATCACGCCCTTGTGGTGCGCGTAGGACAGCGCATCGGCCACACGCCGCACGATCAAGGCCGCCTGCTCGGGCGTCGGCTTCCAGCCCATGGCCAGCAACTGGCGCAGGTCCTTGCCCTTGAGCAGCTCCATGGCGATGTAGGTGCCCTGCTCGCTCGTGCCCGCGTCGTGCAGGGTGACGATGTGCGGGTGGTTGAGGCTGCCGGCGGCGCGGGCCTCGTTCAGGAAGAGCGCGTTGAACTGCGCGCGGTCGGCCTGGGGCAGGTCCACGTGCAGGGTCTTGATGGCGATCAGGCGCGACAGCAGCGGGTCGTGCGCGGCGTAGACCGTGCCCAAGCCCCCTTCGCCGATGACGTGCTTCAGCGCGTAGCGGCCAATGTGGCCGATGGTGGGCAAGGACTCTGGATGGGCGCGACGCAGCTCGGCCGGATCGGGCTCGGGCAGCGGCCGCGTCTCGGCGATGGTGTCGATGTCGTCCTGCGCCAGGCGGTCAACATCGGCCTCCACCTCGTGAGGCTCTGTCACCGCTGGCTGCGTGTGGATCATGGACACGGAGGAACCCCTGTTGTGGCGCCCCCGCCAGCGACCATCCGCTTGGCTCAGCGCGGGCGCGCTGCTTTGACTTCGTCGGGGCGCAGGCTGGGGGCCAGATGGTCCAGCACGCCATTGACGTATTTGTGCCCATCGGTTCCGCCGAACCCCTTGGCCAGTTCTACCGCTTCGTTGATGGCCACCTTGTAAGGCACGTCCAAACAATGTGTCAGTTCGTACGCACCGATCCACAGCACGGCGTGCTCGACAGGCGAGAGTTCATCGACCGGTCGGTCCAGAAACTTGAGCAAGGCCTCGTCGAGTTGCGCTTGCTGGTCGATGCAGCCGTGCAGCAATGCATCGTAGTGGGCTCGGTCACATTTGGAAAACTCTTCCAGCTCGCGGATGTTGGCGTCCACCGAGGACGCTTCGCGGCGGTTGAGCTGCCATTCGTACAGGCCTTGCAACGCGAATTCGCGCGCGCGGCGGCGCGAGGACTTGGCGCGGTCGCGCGGGGCACCGCCGGGGGCGGGTTTGCGGGCGGGGCGGGCCTGCGCGGTGGCCTGGGTTGCAGGCTCGGCGCCCGTCTTGGGGGTGTCCGGGGTGTCGCTCACAGCAGATCGTCCAGCAGGTTGGCCATTTCCACGGCAACGCGGGCGGCATCGCGGCCCTTTTCTTCCACGCGGGCTTCGGCCTGAGCCTGGTTTTCCACGGTCAGGATGGCGTTGGCGATCGGCACATGGTGGTCCAGGCTGACGCGGGTGACGGCGGCGCCGCTCTCGTTGGCGACCAGCTCGAAGTGGTAGGTCTCGCCGCGGATGATGCAGCCCAGCGCGACCAGGGCGTCGAAGCGCTCGCTGTCGGCCATGGCCTGCAGGGCCACGGACACCTCCAGCGCACCCGGCACGGTGACGTGCTCGATGTGCTTGCGGTTCACGCCCAGCTGCAGCAGTTCGTCGATGCACACCTCGGCCAAGCGCGAGGTCAGCTCGTCGTTGAAGCGGGCCTGGACGATGCCGACCCGCAGGTCGTTCCCGTCGAGGCGGTTGCTGTGTCCTTTGTCAGCGCCTTGCATGAAATTCCAATCCAAAGAGCGAAGTTGAGAGAAAAAGAGCGATGTGAAAGCGCAAATCCAGGCGCGGCAACGCGCGGGATGGTCAGTTCGATGGCGTCAGGTGCTGGCCATCGGCCGTCAGGAAGCCCACGACCTCCAGGCCGTAGCCCACCATGCTGGGCAGGCGCTGCTGGTTGCCCATCAGGCGCATGCGCTGCACACCGAGGGTCTTGAGGATCTGGGCGCCCACGCCGTAGGTGCGCAGGTCCACCGGGGTCTTGGGGGCCACGTTCGGCTCGGTGGGCAGCATGCGCTCCAGCAGGCGCTCGGGGTCGTCGCCCACATTGAGCAGCACGGCCACGCCACGGCCCGCTTCGCGGATGGCGGCCAGGGCCTTGGGCAGGGGCCAGGAATGGCTGCGGCTGCCGGCGTCCAGCCAGTCCATCACCGACAGGGGCTCGTGCACGCGCACCAGCACCTCTTCGGACGTCGCGCCTTGCAGGCCCAGGCCCAGCGCCAGGTGGACGGCACCGGTCTTGTCCTTGAACACATGGGCGTCGAAGGCGCCTTCGGGCGTCTGCAGGGTGCGCACGCCGACCTTCTCGATCAGCGATTCGTTGCGGCTGCGGTACTGGATCAGGTCGGCGATGGTGCCGATCTTCAGGCCGTGCTCCTTGGCAAACACTTCCAGGTCGGGCAAGCGGGCCATGGTGCCGTCGTCGTTCATGATCTCGCAGATCACGGCCGAAGGCGTCAGGCCGGCCATGCCGGAGAGGTCGCAACCGGCTTCGGTGTGGCCGGCGCGCATGAGCACGCCGCCGTCCTGCGCCTGCAGCGGGAAGATGTGGCCGGGCTGCACCAGGTCGGTGGCCTTGGCATCGCGGGCGACAGCGGCCTGCACGGTGCGGGCGCGGTCGGCGGCGGAGATGCCAGTGGTCACGCCCTCAACGGCCTCGATGGAGACGGTGAAAGCCGTGCCGTGCTTGGTGCCGTTGCGCACGGCCATCGGCGGCAATTGCAGGCGTTCGCAGCGGTCGCGCGTCAGCGTCAGACAGATCAGGCCACGGCCGTACTTGGCCATGAAGTTGATGGCCTCGGGGGTGACGTGGTCGGACGCCAAAATGAGGTCGCCCTCGTTTTCACGGTCTTCTTCGTCCACCAGGATGACCATGCGGCCAGCGGCGAGTTCGGCGATCAGCTCGGGGATGGGTGAAATCGGCATCTTGCAATTGTAGGCGGGTGGGCAGGCGCTGGAGGGGGGCGTCACGCCGAGACCGGCAATTTGCCCTCGGCGCCCAGCATGCGTTCCACATAGCGGGCGATCAGGTCGACCTCCAGGTTGACGTTGCCGCCGACCTTGAGCTCGCCCAGGGCGGTGTTCTCGATGGTGTGGGGGATGAGGTTGATGTCAAAGGCGGTGCTGCCGTCGTCGGCATCGGCCACGCTGTTGACGGTCAGGCTCACACCGTTGACGGTGATGGAGCCCTTGTAGGCCAGGAAACGGGCCAGGGCCTTGGGCGCGCGGATGCGCAGCAGCCAGGACTCGCCCACCGGCTCGAACACCTCGACCGCACCGACGCCATCGACGTGGCCAGTGACGATGTGGCCGCCCAGGCGGTCGTGCGAGCGCAGCGCTTGTTCCAGGTTGACGCGGTGGCCCGTGCCGGTCAGACCGACCGTGCGCGCCAGGCTTTCGGCCGAGACGTCGATGGTGAAGCGGCTGGCCGCCACG
Source organism: Aquabacterium sp. (assembly GCA_023266355.1). Taxonomy (GTDB): domain Bacteria; phylum Pseudomonadota; class Gammaproteobacteria; order Burkholderiales; family Burkholderiaceae_C; genus Aquabacterium. Next base: position 229,503 of record JAHFQM010000004.1, read on the forward strand.
TCGAAGGTGGTGACCGTCATGCACGCGCCGTTGATGGCGATGCTGTCGCCCAGGCCCACGCCTTCGAGGTAGCCGGCGGGCGCCTGCAGGGTCAGGCGGCGGCCGTGCGAGGGCTGGTCACCCAGGGCTTGGGAGTCGGTGATCTGGCCAACGCCAGTGATGATGCCGGTGAACATGGTGGGGGACAGCAGTGAAGTGGCGTTGGGGTCAGAAGCGTTCGCGGCCTGGCGGACGCACGATCAGTCGCACGTCAGGGCCGACCTGGCGCACCTCGCGGACCTCGCCTTGCCAGGCCTCGCCCAGGGCGCTCAGCGGCGACAGCGCGGCCAGCGCCCTGCCCGGCCCCAACAGCTTGGGCGCAAGATACACCAGGATCTCATCGACCCAGTCGCCCTCGATCAAATGACCATTCAGCGTGGCCCCGGCTTCGACGTGCAGCTCGTTGACGCCACGGCGCGCCAGTTCGGGGAGCAACCAGGCGATGTCGATGCGGTCGGTCTCGCGGCCTTGCGCCGGATCGCTCGCCGGTTCGACGGCATGCACGCCAGCGGCATCCGCTTCGCGCTGCGAGGGCGCGGTGAGGATTTGCGCACCGGCCTCGCTCAAGGCCACCTGGCGGGCCTGGGCCACCGCGTCCAGCGGGGCCAGACCGACCACCAGCACGCCGCCCTCGGCGGAGAACAAGGCCGCATCGGGCGGTGTGCGCCAACGGCTGTCCAGCACCACGCGCAGGGGCTGGCGGGGCGTGGGCAGGCTGCGCACGTCCAGGCGGGGGTTGTCGTCGAGCACCGTGCCGATGCCGGTGAGCACGGCGGAGGCCCGGGCGCGCCAGTGCTGGCCGTCTTCGCGCGCCGCCGGGCCGGTGATCCACTGGCTGGCGCCGTTGTCCAGCGCGGTGCGGCCGTCCAGCGAGGCCGCCACTTTCAGACGCACCCACGGGCGTTGGCGCACCATGCGGGACAGGAAGCCGATCAGGATCTCGCGGGCCTGCAAAGCCGCGGGGTGCTCAGGCGCGAGTTGCAGCACCTCGATGCCCGCATCGCGCAGGCGTGCCGCGCCCTGGCCGCCCACCAGCGGGTTCGGGTCGGCGCAGGCGATGACCACGCGGGCCAGGCCCTCGCGCACCAAGGCGTCGGCACACGGGGGCGTGCGGCCATGGTGGGCACAGGGCTCCAGGGTGACGTAGGCGGTGGCGCCGCGCACGCTGTGGCCACGGGCCTGGGCATCGCGCAAGGCCATCACCTCGGCGTGCGGGCCACCGACCTGTTGCGTATGGCCGTGCCCCAGCAGCTCACCATCGCGCACGATGACACAGCCGACCGCGGGGTTCGGGGCCGAGATGGGCAAGGCCTGTGCGGCCTGCTGGAGGGCTTGGTGCAGCCAGAGATCGTCGTTCAAGGAAGGATGCCGTGGGTGTTGGTGCGGGTGATCTGCTCAGCGCTGCCACGGGCTGACCGCGGTGACGCCAGCCACCACGGCCGCTCAACGGAAGCGCTCGTTGTCTGACACCAGTTCTACCACGAGGGTGGCCGCCACGGGGTGGCCGTCGCGCACACCTGGGCGCATGGGCGTGCCCGGCAAGGGCGCCAAGGCGCGCAAGGCCCAATCGCCCGGAGGCTCGGCACGCAGCAACTCGGCGCGGTCGATGCGACCTTCGGCCGAAACCCACAACTGCACCAGCATGCTGCCATGCGGCAAGGGTGCAAGCACATCTTCGTCCAGGAACCAGCCCAACTCGGGGCGCGGGCTTTGGTCCAGCTTGTCGGCGGGTGTGTAGCGGCCAGCCAGCCACTGGGGCCCAGCCGGCTGGTGCATCGGTTCGGAAGGCACGAAGTCAGTGTCCTGGCTGGGGGACGCTTCTGCCACCTGGGTGCGCACCGGCGCGTCGGTGTCGGCATGGGCTGGCGGCAAAGTGGCAAGGCCTGTGCTGGGCACGCCCCAGCGGACATGAACCGCCGCTGGTGCCGCGGACGCCGCCCCGGCCCGCGCGCCAGTCAGCCCCTGATGCGCCCACACCCACCACAAGGCCGCATGGAGACCGCACGCACCCAGTCCCGCAGCCACCAGAACGGGACTGAGGCGCCATGCGGGTTGCAGCCTCGCTGAGATCTGCGATCGACGTGCTCGCGACGGAATGACCAGCGCCATGTCGGCCTCAGCGCCAGCAGGCGTCCAGCGCCGCAGCCGCAGTGGCGTAACGGTCCCCTTGGTTCGCCACCGACTTCACCCCGGTGTTCGTGACGGAGAGGTCACCACAGGGGTCGCTTTTCATGCTCCCGGTGGCGTTGCGGGTCGCCGTCAGGGTGTAAGTCTGCCCACCCGTGGTCTTGGTTTCGACCACCAGCGAGAGGTCATAGCGCACAGCTCCCTGAACCGGGCTGCGCACGAAAGGCTGGGCGTCGAAGCCCGAATTGCCGGGATCGCTGCCCGTCGATGTCCCGTACACATACGTGGCGCTGTAATGCCGCTCCAGCCATTGCTGGGCTGCCGCCATCTGTGTCTTGAGATCGCTGCGGTGCCCACGCGCCACGTACTCGGTATACGACGGGTAGGCCACGGCGGCCAGGATGCCAACCACCGCCACCACGATCATCAACTCGATCAGGGTGAAGCCGCGCAGGGCTGCGCGGACCGACATGTTGGGGAGGCGCAAATGCATCACAGTCTCGTTGATGGGGTTCACTTGGTCTTGAGGCCAGGGATTTCGCGCCACTGCACGCGCAGGTTGGTCGCTGGCGTCTGCAGATCGCGGTCCTCGGTGTCACCGACCACGCGGGTGCGGTTGAGGCCCGTGCTGCCATCGGAGCCATCTCGCACCGCCAGCAACTTCTGGTCGTTCACGTCCACGGCCAGCAGGTTGCGGCCATCCACCAGGATGTTGCGGATGGGCAAGCCATTGATCGGGCTGAGCACGAACAAGGATCCCTGTGGGCCACTGCCGCACGATTGGCTCAGCTCATCGGCCGATTTGCCGCGCACGGTGGTGAACAGCACGAAATTCAGGCGGCTGACGGGGGAGCTGATGAGCGCCTCGCCCGCATCGCTGGCCGAGGGCAACTCGAAGTACCAACCGTCGTTGACGGCCGGGTCAAAGCGCGGTGCCACATCGGTGGCTCCCAGCGGCACGGCCTTGCCGCTGGCATCGCGCTTCACAGTGCCGTCCGCATTGAGTTGCGCGATGAAGACCTGGCCAGCGTCGGTGCCTGTGGTTTCGCGCACGGCCACACGGCGCACGAAGGTGCTGACCGAGGTGCCTGCGCTTGTGGCGGTGCCGGTGCCTGGCTTGACCTTGGTGCCACCCAGGTCAGGCAGTTCATTGCCGCCAGTGGTGGGCGCCGGGAACATGGTGTCCTGGACCTCCCCCCCGAGCACGGTGCGGCTGTAGCCGCCGCGGTCCCAGACGGTGAAGAAGCGCTGTGCACGGGCGAGGTCCGGGAAGTCGCCAGCCTCGATGGCGCGTCCAGTGCCGAAGCTCACCATGATGCCGCCAAAGGACGGGAAGGTCAGCGCTGGCGCAGTGGTGATGGGCAAGACCTTGTTGCTGCCATCTTTCGCCGAGAACAGGGGCAGGCCCGAGCGGCCGTTGGCAGACACCGACGCCTGCGCAGGCGAGATCAAGGCAACGCCCCACTCAGCGGGGTTGGCAGAGCGCAAATCGAAACGCCACACTTGCCCCTTGAGGTCGGTGCCATAGGCGATGTCGGCCGTGCCGTTGTTGTCGAGGTCGGCCCAGCTCACGCCCATGAGGCCATTGTTGCTGTCGGTGGTGCTGGTGGTCAGTGCCACGTAATTGCCCGGATCGCCGCTGACGGGCTTGCGCCAGGCGCCCGTGCCGGGCCCCGCCGCATTCAGGATGAACAGCACCGCACGCCCACCTTCGGAGCGGTAGCCATTGGGCTGCAGCACGCCAAAGCGGCCGCTGTTGAGGTAGATCACCTGCGATGCCTGCCCCGACACGCTGCTGCGCACAGGGTCAAGCAGGTTGAAGCCCAGGTCCCTGTCGTCGTCGGCCGTGAACGACCACTTGACGATGCTGGCAGGTGCGCGACCGGCCAGGCTGGCGGGGTAGGTGACATCCAGCGCGAACACCGCTCGACCGCCACGGCCCAGCGAGCTGAACAGGTAGGTGCGCCATTCCTGGGTTGCGCCACCTGTTGCGGTCGCGACCTTCGGGACCAGCACATCCGCCGTGTAGGGGCTGCCGTCCATCAAGGGTGTGGGATCGGACGTCGAGCGCGCCAAGGCACCGCCAAGCTGCCCCAGCAGCGCGCCAGGCACAAACGACAGGATGGGGTCACCCGTGTTGGCGTTGAAGCCATGCAGCATCCCGTCGAAGGACCCCACCCAGAGCACATTGGGCTGCACAGGCTTCTTGTCTCTCATCGCTGCCTTCTCCAGCACATACGCAAGGTAGGAGGGCTGCGAGGCGAAGTCGGCATCGGTGTAGCGCCCAGCCGCCTGGCTGTCTTGCAGCCACGGCGTGGAGTTCACCACCGGACCCATGATGCCTTGCTCACCACGCGCACGGAACAAGGTGCCGGCAAAGCTGGTGTCGCCGCGCATGTAATTCACCAAGCGCGTGCCAGCCGTGCGCTGGGTTGCGCCGATGGTGTCCGTGGCGGACAAGCCCAGCACAGGGCGCAGCAAGGCGTTGTTGCTGTCATTGTCCGCACCATCACTGACCAGCGCGAAGTCCACTCCGACACCAGCGACCTGGGTGATGATCTTGCGCGAACTCCCGGCGTCGGTGAGCTTGCCGCTGGCATCCCAGGCCACTGTGGTGCTGAACTGTCCAGTGGGCAAGAGCGCAAAGGCGCGCACATTGCCGCTGAAGGTGTCGCGGCTGAACTCGGAGCGGTACTTGAAGGAACCCGTCAGCAATTCGGCCGAAGACACCGCAGGCGCCGAGTTGCTGGCCGCGGTCAGGCCGCTGAACAACTGGCGCAGGCGCTGCTCCAGCAACTCGGGGCGGCGTGCCAGGAAATACCCATCGGGCTCGCCATCGGCGCACTGGCTGCCAACGCAGCTTTGATCCGCATTGGCATTGGATTGAGCGTCCCAGTTGGTGGATGCACCATTGGCGCCAGGCTCATCTGGCGTGGCATCGGTGCTCACATGGAACTCGGTGCGTTTCTCGCGCGTGTCAAAACTGCCGTATTTGGCGACGTACCACAGCGGGTCACGCAGGGTCACGGGCGATGCGCCATCCTTGACCAGGAAGGTCTGCGTGACGGTGGTGGTGACATTGGCCCCCTCCACGTACTGGTCGGCAAAAACCACGTTCTTGCCCAGGAACTGGGAGCTGCCCTCGCCAGGCGTCATCGCCCAGGCGAATCCGTCGTTGCCACCCTGACCCGTGTCCATGCCCCCATTGGTGAATTTGCACAACCTGGTGAACTCATCCTGGCGATCCCGATTGTTCTTGCGGTCCTTGCACAGGGAACTGCTCGCATAACCGTTGGAGCCATGGGTCAGGTAACGGCCATCAACCTGGTAAGTACCGCCCGGGTTGGCCTGCGTGCCAATGATGCTGTAGCCATGAGAGCCCTCCGCACCCGCTTCGTGCCCCAGCACATCGGTCAGGACCTTGAGCTCGTAAGCGCCCGGGTTGCCAGCGATTGGCTTGGTCTCCCAACGGATGAAACCGATCAGGTCCATGTCGTAGTCGCCACCGAACTGGGCGTCGTTCCAGGTGACCACATAGGAGCCATAGGCCTCATCGGTGCTGTCGTTGCGCGCCACGTCCAGGGCTTTGAAGGTCAGCACCGCGCCCGGCATGAGTTGGTCTGCATTGAAGAGACTATGGTGCCAGGAGCTTTCCGGTGTGATGTACACCTGCTTGCCCGATTTGCCGATGGGCACCTCGATGCGGGGCACACCGCCCGCCAGCGAGGCCGCGTAAGACTTCACACGCAAGGCGTGCTGCGGCAGTTTGTCCAGACGCACGTTGGCGCCGGTGTCGGCGGTCAGGGACGAGGCCACAGCGACGCCACCGACCTGACGGTTGCCCATTTCGCGGATGGCATGGGTGTTGGCCGCGAAAGCCGCACCCGCGCCCAGATAGGAGCCCTTGATGCCAGGGGCCTCGGGGCAGACGCCCGCCACACTGGCCAGGCCGGCCGTGACGACCGTGCCGATCTGCTTGGCCGTGCAATCGGAACCGAAGCCGGCGGTGTTGCTGCCCACAGACCGGGCGGTGTTGTTGATGCGTTCGATCTGGCCGACCTTGTCCGTCAGCCCAGCCAAGGTGGCGCCACCTGCCACATTGGCCGAGAAAAACGGCCGCACCACGTCGTAGATGTCGTCGCTGCTGCCCGGCTCATCGGTGTCGTAGCTGACCGTGCCACTGGAAATGGCGAGCACATTCATCGGCCGACAGATGCCTTTGCCGTACATGCTGCTGCGCAACCGCTGGGTGGCCGGGTCCTTCGAATTGGCATCGTCGAGCGGATCCACGATGACGACGCTGCCTGAACCATCACGCTTGGGCGTGGGCAAGCCCACCTCGGTGTCACGCGGCCAGTTCTGCGAAGCAATGCCCAGTTGGGTGTCGCCAGCGAAGTAGGCCAGCGCTTGCACGATCATCTCGGAAATCGGATTGCCCCAGGAAGCATGGTCACCGTTGACCACCTCTTGAGGCCTCAGGTACTCGATGTCGGGCGGAGTGCTCGGACGGGTCACGCCGCTGCGCAACACGGTGCCGTTGTAGTTGCCCGCGCTGTAGAGGCGGATGCGGTCGAAGCTGACGATGATGCCGGCGGCCACCTGAGCACCGCTGGCCGTTTGCGCGCAGTTGCTGAGCTTGTCCTGGACGTTGTGACAGAAGCGACCGCTGTAGAGGTCCACCTCGTCGTTGACGGAGCCGATGTTCTTGCGCAGCACACCGCCACGGAGGTTGCTGTCGTAGCTGCCGGTGATCAAGCCGAACTCGGCCAAGGCCGCCTGTTCGGGCGCGGAGGTCGTGGCGAACTCCTGCAGCAGGCCGATCGGTTTGAGCACCGCGGGGTCGCTGGCAGAGGCGTTGGGATTGCGGTAGGCCCGGCAGCGCTCATTGCCAGTCAGGCCAGGTTTGCACGCCTGCACACGCACGGCCAACTCAATGCCGATCTTGGCGTCGGCAGGCCCATACGACGCGCCATCCGTCTGGTACGAGGGCACAGCGACGGCGTGGGCGGTCGGGTCCACGTCGCCCCCCACCAAGCGGCCTTGGGACGGGCCGTACTTGGCATAGAACGAACGGGCCTTGACGCCGAAGCTGTAGTTGCGTTCCTCGGCCCAGTTGCACACGGTGCCCGGTGTGGTGCCCCACAGGCTGAAGTTGCCCTTGGCCAGGCGGATCAGCGGGTGGCTGTCGACGCCGGTGTCGCTGCCGGAGGCCCCCCGACTGCACAAGGTGAGGCCTTTGCCCCCCAAGTCACCGGCCAGGGTGAAGGGAGTGAAATCGTCGATGTCGCTGCCACTGTAGTACTTCACGAAGGCATGCGCATCGTGCGACATTTGCGCCATCTCCAGCGTGGTGTCGGTCAGTGTGTCTTCCCGGCGGTAGCCGCCATACAGCGTTTTGCGCACGACGTCGATGCGCGTCATCGTCGCCCAATTCAGGAAGTTGCCGCTCCACCGGCCTGTGCTGTTTTTGCAAGACAGGTAGCTGGCCGCGGGCACAGACGACCCGGCCACGCTGACATCGATCTTGGCCGCCATGGCCACAGGCTCGAAGCGCGGGATGGCCCGGGTGTTGTTGTAGGCGTAGCACTTGTCGGCATCGAAATAGCCGTAGTAGCTGAAAGTCCGCTTGTAGGTGTAGTCGTCCTGGCCGTCACCGTCGAGGTCTTCGTAATCGGTGTAGATCGGCGAAAACAGGGTGTGGTCGCGCGATGCGGTCAGCATGACCATCGGGCCACCGCCACCGAACGAGATGTTGGGCGGGTAAGGCGACAAGGGCACCGAAGTGACCAGCGGCTGGCTTTGCGCCAGGCTGGGCAAGGCCACCCCCAGACTCAGGGACAACATCAGGGCCAGCAAGCCGCAGGCGATCAACATGGCACGGGGCAGGATGCGGGGCATGTGTCGGGCCTCGGATGTCAAAGTTCGGGAACGACGAAATAGGACTGCAGCACCACCTCGGTGCCGGGGCGATAGCCGAAGCCGCGCGCCGTGATGCGGAACAGCAACTGGCTGCCACGTCGCAGCGGCTCCAGCAGGTACTCCGGTTGCTGTGCCACGGCAGGGATGGCGCGCGTGCCCGTGAAGGTGCCCAGAGGCACCGCCCCGGTGAAGGTCTCGCACGAGCCTGTGCTGCCAACGCTGGGCTTGGTGGAGACCGTGTCGTTCCAGCGTCCCCCCTTTTGCGTCGGCCACCAGGCCTCTCCCGTGGTCGTGGTGGAGGTGGCCTCGCTGTATTTCACAGCGGCCACATCGCTCTCCTTGAGACTGCACTGCCCACGCAGGCAGTTGGCAGTGAAACGCGGCACCTGGTTCTGCACCGGCCTGTCCGTATCGCGCGGACACGTGGCCGTTGCCGACCCGTTGGCGGACAGCAGCAAGTCGCGCTCTGCATCGCGCAAGGCCGCTTCGGCCGCCTGGCGGGCCACTTGGCGGTCCAGTTGATTGCGTGCCAGCCCCTCCCCTCCAAGCGCCAGTCGGGCACTGACCAGGGCAATGCCCGTGAGCGCGATGGTGAAGAGCAGCACCACCACCAGGGCCATGCCACGGTCGCGCGGGTGCTGCTGGGCACGGTGCCCGCGGTGCGTGGTTGAAACGGTGCGATGCAGGCGGGACATCAGACGGCTCCGGCGGTGTCGGCCGAGGTGGTCGTGGTGGTCGTGGTGGGGGTGGGGGTGGGGGTCGGCGCGGTCGAACCACCGCCCGCCGGTCCGACCGTGTTGCCCTGGCGGTTCTTCACACTGAAGACCCGCTCGAAGGTGCGCACCTGAGCGCCATCGGTGCGGGAAACGGCATTGCCGCGGCAATCGGTCACGCTGAGGGCCTTGCCCGCGGCATTGCGCACAGCCGTGTTGTTGCTCAGGCTGCGCACCAGCAAACACACGCGCACAGACACCACCTGCTGCCAGCCCGTGAGGGTCTGGTCGCCGTCCTGCACTGGCAGCAGCGCACTGACATCGGAAGCTGAGACGTAACGCACCGGCGCCCCTGAGGTGAGGTCTTTCAGGCCGTAACTCAGGACCATCTGCTCAACGCCAGGCACCAGTTCGATGTCGTCACCAAATTTCACATTCCGACCATTGCCGCGGCACTTCAAGGCGAAGGTGTTGATCTTGCTGCCACTCTCCGACGTGAAGGTGCTGGCGCCCAGGAAATACTGGTTGATGACCAGCAGTGGCGACGCAGGCGGCAAGCCCATGTCGGTGCGGACCTTGTCGGGCTTGCCGGCTGTGCCGGTGGTCGCGTTGGCCGGCGCGCCCGTGCCAGGCACGGTGCCCAGGCGGGTGGTGTTGAGGGCCAAGGTTGCGTCCAAGGCCACATCGGCGCGGGTGCAATCGGCACGCTGGCCCACCGCCACGGACATGGCGTCGCTGGTGAAATACGCCACTGCGAACGCATCCGACCCAGCCGCGGTGCCCGTTGTCGATGTGTGAGGGGCACAAGCATGTGACTCGGTCAGGGTCTGCCCAACGCACCCGAACAAGCCACCTTGGTAGGCAGTCACGCCAGTCGCGCCCGCTTGGACCATCTGGGCCGCAGCGCGATCGAAGGTCATGCGCACGGAGGTCTGAAAGCCTTGCGACGCACTGGCAGGCTCCGTCCCTGTCACCGGGTAGAAGCCGGCCAGGGCAATTTCCCGCCCCAGCAGTTCCAGGGCGAACTGGCCCGACTCAAACATGGCCCCACGTTCATCGACCGACTTCTGCGTGCCGCGGGTGTTGAGGTAGAGCAGTGTGGCCGCCAGCACCAGCACGAGGTTGATGGCGATGGCCACCATCAACTCCACCAGGGTCACACCGCGTTGGTGCCGTCGCGCCTGCCAACACCCACCTGCAGACCAGGTCAGCCGGACGGAGCGCATCACGGGAGGACACTGGCTCATGGCACCACCATGAAGTTGGCGCAACGCGTGCCATCCGGCACCCCACCAGGGCAGCAACTCTGGCGCGCCATGCCCGTGGTGCTTGTGGCGCATTCGGCACTGGCCACCAGGGTGCGGCCGTTGACGCCGTCCTGGGTGCGGTCCTTGTCGGTCCACATGAAGGTGACTTCGATGCCTGTGTGCGCGTCGCCCGTCACCCGCACCGAGCCCTGGGGTAAACCACGCCGCACTGCCGCACGCCACTGGGCCATGTCGTAACTCGCCAAAGCGGCGCCAGTGCAACTCACACCCGAGGCTGCGCAGTCAACCGAAGCCGCAGCCACATCGGCAGCCTGATCTGACCACGTCGCGTTGTACAAATAGTCTGACGATGCAGCCACGCCGGGCGCCTGATTCAGGTTGGAGCGCACCCGCTCGGCGTAGTCCGCCAACAAGCCGGACAACTGTGCGCGCTGGCCAGAGCCCAACTGGTAGCTGACGGTGCGAGCCTGCAAGGCGGCCAGCCCCACCATGCCCAGGGCGAGCACGAGCATGGACACCAGCACCTCGATGAGGCTCACGCCAGATTGCGAACGGGCAGGAAGGTTCATGCTGGCACTCACGGGTTGTTGGACGCCACGGGGGGCGTATTGCCGGAGCCCGAGGAGGTGCTCGCCACCTCCTTGACGGTGTCAACCTGAACCCGCCCCTGGAAGCTCACAGTGATGTCCCTCCGATAGGGGCTGTTGGCGTTCTGGCCATCGACAACCCGGTAAGTGGACTGGCCCGAAACCAGGGTGCCGCGCGCATCGAAGGTCAGCACGTCCTGCTTGGCCGTGTTCACGTCCACCAACTGGTAGCGGTCGTTGCCCGGCTGGCGCACCGAAATCACCTCGTCGGCTGTCAAGGCCGTCGCAGCGTTGCCACTGCAAGCAGCGTTCGTGTAAGTGATCCAACCCTGGTGCCAGTTGCCCAGTGCAGCACCCGAGGCGCAGGTGTTGCCACCGGCCGCAGCCAACTGGCAGATCGACACACAGGTGTTGCGGTTGATGGCGTCCAGCCGCGCCCGCTGCAGGGCGATGGCGAAGTCGTCCTTGACGGCGTTCATGCCGCTCTTGGCCAGGAAAGACTGCATCCCCGGCACAGCCACAGCCGCCAGGATGGCCACCACGGCCACGGTGACCATCAGCTCCACCAGGGTGAAGCCTCTCCGAGTGTGATTTTGTTCTCGCTTGCGCATGGACGCCGAATGTAACGGGTTGCCCGGCAGACGCAAGACCGCTGGCCGCCGCAAGCTGACCGCTCATCGCCACAGGGGTGGGTTGCCCCGCGGTTTGCACCGCCAGCCCCCGCAAGCAAGGGGGGCATGGGCGCCACCCACTGAGGCTCAGGCGCTCAGCCCTCGGCCTTCTTGCTGGCGGCTTTGCCGGTTTCCTTGATGGCCGCGACGAATTCGCTGACGTCGTCGAAGCTGCGGTACACCGAGGCAAAGCGCACGTAGGCCACCTTGTCGAGCTTGCGCAGCTCGCGCATCACCCACTCACCGAGCTGGGTGGAATCGACTTCCTTGTCGCCCGACTGGCGCAGGCGCGCCTCGATGGCCTCGATGGCGCCTTCGAGGGCCTCGGCGCTGACCGGCCGCTTGCGCAGCGCGATCATCATCGAGCCCTTGAGCTTCGCGCGCTCGTAGTCGGTGCGCCGGCCGTCGCGCTTGACGATGGCCGGCAGCTCGATTTCCGCGCGCTCGTAGGTCGTGAAGCGCTTGTCGCAGTGGTGGCACTTGCGACGGCGGCGGATGCTGTCACCTTCATCGGAATCCCGGGTCTCCACGACCTGGGTCTCAAGGTGCCCGCAGAAGGGACAGCGCATCGCCGGCTCAGCCCGCCTTGCCGGTGTACACCGGGAACTGGCGCGTCAGGGCCGTGACCTGCTCGCGCACGCGGGCGATGGTGGCCTCGTCATGCGGGTTGTCCAGCACGTCGGCGATCAGGTGGGCCACTTGCACGGCCTGCTCTTCCTTGAAACCGCGCGTGGTCATGGCCGGCGAGCCCAGGCGAACGCCGCTGGTCACGAAAGGCTTTTGCGGGTCGTTGGGGATGCCGTTCTTGTTGCAGGTGATGTGCGCGGCGCCCAGGATGGCCTCGGCTTCCTTGCCAGTGAGGTTCTTGGGACGCAGGTCCACCAGCATGACGTGGCTCTCGGTGCGACCCGACACGATGCGCAGGCCACGCTGGGTCAGCGTGTCGGCCAGCGCCGCGGCGTTCTTCACCACTTGCTGCTGGTAGGCCTTGAACTCGGGCGATGCGGCTTCCTTGAAGGCCACGGCCTTGCCGGCGATGACGTGCATCAGCGGGCCACCTTGGATGCCAGGGAAAATGGACGAGTTGATCTTCTTGGCGATCTCTTCGTTGTTGCTCAGCACGATGCCACCACGCGGGCCGCGCAGGCTCTTGTGGGTGGTCGAGGTGACCACATCGGCAAACGGCATCGGGTTGGGGTACACACCCGCGGCGATCAGGCCGGCGTAGTGGGCCATGTCCACCATGAAGTAGGCACCGATTTCCTTGGCGATCTTGGCGAAACGCTCGAAGTCGATGCGCAGGGCGAAGGCGGAGGCGCCGGCGATGATGAGCTTGGGCTTGTGCTCACGGGCCAGGGCTTCCATCTTGTCGTAGTCGATGTCTTCGGCAGCGTTCAGGCCGTAGGACACGACCTTGAACCACTTGCCCGACATGTTCAGCGGCATGCCGTGGGTCAGGTGACCACCTTCGGCCAGGCTCATGCCCATGATGGTGTCGCCGGGCTGCAGCAATGCGAAGAACACCGACTGGTTGGCCTGCGAGCCCGAGTTGGCCTGCACGTTGGCGAAGTTGGCACCGTACAGCGCCTTGAGGCGGTCGATGGCCAATTGCTCGACCACGTCCACGTGCTCGCAACCACCGTAGTAGCGCTTGCCGGGATAGCCTTCGGCGTACTTGTTGGTCAGTTGGGAGCCCTGGGCTTCCATGACGGCCGGCGAGGTGTAGTTCTCGGAGGCGATCAGCTCGATGTGGTCTTCCTGACGTTGGTTCTCGGCCTGGATGGCGGCGAACAGCTCGGGGTCAACGTTGGCGATGGTGTGCTTGGCGCGGTCAAACATGGAGGCAGTCCTCTTCGCAATGAAGATGGGTGAAAACCGACACCCGCAGGTGCTGCGGATGGGAGGGCTGCCCAGGCGAACGGCTGACGCAACCCCGAACGAAACGGGTCAGGGTTGGTTGCGCTTCCCGGTGGTTCACCACCTCAGGCTCGCCCTCGGGGCCAGCCATGTATCGCCAGTTGCGCAACGCAGCAAATTGTAGCGGAGGCAGCCCAGGCTGTGCGCGGCAAGCCCGCCACAGCCCCACCGCATCGCGGGGGATCCGATCAGACCTGCCCGACGCTGCCGTCAGCGGCGGGTGGCGTCCTGCGCGGACAGCAGCGCCACGTGCTCAACCGCGCGGTGCGGCGCAGCGGGCGTCGAGGCAGACTCACTGACCGCGGGCGAGACCGTGCCTGCGGGCGTGGCATCGGGCGAAGTGGCAGCCGCAGCCGGCACCACGGCAGGACCCGCCACCGGCGAGGCCGACGCGATCGTCGCCTGCGGCAGCGGCGCGTTCACGGCCACTTTCTGACCAGCTGCCACCTGCTTGAGGTAGGCCGCTTCGGCCAACACCTTGGTGGCGTAACCACCGTCGTCGGCCATGTTGGCCGCACCCACGTAGTACTTCAGACCACCCGTCAGGCTGCCGGCGCGGCGGACGCAATCCACCAGCACCTGCACACCCACGCGCAGGTTGGTGACCGGGTCAAAGGCCGCGTTCTGGCCGCCGAAGATGGCGTACTTGTCGTGGTGGATGCGGGTCATGACCTGCATCAGGCCCTGGGCACCCACGTGGCTTTGGGCGAAGGGGTTGAAGCCGGACTCCACCGCCATCACGGCCAGCACCAGGGTGGGCTCCATGCCCACGCGCTTGCCCACGACCCAGGCTTCCTGCACCAGGCGGCTGATGGGCTCGGGCGCGACGTTGTAACGCCGGGCGATCCAGAAAGCCACCGCCGATTGCTGTCGGTTGAGTTCGGCCGGGTTGGCCGCCGTCGCACGCTGGATGGCGTCCGGCTCGGCCATGGCCAGCAGGACTTCATCGGCACCGGCACTGCCATCGACGGCATCGGCGCGCATCGTGGCGCGTTCGGACAACCAATTCAGGGCCTGCGCCTCCAGCGAACGGCGCACCTCGGCCTGGGTGGCCAGGAACACCACGGCCAGCACGGCCACCAGACCGACGGCCGCCAGAGCGTGGTGGCTCAACCAGCGCACGCCTTCGAGCACATCGGACAAGACCAGGCGAACAAGCGCCACCAAATTTTGCAGGGACAGGCCCTGCCGAGACACGGACGACGAAGACGACGGGGACATCGCCAAGGAATCAGACGACAACAACTCGTCTGCAGCACGTTCACACGCTGACATGTAGCTCCTTTCCTCACCGGGGCACAGGGCCGACGCGTCCGCAGACTGACGCCGGGTCTCTGCACACGGACGGTGATAATGGCCCCGGCAAGACAGCGGTGCGGCCTGTGCAAAGGCTCGTTCACCGCCACGAAGTGGCCCGCCGCTCTGGGGGCAGGCCTGAGAGAAAACGCCGGGGCTGACAGCGTTGCACCCCATCGGGGCACAAGGGGAAAACCCGGAGCGAACTGCTTTCCGGGTTCAACGGGGCGGATTCTAGGCAGGGTCGAAATAACCAGTCAAGCATAAAGACTGCATTCCTTATTCCTTTTACACCATGAAATACCGAGACTTGCGGGACTTCGTCACGGGTTTGGAGCGCCAAGGCGAGCTCCAGCGCATCGCCGATCCGGTGTCCGTTCACCTGGACATGACCGCCCTGAGCGACCGCGTGCTGCGCGCCGAAGGTCCCGCCCTGTGGTTTGATCGGCCCGTGGGCGCCATCCAGGCCAACGGCCTGCCCCTGCGCACTTACCGTCACCCCGTGCTGGCCAACCTGTTCGGTACCCCGAAACGGGTGGCCCTGGGCATGGGGGCATCCGACGTCAGCGAGCTGCGCGACATTGGCAAACTGCTCGCCAGCCTGAAAGAGCCCGAGCCGCCGAAAGGGTTGAAAGACGCCGGCAAGCTGCTGCAGATGGGCAAAGCGCTGTGGGACATGAAGCCCGCCAGCGTGCGCAGCGCCCCCTGCCAAGCCGAAGTGCGACAAGGCAGCGACATCGACCTCACCGAGCTGCCCATCCAGCACTGCTGGCCCGAAGACGCCGCACCGCTGCTGACCTGGGGCCTCGTCGTCACCCGCGGGCCGCAGAACGTGCCCAACCCGCGCCGGCGTCAGAACCTGGGCATCTACCGCCAGCAACTCATCGGCAAGCGCCAGCTCATCATGCGCTGGCTGACCCACCGCGGCGGTGCGCTCGACTTCCGCGAATTCGCGCTCGCTCACCCGGGCCAGCCCTTCCCCATCGCCGTGGCCCTGGGCGCCGACCCCGCCACCATCCTGGGCGCCGTCACACCGGTGCCCGACACCCTGGGCGAGTACCAGTTCGCGGGCCTGCTGCGCGGCAGCCGCACCGAAGTCACCGACACATCGGTGGGCGAAGGCGAGCACAAGCTGCAGGTACCAGCCTCGGCCGAGTTCGTGCTCGAAGGCCACATCCCGACCGCGCCAACCGGCTACGAAGGCGAGAGCGAACACGGCGTGCGCCTGAAAGAGAAGAACGGCTACCTGCACGCGCTGGAAGGCCCGTTTGGCGACCACACCGGCTATTACAACGAGCAGGATTGGTTCCCGGTGTTCGAAGTCACACGCATGACGAACCGCAAGGACCCGGTCTACCACTCCACCTACACCGGCAAACCGCCCGACGAGCCCGCCGTGCTGGGCGTGGCGCTCAACGAGGTCTTCGTGCCCATCCTGCAAAAGCAGTTTCCGGAGATCGTGGACTTCTACCTGCCGCCCGAAGGTTGCAGCTACCGGATGGCCATCATCAGCATGAAGAAGGCCTATGCCGGACACAGCAAGCGCCTGATGTTCGGCCTGTGGAGCTTCCTGCGCCAGTTCATGTACACCAAGTTCATCGTCATCGTCGACGACGACGTGGACATCCGCAACTGGCAAGAAGTGATCTGGGCGGTCACCACGCGCATGGACCCGGTGCGCGACACCACTCTGGTGGACCACACCCCCATCGACTACCTCGATTTCGCCTCGCCCATCAGTGGCCTGGGCGGCAAGATGGGGCTGGACGCCACGAACAAGTGGCCTGGCGAAACCAACCGGGAATGGGGCCGCACCATCACCATGCCCCATGACGTGACGCAGCGGGTGGAGGGCCTGTTTTCGCGCATCATGCACGGCCCCGGCGCCAAGGCCTGAGTCGCACCGGGGTGGCGCGCCTCTGGGGCTTGCCAAGGCGTCCGTCTTGCCCTAATCTAAGCTTGTCTGCAGAGGCAGGCAACCCAAAGGGGCGCAGTCACTGCGCCTTGGGGAGCACGGGACTTTTCCCTCCTGGCTTCCTTGCACGGTCTTGAACCGTGTAGGCCCCCGGCTTCGGCCGGGGGTTTCGTTTGTGGATGCGGCAGAATCCATCGACATGAGCACGACATCCACCCCGCTGCCGCCGCACGAAGAATCCAGGCTGATCGCCCTGTTCAATGCCGGGAGAAATGCCGAGGTGGAGGCCCTGGCGAGAGCGCTGGTGCGCCAGCACCCGCACGCGGCGTTCGCGTGGAAGGCGCTTGGCACGGCGCAGCTGCTGCAAAACAAGAACTGCGTGGAAGCGCTCAGCCAGGCTGCCACACTGCAGCCGCAGGACGCCGAAACCCTGTGCAACCTCGGCAACGCCCAGAAAGCCCAAGGCCAGATCCAGGCGGCCGAAGCCAGTTACCGCCAGGCGCTGCAGTGGCGGCCGGACCATGCGGCCGGGCACTACAACCTCGCCATCTTGCTGACCGAGCAGAATCGACTGGACGAAGCAGAAGCCGCCTACCGGCAGACGATCCAGTCGCAACCCGGCATGGCCGACGCGCACAACAACCTGGGGCAACTGCTGGAGCGCCTCGGGCGCTACCGTGAGGCAGCCGACGCTTACGCCGCCGCCGTGGCTGCGCGCCCGGAGCACGCTGAAGCCTGGTGCAACCTCGGCGCGGCGCTCGGCCAGCAAGGCAAAGTGGCAGATGCGCAAACGGCCCTGCGCAAGGCCATCGCCCTGAACCCCCGCTTCGCACAAGCGCACCACAACCTGGGCATCGCCCTCAAACAGGCGCACCAACACGACGCCGCCTGCGACAGCCTGCGAACCGCGGCCAAGCTGAAGGCCGACTACGTCGATCCGCGCCACGCCCTGGGCGATCTGCTGCGCACCTTGCGGCGCTACGATGAAGCGATCCTGATGCTCAAGCGAGTGATCGCGTTGGCGCCGCAACACGCCGACGCGTGGGTCGACCTGGGCAATGTGCACAAGGACCTCGGCGAGCTGCAGGATGCGGTTGCCTGCTACACGCAAGCCCTGGTCATTGACCCCAAGCACGAGCAAGCCCACAGCTGCCTGCAAATGGTCAGCAACTATGTTCCCGGCATCAGCGCATCACGCCTGCGGGAGCAGGCTTTGGCCTACGGCGCGTTCGTGGACCAGCGCGCGAAGCCCTTCACCGCCTGGACAGGCGACCTGGACGCGGAACGGCCGCTGCGGGTGGGCCTGGTCTCGGGCGACCTGTACAGCCACCCCGTCGGCTACTTCCTGGAAAGCGTGCTGCAGGCCCTTCACCGGCAAGCCGGCAGCGATTTTCAATTGACGGTGTACGCCACACAACCCTATCGGGACGCGCTGACAGACCGCTTGGCGACCTGCACCACGCAGTGGAACGTGGTGGTTGGCATGTCGGATGAGGCACTCGCCCAACGCATCCACGCCGACGGCATCGACATCCTCATCGACCTCGCAGGCCACACCGCCAACAACCGCTTGCCGGTGTTTGGCTGGAAACCCGCCCCGGTGCAAGTCACCTGGTTGGGCTATTTCGCCACCACGGGGGTGTCACAGATGGACCACCTGCTGGCCGACCCCTGGACGGTGCCCGCAGCCCTGGAGACCGGTTTCACCGAACACATCTGGCGCTTGCCGCAAACGCGCCTGTGCTTCACCCCTCCTGCAACGTCTGCTCCGGTCAGCGCGCTTCCAGCCTTGCGCAACGGGCACATCACCTTCGGCTGCTTCAACAACCTGACAAAACTGAACGACGAGGTCATCGCGCTGTGGGCGAAGGTGCTGCACGCCGTGCCGGGCAGCCGGCTGCTGCTCAAAGCCAGCCAGCTGGACAGCGCCTTGGTGCGGCAGAAAATGCAATCGCGGTTCAAGGCCCAAGGCGTGACCGGCGACCGGTTGATCCTGCAAGGCCCCTCGACGCGAGACGACTACCTCCAGGCTTACGGGCAGATCGACATCGCACTGGACCCCTTCCCGTTCACGGGCGGCACGACCAGCGCCGAAGGCCTCTGGATGGGCGTGCCCGTCCTGACCTTGGCCGGCGACAGCATGGTGGCGCGGCAAGGCGTCAGCTTGCTGGTGAACGCTGGCCTGCCCGACTGGGTTGCCGATGCCCCTGAAGACTACGTGGCCAAAGCAGTTGCTCACGCCAGCGACCTGACCACCCTGGCGACACTGCGTTCAGGTCTGCGTGAACGGGTGATGCAGTCACCCCTGTTCGATGCAGTGCAATTCGCTGGCCACCTCGGCACCGCCCTGCGGGACATGTGGCGCGCTCATGCGCTGAAATCGCGCTGAGATCGCGCCGATGGATGGCTGGCTGCTGGCACAGCAGCGGCGCCAGGCCCCACCTGCAGGACAACCGCCACCGGACGACCAGATGCCCCCCACCCACACCACCACCGACTCGCCGCACCTGCAACAAACCACGCTGGGCGGTGGCTGCTTCTGGTGCCTTGAGGCCGCCTTCAACCAACTCGATGGTGTGGTGCTGGCCGAATCAGGCTACAGCAACGGCCACCACCCCTCCCCCAGCTACGAGGCTGTTTGCAGCGGCACCACCGGCCACGCCGAAGTGGTCAGGGTCACCTTCGACCCCGAGCGCATCAGCTACCGTCAGTTGCTGACCGTCTTCTTCAGCCTCCACGACCCCACCACGCTGAACAGGCAAGGCAACGACGTGGGCACGCAGTACCGCTCCGGCATCTACACGCACGACGCGGCGCAGGCTGAAACAGCGCGCCAAGTGATCGGTGAGTTGTCAGACAGCGGCGCATTCGACGCCCCCATCGTGACGGAAATCGCGCCGGTGGCCAACTACCACGCAGCCGAGCCCTACCACCAGGGCTACGTGGCCGAAAACCCATACCAGGGCTACTGCGCGGTGGTCGTCAGGCCCAAGCTGGCCAAGTTCCAACATGCTTTCGGCGCCATGCTGAAAGCGTCTGACTGAGCGCCAGCCCCTCCAGGCCCCTCAGGGCGCCAGCCGACTGACCAGCCAACTGCTGTCGGCCTGTTGCTCATAGGCGATGCGATCATGAAGCCTTGACGGACGGCCTTGCCAGAACTCCCAACGGTCAGGCACCAGGCGATACCCACCCCAATGGGCAGGCCTCGGGGGGTTGTCGCCCAGGCTTGCCTGAAGCTCGGCCCACGACCGCTCCAGGGATTCACGCGAGCTCAGCACGCTGCTCTGGGGCGACGCCCAGGCACCGATGCGGGAGCCCAGGGGGCGGCTGTGGAAGTACACATCGGACTGCTCGGCCGACACCTGCTCCACACGCCCTTCGATGCGCACCACCCGCTCCAGTTCGGGCCAGAAGAACTGCATCGCGGCGTGCTGGTTCGCTGCCAGTTCCAGGCCTTTGCGGCTCTGGTAGTTGGTGAACCAGACCAGACCCTCCGCATCCGCCCCCTTGAGCAGGAGCACACGGGTGGAGGGCCGGCCGTTGGCGCTCACCGTGGCCAGCGTCATCGCGCTCGGCTCCAGGGCGCGAGACTTCACGGCCTCTTCCAGCCAGATGTGGAACTGGTCGTTGGGATGCGCCTGCACGTGCGCCTCGTCCAAAGCGGCCTGTTCGTAGCTTTTGCGCATGCGCGCCAGATCAATGCTCGATTTGTCCATGGCGAAAGTATGGCCCGTTTTGATTGCGATTGGGAATGACACGAATCAAGGCTTCGCCCGGGTATGCACTTAGGTGAATCCGCGCTGGCGACACCCACTTCGGGGATTCACACTGAAGTTCCAGGAGGCAGGAAATGGACTCACGCGCCACAGCCATCATTGCGGTCCCGCATCAGGCCTGTGGTCACACCGGGAGCATGCTCCTGCACAGCGTGAACCGCACGATGGCACAGTGCGCCGAAGCCGATCTGGACGTGCTCGTCGTCGCGCCCCAGGCCGCACTCAGCGCGTGGCACGAATGGTGCCAATCCTCTTGCGCCAGCGTGGTGAGCCTGCCGCCCAGCTCTGATCAGCAACTCCTGGTGAGCGCTCTGCGGATTGGCGTGCAGATGAGTCCCAAAGCGTGCGGTTGGTTCCTCATCCCAGCCGACATCCTCATGCGCAAGCCCAACACGCTGCGCCAGTTGCATGAGGCCTTGCGCCACCACCTCATCGTCCATGCCACGGTGAGGCAGCAACCCAGACTGCCCGTTGGATTCGACCGAGAACTGTTCTCCGAACTCATCCACCTGGACTCCGATCACGCCCTGCAACGACTGATGAACCGCTATCCCACCCAACCGGTGGAAGTCGATGACCCGGGTGTGCTCATGCATCCCTGGCATCCAGAGCCAGCGCTGACGCAGGCGCAAGGCAGCACGCAACGTCACCCTGACGCCTGAACTGAACGCAGGCCACACGCAAGAGCACCGCACACAAAAAAACCAGTCAGCTCGCACTGACTGGTTTTGAGTTTGGGCGAGCGCTTTGGCGCTCAGGAGCGGACAAGCCGCCCCGCCGGGATCACTGGGCCACGTAGGGCTTGGACGAAGCGCAAGTCGAACGCAGGTTGGTGCTGATGTCCTGGGTCAGGGTGCCGAAGTTGAAGTCCAGGGCAGGCAGGGCGATCTCAGGCAGTTGCAGAGAGGAGACCAGAGCAGCCTTGGCAACGGGGGTCAGCGCCAGGTTCTTCAGGACCTCATGGCCCGTCACCGTCAGCGGGAACTTGTACTTGAGGGCCAGGGCCGTGTCCACCTCGAACGTGTAGATCGGCTGCTGGGCCTTGGGGACGCCACCCATGGGGGTGATGTCAGCGGTCACCATCTTGTTGACGTAGTCGATGGTGAAGTTTGCCAGGGTCAGGCCGAACTTCGCGCCGGTGTCGTCGTCGGTGCGGTCAAAGAACAGGGCAGAGCCGACAGCCGAGCCAGACTTGATGGCCAGGTTCGAACCGACCACCACCTTGGTGACGGGGAAGTTGTAGGCGCGGTAGAACGTGGCGCCGGTGTTGCCGCCGGTGAGCATCTCGCCCACGGGGGTGGCATTGCCCTTGGCACGCACCGAGAGGTTGACCAGGTCGAACGAATCCAGGTTGTCCTGGGTGAAGGCCTGCACCGAGTTCGACTTGGTGCAGTTGAACGGCAGGGTCAGGTCGGCGTGGGCTGCGGAGGCGGCAAAGACGAAGGCGGTTGCTGCGGCGACGCGGAAAGAAACTGCGAAGGCTTTCATGGGTTCTCCTTAGGGATCACGGTTGGGGGCGCTGGCGATCACGTCGTGTGTTCGTTGGGTTGATCTTCTCAAGATACCCAGAAACACAGCCCCCGCGAATAAGTGTCGGAGGCTAGGGAATCCGCGCAACTTTCCACACCCTCAAGGGCAAACCCGGAGCGATTAACGCATCGCGAAACTAGGGTTTTCGAGATTTGGCGGATATTCTTCCCGGGGCATTTGAAACTTGATCGGCCATGAAAAAAGCGGCCCAGCGGGGCCGCTTTTTCACATACCGGAACAAGCCCGGCTCTTACTTCGCCACGTAAGGGGTCGCATTGACCGGACGGGCGCGGAACTGGGCGTTCACGTCCTGCGTCAGCGTACCGAAGTCAAATTCGAGCGCGGGCTGCGTGACTTCGGGCAACTCGAGTGCCTGGATCAGCGCCTGCTTGGCTTGCGTGGTGAGTTTCAGGCTGCCCAATTGCTCGTGCAACACGATGGTCAGGGGGAATTTGTACTTCAAAGCCAGCGGGGCATTCGTGGCGAAGTTATAAAGCGGCATTTGCTTCACGGTAATACCACCTTTGGGGGTGGTATCGGCCAGCACCTGCTTGCTCAGGTAATTGATCGTGAAATTGGCCAGGGTCAGGCCAAGGCGGGCACCGGTGTCATCGTTCAGTCGGTTGAAATACAGGGCCGCGCCGCTCGCAGTACCCGACTGGATGTTGAGCGTCGCGCCAATGACGATCTTGGTGATGGGGAAGCCGAACGCCAGAGGCGTTTCCGTGCCAGCGGGCGCTGCCTTGTCCACATAAGTGGTGCCGCGGGGCTCCACGACGAGGTTCACGGTGGTGAAGGAGTCCAGGTTGTCCTGGGTGAATTCCTGCACCGAATTGGCCACCAGGGCGCTGGTGGGCAGGGTCAGGGCGTGGGCAGAGGCGGTCGCGAAAATGGCGGCCAGGGAGAGCGCGCTGAGGCGGATCGAGCGGACAGACATGGAGGGCTCCGGCATGTTGAAAGGACGGTCAAACAAGCTGTCTGACCATGTCTTCATCATGCCGGGAGCGCCCGGAACACCCCCCCCCCACGATCGGGGGATCAACCACCGCAGCGTGTGAGCGAAAGCACGACCGCGGGCAATGCCCCCCTCACACCAACCAAGGGATCACCCTAGGTTGCTCAAAAATCCATGCCGACACTCACGGTGATGATCGTGTTGGTCAGCTTCATTTTCTGCTCACGCACGAAAGTGCCCAGGCTGGTTTGGCCCTTGTTGAAGGCGACGAGTTCGTTGACCAGGGTGGATGCAGGCACAGTGCCATCGCCAATGAGGATGCCGTCACCCTCTGTGATCGCAGTGGAGAGTCCGGGCGTCAGGTCGGCAATGACTGGATCCCCAGAGCGAATCTGCGTGTTCGACGTCACAAGCCGCGACTCGGCTCTCAGGCCAATGCGGCCCACCGAGACGTTGATGTGCCAGTCCTCATTGATGGCCGTCTTCAAACCAAGGAAGGGGCCGAAACCAAAGGTGTTCTTGGTGGTGATGGTGGTCGGACCACCCACGTAACGCTCCAGTTCAGGCGTGGCCTTGGCGCCGAAGAAAACTGCGTACATGGCGCCCACACCAACGTAAGGGCGGAACATCGCATTGGCTTCACCGAAGTTGTAGCTGCCAATCACCAAGGGCGGCAGAAGCTTCGTGGTCGCGATGACCTTGCCGTTGATCCCGTTGGGTTGCCCACTGGGGTTCGTGCCGTCGCCGGTGATGTTCACCTTCAGCGGCGCTGCCAGCACGTAACCTTCCAAAAGCCATTTGCGCTCCTGGTCAAGCCAATAGCCGATCGATACCGTCGGCGTGCCAATGTTTTTCTGTGACCGGGCCCTGATGCCCGGCGGTGTGCCGATGCCAGCCACACCTTCAGCGTCCAGACCATCACGCAAAATGCGGTCTCGAACAAACAGATCCCACGTGATGCCAGTACCCCCATCCTGCGCGTCATAGCGCGCGCAATTCAGGCCCGCAACCCGCGGATCGGAGGGGTTGGTGGTGCAGATGGTGGCGGTATCGATCGCATTCGAAATGTCGCTGCGGCTCAGCACAAAACCGGACAGGTCACGGGCATCCTCGGAACGGGTCTTCGTGATCACCGAGGTGTAGCCAATGCGCATGAACAGGCGGTCACGGACCTTGCTGTCCCAGCCTGCAGGAAAGATCGAATTGGGCAGTTGCTGCGCGAAGCTCGGCAAGGCGGCACAGGCCCCGGCAGCGGCCAGCAACAGCGTGGCAACGCGCCTCACACCGGCAACACGGTCGTACGAAAAATGCATGGTGTCTCCAAGGCAACCTCGATGCGGGTTGCTTTCGGTTGAAAGTCTGCTTGATGGACGGGCGGCGCGCCCTGGGGCTTCACCCAACAGCCGCCATCCGGGAAACGTGCAAGCCGCAAGGTCTCAGTCTCAAGGCACTGCGCGACGGCGGGCTGAACCCACCGCGGCGATGCCCGCGAGGCCCAGACCCAACATGGCAAGGGTCCCCGGCTCCGGAACAGGCGCGGTCACGGGTTGGGCAAACGCCGAAATGGTGGACGTGATCTTGCCGAAGCCGTCCACATTGGTCAGCGTGCGGTTGTTGACCGAATTGATCCCGGAGCGCCCCGTGTTGTTGAGGTTGAGCGCCTTGACAAAGATGCTGTCAATGTCTGTTGCGTTGGCCAGGAAAATGCCGGACAAGGTGTTGGTGGCAGAAAACAGCTGTGGCGCTCCGTTGACCGTGAACGTGGTGGGGCCCGTGAGGGTGTCAGCCGTCCAGAGCCGGTAGTTCGACAAAGACGCAAAGCCGTTGCCGCCGCTCAGGTCGGCATAGATGTCGATGGAAGCGGTGGTGCCGGCGGTGTAACGCGACAGGTCAACGCGCAGGTTGGAGATGCTCAGCGAGCCGGGCCCCAAAGTGGCCTGGCTGGTGGTCACGGACTGCAGCGAACCGCCCGACGTTTGCACACCGGTGACGTTGACCGTTGTGCCGTCGAACGTGCCTGTGATGCTGGTCACCGGCGCCTTGGCGCTCACGCTGCCATTGACGTATCGCACGATGCCAGTCGAACTGGTGCTGGTGCTGTACGCGACGGTGGCAGGCTCCACGGCAGACAGCTTGACGGACGCCAGATTGAGCGCAGTGAGGAGCACATTGGAGAAGTTCAAGACGCCCTCACCACTGAGCTCACTGACGGTGTAGCCCTGGTCCGTGATGCTGGCGTTTTTTTCCAGGGTGTAAGAACTGGCCTGGGCCATGCCGCTGACGGCCATGAACGCACAAGCGGCGGGCAGACACTTCTTGAATTTCACTGCGCTCTCCGAAACGGTGCAGCACGCCACGGCGTACTCAAAAAAAGAGGTGCCAGACCCTTCTTTGAAGGGGCGTGACACCTCTCTCACTCACGCCGTCAAATGACGGCGCATGGCATCAACGTGCCGCGCGGCGACGTGCCAGACCGAGGCCCACCAGGCCCAGGCCCATCAGCACGTAGGTGCTGGGCTCAGGCACGGAGGACACAGGGGCCACAGACGCCGAGATGTTCGACAGGATGGAGCCGAAACCAGCGGTGTTGACAACACCGGTCGAAGACACGCGGGTGTTCACCGAGGTGATGCCCGAGCGGCCGGTGTTGTTCAGGCCCAGGGTCTTGACGAAGATGTTGTCGATGTCAGCAGAGTTCACCAGGAACAGGCCGGTGATGGTGTTCTGGCCGCCGATGGTGGTGGTGCCGGAGTTCACGCCAAACGAGGTCGGGCCGGAGATGCTGTCGAAGGACCACAGCGCGTAGCGGCTCAGGTTCACCGAACCGTACACGAAGTTGGTGCCAGCAGGTGCCACGGCGGTGCTGTTGCCAACGATGTCGGCGTAGATGATCTTGCTGGTCAGGTCCACCTGGAGGTTGGAGATGCTCAGCTGGCCAGGGCCGTTGGTGGCGCTGTTCTTGGCCGTGGTTTGCAGGGCACCACCGGCGGTGCCAACACCCGTCACGTTCAGGGTGCTGCCGTCGAAGTTGCTGGTCAGGCTGGTCACCGGGGCGGCTGCGTTCACCGAGGTGTAGCGCACGATGCCGGTGGACGTGGTCGAGGTGGTCGGTGCCACGGTTGCCGGGGCC
Organism: Aquabacterium sp.; assembly: GCA_023266355.1. GTDB lineage: Bacteria > Pseudomonadota > Gammaproteobacteria > Burkholderiales > Burkholderiaceae_C > Aquabacterium. Next base: position 255,346 of record JAHFQM010000004.1, read on the forward strand.
ACGGCCGTCACTTGAACCTGGGCCAGGTTCAGGGCGGTGATCAGCGAGCTCGAGAAGTTCAGCGAACCGGTGCCAGACAGCTGGCTGAAGGTGTAACCGTTGCTGTCAACGCTGGAGGTAACGCCAGTGGTGGTCAGGGTCTTGGTTTCGACCGCGGCGTGGGCAGCGCCGGCCAGCGCGACGAAGGCGGAAGCGGCGATCAGGCTTTTGTTGAAGTTCATGAATCTCTCCACATGGGGGTTGTCAATCGGAGCCCATTGCATGTTGGTTTGCAACGGCGCCGTCATGTTGTCACTTTAGGGGTCTGGGCCTGCCTGAACATCAGGGAAGTTCCTGCAGGCGACCACTGAACGCGAAGAATGGGCACTATTTGGAGCCAAACCCCCCGCATCGGGGGGCGGGGGGCCCCGGGGTGCCCCTCCTCGACTCAGCGAGCCTTGCGACGGGCAACGAAGCCGATGGCGGCCAGACCCACGCCCATCAGGGCATAGGTGCCGGGCTCGGGCACAGCGGGCGTGACCTTGGAGACAGACACGGTGATGGCGGAGGTGATGGTGCCGTAGCCGATCGCGCCGTTGTTCACGCCAGCCAGGGCGTCAGCACCAAGACCGTTCAGGTTCGTGCCCTGGACGAGCAGGTTGTAAGCCCCGCTGTAAATCTGCAGGTTGCGCAGCGTGGTGTTGGCGGTGTAGGTGCCGCCGGCAGCGATGATCGCGTCCAGGTTGAAAGTGGTGTCGCCCAAGATTTCCTGGTAACGCCAAACCTTCACGTTCTCTTGGGTGCCAACGCCGTTGTCACCGACGATGGTGGCGTAGACGTCCTGGTTGACCAGGTCAACGCGCAGGTCCTTGATGGTGACGAAACCGGTGCCGTTGGCCACGCCAGCGTCAACGCTGTCCAGGGTCACGGTCTGGGTGGCACCACCGGCGGTACCGACGCCGGTGATGGTGATGTCAGCACCGGTGCCGGTGCCGGTCAGCGACAGCACTGGCGCAGCCGCGCTGGCAGAGGTGTAGCCGCCGACGGGGCCCGTGATGGTCGGGGTGGCAGGCGCAACACCGGTCACACCGACGACACCCAGGTTCAGGGTGTCCAGCAGGTCTTGCGAAAAGGTCAGGGTGCCCGAACCGGTCAGGCCGCTGATGGTGTAGTCGCCGTAGGCCAGGGACTCACCCTGGTTGATGGTCGCGGTGACGGCGTGTGCGCCACCAGCGGCCATGAAGGCGCTGGCGATGACCAAGCTCTTGAACTTGAATTTCATTGTGATCTCCACTCGAATGCGAACTTGCTTGTGTGAAAACTGCTGGCAACCCCAAGGCGTTCGCAACCTCCCCGGGGTATCGGTAGCCCTGTCGGATCTACGTCTTTCTGATCTTGCGTGATGCCAGAAGCAAAGACCACGTGGAAATTCCCGTCGATTGCAACAAACCGTCAACCCAGGGGTGCGATGCCACGACGCGCCCCTCAGCCAAGGGTAGTGGAAGTACCTAAACGTGATTTTGTGGCCACTGATCGCGCGTTGCGCGCCTTTAAGAAGCAGATGTCGCCAAATGAACCCAACTAGCCTGCAAGTTCCTTTTGAGCGTCAAGATCAACCCACCGTGACGCGGGCAAATTTGCGCTTGCCGACCTGGACCACGAACTGACCGCTGGACAAGCGCAAGGCCTTGTCGCTGACGACAGCGCCGTCAATGCGCACGCCGCCCTGCTCGATCATGCGCATGGCTTCGCTGCTGGAGGGCACCAGGCCCGCCTGCTTGAGCAAGGCGCCGATGCCCAGGCCGTCCGCAGGCGCCACGAGCACCACCTCGGGGATGTCGTCCGGCACACCGCCCTTCGAGCGGTTGACGAAGTCCTGCAGGGCCGACTCGGCCGCAGCGGCACCATGGAAGCGCGCCACGATTTCCTGGCCCAGCGCGACCTTGGCATCGCGCGGGTTGCGGCCCGCGGCGCACTCGGCCTGGAGCTGCGCGATGTCGTCGAGCGAACGGAAGCTCAGCAGGGTGAAGTAGGACCACATCAGGTCGTCGCTGACGCTCATGAGCCTGCCGAACATGTCGTTGGGCGCTTCGCTGATGCCGATGTAGTTGTGCTTGGACTTGGACATCTTCTCGACGCCGTCCAGGCCCACCAGCAAGGGCATGGTCAGGATGCACTGGGCTTCCTGACCGTATTCCGCCTGCAGGTGGCGGCCCATCAGCAGGTTGAATTTCTGGTCGGTGCCGCCGAGCTCCAGGTCGGATTTCAGCGCGACCGAGTCGTAGCCCTGCATCAGCGGGTAGAGGAACTCATGGACGCTGATGGAGCTGCCGGCGTGGAAGCGGTCGTGGAAGTCATTGCGCTCCATCATCCGGGCCACGGTGTAGCGGCTGGCGAGCTGGATCATGCCGCGCGAGCCCAAGGTGTCGCACCACTCGCTGTTGTAGCGGATCTCGGTTTTGGCGGGGTCGAGGACCAGGCTGGCCTGCTTGTAATAGGTTTCGGCGTTGGCCTTGACCTGTTCCGGCGTGAGCGGTGGGCGGGTGGTGTTGCGGCCGGACGGGTCACCGATCAGCGAGGTGAAATCCCCGATCAAGAAAATCACCTGGTGGCCGATATCCTGGAGTTGGCGCAGTTTGTTCAGCACGACGGTGTGACCCAGGTGGATGTCCGGCGCGGTGGGGTCCAGGCCCAGCTTGATCCGCAAGGGCACGCCGGTCGCTTCGGAGCGTGCCAGTTTGCGCACCCATTCGGCCTCGGGCAGCAGTTCGTCCACGCCACGCTGGGTGATGGCCAGGGCCTCGCGCACGCGGTCGGTGACGGGGTGCTGGGCTGGGGCGGCATCAGCCAGGGTTTCGGGTGCTTTTTCGGATTGAGACATGATGGGCCAACAGGTGAAAATCAGCATGCGGTAGGGGCAGGAGCCGCCGCTATACTTCGCAGCTTGCATGGCGTCCGGCGCAAAAATTTGCGCGCGGGCGAGGGCAGATTTTAGGTGACGCGCAGCAGCAGCGGCTCCAGACAGGAACACACGTTTTGAACCAGGCTTTCTCGTTCGCACGGCTCGCACAAATCGCTGAAGACCTCCAGTCCGCCGCACACCGTCATCCTCACCGTGTCAGCCTCGCTGTGCTGACCCTGCTGGCTGGCTCGGCCGTCACCGCTTTCGGTGTGGCGCCGCTGTCCGTGCTGCCGGATGTGGCGCCCCCGCTCATCACCCAGATCACCCAGCCGGTCACGCCCGCGGCGCTGCCCGAGCAGCTTCAACGCCTTGACCTGCAGACGCTGGCGCTGTTCCGCAGCGACGTCACCCGCTCGGCCGACACCGCCGACAGCCTGCTGGCCCGCCTGGGCGTGAACGACGCCGAAGCCGCCGCCTTCATCCGCAACGATCCGCTGGCGGCCACCGTGCTGCAGGGCCGCATCGGCAAGTCGGTCAAGGCCACGGTGGAAGATGGCCGGCTGCGCCAGCTGATCGTGCGCGGCCCGGCCGACACCACCAGCGACATCGACACCCATTTCACCCGCCTGACCATCGAGCGCCAGGACGGCGCCGCTCACGCGGGCTTCGTGGTGCGCAAGGAAGTCGCCCCGCTGGACCGCCGCGCACAGATGGGCTCGGGCACCATCCAGTCCTCCCTGTACGCCGCGGCCGACGACGCCCACTTGCCCGATGGCGTCACCAACCAGCTGGCCGAAATCTTCGGCACCGACATCGACTTCCGCCGCGAACTGCGCAAGGGCGATGCCTTCAGCGTGCTCTATGACGCGCTGCTGGCCGATGGCGAGCCCGTGACCTGGGGCAATGTGGCCGGCCGCGTGCTGGCCGCGCGCTTCATCAACAAGGACAAGGTGCACGACGCCGTGTGGTTCCAGGAAGCGGGCCGCAAGGGCGCCTACTACGACCTCACCGGCCGCAGCAAAGTCCGCGCCTTCCTGTCGTCGCCGCTGGCGTTCTCGCGCGTGACCTCCGGTTTCGCCATGCGCTTCCACCCGATCCACCAGACGTGGCGCGCCCACCTCGGTGTGGACTTCGGCGCCCCGACGGGCACCCCCATCCGCGCGGTGGGTGACGGCGTGGTGAGCTTCGCAGGCCAGCAAAATGGCTACGGCAACGTCGTGCACATCCAGCACAGCGGCGACCGCACAACCGTGTACGCCCACCTCAGCCGCATCGACGTCCGCCGCGGGCAGCCGGTGGAACAGGGTGTGCGCATTGGTGCGGTGGGCGCCACGGGCTGGGCCACGGGCCCGCACCTGCACTTCGAATTCAAGGTGGGGGGCCGCCAGGTGGACCCCATGACCATCGCCCGGGCCTCGGAAAGCCTGCAACTGTCGCCTCTGGCCCTGGGCCAGTTCCGCCGCATGGCCGTGGATGTGGCGCAGCGCCTGAACATGGCCAGCGAGCAGCAGACGGCCGGCGCGGCCACGGGTCCGCGCTTCGAGTGATGCCCACATGAGCGAGGACGCTGCTCAGCAGGCCGAGACCTACATCGGCCTGATGTCGGGCACCTCGCTGGACGGCGTGGACGGCGTGCTGCTGCAGCGCACCGTCGGGCAAGGCACAGGCTGGCAAACGCTGGCCCACGCGCATCGCCCCTTTCCGCCGCCGTTGCGCCAGGCCATGCTGGCATTGAACACACCGGGCGACAACGAATTGCACCGCGCCGCCGAAGCCTCACAGGCACTGGTGGTGCTGTACGCCACGGTGGTGCACGCGCTGTGCACCGAGGCCGACGTGCTGCCCTCTGAAGTGACCGCCATCGGCGCCCACGGCCAGACCGTGCGCCACCGTCCTGATCTGGGCTACACCTGCCAGCTCAACCACCCTGCCCTGCTGGCCGAGATGACCGGCATCGACGTGGTGGCCGACTTCCGCAGCCGCGATGTGGCCGCAGGCGGCCAGGGCGCACCGCTGGTGCCCGCCTTCCACGATGCCATCTTCGCCCGGCCCGATGCCACGGTGGTGGTGCTGAACATCGGCGGCATGGCCAACCTCAGCATCCTCAGGCCAGGCCAGACGCCACTGGGCTTCGACTGCGGCCCAGGCAACGCCTTGCTGGACATGTGGTGCGAGTGGCAGACCGGCCATGCCTACGACGCCAATGGCGAATGGGGCGCAGCCGGCGAGGCCCGCGAAGCCTGGCTGACCGATGCCCTGACCGACCCTTACTTCGCCCTGCCGCCACCCAAGAGCACCGGGCGCGACCTGTTCAATGCCGAGTGGTTGCAGCGCTGGCTGGCGCCTCACGGCCTCACCGATGGCCCCCAGGCCGACCCCGACACCGCCCGCGACGTGCAGGCCACCTTGTGCGAATTGACCGCGCGCAGCGCCGCGCTGGCCGTGCAGCTGCACGCGCCGGATGCGCAAGAAGTGGTGGTGTGCGGTGGCGGCGCCCTCAATGGCGACCTGATGCGCCGCCTGGGCGAGCAACTGCCCGGTGTGCACGTGGCGCGCTCTGACGCCCATGGGCTGGACGCGATGCAGGTCGAGGCTGCCGCCTTTGCTTGGCTGGCCTGGACCCACGTTCAGCGCCTGGCGGGCAACCTGCCCGCCGTCACCGGCGCCAAAGGGCCCCGTGTGCTGGGTGCCCTTTACCCCGCTTGACGCCCAGTCTGATCAGACCGAGAAGCTGGAGCCGCAACCGCAGGTGGTCGAGGCATTCGGGTTGCGGATGACGAACTGGGCGCCTTCGAGGTCGTCCTTGTAATCGATCTCGGCGCCGAGCAGGTACTGCAGGCTCATGGCGTCGATCAACAGGGTCACGCCGTTCTTGGACATCTGGGTGTCGTCTTCGTTGGTGAGTTCATCGAAGGTGAAACCGTACTGGAAGCCCGAGCAGCCGCCGCCTTGCACGAACACGCGCAGCTTCAGCTCGGGGTTGCCCTCTTCGGCGACCAGCTCGGCGACCTTGCCCGCAGCCGCGTCGGTGAAGATGATGGGCGCAGGCATCTCGCCCGCATCGGCGGTGAAGTGGGCGGCGGTGTCTTGGGCGACGGCGGTCATGTGGGGCTCCGAGAAAAACAGGTCAAGAACAAAAGAACGAACGATCAGGAGGCAGCGCGGTCACCGCTGCTGCCGGTCAGTGGTGCGCCAGCCACCGGCACGGTGCTGGCGGCCAGTTTCAGGCCAGGCTTGGCCTCGGACTTCATCGCGCGCAACTCACCATCGATGGTGGCGCCCTGGTGCATTTCAAGGGCTTCGTAGCGAACGTCACCCACGATGCGGGCCTTGGGCTGCAACTCCAGCAGCTCTTCGGCCATCACGGGGCCTTCCACGCTGCCGTTGATGATGACATGGCCGGCCCTGACCTTGCCATGCACGCGGGCTTTGTCGCTGATGACGAGCAGGCTGCGGCCATCGCCCACGGACGTGACGTTGCCATGCAACTCACCGTCGATGCGCAGGCCATCGCTGAAGCGGATTTCACCCGTGATGACCGTGCCTTCGCCGATCAGGGTGCGAATGGGGGGCGTCTTCTTCCAAGCAAACATCCATCCAGGCATCACGGCATCCTCGTCCAGGGTGACAAACCTGCAAGCCTACACCGACGGCCGCCACGGTCAATGCCCTGCTCGGGCGGGAGCGCGACGCAATGCACGGCCAAGGCGCCCCACATGGCGATGTTGGAAGCGAGGGCGGTGGCGAGGGCGCTCACAGCGGCTGCACCTGCGTGGCGCGCACGGCACCCCCCTCGTCCAGCACCCGCACCTGGACCTGGCGCGGCTGCGCACCCGGCGGGGCCACCAAGGTCCCGTCGATGCGGCGGTACTGGCGGAACTGCAAGGCCTGCTTGAACACCGCTGACGGCTGCGCGCCAGGTTTGCCATCGCGCTGGCCGCCGAGGGTGAGCTCGACCGTGCCGCGGAATTCGGCCGGACTGCGGCCACCCTGCTGCATCACCAGCAACTGGTAGCGCCATTGCCCCGCGCCGGCAGGCTCGATCTGCAATCCCCGGATGGACAGCCCCTCACCCGCTGCGGGCAGCAGGCGCTCGAAAAAGCCCAGGTCGGCCTTGAGCATCTGGGTTTCGGCCTCCAGCGCCCGCACCTGCTCGACCAGCTTCTGCTGGGTGACGCGCTCGGCCTTGAGCAGGCTGTCCGCCGAATTGGCGATGGATTGGGCCTGGTCGCGGTCACGCCGGGCTGCGTCCAGCGCCTGGCGCACTTCGGCCAGCTGGCTGCGCTGCGCGTCAAGGTCACGCCCAGGCAGGCCCGCCAGGCCACGGCCGAACTCGAAGGCCCACAGCGCCAGCGCCCCTGAAAAACCCAGCATGACGGCGACCACCGCCCAGCGCAAAGGCCAGGGCAGGTGGCTGCGCACCGCCATGCGCGGCGAGCTGATGGACAGCCGCCGGCGCAGCAGTCGCCAGCGCATCAGGGCAGCACGGGCACGCCGGTCAGGCCCAGGTGCTCATCGAGGCCGCACATCAGGTTCATGCACTGCACGGCCTGGCCGGAAGCGCCCTTGGTGAGGTTGTCTTCGACCACCAGCACCATGACGGTGTCGGGCTGCGGGCGGTGCACCGCGATGCGCACGGTGTTCGACGCGCGCACGCTGCGGGTCTCGGGCGCGCTGCCTGCGGGCAACACATCGACGAAACGCTCGCCGCGGTAAGCCTCTTCGAAAAGGGCTTGCAGGTCGGCGGCCTGGCCGGCGCTGTTCAAGCGCGCGTACAGCGTCGAGTGGATGCCGCGGATGATGGGCAGCAGGTGCGGCACGAACAGGCAATTGACCGCGTCGTCACCAGCGATGGCGCGCAGCTGCTGGTTGATTTCGGGTCCGTGGCGGTGGCCCTTGACGCCATAGGCCTTGAAGTTGTCGGTCGCTTCGGGGAACAAGGTGTGGACCTCGGCCTTGCGACCCGCGCCGGACACGCCCGAGGCGCAATTGGCGATCAGGTGTGTGGGCTCGATCAGCTTGTGCTTGAGCAGGGGCGCAAAACCCAGTTGCACGGACGTCGGGTAGCAACCCGGGTTGCCGATGAGGCGGGCCTTCTGGATGGCCTCGCGGTTGATTTCGGGCAGGCCATAGACGGCCTCGGCGAGCAGGTCGGGGCAGGTGTGAGCCATGCCGTACCACTGCTCGAACACCGCCGTGTCTTTCAGACGGAAGTCGGCGGCCAGGTCGATGACCTTGACGCCGGCGGCCAGCAGTTCACGGGCCTGGGCCATGGCGACACCGTGGGGCGTGGCGAAGAAGACGACGTCGCACGCGTTGAGCTTGGCGTCATCGGGCGTGACAAAGGCCAGATCGACATGACCGCGCAGACTGGGGTACATGTCGGACACGGGCAGGCCAGCCTCTTTGCGGGACGTGATGGCCTGGATCTGGACCTGCGGGTGCTGCGACAGCAGGCGCAGCAATTCCACCCCGGTGTAGCCGGTGCCACCGACGATGCCAACCTTGATCATCTTCCATCCTTTCAACAAAGAGGCGCCATTGTAGGAACAATGCGCTCCACAAAACAGACACCCTGAATGACAAACCCGCCCGGGGCCGAGGCCAGGGGCGGGTTGGGTTGGCAGACCGCGCTGCAACAGTGCAGCACAAGCCAGCCAAGGGGTCGATCAGCGCTTGCTGAACTGCTTCCTGCGACGGGCGCCGTGCAGGCCGACCTTCTTACGCTCGACTTCACGGGCATCGCGGGTCACGAAACCAGCGCGGCTCAGTTCGGGCTTCAGGGTCGCGTCGTAGTCGATCAGGGCGCGGGTCACGCCGTGGCGCACAGCACCGGCTTGACCGGATTCGCCACCACCGTGAACGTTCACCTTGATGTCGAACAGCTCGGCGTTGTTGGTCAGCACCAGGGGCTGCTTGACCACCATGATGGAGGTCTGACGGCCGAAGTACTGCTCAACAGGCTTGCCGTTGACGATGATCTGGCCGGTGCCCTTCTTGATGAAGACGCGGGCGACGGAAGACTTGCGACGGCCGGTGCCGTAGTTCCAGTTACCAATCATGTGGCCGCTCCTCAGATTTCCAGGGGCTTGGGCTGCTGCGCGGTGTGAGGATGCTCACCACCTGCGTAGACCTTCAGCTTCTTGATCATGGCGTAGCCCAGGGGACCCTTGGGCAGCATGCCCTTGACGGCCTTTTCGATGGCACGGCCAGGGTGCTTGGCTTGCATGTCCTTGAACTTCGTGGCGTAGATGCCGCCGGGGAAGCCCGAGTGACGGTAGTAAATCTTGTCGACGGCTTTGGTGCCGGTGACGCGGATCTTGTCGGCGTTGACGATGACGATGAAATCGCCGGTGTCCACGTGAGGCGTGTAAATGGCCTTGTGCTTGCCGCGCAGACGGAGAGCGACTTCGCTGGCCACTCGTCCGAGCACCTTGTCGGTGGCGTCGATCACAAACCACTCGTGCGTCACTTCGGCCGGCTTGGCGCTGAAGGTCTTCATGGGTGTTTCCTTTTGAGGGAAGTAACACAGTTGACTGCTGCCCTTGGTGCCACTTCTTGGAGCCTACGTGACATGCACGTGGGAGTCGGTGGCCTCGCAGACGGCTTTCGTGCCAGCACGGGCGCCACCAAAACGGCGGACAAGCCCCACATCACCAGCAACTTCTCTGGCCTGCCACGCAGACCAGCTCCCGGCAACCGCAACGGGAATCCAGCAGTATAACCCAGCCAAAGTCAGGTCCGCAAGGTGCGCCCAAGGCATGGGCCGCGGGCAGGACAACGTGAATTAGTTGACGCGACACAAGCCCAGATGCACCCACCGGTTGAAGGGATTCGGGTTTTCCCCTACATTTCAGGGCGTGCACCGGATGACAGGGCGCGTCCTTCATGAAAGGATGGCGCAGCGATCCAGGTGAAGAAAGGGGTCTCACATGACCACAACCAAAGACCGCACGCCGATCGACCGATTCGGCATGCGCACCCCCGCTGACATGACTGGACAGAACAACGCCAACCCTCGCCCCCGCCCTGCGGAGGGATGGGTGCCCATCCGTGACCTGCATGCGCGCCACCGCCGCCGCATCCTGGACCACTTACTGGAACTCGACGAGCACGACCGCTACCTGCGTTTCGGCTACCGCGCCACGACCGAGCAGATCCAGCACTACGTCGCCTCCATCGACTTCAAGCGCGACGAAGTCTTCGGCATCTTCGACAGCAAGTTGCACCTGGTGGCCGTGGCCCACCTGGCCGCCATGCCCGGCAAGGGCCCGCACGGCGATGGTTCGTCCCGCGGTCGCGCCATGGAGTTCGGCGTGTCGGTGGTGGAAGCCGGTCGCGGCAAGGGCCTGGGCCTGCGCCTGTTCCAGCACGCCATCACGCACGCCCGCAACCAGCACGCCAGCCACCTGATGATCCACGCGCTCAGCGAGAACGGTCCGATGCTGCGCATTGCCGCCCGCGCTGGCGCCGCCATCGAGCGCGATGGCCCCGAGGCCGAAGCCTGGCTGAAGCTGCCGCCCGACACCGTGGGCTCGCACATCGACAGCTCGCTGCAGTCGATCGGCGCCGAACTGCTCTACCGCGTGCGCTACAACGCCATGCACGTCAGCGACTGGATGCGGATGCTGGTGGCCTCGCCCTGAGTCGGTCAGCGAGCCACAACAAAGCCCCGAACGCTTCGCAGCGCCGGGGCTTTGTTCATGGGGGCCTGATCAGACGGCGGCCGTCACGAGCAGGGCATTGACGCGGCGCACGTAAGCGGCGGGGTCGTCGAGCTGACCGCCTTCGGCCAGCAGGGCCTGGTCCACCAGGATGTGGGCCAACGCGTCGAAGTGCTCGCTGGCTTCCAGCTTCTTGACGAGGCTGTGCGCGGGGTTGAGTTCCAGCACGGGCTTGACCTCGGGGGCCTCCTGGCCGGCTTGCTTGAGCAGGCGCGCCAGGTGGCCGCTGATCTCGCCATCCTCGGACACCAGGCAGGCGGGCGAATCGACCAGGCGGGTGGTGACGCGCACGTCCTTCACACGCTCGGCCAGGGCGGCCTTGAGGCGCTCCAGCAGGGGCTTGAGGCTCTCGGCAGCCTCCTCGGCCTGCTTCTTCTCAGCCTCGTCTTGCAAAGAGCCCAGGTCGACTGCGCCCTTGGTGACGTTGTGCAGGGGCTTGCCCTCGAAGTCGTGCAGGTGCGAGAGCAGCCACTCGTCGACGCGGTCGGTCAGCAGCAGCACCTCGATGCCCTTTTTCTTGAAGAGCTCCAGCTGCGGGCTGTTCTTGGCGGCCGTCACGGTGTCGGCGGTGATGACGTAGATGCCTTCCTGGCCCTCCTTCATGCGACCGACGTAATCGGCCAGGCTGACCGACTGGGTCGCGCCATCGTCCACCGCGGTGGAGGCGAAGCGGAACAGCTTGGCCAGGCGCTCGCGGTTGGCGAAGTCCTCGCCGATGCCTTCTTTCAGCACGCCGCCGAACTCGGTCCAGAAGGCGGCGTACTGCTCGCGCTTGGCCTGGTCTTCGTTGTTCGCCAGGTCTTCCAGCATGGACAGCACGCGCTTGGTGCAGCCCTCGCGGATGGCTTTGACGTCGCGGCTTTCCTGCAGGATTTCGCGGGAGACGTTGAGCGGCAGGTCGGCCGAGTCGACCACGCCCTTGACGAAACGCAGGTAGCTGGGGAGCAGGGCCTCGGCGTCGTCCATGATGAAGACGCGCTTGACGTAGAGCTTCAGGCCGCCCTTCTTGTCGCGGTTCCACAGGTCGTAGGGCGCTTTGGCGGGCACGTAGAGCAGCTGGGTGTACTCGCTGCGGCCTTCGACGCGGTTGTGCGTGTGGGCCAGCGGGGCATCCTGGTCGTGGCTGATCTGCTTGTAGAAGTCGTCGTACTGTTCTTGCGTGATGTCGGACTTGCTGCGCGTCCACAGCGCGGCGGCCTGGTTGACGGTGTCCCAGGTGTCGAGGGTGACCTGCTCGCCCTTCTCGGCATCCCACTCTTCCTTTTGCATGAGGATGGGCAGGGAGATGTGGTCGGAGTACTTGTTGACGACTTGGCGCAGCTTCCAGGCGGTGAGGAACTCGTCTTCGCCTTCGCGCAGGTGCAGGGTGATGTCGGTGCCGCGGGTGGGCTTGTTGATGGCATCGACCTCGAAGTCACCGGTGCCTTCGCTGCTCCAGCGCACGCCCTCTTCGGGCTTCAGGCCGGCGCGGCGGGACTCGACGGTGATGCGGTCGGCCACGATGTAGCCGCTGTAGAAGCCCACGCCGAACTGGCCGATGAGCTGGGCGTCTTTTTGCTGGTCGCCACTGAGGCGGCCCATGAAGTCCTTCGTGCCGGACTTGGCGATGGTGCCAAGGTGGTCGATGGCTTCTTGCGCGCTCATGCCGATGCCGTTGTCGCGGATGGTGAGGGTGCGCGCGGCCTTGTCAACGAGGATGCGCACGTCGAGGTTGGGGGCGTCTTCGTAGAACTCGGCGTGGTCCAGGGCCTCGAAGCGCAGCTTGTCGCAGGCATCGGAGGCGTTGGAGATCAGCTCGCGCAGGAAGATTTCCTTGTTGGAGTACAGCGAGTGCGTGACCAGGTGCAGCAGTTGCTTGACTTCGGCCTGAAAGGAAAGGGTTTGCTTGCTCATGGTGTGACGGTCGGTGTGTCAGGGGCGGGATCTTGGGAGGTCGGAAGCAGTTCATGGCAGCCCAGCTGCCAGCGGCTTGGACATGGTGTCGGCCGGCGCGTTTTCAAGGGGCGGGGCCTGGCGCCACAAAAAAACGCGCAGCGCTTGCACAGCGTCGAAAAACCGTCATATAATTTTGGTCTTGTCGGCGCTTTAGCTCAGTCGGTTAGAGCGATGGAATCATAATCCACAGGTCCGCGGTTCGAATCCGTGAAGCGCCACCACTAAATTCTCTTTGTGTATCAAGCACTTAGAAGCGAAAGCCACCCTAGCGGTGGCTTTTTGCTTTCTGGCGTTTGGGGACCCTTACAGACTTTTTACAGACTGCCGTACTCGGTGCCCAGCACTAGCCGGGCGCCTGCAATGGCAGGCTTGTGGCCCCCTAGGGGTCAGGTCATAAGGCAGAACATGGCAAAACGCCCTGCCACTGCCCCGCCCACGTTCCTACGTCGTGGCACGTACATACGTGTAGGTACGGCTACGGCTACGGCTACGGCTACGGCTACGGCTACGGCTACGGCTACGGCTACGGCTACGGCTTTGAGCATGCCCCCGCTCCATGGATTTTCTATAGGCCATGGCCCATAGCCGCCCTTAGGCGGGTTTCCTAAGAGCCCTCCATGGAGATCTCTATAGAAGCCCCTACAGCGGGCCACTCAGGACCACAGCCTTAGGAAAGGCCCCTAAGGGCATCGCCCATGGCCTATGAGGGTCTATTGGGCAGGGTTGCCCATGGAGGCATCAACACCAGCGCGAAAGGCTTGCATCTGCGCCATCACGCGATCTGACTCCATGACATCCAAGACGGACTCACCACAAGCCGGGCAATGGGCGCCATGCACCGCACGGATGAGGGTTGAATGGCTTTTGTAGGTGTGGGCTATGTCTCGGGTCTCGGTGGCCAACTCAGCCGCACCGCAAGCGGGGCAGTTCATGTTGATGGCTCCTGCATGCATTTTTTGCTTGGTTGTGTGTCGATGTTGCCCGCCCTGGAGGCCTCCCTTAGGAAAGCTCCCTAAGGCAGCATTTTTGCAAGCCGGGCCGGGCCTCAGTGAGAATCGCCCCACATGCCAAGCCTCTGTTGAACGGCATAGCTTTTCAGGTGATTCAAGTTGAGCACAAACAGCCCCGTAGATCTGCAATCAGCGAAAGCGCGTTTGGTCGATTCCATCATGGACATTGAGAGCCCTTTGTGGCGCGTCCATGACGCGATCATCAAGACGGCCCAAAACACCGCCATCGCTCTGAACAAAACGCCACCCCCAGCGAATGACCAGAAAATGGCAGCGCACAGGGCAGCCCTTGAGGCCATGGAAATGGATGCCCTCCAGAGGCGCCATGCGACCTTGAAGGCGGACGTTGCCCGCAAGAGCGAAGCAGGCAAGTTCTACAACCAGGCCAAAGCTCAAGCCGATTTTTCCTATTGGCTCCCCATGGATTTTTGGACGCTTGATGAGGCTGTGGCCTTGTCGCTCGGCAAAGATCCAAGAGAGGTCAACATGGCTTCGATTGAGCGCCACCTGGAGAAGCCTAAGGGCCTGTTTAGTGCCCCTGCCAACCAGCCCGACGCCTTCACCAAAGCCTTTCATGATCTGCACCTGAAGGCCAAGCGATCACGCGCCATGATCGGCACCGAATTGCTGGCCCCGCATGACGTGGCAGCGTGGGCGCAAGCAACGCTCGGCGATGCCATACCGAAGCCAATGGCTGCCCTGCTGCCCAAAGAGGCCAAGCCCGCACCCTTGGTGGAAGCCGAAGCTCCATCCATGGCTGTGACACCCACACAGGATGAGCTGAAGAAGACGCTCGTAAGCCGTGCGGCCTTGCTCGCCCTCGTGCACATGTGGCCTACGGTCGAAAACGATTTGCACCACGCCAACCGCAACGGGCTTCAAGAGGCAGCCAAGGCGGATGGCCGCAACCAGTGGTGGAAAGAGGCCGCGCTTGATTGGGCTGATCGCAAGGGAAGACTCGTGAACCAAGAGCCCAAAGGACCGAGCCTAGGCACCACCACATCGATCTTCCGCATGCAGAAGTAAGCCTCCGCACCAGCCGGTTGCACCCAGGCAATGCCCCACTTAGTACCCAATTGGCACCCATACACACACCAAACGCCACCCAATTTGCAGCACTCGCGGATATGCCAATGATGAGAAGCCATCTTCAACACGCCCTGAGGGCAACAGATGGCAAACACCTCGATTCATCCCGTCCCACTGGACCGCGAAACCCGCTCCGCACTGCCCACCCCTGAGGCAGCTTTTCACCTCAACCGTGCCCAGCAAACTCTGCGCTTGTGGGCCATGCGGGAGAACGGCCCCATTCGGCCCATCCGGATTCATGGCCGTTTGGCATGGCCGGTGGCAGAACTGCGCCGCATCCTTCAAGTCCCCACCATTGCCTGAGGCCGCGCCATGCTGCGTATGCCTTCAGATGCTGAATGGACTGCGGGCCGGGTCGAACCTTTGCCACTTCGGTGGCAAGCGCGCTTGCTCGAGCAATGGGGCCAGCGTAAGGACCAGGACTATTACGGCGCCAACGTGCACTTGCGCGTGGCAACTGCCTCGCTGTTGGCAGAGCCCCTGCCGCTTGATGCCTCAGACGTCACCATCTGCGAAGCGGCCAAGACCCAGGCAGAGCGATGCACCAGCCGCGCCCAGATCTTCCATTCAGCGCCTGCACTGCGGGAAGCCATGGCGCGCATCTGCGATGGACAAGGCATCACGCCACCCAAGGCAAAGACCAAAGATCACAGCGCCATTGCGCGCATGACTTGCCCCCTCTGGTGGCGGCGCAAACTGCGCAAGCTCCATGGGCGCAACGTGGAGGCCGCCGCCATCCGTCTGGGCTTTGTGCATCGCCATGGCGATCTCTACGTGAGCCAGGAAGGCCTGCACGCACGCGAGCAACAGAACGCCCGTAACCGGGCAGCTTTGGAATCCACCATTGCGCGCAACGAGTTGGGCCAAGAGTTCACGCTGGCCGAGCTGGCGGGCAAGAGCACCGCCAACAAGCGCAACCGCAAGGCCGAGTTGATGACCCGCATTGGCGGCTTTGAAGCCTGGGCAAAGGCTCATGACCATGTGGGCCTGTTCATCACCCTCACATGCCCCAGCCGGTTCCATGCGTACCGCACCTTGAACGAGGGTGCCTTGGTACAGCCGAATCCAAAACATGACCCTGCCGAAACGCCGGGGACCGCGCAGAAGTACCTCACCCAGCTTTGGGCCTGCATTCGCGCCAACCTGAAGCGCAAGGGCTTGCCTGTCTATGGCTTACGCATTGCCGAGCCACAGCACGATGGCACACCCCATTGGCATCTCTTGTTGTTCTGCGAACCCAGCCATGCCGCCGACATTCAAGCCATCTTCACCAAGCATACCTTGAAGGATTCGCCCGATGAGCACGGCGCCAAGAAGCACCGATGCGACATCAAGCCCATCGATGCCAAGAAGGGCAGCGCCACGGGCTACATCGTCAAGTACGTTTCCAAGAACATCGATGGCGAAGGCGTGGACGATGACCTGGAAGGCAAGCCAGCCATTGAAACCGCCAAGCGCGTGGAGGCATGGGCCACACGCTGGAGCATTCGCCAGTTTCAGCAGATTGGCGGCCCACCTGTGAGCGTGTGGCGCGAACTGCGCCGCATCAAGGAAGTGCCCAGCACGGCCCCTGAGTGCATCAAGCTGGCCCATGCCGCTGCGAACAAAGTAAACCCCTCAAAGCACCACGATGGCGCTGTGGTGGCCTGGGATCAGTATTGCGAAGCGCAAGGCGGGGTGATGTGTGGGCGCGATGCACTCATCAAGCTCAAGAAGGAACAACCGGAGAAGATGGGCCGGTATGGCGAGCCACAAGCACCGCGCCCCGTGGGGGTGTGGACCCTACAGGCGGGGGCGGATGGATGCTTGCAGCGCTGGGAGTCTGACTCCACGCGTTTTACATGGGAAATCATTCAAGGTGCGCGAAAGGCTGCGACTCAAGACCGTGGATTTTCTTTGGCGGAGGCGCAGCCTCTGACACCTTGGACTTGTGTCAATAACTGTACGCCCCAGAGGCTGGGGCCCATCGACAGCTCTACATCTCCAAAAGCTAGCCCGGAAAACACTACAGGAGGCCTACAGCCTTTGCAGTGAAGCGAGCATCAGGCCACTACTTCCGCCTAATACCTGACACTCGCCAAGTCCACGTTGATCACCAAACATCAGGCTAATTTGTTTCGCAAATCAACCACCAAAATCCACTTTGAAAACAATTAGACTTTGGAAAATCGATAGCTCCCCTTAATATTACTCGCCAAAAAACCACCCTTAGAATCAGCCGACATCAGCTGATTATACAAATTCTCACCAATATCGAAATATTGGTAAATTGCGCCATTATTAAACTCCACCTCAAGAGTAGAACTCTCTTGGTCGTACCCTATCGACGCAATATTACTCGACGAAACCGGCGTCCTATCCATAAATCTCTCCTATTGCTTTATCCTAGATATCCGTGGATTTTGAGAGCGCCACGTTTCGCTCAACTCCTCATAATTTGTGTTTGTTTCTCTTACCAGCCCCCAGCCACCTGGATTTTGAGAGTCCTCTGAGGAGACTTCATCAAAAACAATAGGGTCCTGGCTATCTGGCCTCGCGTTCTTTGGCGGGGGTTCAATTATTGTCCGCATTGGCAACTTAACCGCCTCACCGAGAATTATGGCCTCTCCTGTTTTCAGGATAGGCAGCATATTTGTAAGGCCATCGAGATTATCAGACAAAGCCGCCGATATGTGACCTCGATCTGCTGAGTTTGTCAATCTAAGAGCAAAGAAAGTCCCACACTGGGAAAGAACGGTCGGATCGATTTCAGAGGGACGCTGACTTACTATCATGGCTCCAATACCATACTTTCTCCCCTCCTTAACGATTCGCTGAACCACCTTAGACGCCATCCCCTTCAATTGATCATTCAAATAAATATGAGCCTCTTCCATAACAATCAACAAGGGACGGTGCCGCCCGCCTTGAGATAGATTACGCGCCCAAAACAATGCCTCGTATAAAAGCCGAACAAGTGCCCCAATTGTGGTCTGCAGAATATCGGCAGGAACACCGGATAAATCCAATATGGAGACAGGTCGCACATCACCGATCCAATCATGCAACAGAGAATCAATATCTCTTGCAACAGCACCATCAGCAGCAGGATGCCAATCCCCGGGCCGAAAGATAAAATTGTATCTTGGTATGCGAAGCTTGGCCCCAAGCAATAGAAGTGGCTTACCCAAGTTTAACGCGCCTGGGATATAGTTAATTTTCTCGTCATCATCTTTATCGTTTTTGACGCTCTTGAATATAGGCGGCAACCCATACTCCGCATTCCCTCTAAGTTCATTACCTTGCGCATCGACCTCATACGCAATGTTATCAATGGGTCGCCCCGGCTTCTTTGAGTAATATGTACCGAACGTCTCGATAAAGAGCTCATACCACAACGAATGAATACTAAAAGGAATCGGAGAATCGACACTTAGCGCATCAATTGACGCACCCTTCTTCGGGTATTTTGATAGTGATTGAATCTTGTATTTCTGCACTCGCTCCATCACAAGATTTCTGTCTTTTTCGTTTTGAAATTCACCAAAACTAATCTCACACAACTCGTCGAAACTTAGCGCCCAAAATGGTATATGCAACTCATGCTCACTCAACTTATCAGACGTTTCGGCATTAATCTTGAAAGTGCTAGCGCGGCTCTTGAGGGCATGGCCATATTCACCATGCAGATCCAGCATAAGTATGCGAGCTGAAGGATACCTACTCGCATCCGACAAGGAGTTCATAAGACTGGCAACAGTAGTCGACTTACCCGACCCTGTCGTCCCAACAACAGCGGAATGTCGAGTTATCAATTTATTAACATCCACAAGAGCGGGGATCGAATCGGCATTTGAAATATGTCCGATCTTCACAAAATATGGCTTATCAGGTTGACCGTATATATTCTTTAGTTCTTTCTCAGAAACAAGGTGAACCTCATCACCAATGGTTGGATATTGTGAAAGCCCGCGCGAAAATAGTCCTGTTCGAAGCCCTTCGCCAATCAACTGAATCCTCATCCAGCGCCGCCCGACAATTTGCCCGTCCCCTTCATCCTGAACTGGTGCAGCGCTAGCACCCACCTTGCTAACAATCCCATACAAGTCAGAATAACCAACGGGTATTCTTACAAAGCTGCCGATTTGACCTGCCCGATACCCTTGGCCATCTATGTAAACAAATCCGGTGAGTGAATCATTCGACAAAGTGATACTGACGGCAGTTCCATCCACATCCTGCACATCCCCTAAATAGGTTTCCTTATTTGACATTTTTCACCTGCGAGGACGTGCCAATTATTTTTTTCAAAAAGTCCGTAAAAGCCGAGAAATCGCCAAGTTTTACTTGAGCAGAGATAACTGGTTGCTCCGAATCAGATTTTTCTACGGATACGAATTGACTCAACTCAGCATCGGCATCGTCTGCAGCTCGTGGCATCGCCCATGCTCCGAGATTCGTGCCTATGATGGCCCTATCAAATGTCCAAACATTTAGATTATGTTGCTTCTTTGCGAGCCTGTATGCTTCTGGATATGATTCCACATTGGCACCTAATTTCTCATATGTGCCAAATTGCAGGCCAAGCACCATTGCAGTAGGATTCGCCTTCAAGGCGCTGATGATGGCATCATTGATATGCCCATCATTAAAAGAGTACCCACACAGCACCAAAAAAGATGATTTCCGTCGTATAAATCTATTTAGCTGATCTATCAACGCCAAGTATGGCATTTTTCTACTCTCTTCGTACTTAAGGTGCGAAGGGTATATTAACTGCGATGCATTCGGCTTCACTTCGGAATACCTATACACAATACGCTGCTTATCAACAACTTCTTGATACCAGTTTATAGAGCCATGAATTTTCCACAGCCTAGTCCAATGGACAGGTATCAAGTTATCTTCAAGTGCTCTTAAGTCAAAAAACGACCGGCGAGCTCCAACAAAGCCATCGAAGTATGGAACCTCGTTATCTTCCAAGCTTTGCTCGACCAACAAATCGTAATTTGTTGTGAACACTTCAACAGCCTGCTTTCTATCGATTGACCTAATCCAATTACACAGCCTGTGATAAGGCGTTTCCCCGGACGGGAGGCAAACATCAATTTTTTCGACTATCGCAGAGCAGATCACGGTCTCCAACTCTCTTAGCTTTTCCTCACTGAGCCCCCGAACCTCGCCGCCCTTAGAGACTAGGACGAGGCTACGCAAGAAGCTAAGAATATCCTCGATGTTTTCCGGATTTCGCTCCGCCTTAACAACCTCAGCGAGAAGACTATTGTAATTATCATTACCTCTCAATTTCTCATTGAGGTATCGCGTCAAGTTAATCACATCAGGTATTAATGGCCACTTACCCTCTGGCATCGGAACCGATAAAGGACATCCAGCAGACAAGAAAAAGCCAATTGACTCATTGTCTTGCGCCAATGATTGACGCAAGTATCTAAGGTGGCGAATTGGATCATGCGCATGCACCATGAACTTCCCCTGTGGTTTAACTTCTATGGCAACAGAACCCAATCAAGTCGGCGCAACCAATCATGGTGACTCCGCTTGGTGCTGGGATAGACTCCTTAGAGGTTAACACTCGTCACTCACATGTTGAGTCGACGCTAGGGGCCACACAAGTGCGGGCGTCCATCGAGAAGTTGCGAATACAACAACCAGATGACATCCAAGACTTGAGTTCCGGTTAGACGCGGTCCTGCATCCACCTCGTTACTCCAAGTCGTTGCAGATCCTATCAACCACAACCAGCAAAGGGAGTGGTTGGCTACTCCAGCCATGTCCCGTTAGTCACTGTTTAAGATGCCGCAGTAGGGCGCAACACAAAATTTTTGGGTTGATCGAACTGAAGGCAGGCCTGTTCTAGCAACCAAGCCTCAATCCGCTCGTGATGCACCCGCAGCAAATCCAACGGCCTCCGCTTGTAATGCTTCTCCGCCGTCGCACTCGGCTTGTGCCCCTGGATCTGCGCCACCACGCCAGTGGGCACCTCCAGCCACTCCGTCAAGCTGGCAAAGCTTCTGCGCAAGCCATGCAAGGTCAAGCCCTCCAGGCCTGCACTGGCACACGCACAACGGTGTGAAGCGCTCGGGTCTGTGATGTGCCCTGTGGCGCTGGCTTGCACCACACTGCCCTTGGGCGCCTCCGCCCCCTTAGCCGTGTGGTTGCGCTCTCTTCGCTCCACGTTCTTCTCATCCATGCTCAATGCGCGGGTGCTGGAGAACACCCATTCATTGCGCCTGGGCAACGCTGCCAGCAGCTGGGCCACATAAGGCGTGAGTGGGATGACCCGTTCGCCCTCCACCTTGTCGCGGATGGTCAGGCCCTTCCATTGGGTGTTCACATCCTCCCAACGCAAGGTGAGAACTTCACCAGGGCGGGCCCCAGTCAAGAGCAAGGTTTGCAAGTAGGCCGCGATCACGGGGTTCTGTAAGTTGCGCACGGCATTGAACCAAGCGGGCAATTGCTCACGCTGCAAGGAGTCGTCTTTCACCTGAGGCTTGCCCAGCACTTCGCGGGTGCGTTTGGTCTTGGCCGGGTTGGCAGTGACCAGCAGGCGTGAATACTCGGGGTGCTCGGCACACCAGTTCAAGAACACCTTGAGGCAGCGCCAGCACAGGCGCGCCCAGGTGGGGCGGGTCTTGGCTTCTTCGGCGGCCCAGGCTTCCACCACATTAGGCGTCAAGTCACGCAAAGGCATGGGCAACAGGCGATGCACAGGACCGGGGATGGTCTTGGGCTTTTGCCCATCGGGGCCGGGCTTCACGCCGCGCTTGGCCACCTCCCCGCCTGCCTTGGTCATCTTGAGATGGTCTGCATAGTGGCGCTCACCCCAAAAGGGGCGACGGTCCTCCAGGTACGCAGACCATACCTCGCCCAAGGTCACGCCATCTAGTCGGTGGGCCTCGATTTGCGCTGCTTTGGCCTCGGCTTGGGCTTGCAGCACTTCGCGCTGCTGCTGTTCCGCTTCACGTGGGTCGACGCCTTGCTCAGTCAGGCCGCGCAAGCGATGTGCCTCTGTGCGCGCTTCGCCAATGGACACAGTCGGCCATTCGCCAAGGGCACGCGTGAACAGCTTGCCGCTTCTTAGCCGGGTTTCGAACTGCCAATGCTTCCCACCGGCCTTGGTGATGCGCAAGCGCAGCCCTTTTTTGTCCGTGTCTTTCAGCAGAACGAACGGGCTGCCCTCGGGGCAAGTGGCGCGCTCCAGCAGCCCAACCGTCAGGTCTCTCGCCTTGCCATAGTCAATCTCTGCGGTCCTGCTTCCCCGTGCCATGTCAGATGCCTCGTTTGATTTACAGACTTTTTACAGACTAAACGCATCAATTTTATAGCATTTAGATCAACAGTCCGTCAGCATCAAAAAGGCAATAATGATCGTAAGTTGTTGATTTACATTGATTTCACCAACACACATCAACACAGGCAAACACCATATTTAGCGGAATCATAATCCACAGGTCAGCGGTTCGAATCCGTGAAGCGCCACCAAAATTAAGCCTTGTGCATCAAGCACTTAGCTCCTAAAGCCACCCTCGCGGTGGCTTTTTGCTTTGGGGCTTGCTGCTTCGTCCCTGCCCGCAGCACCGGCTTCGTCGCGCAGCGCAATGCAACCCGAGCAAGGCACCCCGCCACAGCGACCTTACCCAACTTTGCACCCCCGCGCCCGCCACAGCAACAGACGGCTGACAGTCGCGCCCTAGAGTGACCTCAGCCCGATGTGCGGTCACCGCGGTCCGGCCCGAAGCCCGCCCCTCGCCGCGGGCTTCATCCTTTTCTGGCCTGCCAAGCAGTTTCGCGTTATCCACAATTTCTGTGGACAACCCTGTGGGGCCCTCCGGGACAGACCGCGCAGGCGCCAGCTGTCACGCGATGTGGGCCACTTTGCCCACCCGCGCAGCGCAGGCCGTCACAAATGCAGCAAGTGGGCTGGCCAATGGGCAAACCACCTGCCCACAAGCAAGTTCATAAGCAATCTCAATTTCCTTCGTTCCCCGCATGAAGGCCAAGACCTAGCATGACTTCACTGTTTCACTGCTTTGAAGTCACAACATGTCTTTCCTGCCTCGCTCTCGCCGCTCCTTCCACGCTATGGCCGCTGTCGCGATCGCTGCTGCAGCCGGTTTCGCGTCCCTGGCCCCTGCGGTCGCCCACGCCAAGGACGTCACCCTGCTCAACGTGTCCTATGACCCGACCCGTGAGTTCTACCAAGAGTACAACGCAGCCTTCGCCAAGCAATGGAAGGCCAAAACGGGCGACAACGTCACCGTCAAGGCCTCGCACGGCGGTTCGGGCAAGCAAGCGCGCTCGGTGATCGACGGCCTGGAAGCCGACGTCGTCACCCTGGCCCTGGCCTATGACATCGACGCCATCGCCGAGAAGGGCCTGCTGAAAACCGACTGGCAAAAGGAATTCAAGGGCAACAGCTCGCCCTACACCTCCACCATCGTCTTCCTGGTGCGCAAGGGCAACCCCAAGCAGATCAAAGACTGGTCTGACCTGATCAAGCCCGGCGTGGCCGTCATCACCCCGAACCCCAAGACCTCGGGCGGCGCCCGCTGGAACTACCTGGCTGCCTGGGGCTATGAGCTCAAAAAGACCGGCTCCGAAGCCAAGGCCAAGGAATTCGTGGGCAAGCTGTACGAGCACGTGCCCGTGCTGGATTCCGGCGCCCGCGGCTCCACCGTGACCTTCGCCGAACGCGGCCAGGGTGACGTGTTGCTGGCCTGGGAGAACGAGGCCCACCTGTCGCTCAAGGAATTCGGCGCCGAGAAATTCGACATCGTCTACCCCAAGGTCAGCATCTACGCCGAACCGCCCGTGGCGGTCGTGGACAAGGTGGTGGACAAGCGCGGCACCCGCGATGTGGCCAAGGCCTACATCGAGTACCTGTACAGCGCGGAAGGCCAGGACCTGGCTGGCAAGAACTTCTACCGCCCGACCGATGCCAAGGCCGCGGCCAAGTACGCCAAGCAGTTCCCGAAGATCGAACTCCTGAAGCTCGACGACATCTTCGGCGGCTGGACCAAGGCCCAGAAGACGCACTTCGCCGACGGCGGTGTGTTCGACCAGATCTACACGAAGAAATGAGCTGAGAGAGCAAGTGGGGTGCCCATCGCCCCGGCCACCGCCCGGTGGTTGCGGTGATGGCGCGTTGACAGCGGCTTCGTCCCGGTGACGAGGCCGCTTTTTTGTGCGCGCGGCACGAACAGGCGCAGGTGCCTAGAATCGGTGCCCAGATGTCCGCTGTCGCCCCATGCAAACCCCGTCGCCCCCGAACGTCGCCCTGAACGCCACTCTGCCGGCCACCTACGCGCTGTCGTTGCTCTCGCTGATGCTGGAGCGCGGCCAGCCCGAGGCCGATGTGCTGGCGGGCACCCAGCTCAGCCGCGAGCAGCTGCAGGACCAGCGCGCCCAGATCGGTGCCTGGCAGTACGCCGTGCTGCTGGGCAATGCCATGAAGCTCGATGGCGACCACAGCTTGGCCTACGAGCTGGGCCTGCGCAGCCAGGTCACCAAGCATGGCTTCGTTGGTTTTGGCCTGATCAGTTGCGCCACCCTGCGCGAGGCCATCGAGTTCAGCGAGCGCTACTTCCAAGCCCGCGTGCCGGCCTTCACCAATGTGCTGTCGGTGGTGGGCGACGAGGTCGTCATCGAGTTGCGCGAGACCATCCCCCTGGGGCCGCAGCGCGACTTCGTGATGGACCTGGTCGTGGTGGAGCTGTGCAGCCTGTTCGCCAAGGTGCTGGGCATGGACCCCGCGGTGTCCGGCTGGCTCAGCGAGATTGGCGTGCCGCACGCCGAGCCTGCGGCCTACGCGCGCTACCGCGACCGGCTGCCGCGCTTCCACTTCCACCAGAAGGCGGTGGAAATCCGTTTCCCGGCGCGCTTGCTGGACGAGCCCATCGCCACGGCCGACCCGGTCAGCGTGCAACTGGCCATCGAGCGCTGCGAGCAGGAGATCTCCCGCCAGGAAGCCGCCAGCGGCACGCGCGGCCTGGTGCTGCAACACCTGGTCTGCCGCGATGGGCGCTACCCCGACGTGGGCGATGTGGCCGCAGCGCTGCACCTGTCGGAGCGCACGCTCAAGCGCCGACTGCAGGACGAGGGCACCAGCTTCCAGGCCCTGCTGGACCGCATCCGCCAACGCGACGCGCAGCAGCTGCTGGCCAACCCGGCCCTGGCCATCAAGCAGGTGGCCGAGGCCGTGGGTTACAGCGACCCGGCCAACTTCGCCCGGGCTTTCGCCAAATGGACCGGGCTGTCGCCGCGCGAATGGCGCACCCAGGGTGGCGGGCGCATCGGCTTTGTCGCCAGCGGCAAGAACGCAGGCGCGATCCCTGGCCCAAATTGACTTGTTTTCGGCCTGCGCACCCCTCACGGTGACAGGCTTGGCCTGGGTACGCTGGCGCCTCGTCACAAGTCTCGCCCAGAGACCGAGAAAGAGGAGACCATGAGCCCCAAACCGAACCCGCGGCGCAAGCCCGGCCAGCCCGCCGGCGGCATGTCGGACGCCCAGAAGTCCGAACACATCCGCAGCGTGGTGCTGCAAGCCGGCGAAGACCTGCGCGCCCGCCACCCCTGGCTGCGCCACCAGGACGCCATCGGCGCGACCATCATGGCCGTGTCCTTGCTGGGCATGGTCGCCAGCGGCTGGCTCTACGTCGAAGGCCTGATCGCCTGGTGGGTCTGTGTGCCGGTAACGGCCATCTTCGCGTCCTTCATCCACGAGCTGGAGCACGACCTCATCCACCAGATGTACTTCCGCGCCAAGCCCTGGGCGAACAGCCTGATGCTGGCCCTCGGCTGGGCGGCACGGGCCTCGACCGTCAACCCCTTCGTGCGCCGCAAGCTGCACCTGCACCACCACAAGGTCTCGGGCACCGAGTCCGACCTGGAAGAGCGCGGCATCACCAATGGCACGCCCTGGGGCCTGCGCCGCTTGCTGATGACGGGCGACAACATGCTGGCCGTCTTCCTGCGTCCCAACGAGATGCGCCGCGCCACCGCCAAGTTCATCCAGGCGCAAAAGCCCGCCAACCGCCAGGAGGCCCTGAAGATGGCCGCCGAGCAGACCCTGGCCTACATGCCGATCGGGCAGCTGTATTACGCGCTGTTCCACGGCTGGGTGGTGCTGCACGCCGTGATGTGGGCCGCGCCGCTGCTGGGCGTGGACATCCCCTGGCCGCAATGGACGCCCTCGGTGATGAACGCGCTGGACGTGTTCGGTGTGGTCTACGCCCTGCCCTGCCTGCTGCGCACCTTCTGCCTGCACTTCATCAGCTCGAACATGCACTATTACGGCGACGTGGAAGCTCGCAACGCCATGCAGCAGTGCCAGGTGCTCAACCCCTGGTGGCTGATGCCCATGCAGCTGTTCTGCTTCAACTTTGGCAGCACCCACGCCATCCACCATTTCGCGGTGAAAGAGCCCTTCTACGTGCGCCAGTGGAACGCCGAGGTCGCCCACAAGGTGATGCGCGAAATGGGCGTGCGTTTCAACGACTTCGGCACCTTCCAGCGGGCCAACCGTTTCCGCCTGAAGGCCGCCGTGCCGGCTTGATCTCCTGGCTTGCCGCAGCAACCTGACGGGGATCAGGAATTTGCAGGATCGCTGATCAGATGTGAATGATTCTTGTTATCGTACGGGTCCGCGGGCTGTCGAGGTTCGCGGACCTTTTCCCAACGACACAGGAATGCGCCCATGGTTTCCCGTCTGCCCCGTTTCAGCCTGACCCGCCTGTCTGCCCTGACCCTGCTGGCGCTGGCCGCCACTGCGCCCGCCCAGGCCGCTGACCAGGAACTCAACATCTACTCGGCCCGCCATTACCAGACGGACGAAGCCCTGTACGCCAACTTCACCAAGCTCACCGGCATCAAGGTCAACCGCCTGGATGGCAAGGAAGACGAGTTGCTGGAGCGCCTGAAAAACGAAGGCGCCAAATCGCCTGCCGACATCCTGATCACGGTGGACGCGGCGCGCCTGGAAGTCGCCGACCAGGCCGGCCTGTTCGCGCCCATCGACTCCAAGGTGCTGGCACAGCGCATCCCGGCGAACCTGCGCACGCCGAACTGGATCGCGTTCTCGACCCGCGCCCGCCTGATCGCCTACAACAAGTCGGCCGTGAAAGCCGAGTGGGTGCAAAGCTACGGCGACCTCGCCCACCCGCGCCTGAAGGGCCAGGTGTGCGTGCGCTCGGGCTCCCACCCCTACAACCTGTCGCTGGGCGGCGCCTTCATCGCCCACCAGGGCGAGCCACAAGCCGAAGCCTGGGCGCGTGGCCTGGTGCAGAACTTCGCCCGCGCACCCAAGGGCGGCGACACGGACCAGCTCAAAGCCGTGGCCGCGGGCGAGTGTGGCGTGACCATCTCCAACAGCTACTACCTGGCGCGACTGATGCGCTCGACCAAGCCGGAGGACCAGAAGGTGGTGGCGGCACTCGGCGTGGTCTGGCCCAACCAGCAGACCTGGGGCACGCACATCAACGTGTCGGGCGCGGGCATCCTCAAGGCGGCCCCGAACAAGGCCGCTGCGGTGAAGTTCCTGGAGTACCTCAGCAGCGACCAGGCCCAGGCCTACTTCGCCGACGGCAACAACGAGTGGCCTGCCGTGGCGTCCGTGAAGCTCGACAACCCGGCCCTCAAGCAGCTGGGCACGTTCAAGTCGGACGCCATCAACGTGGGCGAGCTGGCCAAAAACGCCGCCAAGGCCCAGAAGCTGTACGACCGCGCCGGCTGGCGTTGAGTTGAGTTGAGTTGGGCGACGGGGCTCAGCTCCCACCGCCCGGCAGCCGGCTTCGCGCGATCTCGCGCGACAGCACGATCAGGGGCAGCAGCCCCACCACCACGATGGTGAGCGCCGCGGTCGAGGCCTCGGCCAGCCGCTCGTCCGACGCCAGCGTGTAGGCCTGCGTGGCCAGGGTGTCGAAGTTGAACGGGCGCATCACCAGCGTGGCCGGCAGCTCCTTCATCACGTCGATGAAGACCAGCAGCCAGGCCGTCAGCAAACTGCCCCGCAGCAGCGGGAAGTGCACGCGGCGCAAGGCCCCCAGCGGCGTCAGGCCCAGGCTGCGCGCGGCGTGGTCCATGTTGGGCGTGACCTTGAGCAGGCCCGCGTCGATGGACTGCACCGCCGGCGTCAGGAAGCGCACCACGCAGGCGTACACCAGCCCGACGATGCCCCCGGTCAGCACCAAGCCACCCTGCCAGCCCACGGCCTGCTCCATCCAGCTCGTCAGCACGCTGTCCACCCGCGTGACCGGGATCAGCACGCCCACGGCGATCACGGTGCCGGGCAAGGCGTAGCCCAGGCCGCCCAGTCGGTGCGTGGTGCGTACCAGCCAGTGTGGCTGCAGGCGCGCGGCGTAGGCCAGCAACAAGGCCAGCATCACGGCGATGAAAGCCGTCAGGCCAGAGACGGTCACGCTGTTGCGCGCCAGCGCGATGAAGCGCGGGCCGAATTGCGCGTCGCCCTGGCTGAGCGACATGTGCAGCAAGATGCCCGCAGGCAGCAGGAAGCCCGCCACCATCGGGATCAGGCAGGCCAGCACGGCCAGGGCGGCGCGCCAGCCCCCCACGCGGATGGCC
The DNA here is from genome assembly GCA_023266355.1 of Aquabacterium sp. Classification (GTDB taxonomy): domain Bacteria; phylum Pseudomonadota; class Gammaproteobacteria; order Burkholderiales; family Burkholderiaceae_C; genus Aquabacterium. The sequence goes on from JAHFQM010000004.1 coordinate 283,563, forward strand.
ATCACGCGCGAGCGCCGCAAGGTGGTGTCGTGGAAGCGCGCCCGCCCCCGCGAGAGGCGCTCGAAGGCCAGCACCAGGATGACGAAGCCCAGCAGGGCCGACGCCAGTTGCGCCGCCGCCACCCGGTCGCCCAGCGAAAACCACGCGCGGTAGATGCCGGTGGTGAAGGTCTGCACGCCGAAGTAGGACACGGCGCCGAAGTCGGCCAGCGTCTCCATCAGGGCCAGGGACACGCCCGCGGCGATGGCCGGTCGCGCCAGCGGCAGGGACACCCGAAAGAAGCTGCCCCAGGGCCCCAGCCCCAGCACGCGACCCACCTCCAGCATGCCGCCGGCGCGCTCCAGGAAGGCCGTGCGCGCCAGCATGTAGACATAGGGGTAGAGCACCAGCGAGAACAGCACCACCGCCCCGCCCAGCGAGCGCACGTCGGGGAACCAGTAGTCGGCGCGGCCCCAGCCGAAGGCCTCGCGCAGCGCCGTTTGCACCGGGCCCACGAACTGCAACAGGTCGGTGTAGGTGTAGGCCATCACGTAGCCAGGCACCGCCAGGGGCAGCACCAGCGCCCACTCCAGCGTGCCGCGCAGCGGGAACTCGTAGCGCGTGACCAGCCAGGCCGCCCCCACGCCCATGCTCGCCGTGCCCAGGCCCACGCCCAGGCACAGCCACAGGGTCGACCAGATGTAGTCCGGCAAGACCGTGCTGGCCAGGTGCGACCAGGTGTCGCCCGTGCCGGTGGACAGCACCTGCGCCAGCACCGCCAGCACGGGCAAGGCCACCAGGCCACCCACGAGCAGGGCCAGCGCCACCAACCAGCGCGAGGACGTGCGGATGCGGACGTGAACGGGCGGAGAGGTCGGGGTGGCCAGGGTCATGGTGTGGGTGGGAATTATCATCGCTTGGCCGGACAGCTCCGGCTTGCCGCCCAACACCGCCCCGCCCCCCTTGCCATGCCCGCCCTGCCCAACCACCACCACACCCCCGCGCCACCCCAAGGGCCGCCGTGGCTGGTCGTGCAAGACTTGGCCTTGCGCTACGGCCACAAGGCCATCGTGGACAGCCTGAGCTTCTCGCTGCCACGCGGTGCCATCGCCTGCCTGTTGGGGCCCTCGGGCTGCGGCAAGACCTCGGTGCTGCGCGCCATCGCCGGCTTCGAGCCGATCACGGCAGGGCGCATCACGCTGGACGCGCGCCTGCTCAGCGAGCCCACCCGCGTGCTGCCGCCGGAGCAGCGGCGCATCGGCATGGTCTTCCAGGACTACGCCCTCTTCCCGCACCTGACGGTAGCGCAAAACGTCGGATTCGGTCTGCGCGGGCACCCCGACGCCACCCAGCGTGTCCACGATATGCTGGAGACCGTGGGCCTGGCCCACGCCGGCAGCCGCTACCCGCACGAGCTCTCGGGCGGCCAGCAGCAGCGCGTGGCCCTGGCCCGCGCCCTGGCGCCCCAGCCCGCCGTGCTGCTGCTTGACGAGCCCTTCTCCAACCTCGACGTGGCCCTGCGCGAGCGCCTGGCCGGCGAGGTGCGTGACATCCTCAAAGCCACCCAGACCACCGCCGTGCTCGTCACCCACGACCAGCACGAGGCCTTCGCCATGGCCGACGTCATCGGCGTGCTGGCCGACGGCCGCCTGCAGCAATGGGACACGGCCTACGCGCTCTACCACCAGCCGGCCAACCGGCGCGTGGCCAACTTCGTCGGCCAAGGCGCCTTCGTGCCCGCCACCGTGCTCGACGCCCACCGGCTGCAGCTGCAACTCGGCCCCGTCACCGGCCTGGCCGCCACCTTCCCCACCGACGACGCCCTGCCCTTCGCCGCCGGCACCCGCGTGGACGTGCTCATGCGCCCCGACGACGTCATCCACGACGACGCCAGCCCGCTCCAGGCCCGCGTGCTGCACAAGGCCTTCAAGGGCGCCGAATTCCTCTACACCCTGGCCCTGGCCGATGGCACCGAGGTGCTGTCCACCGTGCCCTCCCACCACGACCACGCCATCGGCGAATCCATCGGCATCCGCCTGGACCTCAGCCACGTGGTGGCCTTCGCTGCACACACCGCATGAACCCTGTCAGCCTCCCCGTCCGCCCCCCCGCCAACCTCCCCGCCCTGATCCTCGCCGCCGGCCGCGGCGAGCGCATGCGCCCGCTGACCGACACCTGCCCCAAACCGCTGCTGGCGGTGCAAGGCAAGCCCCTCATCGTCTGGCACCTGGAGGCCCTGGCCCGCGACGGCGTGCGCGACGTGGTCATCAACACCGCCTACCTCGAAGACCAGTTCGAGCCCGCCCTGGGCGATGGCAGCCGCTGGGGTTTGCGCATCCGCTACTCGCACGAAGGGCATGACCACGGCGGCGCGCTGGAGACGGCCGGCGGCATCGCCACGGCCTTGCCGCTGTTGATGGCCGCTGGCCCTGCGACCGACGGTGTGCCCGACGATGCGCCTTCTGGTGCGCCTTCTGGTGCGCCTTCTGGTGCGCAAGACGGCGCCTTCTGGGTGCTCGCCGGCGACGTGTTCGTGCCCGGTTTCCGTTTCGATGCCGATGCGGCCCAAGCCTTCCTGCACGGCTCCTCGCGCAACACCTCGCAACAGCACGACCTCGCCCGCCTCTGGCTGGTGCCCAACCCCGAGCACGTGCCCACCGGCGACTTCGCGCTGAACGCTGACGGCCGCATCCTGCGCAAAGACCAGGCCCCCACCGGCACGCCCACCTTCACCTACTCGACCATCGGCCTGTACCGCGCCAGCATGGTCGCGGGCGTGGCCCCTGGGCAGAAAGCGGCACTGCGCTCCTGCCTGGACCGCGCCATCGACAGCGGCCGCCTGGGCGGCGAGGTCTGGCGCGGCGCCTGGACCGATGTGGGCACGCCGCAGCGGCTGGCAGCACTGAATTCACCGGCCTGAGCCACCCCGCGGCGGTTAAAATCAGGCGCTTCACAGCCCCTGGATCAACACCATGCCCCGCTGTCACGCACGCAGCTTTGCCGTGTCGCTGCTCGCATCGCCGTTCATGGCCTCGGTCGCCACGGTCCCCACGGCCCCTTTGACCGCCTTCAGCGCCCTGGCCACCTTGGCCACCTTCGCGGCCCTGCCCTCGGCGGCCCATGCCCAGGCCGCCCGCCCCGTGCCCATCCCGCCGCAAACACTGCGCGGCGAGATGCTGTTCGGCATGCCGCCCGAGGTCAAGCTCAACGACCAGGCCACGCGCCTGTCGCCGGCCACGCGCATCCGCGGCCAGAGCAACACCCTGGTGATGTCGGCCACGCTCAGCGGTCAGACCTGGAAGGTCAACTACACGCTCGACCCCTACACCGGCCTGGTGCAAGACGTCTGGCTGCTGACCGCCGACGAAGCCGCCCGCCGCTGGCCGACCACGCGCGAAGAAGCCACCACCTGGTCCTTCGACCCGATCTCGCAGAGCTGGTCCAAGCCCTGAGCACCGCACTGAGCAACATGAGCGCCAACACCCCCCCGGGCAAGAAGGTCTACATCAAGACCTACGGTTGCCAGATGAACGAGTACGACTCGGACAAGATGTCCGACGTCATGAATGCGGCCAAGGGCTACACGCCCACCAACGACCCCGAAGAAGCCGACCTCATCCTCTTCAACACCTGCTCCATCCGAGAGAAGGCACAGGAGAAAGTGTTCAGTGACCTGGGCCGCGTCAAGCACCTCAAGGACAAGGGCGTGATGATCGGCGTGGGCGGCTGCGTGGCCAGCCAGGAGGGCGCGGCCATCATCGCGCGCGCGCCGTATGTCGATGTGGTGTTCGGCCCGCAAACGCTGCACCGCCTGCCCGCCATGCTGGAGCGCCGCCAGCAACTGCAGCGCCCGCAGGTGGACATCAGCTTCCCCGAGATCGAGAAGTTCGACCACCTGCCCCCGCCGCGCAAGGACGGCGCCTCGGCCTTCGTGTCCATCATGGAAGGCTGCTCCAAGTACTGCAGCTACTGCGTGGTGCCCTACACCCGCGGCGAAGAGGTCTCGCGTCCCTTCGACGACGTGCTGACCGAGGTCGCCGACCTGGCCGACCAGGGTGTCAAGGAAGTCACCCTGCTGGGCCAGAACGTGAACGGCTTCCGTGGTCGCATGGGAGACACCACCGAGATCGCCGACTTCGCCATGCTGCTGGAGTACGTCGCCGAGATCCCCGGCATCGAGCGCATCCGCTTCACCACCAGCCACCCCAACGAGTTCAACCAGCGCCTCATCGACGTCTACGGCAAGACGGACAAGCTGGTCAACCACGTGCACCTGCCCGTGCAGCACGGCTCCGACCGCATCCTGATGGCGATGAAGCGCGGCTACACGACGCTCGAGTACAAGAGCACCATCCGCAAGCTGCGCGCGGTGCGCCCCGACATCCGCCTGTCCACCGACTTCATCGTCGGCTTCCCCGGCGAGACGGATGAAGACTTCGACAAGCTCATGAAGCTGGCCACCGACCTGGAATTCGACGCCTCCTTCAGCTTCATCTTCAGCGCCCGCCCGGGCACCCCGGCCGCCGCACTGGAAGACACCGCACCCTACGAGGTCAAGCTCAAGCGCCTGCAAACCCTGCAGACCTACCTCGAAGCCAATGTGCTGCGCTACAGCGAAGAACTCGTCGGCAAGACGCAGCGCATCCTCGTCGAAGGCCCCAGCCGCAAGGACCCGTCCGAGCTCATGGGCCGCACCGAGTGCAACCGCATCGTCAACTTCGCCGCCGGCCCGACCCAGGCCCTGCGCGAACGCCTCATCGGCCAGCTCATCGACGTGACCATCACCAAGGCCTTCCCGCACTCGCTGCGCGCGGAGTTGCCGCTGGCCTGAGCCCCCCGCTGACGCGCTTTGCCCCGCCCGCACCCTGCGGATGGGCCAAAGCGCGTCACGCCACGGCAATCGGATGACGAACACCGTGCTGTTCGACCGTTCGGACGAGGTGGCCCCGGCCCACACTGGCGCCGGACCCACTGCCGTCTCACGCCATGAAACTCTTCCGTTTGTGCTCCGATCAGGTCCAGCCGCAGCACCCCTTGCCCTGGAACGTCTACAACGACAGCAGCCAGCTGCTGCTGAGCCGTGGCTACGTGCTGGAAAACAGCGCCCAGGTGGACGCCCTCATGGCGCGCGGCGTGTACGTCGATCAGCTCGACTACGACACCCAGCAGCAAGACGCGGCACGCCAGGCCCGGCGCCGGGATGCGGTCACGCTGTGGGAGTCACTGCACCAGCGCATGGCCCAGTTGCTGACCCAGCCCGCAGACGCCACGGTGTTCCAGCAGGCCATGAACGAGGCCTGTGACGACATCCGCCACGCCCTCGCGCACCGCCAGGAAGCCAGTCTGTTCGAACTGCTGCACACCGACGACCCGGCCAGCTACGCCGTGTCCCACTCGGTGCAGACGGCCTTCGTGGCCAACCTCATCGGCCAGCGCATGGGCTGGAGCGAGGCCGACTGCGACACCCTCAGCCAGGCCGCCCTGACCATGAACCTGGGCATGCTGCCGCTGCAATCGACCCTGGCCCTGCAACTGACGCCACTGAGCCCGCAGCAGCGCCAGGCGGTGCACGACCACGGCACGGTAGGCCGGCGCGCACTCGAAGCCCGTGGCGTGACCGACACGGACTGGCTGCACGCGGTCGAGCACCACCACGTCACCCCCGACGGTGGCCCGCTGCCCGCCACGCACGCCGACAGTGGCGAGCTGGCCTGCATGCTGCACTACGCCGATGTGTACCTGGCCAAGATCAGCGCCCGCGCTTCGCGCCCGGCCATGCCCTCGCACACCGCGGCACGCTCGCTGTTCGTGCACGCCGACGGCGCGCGCAACCCCTACGTGGCCGGGCTGATCAAGGAGATCGGCGTGTACCCGCCAGGCTCCTGCGTGCGCCTGGCCAACGGCGAAATCGGCATCGTGGTGCGCCGCGGCGAGGCCGCCCACCTGCCCGAGGTGCACAGCCTCATCAACGCCAACGGCCAACCCATGCCGCAGGCCCTGCCGCGCGACACGGCCCAGGCCAGCCACAAAGTCACCGAGGCGTTGCCACGCGGCCGCCTCAGCCAGCGACTCAACCGCCGCGCCCTGTTCGCTCAGCCCGCAGCAGCCTGAGCCAAAGCGGCCACCAAGCGGTCAATGTGATCGACCGTGTGCGCCGCCGACAGCGAAATGCGCAGCCGCGCCGTGCCCTCGGGCACCGTGGGCGGACGGATGGCCGGCACCCACACGCCTTGCGCGTCCAGCGCCGCCATCACCTGCATGGCCTCGGCATTGCTGCCGATGACGAGCGGCTGGATGGCCGTCTCGGAGGGCATCAACGTCCAGGGCAGGCGCGCCGCTTCAACGCCGTCACGCAAGCGCTGGCGCAGCGTCTGCAGGTGGGCGCGGCGTTGCGGCTCGTCCTGCATCACGCGCAAGGCAGCCCGGAGCGACTCGGCCACCACCGCCGGAGCGGCCGTGGCGAACATGTAGGTGCGCGCCTTCTGCATCACCCACTCGACCATGGCCGGGTTCCCTGCGATGAAAGCCCCCGCCACGCCCGCCGCCTTGCCCAGCGTGGCCATGTAGACGAGGCGGTCCAGGCGCCCTTGCCAGGCCGGCGCGATGCCCTCGCGGCCCGCGATGCCCTGGTGCGACAAGGTGCCCTCGCCGTGTGCGCCCAACACGCCGAAGCCATGGGCATCGTCGATCATCAGCCAGGCGTCGTGCCGGTCGCACAAGTCGAGCAAAGCGGGCACGTCGACCACATTGCCGTCCATGCTGAAAACGGCATCGGTCACGACCAGCTTGCGCTGGGCCGTGCTGGCCTGCAGGGCCTGCGCCAGGGCGACCAGATCGCCGTGGGGATACACGTTCAGCTCGGCACGCGACAGGCGGATGCCGTCGATCAGGCAAGCGTGGTTGAGCGCATCGGAAAACACCGCGTCGCCCCGTCCCACCAGCGCGGGGATGGCGCCCACATTGGCCGCGTAGCCCGCATAGAAATACAGCGCTCGCGGCAGGCCCACCATGGCCGCCAGCTCGGCCTCCAGCGCCTCGTGCGCCGGACTGTGGCCGCACACCAGCGGCGAGGCCGTGGCGCCCACACCGTATCGGTCGATGGCGTCGTGCGCCGCGGCCATCAGCGCGGGGTGCTGCGACAGGCCCAGGTAGTCGTTGCTGCCGAAGGACAGGCGCTGCTGGCCATCGATGAGGTAGGTGGTGCCGCGCAGGGCCTCGTCGTCGGGGCCCAACTCGGCAGGCGCCACCGCGGGCGCCACTTGGCGACGCACACGCATGCGCTGCGCCGCCTGCCACTGCGCCAGTTCAGGCTCGAAGGAATCTTTCATGCCGCAAGGTTAACAGCCCTCGTCTGTGCATCATCGGCTCAGCGGTTCCAGGCTGCGAACAGGCCCTGGCGCGCGGCGTCGGTGATGGCGGCCACGCCCGGGTGGGTGATGCGGCGCTCCACGGTGATGACGTAGAACTCCTCAATGAGGTCGGTGGCCTCGCCCAGCAGCTTGGCGCCGTACTCGGCCTGCACGTCGGCGTCCAGCACCATGGGCGCGATGAACACGCCGTGGCCGTGCTGGCCCAGCGCCTTGAGCAGCGCGCCGTCGTCGATCTCGCCCACCACGCGTGGGTTGAGCTGGTGGCGGCCCAGCCACTGGGCCAGGCGCCGTCCCAGGGCCGAATCGCTGCCCGGCATCAACAGCGGAGCGCCATCCAGGCAGGCCGGGAAGGCCTTTGTTTTGAGCCGCGGCAACATCGATTTGGCGGCGTAGAAACCCACTGGCGAACCGCCCAGGCGGTGGTTGAAGGCGTTGACGCTCAGGCCCGAGGGCAAGGGGGTGTCAGAGAGCACGAGGTCCAGCCGGTGCACGGCCAGCTCGGCCAACAGGCTGTCGAGCTTCCATTCGCGGCACACCACCTTGAAGGGGTGCTCGCCCGTGAGCGCGGGCTCCAGCAGGCGGCAGGTCACCAGCTTGGGCACGGCATCGGCAATGCCCACGCGCAGTTCGATGGGACGGGCCGTGCCGCGCGGCAGGCGCACCACCTGGTCCAGCTCGGCGCCAAGGTTGAAGATGTCCTGGGCGTAGCTGTAGGCCAACTCGCCCGTGTCGGTGAGCGCCAGCTTGCGCCCTTTCTTCTCGAACAAGGGGCGCCCGAAATGTTCTTCCAGCAGCTGCAACTGCCCGCTGATGGTCTGCGGCGTGAGGTGCAAATGCTCGCTGGCCTTGACCACGCCCCCCAGGCGCGCCACCGTCCAGAAGTAGTGCAGGTGCTTGTAGTTCATTTCGATTTTCTCGAAGCTTTGATGCGAATCACTCGAATTTACACGCAAGCGCATCTTGCCTAAAGTAAGGCTGTCTTGAACCCTCATGCCTGAAGGACACCACCATGTCTGACGATTCGATGTCCACCCTGCGTCCCCTGGACGCCCACACCCGCCGCGCCCACGGCGTGTCCATCAGCGACAGCAGCCGCAAGGTGCTGCGCAACACCTACGCCCTGCTCGGCCTGACCCTGGCCTTCAGTGCCCTGGTGGCCGGCACGGCCATGACGCTGAAGTTGCCCGCGCCCGGCCTGATCGTCACGCTGGCCGGCTTCTTCGGCCTGATGTTCTGGGTCAACAAAACCGCGCACAAGGCGCAAGGCCTGCTGGCCGTGTTCGCCTTCACCGGCTTCCTGGGCTACACCCTGGGCCCCACGTTGAGCGTGGTGCTGGCCCTGCCCCAAGGCGCGGCCGTGGTCACGCAGGCCCTGGGCACGACGGCGCTGGCCTTCCTGGGCCTGTCGGCGGTGGCCCTGACCACGAAGCGCGACTTCAGCTTCATGGGCAGCTTCCTGATGATCGGCTCGCTGGTGGCCTTCGCGCTGAGCCTGGGCGCCATCTTCTTCAGCATCCCGGCCCTGAGCCTGGCGGTCTGTGCCCTGGTCGTCATGCTGATGAGCGGCATGATCCTGTTCGAGACCAGCCGCATCGTCAACGGTGGCGAGACCAACTACATCCTGGCCACGGTCAGCCTGTACCTCTCGCTCTACAACCTGTTCAGCGCCCTGCTGGCCCTGTTCGGCATGGGTGGCCGCGACGAGTGAGCCTCTGAGGCGACAGTTTGCGAAGCGGCGTCAACGTGGCCGAGGTCGCCTCGCCCGTTGACGCTGGCTGATGCTGCTGGCCGATGCGGGTCAGATGCCCTCCAACCCCCCAGTGTGAGTTTCAGACCGATGAGGTCAGTGCGTCAGGCTCGCGCGCACCGGGTTTGCGCTGGCGCTGCAGGTCGAGCCAGTGCAGCAGCGTCAGGAACAGCTGCTGTGTGTCCAGCGGTTTGCCCAGGTGGGCGTTCATGCCGGCTTCCAGACAAGCATCGCGCTCTTCCTGCAAGACGCTGGCGGTCATGGCGATGATGGGCAGCTCGGCGCAACCCGGCAAAGCGCGGATGTGCCGCGTGGCCGTGAGGCCGTCCATGTCGGGCATGTGGATGTCCATCAGCAGCAAATCGAAAGTCTGGTTGCGCACCCGCTCCAGGGCCTGCGCACCTGTGTGCACGATCTCCGGGTGGATGTTGGCCATGCCCAGCAACTCGTCCACCAGCAGGCGGTTGACGGGGTTGTCGTCGGCCAGCAGGATGCGCGCGCCAGCATGCCGGCTGCGCAGCAAGGCCATGGCCTCGACCGGGCTGATGGCGGCCGACATGCCGCCCCCCGACGCCGACCCCGCCTGGGCGTTTGACTGACGGGCAAACGCCATCGCGCTCACATCAAAGGGCTCCGGCACCGGCTCTTGCGCTGCGTCCAGCACCAGCGTGCACCAGAACGTGCTGCCCTTGCCGGGCTCGCTGTTCACGCCGATCTGGCCGCCCATGCGTTCCACCAGGCCCCGCGTGATGGCCAGGCCCAGGCCCGTGCCACCGAAGCGGCGCGTGGTGGACTCGTCGGCCTGCACGAAGGCATTGAAGAGGCGCGACAGCTGGTCGGGCGAGATGCCGATGCCCGTGTCGCGCACCTCGATGTACAGCGCGTGCCGCGACGGGGCATCGCCGTCGGCCGCGACACCCGCGTGCGGCTTCAGCGGGCGCACCTGCAGCGTGACCTGCCCCTGGTCGGTGAACTTCACCGCATTGCTCAGGAGGTTGATCAGCACCTGCGAGACCCGCGTCGCGTCGCCACGCACCCGCGCGGGGCAGCCCGCCACGTCCAGCCGCAGGCCCAGGCCTTTCTCGGCGGCGCGCACGCCCACCAGGTCGATGGCACGTTGCAGCACCTCGGGCAGGTCGAAATCCTGCGCCGCCAGCGTGAACATGCCCGCCTCGATCTTGGACAAATCCAGGATGTTGTTGATGATGTCCAGCAGGTGCTCGGTGGCCTGCTGCACCGTGCCCAGGCGCTCGGCCTGCGTGGGCGTGGGCGCGTCCTGTTGCAACAGGTAGGTCATGCCCATGATGGCGTTCATGGGCGTGCGGATTTCGTGGCTCATGTTCGCGATGAACGCGCTCTTGGCCCGGTTGGCCGCCTCGGCACGGTCGGCGGCCTGGCGCAACTGCTCGGTGCGCTCGCCGATCTTGTCTTCGAGGTGATCGCGGTAAGCGGCCAGTTCGGCCAGGCGGGCCTGCAGGTTGCCGTGCAGATCGGCCAAGGCCCCCGAGAGCATGCCCACCTCGTCCGGATGCCGCGTGGGCGCCTCGAAAGACGCCGGTCGGCCCTCTTGCAAAGCCCGCGCCGTGTGGGCCAGCCTGCGCAGCGGGCGGACGATCTTGCCAGCCAGCCACCAGCTCAACCACATGAAGGCCAGCGAGCCCGCCAGGCCGCTGAACAACAAGCGGCGTTGCAGCGTGTTGACCGGGCCGAACACCCGCGCCGGGTCCTGGCGCAGCACCAAGGTCCAGGGCGCTTGGGCGGCCTGTGCCGACCAGCGCACGGGCGCCAGCGCCGTGAGCTGCTCGCCGATGTCGGGCCAGGTCAGCACCCGGCTTTGGCCATCGGCCTTGACCTGCGCCAGGCCGGGCGGGGCCATGCTCCGACCCAACCAGCCGGACGGCCCGACCGACACCTCGCCGCTGGGCGACAGCAGCAGGGTGTGCTTCAGGTCGGCATCGGCCGCGGTGAGTGCCTGGTGGATGTCGCTGATCCAGCGCCAGTTGAGCATGCCCACCATCACGCCGATGACCTTGCCGTCGTTGTCGATGACGGGCACGGCCACGTCCACCAGTTGCGCGGGACGCCCGTCGGCATCGAGTGGCAGGAAACGCTTGAGCGCACCGGCGGGGTGCGGGTTGCCCACCCACACGCCCCGGCTGCCTTGCACGAACCAGGCTTCGCCGGCCACATTGAGCCCTTCCAGCCGGGCACCGGTGGCCGTGGTGACCACGCCGCGCGCATCGGTCATGGCCAGCCATTCGAATTCGGGCGAATAACTGCGGGTGCGCTCCAGCACCAGGCGCAGCGCACCGGGCTCCATCATGCCGCTGACCACCTCGGGCAGGGACGCCATCTGCTGGACCTGGCTCTGGCGCTCGGCCAGGGCCGCAGAGATCGTTTGGCCCAGCACCGCGGCCTCGCGCCGCACCGAGGCGTTGACCGCCTCCAGCAGCTGCTCGCGCTGCCCTCGGACCACCCAGAAGGCCAGCACGCTGGCGAACAGCACCCCGCTGATCCCCGTGAAGATGGCGAAGCGGGCCCGCACGCTGTGACGAGGGCGCCAGATGCTCGCGCGTGCTTGGGGGGCTGGGGTCACGATGGTCTGCTCTGTCCGATCAAGTCAGTATTGACACACAATGCCATTGTCGCAAGATGGGGCGCATGCGCCAAGCAGCAGTCTTCCGCTTGCGTGTCCATGCTGTACCGGCCTGAGGTTCTTTCATTCTGACGCAAGGATGACATGCCCCTGACGCGCACGCATCGCTGTTTGCCCCTGTGCTTCCTGCTCACCCTCGCAGGCCTGAGCCTGCCTGCCCGTGCGGTGGACCTGGTGGTGGCCACCGTGAACAACGGCCACATGCTGACGCTGCAGCGGCTGACGCCGCAGTTCGAGCGCAGCCACCCGGGCGTGCGCGTGAAATGGGTCACGCTCGAAGAGAACGCCTTGCGCCAGCAGGTCACGCGCGACATCGCCACGAAAGCAGGACAGTTCGACGTCATGACCCTCGGTGGCTACGAAGCCACGGTCTGGAGCGGCCGCGGCTGGCTCAAGCCGCTCACGCCGTCGCGCGGCTACGAGGTCGACGACCTGCTGCCCATGATCCGGCAGGCGCTGTCGCACGACAAACAGCTCTACGCCCTGCCCTTCTACGGCGAAAGCGTCATGACCCTGGTGCGCACCGACCTGCTGCAGCAGGCTGGCATCAGCCTGCCGCAACGCCCCAGCTGGGAGCAGGTGGCGCACGCCGCGGCCCGCCTGCACGACCCGGCCAAGGGCGTCGCTGGCATCTGCCTGCGGGGCAAGCCCGGGTGGGGCGAGAACATGCCCCTGATCGGCATCATGGCCAACACCCATGGCGGCCAGTGGTTCGACATGGGCTGGCGGCCGCAACTCACCACGGCGCCCTGGCGCCAGGCTGTCACGCTCTACAGCGAGCTGCTGCGCAAGCACGGGCCGGCCGGCGCGCAGGCCAATGGCTTCAACGAGAACCTGGCGCTGTTCTCGCAAGGGCGCTGCGCGATCTGGGTGGACGCCACCGTGGCCGGCGCCTTCGTGAACCGGGCCGAAGAGTCCCGCGTGGCAGGCAAGGTCGGCTTCCTGCAAGCGCCGGTGGGCAGCACGCCCAAAGGGGCGCAGTGGCTGTGGACCTGGGCGCTGGCCATCCCGGCCAGCTCCACCAAAACAGACGCAGCCCAGGCCTTCATCGAATGGGCCACCTCGCGGGAGTACATCGCGCTGGTCGCCCGCACCGAGGGCTGGAGCGCCGTGCCCTCCGGCACGCGCCGCTCCACCTACGCCAACCCGGCCTTCCGCCAAGCCAACCCGCACGCGGAGGTCGAGTTGAACGCGCTCGCCGCCGCCGACCAGAACGACCCCACGCTGCCACGCTCGCCCTACGTGGGCATCCAGTGGGTGGGCATCCCGGAGTTCCAGGCCATCGGGACGGTGGTGGGCCAGCAGATCAGCACCTTGCTGCAGCCGCAACCGCCCAAGGTCGAGAAGGTGCTGGCCCAGGCCCAGCAGGCCGTCGAGCGCAAGATGCGCGAAGCCGGCTACCTCAAGAACGGCGTCAAGGATGGCGCCAAGGACTGATCAGGGGCTCGGCCCTGCCGGCAGGCGCATCTCAGCGCCCAGCACAGCCACATCGGCCTGAGGGTCCCACGGGAAATGCGCCAGCATCGGCGCCTGCAGGCGGGCCCGCAGCGTGGCCAGGTTGGCGGCTTGCTCGGGCATGTCGGCATCGACCACATTGGCCACCCAGCCGGCCAGGCGCAGGCCGCGCGCCAGGATGGCTTCTTGTGTCAGCAAGGCGTGGTTGAGGCAGCCCAGGCGCAGCCCCACCACCAGCACGATGGGCAGGCGCAGGCGCTGGGCCAGGTCGGCACTGGTGGCCCAGCCATCGTCGCCCGCGGTGGCATCGGCCGGGTCGGGCTCGCACAGGGGCACGATGAAGCCGCCCGCGCCCTCCACCACGACCGCATCGGCATGCTGGCGCAAGGCGTGGAAGCTGGCTTCGATGTGGGACAGGTCGATGCGCTGGCCATCGCGCCGCGCGGCGATGTGCGGCGACAGCGGATCGGGCATCGCATAGGGGTTGTCGAAGGCGGGCGGCACGGCCAGGCTGGAAGCCGCGCGCAAGGCGGCGACGTCCTCGTTGAGCCAATGGCCTGGATGGCCCGGATGGCCCTCTTCACCAGCCACCCAGTCGCACCCTGCCGCCACCGGCTTCATGCCGACCACGCGCGCATGGCCTGCCTGGCGCAGGGCGTGGATGAGGGCGCAGCTCACGCGGGTCTTGCCCACGCCGGTGTCGGTGCCGGTGACGAAAAAGGCCGGATGGGGCATGGCGGGGTGCTTCCTGGTGGGGCTGCTGTGCTGCTGTGCTTGCACCGCAGGCTCAGGCCATCGGTGCGGTCGCGGCGATCGCGCCCGACGCCGCGGTGTGCGCCGGCAAGGCATCGACCTCGGCCAGCACCGCATCGAGCACGGACAGCAAGCCGTCGGCCAGGAAGCGCTGGTCGTCCGGGCTCAGCACATAGGGCGGCATGACGTACAGCGTGTGCCCGATGGGGCGCAGCAGCAAGCCGGCGTCGAGTGCGGCGCGGTGGTAGCGCTGCGCGAAGGTCGGCTCGGTGGTGTCGATGTCCCAGGCCCAGACCATGCCGATGTGGCGGTGCGCCTTCACGCGCGGGTGGCGGCGCAGCGGTTCGGTCAAGGCATGGAAATGCGCGGCAGCCTCGCGGTTGCGGGCCAGCACATCGCGGCCTTGGGCGTCGCGCGCGGCGAAGGTGTCGAGCACGGCCAGCGCGGCCCGGCAGGCCAGCGGGTTGCCCGTGTACGAGTGCGAGTGCAGGAAGCCGTGCACGGTGCGGTCGTCCCAGAAGGCCTGGTAGACGGCATCGGTGGTCAGCACGGCCGACAGCGGCATCACACCGCCGGTCAGGCCCTTGCTCAGGCAGATGAAGTCGGGCTTGACGGCCACGCCATCGGGCCCGATGGCCTGCTGGTGCGCGAACAGCGTGCCGGTGCGGCCAAAGCCCACGGCGATCTCGTCGGCGATCCAGTGCACCTGGTGCTGATCGCACAGGCGGCGCACGGCCACGAGGTAGGCGGGGTCGTGCATGGCCATGCCGGCCGCGCCCTGCACCAAGGGCTCCAGGATGATGGCGGCGATCTCCTGCGCGTGTTCGGCCAGGTGCGCGGCCAGCGCGTCGATGCAATGCTGCAGATGCTGTTCGGCCGACACCCCCGGCGCGGCGCGGCGCGGGTCGGGCGAAGGCAGCGTGGCGCTCAGGCGCAGCAGCGGCGCGTAGGCTTCGCGGAACAGCGGGATGTCGGTGACCGACAAGGCCCCGGCGGTCTCGCCGTGGTAGCCGCCTTCCAGGCCGATGAAGCGGTGCTTGCCGGCTTGGCCGCGGTTGCGCCAGCTGTGTGCGCTCATCTTCAGCGAGATCTCGGTGGCGCTGGCGCCGTCGCTGGCGTAAAACGCATGGCCCAGGCCGGTGAGCTGACCCAGGCGCTCGGACAACTCGACCACCGGCGGGTGCGTGAGCCCGGCCAGCATGATGTGGTCAACGCGGCCGAGCTGGTCGGTGATGGCTTCGCGGATGGGCGCGAAACCGTGGCCGAACAGGTTCACCCACCACGAGCTGACGGCGTCCAGGATGCGGTGGCCGGCATCGTCCACCAACCAGGGCCCCTCGGCCGACACGATGGCGCGCGGCGGCAGCTGCTCGTGCTGCTTCATCTGCGTGCAGGGGTGCCAGACGGCCTGGCGGCTGCGTTCGGACCAGTTCATGGCGGTGCTGAGCGCTGTGCGTGGCGTTCAGGCCGCGGCGCCGCT
Organism: Aquabacterium sp.; assembly: GCA_023266355.1. GTDB lineage: Bacteria > Pseudomonadota > Gammaproteobacteria > Burkholderiales > Burkholderiaceae_C > Aquabacterium. The sequence goes on from JAHFQM010000004.1 coordinate 299,003, forward strand.
GTCGGGGCCTGGGCCTGGGCGGTATTCACAGCGGTCGCCCGCCGCGCGCGACACCACCACCGCGCTGACCTGCGGGATCTGCTGGCGGGCCCGCTCGTGGATGAACACGCAGAGGTTCTCCAACGTGGGCGCGCCCAGGCCGGCCACTTCGTCGAGGAAGTGATGGTCAAGCTGGTTGCGGATGCCCGCGATCACGGCGCGCAGCTCCGCCAGGTCCACCACCATGCCGGAATCGGCCTGGCGCTCGCCGCGCACGATGACCTCGGCCGTGTAGGTGTGGCCGTGGATGCGGCGGCTGCCGGCGGCCTCCTCGGGCGAGACCTGACGCTTGAGCGTGTGGGCGGCATCGAAAGCAAAGGTCTGGCTCAACTCGAACATCGGGGGGTCCTCACAGCGAGGGGGTCAGGGAGGTGGGAAGAATCGGGCGCGCTTCAACGGATGCCCAGAGATTTGTGCGTCTGCACGCTCAACAGCCACTCGGGGTGGTCCAGGCACCATTGCACAGCCCAGGCCGCAGCGTGTTGACGGGCCGCAGCATCGGCGCTGTCCATGGCCTGCACGCGGCGCTGGCCGAACTGCCACGACGACATCGCCTGCAAATCAGCCTCGCTGAAACCGGTTTGCGGCACCACCACTTTCAACTCGTGGCCCGAGGTCTGCACCACGGTCGAGCCGGCCTTGGGGCTGACGCAGACCCAGTCCAGGCCCGCCGGTGCGGCGATGGTGCCATTGGTTTCCACCGCGATCAGGAAGCCCTCGGCGTGCAGGGCGTCGATCAGGTCGGCATCGACTTGCAGCAGCGGCTCGCCACCGGTCAGCACCACGAAGCGCTGGCCCTTGCGGCCGGCCTCGGTGTCGGGCCAGAAGCTGGCGATGCGCACGGCCAGGGCCTCGGCGTGCTCGAACTTGCCGCCGCCCAGGCCATCGGTGCCGACGAAATCGGTGTCACAGAAACGGCAGACGGCCGTGGCGCGGTCGGCCTCGCGGCCCGACCACAGGTTGCAGCCCGCGAAGCGGCAGAACACCGCAGGGCGCCCGGCGTGCGTGCCTTCGCCCTGCAGGGTGTAGAACATTTCCTTGACGCTGTAGCTCACGCTGCCCACTCCTGAAGACTCACCGCAACCCGGTCCACCAAACGGCCAGCGCCGAGGCCAGCACCAAACCGGCGTACGTCGCCATGGCCCCGTCGCGGCCCATCACCAGCAAGCCGGCGACCAGCACGGCCACATTCAGCGCGGCGCACCAGCGCACCTGGCGCCACCACCCGGCCGACTTCAGCGCCTGCCACCACACCAGGCGCGCCATGGCCGGCACCAGGACCGCCATGGCCAGCGCCGGCAGGAAGAAATTCAAGAGGTGGCTGAGAAATTGACCCACATCATGGGGGGTCGGGTGCAGGAAAGCCCCGCGCCGACCGATGAGCAAAGGGAAGATTTTATAATCAACGACCATGACCGTCCTGACCCTGGGCCTGAACCACCACACTGCCGCCGTTGATCTGCGGGGCAGATTCGCGTTCGCGGTGGAGCAACTCAGCCCCGCCCTGCGCCAGTTGCACGAGCGCCTGGCCTCGCCGAACGGGTCGGCGCACGCGGGCAACGCCCATGCCGCGCCCCCCGAAGTCGCCCTGCTGTCCACCTGCAACCGCACCGAGCTGTACTGCGCGCCGGGCGGCCTGGGCGCCTCGGCCGGGGCCGTGCGCCACGCCGCCATCGAGTGGCTGGCCCACGTCGGCCAAGTCAGCCAGGAAGAATTGCTGCGCCACACCTACCTGCTGGAAGATGGACAAGCGGCCCGCCACGCCTTCCGCGTCGCCAGCGGCCTGGATTCCATGGTGCTGGGCGAGCCGCAAATCCTCGGTCAGATGAAGCAGGCCGTGCGCGAGGCCGACACCGCCGGCACCCTGGGCACCACCCTGCACCAGCTCTTCCAGCGCGGATTCGCCGTGGCCAAGGAGGTGCGCACCTCCACCGAAATCGGCGCGCACTCCATCAGCATGGCCGCTGCCGCCGTGCGCCTGGCCGGCGAGCTCTTCGAAGACCTGGGCCGCACCCGCGTGCTCTTCGTGGGCGCAGGCGAGATGATCGAGCTCACCGCCACGCACTTCGCCGCCCGCACGCCGCGCGCCATGGCCGTGGCCAACCGCACCCTGGAGCGCGGCGAAAAGCTCGCCACCCACCTCGGTGCCCAGGCCATCCGCCTGGCCGACCTGCCCGACCGCCTTCACGAGTTCGACATCGTCGTCTCCTGCACCGCCAGCACCCTGCCCATCATCGGCCTGGGCGCGGTCGAGCGCGCGCTCAAGGCCCGCAAGCGCCGCCCCATGTTCATGGTGGACCTGGCCGTGCCGCGCGACATCGAACCCGAAGTGGCGCGCCTGGGCGACGTCTACCTCTACACCGTCGATGACCTCTCCGCCCTGGTGCAAACCGCCAGCGAGAAGCGCCAGGCCGCCGTCGCCCAGGCCGAGGCCATCATCGAAACCGGCGTGCAAGGCTTCGTGAGCTGGCTGGACCAGCGCACCACCGTGCCTCTCATCCAGGCCCTGCACACCCAAGCCGACGCCTGGCGCGCCACCGAAATCGCCCGCGCCCGCAAGCTGCTGGCCAAGGGAGAAGACGTCGAAGCCGTGCTGGACGCCCTCTCGCGCGGCCTCACGCAAAAGATGCTGCACGGCGCCCTGGCCGAGCTGCACAGCGCCGACACCCGCCACCGCCCGCAGGTGGCCGCCTCGCTGTCGCGCCTGTTCCTGCGCGGTGAACTGACGCCCGCACGCGCAGGCGCAGGCACAGGCACAAGCGCCGCCCCCCGCGCCACACCTGGCCAGCCCGAGCGCTCGCGCCACGCCGATCCCGCAGACCCCGAGGACCTCGCGTGAGCCTGCAGCTCGCGCCCGCCCTGGCTTCATCGCTCGACCGCCTGGCCCGCCGCCTGCAGGAGCTCGACGCGGCCCTGTCCGACCCCGCCATCGCCGCCGACAACCGGCGCTTCCGCGAGCTCTCGCGCGAACACGCCGAGGTCAGCGAAGTCTGTGAGCTCGCACGCCGCCACACCCAGCGCGATGCCGACCTCGCCACCGCCCGCCAGATGCTGGACGAGGCCGGCAACGATGCGGACATGCGCGCCATGGCCCAGGAAGAAATCGCCGCCGCCGAGGCCGAGCTCGACGCCCTGGTGGCCCAGCTGCAAACCGCCCTGCTGCCACGCGACCCGGACGACGCCCGCCCCGCCTTCGTCGAGATCCGCGCCGGCACCGGCGGCGACGAATCCGCCCTCTTCGCCGCCGACCTGGCCCGCATGTACACCCGCTTCGCCGAGCGCCGCGGCTGGGCCAGCGAAGTGATGTCGGCCAGCGAATCCGACCTGGGCGGCTACAAGGAAGTCGTCATCCGCATCGAAGGGCCGCAGGCCTACGGCCAGCTCAAGTTCGAGTCCGGCGGCCACCGCGTGCAGCGCGTGCCCGTCACCGAAACGCAAGGCCGCATCCACACCAGCGCCTGCACCGTGGCCGTGCTGCCAGAGCCCGACGAGGCAGAAGCCGTCAAGCTCAACCCGGCCGACCTGCGCATCGACACCTTCCGCGCCAGCGGCGCCGGCGGCCAGCACATCAACAAGACGGACTCGGCCGTGCGCGTCGTGCACCTGCCCACCGGCATCGTCGCCGAATGCCAGGACGGCCGCAGCCAGCACAGCAACAAGGCCAAGGCCTTGCAGGTGCTGCAAGCCCGCATCCAGGAAAAAGAGCGCAGCGAACGTGCCGCCAAGGAAGCCGCCACCCGCAAAGGCCTGATCGGCAGCGGCGACCGCTCCGACCGCATCCGCACCTACAACTTCCCGCAGGGCCGCCTGACCGACCACCGCATCAACCTCACGCTCTACAAGCTGGGCCTGGTGATGGAAGGCGAGCTCGACGACGTCGTGGCCGCGCTGGTCTCGGCCCAGGCCGCCGAGCAACTCGCCGAACTGGAGGCCGCCAGTGGCGTCTGACGCATCCCGCCCGATGGCCACGGCATTGAGGGCACCCAGCACCGTCGCCCAGGCCCTGCAACACGCCCTCACCGCCGGCCTGGAACGCCTGGACGCCCAGCGCATCGTCGGCGGCGTGCTGGGCCGCTCCCGCACCTGGCTGCTGGCCCACGACACCGACGCCCTGAGCGAAGCCGACGCCCAGCGCATCGCCGCGCTCGTTGCCCGGCGCGCGGCCGGCGAGCCCCTGGCCTACCTGCACGGCGACCAGGAGTTCTTCGGGCTGAACCTGCGCGTCACGCCCGACGTGCTCATCCCCCGGCCAGACACCGAAACCCTGGTCAACTGGGCCCTGGACCTCCTGCCCAGCGACCGCCCCTGCCGCGTGGCCGACCTGGGCACCGGCAGCGGCGCCATCGCCCTGGCCATCGCCTCGCAACGCCCGCTGGCGGACGTCACCGCTGTCGATGTCTCGGATACCGCCCTGGCCGTGGCCCACAGCAACGCCCAGGCGCTTGGCCTGGCCCAGGTGCGCTTCGCGGCCGGCAGCTGGCTGGCGCCCCTGACCGGCCAGCGTTTCGACCTCATCGTCAGCAACCCGCCCTACATCGCCGAGGGCGACCCCCACCTGCCCGCCCTGCGCTTCGAGCCCATCACGGCGCTGACCGCCGGGCGCGACGGCCTGTCCGACCTGCGCCAGATCGTCGCGCAGGCCGGTGGGCATATTCACGGAAATGGCCACTTGCTGTTGGAGCACGGTTACGACCAGGCCGAGGCCGTGGCGCAACTGCTGCGCGATGCCGGTTTCACCGATGTGAGCACCCGCTTCGACTTCGGCGGCCAGCCCCGCTGCACAGGCGGGCGTTGGCGCGGCTGAACCCCTCGGGAAACTGCCCTTCTGGCCCGGCCTTGGATGGGGCAAATTGGACATCCCCCGCTTTTCACAGCGTGAAACAAGCCTGACGAAGGCTCACATCTCTGAAGCACAGGCTCAGCCTGGCCCCGTAGCATGAAGTCGTTCTCCAGGAGCGCACCATGTGCCCATCAACCCGCACCGCCACACCCGCCAGCCCCGCTGCCCTGCCCACCGGCCGCATGGTCCACATCGCCATGCTGGGCGGCATGTTGTGCGGCGCCCTGATCGCCCCAAGCGCCCAGGCGCAGATGGTGCCGCGCGCCGAACACTTCCTGCACCAGGGCCAGACCTCCGGCGTGACCGCCGTGCGCCTGCGCTGGGGTGGCGCGCCCGTGGTGGAAGAGACCCGTGGCCAGGGCCTGGCCCTCAAGGGGCCGACGCAGTGGCCGCACTGGGAAGGCCGCATCGGCGCCGTCATCGACCGTCCCGTCAACCCTGTGCGTGACAGCTTCGTGCTAGCGCACCCCATGCAAGCCGGCCTGCAAATGCGCAGCATGCACGTGCTGTCCGACTACTACGTGGGCGGCGGCTTCCGCGCCACCGTCGGCCTGGTCAGCGGCGAAGCCGGGCAAGCCTGGTGGTCCAGCGGCGACAACGGCGGCGGCCTCAACCTCAGCCTGCAGCACATCGACAGCCTGGGCGCGCCCGTCGGCCTGGGCCAGCAACGCGGCCTCACCCTGCCCCAGCCCAACGCCTACGTGGGCGCAGGCTACAGCACCCGCCTGAGCAACCAGCAACAAAACGAAGTCTGGCGCTTCAACGCCGACTTCGGCCTCATCAACACCAGCGGCGCCAATGGCACGAGCCTGGCCAGCATCCTGCAAGGCGAACGCACGCTGGACGAAGCCCTCCGCACGATGCGCATGCGCCCCGTGGTCAAGGTGTCCGTGGGCTACGCTTTTTGACGCAGCAGGCCGAGGTCATTGCGGCGGCCGGCGCGCACACGCGTCAGGCCTGATATAACCGGGCCTGTTGATTTTTTCGAAGAAGCACCAGCCATGAGCGACGTTCAGCAGCGCATCGACGCCCTTGTCAAAGGCCACAAAGTGGTCCTGTTCATGAAGGGCACTGCCCAGTTCCCGCAATGCGGCTTTTCCGGCCGCGCCATCCAGATCCTCAAGGCCTGTGGCGTCCAGGACATCACGACCGTGAACGTGCTGGAAGACGAAGGCATCCGCCAAGGCATCAAGGCCTACGCCAACTGGCCCACCATCCCGCAGCTCTACGTCAACGGCGAGTTCGTCGGCGGCTCCGACATCATGATGGAGATGTACCAGGCCGGCGAACTGCAGCAAGAACTCGCCAAGTGAGCCTGGCCACGCCTGGCCAGCCCCCCATGAACCCGGTGACCACGCCCCGCACCCGCCGCCTCATCGTCGGCATCACGGGCGCCAGCGGCGCGCTCTACGGGGTGCGCCTGCTGCAACGCGCGCGCGCCCTGGGCATCGACACCCACCTGGTGGCCACGCCCGCGGGCATCCTCAACGTCCACCACGAGCTGGGCCTGGCCCGCGGCGAACTCGAAGCCCTCGCCACGCAGGCCCATGCGCCGGGCGATGTGGGCGCCTGCATCGCCAGCGGCAGCTTCACGACCGATGCCATGGTGATCGCACCCTGCTCGATGAAGACGCTGGCCGCGGTCGCCCACGGCTTTGGCGACAACCTGCTCACCCGCGCGGCCGACGTCACCCTCAAGGAACGCCGCCGCCTGGTGCTGATGGTGCGCGAAACGCCCTTCAACCTGGCCCACCTGCGCAACATGACGGCCGTCACCGAAATGGGCGGCATCGTCTTCCCGCCGCTGCCGGCCTTCTACCATCGGCCGCAAACCATCGAGCAGCTCATCGACGACACGGTCGAGCGCGTGCTGGCGGTCTTGCAGGTCGAGGCCGCTCAGCCGACCGAATGGCAAGGGCTGTGAGCCGCTGAGGCCCAGCCCAAGCCCAGCCCAGGAAACTCAGCGCCTGGCCGCAGCCGTCCCGGCGTCGGCCACTTGCGTGCCGCCCTCAGGCAGCTTCCAGCCGCGCCAGGCGGCCGTGACCATGTTGGGGTACTCGGCCCGCCCGCGGCTGCCGTTGTAGCGGCCCAGGGCCATGAACAGGTTACCCCGCTCCATGTCGAGGTAATGCCGCAGGATCACACAGCCGAAGCGGATGTTGGTCTGCATGTGGAAGAGGCTGGCCGGGTCGCCCGTGCCGATGGTGCGCGACCAGAACGGCATGATCTGCATGTAGCCGCGCGCACCCACCGAGGAAATCGCGTACTTGCGGAAGCCGCTTTCCACCTGGATCAGGCCCAGCACCAGGCCGGGCTCCAGGCCCGCGCGCTTGGCCTCGTAGCAGACGGTCTGCAGGAATTCGCGGCGCACCAGCTCTTCGGGCTTGCGCTTGAGCAGCTTCGCCTCCAGGGACGTCGCCCAGCCCTCGCACTGCTGGCGCTGAGCGGCATCGGCAAAGACCAGCACTGGCTCGGTGCGGCCGATCGCCGCCGAGAGCGCCGAGCGCACTGAGTCGGCAAGGGGCTCTTCGAGCTGGGCGCCAGCCCAGGCGGTACCGGACGCCGCAGCGGACACGGCACACGCCGCCGCGGTCAGCCAGGCACGAACCCGGCCACCGAGCCGACGGTCAACAGCGAAAGGCAAAGACGTGTCCATGGTGCGCCACCTTAGCGCAACGCGATGACAGTCATCCAACGATCTGCAGGCGAGACAGCAGGTGGTTCAGGACTTCCGTCACGGGCACCTTCGCCGCTTCGGCATCCTGGCGGCCCTGGACCTCGGCCAGGCCCTCTTTCAGGCCCTTGTCACCGAACACCACGCGGTGCGGCACGCCGATCAGCTCCCAGTCGGCGAACATGGCGCCGGGGCGCTCGCCGCGGTCGTCCAGGATCACGTCCACGCCCCTGGCCAGCAGCTGCGCGTGCAGCCCGTCGGCAGCGGCCTTGACGGCCTCGGAACGGTCGTAGCCCACCGGGCAGATCACCACGGTGAAAGGCGCGATGGCCTCCGGCCAGACGATGCCGCGCTCGTCGTGGCGCTGCTCGATGGCCGCGCCCAGGATGCGGGTGACGCCGATGCCGTAGCAACCCATCTCGAAGTGCTTGGGTTTGCCGTCCACGTCCAGGAAGGTCGCGTTCATGGCCTTGGAGTACTTGGTGCCCAGGTAGAACACGTGGCCGACCTCGATGCCGCGCTGGATGGCCAGCACACCCTGGCCGTCCGGCGAGGGGTCGCCTTCGACGACGTTGCGGATGTCGGCGATCAGGTCGGGCTCGGGCAGGTCGCGGCCCCAGTTCACGCCACGGATGTGGAAACCTTCTTCGTTGGCACCGCACACCCAGTCGGCCATGTTCGCCACCGTGCGGTCGGCGATCACCTTGACGGGCTGGGCCAGCTTGACCGGGCCCAGGTAGCCCGGCTTGGTGCCGAAGTGCGCGACGATTTCCTTTTCGGTGGCGAAGCGGAAGCCGGCCTTCAAGCCCGTGGTCTGGCCCGTGGCATCGGTCAGTTCGATCTTGCCGGCCTTGACCTCGTTGAGATCGTGGTCGCCACGCACCAGGAACAGCCAGACCGTGCTCTTGACGATCTCGCCCTTGTCGTTGGTGTCGTCGGTGGCCAGCACCAAAGACTTGACCGTCTGCGACAGCGGCAGGCCCAGCAACTCGGCCACATCGCCACAGGTGCTCTTGCCGGGCGTCGCCACCTTCTCGCAAGCCTGCGCCGCAGCGCCACGTTGCGCGATCAGGCTCACGGCTTCGGCCAGCTCGATGTTGGCGGCGTAGTCGCTGGTCGGGCAGTAGACGATGGCGTCTTCGCCGGTGTCGGCGATCACCTGGAACTCGTGCGAACGGTCGCCCCCGATGGCGCCGGTGTCGGCGGCCACGGCGCGGAACTGCAGGCCCAGGCGCTCGAAGATGCGGGTGTAGGCGGCGAACATGCCGTCGTAGGTCTTGCCGGCGCTCTCGACGTCGCGGTCGAAGGAGTAGGCGTCCTTCATCGTGAACTCGCGGCCGCGCATGATGCCGAAGCGCGGGCGGCGCTCGTCGCGGAACTTGGTCTGGATCTGGTAGAAATTCTTGGGCAGCTGACGGTAGCTGCGCAGCTCCTGGCGCGCGATGTCGGTGACAACTTCCTCGGCCGTCGGCTGGATGACGAAGTCGCGGTCGTGGCGGTCCTTGAAGCGCAACAGCTCGTCGCCCATCTTCTCGAAGCGGCCGGTTTCCTGCCAGAGCTCGGCCGGCTGCACCACGGGCATGACCAGCTCGACGCAACCCGCCTTGTTCAGCTCATCGCGGATGATGTTTTCGACCTTGCGGATGGTGCGCAGGCCCATGGGCATGTAGTTGTACAGGCCCGCGCCCAGCTTCTTGATGAAGCCCGCGCGCGTCATCAGCTTGTGGCTGACGATTTCTGCGTCGGCAGGGGCTTCCTTGAGGGTCGAAATGAAGAACTGTGAGGCTTTCATGGCAGAAAAAAAGTGCACCGCTCAGGTGAGGCCTTGACAAACGCCTCGGGGTCTAGGCGTTTCGGCTCAGCGGTGCAATAATGAAACCAGTTGAAAATTTGGAGTTGATTATGCTCGACCGGGAAGGCTTCCGCCCCAACGTCGGCATCATCCTGCTCAATCACCGGAACCAGGTATTTTGGGGCAAACGCATCCGCACCCATTCCTGGCAATTCCCGCAAGGCGGCATCAAGCATGGTGAGTCGCCCGAGCAGGCGATGTTCCGCGAGCTCCACGAAGAAGTGGGCTTGCTGCCCGACCACGTGCGCATCGTCGCGCGCACCCGGGATTGGCTGCGCTATGAGGTGCCGATGCACTTCATCCGCAAGGACGCGCGCGGCCATTACAAAGGCCAGAAGCAGATCTGGTTCCTGCTGCAGCTCACCGGGCGTGACTGCGACATGAACCTGCGCGCCACCAGCCACCCTGAATTTGACGCCTGGCGTTGGCACGAGTACTGGGTGCCGCTGGACACCGTCATCGAGTTCAAACGGGACGTGTACCAGTTGGCGCTGTCGGAGCTGGCGCGCTTCCTGCCGAAGCCGCAAGGCCAACTCAACCGCTTCCTGCGCGGCGGCATGCGGGGCGTGCACCAGGGCGCAGAAGCGTCCATGGAAGGCAGTGGCGATTCACCGTACTGACCTTGCCAGCCGCGACCGGCGCTGAAGATCGGCGCTGAAGACCGGCACTGAAAACCGGCACAGAGGCCGGGCCATGAAAAAGGGCTCCCGCGGGAGCCCTTTGCTTTGCTTGAACGCGCCATGCGGCGCGAGCCGGGTCAAGCTGACCCGGGCGTCACACACCTCACTCGATCTCGGACTTGGACGCGCATTCGGCGTCAGAAGCGTTGATGCTGCAGCGCGCGCGCTTGATGATGTTCAAGCCCTGCTTGTTGTAGAGGCCTTGCTTGGCGATCTCGATGCGCGACTCGCGGAACATCAGCACGTACTTGGGCACGGCTTCCACGGGCAGATCCTGCCACATGGCGGCGGGGATGCCGTTTTCGGCGGCCTTGATGAGGCGCAGCGCGTTGTCGAACTTGCTCAGCCAGTACTGGCGCGAGGCCTCGCCGAAGCCTTCGGGGAACTTGGCCTTGTTGATGACCATCTGCACCGTCGGGATCATGATCGGCAGGCGACCGATGCCACCGGCCGTGCCGATGCCCTTGTAGAGCTCGAAAGGCTTGAAGGCCACGGCCGGCAGGGTGACCATGTCCACGAAGCCGTTGTTGAACTTCGGACCGATGTTGGTGACGTCCACCGAGACGGGCTGCGCACCGATGCGCTGGATCATCACGCCCTGGGCCTTGTCGTAGTCGAAGGCCGCGATCTTCTTGCCCGAGAGCGCTTCGACCGAGTTGATCTTGCGGTCACGCACCATCGGGTAGGCCGCGCCCAGCGGGAAAATGCCGCCGATTTCGTAGTTGCCCTCGACCATCAGCTTGCCGGCCTTGGGGTCGGCGAAGATCTGGATGACCTTGCGCACCACCTCGTAGCTGGCGTCGATGTCCACCTTGCCGGCCTTGACGATCGTGGTGGCGCCGATGCTGTCGAGCGAGCCGGCGACGTTGTTGAACTGGCGGGTGCGGAAACCGGTGGCGATGACGCCATCGCACTGGCCGGCGCGGAAGTCCTCGATGGCCACGCGCTCATCGACGTAGCTCTTGAGTTCGATGTCGGCGCCGTGCTTTTGCATGGCGATGGCGTAGTCGGTGGCCTGGGCATAGACGTCGCCCGTCTTGCCAGCCACGTCCCAGACGCAGACCAGGGACTTGGCCTGGACGGCCGAGGAGGCGCCGAAAGCGGTGATCAGGGCAGAAGCAGCCAGGGCCAGCGGCTTGAGGCAGGCCAGGGTGCGGTTTTTCAAGGACATGGGGACTCCTGGGAGGGGTCGGATGGACAAGGAACGGGGTCAAGCGCCGCAGCGCAGGTCCGTCTTTTTAACGTCTTGCGCCGTGTCCTGCTGGACAGGCAAAACCCTTGGAACCCCCATCAGAGGGTGCTTCGGGTGGCTTGAACGCCGACGTCCATCATGCCGTCAGTTGCCGTCGCTTCGTGCCATGTTGCAAAAAGTGACAACATGATTGTCCTGATTTCACCCCACCACGAGGTTGTCGCGGTGGATCATCTCGGGTTCGTTGGTGAAGCCGAGCTGGGCCTCGATCTCGTTGGAGGCCTTGCGGACCAGCAGGCGGGCCTCGCTGCTGGCGTAGTTGGCCAGTCCACGGGCGATGTCCTGACCGCGCAGGTCGCGCACGGCGATGACGTCGCCGCGGTGGAATTCGCCCTGCACCTCGACCATGCCGATGGGCAGGAGGCTGGCACCGCCTTCGCGCAAGCGAGCGGCTGCGCCTTCGTCCACGACCACGGCACCGCGCAGTTGCAGGTGGTCGGCCATCCAGTTCTTGCGGGCCGTCAGCTTGGCCGTGGCCGCCATGAACAGCGAACCGATGGACTCGCCCTGGGTCAGGCGCACCAGCACGTCGGGCTCGCGGCCCCAGGCGATGACGGTGGAGGCCCCGCTGCGTGCGGCGCGCTTGGCGGCCAGCACCTTGGTGATCATGCCGCCCGTGCCCACGCCCGAACCAGCGCCACCGGCCATCTGTTCGAGCAGGGGGTCGCCCGCGGTGCAGACGTCGATGAAGCGGGCGGCCGGGTCCTTGCGCGGGTCGGCGCTGTAGAGGCCCTTCTGGTCGGTCAGGATGACCAGGGCATCGGCCTCGACCAGGTTCGCCACGAGGGCGCCCAGGGTGTCGTTGTCACCGAACTTGATCTCGTCGGTGACGACGGTGTCGTTCTCGTTGATGACCGGCACCACCTTGTGCGAGAGCAGGGTCAGCAGCGTGGTGCGGGCGTTGAGGTAGCGCTCGCGGTCGGCCAGGTCGGCATGGGTGAGCAGCACCTGGGCGCTGCCCATGCCATGCGAGCGCAGCTGGGTTTCGTACATCTGCGCCAGGCCCATCTGACCGACGGCGGCCGCGGCTTGCAGCTCGTGGAGCTCTTTGGGGCGCGTCGCCCAGCCCAGGCGCTTCATGCCTTCGGCGATGGCGCCGCTGGAGACCATGATGACCTCGCGCCCATCGGTGGCCAGGGCGGCCATCTGGCGGCACCAGGTGCCGATGGCGTCCGCATCGACGCCCTTGCCTTCGTTGGTGACCAGGCTGGAGCCCACCTTCACAACGATGCGGCGGGCGTGCTGGAGGACCTGGTTCATGCGCGGGGGGCCTTCTTCACAGCGACTTTCTTCACAGCGGCCTTCTTCACAGCGGCTTTCTTGGCGACGACCTTCTTGGCCGGAGCCTTCTTGGCTGCGGTTTTCGGGGCCACGGCTTTCTTCACGGCCACCGTCTTGGCGGCCGCTTTTTGGGGCACAGGCGCCTTCGCTGCCACCTGCTTGGGAGCTGCCTTCTTGGCAGCGATCTTCTTGGCAGCGATCTTCTTGGCTGCAACCTTCTTGGCTGCAACCTTCTTGGCGGCGACCTTCTTCACGGCGGGCACGGTCTTGGCCGGTGCTTTCGTGGCAATGGCCTTCTTCACCGCGGCCTGCTTCACGGCAGCTTTTTTGGCTGCGACTTTTTGGGCGGCAACCTTTTTCGCGGCAACCTTCTTCGCGGCGACAGGCTTGGGGACCGCCTGCTTCACCGCCGTCTTCTTCACGGCGACCGCCTTCTTGGCGACCACTTTTTGGGCAGCAACCTTCTTGACAGCGGCTTTCTTGGCAGCGGCCTTCTTGGCCGGGGCTTTCTTCGCCACCACCTTCTTGGCCGCCACCTTGGCCTTGGCCTCGCGCGGCTTCACCAGGGCCTCGATGTCATCGTCATAGGCCACGCCGGCACGGGCCAGCAGGTCGGTGGCCATGGGCAGGCTGTCTTCCAGGTCGAAGCGCACGTCGGTCTCGACATGGTGCTCCTGCATGGACGCCACGTGCTGGTAGATCGTCTGCACGAGCTTTTCGCAGCCTTCGCGGGTCAGCGCCGAGATCTGGAAAACCGGGCCCTTCCAGCCGTAGCGGCGCACGAAGTCCACCACCTTGGCCACGCGCTCCTCCTCAGGGATCATGTCCAGCTTGTTGAGCACCAGCCAGCGCGGCTTGTTGTAGAGCTCTTCGTCGTAGATCTTGAGTTCGTTGACGATGGCGCGGGCCTGCTTGACCGGATCGACATCGTCGAACGGTGCCAGGTCCACAACGTGCAGCAGCACGCGGGTGCGTTGCAGGTGGCGCAGGAAGAGGTGGCCCAGGCCAGCGCCTTCCGAAGCGCCCTCGATCAGGCCCGGGATGTCGGCCACGACGAAGCTCTTCTCGGGGCCGACGCGCACCACGCCCAGGTTGGGGTGCAGCGTGGTGAAGGGGTAGTCGGCGATCTTCGGGCGGGCGTTGGAGATGGCCGTGATCAGCGTGGACTTGCCGGCATTGGGCATGCCCAGCAGGCCGACGTCGGCCAGCACGCGCAGCTCCAGGCGGAGCTTGAAGAGCTCACCGGGCCAGCCCGGCGTTTTCTTGCGCGGCGCGCGATTGGTCGGGGTCTTGTAGTGCAGGTTGCCGAAGCCACCGTCACCGCCTTTGGCCAGCAGGCGCTTTTCGCCGTGCTCCAGCAGCTCCATCATCACTTCGCCGGTTTCGAAGTTGCGGATGATGGTGCCCACGGGCATGCGCAAGGTGATGTCAGGGCCGGCCGCGCCAAACTGGTCGGAGCCGCGGCCCTGCTCGCCGTTGCGCGCTTCGTGGCGGCGGGCATAGCGGTAGTCGATCAGGGTGTTGATGTTGCGATCGGCCACGACATAGACGTGACCGCCTCGCCCGCCATCGCCGCCGTTGGGGCCACCGAAGGGGATGAATTTCTCGCGACGGAAGCTGATGCAACCGCTGCCGCCGTTGCCGGCGGCCACATCGATGGTGGCTTCATCAACGAATTTCATGGGGCGTCCTGATCGAGGGGTGCCAGCGGCACGGAAGGCACTGAGGGCACAAAAAGCACGGAAGGTGCGGGTTCGGCGAGCGACATTATCGGCGCTCGTGGCACGGCCCGATGGGCCTGGCGCCAGCCGAGAAAGGCAAATCGAAAAAACAAAAGCCCCGGAGGACCGGGGCTTCAGGGGGCCGGCAACACCAGCGAGGCGCTGCCGACGGGCGATGCAAGCATCAGACCGGGGTGACAACCACGGTCTTGCGGTTCAGCGAGCCCTTGACGGCGAAGGACACGGTGCCGTCCACCAGCGCGAACAGGCTGTGGTCGCGGCCCATGCCGACGTTGGGACCAGCATGGAAGCGGGTGCCACGTTGGCGAACGATGATCGAGCCTGCGGGGACCACTTGGCCGCCAAAGACCTTCACACCCAGCATCTTGGGTTGGGAATCACGGCCGTTCCGCGTGGAACCGCCGCCTTTTTTCTGTGCCATGGATTTTCTCCTGAGGGACTAGATTGAGGACGAACGGGCGGATCAGGCGTTCACAGAGCTGATTTCCAGCTCGGTGTAGTTCTGACGGTGGCCCTGGCGCTTCTGGTAGTGCTTGCGACGGCGCATCTTGAAGATGCGGACCTTGTCGTGCCGACCTTGCGACAGAACGGTTGCCTTGACAGTTGCGCCAGCCACCAAAGGCGTGCCCACCGTGAGTTCTGCGCCGGAGCCGACTGCCAGAACTTGGTCGATCACGATCTCTTGGCCAACGTCCGCAGCAATCTGTTCTACTTTAATTTTTTCGCCGGCAGCAACTTTGTATTGCTTACCACCGGTTTTTATGACCGCGTACATGTTGAGACCTTTCAAAAAAGAGCTTGTGCCTCCACCCAAAGTGCCTCGAAGGTGACAGACAACATCTTCTGATTTGCATCAGAAAAACGCACACTGGCACCCAAGGCGCTCTAAGCGAAGCTCTCTACTTTAGCTGGGCCTGATGTCGCTGTCAAGTTTTGGCCGTCTTGCGGGCCGGGAGCACCCCAGCCGAAGAAGCGCACCACCTCCTCGCGCTTGGCGAGGGCGTCGGTGAAACCGAGGTGGATCAGCTCCCGCGTGAACGAGGACTCGAACAGCAGGTAGCTGGCCAGGGCCGTGCCGCGGGCGCTTTTGCCCCGACCGTACACGCCCACGGCACGCAGCATGGCGCGCACCGCCGGCGGCAACGCCCAGAGGTGGCGGGCGGCGATGTCGTCGATGCGCTGGCTGGGCGCGATGACCAGGATGTCCACCGGGCGCAGCGGCGTCTGGGCACGCTGCTCGGGCGTGAGCAGGCCCAGGGTCTGGTTGACGCGTTGCATGCGCTCGATGTCCACGGCCAGGGCGTCCAGGAAGATGCTGGACATGGCGTGGCCGGCGATCTGCGCCAGGTTGGGGTACTCGGCCGCCGTCTGGCGTGGGGCCTGGGGCTCGTGCAGGCGCCCTGCCCCGACCACGAGGATGCGGTCGGCGCCCAGGTGGATGGCCGGCGACATGGGCGCGGCCTGGCGCATCGCGCCGTCGCCGCAGTAGTGCGCCCCGTCGTTGACGCCCAGCTTGACCGAAGGGAAAACGAAAGGGATGGCCGAGGACGCCATGAGGTGGTCCAGGCTCAGGCCGTCGCGCACGCTGATGCGTTGCGAACGCGACCAGGGCTCGATGGGCTCGGCGCTGTCGTAGAAGGTGACGTGCTCGCCGGTGGTGTAGCTCGATGCCGTGACGGCGACGGCGTCCAGATGCCCCTTGGCCATCATCTCGGGGATGCGGTCGATGCTGAACAGGTGGGGCAGCAGTTCGCGCAGGGGCTCGTTGTCGAGCAGGGAGCGCGGGCGGGCGCGGCGCCAGCGGGCCAGGGCCCAGCCCAGCGAGAACAGCGTGAGCCATTGCGCCCCGCTGCGGATGACGCCGAAGGAGTCGGAGCGGTACACCTGCTCGGTGCGGAAGTCCCGCCAGACCTCGATCATGGCGCGCAGGGCCAGGTCGTAGTGGTCGGCGCGGCTGGCCAGGGCCATGCCGTTGATGGCGCCGGCCGAGGTGCCGCAGATGATGCGGAAAGGGCTGCCGCGGAGCTTTTCGCCCGCGTCGCGCCGGATGAGCTGCAAGGCTTGCAACACGCCCACCTGGTAGGCGGCGCGCGCACCACCGCCGGTGAGGATGAGGGCGGTCTTGCCGGCGCTGCTCATGGCCCCGTCCGCTTCACCAACCGCAGGCCGTGTCGGCCTCGGGTTGGCCCAGGCGATAGACCTCGCGCAGGGTTTCCCAGGCTTCGTCGGCGGTTTCGACGTAGCGGAAGAGGTGGACATCCTCCGGGCTGATCATGCCGGTCTCCACCAGGTGCTCGAAGTTGATGAGCTTGGTCCAGAAGGCGCGGCCGAACAGCAGCACGGGTCGCTTGCGGCACTTGCCGGTCTGGATGAGGGTGAGCGTCTCGAAAAGCTCATCGAGCGTGCCGAAGCCGCCAGGGAAGCACACCAGCGCCACCGAACGCATCAGGAAGTGCATCTTGCGCAGCGCGAAGTAGTGGAACTGGAAGCACAGTCGCGGCGTGATGTACGGGTTGGGCTCTTGCTCGTGGGGCAGCACGATGTTGAGGCCCAGGCTCTTGCCACCGACCTCGTGCGCGCCGCGGTTGCCCGCCTCCATCACGCCCGGGCCACCGCCGGTGACCACGTAGATGGGGTTGTCCAGCTGAGCGGAGTGCTCGGTGACCAGGCTGGCAAAGCGCCGCGCCTCTTCGTAATAGCGCGACATCTCGACATGGCGCTTGGCTGCGCGGATGGCCTGCTCGCGCGCGCTGCCCGGCGGCAAGGCTTCGGCCTCGTCCAGGTGGGCATGGGCCACATCGGCAGGCTGGATGCGGGCGCTGCCGAACACCACGATGGTGGACTCGATGCCTTCCTCGCGCTGGACCATCTCGGGCTTGAGCAACTCCAGCTGCATGCGCACCGGGCGCAGGTCGGGGTTGAGCAGGAAATCGGTGTCGGTGAAGGCGAGCTGGTAGCTGCTGTCAGGGCCGTTGTACAGGCTGGTCTTGCCAGCGTGGCGGGCGTCCTGGACGGCGGTCGGGAAGTTGCGTTCCAGCAGCTCTTTGGGGTTGTTCATGGCTCAGCGGTTCTGAAGTCGTGGCACCAGTATGGGGCGAGCGCTTGGCGCCACACACCGGGAATAAAGGCAGGAATGCGGACGGTGGGAGGGATGCCGCCGTGAAATGACGCCCACTCAGGGCGAGCCCTTGGCGCAGGTCGCCGCGCCGCACACCGGGCAGGCCGGGTCGCGCTTGACGCGCAGCCGCGTCCACGACCAGTCCCGGCCATCCAGCATGAGCAGCTGTCCGGCCAGGCTGGTGTGCCCAGCCAGGGTGCCGGTGTCGGCGGCACGCGCATCGCCCTGCCCGGCCAGCAGCTTGAGTGCTTCGCCCGCCTGCATCACGCCCATCAGCCCGACCACGGGCGCGAACACGCCCAGCAAGGCACAGCGGGTTTCTTCGGGCGGCGCGTCAGGGGGGAACAGGCAGGCGTAGCAAGGGCTGTCGGCGCGGCGCGGGTCGAACACGCTGATCTGGCCGTCCCAGCGCAAGGCCGAGGCCGAGACCAGCGGCACACCCGCGCGCCAGGCCAGGCGGTTGACGAGCTGGCGGGTGGCGAAGGTGTCGGTGCAGTCCAGCACCACGTCGACCTGGGGCAGCAGTTCGGTCAGCAAGGCCTCGTCGGCCGCCTGGGCCAGGGCCTGCACCTGCACCTCGGGGTTGATCTCGGCCATCGCGGTGCGGGCCGAATCGACCTTGGGCTGGCCGATGCGTTCGGTGCTGTGCGCGATCTGGCGCTGCAGGTTGGAGAGCTCGACCGTGTCCGGGTCGATCACGGTGATGCGCCCGACCCCGGCGGACGCCAGGTAGAGCAAGGCCGGGGCCCCAAGGCCGCCAGCGCCGATGACCACGGCGTGCGCGGCCAGCAGCCGCTCCTGGGCGGCCTCGGGCCAGTCGTCCAGCAGCAGGTGCCGGCTGTAGCGCAGCTCTTGGGCGTCGTCCACGCCGTGTCAGCCAGATCAGCGCGAGGGAATCAAGGCGCCTTGGGCTCGTCGGTCTTGCCTTCGGCCTTGCGCTCGGTCATGGTCTTGGAGACCAGCACCGTCTTGCCCTGCAGCTTGTTGAGGGCCTGGCGCAGCGGGAAGTCCTCGGCGCTGCCGAACTCGGGCAGCGGCTTGGGCGCCTCGTTCTTCTTGCCGGCATTGGCCTCTTCCAGCTTCTTGACGGCTTCTTCGCGGGCCTTCTCGCGGGCGGCGTCCTTCTCTTCCTTGCCCTGGCCGCTGGCGATGTGCTTTTCCAGGTCGGCCTCGCGCAGGCGCAGCGCCGCGAACAGGTTGCCCTCTTCGGACTCGTCCACCATCACGTCAGGGACGATGCCCTTGGCCTGGATGGAGCGGCCGTTCGGGGTGTAGTAGCGCGCCGTGGTGATCTTCAGGGCCGTGTCGGCGGTGAGCTGGCGCACGGTCTGCACCGAGCCCTTGCCGAAGGTCTGGCCACCCATGATGACGGCGCGCTTGTGGTCCTGCAGGGCACCGGAAACGATTTCCGAGGCCGAAGCCGAGCCCTCGTTGACCAGCACGACGACCGGCACGTTCTTGAGCGCGGCCGGCAGGCGGGCCAGCGGGTCGGTGCCAAAGCGGCGCGAGTAATCTTCGGCGCGGGCCTTGAAGACCTGCTTGGACTCGGCGAGCTGTCCGTTGGTGGACACCACGGTCACGTCCTTGGGCAGGAAGGCGGCCGACACGGCGATGGCGCCTTCGAGCAGGCCACCCGGGTCGTTGCGCAGGTCGAGCACCAGGCCCTTGAGCTTGGGGTCGTCCTTGTAGAGCTTCTCGACCTTGGCGACGAAGTCTTCGACGGTGCGGTCCTGAAACTGGCTGATGCGGACCCAGCCGTAGCCCGGCTCGATCATCTTGGCGCGCACGCTTTGCACGCGGATTTCCTCGCGCACGATGGTCACGGGGAAGCTGCGGTTTTCGAGCTTGCGGAAGATGGTGAGGACGACCTTGGTGTTGGGCTCGCCGCGCATGCGCTTGACGGCCTGGTCCATGGTCAGACCCTTGACGAAGGTGTCGTCGATCTTGGTGATCAGGTCGCCGGTTTTCAGGCCAGCGCGGAAGGCGGGCGAGCCTTCGATGGGCGACACCACTTTGACGAGGCCGTCTTCCATGCCGATTTCGATGCCCACGCCGACGAATTTGCCGGTGGTGCCTTCGCGGAATTCCTTGAAGGTGGTTTTGTCGAAATACACGGAATGGGGGTCGAGGCCCGCGACCATGCCACCGATGGCGTCGCTGAAGAGTTTCTTTTCATCGACCGGCTCGACGTAATCGGTCTTGATCATGCCGAAGACCGCAGCGAGCTGCTGCATTTCTTCCAGTGGCAGCGGGGCCACGGCATTGCGCGCGGTGGCGCCGAATTGCAGGGTGGTCAGGCCACCGGCCAGCGCACCCAGCGCAACCCAGCCAGCAATTTTCAATTTGGAGGTCATGGCAATATCAGCCCGTTTTCGACCCGGGGCGCAGGCGCGGGATGCGCAGCAGGCCCAGTTTCTCGTGGTGTGCGGTCAGTATAGGGCGCGTCAAGTGCCCTCACTGGGCAATAAGGGCAGAACTTGCCCGCAGATGTGTGGATTGAAGCGCGCTTGTGTCGCCGCAGTCGCGCGAAACAGACGGCGCGCTGCCGCAGCGGCGTGCTCACCGCGGCGCATATTCCGGCACCAGCCCGTGCAGGCGCGCGCGCAGCGTGGCGGGCGTGCAGGCGGCTTCGTCCTCGGCCAGGGCACGCATGCGCGCGATCCAGTCGTCGGGCAACTCGCCACGCAGTTGGGCCAGGCGCAGGCGCGGGTGCGGCGTCGGCAAAGTGGTGTCGGCGTCGGCGAGCAATTCTTCGTAAAGCTTCTCGCCGGGGCGCAAACCGCTGAAGACGATGGGGATCTCGGCCTCGGTGTGGCCACTCAGGCGGATCAGTTCGCGCGCCAGGTCGGCGATCTTCACCGACTGGCCCATGTCCATCACGAAGACCTGGCCCGAGTCGGCCAGCGCGGCGGCCTGCAGCACCAGCTGGGCGGCTTCGGGGATGGTCATGAAGTAGCGGGTGATCTCGGGGTGGGTGACGGTGACCGGCCCGCCCTTGGCGATCTGCTCCTTGAACTTGGGGATGACGCTGCCGCTCGACCCCAGCACGTTGCCGAAGCGCACGGCCATGAAGCGGGTGGATGGCACCTGCGCCGCCCAGTGCGAGACGACCATTTCGGCGGCGCGCTTGGTGGCGCCCATGACGTTGGTCGGGTTGACGGCCTTGTCGGTGGAGATGAGCACGAAGCGTTGGACGCCATGCTCGGCCGCGGCCTGCGCCGTCAGGTAGGTGCCCAAAGTGTTGTTGCGCAGCGCGACCCAGGCGTTGTCGTCTTCCATCAGCGGCACGTGCTTGTAGGCGGCGGCGTGGAAGACGAGGTCGGGGCGGTGCTGGGCCATGGCACGGCGCAGGGCGCCGAGGTCCTTGACGTCGCCCACCAGGCGCACCAGGGGCAGGTGGGGGAAGTGCTCGCTCAGGTCCTGTTCGACCTGGTAGAGCGCGAATTCGCTGAGCTCGAACAGCACGAGGCGGCTGGGGCCGAAGCGGGCGATCTGGCGGCACAGCTCCGAGCCGATCGAGCCACCGGCGCCGGTGACGAACACCGTCTGGCCACTGATCAAGGCCGAGACGGCGCTTTCGTCGAGCTTGACGGCCTGGCGGCCGAGCACGTCTTCGGGTTCGATGTCGCGCACGCGGTCGATGCGCGAGCGGCCTTCGCGCAGCTCGTCGGCGGTCGGCACGGTGACGACCGGCAGGCCGGTGGCCGCGGCCAGGTCGAGCGCACGCTTGCGCTGGTCGAGCGTGGCCGAGGGCATGGCCAGGATGAGGTGGGTGACGTCGGCCAGGGTGTCGGCCAGGGCATCGGGGCGACTCAGGAGGTCCAGCCCGCCCCACACGGCCACACCGGAGATGGTGGCGCCGTGCTTGCGGGTGTCGTCGTCGAGCAGGCCGACCACGGTCCAGCCGCGGTGCTGGATGCCTGCGATCAGCAGCTTGGCCGCGGCACCCGCGCCCAGCACCAGCGCGTGCTGGCCGGTGGGCGAGCGCCCGGCCCGGCGCGCCCGGGAAGATTCGCTGCGCATGCGCACGGCCATGCGCGCGATCGCCAGCAAGGTCAGCGTGAACAGCGGGTGCAGGGCGAGCACGGCGCGCGGCACCTCGACGAGCTGGGCCATGAGCACGGTGACGGCACTGGCCAGGCCGGCGCCCAGGCAAACCCAACCCAGGCGGCTGATGTCGTGGAAGCTGATGTAGCGCCAGCTGGCACGCGGCACGCCCAGGGCCCAGGACACCACGCTGTAGACGCTGATGACGCCCAGCAGCACGGCCCAGTCGTAGGTGGGGCGCTCGTGCAACCAGCGTTCCACCCCCATGCGGAAGAGGTAAGTGAGGTGCCAGGCCAGCAGGATGAGCACGGCATCGGCCAGCAAAACGACCGCCTGGCGGTGGGGGCGCAGGCGGTCGAGGAGGCGGCCGGAGGATCGGTTCAGCGAGGACCAGGGCATGGAGGCAGCGGCAGGGGCGGCAGGAGCGGCTTGGGGTGCGGCAAGGCCGTCATTGTGCCTGTGCCGCGTCCGTGGCCTGCGCCGGCTTCCAGCTCACTTGGCGGCAGAAGCGGCCGGGTGGCCGTGCTCGTGGGCCTCGCGGCGGCGTTCGCGGCGCTCTTCGCGGCGCTCGCGGACATCGGTGCGGCGCTCGTGGCGGTCGGCGTGGAGGTCACGCTTGTCGGCGCGGATGTCGCGGGTGTCCTGGCGCACGGCGGAAGCGGCGGGCACAGGTGCCGGGGCCGTGGGCTTGGCTTGCAAGGCCGGGGCTGCGGGCACGGCCGGGGTGGCAGAGGTGCTGCCCTGGGCCCAAACGGGGGCCGTGGCGGTGGCGCTCAGGGCCAGCAACAGGGAGGCGGTCAGCAGGCGGGTCTTCATGGTGTGTTCCTTCTTGGAGGTCATGAGGTGAGAGCGTGGGGTTCTGCTTCGTTCAAGGTCAGCAGCGTGTGTCGCTGCCTGATGAATCAACGGCCCCACCGCCCCGTCCGCCGACGCCCGCTCTGTAAAGAAAGATGATGTCAGCGCCGCACCGTGCTGGCGTCCTGCCCGAACAACACGCTGCGCGACTGCGCGTTGACCGACGGCGCGTTGCCCGGGTTGACCTCCTCGGCGCGGGCGTAGGCACGCTGCGTGGCCGGGCGGGCGGCGATGGCCTGGAACCAGCGCTGCAGGTGCGGGAAGTCGGCGAGGTTTTGCTGCTGGCGCTCGTGCGGCACGATCCAGGGGTAGCAGGCCATGTCGGCGATAGAGTAGCCACCGGCGATGAACTCGCGCTCGGCCAGTTGCTTGTTGAGCACGGCGTAGAGGCGCGCGGTTTCCTTGACGTAGCGCTCGATGGCGTAGGGGATCTTCTCGGGCGCGTACTGGCTGAAATGGTGGTTCTGGCCGGCCATGGGGCCCAGGCCGCCCATCTGCCAGAACAGCCACTGCAGCGCCTCGTTGCGGCCGCGCAGGTCGGCGGGGATGAAGCGGGCGGTCTTGTCGGCCAGGTAGAGCAGGATGGCGCCGGACTCGAACAGGCTCAGCGGGGCGCCGCCATCGGCCGGGGCGTGGTCGACGATGGCCGGGATGCGGTTGTTCGGTGCGATCTTCAGGAAGTCGGGCTGGAACTGCTCGCCTTGGCCGATGTGGACGGGCACGATGCGGTAAGGCAGTTCGGCCTCTTCCAGGAACATCGTGACCTTGTGGCCGTTGGGGGTGGTCCAGTAGTGCAGGTCGATCATGCGGGGTTCCTTGGTTTGCCGCGGGTGGGACAACGCGATGCGGTCATCATCCGGGAAACTGCCGGCGCGTGCGAAGGCCGCATGCCGTGCAAGGCTTCGCCAACTGTGTCAGGGACAATGGCCGCATGAACACCGCGCCCCACCCCTCAGACGCCTCGGACCTCGCCCCCCTGCCCGCTTTGCCGATGGGCCTGTACGTGCACCACAAGGGCGGCCGCTACGAGGTGCTGGGCGTGGCGCGGCACAGCGAAACGCACGAGGCCTTGGTGGTGTACCGGCCGCTGTACGGCGAGGGCGCGCTGTGGGTGCGGCCCTTCGCGATGTTCACGGAAGACGTGGTGACCGACGGCGTGCGCCAGCCGCGCTTCAGGTGGATGGCGACGGAGGCAGGCGCTGCGCCAGCGGCGCCTCGATGACGATGTTCACGGCCTCGCCGGTCTCGCCGACATCGGTGCCAGGCAGGGCCACACAGGGCAGGATCTCGCCGGCCTCGCGCTCATCAGGGCTGAGGCCAGGCCAGTCGATGCGGTAGCGCACCGCGCCCGACAGCATCTGGCAGCGGCAGGCGCGGCAGGTGCCGTTGCGGCACGAGCGCGGCAGGCTCACTCCCGCGGCCAAGGCGGCCTCCAGCAGGCTTTGTCCCGGCGCCACGGGCACGGTCGCGCCCAGGGGCAGGATGGTGAGCGTGGTGGCGGGCGTCATCGGCGCATCAAGGCGGGCATGCACCCAGGCAGCCATGGGCACGCCGCCTGCACCGTCACTTGGCGGCGGGCGTTGGCTCGGCCGGAGCGTCGTCCTTCGTCGCTGCCTTGACGCCGGCAGCGGCCACATCGACCGTGGTCTCCACCACCGTGGCCGTGACCTTGACGGCGGTGGCGGCCACGCTCACGGCGGCATCTGCAACGGTGACGATGGCGCAACCGGACAGCAGCCACGACGCGCCAGACAGCAGCACACAGGTGCGGGCAAGGCGTGCGACAGCGCGGAAGGACACAGCGGGCATCAGGCGGACTCGGTGAAATCGAACAAGGGCAGGGACTCGTGGGCCGTCAGCGGGTCGTTGGCGTGCGAAGCGGCATCGGCGGATTGACCGTCGCCCACGAGCAGAGACGCCATTTTCACGCCAATCAGGCGCAGGCGGCGGTCCAGGGGCACGGTTTTCAGGCAACGCCCGGCCCACAGACGGATCTCGGCGGCATCGCGCGTGGGTTGCGGCACGGTGATGCTGCGGGTGACGATGCGGAAGTCGTCGTAGCGCAGCTTGACGCCGATGCTGCGGCCCGTGCAGCCCTTGCGCACGAGGTCGGCCGCGAGCTGCTCGCACAGGCGGGTGAAGATGGGGCCCAGCGTGGCGCGGTCGTCGCGCGGGTGGAGGTCGCGCTCGAAGGTGGTTTCGCGGCTGATGGATTTGGGCTCGCGCCAGGTCACCACCGGACGGTCGTCGCGGCCATGCGCGGCCTCGTGCAGCCAATGGCCCTGGTTGCTGCCGAACTCTTCCAGGAGTTGCCCGAGCGGGGCCGCGGCCAGCTCGCCGATGGTGTGGATGCCCAGCGCGGCCAGGCGTTCGTTGGCCTTGGGGCCGATGCCGTTGATGCGCGCCGCCGGCAGGGGCCACAAGCGAGCGGGGATGTCGGCGGGCATGAGCAGGGTCAGTCCGTTGGGTTTGTCCAGGTCGGAGCTGAGCTTGGACAGCAGCTTGTTGGGCGTGATGCCGACCGAGCAGGTCAAGCCGGTGGCGTCTTTCACGGCCTGTTTGAGGCGCTGGCCGATGGCACGCACGCCGCCCATCGGATCGCCATCGACCGTGTCGCGCGCGCCGGGCACGTCGCTGAGGTCGATGTAGATTTCGTCGATGCCGCGGTCTTCGATGACGGGTGCGACCTCGGCCACCGCGGCCTTGAACAGGCGCGAGTGGCGGCGGTACGCGTCGAAATCCACCGGCAGCAGGATGGCGTCGGGCGCCAGTGCGGCGGCCTTCATCAAGCCCATGCCGGAGTGCACGCCCAAGGCACGGGCCGCGTAGGTGGCGGTGGTGATGACGCCGCGACCGGCGTAGTCGCGCAGGCGGGCATAGCGCCGCGGGCCGTCGGCTTGCGCCTCGTCCAGGGGCTGGGGTGGGTGGCGACGCCCGCCCCCGATCACCACGGGCTGGCCTTGCAAATCCGGGTAACGCAGCAGCTCGACGGAGGCGTAAAACGCGTCCATGTCGAGGTGGGCGATGAGGCGCTCGGGCAGCGACGCGACTGTCGCGGCCTCGGTGCGGTCAGGGCCCTGGGAAGGGCTGTGGGATGGGGCGGGTGCGCTCAAGAGACGGACAGGCAATGCCGGGGGACGACACGGCATTCTGACGCGCCCCGGGGAGATCGGGGCCAGGCCCCCCGCCCGCACCCGGTCAGGCACCCGCTCAGGCGCGGATGTCGAGCAGGCTGCCCATCAGCTCGTCTTGCGTGCGGATGCTGCGCAGATTGGCTTTGTAGGTGGCGCTGGATTGCATCTGCTCGACCAGGTCGGTGGCCAGGTCGGCACCGATTTCCGAAGACTTGCCGATGGTGACCACCACGCCCGGCTGCTCCTGGCCCTGGCCAGTGCCCACGGTTTGCTGCTGCACGACCTCGCGGCGGAAATCGGGCGTCTGTGCGTTGGCGATGTTGTGCGCCGAGGCCCCCAGCCGCGTGGTGGCGGCCTGCAGACCCGACAGGGAGATGGGCAGGACGGGGTTCATGGCACGCCTCGGCAGTGGTTGCAGACTTCAGTGTGCCGCGCCAGCCCGCGCCGGTCACGGGGGGATGACGCCGGTTTGTCACGGGAAGCGTGAGAACACCACGGTGCACCGCGTTGGATGCGATGTGTCGAAGCCGCTAGCATGGCGGGTGATGGGGGCAGGCAGCCTCCGTCTGTTTTGCAGTATGGGAATCACCATGTTCGATGCCGTTGTTGTGGGCGCGCGCTGCGCCGGTGCCGCCACCGCACTCCTGCTGGCCCGCCAGGGTCACCGCGTGCTGATCGTCGATCAGGCGCATTTCCCCAGCGATGTGCGCCTGTCCACCCACCTGGTCTGGCACGCGGGCGTGGACCTGCTGGACCGCTGGGGCCTGCTGCCCACGCTGCAGGCCAGTGGTTGCCCGCTGCTGACCGACTTCGCCCTGGACATGGGCGGCCTGGTGCTGCAAGGCCAGCCGCCCGGCACGCGTGTGGGTGCGGCCATGGCGCCACGGCGCGTGGTGCTGGACCAGGTTTTGTTGGACGCCGCGCTGGCCGCAGGCGCCGAGTTGCGCGAAGGCGTGACCTTCGAGGACGTGCTCCGCGAGCAGGACTCGGCCGATGGCCGCGTGTGCGGCATCCGCGGCCGGCTGCAGGACGGCCAGCCCGTGCAGTTCGAGGCGCGCGTCGTGGTCGGCGCCGATGGCACGCACTCGCCGCTGGCCCGTGCCGTGGGCGCGCGCGAGCTGGTGCGCCATGGCAAGGACGAGGGCTCCTACAACGTCTATGCGTATTTCAGCGGCCTGCCCGTCGATGCGGTCGAGTTCCACTCCCGGCCCGAGCGCATGGCCTATGCCTGGCACACCCACCACGGCCAGACGCTGGTGGGCATGATCCTGCCGGGGCGTTCGCCGCGCGTGCCACTGGCCGAGGTCGAAGCGATGTTCATGGGCGAGTTGGCCACACACGCGCCTTCGCTCGCCGAGCGTGTGCGCCATGCCCGGCGCGAAAGTGACTGGACCGCCGCCAGCGTGGGCTCGCATTGCCGCGAAGCCACGGGCGCGGGCTGGGCCCTGGTGGGCGATGCCGGTGTGACGGTGGACCCGATCACGGCGGCGGGCATCACCCTGGCGCTGCGCGATGCCGAGCTGCTGTCGGGCCTGCTGCACGAGGGCTTGCGACATGAGGGCTTGTTGGGCCAACGCACGCTCGATGCCGCCTTGGCCGACTTCGGCCCGAAGCGCGACGTGGTGTCCCGGCCCCTGCACCAGTTCGCCCAGGACATGGCGCAGCTGCAGGTGCCGCCGCCGGAGATGGTCAACGTCTTCATGGCGCTGGCAGGCAACCAGGCCCAGATCGACCGCTACTTCGGCGTGTTCGGCCAGACCGTGACGCCCGCCGAGTTCTTCGACCCGGCCAACCTGCAGGCCATCCTGAGCGGGGCTGCCGCCTCTGCAGCAGACCCCGTCTGAGCCGCTGCGTCCTGCGCCGGTCGCAGGCTCAATCCGTGCGCCACTGGCGCAGCACCGGGTGCCGCGCACAAGCCGCATCCCACGACACCTGGGCGCGCTGCTGCCAGCGCACAGCCTGCTGCTCATGCGCCACGGTCAGCGCCAGGCGCAGCGATGCGGCCGCCTCGGTCACGTCCACGTCCGGCACATGCAGCAGCAGCTCGCCGCGCACGCGGTGCAGCTCGGCCTCGTACCAGCGCTCGCCACCGGCCTGCACGCGCGCCCAGGCATCGGCCAGCAAGGCCAGACCCTCGGGCCAGGCACCGGCCTGCCCCAGGGCATCGGCCAGCAGGGTCTGGAAGAAAGGCACGGCGATGCCCGCACCCGTGGCGCAGAAATCGGCCAGGCCCTGGCGCATGGCGGCGATGCCCGCGCCCTCGGCCAACAGCTCACGGGCCTGCGCCTCTGACAGCGCCTTGCGGTGCGCGCACCAGCCCAACAAGAAGGTGGCCATGCTGCGGACATAGGCGTGGCCGTGGGCTTCGGCCAGTTGCAAACTCTGGGTGGCACTGGCGCGCAGGGCGTCCACGTCGCCACGGTGCAGGCGGACCATGGCCCCCCAACCGAAAGCCCAGGCCAGGGAGTAGGCATGGTTCAGGCCATGCGCGCGCTGGTGCACGGCTTGCAAGGGCGCATCCACCTCGTCGAGGCGCCCCGTGACCCAGTCGGCGTGCAAGGCGTGCACCTGCGCCACGAGCAGCAAATCGGTGGAATACAGGGGGATGAGGCCACGGTCCTGCGGGTCGCTGTAGCGGTGCTCGACCTGTTCGGCGTGGGTGGCCACCTCCACCAGGCGGCCGCTGTAGAAGGCCAGCTGCGACTGCATCATGTCGTGCACCAGCCAGGCTTGGCGGCTGTGTGCCTGGCGGGCCACGGTCTGCATGCGCCGGCCCATCGCGCAGGCCTGGACGATGTCGCCCTTGACCAGCTGGAACACGCAGTTGCCCCACAGCGGCCAGATGGCGTCGTCGACCCCATCGCTCGCGCCGGCCAGTTGCTGGGCGCGGCCATAGGCTTGCTCGACCTCGGGCGCCGCCCAGCCTTTGCCCAGCATGTGCGTGGTGCCCAGCAGGCCGCGCAAGGGCATCTCCTGGCGGTCGCGCCAGGGCGAAGGCGGCTGGGCCAGGACCACGGCCAGGCCCGCGTCCAGGTGGGCCACGGCTTCGCTCAGGGACTTCTGCGTCAAGGCGCGCTCACCGGCCAGGCGCCAGTGGTTCACGGCCACATCGTTCAGGCCAGCCTCGGTGGCATGGTGGGCCAGCTCGGCTGGATCGGTGTCGATGCGCGCCAGGAAGTGGGTCTGCAAGGTGTGCACCACCTGCGCGTGCAGCTGCTGGCGGCGCACCGCCACGAGCGAATCGCGCGCAGCGTCTTGCAGCAAGGCGTGGCGGAAAGCCAGTTGCGGCCCGCGCGGCCCGCCATCGCGCACCAGCACGCCAGCCTGCAGCAAGGTGTGGAGGTCGCGCTCGAACTCGGCCGGCGGGCGCGCGTCCATGGCCTGGAGCACGTCGAGGTCGAGCGTGCGGCCCAGCACCGCGGCGCGCTGGAGGAGCTCACGCGCGCAGGGGTGGCGGTCAAGCCGGGCCATCAGCGAATCGCGCAGGGTGGCGGGCACCGGGGCATGGCCGTCACGCAGGGCCACGCCGTCGATCAGCGAGCGCGCCAACTCTTCGACGAACAAGGGCACGCCATCGGTTTTGTGCGCGATGTGCTGGCGGGCGGCCTCGGTCAGGGTGTCAGCGCCAGCCAGGCGGTCCAGCAGCGCGTCGGTGTCTTCGGCACTGAGGCTGCTCACCGGCACGGGCGTGAGCACGGAGGCTGGCGCGAGCACGGGCAGGGTCTCCGGGCGGTGCGTGACCAGCAAGAGCAAGGGCCAGTCGCTCAAGCGGTGTCCCACGGCCTGGGCAAAGGCCAGGGTGCCGGGGTCGGCCCAATGCAGGTCCTCGATCAGCAGCAGGGTCGGGCGCTGCCGCGCACGGGCCGCCACCAAGGCCACCAAGGCCGCCAGGATGGCCGCATGGCGCTCGTGGGCGCTTGTGACCCAGGGGGCTGCGCGGTCTGGCCCCACGTCGCCATCGCTCAGCATCAGCAAGTCGGCCGAGGCGCTGGCGTGGGCTTCGCCGAGTTGGTGCACCGCCACCACCAGCTCGCGCAAACGCTCGCGCTGCAGCGCTGGTGACATGCCGTGGCGGATGTCGAGGCGGCGCATCAGGCCTTCGCGCAGCGGGTGGAACTCGGCATGGCGGTGCTGGGGCGAGCACTGCACCACCAGCGCGGCCAGACCGGCGTTGCCCATGCGCTGGCGCAGCTCGCTGACCATGCGGGATTTGCCGATGCCAGCCTCGCCCGACAACACCACGGCCTGCCCCTGACCTTGCGCAGCCTGCTGCCACCGATCGGTCAGCAGGGCCAGCTCTTGCTGGCGCCCCACCAGCGGGCTCAGGCGCGCTGACGTGGCCGCCTCGAACCGGCTGGCGGTCTGGGCCAGGCCTTGCACGCGCCAGACCTGGTGGGGTGCACGCACCCCTTTGAGCGCGTGCACGCCCTGGTCTTCGCACACGAAGCGCCCCCCCGACAAACGCCGCGTGGCCTCGCCGATGAAGACCTGGCCGGGCGGCGCCAACGCTTGCAAGCGCGCGGCCAGGTGGGGCGCATCGCCGAGCGCCAGGTGCTCGCGGTGGCTGCCAGCGCCAACATCGCCCACCACCACGAGGCCGGTGTCGATGCCCACGCGCAAACGCAGGCCGCGCATGTTCGCCACATCCGCCACGCCAGCCACGCCCGTCACGTCCAGCTCGGCCACGGCCTGCACCAGCGCCAAGCCGCTGTGCACAGCACGGATGGCGGCGTCTTCCTGGGCCAGCGGGTAGCCGAAATACACCAGCAAGCCATCGCCCAGGTACTGGGCCACCACGCCGCCATGGCGCTGCAGGATGTCCACGGCGGCCTGCTGGTAGGCCAGCACGATGTCACGCCAGGCCTCCGGCGAAAGCGACTGGCACAGCGTCGTGGCATCGACCAGGTCGGCGAAGAGGATGGTCAGTTGGCGGCGCTCGCCATCGGGCTGCGCCACCGTCTGAGGACGCCGCGCCAAGGCCTGCAGCACGCGCTTGCGGTCGCCCAGCGGCAGGCCGATCTGGGCCAGGTCGGCTTCGCTGAGAGAACCCAGCACATCGACGTCGATGGCGTGAGCGCGCAACAGCGCTTCGAGGTGCGGCACACCAGCGTCCAACAGCCACTGGTGCAGCGCAGAGGTGCTCATGTCGGCGCCAAGCCCAGTGCCCAGGTGCAGACGGAGTCGGGGTCCAGCGTGGCGCCATGCGCCAGCAAGCGCTGCATGACCGTGGGCTCCAGCGCGTCTTCCACGGCGGCGTGCGCGCGCGACCAGGCGTACACAGCCAGCACATCGTGCGAGCCCAGCGTGCGGTAGGTCTGCGCGGTGTAGCCCAACAGGCGGGCCGCGGCTTCGTGGCGGCCTTCCATCGCGGCCAGCAGGGCCAGCAGGCCCGCGTACAGGCCCAGCCATTCCCAGCTGCGGCTGCGCGATGCGTCCAGGAAATCGCGCAAGGTGGCGCGTGCCTGGGCCAGGTCGGCGCGCACGAAGGCCACGCAGGCCACGATGGCCAGGGCGTGGACGACGAAATTGTCACGGCGGTGGCGGCCGCGCGCCAGGATGTCCTGGCTGATGCGCCAGGCCGCGTCGGTGTCGCCCAGCGCCAGGCTGATGGCGGCCAAGTCGCTGAAGCCGGCTGACATGACGCCGTCCAGGCCGGCCGACTGCGCACGCACCAGCAGGTTCTGGCAAACGCGGCGCGCATCGGCCATCAGCTCCAGGCTGCGCAGCACGCCGACCTCGGCCATCAGCCGCTGGGTGAACAGGCGCGCGGGCCAATCGGGGCGCTCCAGGGCACTCATCTCGCGCAGCAGGGCCACGGCCTCTTCGCGCGCCAGCATGCCGCTGCCGGCCACGCAGCGCAGCGCGAGGTAGACACCACGCGCGTCGTTGGCCGAGCGGCTGGCCTGCTCGGCACGCCGCGCACCTTGCAACATGCCGGCGTTGTCCACGCCCCAGTGCAGGCGGCTGTGTTCCAGCCAGAAGCGGGCTGCGGCGGGGTCCTCGCCGAGCGCATCGGCCAAAGCCTCGACCCGGCGCCCCCGCAGGCGGCCTTCCGGGGCCAGGCCCAGCAGCAGGAACAGCGGCCCGACCGCGCCCTGCAGGCGCACGGCCAGGTGGGGGTCATGGGCCACGGCCCAGTCCAGTGCCGCGCGCACGTTGTCGATGTCGCAGCCAAACTGGCCCAGCCAGGTGGCGTCTGCACTCAGCCAGTAGGCCTCGTAGGCACCGTCCATCAGCTCGGCCACCGCGCGTGCATGGTGGGCTTGCAGCAAGGCCTGCTCACCGCTGGCCTGGAGCTTGAGGCTGGCGTAGTCGCGCATGCTGTCGAGCAAGCGGTAGCGCGGTGACTCACCGCCATCGACCGCGACCAGCGAACGATCGACCAGCGCGCCCAGGGTGTCCAGCACCAGCCACTCGTCCATGCAGGTGTCGGGCGTCAGGCCTTGCCCGAGCAAGGTGACCAGGCTGAGCGGGAAGCCGCCTGCGAACACCGCGATGCGCCGGAACAGGGCCTGCTCTGGCCGTGTCAGCAACTCGTGGCTCCAGTCGAGGGCGGCCATCAAGGTCTGGTGGCGATCGGGCACACCCGCGCTGTGGCCGGCGAGCAGGCGGAAGCGCTCGTCCAGGCGCTGCACCACGCCGGGCAGGCCCAGCAGCGGCACGCGCGAGGCCGCCAGCTTGATGGCCAGGGCCAGGCCATCGACACGGCGGCACAGCTCCGAGACCATGTCCACCTGCTCCGGCAGCAAGGTGTGGCTGCGGTCGAGCGCGCGGACCTGGTCCACGAACAAAGCCACCGCGCCATGCTGCAAGGCGTCGTCCACCGAAGCCCCGGCCGACGGGATGGACAGCGGCCCCAGGCGGAAGACACGTTCGCCATCGACCTTCAAGGGCACCTGGCTGGTCACCAGCAAGCGCACACCCGGCGCGGCCTGCATCACGGCCTGAACCAAGTCGGTGACGGCGCCAAGCACGTGCTCGGCGTTGTCCAGCACCAGCAAGACCTTGCGCGGGCCCAGTGCCGCGGCCAGGCTGGCCAGGCGATCCGCCCCACCGACCGACAAGCCCAGCGCCTGCGAGACGGCCGTGACCGCACACCCTGCCGAGCTCAGGCTGGCCAGATCGACCCAGGCGGTGCCGTCGGGGCGGTCTGCGCGCCAGCGGTGGGCGGCGGCCAGGGCCAGCGCGGTCTTGCCGATGCCGGCCGAGCCCACCAGGGTGATGAGCGGTGTTGGCAGCAGGGCGTCCAGGGCCTCCAGGTCACGCTCACGTCCCCAGAGGCGCTGCGCCGGCATGGGCAGCGAGGCCAGCGCTTCGGCCGGGGCAGGTGCCGGCTCCGGCCTCGCCCGGCGCACCGGCGGCAGTTGCAAGTTCGACGGCAGGAGCGAGGCTGGCGAAGGCGGAGGGGAAAGCAAAGCGGACGCCGCCGCATGGCCCGATTCACGCGGCCGCAAAGGCAGGACGAAACGGTAGCCCCGCCCAGGCACGGTGACGATGGCCCCCATGCCCAGCACCTTGCGCAAGGCCGACACCTGCACCTGGAGGTTGTTTTCCTCGACCACGAGGCCGGGCCAGACCAGCTCCATCAGCTCCGCCTTGGTGACCAAGCGGCCATGGCGCTGGGCCAGGGCGATCAGCAATTCCATGGCGCGACCGCCCAGGGCGGTGGGTTGCCCGTCCAGGTAGAGCACGCGCTCCTGCACACGGAGCGCGAATCGGTCAAAACGGATGCTGTCTGGCAAGGGTTCCCCGGTGGAAGGGCCATCTTCAGAGGAATTTCAGGATCTCTTCAGGACGCCCCGTCCGGACACCCGGACAATGTGCAATATTCTAAAGAAATGCGGCGCAAACGCACGGTCCAATGGGGCATCAGAGCCCCCCTGGACAACACGTGCAAAAACGTGCTGACACCAAAACGCTGTCATCCAGAGAAAGACGGGTCGGAACCGTCTGCCCCACGCCCGCCGTGGGGTTCGCCCGCCGCCCTGGTCACCGGGACGGCGGGCTTCCGTTTTGGGGCTGCCGCTTTTGGACCCCGCTTTCAGGGGCCACCTCAGACGAACCTGCGCTGCACGGCCAGCAGCACGGCCGCCGACACGGCCACCACGCACAAACCTTGGTAGAAATCCGCACAGGCCATCAGCGTCGCCTGCTGCGACAGCACGGCCGCCAACTGCTTCAGGGCCTCGGGCACCGGCACACCGCCCGACAGCAGGTGCAGCGGGTCGTCGCCCTGGGCGTACCAGGGGCTGATGGCCGCGGTGCCCTCGGCCAGGCGCGTGTAGTGCAAGCTGGCGCGCATCTGCAGCACCACCGTCGCGATCGACACCCCGGAGGCATTGGCCAGCTCGCGCATCGCGTTCTTGACCTGGTAGGCCTGCGAGAACACCTTCTCATCGACGTTCCGGAAAGTGCCCATGGCCGCCGTGCCCTGCGCCATGGCGACGAACACGCCGTTGAACAGCAACAGGGGCCAGAAGAGCTGGGCCTGCGTGACCTCGCTGCTCATGCCGCTCATCCACCAACCGTGCACGAACAGCGCCGCCAGGGCAAACCACAGGTAATGCTTGAGCCGAGGATGGTGCTGCGCCAGATGGAAATGCACCAGCATCACCAGCAAGCCGCACAGCGACGTGGCACCGAGCAACCAGCCGCTGGACGTCACGGCAAAGCCCAGGCCCGAGACCAGGAAGACCGGCGTCATGTAGCTGGCCACCGCACTGACCACGTAGCAGAAGAAATACACCGACAGGCCGATCAGGAAGCGGCTGTCCACGAAATGCCGGTAGGGGATGAGGCCGTCGTGGCGCCCACCGTCGTGCCACACGAAGAAGGCCACGACCGCCGCGCCCAGCAGCACGAGCGCCCACAACCAGCTGGCCGAGGCGAACACGTCGTACTGCACCCGCTCCAGCGCGAACTGCAACACGAAGACCCCGCCCACCAGGGCCAGGGTGGCCCCCGCGTGGACGCGACCGGCCTGCGCGTGCTCGATGGGCTCGTGGTCGGGCATGGCGTATTCGACCAACCACGCCACCACCGCCGTCAGCGGCACCATGGCCAGGAAGACCGAGCGCCATCCCCAGTCCTCCAGCATGTGGGCGGCCAGCAGCGGCGCCAGGCCCGCGCCGGTGAAGATGCCGATGGCAAAGCACTTGAGCGCCACCCGCCGGGCCGCGCCCGCGTGGTGCTGCACCTGCACCCGCCCGCCGGTGAACAGCGCCGAGCCGCCGATGGCCTGCACCATGCGCCCGGCGATGTAGCCAGGCACGCTGTGCGACAGACCGGTGATCAAGGCCCCCAGCGCGAAGCACAACAAGGAGGCGTGGATGAAGCGCCTGTAGCCGAAGCGCTGGACCCACACGCGGTGCTTGAACAGCATCACGATGGCCACGGCCGCGTAGGCAGCGGCGCCCAGGCTGAACTCTTCGGGCGCCGCGCCGATGCCGCCCATGATGTGCCCTGAAGCGAACGAGGCCATGACGCTTTGCAGGTACTCCAGCCACACCAGCGCGGCCAGCAGCAACAGGTGCATCTGGCGCTGGCGGGGCGGAACGTCGGTCATGGGGGCTTGCAGGGTGGGACGAAGCCGATTTTGGTGCGCCGCCTAAAATGAAGGAAATAGATTGAGGCGATATCAACCATGCACGACATCGATATCAAGCACAGCGACTTCCACCGCATCGACCTCAACCTGCTGGTCGCGCTCGACGCCCTGCTGACCGAGTGCCACGTGGCGCGTGCCGCCGAACGCATCTTCATCGGCCAGCCGGCCATGAGCCACGCCCTGGCGCGGCTGCGCGTGCTGTTCGACGACGAGTTGCTGGTGCGCTCGGGCAAGCGCATGGTGCCCACCGACCGCGCCCTGGCGCTGGCACCGCGCGTGCGCGCCTGGCTGGCCGATGCCAGCGACTTCATCCGCCGCCCCGACGATTTCGACCTGGCGCGCGCCGAGGGCGTGGTGCGCATGTCCGCGCCCGACGGGCTGGAAACGCTGGTCGCGCCCGGCCTGGTCGCCTGGCTGCGCCGCGAGGCCCCGGGCGTGCGCCTGCGCGCCCAGCTGCTGGAGGTGGACCACGTGCTGGACGCGCTCGACGCCGACGAGCTCGACCTCGCCATCGTGGCCGTGGACGTGCCCCTGCGCAGCTGGCACCAGCGCGTGCGCCTGCTGAGCTGCCAGTTCAACTACATGTACGCCCCGGAGCAGCTCGACCTGCCACCGAACGCCACCTTGGCGCAACTGGCCACGCTCGACCACGTCATCAGCAGCCACCGGGGCGAAGCCGCCAGCGTGGTGGACGATTGCTTCGCGGCGCAAGGCCAGCCACGGCGCGTGGTGGCGACGGCGGCCAGCATCACCGCCTTGTTCCAGATGCTGAAGGCCGCGCCGCTGGTGTCCATCCAGCCGGCCATCCATGCCGGGCTGTTGCCCTCGCCCGAGGTGGTGATCCGGCCACTGCCCACGCAGCCGCCTTTGCTGATCCACGCGCACATGGTCTGGCACCGCCGACACGACCAGCACCCGCTGATGACGCGGGTGCGCCAGCAGGTCCAGTCCCTGATGGCACGCGCCGAAGCGCGCTGCCCCCAGGGGGTCGCAGCGACCACGGCGGCTGCGGCTGCGGCCGCCTCAGCGTGAACCTCAGCGCAAATTGAACTGCACGCTGGCCCCGCCCGAGGGGCTGTCCGCCCGGCCTTCCACGGCGACCTTGGAAGCCGTCAGGCGCACACGCTCGGCATCGAGCTTGTCGGCCAGGTAGGCCTTGACCGCGTTGGCGCGCTCATCGGCCAGTGCCGTCAGCGCCTCCTTGCCCACCGGGGCCGAGGCCTTGAGCAAGGCGGTCATCTGGTCGTCGGGCAGGCTTTGCGCCAGGCCCACCAGGTTGCGTGGCTTTTTGATGTCGGCGGCCTTGTACGCGGCCTTCAGCCAGGTGCTGCGCTCGGCCGGCTCGACCACCACCTCCGAGATCTCCTGCCCCGTGGACTTGGCCTTGGCGCGGCGCATGAGCTGGTCCACATGGGCCTGGCGCAGGCCTTCGGTGTCGATGTCGGGGTCGGCCCAGCCGGTGCCTTCGAGCTTGAGCGCGGGGCGGTCTTTCAGCTTGGTGGCCAGGGCGTCCAGGCGCTCGCGGGCCGCGGCGCTCAGCTCGCTCGAACCCGGCTGGAAAGGCACCACGCCGAGCTCGCTGGACGAGCCGCCGGTCAGCAGCGCGAACGGCGCCGTCACCGCCTTGCCGATGAGGTTGAGGATGACCTTCCAGATGATGCCGCCGACCGAGAACTGCGGGTCGTCGAGCGAGCCGGAGATGGGCAAGTTGACGTCGATCTCGCCGCGCGAATTCTTCAACAGCGACACCGCCAGCAGCACCGGCAGCTTGGTGGCATCGGGGCTGTCCACGCGCTCACCGAAAGTCAGCTGGTCGAGGAAGACCTGGTTGTCGGCCTCCAGCTTGCCGCCATCGACCTTGTAGCGCACCGTCACCGACAGCGTGCCCTTCTCGATCGCATAGCCGGCGTAGCGGGCCGCGTACGGCGTCAGGCGCGTCAGCTCGATGCCCTTGGCCGTGCCGGCGATGTCGGTGTAGAGCTTCGGCCCCAGCGGGTGCAGCTTGCCGCTGATGCGCAGGGGCGCGCCGTCGTCGACCGCGCCACTGACCTCGACCGTCGCCGGCTCGGGCGTGCGCGAGGACACCCCGGAGATGTCGCCCGCGATGCGGGTCAGGCGCGCAGAGTAGTTGGGCTTGATGAAGGTGTCGGTGAAGTCCACCTCGCCCTGCGCCAGGCGGATGCCCTGCCAGCGCAGCTGCGGCGCGGGCGGGGCGTCGCCGGCAGGGGTGGCGGACGATGCGGCCGGGCTGGCTGGCAAGGTCGTGGTGGTCACGGTGACGCCACCGGGCGCGCGGGCGCTCGCGGGCGCTGACGCGCCGGGCACGGCCGCCTGCGGCGTGGTGATGGACTGGTCGCCTTGGCCGGCCTGGTCCGCTTTCTTCACCACGCTGGCCAGGTTCAGGCGGCCATCGGGGTTGACGATGATGCGGCCGTAGAAGTCCTTCAGCACGATGAAGCCGAGGTCGGCGTCGATGCCGCCCTTGGCGTAGCCGAGGTCGGCGCCATCCAGCGAGAAGCTGGCCCAGCGCAAGAAGAGCGCGTCGTTGACGCGGTCGCGCAGGCGCAGGTCGCTCAGGCCCAGCTTGCCCTGGTAGCGCGCGCTCAGGCCCTGGCGGGCATCGTCGGCCAGGGTGATGCGCCCTTCGGCCTGCGCCGCGGCCGAGGCCAGCGCGACGTTGAGGTGCGGGTCGAGGTAGGGTTGCAAGGCGCGCAGGTCGAGGTTGACCACGGCCAGTGCGCCCTTGACCGACAGCGGCTGCGGCCGCACATCGCCCTTGAAGCGGACCTTGCCCTGGCCCTGCGCCAGGGTTTGCAGCACGATGGCCAGGGGCTGGTCCATGCGCGAGCCCAGGCCCTTGACGCTGAGGTCGGTGCGCTTGAGCGAGAACACCCCCGCCGGGCTGACCGTCTGGTCGGTGAACTGCACGGCGCATTCCTGGCAGCGCAGTTCGCCCAGGGTGATGGGCGCGGCGCTGGCCTCGGGCGCCTTGCCCGTGGCGGGTGCCTTGCTGGCCGTGGATGCCTGCGGTGCTGAAGAGGCCCCCGACGCTTGGCCCAGGAACAGGCCCCGGGCGTCGCGGAACAGGGCCGCATCGAGGTGGTCGGCCGTGACCGTCGCGATGGCCAGGCTGCGCAAACCGGGGCTGGGCGGCGCCAGGCTGGCCTCGGCCTCGATGCCATCGACCGTGAAGGCTTTCAGGGCGATGCGGTCTTTGCGGCGGGCAGCCGGCGGCGCATCGGCAAGCGCGGCATCGGCCAGCAAGTCGCTCAAGGTGAACTGCCCGGCGCTGAGGCGGACGGCTTGGGAGAGGGCAGCAGCCGCTGTGGCCGATGTGGCCGATGTGGTTGCTGTGCCAGATGTGCCGGTTGTGGCCGGCGCGGCCGCCTGGGCCGCCAGCATGTTCGCGCTGACGTGCGCCTTCGCCGCCACCTGCCCTTGCGTGACGCTCACCGGCAGGGCCAGCTGGCGCTGCAAGGGCTTGAGCCAGGGCGCCACGGGCCACTGCGCCAGGCTCAGGTCGAGCTCGGCGCGTTGCAGCGTCGGGTGGGCCGTGCCCTGGGCACCGAACTGGCCGCCGTGCTCGTCTTGCACGGTCAGCTGCCAGCGCGCGTCGGGCGCCTGGGCGCGGGCGTCGAGGCCTTGCACGTCCAGCAGCAACTGGGTCAGGCGCGGCCAGGCGGCCTCGGCCTGGGTCTGGGCGTCGATCTGGCGGGCAGCGACGTGGAGCTTGGCCACCGACCATTGCCAGGGCGCGGCGGCAGGCGGTGCTGCGGTGGCGAGCGGCGCGCTGGCAGCCGAGGCCGCGGCAGGCGCGGCACTGGCAGGCGAAGTCGAAGTAGAAGTCGAAGGCGAGGCAGCCGCCGGCTGCACCCGCACGCTCAGCCCGTCCAGCGCCACGCTGGCAATGGCCACGCGGCGGACCAGGGGTTCGGCGTCGATGCCTTCGATGCGCAAGGTGTCCCAGCCGGTGTCGACACGGCCCAGACCCGGCGCAGGCGGCAGGCCGATGTCGAAGCGGCTCACCTGGGCGCTGCCGCGGATGGCCAGCGTGGGCTGGGCCGGTGCCTTGCGCTGCTCGAACACGATGCTCAGGTCGGTGTCGAGCCGGCCGGCGCGGGCCTCGGGCCGCATCGCTTCGGGCATCAGGGCTTTGGCGGCGTCCAGCCAGTGGGCCAGGTCCACGTTCTGCCACTGCACCGCCACTTCGCTGCGGTGTCCTTCGCGGAAAGGCAGGGCCTTGCCCGCCACCTTGAGCGGGCTGCCGTCGATGCGGGCCTGCAGCAGCGGCTGCACGGTGACATCGACATCGGCGGGCAGGCTGCTGACGAAAGGCACGTCCAGGCGGAACTGGTCGATGCGGTGGCTTTGCGAGAGCACCCGGTCTTCGTAGCGCAGCACGCCGTCTTTGACCTCGATGTTGAAGACGGCGAAGCGCGCGGGGCCGGTGTCGGGCTGGGGTTGCGGCGAGGGCTGGCTCAGGCGCTCGATGACGGCGGTGATGTTGAAGCGCTCGGCGCTCTGGCGCTCCAGCAGCAGCTCGGGCTGGACCAGGCGCACGTGGCGCAGCACGGGGGCCATGCGCCAGACCGATTGCAGCGAGAGCTGGGTGTCGGCGCGCTGCAGCTTGAACCAGGGCTGGGCGCTCGGGCCCACGGCCAGGTCGCCGGCTTCGACGCCCAGCGACCAGGGGTGGATGCGCAACTCGCCCAGGCGCACCGGCGTGCCCAGGGCCTCGGTGGCCGCGGCTTCGATGCGGGGGCGCAGCCAGTCGGGCAGCCAGTGGCCGACCACACCGGTCCACAGACCGGCCGCCACCGCAGCACCGAGCGCCACACGGCCGAGCAGGCGCAAGGGGCCGCGCCCCCCGGGGTGCCGGGGTGTGGTTGGGGATGTGGAGGCGGTGTCAGGGGCCGGAGCGGTCATGGGGCAGCCATCCGCGACGTGCGGGCAAAGGTGGTCGACCCTCGCATGGTAGCGGGCTGTGCCCCCGGATGGCTTCAGCCGCCGTTCAGTGACGTTGGCTTGCCCTGGCTCAAATCGGCGGGGGTGTCGGCGTCGCGCAGCACACCGGTGTCATCGACCCACACCTGCTCGGCCGCAGACCAGTCCAACAGGGCCTGTGCGCCGCGGTCGCCGCGCAGGCCCGCCGGCCCCTGCGCGCCCGCTGAGCCTGGTGCCGGCACCGCATCGCCCAGCAAGGCCGACCACACGGCACGCGGCAGCAAGCGCGGGTGGCCCAGGGCCTCACCGCAACGTGGCAGCACCACCCGGCCCGTGGCCTCGAAGCGCTCGCGGAGGCGCTGCAAGGTGTCGGCGCGGACCCAGGGCATGTCGGCCAGGGCCACCAGCGCGCCGGCCACTGGCACCGCCGCGGCCTCCGCCGACGGCAGCGCCAGCAACATCCGCAAGCCCGCTGACAAGGTGTGGCCTTGCCCCAGCGCCGCGTCCGCACACGTCACGCAGCGCGCACCGTGGGCCTCGCACACAGCCTGCGCGAAGGCATCGGGCTCACCCGACGGGCCCGGCCGGGTCAGCACCCAGACCTCGTCGAAAACCTGGCGCTGCGTGGCCACCACGGCCGCCAGCAGGCTGCGGCCATCGGGCAGCAGGGCCTGGCGCTTGTCACTGCCGAAGCGGGTGGACGCCCCCGCCGCCAGCACCAGCACCACCACGCGCGGCGAAGGCATCAAGCCGCCTTCAAGCGCAGCGGCAGCGAACGCAGGCGCTGGCCGGTCAAGGCGAACAGCGCGTTGGCCACGGCCGGTGCCACCGGCGGCACACCCGGCTCACCGACACCGCCGGGCGGGTGGGCGTTGCGCAGGATGTGCACCTCGATGCGCGGCATGTGCGCCAGCTGGACCATGGGGTAGTCGGTGAAGCTGGTCTGCTGCACACGGCCCTGGGCCAGCGTGACCTCGCCGAACAGCGCCGCGCTCAGGCCGAAGACGATCGAGCCCTGCATCTGCGCCTCGATGGTGTCGGGGTTGACGGTGTGGCCGCAGTCGATGGCACAGACGACGCGGTGCACGCGCACCTGATCGCCTTGCACGGACACCTCGGCCACCTGCGCGCACAGCGAGCCGAAGGCTTCCTGCAAGGCGATGCCGCGGGCACGGCCAGCCGGCAAGGGCTGGCCCCAGCCGGCCTCCTTGGCCGCGCGCTCCAACACGGCCAGGTGGCGCGGGTGCTGGCCAAGTCGCGCACGCCGCCAGGCGACGGGGTCTTGCCCCGCGGCATGGGCCAGCTCGTCGGCAAAGCTCTCGACGAAGAAGGCGTTGTACGAGTGGCCCACGCTGCGCCAGTAGCCCACGGGCACATGGCCCTGGAGGCGCACCTGGCGCACGGCCAGGTGGGGGATGTCGTAAGGCAGGTCGAAGGCGCCTTCAATCTGGTTCTTGTCAGGGGAATCGGCCGCGGCCCAAGGCAGCAGGCGCTTGGTGGCGCCGTAGGTTGGTGACTGCGCTGCGACGCGGTTGTGCCAGGCGATGGCCTGGCCTTGCTCGTCGAGCACGGCGCGGAAATCGGCCCAGGCGGCCGGTCGGTACAAGTCGTGGCGGGTGTCGTCCTCACGGGTCCACAGCAGCTTGACGGGCTGGCCGCCCACCTGCATGGCCACGGCCACGGCCTGCTCGACCATGTCCACCTCCAGGCGGCGGCCAAAGCCCCCGCCCAGCAACGGCAGGTGCAGGGTCACGCGCTCGCTGTCCACCCCGGCGATCTGGCTGGCGCGCCACTTGGCCAGCGAGGCCGACTGGGTGGACGCCCACACGGTGACCGCGCCGTCCTTGACCTGGGCCGTGCAGTTGATGGGCTCCATGGCCGCGTGGGCCAGGTAGGGCGCGTGGTAACGGGCCTGCAGCACGGTCTGCTTGTTGCCACCGGCCTTGTCGCCAGGCTTGGCACCGGCCTTGGCCGCCGCTTCGGCGTCTTTCAGCACCTGCTCGGCATCGCCCCGGTTGGTGAACGAAGTGCCCGATCGCTGCGCCAGGGCCTCGTCGGCCTGCCGGGCGATGTCGGCGGAGCTGGTCTGGTCGTGCGGCGTGGCAGTCCAGGTGACTTGCACTTTGGCGGCGGCCTGCTTGGCGCGCCACCAGCTGTCGGCCACCACGACCACCGCGTGCGGGATCTGCACCACCTGCTTGACACCGCGCATGCGCAGGGCCTCGGCGGCATCGAAAGACGCCACGTCCGCACCGAACACCGGGGCCTGCACGGGCACGGCGTAGAGCATGCCGGGCACGCGCACATCGACGCCAAACTGCGCCGAGCCATTGACCTTGGCCGGGATGTCCTTGCGCGGCGCGGCCTGGCCGATCAGCTTGAACTGATCCGGCGTTTTCAAA
This sequence comes from Aquabacterium sp., assembly GCA_023266355.1. Classification (GTDB taxonomy): domain Bacteria; phylum Pseudomonadota; class Gammaproteobacteria; order Burkholderiales; family Burkholderiaceae_C; genus Aquabacterium. Next base: position 341,470 of record JAHFQM010000004.1, read on the forward strand.
GGCACGTCGGACGGCGGCGTGCGCTTGGCCGCGTCGGCCGCCAGCGCGCCATAGCCCAGCTTGCGGCCCGTGGCCGTGTGGACGACCTGACCGGCCTCGGTGCGGCACTCGGCCACCGGCACCTGCCAGCGTTGCGCCGCGGTCTGCACGAGCATGGCGCGCGCCGTGGCACCCACCACGCGCACAGGCAGCCAGGCATCGCGGATGCTGCTGGAGCCGCCCGTGACCTGCAGGTGCAGCACGCGGCCCGCGCGTTGCGCCAGGGCGCCGGCGGTGCGCGCCAGCCAGCCGTGGTCGTCCACGCCGAAGGGCAGCGCGTTGAGCATCATGGCTTCGTTGGCATAGACCTGCGCGATGGGCGCGGGCTCGACGCGGACGTCCTCCCAGCGGGCATCGAGCTCCTCGGCCAACAGCATGGGCAGCGAGGTCATCACGCCCTGGCCCATCTCAGCGCGCGGCACGGCCACGGTCACGGTGCCATCGGGCGAAATCTTGACCCAGGCATTGAGCGCGACCTGGTCGCCCTGCACGGGCAAGTCGGCGGGCTTGCCCAGGCGCTCTTGCGGCGTGGGCGCGCCACAGCCCACGAGCAGGCCACCGGTGGTGACGGCGCCGGCGATGAGGAAGCCGCGGCGGCTCAGGTTCGTGCGGGTGTCCTTGCTCATGCGGCCCCCTTCCCGCTGCCAGCCGCGCTCGGCGAAGCCCCGGCCGCCGTGTGGATGGCCGCGCGCACGCGCTGGTAGGTTCCGCAACGGCAGATGTTGGTCATGGCCGAATCGATGTCGGCGTCAGACGGCTGGGGGTTCTGGCGCAGCAAGGCCGTGGCGGCCATCAGCATGCCGCTCTGGCAATAGCCGCACTGCGGCACCTGGTGCTGCACCCAGGCCGCTTGCAGCTTCGCCAGGATGGCATCGCCCTGTGACTCGATGGTCTGCACCGACTGCCCGGCCACCGCCGAGATCGGCATGACGCAGGAACGCACCGCACTGCCATTGAGGTGCACGGTGCAGGCCCCGCAGGCCGCGATGCCACACCCGAACTTCGTGCCGGTGTGGCCGAGTTCGTCCCGCAAGACCCACAGCAAGGGCATGTCGTCTTCGACATCCACCTGCACGGGCCGACCGTTGAGTTGGAATTGATGCATGGTGGACAGCGTACATCTTTCCCGCGGATGCCGTCAAGCGTGAGGGCACAGGCGGGGCATGGCGTTACAGTGCGGCGATGTCTTACCCGAAAAAGCTCAGCCGCGAAGCCATCGTCGAGGCCGCGCTGGCACACATCGAAGCCCACGGCGTGGACGCCCTGTCCATGCGCACCCTGGCCACCGATCTGGGCGTGACCCCCAATGCGCTGTACCGCTACTTTCCCAGCAAGACCGACCTGAGCTTCGCCCTGGCCGACGAGGCCGGCCGCATCCTCTTGAGCGCCCTGCAAGCGGCCGCGCAAGGCCTGACCCTGCTCGATGCCGTGCGTGCCACCGCGCAAACCTACCTGCATTTCGCGCGCACGCGCCCGGCCCTCTACGCCGTCAAGATGAGCCACTGCAAGTCCGGTGGCGAGGAGCCGCCCAGCCACGCACAGGTCTGGGACTTCGTGCTCTCGTTCACCGAAGGCCTGAACACGCCCTGGGACCGCGAGGACCTGGCGCTCTCGCTGTGGGCGGCGCTGCACGGCCTGGTCGAGCTCGACCGCGCCGACATGCTCGATGGCCGCGATGTCCAAGCCACCCTGAACGTGATGCTGGACGTGCTGCTGGCGGGCCTGCCTGCATTCCAGCCTTCAGCCCAACAGCCCACCCAAGCGCGCCAGGCCTGACCAGGCCTCGGGCCGCGCCCAGTGCGACAGCGGCAAGGTGGTGTCGCAACGCAGCGCACGCGCCTGCTCCTGCGCGCTCAGCCCGTCCCAGCCATCGCCATGCTGCGCCCACTGTTGCGCCAGCACGGCCTCGTCGGCCTCGGACGCGTCCCCGGCCAGCCGCCGTGCCTGGATGCGCTCGCGCATCACCGCCAGCGGCGCCTGCACGTGCACGATGGCCCAAGGGCACCCCAAGCGCTCGGCGATGGCGACGGCCGCCTGGCGTTGCGCCGCGTCCAGGCAGGTGGCGTCCAGGATGACGCGCTGGCCGGCTCGCAAAGCCGCCTCGGCCAGGGTTTGCAAGCGCGCATAGACGGCCGCGACCTGCGCCGGGGCGTAGCGGCCTGAAGAAGCCATGCGTTGGCGCTCCACGTCCGAGCGCAAACGCACCGCGCCCCACACACCGAGCAGGCCTTGTGACACGGCCGTCTTGCCGCAGCCCGACACGCCATGCATCAGGACCAGGCCTGGCGTTGGCGGCTGCGCCAGGCGCAGGCACAGGGCCAGCTCGGCCTGGCCGGCCACCCCCAGCTCGGTGCCAGCCACAGTGCCCGCCCCTGTGCCCGCCTCAACCCCCGTGCCGGCCGCATCCTTCAGCCGCGCCACCTTGAAGCGCACCAGCGCCCGCCACACCATGCACATCGGCAGCAGGGGCAGGCCGGCGTGGTCGCCCGTGGCATCGAGGTAGCGGTTGAGCGCGCGCCAGGCCAGGGCCGACGCCCCCTTCGCATGGAGGTCCATGAGCAGGAAGGCCAGGTCGTTCAGGGTGTCGATGGTGCGCAGGGAGGCATTGAAGTCGATGCCATCGAAGACCGTGACGCGCCCCTCGAACAGGCAGACATTGCCCAGGTGCAGGTCGCCATGCAGCTCGCGCACGAAACCGGCCTCCCGGCGCGCACGGCACAGCGGCGCCAGCGCCTCCTCCTGCGCCTGCAACCACGCGACGGTGCGCTGCAACTGCGCACGCTCCTGCGCACCCTCCTGCGTCCCACGGGCCAGGGCCAGCCACTGCGCGGGAGACTCACCGGTGGCCGCGTGCAGGTCCGACATCAGGCCCAAGCCTTCGCCGCGCACAGGCTGGGCGCTGGCGTGCAGGGCCACGATCTGGTCGGTCAGGGCGTCGGTGCGGGCGGCCCACACCGCGCTGAGCTCTGGCGTGGGCGCGGCCGCTGGTGATGCCACCCCTGCTGGCGCAGGCCATGTCGCAGCGAGCAGTCGGTCCAGCGTCTGTGCCGGGTCGAAGCGGCGCATGCAGACGGCGAAGTCGGCGGCGTCCAGTGCGGGCGGCGATGCGCGCGAGGCAGTGGATGTGGGCGATCCAGGCACCAAGGCACCCGCCTCGCTCACGCCCACCACGCCCAGGTACAAGGCCGGCGCCGTGCGGCGGTTGAGCCGCAGCTCCTCCTCACAGGCGTGCTGGCGTGCGGCCAGGCTGCGCTGGTCGATGAACCCCAAGTCCACCGCCTTCTTGAGCTTGTAGGCGTGTTGCGGCGTGAGCAGCACCCAGCTGATGTGGGTCTCGATGCACGACACCGGCCCCCCTTCCTGCGCGGCCAGCCAGGCCTGCAGGCGCAGCACCCGCGCGCACTGGTCGGCGGGTGGCGTGGGCCTCATGGCGTGGGCAAACCTTCACCGACCAGCGGGCGCGCAGCCACCTCGGGCGCATCCCGCTGTGGCACAGGCTGCCACAGGCCCATGCCCGGCCGCCAGCCTGGCGGCATGAACAGGTAGCCCAGCACGTCGCGCAAGCGGCGCGCCGAGGCCAGGTCGCGCAGCAAGTCGCCCCAGGTCGTGAACCACACGCGCAGCGGGTTGTGGCTGAGGATGGGCTTGACCAGGCCGTAGCGTGGCGGCACGTCGGCGCGCTCGGGCACGTAGGTGCCGAACAGGCGGTCGAAAACGAGCAGCACGCCGCCGTAATTGGCGTCGAGGTACTGCGGGTTGCTGGCGTGGTGCACGCGGTGGGCCGACGGCGTGTTGAGGATGCCTTCCAGCCAGCCCAGTTTCGGCAACCATGTCGCGTGGATCCAGAACTGGTAGAGCAGGTTGAGGGACAGCGCGATGCCCACCAGCTTGGCGTCGAAGCCCAGCCACACCATGAGCCCGAAGAACACGAACGTGCCCGTGACCTTGCCGAAGATGCCGATGCGCACCGCCGCAGACAGGTTGAGCTCGTTGGGCGAATGGTGGATGGCGTGGTTCAGCCAGAACCAGCGCACGCGGTGCGAGGCGCGGTGGAACCAGTAGTAGCAGAACTCCAGCCCGACGAAGAGCAGCAGGAAGGCCTGCCAGCCGTCCAGCGAGAGGTCCATGAGGCGGTGCTCGCGCGCCCAGGCCGTCACCGGGGACGACAGCGCGAAGGGCACGAAGATGTTGACGAGCAGGCGCACGACCAAGTCCAGCACCGACACACCCGTGGCCAGCCAGTCATAGGTCTGGCGGCGCGACAGCCACCAGCCTTCCACGAGGGCGGCCAGCACGATGGCGGGGGTCATGCCGAAGAGCAGGAATTTGTCGAGCGGGGTCATGGTGGCTCCGGCGTGCTGGGACGGTGTCGAGCGATCTGACCAGGCAGTGTGTCACACCTGCCGGCCGAGCACCTGCATGGCCAGGCCATGCCCGCTCAACCAGGCGCCCTCCACCTTGCCGGCGGCCAACCAGTCGCCACACAGGCCCAGGCCCTGCTCGGGCAGCCAGTGGCGCAGGCCGGGCGGCGGCGGCAGGCTGTCGGCGTATCGCCAACGGTGGGCCGTCCAGGCCGCGGGGCTCGGCCCACCCCAGCCGGCAAAGGCGGCCAGCAGGGCCTCTGCGGCGACTTCGGGGGTGTCTTCGATGTGGGCCTCGCTCCACTCGGGGCTGGCGTGCAGCACCCAGGTCTCGCACGCCGTCGCAGACATGGTCCGGCCGGGCTTGTGGCTGTCACGCGCCATCCAGCGCAAGGGCCCGGCGTTCACGAAGGCGGCATCGAAGGGCAAGTCCACGGGCGCGTCGAAACGCAGCATCAGCGCCCAGCAGCCGCGCATGGTCACGGCCGCGGCGACATCGGCCAGCGCTTGGGCATGAGCCCGGGCGTCCGCATCCGCATCCGCAACTGCGCCATCCATGCCTTGCCACCCCCGCCGCAGCAACGTGTCGGCCTGGGGCGCAGGCATGGCCAGCACCAGCGCATCGAAGGCCTCGGGCAGCCAGCCGTGTTCGGCCGTGCCCAGGCGCCAACGCGCACCGTCGCGCTGCACGGCCTGGACGGTGTGCCCGGTGCGCACGCCCAGACCCTCGGCCAGCCACTGCGCGGGCGAGGTCATGCGCGGCACACCGACGTGGCGCACCAGGCCACCATCACCGCCCTCACGCGCATCACCAACACCCCCCGATGCACCGCCGCCCAGGGATCCCCGAAGGTCGCGTTGCGGGTCATCGCCCCCCAGCACCGCGATGCGCGGCGTCCAGGGCGCGGCCACGCCAACGTCGGTCCAGCGCGCCACTTCGGCGGCAAAGGCCGGGTGACGCGCGGTGAAGTACTGGGCGCCATGGTCGGCCTGCCAGCCCTCGCCGCGGCGGGTGCTCATGCGGCCGGCCACGCCGCGGCTCTTGTCCAGCACGGTGACTTGCAGGCCTGCGCTGCGCAAGGCCTGGGCACAGCTCAGGCCGGCCAGGCCCGCGCCGACGACGGCCACGGAAGAAATGGATGTCATGGCGGGGGCCGTTCAGTAATGCGGGGGCAGCTCGTCGCGCAGGCTGCGGAAGGCGGTGGGCTGGCTGTCGGTCTGCTGCTGGCGCAAGGCGCTCAGCTCGCGCAACAGCAGGTCGATCTGGCGCTGCTGCGCGACGATGGTCTCGTTGAGGTGGTCGAGCAGGTCTTCGGTGAAGGCGGACTTGATCTCCAGCTCGGTGAGGCGCTGCTCGGTGCGCTCGGCCTCCGAGGCGGGTGCCGTGGCCTGGGTGGCAGAAGGTGCGGAAGAAGGTGAAGGCATGGCCGTATTGGACAGCATCAGGACAGCATCGGCGTCAAGGCAGGTTGAACAGCTCGCGCAGGCCCGCGGGCTGGCAGCGCAGGTACTGCGGCGGCGCGTGCACGCGCGCACCGAGCCGTGCCGCGGCATGCCAGGGCCAGCGCGGGTTGTAGAGCATGGCCCGCGCCAGCCCCACCAGATCGGCCTGGCCCGAAGCCACCACGGCCTCGGCCTGCTCGGGCTCGGTGATCAGGCCCACGCCGATGGTCGGCAGGCCCACCTCGCGCTTGATGGCCTCGGCAAAGGGCAGCTGGTAGCCGGGCGCCAGCGCGATCTGCTGCTGGGCCGACAGCCCACCGCTGGAGACGTGGACGAAGTCGCAGCCGCGCGCACGCAGGGCCTGGGCGAACACCTGGCTTTGCGCCAGGTCCCAGCCACCGGGCACCCAGTCGGTGGCCGAGATGCGCACGCCCACGGCCATGCCGGCCGGCACAGCCTCGCGCACCGCGTCGAACACCTCCAGCGGGAAACGCATGCGCCCTGCCAGCGGGCCACCGTGGGCATCGGTGCGCGCATTGCTCAGGGGCGAGAGGAATTGGTGCAGCAGGTAGCCGTGCGCTGCGTGGATCTCGATGAGGTCCAGGCCCAGGCGGTGGGCGCGCCGGGCCGCGTCGGCAAAGGCCTGGCGGATGCGGCGCAGCCCTGTGCCATCCAGGGACTCGGGCGCGGGGTCACTGTCCCGGAATGGCACAGCCGAGGGCGCCACCGTTTGCCAGCCGCCGTTGTCAGGCAAGACACCCGGCAACACGCGCGCACCGCCCGTCCACGGCGCGGCCACCGAGGCCTTGCGCCCCGCGTGCGCCAGCTGGATGCCCCAGCGGATGGGCGAATGCTTGCGCGCGGCGTCCAGCACACGGCGCAAGGCCGCCTCGGTGTCATCGGACCACAGCCCCAGGTCCAGCGGCGAGATGCGGCCCTCGGGCGTCACGGCCGTGGCCTCCAGGATGAACAGCCCCGCGCCCGACAGCGCCAAGTGGCCCAGGTGCATGAGGTGCCAGTCGCTGGCTCGGCCGTCTTGTGCCGAGTATTGGCACATCGGCGCGATCACGATGCGGTTGTCCAGCGGGAGTGAACCGAGGGTGAAAGGTGAAAACAAATGGCCCATGGCACGCTTTCTGCAAGATGTGTTGCAAAGGTCTGGCACATTGTGCCCACCTGCCTCCGGGTTTGCTGGTGCGCGCGGCATGTCCCTGCGCGACCGTTTGCCTCGCTTGCCTGCCTGTCCTCACCTTTTGCCGAAAGGCCTCGCGCCATGTCCCTCGCCCATCCCGACACCCACCCGGACGCCCAGCAGCACCTGACCACGCAGGCCATCGAGCTCTCCATGGCCGCCCCCCAGGTGGTGGCGCAGCGCCTCACGCGCATGGCCATGGCCGGCATCAACCCCAGCCAGGGCGACCACGACGAGCTCATGCTCATGGGCAGCGAAAAGCTGCTGGCCTTCCAGCAATCCTGGGTGGCGATGTGGAACCAGGCCTGGCACGCCCAAGTGGCGCTGGCCGAATCGCTCACGCGCGGCTCGCTCGCTCTGGCCAGTGGTCACAACGCCCACGGCGACCACCCAGCCCAGGTGCTGATGCAGATGCCGACGGCGGCGGCCAAGGTGCTGTCGGCCGGCCTGGCGCCGGTGCACGACCAGACCATGGCCAACGCCCGGCGCCTCTCGGCCGCGGGCGCCTGAGCCCCATCCTGCGAGCCCCCATGCACCACGGCGAACGCTTCAACACCCTCACCCACCTGCTGGGCCTCTTGCTGGCCGTGGTGGGCACGGTGTGCCTGCTGGGCCAGCCCGGCGTCTGGCAAGACGCGGACAAGCTGGCCTGCATGTCGGTGTTCTGCGCCGCCATGGTGATGCTCTACATGGCCTCGTCGGCCTTCCACGGCCTGCGCGGCCAGGCCCGCTTGTGGTGGGCCAAGGCCGACCACTGCGCCATCTTCCTGATGATCGCGGGCACCTACACGCCCTTTGCCGTCCTCAGCATCGGCGGGCTGCTGGGCGCGGCCTTGCTGGCCGGGGTCTGGGGCCTGGCGGTGCTGGGCATCGTGCGGGAGCTGCGCGCCCACGCGGACGCCGCCCCCTCGCTGCCGCTCTACCTGCTGATGGGCTGGCTGGGCGCGGCCTCGGCCGCCACCCTGCTGGACCGCCTGAGCACGCCCGGTGCCTTGCTGCTCCTGCTGGGGGGCTTGCTGTACACCGTGGGCGTGGTCTTCTACGTCAAGGGCGAGCGCTGGCGCCATGCGCATGGCATCTGGCACCTGTTCGTCATGGGCGGCAGCGCCTCGCACTACCTCACGGTGTACTACTTCGTGGCCTGAGCCGACGGTGCCGCGGCGACGGGCCCCACAGCGGCCGCAGCGGCCAAAGGGACAGGCACCAGCCCATCGGCCTTGAACATCGCCTTGATGCCGCGGATGGCCTGGCGGATGCGCGCCTCGTTCTCGATCAGCGCAAAGCGCACGTGGTCGTCGCCATGGTCGCCAAAACCGATGCCCGGCGACACGCACACCTTGGCCTTGTCCAGCATCTGCCGCGCGAACTCCAGCGAACCCATCTCGCGGTAAGCCTCGGGGATCTTCGCCCAGATGTACATCGAGGCTTTGGGCTTCTCGACCATCCAGCCGGCTTCGTGCAGGCCCTTGACCAGCACATCGCGGCGGCTCTGGTACTGCGCGGTGATGTCTTTCACGCACTGCTGGTCGCCTTCGAGTGCCGCGATGGCGGCCACCTGCAGCGGCGTGAAGGTGCCGTAGTCGTGGTAACTTTTGATGCGGGCCAGTGCGGCCACGAGGTCGGGGTTGCCGACCATGAAGCCGATGCGCCAGCCGGCCATGTTGTAGCTTTTGCTGAGCGTGAAGAACTCGACGGCGATGTCCTTCGCCCCCGGCACCTGCATGATGGACGGGGCCTTCCAACCATCGAAAACGATGTCGGCATAGGCCAGGTCATGGACCACGAAGATGTCGTGCTTCCTGGCCAGCGCGATCACGCGTTCGAAGAAATCGAGCTCCACGCACTGGGCGGTGGGGTTGCTGGGAAAGCCCAGCACCATCATCTTGGGCTTGGGGTAGCTGCCGCGGATGGCTTTTTCCAGCTCGGCGAAGAAGTCCACGCCCGGGATGAGCGGCACCGAGCGGATGTCGGCCCCGGCGATGACCGCGCCATAGATGTGGATGGGGTAGCTCGGGTCGGGCACCAGCACGGTGTCGCCGCGGTCCAGCGTGGCCAGCATCAGGTGGGCCAGGCCCTCTTTCGAACCGATGGTGACGATGGCTTCCTTGTCGGCGTCGATGTCCACGCCGTACCGCGCCTTGTACCAGTGCGAGATGGCCCGGCGCAGGCGCGGGATGCCCTTGGAGGCCGAGTAGCCGTGGGTGTCGGGCCGTTGGGCGACTTCGGTGAGCTTGGCGACGATGTGCGGTGGCGTGGCCCCATCGGGGTTGCCCATGCTCATGTCGATGATGTCTTCCCCGCGGCGGCGGGCGGCCAGCTTGAGTTCGGCCGTGATGTTGAAGACGTAGGGAGGGAGGCGATCGATGCGCGCAAAGCGGCGCTTGCCCGGCAAAGTGGACATGGTTTTCTTTCACGTGGGCGCCCGGAACCGTCCGAGCGACGTGGGCCCTGCAAGGCACAGGGCTTGGGTCACATCATAGACAAACCCGGGCGCTCGGCAACATCGCCCTCAACCCGTGAACGGGTGACCTGTTCGAAGCGCGTGAAGTAGTCCGCACGCTCGGTGCCCAACCAGCGGTCCCACCAGGTGAACCACAAGCCGTAGTTGCCCTGAGCGAATTCGTGGTGCAAATGGTGGTGTGTGGTCGTCGTGAAACGCCCGCCCAGCCAGTGGCGAATGAAGCCACGCGGCATGACCTCCACAGCCGCATGCCCATGGGCATTGCGCACGATCTGGTGGATGCCCGCGGCAAACAACACAATGCCGGGCAGCGGCACCACCAGGAGTGCCAAAGGCACGTACAAGCCATTGATGAGCGCTTCGATGGGATGGAAGGCATAAGCCGCCCAGGGTGAGGGGTGGCGAGAGCGGTGGTGCAGGCCATGCACATGACGGAACCACCAGGGCGTGTGCAAAAGGCGGTGCGTGGCATAGAAGTAGGCGTCGTGCCACAGGATGAGCGCTGGCAGGCTGAGCACCGCCCACCACCACCCGTGCTGGGTCGGATCGGCGTCAATTTCGATGCGGCCTGCGATGACACCGGCAAACACCACCAGGCTGGTGGCGGCAAACACCATCATCGATGTGAGCGAGTACATGGCTTCGCGGCGCATGTCGCGCCCCTGCGGCCACGCCCCGATGAGGCGGTGCGCCAAGCGCCTGCGCAAGAGCACGTGCAGACCCAACCACAGCAGCAGCACACCCACAGCGTAAAAGATGAACTCCATCGTGAAGCTGCGTTGGAATTGCTGAGCCACCGCCAGCCAGGCAGCAGGGTCGTCCCAAGGGCTGAGGGACACAAAACGTGGGTCAAAGCGTGGGTCCATGGCGGCTCCAGCGGCATGCACTGACAAATCCGCCAGACCGCACGGACACCTTGTACTGCGACGACACCGCACCCTACAACAAAATCAGGCGCGGCGCGGGGCACGACCCATCTGACATCCCGCGTGACCGCATTTCACCGCGCAGGCGAGCCAGAGCGCGCTATCCTTTCGACCTCTGTCAGGGCGCAGGCACGCGCCGCCCCTCTGGCAGGCGCAGTATCAGGAAGCCGAGCCAGGGGAGTCACAGCAGGTGCGCGGATGGATGTTCAAGCTCTTGCAGGCCGGCCCGGTGTCGGGCTGGCTGGCGGCATGGTGCTGCGGCCTGGCGCTGACGCACGCCGGTCACGCGCAGGCAGGCCTGATCCCCAGCGCCGTCGCCGCAGCAGCCGACAAGGGCGCCTTGCGCGTGCTGGCCTGGCCGGGCTATGCCGAACCCGAAGTGGTGCGCAGCTTCACCGCACGCACCGGCGTGCGCGTGGAAGTCACGGTGGTGGACACCGACGAGGCCCTCTGGCAGAAGCTCAACGCCGCGGGCAAGGCCAACGGCAGCGGCAACGGCACCGAGGGCTTCGATGTTTTTGCCGTGAACACGGCCGAATTGCAGCGCTACGTGGCCAGCAACCTCGTGCAGGGCATCGACGTCAGGCGCATCCCCAACACCCGCCTGCAGCTGCCGCGTTTTCGCGACCGGGCGGCCATCCCGGGGCTGGTGCGACAGGGCGCGCGGGGCGAGCAGGTCATGGGCATCCCCTTCACCTATTCGGCGATGGGCCTGATCTTCGACAAACGCCAGCTGCGCGAGCCCCCGACCTCCATGGCCGCGCTGTGGGACCCGGCCCTGCAAGGCAAGGTCGTGATCTACAACGGCGGCACACACAATTTCTCGCTGGCGGCCCTGGCCATGGGCTGGGATGCACCCTTCCAATATGCCGACACGCAGTGGCAGGCCGGCGCCGACAAGCTCATCGCGCTGCGGCGCAATGCGGTGGCGGTGTACACGCAGCCGCAAGAGTCCGCTCGCCTGTTCATCCGCCACCATGCCGCCTTGATGTTCGCCAACTACGGCACGCAGCAGTTGAACCTGCTGAAAGCGGCCGGGGCCGACGTGGGCTATGCCATCCCGCCAGATGGCGCCCTGGCCTGGCTGGACTGCTGGGCCATCCCGCGCAACGCCCCCCACCGCAACCTGGCCCACGCCTGGATCGACCACCTGCTGGGCGTCGAAGCCAGCACGCTGCTGGTCACGCGCCAAGGCCTCTCCAGCACCGTGAGCGAGACCGGCCAGGACGACACGCACCCGCGGCTGCTGTGGCTGGCCCCCGTCGAGGACGCCATGCGGCGCGAGACCCTCTGGCGCCGCATCCGCTCAGGTGACCGCCTGGGCAAGGTGATGGCGCCATGAGGCACCGCTTCGGCATCGCCTGGCGCCTGGGCGTTTCGCTGGCCCTGATCGGCGTGATCGCCTCGGGCCTCACCGGCTATTGGGGCTATGGCGAAAGCCGCAAGCTGCTGCGCGGCGCGGCCGAAGAGCGCCTCCTGACGGCCACTCGCGTGCTGGGGCGCCAGCTCACGGTCGGGCTGGGCGGTGCGGCACAGGACGTGCGCCTGATCGCCGCGCACCCGGGCACGCGACAGCTGCTGGTTTCGCAAGATGCCGCGACGGTGGCACGGGGCCACGAGACGCTGGCCCAGCTCTTCAAGAGCATGCTGGGCACGCACCCCGAGTACTACCAGATGCGGCTGATCTCGGCCCACCAGCACGGCCTGGAGCTGGTCCGCGTGGACCGCAGCGACGGCCCGCTGCTGCGGATCGAGGGCGACGACTTGCAGGAGAAGGGTCACTACCCCTACGTGGCCGACACCTTGCGACTGCCCGAAGGCGCGGTGTATGTGTCGCGTGCCGAAATCAACCACGAGGTCGGCGCCCACGCCGGCCTGGACAAGCCCTCGCTGCAGGTGGCCACGCCCATCCACGGCGTCACAGGTCAGGGCAAGGGCCAGGTGCTGGGCCTGATCGTGGTCAACATCGACCTCAACGGTTTGTTCTCGCAACTGGCCGCCGACCTCCCCTCCGACCTCAGCCTCTTCCTGAGCAACGGCGAGGGCGACTTCCTCATCCACCCGGACCCGCGCCAGGCCTTCGCCTTCGACCGCGGCCAGCGCTCGCGGGTGCAAGACAGCTTCCACGGTGTGTCGGAGCTGCTCTCGGACGCGCGCGAACGCAAGGCGCAGCTCGTGACCACCACTGCCCACGCCTCGCCACAGAACGAGCTGGTGGCGGCGTTCGTGCGGCAGTCGCTGGCGGGCCTGCACAGCGAAGACGACTTCATCCTGGGCCTGGCGCAACCCCTGAGCGCGGTGCTGGCCGACAGCGCCCACCTGGGCCGCGTGAACCTGCGCATCGTGCTGGCCTTCAGCGCACTGGCCGTGCTCATCGCGGTGGTGCTGGCGCGGGCCCTGTCGCGGCCGCTGGAGCAGATCGTCGAAGCCATCCGGCACTTCGGCCAGGGCCAGGTCGTGGGCCGCTTGCCGCTGCACCGCAGCGACGAGATCGGCATGCTGGCGCACAGCATCGACGAGATGCAGCACCAGATCCGCGGGCAGTTCGCCAACCTCGCGCAAAAGCAGGAAGAGCTGGACCGCCTCGCCGGCCACGACACGCTCACAGGCCTGCCCAACCGGCGCCTGTTCTTCGACCGCCTGCACCAGGCCCTGGCCCGCGCCAAGCGCAACCACACGCACCTGGCGCTGCTCTACATCGACCTGGACAATTTCAAGGACATCAACGACACGCTGGGCCATGCGGCCGGTGACGCCGTGCTGTGCGCCGTGGGCCAGCGCCTGAGCCAGCTGGTGCGCGAGGCCGACACCGTGGCGCGCTTAGGGGGCGACGAATTCATCGTGCTGCTGGACGGCGCCGAGGACGAACGCGCCACCGAGCTGGTCATGCAGCGCGTGCGCGAAGCCCTGGCCAAGCCCGTGCTCTACCAGCGCACCGAGTTGCAGTGCGATGGCAGCGTGGGCATGAGCCGCTACCCGGACGATGCCACCGAGGTGGGCGACCTGATCGCCGCGGCCGACCACGCCATGTACACCGCGAAGGCGGCCGGGCGTCAGCGCATCCGCATCTCGGCGCAGGTGGCCGATGGGGGCGTTGGGGATGCTCGGGACGCCAGGGACGCAAGCGCCTGAGGCCTCAGGGTCTCGGCAGCACCAGCGTTGCCACCAGGCCGCGCCCCTTCCCCAAACCATCCCCCGGCCCATCGCCATTGCGCAGCGTGAGCTCCCCGCCATGGCGCCGGGCGATGTCGAGCGCGATCGCCAGGCCCAGCCCCACGCCGCCATGGGCGCGGTTGCGCGAGCCCTCGACGCGGTAGAACGGCGCCATGACGCGCGTGAGCTCGGCCTCGGCCAAGCCGGGCCCCTGGTCGCGCACCTCGATGCGCAAGGCCTCGGCACTGTCGGTGAGGTGGATGTCCGCCCGCAGGCCGTAGCGGATGGCGTTGTCCACCAGGTTGTCCAGGCAGCGGCGCAAGGCGTTGGGCTGGGCGCTCAGGGGCTGCGCCTGGCCGTGCACCTGCACGCTGTGTCCCTGGTCCTGCAGGTCTTCGGCGATGGTGTGGGCCAGGGCCTCGACGTCCAGGCTCACCCAGGCCTCGGACTCGGCGGCACCGCGCAGGTAGTCCAGCGTCACCGCGATCATCTGGTCCATCTCGGCGATGTCGCGGCGGAAGCGCTCGCGCTCGGCCTCGTCGGCCAGGCCCTCGGTGCGCAGGCGCAGGCGGGTCAGGGGCGTGCGCAGGTCGTGCGAGACCGCCGCCACGAAGCGGTCGCGGTCGCTGATCTGCTCGCGGATGCGGGCCTGCATCTGGTTGAAGGTGCGCGTGGCTTCGCGGACCTCCAGCGGCCCGTCTTCGGCCATGGGCGGGCGGTCGATGTCGTGTCCCAAGGCGTGGGCGGCCTGCGCCAGGCGCTGGATGGGGCGCACCAGCCAGCGCGCGGCCACCCAGGCGGCCAGCAGGATGGCGCCCAGGCGGATGCCCACGTCGGCGGCCATGCCCCAGCGCGGCGGGCCTGGCCGGTGGTGCGACGGTGACGATGCCGATGCCGATGCCGACGCAAGTGCAGGCCCCATGGACATCGGCCCCGACGCGGCCGCCATGGCAGGCGGCGGCGGCCCAGGGTGCGGCCCCGGGGGAGCCCCCTGCAGCACGCGCAGCACCAGCGTCAAGGCCAGCACATGGCTGATCAGGGCCGTGCCCATCAGCAACAGCGCCAGGCGGCCGAACAGCGTGCCCGTCCAGCGCTGCCAGGCCGCCGCGATGCGCGTCATGGCGCCTGTGCGCCGAGCCACTGCACGGCCTGCACGTGGAAGACATAGCCTTCGCCGCGCACCGTCTTGATCATCTGCGGGTCGCGCGGGTTCTCGTTGAGCTTGCCGCGCAGGCGCGACACCAGCAGGTCGATGCTGCGCTCGACCGTGCCCAGCGTGCGCCCGCGCGCTTGCACCATCAGCTGCTCGCGCGTCAGCAAGCGGCGCGGCGCTTTCAGGAAGGTGGTCAAGAGCTGGAACTCGGCATTCGACAAAGGCACCACCGTGCCCTGCGGCGACACCAGCCGGCGCTCGTCGCGCTGCAGCTGCCAGCCCTCGAAGCAGACGCGGTCGGCCGCGCCATCGGGGTTGCCTTGCAACACAGCCCTCACATGGCTGCGCGTGCGCCGCAACACCGTCTGGATGCGCGCCACCAGCTCACGCGGCTCGAAGGGTTTGCACAGGTAGTCGTCGGCGCCCATCTCCAGGCCGATGACGCGGTCGATGGGGCTGCCGCGCGCCGTCAGCATCAGCACCGGCAGGCGCTGCGTGAGCGGCTGGCGGCGCAATTCCGTGGTCAGCACCAGGCCGTCTTCGCCAGGCAGCTGCAGGTCCATCACGACGATGTCGATGGCCTGGCTGGCCAGCACGCGGCGCATCTCCGCACCGTTGGCCGCGGCGTGGGCCTGCAGCCCGAAACGCGCCAGGTAGCCACACAGCAACTCGGTGATGCCGCTGTCGTCGTCCACCACCAGCACGTGATGCATCTGTGTCATGGGGCGACAGCCTACAACCATCTCGGCCGCGCCACGCCTGCGCCACACCAATTCACACGCTTTGCCTCGCCACGTATCAGCCCTGGTACACAACAGCAACATGCCGGCGCAAAGCCAGGGCAAACGCAGCGGCCATGGCCGCATCGAAGGCGGCAAAGGCGGTCAAGGCCGTGCCCGAATGGCTCAAGGCCACAGCCTGCACCTGCCCCACCCCCACGCAGCACAGGATCATCAAGGTGCCCGACAAGGCCGCGGCCGTGCCCGCCTCCTTGGGGAAAGGCGCCACCGCGCCAGCCTGCGAGCAGACCTGGTTGAAGCCGTGGCCCAGCATGTAGGCCATCTGCGCGACCACCAGCCAGTGGACCTCACGCCACTGCGGGCACAGGCTCAGCACCAGGAAGGCCGCCATGCCGCTCGACGACAGCACCATGCCGCACAGCAAGGCCGCCCGGCGCCCGGCCCTGCGCAAGACCTGGCGGCAGGCCATGGTGCCCGCGAGGAAGCAGCCCGAGTAGGCCGTCATGAAGTAGCCGAAGGTGTCGGGGCGCACACCGTGCTGCCCGACCAGCACCAGCGAGGAGCCGCCGATGAACAGGATGGCCTCGGTGTAGGTGAAAGCGGCCAGGCCGGTGTTGAGCAGGAACTCGCGGTGCACCAGGATGCGGCCCCAGCCCGTGCACACTTCGCGCCAGCCCGGCGTGTACCCGGCGGTGGCGGGCGGGCGGCTTTCTTCGAAGCGGCGCCAGGTCAGCCACAGCACCCCGGCGGCCAGCACGGCCAGCAGGCCCAGGGTCCCGCGCCAAGGCACCCAGCGCGCCAGCAGGCCGCCCGCCACACCGCTGAGCGTGGCCGTGATGGCCATGCCCGTCAGGGCTTTGGCAAAGGCCTGCGGCCCCTCGTGCACATCGAAGAGGTCGCGCACCAGCGCCCGCGCGCAGACGATCATCGCGGCCAGGCCGCAGCCCATGGCCACGCGCGCTGCCAGCAGCCAAGCGCCGCTGGGCGCCAGGGCCGCCAGCAAGGCGCTGCAGGCATAAAGGCTGGTGCCCGCGAGCAGCACGCGGCGGCGCCCGATGCGGTCGCTGTGGTGGCCCCAGAACAGCTGCGACACGGCGAAGCCCAGCAGCATGCCCAGCAAGGTGCCCTGGGCCTGCACCACGCTCAGGTTCAGGCTCTGCGTGATGAGTTGCAGCGAAGGCAGGTAGAGGTCGGTGCTGAGGGGCTGGAAGCTCAGCAAGAGGCCCATGAAGCCGATGACGAAGCCCACCGACATGGGCCCGCGCGTGGAGGGCTCACGCATGGCGGGCTCCGTGGCGCAGCGCTGGCGTGACAGCAGCCCGGTGCCACAATGACCGCAGCCTCGTCACCTGCCCGCCATGAAGACCCGCTCGCCTGCCGCCCAGACCCCGCCCGCCGACGTCCAGCCTGTCGCCACGGACAACCCCGAGGACAGCCGACCGCGCCGCGGCCGCCCCAGCGCCGATCGCCAGGCGCCCGACCAGACCGCCCAGAACATCCTGGAGGTGGCCACGCGGGAGTTCGCCGACAAGGGCTTCAGCGGCGCGCGCATCGACGCCATCGCCGAATCCACGCGCACCAGCAAGCGCATGATCTATTACTACTTCACCAGCAAGGAAGGCCTCTACCTCGCCGTGCTGGAAGACGCCTACAAGCGCATCCGCAGCATCGAGAGCGGGCTGAACCTCGATGGCTTCGAGCCCCTGGACGCCTTGCAGCGCCTGGTGGCTTTCGCCTTCGACTACCACGTGGCGCACCCCGATTTCGTGCGCCTGGTGATGAACGAGAACATCCACAACGGTGCCTTCCTGGCCAAGTCCGAATCGATCCAGCAGGTCAACCGCTCGGCCATCGATCACCTCAACCGGCTGTACCGGCGCGGCTGCGAGGCCGGCGTCTTCCGCACCGGGCTGAACGCGGTGGACCTGCACATGTCCATCAGCGCGCTGTGTTTCTTCACCGTGGCCAACCGCCACACGTTTTCGCTGAGCTTCAAGCGCGACCTGAGCTCGCCCAAGGCCCTGGCCGCCCGCCGCCGCAGCATCATCGACATGGTCGTTCGGCACGTGCAGCAAGAGGTGCCGACCCCGCACTGAGCGGCCGGCCAAGGCAGCGCGCCTAGGGGTTGGGCATGGGTTCATTGACAAATAAACGTACCAGTTAGTACATTATGACACTCACCTCCCAACCGCGCAGCCCTTTCGCCCAGACCGTGACCACCGCCCTGTTCGACGCCTTCCTCTCGACCGACGCCATGGCGGAGGTCTTCGGCGCACAGCGCCTGGTGCAGTCCATGCTGGACGCAGAGGCGGCCTTGTCGCAAGCGCAGGCCGCGCAAGGCCTGGTGCCCGTGGCTGCGGCCGATGTCATCCGCCAGGCCTGCGATGTGGCGCTGTACGACATCGCGGCCCTGCTGCAAGCTGGCCGGCGCGCCGGCAGCCTGGCCATCCCGCTGGTCAAGGTGCTGACGGCCGAAGTGGCCCGCCGCGACCCGGAGGCCGCCCGCCACGTCCACAAGGGCAGCACCAGCCAGGACATCCTCGACACCGCCGCCGTGCTGCAAACGGCGCGCGCCGTGGCCCTGCTGCAAGCAGGCCTGGCACGGCTGACCAGCGCCCTGGCCACGCTGGCCCGCACCCACGCCGCCACGCCGGTGCTGGCGCGCACACTGATGCAACCGGCCACCGTGACCACCTTCGGCTTCAAGGTCTGCGGCTGGCTGGAAGCGCTGCAACGCAGCCAGCAGGCCTTGCGCGAACGCAGCGCCCAGGCCCTGGCCCTGCAACTGGGCGGCGCGGTCGGCACGCTGGCCGCCATGGGCGAAGCCGGCCCGGCCGTGGCCGCGCACATGGCGACAGCGCTGGGCCTGCGCCAGCCGGCCCACTGCTGGCACACCCAGCGCGACGACTGGATGCGCCTGGGCGCCGAGGTCGCCATCCTCACCGGCAGCCTGGGCAAGGTCGCCACCGACCTCTCGTTGATGGCGCAGGGCGAGGTCGGCGAGCTGGCCGAACCGGCGGGCGCGGGGCGCGGTGGCTCGTCCGCCATGCCGCACAAGCGCAACCCGGTGTCGGCCATGCTGGCCTTGGCCTCGGCCCACCGCGCACCGGGCCAGATGGCCACGCTGCTGGGCTGCATGGCGCAAGCCCACGAACGCGGCCTGGGCGACTGGCAAGCCGAGCTGGCCGAATGGCCCCACCTGTTCCACAGCGCCAACGGCGCCTTGCAGGCCCTGGTCGAAGCCTTCGAAGGCCTGCAGGTGGACAGCGCGCGCATGCGCCGCAACATCGACAACCTGCAAGGCTTGGTGTTCGCCGAAGCCGCCACCCGCGTGCTCGCGCCCGCCCTCGGCGGCGCGCCAGCCCACCACCTGATGGAAACCTTGTCGCAGGAAGCCGTGGCCAGCGGCCAGCACCTGCGCGAGCTCACCCTGGCGCGCGTGCAGGCCGACGACGCCCTGCGCAGCACCATCGACACCACCGCGCTGGCGGCCGCCTTCGACCCGCATGAAGCGGCGCGCTGGCCCGCCGGCCTGACCCTGCAGCGCCTGGCCGCGGCACCCACAGGACACACCCCATGACGCCTTTCGACCACGACCTCGAACGCGGCCTGCGCAACCGCCGCAGCGTGCTGGGCGATGCCTGGGTGGACCGCTCGCTGTCCAAGGCCAACGCCTTCAACGCCGACTTCCAGGCCTTCATCAACCGCTATGCCTGGCACGAGGTCTGGGGCCGCCCCGGCCTGGACCACCGCACCCGCCGCACCATCGTGCTGGCAATCACCCTGGCGCTGGGCCGCTGGGAAGAGTTCGAGCTGCACGTGCGCGCCGCGCTGTCCGGTGGCGACGAGGCCTCGCGCCTGACGGTCGATGAGATCAAGGAAGTGCTGATCCAGTCGGCCATCTACGCCGGCGTGCCCGCGGCCAACACCGGCCATGCGCTGGCCTTGGCCATCCTGCGCGAGCTGGGCGAAGCGCCCGAACACGCCCAGCTCCATGCCGGCCTGGCGCCCGCGCTGCAGCCCGCCGCCGTGCCCGAGATCGCCCACCCCGGCGTGGGCCGCAGCCACTTCACCCCCACGGCGCCGGCCCTGCACTTCACGGTGCGCGGCGTGCCGCTGGGCCAGGCGGCCCACCCAGACGCCACACGCACTTTCGTGCTTTGCCACGGCCTGGGCACCGACCACATGGTCTGGGACGCACTGGCCAACGCGCTGGTCGCGGCCTGGCCGGGCGCCCGCGTGGTCTGCTGCGACCTGCGCGGCCATGGCCTGAGCGACGCCCCCACCAGCGCCTGCACGCTGGCCGACCTGGTGGCCGACGCCCACCACCTGCTCGACGCACTCGGTGCCCCAGCAGACACCGGCACCGCCACCGCCAGCGGCCCCATCACCTGGATCGGCCACGGCCTGGGCGGCACCATCGGCCAGGCCCTGGCCGCGCAAAGCCCCTGCCGCCTGGCCGCGCTGGTGCTGGCCCACACGCCCGCATCCACGACGCCTGCCTCATTGACGCCGTTGACCGCCTTGACCCGCGATGGCGCCGCCACCGACGCAGCGACCCGCGAGGCCCAGGCCGACGCCGTCATGGCGCACTGGTTCAGCGAAGACTTCCGCCAGACCCAGGCCGCCACCGTGGCCCGCTGGCGCCGCCGCCTGCTGAGCGCACCGCTGTCGGGCCTGGCCCTGCACCCGGTGGCCGTGGCGGCCACGCAGACCCAGCCCACCACGGCGCTGACGGCACCGCTGCCGACCCTGGTCATCACGGGCGCGCTCGACACCGACGCACCGCCCACCGAGGCCCGCCAGCACCTGCTGCGCCACCCCGGCGCCGCCCTGGTGCTGCTGCCCGACGCCGGCCACCTGGGCATGCTGGAGCAGCCCACCCTCTTCCAGGCCTCGGTCTTGCCCTGGTTGGCCTCGCTCGCCCAGCCTTGACACAAGGCCATCACGCCACACGCTGAAGCTTGCGCGCAAGCCCTGGGGTGTCGCGCGCCGCCCCTCCATGGCGGCACGCAAGGCTGGCCGAGCGGCGTGCCGCTCACCCGGTGCGGGACGTCGCTGTGGCGCAGTGGCGCGCCGAGTGCCTGTGCTTCGACCGCCGCACGGTGCGCGTCAACGTCCAGCCCTTGGGGCTTGCGTGCCGGGCTTTGCGCCCCGCGCACCGCACCGATCGGCTCGGTGCGCCCAAGCCCTGAGCCTCGGCCGCAAGGCCATGTGCGCGGCGCGCCACCGACAAGGCCCGGCGCGCGACTGCGGGAAGGCGGCGTGCCGCTGTGACAAGGCGATGTGCCACTCGGGCAAAGCGGCACGCCGCTGCGGGATGGCGGCGCGCGGCTCAAGCAGCGCGACAGGCTGCGTCAACACGGCGGCAGGCCGTGGTTTGAACTCGGCAGGCGGCTGCAGGAGCCCGGCACGCCGAGCCGATTGGGCGGCACACGCAGCCCGGCGCCTGGCCTTTGCGGCTCACCGGCCCGCGCATGAAGCATGGCGCAGCACATCCCATCATCGACGACCCAAGCCAAACACGCCCCCCCCCAGACGCGCACCCACACCCAAAGCAGTTCGTTACTTCTTGTCTTTGCCCGGAAGTCGCGGCCCTGATAGATTGCCCCCACACAAAATTCAGGGGGGGCAGCCATGCGGCCTTTCATCGTGTTGGGCGACCGCACAGACCATGGCGGCGTGGTCATCGGCTCAACGCAAACCACGGACACCTTCGGCCAGCGCCTGGCGCGCGTGGGCGACCAGGTCACCTGCCCGAAAAAAGGGCACGGCACCACCGTCATCGTCACGGGTGATCCCACCATGATCGTGGATGGCGCCCCTGTGGCGCGCCACGGCGACAAGTGCGCATGCGGCGCCACCTTGATTTCCAGTCAGGTGGTGTCTGGGGTTGGAGACCTGTCCAGCTCGGGCGGAGTCGCGCAGCGCACAAGCGCTGGACCAGGCAAGGACACCCGCCATGACGTGAGCACTCACGCGCCACCGGCCAAAACACCCACCCACGATCTGCACTTCCTGGTGAGAGACGCAACCACCGGATCGCCGCTGCCGAACATTCCCTACCGCATCACGCTCGAAGACGGCCACGCCATCACAGGCGTCACCAACGATGCGGGTTTGACCGACAAGGTGCAAGCCCACAACGCCAAAATCGCAACCATCGAGGCTCCCTACCATGGCCACAGCACAGGCAACACTGACACCGATCACGGACACGACACCTGCGGTTGTTGACATCCCCGCCAAGGAGCCCAGTGGTGCGCAGTGGGTGCCCAGGTATCCGACCAGCAAAGCCATCTCGGCGTGCTCAGAGCCATTTGCCCAGAACCTGGGTGCCTTCATCGCAGCACTGAAAGCAGCAGGGGCCTCCGTGAACATCAGCGCCACATACCGCCCCCCTGAGCGGGCTTACCTGATGCACTGGTGCTACATGATCAGCAACGAGGAGCAAGATCCCAGGACCGTCCCCGAGAAGGCAGGCGTCAACATCCTCTGGGACCACCGAGACGCCAATGGCAGCTACGACAAGCCGTCTTCCATCCAAGCAGCCCGGGCCATGCTGAATGCCTATGGCATGCAGAATCTGCAAACCCCACCTGCGCTCAACACACGGCATACCCTGGGGCTGGCCGTGGACATGTCGATCACTTGGGGCAGTGACCTCACCATCCAGAAAGCCGATGCGAGCACCGTCACCATCACCTCCACACCCCGGTCAGGCATGAACTCAGACCTGCGCGAGGTGGGCGCTTCCTATGGCGTGGTGAAGTTCGTCGGCGGGGCCGCAGACAAACCTCACTGGTCTGACAACGGACATTGACGATGCGCCGATTCACCCTCCTCCCGATCGCTGCTGGCGCGCTCATCCTGGCGTCTTGCGCCACAACCCCAGGCCCGGCCGGCTGTCAGCCTGCCTTGAACGACTTCCTTGAACGCCGGGAAATCTGCGATCACCTGCGCGGAGAGATCCCCGACCCAGACGACCCCGATGGCCTGCAAGCGGCCATCGCGGCCATCAACCAGCACTGCCAGGGCACCGATGAGGCGCTGCGCCGCATGAAAGCACGCTGCGCCTCAGACCCAGACGCCATGGCACGGCTGAACGCGCTGGCGCCGCGGATCGAGCGCAAGACACCCCATTGAAGACGGGGTCAAGCGGCCAAGCCCCCTGGGCAACTCACCTCAATCCAGCACCACCGCGCCAGCCTCGGGGTAGAGGCGAGGGAACAGCATCGACAAAGCGTCCAGGGGGAAACCGATGCGCACCTGACCTTTGGGCGAGTCGCTCTGGAGCAGGCCGTCATCGAGCATGGCCTTGAGCGCCTTGCGGCCCGTGCGCTCGCCCAGGCCCGTCATCTGCACGAAGTCACCCCGGCTCACGGGGCCGGCGATCATCACGTGCTGCAGAGGCAAGATGAGCTCTTTGCGGTAATCGCTGGCATTGGGCCTGAGCTCCTTGGCCGTTTGCGCGCGGAACACGATCAGCGCGGCGATGTGCTCCTTGATGCGCGCCAGGTCCAGGACTTGGGTCATGAAGTCCACCTGGTCCTTGCACACGCCGATGAAGAAGCGGCACCACTCGACCAGCATGCGCTCACTGAGGTTGCCACGGCCATCGAGGTCGCCATGGCGCGGCATGTCGGCCTCGGACAGGCGCACGTAGTACTCGTCCTGCCTGCGCGCCAGACCGCGGTTGACCGACCAGAGCCCTCGCGTGAGGTGGTGCATCGCGCCATGCAACTGAAGCCGGCAAGCCCGCCCGTTGCCGTCGATGAAGGGGTGCACCCAGAGCATGCGATGGTGCTGGCATGCCGCAGCCACCAGGAAACTCTCCAACGCCCAGGGCTTGGCGTAGGCATCGTCAGCGGCGCGCAAGAAACGCGGCACAGCGTGCGCGATGGGCGGCTGGTGGCGCTGCACAGCGACATCCTGCTGGCGCAGTTGGCCGGGCACGATCACCAGGCCCGCCTCCGAGACCCGGTCATCCTGGCTGAGCCGTCTGTACAGCAGGTCGTGCGCCTTGACCAGCATCTCGCTCTGGAACGCCACAGCGTGGGCCGCATCGCCGGCATCGGGGTGCTGCTGGCGCACCGATGGATGGGCCGCTGCATGCGCCAACAGCGCCTCCAGCTCGGCCTCCGCCTCGATGTGCGCCAGCGCCAGGCGCTGCCGCTTGGCCACATCGGGTTTGTCAGAGAAGTCCTTGCGCAGGGCTTGCGCGATGTGGACCGGGTGGGTGCTCTGCCCTTCGATGCGGTTCGAGTAGTAGGAATTCATCGCGCGCGTGAGCTCGCGCAGCTGAGAACGCGTTTCTTCGTTGGTGGCCGCCTGCAAGCGCAATGAGGCCTCGACCACCGGACGTGCCATGCGGCCGAGCTCGTCCAGGTGGTGGCCTGCCGGCATCAGGGGCAGGAACTGGTGCGGCTGATCGTAGAAGGCGATGGGCGTGGCTTGGACGGACATGGGGGTGCGCACGATTGACGCCGGTTGTTTTGCCGATCTTTCTGCCGATCACTTTGCCGGCTTCCATGCCGCGATCCTAGCCTCAGCCCCCTTCCATATCAAGCACTTGCATGAAAATCAACCCATGCCTGAGGCCATCCAAGCGCAGATCTTCTGAGACTTTTGTGCCGATCTCGTTGCCGCACCGCTTCGGCGCTGAGCCCTCTGCCGTCAGCGCACAAAAAAGGGCCCCTGTGGGGGCCCTTGGCGTTTCAGCGAAGCCCAGCTTGTGGCCGGCCTCGCACGTCGATCAGAGACCGATCACACGTCGAAGAACACGGTTTCCTTGCCGCCGTCCGGGGTGTCCTGGATGCGGATGTCGAAGCGGTACACCACCTCGCCGGCGCGCTGCTCGCGGGTGGCCAGCAGGGTCTTGCGGCGCACCTCCCACTCGATGCCATTCAGGATGGGGTCGGTGGCGTTGGCCAGGTCTTCGTCACCGAAGTACAGGCGGGTGTGCAGGCCGGTGTTGATGCCGCGCGCGAACAGGATCAGGCAGATGTGCGGGGCTTGCGCCTGGCCGTTCGCACCCACCACCTGGCCGGGCTTGATGGTCTCGAAGCTGTAGACGCCGGTGTCGAAGTCGGCGCCGGTGCGGCCCCAGCCGCGGAAGGCGGGGTCCAGCGGCTTGTCCTGGCGGTCGGCCGGGTGGGCGTACTTGCCGGCCGCATTGGCCTGCCAGACCTCGATCAGCACGTCGCGCATCAGCGTGCCGCTGCCGTCGAACACGCGGCCTTCGACGCGGATGCGCTCGCCCAGGGTGGCGGGCTGCACCATCACGTTGCCGAAGTTGTTGTCGAAGATCTCGAAGCCGGCCTGTTGGGGCGCCAGGCCGATGTGCACGTAGGGGCCACCGGTCTGGGAGGGGGTCTCGGGGTAGCGGGTCAGTTGCGTGGTCAGTTGGATCGTCATCTCGTGGGCCCTCGTCTCAGTTCTCGAACCAGGTGGCGTTGCGGCCGCGCAGGGTGATGTCGAAGCGGTAGGTCAGGCTGTCCATCGGCTTGGCGTGGTCCTTGTCCAGCAGCGCGATCAGGCTGCGGATCTGCGACTCGCTGGGGATGGTCTTGATGATCGGGCACTCGGGGATGAGCGGGTCACCTTCGAAGTACAGCTGCGTGATCAGGCGCTGGGCCCAGCCGTCGCCGCTGATCGAGTAGTGGATGTGCGCCGGACGCCATTCGTTGATGCGGTTGCGCCAGGGGTAGGGACCGGGCTTGACGGTGCGGTAGACGTAATGGCCATTGGCATCGGTGAGCACACGGCCGCAGCCGCCGAAGTTCGGGTCCATGCTGCCGATGTACTGGTCCTTCTTGTGGCGGTAGCGGCCGCTGGCGTTGGCCTGCCAGACCTCGACCAGGGCGTTGCGCACGGGCTGGCCGAACTGGTCGCGCACGAAGCCGTGCACCACGATGCGCTCGCCAATCGGCAGGCCATCCTTGGCGAAGTTGGTCAGCAGGTCGTTGTCCTTGGCGCCCAGCTCTTGCGGCTGGAACACCGGCGCGGTCATCTCCGACAGCGTGGGCAGGTTGGCAATCAGCGCGTTGCGCGGCGAGCGCAGGATGCTGGTCTTGTAGCCGGGGGTCAGCGCGGGCGGATGGGCTTCGCTGTCGCGCTGGACGAAGGGGCCAAGTGGGCCGCTCTGGCCGTCGATGGAGAGGATGTGGCTCATGTCTCGGTGCAATCTCTGTGGGTTGGATGGCGTGGGGGCACTGTAGGCAGTGGGGTGCGCGGTGGCAATTGAAGATTCGTCGGCGCAGCGATCACCAGGCGCTATATCTGGCAGCACACCCGCCCTCACCCCTGCAGCAAGGCCAGCTGCTCCTGGCAGCGGTGGCGCCAGGCCAGGCCGGCATCGCGGATGACGTCCGACATCGCGGCCACGCGGGCCGACCCGAGCGCCGGCAGCGCCTGCGTGAACATGCCGACGGCTTCGGTGGCCGTGCCGGGCAGCACCCGCCCCACCAGCAGGCCCGAGGCCAGGTCGTGGCGCACGGTGCTCAGCGGCGTCAGCCAGACAGCCCCGCCTTGCAAGGCCATGGTGCGCGCCACGGGCACGACCAGGGTGTCGATGCCCTGCGGGTGGGAGGCGGGCCAGCCCAGGCTGGCGGCAAAAGCGTCGGCCACCTGGCGGATGCCGGTGCCGGGCAGGGGCATCACCACCGCGCCCTCCCAGCCGCGCCAGGCTTTCCAGGGCGCCTGGGCCAGCGGGTGCTCGGGCACCATCACGGCGATCAGGGGCTCGGCCCACAGGGGCTCGAAGCGCAGGGCCAGCATGCGGTCGGGCTCGGCCAGGCGGCCCAGCACGGCGTCCAGCTCACCGCGTTGCAACTGCGTCAGCAGCTCGTGGTTGCGCCCGGTCGCCACCTGCACCGCGCCCTGCATGCCGCGGCCACGCCAGGCCATGAGGATGTCGTGCACCAGCTCCACCGCCAGGGTGGGCAGCACGCCCAGGCGCACCGGCCCGGCATCGGCCTCGCTCACGCTGAGCAGGGCGTCTTCGAGCGCGGCCACGCCTTGGCTGGCATGGCGGGCGAAGCGCTCGCCGGCAGGTGTCAGGCACACGCCATGACGCAGGCGCTGCACCAAGGGCTGGCCGACCACGTCTTCCAGCTCCTTGATGATCTTGGTGACGGCCGGCTGCGTGATGCTCAAGGCCTCGGCCGCCGCCTTCATGTTGCCGTGCGTGGCCGTGGCCAGCAGGCAGCGCACGTGCTGCAGGCGGATGCGGTGCACCAGGGGGGTGGCCATGGTCGGGGCAGCGCGGAGGGTGGACCTCAGCCCTGGCGCGCGCGCTTGAGGCGCATCTGGCCGGGCAGCGGCACCGAGCGTTGCAGCACGGTCTCGCCCAGCCACACGGCCGACTTGTGCGCCCGCTGCGCCACCGTGGCCGGCGGGATCTGCTGGTAGTCGTCGTTGAAGACTTCGAAGCTGTAGTCGCCGCGGTAGCCGATGCGGTCGAGCTTGCGCACCAGCTCGGCGACCTCGACGCTGTGCGCGCCCTCGCCAGGGAAGACACGGAAGTGGCGCGCGGTGTTGATGCGCTCCTCGACCGAGCGGATCTCGTTCCACATGAAGTCGGCCAGCTGCACCAGGAAGATCTTGTCCGGGTCCACCTCGTCGAGCAGGTCCAGGTCGGTGCGGGTGGCGAAGGCGTGGAAGGAATCGACGCCCAGGCCGAGGTTGGGCATGTCGGCGCGGCAGACCGCGTCCCAGGCTTGCGGGAACTCGTTGATGGTGCGTCCCCAGGACAGGCCCTCGAAGGCCACCTTGATGCCGCGCGGCAGCGCCAGCATGGCCAGGCGGCGCAGGTCGGTGGCGATGGCGTCCATGTCGTCGGTGGCGTGCGTCGAGGTCGACGAGCACACCAGCAGCACCTTGGAGCCCACCGCCGAGCACAGCTCCAGCATGGCCTTGGCGATGTCCACCTTGTACTCGCGCAGGCCGCCGCTGAGGCCTTCGAAGTCGCGCAGCACCTGGAAGCCGGTCACGCGCAGGCCGCTGTCCTTGACGGCGCGGATGGCCGCCTCGACGCCGCCTTCGTGGCCGACGATGTCACGCGCGGACAGCATCACCTGGGTGAAGCCGGCCTCGCGCATGGCCTTGAGCTTGCCTTCCAGCGGGCCGGCCAGCGAGATGGTGTCCATCCCGAAGCTGTCAATGTTGCCGTTGAATTGGGTCATGCCGGGTCCTTCGCGTCAGGCGCGTTCGCTGTGCACCAGCTCGAACGACAGCCCGAAGAGCTGGCCGGCCACCACCGCACCGCGGTCGCTGATGGGCGCGCGCGCCGACTCCGAGAACAGCACGCCGCGCTGCTTGAGCTCGGCCACCGCGGCGGCCACGTCGGGCGTGCCCAGGCCGATGCGCTCGATGTACTCCTGGCCATCGGCTTCCAGCTCCAGGCCCGGCTCGGGCTCGACCAGCTGGAAGTAGAAAGTGCCGCAGGGGCTGCGCAGCAGGCGGCCCTTGGGCAGGATGCCAAAGCGCGTCTGGTCGGGGATGGTGGTGAAGCCGAACAGCTCGGCGTAGAAGGCCGTCCAGTCCTCGGTGCGCTCCCAGCCGATGTACTGCACGGCGCCGAAGAAGTGCATCTGGGCCAGGGCGGCCGGGCGCTTGGACACACCGGGGATGGGCACGAAGTCCACGTCGTAGATCGAGAACTCCTTGTGGCGATCGACGAAGTAGATGCGGCTTGAGCCCACGCCGTGGATGGCGGGGATGTTGAGCTCCATCACCTCGACCTGCGTGGGCACGGCCCAGGCGCCCTTGTCCAGCGCACGGCGGTAGGCCAGGCTGGCGTCGCGCACGCGCAGCGCGATGGCGCCGATCACGGGGTTGCCCTGCGCACCGGCCAGGCGGCCATCGGCGGCGTCATGGGCGTTGACGATGATGTTCATGTCGCCCTGGCGGTAGAGCAGCACTTCGCGCGAGCGGTGGCGCGCCACCGGGTGGAAACCCAGCGTCTCCAGCACCTGGCCCATGGCCTGGGGCTTGGTGGTCAGGTACTCGATGAACTCGATGCCCTCCATGCCCAGAGGGTTGTCGGTGGCCTGCAGGCCTTCGCGTTGGGTGTGGTCAATCTGCATGGTGTGGTTTCCGGGAAATTCAGATCAGGCGTTCTTGGCACGGGCCACCAGGCCCTCGATGGCCAGGCGGTAGCCATCGACACCGAAGCCCACCACGATGCCGGCAGCGGCCGGCGACAGGTAGGAGTGGTTGCGGAAGGGCTCGCGGGCGTGGACGTTGGAGATGTGCACCTCGATCACCGGCACGCCGGTGCCCTTG
Organism: Aquabacterium sp.; assembly: GCA_023266355.1. Classification (GTDB taxonomy): domain Bacteria; phylum Pseudomonadota; class Gammaproteobacteria; order Burkholderiales; family Burkholderiaceae_C; genus Aquabacterium. The sequence goes on from JAHFQM010000004.1 coordinate 370,225, forward strand.
ATGGCGTCGTGCAGGGCCACCGAAGAGTGGGTGTAGCCGCCGGCGTTGAAGACCACGCCGATCAGCTCGCCGGCGCGGTGGGCGCGGCCGGCCTCGTGCAGCGCGTCGATCAGCGCGCCCTCGTGGTTGCTCTGCAGACAGGTGACCGTGTGGCCGTGCGGCTGGGCCGTGGCCAGGCACAGGGCCTCGACATCGGCCAGGGTGGCCGCGCCGTAGATGCCGGGCTCGCGCGTGCCCAGCAGGTTCAGGTTGGGACCGTTGAGGACCAGGATCGAGGCCATGCGTGCGTCTCCGTGGCGCGTGATCTGCGCGCCTGTTGTGGGGGATGGGCACCAGCCTATGCAAATTGAAGCCCCCCCACAAGCACATCAGCCCTCGATTGCGCGACAATCGCTCACGGCGCGCGACACGCGTCTGTTACTGGGGTTATCACGCATGGATGACAGCGACTTCCAGATCGCTCGCAAAGACCTGATCGAAAGCCTGGGCAAGGGCCTGTCGATCATCGAAGCCTTCGACGACGAACACGTCCGGCTCACGCCCAGCGAGGCCGCGCGCCTCACCGGCATGACCCGCACCGCGGCCCGCCGCTACCTGCTCAGCCTGGTCCACTTCGGCTACGCCGGCACCGACGGCAAGCTGTTCTGGCTGACCCCGCGCGTGCTGCGCCTGAGCCAGAGCTACCTGGGCGCCGCGCGCCTGCCGCGGCTGGTGCAGCCCTTCATCCAGCGCATCTCCATGCAGTGCGGCGAAACGGTCAACGTCAGCGTGCTCGATGGCCACGAGGTGGTTTACGTGGCGCGCAGCAACTCGCCGCGCGTGGTCTCGATCGGCTACCACACGGGTGCGCGGGCGCCGGCCCACGTGGTCACCCCCGGCATCGCCATGCTGTCCACCCTCACCGACGAGGCCCTGGACGAGTGGATCGCCGGCCACTCCTTCAGCGGCTTCACCTCCTACACCGTCACCGACCGCGACACCTTCCGCGCCAACGTGCGCCACGCCCGTGTGCTCAACCACTGGATCACGCATCAGCAGTTCGACCTGGGCCTGAGCGGCGTGGCCATGGCCCTGAAAGACCGCAAGGGCGAGTGCAAGGGCGCCATGGGCATGACCGTGCAGTCGCGCTCCTACACGCCCGAGCAGATCGAAGCGCAGTTGCTGCCGCTGCTGCAAGACGCCGTCCAGACCCTGCGCCCACTGCTCTGATCGGCGCAAAAAAAGGCGCCCCTCGCGGAGCGCCTTCTGTCTGCTTGGCTGCCTGGCTTGTCGGCTTTTCAGCTTCTCAAGCCGCAGCCCACCGCTGCATCAGAAGCGGTGCACGATGCCCGCCTGGATGCCCTGGATGCGGCGACCATTGACATCGTTGCCCGTGAAGTTCGGGCTCACGCCGGCCGAGCCCGAGGGACGGAAGCCAGCGTTGTTGTCGTTGCTCATGGTCTCGTACATGGCCAGCAGCGTGGTGCGCTTGCTCACGTCGTAGTACGCACCGATCGAGCCACCCTTGGCGCCACGGCCGCTGTTCGAGGTGTCCACGATCTTGCCGTACAGGGCGCCCACGCGCAGCTGCGGGGTCACGCGGTAATCGGCCGACAGCTGCACGATGTTGTAGAAGCGGTTGGCATCGGCGTTGGTGCCAGCCACCAGTGCGCCCACGTTGCCCAGGATGGTCGCGGCGTTGTTGCCATCGGCTGAAGCGGTGCTGTTGTTACTGCGGATGAAGGTCGCGTAGATCTTGCCCTGACCGTAGTCGTAGTTGGCGTACAGATTGCGGTACGTGATGTTCTTCTTGACCGTGATGGCGGCGCCCTTGTTGGGCTTGCCGGTGATGTCGGCGTAACCCACGCGGAAGGGGCCGTTCACGTAGTCGGCGGCCAGCTGGTAAACAGCCTGTGCACCCATGCCCGCGGTGGACTCACCCGGTGCGTAATGCGCTTCCAGTTGCAGGCCCGACCAGCGCGGCGAGATCCAGGCCAGGTCGTTGCTGTAGCGCGAAGGCGTGCCGAAGTTGTTGACGATGGAGCCCAGCGTGCGCGAGCTGTAGTCGATGTAGTCGCCACGGAAGAAGATCGCGGTGTTCTGACGGCCGATGCGGAACTCGCCGGCCTGCGGCGTGGCCACGCCCACCCAGGCTTGGCGGTCGAACAGCGAACCCGAGGTGCCGGAGGCGCCGGTGTCGGCACTCAGGGCGCCTTCCAGCTGGAACTTGATGGCCATGCCGCCACCGATGTCTTCCGTGCCCTTCAGGCCGATGCGGCTGCGCAGGAAGGCGCCGTCGCTGACCGACTTGATCTTCGCGCCAGAGCTGCTGCTCATGTAGTTCAGGTACTGGTCGATGGTGCCGTACAGCGTCACCGACGAGGTGGCTGCGGCCTGGGCGAAAGCACCCGCGCAAGCGCACATCAGGGTGGCGGCGACAGCGGTCTGGTTGAGTTTCATGGTGTCTCCTGAGAGAGGACGTGAAGAAGGGATGTGGAGAGGGCGGCGATCACTGGGGTGTGACCGAAATTCCGCCGGCACCCATGGATTGCAACAGCGAGTCACCGGTGTGAACAAGGTGGATGTCGCTTCGTTTGGGCGCTGATCGCTCAAATTGGGCGGTAGTCGCTCTTAAATCGGGTTTGCCCTTCACAGGGTTTACGCTAGAAGCACGGCCACGGACGACCTGACAGTTGCCCGCACGCAACACGCCACCCCATGCGGATGTCTGCCCGATGGATAAAGGCGTTTGACGCGATGCAACAAATCTTCACCAAGCTGAAGACGCTTGTTTTCAGACCTATCAGACAGGGATCTGGGGCCGCGATGCACCCCGCAGGGGACGAGGACTAACCCCAGCTTCAATCGCTGATCGCGCAAGATGGGCGATCAGCGCTCAACCAACGGCTGACGCCCATTGTGGCTGCGCCGAGAAGTCCCTAACCTGCAATCCATGCAGGGAAAGCGCCGTCTGCCACGTCTGCGCCACCTGCCAGCCCCCTCTGGACACACCTAGGAGACCCCCCATGACCGCCCCGATGACCGCCCCGATGAGCACCCTGTACCGCCGTGCCCTCCTCGCCGCTTGCGCCGGCCTGACGCTGACCCTCGCCGCCCCGCTCACGCAGGCCGCCGAAGCCATCCGCATCACCTCCATCCAGGAGCTGTCGGGCACGGGCGCCACCGCCGGCACCAACTTCAAGAACGGCATGGACCTGGCCATCAAGGAAATCAACGCCGCAGGCGGCGTCCTGGGCCAGAAGATCGACGTCACCTTCGCCGACACGCAGAGCAACCCCGGCGTCGCCAAGGGCCTGGCCCAAAAGGCCGTGGACGATGACGTGTTCGCCGTGTTCGGCCCCGGCTTCTCCGGCTCCATCCTGGTGAGCATGTCCGAGACCCGCCGCGCCAAGATCCCCAACTTCACCGGTGGCGAGGCCGCCTCCGTGACGCTGCAAGGCAACCCCTACGTCTTCCGCACCAGCTTCGGCCAGCAGACCTCCATGCCCAAGGCCGCACGCTACATGGTGCAGAACCTGAAGGCCAAGACGGTCGCCGTCATCTACGTGAACAACGACTTCGGCAAGGGCGGTCGCGACATGATCACCAAGTCGCTGGAAGTCATGGGCGCCAAGGTGGTGGCCGACATCTCCACCGACCCGGGCAAGCTGGACTTCTCCGCCCCCGTGCTGCAAGCCAAGCAGAGCAACGCCGACGTCATCTTCGTCTACACCAACGAAGAAGAAGCCGCCCGCTGCCTGCGTGAACTCAAGAAGCAGGGCGTGACCAAGCCCATCTTCGGCGAGACCGTGCTGACCGGCCAGAAGGTGATCGAGCTGGCCGGCGACGCCGCCAACGGCGCGCAGGCCCACATCGGCCTGTCGGTGGACGCCCCCGTGCCCACGATGCGCGCCTTCCGCGCCCGCTTCGAGAAGGCCTTCGGCTACATCCCTGACCACAACGGCATCAAGGGCTACACCAGCGTCTATGTGATGAAGGCCGGCATCGAGAAGGTCGGCAAGGTGGACCGCGCCGCCTTCGCCAAGGCCATGCAAGGCCTGAGCGTCAGCGCCGCCAAGTACCCCGGCGTGCTGATGGACGTGTCCTACAACGACAAGGGCGACCTGGACCGCGAGAGCTTCATCGTCGAAGTGCGCAACGGCAAGCAGGAAGTCAAGGAAGTCCTGCCCGCCCTGTCCAAGAAGTGACGTTGGCCTGACCGGCCGGGGCACCTGCCGTGAGGCGGTGCCCTCCCTCGCCCACGCCCGATCCCGCTGCTGCGCCACCTCTGCGGCTGCAGCGCCCTCTCCCCCTCCCTCCTCCACTAGGAGCCGAGATGAACGACTTCATCCAACTGCTGCTTTCAGGCCTGGCCTCGGGCAGCATCTACGCCCTGGCCGCCCTGGGCTTCACCCTGCTGTGGCAGGCCAGCGGCACCATCAACTTCGCGCAAGGCGAGTTCGTCATGCTGCCGGCCTTCATGATGCTGGCCTTCAGCAGCCTGGGGATGCCCCTGCTGCTCAGCTTTGCCTTCACCTGCTTCGTGGCGGTGGTCGTGCTGGGTTGGGCCTTCAAACGTGGCCTCGCCGACCCGCTGCTCAAGTTCGGGATGATGCCCATCGTGGTGGCCACGCTCGGCCTGTCCATCGCGATGAAGAACGGCATCCGCGCCGGTGTGAGCGCCGAAGCCTTCCCCTTCCCCAGCCTGTTCGGCGACACCGTGCTGCACCTCGGCTCGGCCGCCATCACCGTGGGCGACCTGGGCACGCTGCTGGCGGCCCTGCTGCTGGTGCTGGCGACGCAAGCCTTCCTGAACAAGACGGTGACCGGCCGTGCCATGCAGGCCGTGGCGCAGAACACCGACAGCGCCACCGTGCTGGGCATCAACGTGCCGCGCATGATTTTCTACACCTTCGCCATCAACGCGCTGCTGGCCTGTGCCGCTGCGCTGCTGGTGACGCCGGCCTACCTCGCCAAGTTCGACATGGGCGAGGGCCTGAGCACCAAGGCCTTCTTTGCGGCCATCATCGGCGGCTTCAACAACTCGCGCGGTGCCCTGCTGGGTGGCGTCATCGTCGGCGTGAGCGAGAACCTGGCCGCCCACTACGTGTCGGCCGCCTACAAGGACGCCGTCGCCCTGGTCATCTTCATGTTCGTCATTCTCGTCAAGCCGCAAGGTCTGCTTGGCAAGAAGGTCGAGCGCAAGGTCTGAGGAGCACCCCATGATCAACCGCAACGTCATCGCAGGCGCGATCGGACTGGCCGTCCTGCTGGCCGTGCCGCCCTTCCTCAAAAGCTACGGCATCTACCTGTTCAGCTACTGGCTGGTCTATGTGATCGCCAACATGGGCCTGAACCTGACGGTGGGCTACGCCGGTCAGAAGTCCCTGGGCCACGCCGCCTTCTTCGGCATCGGCGCCTACACGGTGGCCATCCTGATGAAGGCCGGCATCAGCTTCTGGATCGGCCTGCCCCTGGCCATGGCCGGCTGCTTCGCCATCGGTCTGGTGCTGGGCTTCCCGGCCCTGCGCGTGCAGACCATCTACCTGGCCTTCGCCACGCTGGGCTTCAACACCGCCGTGTGGCTGGTGATGCGCAACGAGGAAGGCCTCACGGGCGGCACCTACGGCATCAACGGCATCGGTCGGCCGGAGTTCTTCGGCATGTCGCTGGACGGCTCGCTCGCCTTCTACTACCTGATCCTGGGCGCCACCATCCTGCTGGGCGCGCTGATGTGGGGCCTGCTGCGCTCGCCCTGGGGCAAGGCCTTCACGGCCCTGCGCGACAACCCCATCCGCGCTGAAAGCCTCGGCATCAATGTGCAGGCTTACACGCTGCTGGCCTTCGCCATCGGCGCCATGTACGCCGGTGTGGCCGGTGCGCTGTTCGCCTCGCTGGTGGACTTCATCGAGCCCGGCCCCTTCGCCATCGGCACGTCTTTCATGATGTACCTGATGCTGGTGGTCGGTGGCCCGGGCTACTTCCTCGGCCCGCTGCTGGGCTCGGCCGTCGGCGTGCTGCTGCCCGAGTGGCTGCGCTTCGCCCAGGCCTGGTACCTGTTCATCTTCGGTGTGGCCGTGGTCCTGCTGATGCTGTGGCTGCCCGATGGCCTGCTCAGCCTGCCTGACCGCCTCAAGGCCCGCCGCCAAGCCCGCGAGGCGTCTGCCGCCCGCGCCGCCGCTGCTGCCCGTGTTGGAGGTGCGCAATGAGTCCCGTTCTGAAAGTCAGCAACCTCAAGAAGGCCTACGGCGCCATCCAGGCCGTGGGTGGGGTGTCCTTCGATGTCCGCCCCGGCGAGATCTTCGGCGTCATCGGGCCCAACGGCTCGGGCAAGACGACGATGTTCAACTCGGTGCTGGGCCAGATCACACCCGACGAGGGCCAGATCGAGCTCAATGGCCAGAGCATCGCGGGCGTCTCGCCCCAGAAGCTCAACCAGATGGGCGTGGGCCGCACCTTCCAGACCTTGCAGGTCTTCGGCAAGATGACGGTGCGCGACAACCTGCTGGTGGCCGCGCAAGAGCACCACGGCAGCATGTTCAGCCGCATGTTCGCCCCGGGCGATTCGGGCAATGGCGCCAAGGCCGATGCCCTGATCAACCAGTTCCGCATCGCCCACGTGGCCGACAAGAAAGCCGGTGACCTGAGCTACGGCCAGCAAAAGCTGGTGGACATCGCCATGGCCTTCATGAGCGACCCGGCCCTGGTGCTGCTCGACGAGCCCTGCGCTGGCGTGAACCCCAGCCTGGTCGGCGGCCTGAGCAGCCTGCTCAAGGAGCTGAACCAGACCCGCAAGAGCTCCTTCGTCGTGATCGAGCACAACATGGACTTCGTGATGGACCTGTGCCACCGCATCATGGTGATGGTCGAAGGCAAGGTGATGGCCATTGGCACGCCGGCCGAGATCCGCGCCAACAAAGAGGTGCTGGACGCCTACCTCGGGAGCTGAACATGAACGCACCTGCCAACGACACCTGCATCGAGTTCGACAATGTGCTGGCCGGCTACGGCGAGTTCATGATCCTCAACAACCTGAGCTTCAAGGCCAAGCGCGGCAAGATCACGCTGCTGCTGGGCCCCAACGGCGCGGGCAAATCAACCGTGCTCAAGGCCATCTTCGGCCTGACCAAGATGCGCTCGGGCGCCATCAAGCTCGACGGCGAGAACATCACCGGCGCCAGTGCGAAAGACCTGCTGGTCAAGCACGGCATCGCTTTCGTGCCTCAGGGTCGCAACCTCTTCGGTCAGCTCTCGGTCTATGAGAACCTGGAGCTGGGCGGCATCACGCTGGGCATGAAGACCACGCACGAGCGCATCCCCGAAGTGCTGGAGCTCTTCCCCCGCGTCAAGGAGCGCCTGCACTCGCTGGCCTCCTCGCTGTCGGGCGGCGAGCAAAAGCAGCTGGAAGTGGGCCGCGCGCTGCTGCTGCGCCCCAAGGTCATCCTGATCGACGAGCCCTCCATCGGCCTGTCGCCCATGGTCGTGGCCGATGTGTTCAAGCTGCTGCGCAAGCTGGCCGACCAGGGCACCACGGTGCTGATGGTCGAGCAAAACGTCAAGAGCGCGCTGAAGATGGCCGACGAAGCCATCGCGCTGGAATCGGGCCGCCTGGTGCTGCACAAGCCCGCCGACGAGCTGCTGGCCGACCCCAACCTCGAACGCATCTTCCTCGGCGGCGCACACGCTGCGCCCACCCCGTCGGCGGCCTCCACCGTTTGATCAACCGTTGAGCCAGAGGCAGGGGCCGCTGCGGCGGTGACTGCTGCGCCTTGGGGCGTGTCCTTCACCGGGCACGCCCCTTTTTTGCGCCCGCGTGATCGACTGATCGACCATCACCGCGCACCCGCGCACAGCGCACCGCCGCCCCCAGAGGGTGGCCAGGGGAGGCCGCTGCGGGCCCGCATGCGCGGTAGCCTGACCTGGCATCGCCTGGCCGGTGTTCAAGGGGTGATGGCCATCGGACTCGGTGGTGCCCCGCGCCCAAGGCCTGCAGCGGCCTCCCCTGGCCGACCTCGGCCGCACCAACCTCCGCACAGGTGAAACTCGCCCAAAGAAAAAGGGCCCGAAGGCCCTTTGAAAAAACGAACGTGAAGGCGTCAGATCAGGCCGCTTCCACCTGGCGCGGCGCCATGAAGTACAGCCACGTCAGCGCGACAAAGTAAGCCGCCGGGATCATCGTGAACAGCACCGTGTAGTTGTTGTTCGTCACCGTCAGCACATAACCCACCAACTGGGTCATGAACATGCCGCCGATGGCACCGATCATGCCGCCGAAGCCGAACACCGAGCTCACCACGTGCTTCGGGGTGTAGTCCATCACCATCGACCAGATGTTGGCCGTCCAGGCCTGGTGCGCGCCAATCGCGATCGAGATCGCCGCCACCGCCATCCACAGGCTGCTGGCACCGGCCGCGAACACCACCGAGGTGATGCACAGCGCACAGATCAACATCGAAGTCAGGCGCGCCTGCACCGGCTGCATGCCACGGCCGATCATCCACGACGACAGGATGCCGCCGCCCACGCTGCCCACGTCGGCCGTCAGGTAGATGATGATCAGCGGGATGCCCATCTTCGAGACGCTGATGCCCAGGTTGTACTGCTGGTTCAGGAAAGGCGGCAGCCAGTACAGGTAGAACCAGAACACCGGCGCCGTCATCGCGAAGGCCAGCGCAAACGCCCAGGTGCCGCGCATGCGGATGATGCGCGAGTAAGGCACCTTCTCGGCATCGGGCTCCACACCTTGCTGCACGTGCTGCAGTTCGCGGGCCGTGACGCTGGGGTGCTCTTCCGGGTTGTGGTAATTCTTCAGCCAGAACAGCAGCCACACCGCGCCCAGCGAGCCGATGAAGTAGAAGGCCACTTGCCAGCCCCAGACCTGCAGGATGAAGGGCAGCATCACCGGCGTGAGCATCGCGCCCACGTTGGTGCCTGCGTTGAAGATGCCGGTCGCCATGGCGCGCTCACCGGCCGGGAACCACAGTCGCGTCGTCTTCACGCAAGCGGGGTAGTTCGCGGCTTCGGCCAGGCCCAGGAAGAAGCGGCAGACCATGAAGCCCACCGCCGACACGGCCAGACCGTGCGCACCGGCCGCGATGCTCCACAGCAGCACCGCCAGTGCGAAGGCCCGCTTCACGCCGACCATGTCGATGAAACGGCCTTGTGCGGCGAAGCCGATGGCATAGCCCACCTGGAACCAGAAGTTGATGTCGGCGTAGTCCTTCGGCGTCCAGTTCATCGCCTTGGCCAGCACCGGCTGCATCACGCCAAGCGCAGCGCGGTCGATGTAGTTCAGCGTGGTGGCGAAAAACACCAGCGACAGCATCACCCAGCGGGTTTTGCCAATCGCCATGGCAGAGCGCAGCTTCTGTCCAGTGCTGGTGGGTTCGGCTTGGGCGCCGGGCTCGTGGGTCATGGGGTTCGGGGTGACGGCCATGCTTGAAATCTCCATCATTGGCTGATCAACAGCCTTGCGTGCAGGGCACCGCCGCCATGGGGTGCCCCTGTCAATGGACGCGACGATAGGCGTGTGATGCGGCCGCTTCAAGACGAAATCGCTCGGATGCGCGATCTGCGCGCAGGCTGCACGATCAGCGATCCAATCTTGGGTTTCCCCTCGGTTCAAGCGAAAGCCGCACCCGGGCATCGTGTAGGCCATGGAGACACAACGATGATCAACGGCAACACCACCCTCATCGCCCACATCGGCTACCCGACCTCGACGTTCAAGTCGCCGATGATTTACAACCCGTGGTTCGACAAGCATGGCATCGACGCCGTGGTCGTGCCAATGGGCGTCAAGCCCGAGCACTACGCCGAGTTCCTCAAGGCCTTGTTCAAGACGACCAACGTGCGCGGCGCCCTCATCACCATGCCGCACAAGGTCGTGACCATGGACCTGGTGGACGAACTCACCCCGACCGCCAAAGTGGCGGGCGCCGCCAACGCCGTGCTCTGCCGCGCAGACGGCACCCTGCTGGGCGACCAGTTCGATGGCGCGGGCTTCGTGCGTGGCGTGCTGCGCAAAGGCCAGGTGCTCCAGGGCAAGCGCGTGCTGGTGTCGGGCAACGGCGGCGTGGGCTGCGCGATCGCGGCGTCGCTCGCCGATGCGGGCGTGGCCGAGATGGCCTTGTTCGACAGCAACGCGGCCTCGTCGGCATCGCTGGCGCAGCGCCTGCAGCAGCACCACCCGGCCTTGAAGGTCAGCACCGGCTCGAACGACCCGGCCGGCTTCGACCTCATCGTCAACGCCACGCCGCTGGGCATGAAGGATGGCGACCCCCTGCCCTTCGACGTCAGCCGCATCGCCCCCACCACCTTCGTGGGCGAAGTGGTGATGAAGCACGAGATCACGCCGTTGCTGGCCGCCGCGCAGGCCAAGGGCTGCCCCATCCAGGTCGGCACCGACATGCTGTTCGAGATGATCCCGGCCTACCTGGAGTTCTTCGGCTTCGGCACCACCACGCCGGAAGAGCTGCGCGCCGTGGCGCAGATCAGCTACTGATCAACGCGCCATCGTCTCGCCGATGCGCTTGGCCACGGCCTGCAGCATCGGCAGGCACTGCTCGCGCAGCTCGGTGGCCGTGCGCCGCTGCGGCTGCGTGCTCACATTGAGCGCGGCCACCACGCGGCCCTGGCGGTCCGTCACGGGCACGGCCAGGGACATCAGGCCCAGTTCCAGCTCCTCGCTCACCAGCGCGAAGCCCTTGCGCCGCACATCGCCCAGCACGCTCAAGAGGCGGTCCGGGTCGGTGACCGTCTTGGGCGTCTTGGCCGTCAGGTGCATGGCCATCACGCGGCGCTCGCGCTCGTCTTCGGGCAAGCCGGCCAGCAACACGCGCCCCATGGACGAGCAATGCGCCGGCAAGCGCGAACCCACGCCCAGGTTGATGGACATGATCTTGTGGGCCGGCACACGCAGCACATAGACGATCTCGTCGCCGTCCAGCACCGCGGCCGAGCTCGACTCGTGCAGCGTCTGCGTGAGGTCTTCCATCAGCGGCTGGGCCACGTGCCACCACGGCTGCGAGGCCAGGTAGGCAAAGCCCAGCTCCAGCACCTTGGGCGTGAGGCGGAAGTCGCGCCCCTCCTGCGCGACATAGCCCAGGCCTTGCAGCGTCAGCAGGATGCGGCGCGCGCCGGCACGTGTCAGGCCCGTGCGCTCGGCGGCCTCGCTCAGGGTCTGGGTGGGCGCGTTGGCGCCGAAACTGCGCAGCACCTCCAGGCCCCGCGCGAACGACTGGACGTGGCTGTCGCTGGGGCGCTGGCCATCGGTGGCGGGCGCGTCAGGTGCTTCCAGCGGGGCGGCGGGCGACGGGGTGCGTGGACGGGTGGCCATGGGGTCTCTCCTGGAAGCGCCTTGTGCAGGGTCCGTCAAGGGCAAGCCGCCTTGACAGCGAAGTGACAGGTCGCTACGCTGTGCGCATGTTCGATATGCGAATTCTTGTTCGCTATTAGAACACAAGATTCGGCGCCGGCAAGGCGCCCCCCCACGCGGAGACACCCCATGATCCAGAAAATCGTCAAGACCCCGGCCGACGCGCTGGCCGACGTGCGCGATGGCGCCACGGTGATGATCGGCGGCTTCGGCACGGCCGGCCAACCCAACGAGCTGATCGACGCCCTGATCGAGACCGGCGCCAAAGACCTCGTCATCGTCAACAACAACGCGGGCAACGGCGACACCGGCCTGGCCGCGCTGCTGGCCAAGAAGCGCGTGCGCAAGATCATCTGCTCCTTCCCGCGCCAGTCCGACAGCCACCACTTCGACGCGCTCTACCGCGCCGGCGAACTGGAGCTGGAACTCGTGCCGCAAGGCAACCTGGCCGAGCGCATCCGCGCCGCCGGCGCCGGCATCGGCGGCTTCTTCACACCCACCGGCTACGGTACCGAACTGGCCAAGGGCAAAGAGACCCGCGAGATCAACGGCAAGATGTACGTGCTCGAAGCGCCCATCCACGCCGACTTCGCCCTCATCAAGGCCGAAAAGGGCGACCGCTGGGGCAACCTCACCTACCGCATGACGGCGCGCAACTTCGGGCCGATCATGGCCATGGCCGCCAAGACCACCGTCGCCACCGTGCACGAGGTGGTCGAGCTCGGCGCGCTGGACCCGGAAGCCGTCATCACCCCCGGCCTGTTCGTGCAACGCGTGGTGCCGATCACCCGCACCGCCACCGCCGCCGGCGGTTTCAAGCGCACCGCCTGAGGAGAGACACCATGAGCCAAGTCAACCACACCACCCTGCCCCGCTGGACGCGTGACCAGATGGCCGCCCGCGTCGCTGCCGACATCCCCGACGGCGCCGTCGTCAACCTCGGCATCGGCCTGCCCACCGCGGTGGCCAACCACCTCAGCGCCGACAAGGAAGTCGTGCTGCACTCCGAGAACGGCGTCATCGGCATGGGCCCCGCGCCGGCCGAAGGCGAAGAGGACTTCGACCTCATCAACGCCGGCAAGCAGCCCGTGACCTTGCTGCCGGGCGGCTGCTTCTTCCACCACGCCGACAGCTTCGCCATGATGCGCGGCGGCCACCTCGACGTCTGCGTGCTCGGCGCCTTCCAGGTCTCGGCCACGGGCGACCTGGCCAACTGGCACACCGGTGCGCCCGACGCCATCCCCGCCGTCGGCGGTGCGATGGACCTGGCCATCGGCGCCAAGAAGACCTACGTGATGATGGAGCTGCTGACCAAGACCGGCCAGAGCAAGCTCGCGCCTGCCTGCACCTACCCGCTCACCGGCATCGGCTGCGTCAGCCGCGTCTACAGCGACCTGGCCATCTTCGACATCACCCCGCAAGGCGTGAAGGTGGTGGACACCGTGCCCGGCCTGAGCCTGTCCGACCTGCAAGCCCTGGTGCCCGGCGTCACGCTGCAAGCCTGAGCCCGCGCTGCCCTCCCCGAAAGAAGCCCATGACCCAACACGCCTACATCTGCGACGCGCTGCGCACCCCCTTCGGCCGCTACGGCGGCAGCCTGTCCTCGGTGCGCGCCGACGACCTGGGCGCCGTGCCGCTCAAGGCCCTGATGGCCCGCCACCCCAACCTGGATTGGGAAGCCTTCGGCGACATCATCTACGGCTGCGCCAACCAGGCCGGTGAAGACAACCGCAACGTGGCCCGCATGTCGGCGCTGCTGGCCGGCCTGCCCATCGCCCTGCCCGGCTCGACCGTCAACCGCCTGTGCGGCTCCGGCATGGACGCCGTGGGCACCGCCGCCCGCGCCATCAAGGCCGGCGAGGCCGAGCTGATGATCGCCGGCGGCGTCGAGAGCATGAGCCGCGCGCCCTTCGTCATGCCCAAGGCCACATCGGCCTTCGCACGTGAGAACGCCGTCTACGACACCACCATCGGCTGGCGCTTCGTCAACCCGCTGATGAAGCAACTGCACGGCGTGGACAGCATGCCCGAGACCGCTGAGAACGTCGCCAGCGACTTCGGCATCTCCCGCGAAGACCAGGACAAGATGGCCCTGGCCTCGCAGGCCAAAGCGGCTGCTGCCCAGAAGTCCGGTGTCTTCGACGCCGAGATCACGCCCGTGACCATCGCGCAGAAGAAGGGCGACGCCCTCGTCGTCAACAAGGACGAGCACCCCCGCGAAACCACGCTGGAAGCGCTGGCCAAGCTGCGCCCCGTGGTGCGTGCCGATGGCACCGTGACGGCGGGCAATGCCTCCGGCGTCAACGACGGCGCCTGCGCGCTGATCTTGTCGAGCGAAGGCGCCGCCGCGCGCCACGGCCTGACGCCGCGCGCCCGCGTGGTCGGCATGGCCACGGCCGGCGTGGCCCCGCGCATCATGGGCATCGGCCCGGCCCCGGCCACCGTCAAGGTGCTGGCCCAGACCGGCCTGACCCTCGCGCAGATGGACGTCATCGAGCTCAACGAGGCCTTCGCCTCGCAAGGCCTGGCCGTGCTGCGCCAGCTCGGCCTGCGCGACGACGACCCGCGCGTCAACCCCAACGGCGGCGCCATCGCCCTGGGCCACCCGCTGGGTGCCAGCGGCGCGCGCCTGGTCACCACCGCCATCAACCAGCTGCACCGCACCGGCGGCCGCTACGCGCTGTGCACCATGTGCATCGGCGTGGGCCAGGGCATCGCCCTGATCGTTGAACGTGTTTGAGGCCACCCGCATGACGAACCCCACCCCCGCCCAGGTGCAGCGCCAAGGCGCCACCGCCTACACCGTGCACGAACCCCGCAACGGCCAGGCGCCCAAGCGCACCTTCCTGCTCGGCCACGCCCTGGGCTGCGACCACACCATGTGGGACGCGCTGACCCAGCACCTCGCGGCCGAGAACCGCGTGGTCTGCTATGACCAGTTCGGCCATGGCGCCAGTGACACACCTACCGGCCACTACACGATGGCCCAGCTGGCCGACGAAGCCGCTGCGCTCATCGAAGCCTTGCAACTGGGCCCGGTGGTGTGGGTCGGGCTGTCCATGGGCGGCATGGTCGGCCAGGAGCTGGCCTTGCGCCACCCCGACAAGGTCAGCGCCCTGGTGCTGGCCAACACCACCACGCACTACCCCTTCGAAGCCCGCCAGGGCTGGGACACGCGCATCGCCACCATCCGCGAACAGGGCCTGCAAGCCATCGTGGACATGGCCATGACGCGCTGGTTCCACGACGCCTTCCGCGCCGCGCAACCCGAGGTGGTGGCGCATTGGCGCGCCAAGGTGCTGGGCTGCAACACGGCCGGCTACATCGCCTGCTGCGAAGCCATCCGCGACGTGGAAACGCTGGACCGCCTGCACCGCATCCAGGTGCCGGCCCTGGTCATCGCCGGCGAGCTGGACCTGGGCACGCCGCCGGCCATGGCCCGCGCCATCGCCGGGCAAATCTCGGGCGCCCAGCTGGTCGTGCTGCCCGAGGCTTCGCACCTCAGCGTGCTGGAGCAGCCGCAAGCCTTCATCCAGACCGTGGACGCCTGGCTGCAAGCGCTCAAGTGATCAGGCCGGGAACAGCTCGGCCAGCCAGTCCATGAAGACCCGCACCCGCATCGGCACATGCCGGCGGTGCGGGTAGAGCACCGACAGCGGCAACGCCGGTGGCCGGTGCTGCTGCAGCACCTCCACCAACACGCCTGCCGCCATCTGGCGCGTGACATGGTGGCGGGGCAGCTGGATCAGCCCGAAGCCCGCCTCGCCCGCCGCGACATAGGCCTCGCCATTGTTGACGGTGACGCTGCCCGGCAGCGTGCGCAGCTGCACCTCGCCACCGACCTCGAACTCCAGCGGCACGGCCTTGCCCGTCGAGGCCGAAACATAGTTCACCGCCCGGTGGCCTTCCAGCCCCCCCTGCCCATCCACCCCATCCAAGGACAGCGGCGTGCCATGGCGGCGCAGGTAAGTGGCGCTCGCGCACGTCACCTGCTCCTGCAGCGTCAGGCGGCGCGCCACCAGGGCCGAGTCCTTCAACACGCCCGAGCGCAGCACACAGTCCACGCCTTCGCGCACCAGGTCGATCTGGCGGTCGCTCACGCTCAGGTCGAAGCCGATGTGCGGGTGGCGTTCGCAGAAGGCGGGCAAGGCAGGCGCCAGCACATGGCGCCACATGCTGGCCGAGAGGTCCACGCGCACCGTGCCCTTGAGCTGGCGCGCGCTTTGCGAGAAAGCGTTGTCGGCGTCGGCCACCTCGGCCAGGATGGCCAGGCAGCGCTGCTGGTAGGCCAGGCCCTCGGCGGTGGCACTCACCTGGCGCGTCGTGCGCTGCAGCAGGCGCACGCCCAGGCGGGCCTCCAGCTGCTTGATGGCCTGGGTGGCGGTGGCACGCTGCAGGCCCAGCTGCTCGGCGGCGCGGGTGAAGCTGCCCAGCTCGACGATGCGAACGAAGAGCTGCATGGCATCGAATCGGTCCACGGGGTTGCGCTCTGATTGTTGGTGTGAGGTGAACAGTGTTGCTGCAGCCGCATGATTTTTCAAGCGCGCCGAAGTCGCCACAATGTGCCCATGCTGCAACGCGACCTCTCTGTCTCCGCCATCACGGCCGGCTTCCTGGCCGTGCTCATCTCCTACGCCGGGCCTTTGCTCATCTACTTCCAGGCGGCGCAGTCGGCGCACGCCTCGCCCGAGATGCTCGCGTCCTGGGTGTGGGCCATCTCGATCGGCGCGGGCGTGTCGGGCATCGCGCTGAGCTGGTGGCTCAAGGCCCCGATCGTGACGGCCTGGTCGGCACCCGGCACGGCCCTGCTCATCACCCTGTTCCCGCACCTGTCGCTGAACGAAGCCATCGGGGCCTACATCACGGCCGGTGCCATCGTGCTGGCCATCGGCCTGAGCGGCAGCTTCGATGCGCTGATGCGCCACATCCCCAAGGGCGTGGCCGCCGGCATGATGGCCGGCATCCTCTTCCAGTTCGGCGCCAAGGCCTTCAAGGCGGTCGAGACGCTGCCCGTGCTCACGCTGTGCATGATCGCGGCCTTCCTCGTCTTCAAGCGCTGGCGTCCCAGGTACCACATGCTGATGGTGCTGGCGCTCGGCGTCGCGCTGGCGGCCTTCGGCCCGTTCAGCACACCCATCCCCTGGTCGCAGATGCCGCTGTCGCTGACGGTGCCGGTGTTCATCCAGCCCGAATGGTCGTGGGCTTCGACGCTGAGCCTGGCCATCCCGCTGGTGGTGGTCAGCCTGAGCGGCCAGTACCTGCCGGGCATGGCCATCCTGCGCGCGGCGGGCTATGACACGGCGGCCAAGCCCATCATGGTGGGCACCAGCCTGGCCTCGCTGGTGGTGGCCTGCTTCGGCGGCATCACCATCGTGCTGGCGGCCATCACCGCGGCCCTGTGCACCGGGCGCGATGCCCACGAGGACCCGGGCAAGCGCTACATCGCCGGCATCGCCAACGGGGTGTTCTACATCGTGGGTGGCAGCATGGTGGGCACCATCCTGTGGCTGTTCGCAGCCCTGCCACCGGCCTTCATCGCCGTGCTGGCGGGCCTGGCCCTGCTGGGCGCCATCACGGCCAACGTCACCAACGCGGTGATGGACACCGCGCACCGCGAAGCCGCCATCCTCACCTTCCTGGTGACGTCCTCGGGCATGGCCTTCCTGGGCCTGGGTTCGGCCTTCTGGGGCGTGGTGATCGGCAGCCTGGCGCACTGGATCTGGAGGCCCCGTGCGCAGGCCTGAAGCCTCAACGGCCCGCCAGGGCCTGCGCTTCCTCGGTGCGGCGGCGCTCCTCGGCCTGGGCGCGGTAGATGTCGTCGATGAGGTTGCGCAACAGCAAGATGTCGGGCGACTGGTCGTGCAGCCGCGTGCTCATGATGATGGGCGAGACCGCCTGGGGCTCGGCCAGCGGCCGGTACACCACCTCGTCCGGGCGCAGCCGGTGCACGCTGGCCGGCACCACGCACAGGCCCATGCCGGCGGCCACCAGGCCCAGCGCGGTCTGCATTTCCTGCACCTCGTGGACGTTGGCCGGCTCCAGGCCCGCATCGCGGAACAAGGACAGCACTTGGTCCGCATAACCCGGGCGCGGCGTGTGGGGGTAGATCAGGTTGTCGTGGCGGGCGACCTCGGCCAGCGTGATGACCTTGTCCGGGATCGCCGCCTCATGCTCATGCGGTATGGCCACCACCAAGCGTTCCTCGCGCAGCACCTCGCGCTTGATGGCCGGATCGTCGAGCCGGATGCGGCCGTAGCCCACGTCGATGCGGCCGGTTTTCAGGGCCTCGATCTGCTCCACGGTGGACATCTCCAGCAGCGCCAGCTCGGTCTGCGGGCGCGCCGCGCGGAACAGGCGCACCAGTTGCGGCAAGGCGCCGTACATGGTGGACGAGACGAAACCGATCACCAGCCGGCGCTCCACCAGCGCAACGCGCCGCGTTGTACGCACCGCCTGCGCCGCCTGCTCCAGCAAGCGCGTGGCATGGCCGTAAAAGAAGCGCCCGCCTTCGGTCAGCCGCAGGGGGCGTGAGCCGCGCTCGAACAGGGCCAGGCCCAGTTCGGCCTCCAGGTCCTGGATCTGCCGGCTCAAAGGGGGCTGGGAAATGTGCAGTTTCTCGGCTGCGCGGGTGAAGTTTTGCTCGTCGGCCACCGCGACGAAGTACTTGAGGTGTCGGAGATCCATGCGTATTTACCCACCCTCACCATGCTCGCAAGGTATGGAGGCAGTCTAAAACTGTCTTGGACAGGAGGCAAGCTCCGTTCCTAAGATGCCGCCAATTCTTCTCACGAATGAAGTGGCGACATGAGCTCCCCCATCCAAATCCTCGCGGTCGAAACCCTGCTGGTCGATGTGCCGACCATCCGCCCCCACAAGTTGTCGGTGGCAACGATGATGGGCCAGACCCTGGTGCTGGTGCGCCTGCAAACCAGCGACGACGTCGTCGGCTGGGGCGAAGCCACCACCATCGGCGGCCTGGCCTACGGCGAGGAAAGCCCCGAAAGCATCAAGACCAACATCGACCGCTACATCGCGCCGCTGCTGGTCGGCCAGGACGCCACCCAGGTCGCCGCCTGCATGGCCCGCGTCAAGGGCAACGTCCAGGGCAACCGCTTCGCCAAGTGCGCCATCGAAACCGCGCTGTACGACAACCAGGCCAAGCGCCTGGGCGTGCCCCTGAGCGAGCTGTTCGGTGGCCGCGTGCGCGACAGCCTGCCCGTGGCCTGGACCCTGGCCAGCGGCGACACCACCAAGGACATCGCCGAAGCCGAGCGTGTGCTCGACCTGCGCCGCCACAACATCTTCAAGCTGAAGATCGGACTGCGTTCGGTCAAGGACGACGTGGCCCACGTGGCCGCCATCCAGCGCGCCGTCGGTGACCGCGCCAGCGTGCGCATCGACGCCAACCAGGCCTGGTCGGTGACCGAAGCCCTGGAAGGCTGCCGCATGCTGGCCGACGCCGGCATCGACATGGTCGAGCAGCCGATCGCCGCGCACGACAAGCTCGGCCTGCGCCGCCTGACCCAGGCCAACATCATCCCCATCATGGCCGACGAGTCGCTGCATGGCCCGGTGGACGCCTTCACCGTGGCCAGCACGCAAGCCGCCGACATCTTCGCCGTGAAGATCAACCAGTCGGGCGGCCTGCGCGGTGCCGCCCAGGTGGCCGCCATCGCCGAAGCCTCGGGCATCGCGCTGTACGGCGGGACCATGCTCGAAGGTGCCGTGGGCACCATGGCCTCGGCCCAGCTCTTCGCCACCTTCGACTCGCTGAGCTGGGGCACCGAGCTGTTCGGCCCGCTGCTGCTGACCGAAGAGATCCTGCGCGAGCCGCTGGTCTACCGCGACTTCGCCCTGCACCTCCCCCGCACACCCGGCCTGGGCCTCGACATCGACGAGGCCAAGCTCGCGCGCCTGCGCCGCGACCGCTGAGCCACGCCACCACCACCCGAGGAAATCCCATGCTGTTCAAAGTCGAAATGGTCGTGAAGCTGCCGGTGGACATGCCGGTCAGCCAGTCCGACGCCCTCAAGAAAACCGAGCGTGAACTCGCCCAGCAGCTGCAGGCCAGCGGCAAGTGGCGCCACCTGTGGCGCATCGCCGGCCAGTACGCCAACGTGAGCATCTTCGATGTCGAGAGCAACGAAGAGCTGCACCAGCTGCTGATGAGCCTGCCGCTCTATCCCTACATGGCGATGGAAGTGACGGCGCTGTGCCGCCACCCCTCGTCGATCCGCGACGCCGATCTCTGACCGACGCCCCGTCCCGCGAACCCCAGGTTCATCCCGCCCCACCCTTCAGGAGACATCCCATGGACAGACAAGCCATCGACGCACTCGTCGCCCGTTTCGAAACCACCGGCGTGACCGGCCCCGGCAACCCCCGCGTGAAAACGGTGGTCAAGCGCTTGCTGACCGACCTGATGTATGCGATGGAAGACCTGGACATCAGCCCTGAAGAATTCTGGACCGGCCTGAACTACCTGGGCGAAGCCGGCAAGCGCGGCGAACTCGGCCTGATCGTCCCCGGCGTCGGCCTGGAGCACTTCATGGACCTGCGCCTGGACGAAGCCGAAGCCCGCGCCGGCCTGAAGGGCGGCACGCCCCGCACCATCGAAGGCCCGCTGTACGTGACCGGCGCCCCCGTGGTGCAAGGCGAAGGCCGCCTGGACGATGGCACCCAGCCTGGCGAGATCGTGGTGATGTCCGGCGTGGTCCGTGACGAGAAGGGCCAGCCCATCGCCGGCGCCAAGGTCGAGGTGTGGCACGCCAACCACCTGGGCAACTACTCCTACTTCGACCCGTCGCAAAGCGCCTTCAACCTGCGCCGCACCATCGTCACCGACGCGCAAGGCCGCTACAAGTTCCGCTCGATCATGCCCGTGGGCTACAGCGTGCCTCCCGGCGGCTCCACCGACGTGCTGCTGACCCTGCTAGGCCGCCATGGCCACCGCCCGGCGCACATCCACTTCTTCGCCCACGCCGAAGGCAAGCGCAAGCTGACCACGCAGATCAACATTGAGACCGATCCGCACCTGTGGGACGACTTCGCCTTCGGCACCCGCGAAGGCCTGGTGCCCCCGGTCAAGACCAACAACGACGCGGCTGCCATGAAGGCCCTGGAAACCACCAAGCCCTTCTTCGAGATCGAATTCAACTTCGACATGCAGCCCCTGAAGGCCGAAGCCCCCGACACGGACTTCGCCCGCTTCCGCGCCGCCGCCTGATCTCCGGCGACCGCACGCTCCCCCCTCACCCGTTTTGTTGAAGCAGAGACGACCATGACGAACTCCGCATCCCTTGAAGGCGTCGAACAGCGCCTGGCCGGCATGCTGGTCGAAGACAAAGACCAGCACATCTACCGACTCCACCGCGCTGCCTTCACGGACGCCGAGTTGTTCGACCTGGAGATGAAGCACATCTTCGAAGGCAACTGGATCTACCTGGCCCACGAAAGCCAGATCCCGAACGTCAACGATTACTTCACCACCCAGATCGGCCGTCAGCCCATCGTCATCACGCGCAACAAGGCGGGTGAGCTCAACGCCCTGATCAACGCCTGCTCGCACCGCGGCGCCACGCTGTGTCGCCACAAGAAGGGCAACAAGGCCAACTTCACCTGCACCTTCCACGGCTGGACCTTCAACAACAGCGGCAAGCTGCTGAAGGTGAAAGACGGCAGCGACGCCGGCTACCCCGAGTCCTTCAACAAGGACTGCAGCCACGACCTCAAGAAGGTCGCGCGCTTCGAGAGCTACCGCGGCTTCCTGTTCGGCAGCCTCAACGCCGACGTGCAGCCCCTGACCGAGTTCCTGGGCGAGTCCACCAAGATCCTCGACATGATCGTGGACCAGTCTCCGGAAGGCCTGGAAGTGCTGCGCGGTGCCTCCACCTACACCTTCGACGGCAACTGGAAGCTGCAGGCCGAGAACGGCGCCGACGGCTACCACGTCAGCTCGGTGCACTGGAACTACGCGGCCACCACCAACCACCGCAAGCAGTCCGAAGCCGGTGACCAGATCAAGGCCATGGACGCCGGCAGCTGGGCCAAGCAAGGCGGCGGCTTCTACTCCTTCGAGAACGGCCACATGCTGCTGTGGACCAAGTGGGGCAACCCGGAAGACCGCCCGGCCTTCCAGATCCGCGACGAGCTGGTCGAGAAGTTCGGCCAGGCCCGCGCCGACTGGATGATCGGCCACTCGCGCAACCTGTGCCTCTACCCCAACGTCTATGTGATGGACCAGTTCGGCTCGCAGATCCGCGTGCTGCGCCCCATCGCCGTGGACAAGACCGAAGTCACCATCTACTGCATCGCGCCCAAGGGCGAGTCCGATGAAGCCCGCGCCCGCCGCGTGCGCCAGTACGAGGACTTCTTCAACGCCACCGGCATGGCCACGCCCGACGACCTCGAAGAGTTCCGCGCCTGCCAGCAGGGCTACCAGGGCATCGCCCTCGCATGGAACGACATGTGCCGCGGCGCCACGCACTGGGTCGAAGGCCCGGACGCCGCCGCCAAGGACATCGACCTGAACCCGAAGCTCAGCGGCGTGAAGACCGAAGACGAAGGCCTCTACACCGAGCAGCACCGCTTCTGGCTGGAAGCCATGCAGCGCGCGGTCCAGGCTGAAAAGCAGTCCCGCGTCATCACCATCCAGCCGGCCTGAGGTGCCCCATGAGCATGAACATTGAACAAGTCCAGGCCTTCCTGTTCCGCGAAGCCCGCCTGCTCGACGACAAGCAGTGGGACGACTGGCTGGCCTGCTACCACCCCGCGGCCGAGTTCTGGATGCCCTCCTGGGACGACGACGGCGAGCTCACGCGCGACCCGCAAAGCGAGATCTCGCTGATCTACTACCCCAACCGCGGCGGCCTGGAAGACCGCGTCTTCCGCATCAAGACCGAGCGCTCGGCAGCCAGCACGCCCGAGCCCCGCACCGGCCACAACCTGCACAACATCGAGATCGTGTCACCACAGGACGGCCAGGTGAACGGTGAAGAGGTCCAGGTTCGCTACAACTGGCAGACCCTGAGCTACCGCTACAACACCACCGACAGCTACTTCGGCACCACCCACGTCACGCTCGATCTGACCAGCGGCCAGCCGCTCATCAAGCGCAAGTACATCGTGCTGAAGAACGACTACATCCACCACGTCATCGACGTGTACCACCTGTGAGGGCTGCGCCATGAGCCACCAGATTGCACTCCAGTTCGAAGACGGCGTCACCCGCTTCATCGACGCCAAGCCCAACGAGACGGTCGCCGATGCGGCCTACCGCCAGGGCGTCAACATCCCCCTCGACTGCCGCGACGGCGCCTGCGGCACCTGCAAGTGCTTCGCCGAGTCGGGCCAGTTCACCATGGGCGAGTACATCGAAGACGCCCTCAGCGACGACGAAGCGAAGCAAGGCTACGTGCTGACCTGCCAGATGCGCGCCCAGAGCGACTGCGTGGTGCGCGTGCCCGTGGGCTCTGCCGTGTGCAAGGCCGAGCAAGGCGCTTATCAAGCTGCCATCAGCGAAGTCAAGCAGCTGTCGCCCAGCACCATCTCGCTGACCATCGAAGGCGAGGCCCTGCACAAGCTGGCCTTCCTGCCCGGCCAGTACGTCAACCTGAAGGTGCCGGGCAGCGAACAGTCGCGCGCCTACTCCTTCAGCTCGATGCCGCACGAGGGCAAGGTCTCCTTCCTGATCCGCAACGTGCCCGGCGGCCTGATGAGCACCTTCCTGACCAGCCTGGCCAAGACCGGTGACGCCATGTCCCTGGCCGGCCCGCTGGGCAGCTTCTACCTGCGCGACATCCAGCGCCCGCTGCTGATGCTGGCCGGCGGCACGGGCCTGGCGCCCTTCACCGCCATGCTGGAGAAGATCGCCGAGCAGGGCAGCGCCCACCCCTTGCACCTGATCTACGGCGTGACCAACGACGCCGACCTGGTGGACATGGACAAGCTCGAAGCCTTCGCTGCGCGCATCCCCAACTTCACCTTCACCGCCTGCGTGGCGAATGCCGACAGCCCGTATCCCCACAAGGGCTACGTGACGCAGCACATCGAGCCCCAGCACCTCAACGAAGGCGAAGTGGACATCTACCTGTGCGGCCCGCCGCCCATGGTCGAAGCCGTCAGCACCTTCATCCGCGAACGCGGCATCCAGCCCAAGAACTTCTATTACGAGAAGTTCGCGGCCTCGGCCTGAACCCCGGACGACGAGCACAACATGACCCAACGTTTTGACAAGCAGGTGGCCGTGGTCACCGGCGCGGCACAAGGCATCGGCCGCCGCGTGGTCGAGCGCCTGCTCGGCGAAGGCGCCCTCGTGGTGGCCGTGGACCGCTCGGCGCTGGTCGAAGAGCTGCATGCCCTGACCGACGTGCCCGACCTGTCCCAGCGCCTGTTGACGCTGACCGGCGACATGGAGCAACAGCCCGACTGCGCCCGCGTGATGGCCGAGGCCGTGCGCCGCTTCGGCCGCCTCGACGTGCTGGTCAACAACGTGGGCGGCACCATCTGGGCCAAGCCCTTCGAGCACTACCAACCGCACGAGATCGAGGCCGAGGTGCGCCGCTCCCTGTTCCCCACGCTGTGGTGCTGCCACGCGGCGCTGCCCATCATGCTGGAACAGGGTCAGGGCGCCATCGTCAACGTCTCGTCGATCGCCACGCGCGCCATCAACCGCGTGCCCTATGGCGCGGCCAAGGGCGGCGTGAACGCGCTGACGGCCTGCCTGGCCTTCGAGACCGGCGAGCGCGGTGTGCGTGTCAACGCCATCGCCACCGGCGGCACCGAAGCGCCGCCGCGCCGCATCCCGCGCAACGCGGCCGAACAAAGCGAAGCAGAGAAGGCCTGGTACCAGCAGATCATCGACCAGACCGTGCGCTCCAGCCTGATGAAGCGCTACGGCACCATCGACGAACAGGTCGGCGCCATCCTCTTCCTGGCCTCGCCCGAAGCGTCCTACATCACCGGCGTCACCCTGCCGGTGGGCGGTGGCGACCTGGGCTGACCCGCTCAGCCCCGTCCCGCCTCTCGACCTCTCCCCCAGACCCACGTCAACGCGCCCACCCCGAAAGCCCCGCTCACAAGGCGGCGGCGATCGGGTGGGGTCGTGTGCGCGTGCCTGTGCCACCCGTGCCTGTTCCACCCTTTTGACCCGTCACCCCATGAAGTTCCGACGCGCCATCCTGACCGCAGCCACCCTCGCGGCGTCCACCTGGGCCCAAGCCCAGACCACAGCCCCGACCGCGCCCGCACCCACGTCCAGCGTGACGCTGTACGGCAACATCGACCAGTACGTGCAGCACATGCGCAGCAGCTCTGGCGCGCAACTCACCTCGCTGAACGATGGCGCCGTCCTGCGCAGCCGCATCGGCCTGCGCGGCACCGAGGACCTCGGCGGTGGCCTGGCCATGCGCTTCATCCTGGAGCACGGCCTGTTCACCGACACCGGCGCGCAAGCCGACAGCACACGCTTCTTCGACCGCCAAGCCTGGCTGGGCCTGATGACCGCGCACGGTGACTTCCGCCTGGGCCGCCAGAACACGGCGATCTTCACGCGCAGCGAGTTCATGGACTACAGCGGCCGCACCCTGGCCTCGACGGCCAACCACTTCGGCCAGCCGGCGCGCCTGGACAACGACATCGCCTACATCTCGCCGCGCGTGAACGGCGTGCTGTTCGAAGCCCACTTCGCCCCGGGCGAGCAGGCCACGGGCGGCCCCGGCAGCAAGGGCGTGTGGCAGGTGGCGCTGGAGTACCTCGACGGCCCCTGGCGCGTCGGCTACGCCGGCCTGCGCGCTCGCCCGCCTTCGGGCGCCGTGGTGGACAAGACCATCGCCTTCGACAACCTCTACCTCAACCACGACTGGGGCAAAGGCAAGGTCTACCTGACGGTCATCCGCAGCAACTTCAGCACCGCCTCCACGCAGCGCGTGTTCGGCAACAACGCGGGCTCCATCCTGGGCGCCACCGGCAGCCTGGTGGCCGGCACCGACACCAACGCCTACCGCTTCCACAACGTCGTGCAGGTCTCGGCCGACTGGCGCGTGAACCCGCAGCTGCGCGTGGGTGGCCTGGTGGGCCGCATCCACGACACCTCCAGCAGCGGCCAGGACGCCACGGGTGGCTCGGTCGGCGCCTTCTACGAGCTGTCGCGCCGCACCACGCTCTACACGTCTTACGAAGTCCTGAACAACGCGCGCAACGCGGGGTTCATCTTGTCCGGATCGGCGCCCGTGCTGCCGAACTTCAGCGCCGCCGACGTGAACGGCGAACGCATCCAGGCCCTGCAGCTCGGCATCGTTCACCGATTCTGAGCCGCCCATCCTTCCACTTGCTGAACCGAGGTCTCCATGAAAACAGTTGACGCCAACAAGCTCATCGACGAAGCCAAGTTCAACCCCTTCCACTGGATGGTGTTGTTCTGGTGCGCCCTGATCATCATCTTCGACGGCTACGACCTCGTCATCTACGGCGTGGTCCTGCCCGTGCTGATGAAGGAGTGGAACCTCACGCCCATCCAGGCCGGCGCTTTGGGCAGCTACGCCCTGTTCGGCATGATGGCCGGCGCCATGGTCTTCGGGCCGCTGTCCGACAAGATCGGGCGCAAGAAAACCATCACCATGTGCGTGATCCTGTTCAGTGGCTTCACCGTGCTCAACGGCTTTGCCAGCAACCCCACCGAGTTCGGCATCTGCCGCTTCATCGCGGGCTTGGGGATTGGCGGCGTGATGCCCAATGTGGTCGCCCTCATGAGCGAGTACGCACCCAAGAAGATCCGCTCCACGCTGGTGGCCATCATGTTCAGCGGCTACTCGGTGGGCGGCATGCTGTCGGCCGGCCTGGGCATGGTGCTGCTGCCGTCTCATGGCTGGCAGTCGGTGTTCTTCGTGGCCGGCATCCCCCTGCTGCTGCTGCCCATCATCATGCGACAGCTGCCCGAGTCGGTCGGCTTCATGGTGCGCGAAGGCCGCCACGCAGAAGCCACCGCCGTGCTGGCCCGCGTGCAGCCTGGCTTCGCGCTGCAGGCCGACGAGCAACTGAGCATGCCCTCGGCCAAGGCCGCTGGCGCCTCGGTGCTGCAACTCTTCCGTGACGGCCGCGCCCTGCGCACCGTGATGCTGTGGGTGGCCTTCTTCTGCTGCTTGCTGATGGTCTATGCGCTGGCCTCGTGGCTGCCCAAGCTGATGACCAAGGCCGGCTATGGCCTGGGTTCCTCGCTGAGCTTCCTGCTGGTGCTGAACTTTGGCGCCATCTTCGGTGCCGTGGGCGGCGGCTGGCTGGGCGACAAGCTCAACCTGCCCCGCGTGCTGATGGTGTTCTTCGCCATCGCCGCGGTGTCCATCAGCCTGCTGGGCTTCAAGAGCCCGACCGGCGTGCTCTACACCCTGATCGCCATCGCCGGCGCCACCACCATCGGCTCGCAGATCCTGCTGTACGCCCTGGGCGCGCACTTCTACGAGATGGCCATCCGCTCCACCGGCCTGGGCTGGGCCTCGGGCATCGGCCGCAACGGCGCCGTGGTCGGCCCGCTGCTGGGCGGCGCGCTGATGGCCGCCGAGCTGCCGCTGACGGCCAACTTCCTGGCCTTCGCCATCCCCGGCGCCGTGGCGTGCGTGGCCATGGGCGTGTTCAGCATGGCCAAGGTGTCGGCACCGTCGCCGGCCACCGCGGCACGGCCGCTGGCCAACTCGGCGGGCTGAAGCGGCGACAATGCGCGCATGAGCTCCAGCCCCCTGCGCGCCCTGCTGGCGCAAACCTCCTTCGTGCGCTTTTGGGTCTCCCGGGTGGGCGGCATCATGGCCAACCAGATGCTCATGGTGGCGCTGGGCTGGCACATGTACGACCTCACCGCCAGCGCCTGGGACCTGGGGCTGGTGGGCCTCTTCCAGTTCGTGCCGGCCCTGCTGATGACGCTGCCCGCCGGCCACGTGGCCGACCGCCACCACCGCGCCCGCATCTTCGCGCTGTGCATGCTGGCCCAGGGCGCCGTGGCCGCGCTGCTGTGCTGGGGCACCTTCCATGGCGAGGTCAGCCGCAGCCTCATCCTCGGGCTGTCTGTGTTGTTGGGCGTGGCACGTGCTTTCCAGATGCCGGCCCAGCAGGCCATCACGCCGCTGCTGGTGCCACGCGAGCTGCTGCAACGCGCCATCGCTGTCAGCTCCAGCGGCATGGAGATCGCCGTGATCGGCGGGCCTGCGCTGGGCGGCCTGCTCTACACCACGGGCGCGGGCACGGTGTACGCGCTGTGCACGGCCTTGCTGCTGCTGTCCTTCGCGCTGGCCTTGCTGGTGCGCTACCCCTTCACGCCCACGCGGCAAGCCAGCACCTGGGGCGATGTGTTCGCCGGCCTGCACTTCGTGTGGGAGCGCAAGGTGCTGCTGGGCGCCACCAGCCTGGACCTGTTCGCCGTGCTGCTGGGCGGCGCGTCGGCCTTGCTGCCGATCTACGCCAAAGACATCCTGCACACCGGCCCGGTGGGCCTGGGCCTGCTGCGCGCCGCACCCGCGGTGGGCGCGCTGACCATGTCCATCGTGCTGACGCGCTGGCCGCTGGAGCGCAAGGTCGGCCAGCGCCTGCTGATGGCGGTGGCGGTGTTCGGCCTGGCCACGCTGGGCTTCGGCCTGTCGCACAGCTTCGCGTTGTCGATGCTGATGCTGGCCATCACCGGCGCGGCCGACAACATCAGCGTCGTCACACGCCTGACGCTGACCCAGCTCGAAACCCCCGACGAGATGCGCGGCCGCGTGGCGGCGGTCAACTCCATCTTCATCGGCGCCTCGAACCAGCTCGGCGAGTTCGAGTCGGGCATGACGGCCGCGGCCTTCGGCGCCGTGGGCTCGGTGGTGCTGGGCGGCGTGGGCTCGGTGGCCATTGCCGCGCTGTGGTGGAAGTGGTTCCCTGCGCTGGCCAGGCGGGACCGGATGGAGGGTTGAAGCCCCCCTAACTTGCACACCCCCTTGAGAGGGATTTCCCAAATGGCGCCAAACGCCTACCGTGCCGGTCGGCCTGCCAAGGATGGCGGGCCGTCAACCATTCACAAGGGAAACCCATGTCACAGAACCTCATCTCCGTCAGCCTGACGGACGCCGACTACGCCGAGATCGACGGCGCCCTGACCGTGCTGGAAATCCAGTTCGGCAAGCTCATCAACCTGTCCGTCAACGAGCGCCGCGGCCTCAGCAAGATGGGCGACAAGTCCGAAGCGTTCTGCCGCCAGGCGCTGCGCGTGCTCGACCAGAACCGCCACGTGCTGCCGCCCACCCTCGATTTGGCCGAGGCCCAGCGCGACCTCTCCCACTTCGACCAACTGCAGGAGCGCGCCGTGCGACTGCAGGGCCTGCAAGGCAAGATGGACGACACCCTCACGGCCTTGGGCAGTGACGTCATGAGCGCCTCGCTCGAAGGCTATGCCCTGCTGCGCGTGGTGGGCGAAGGCTCGGGCCTGGAAAGCCTGCGCCAGGGCATGTCGGCCCGCTTCTCGCGCCGCCCTGCCGGGGCACGCGAAGGTGCGGCCAACACCGCAGGCACCACCGCCACCCCTGCGGGCACGGTCAAGACCGTGCAGTGACCTGAGGGCGGGGCGTGCCACCTGGCACGCCAGCCCGCCCACCCCAGCCGCGAGGCCCTGAGCCCCGCGCGCCGAGTGAACAGCTCGACGCGCGGGGCTTTTTGCTGGGCGCGCAAGGCGTTTCGGGCGGTGCGCCGACCGATGCCGGTGGCGCGCAAGCGGTTGCGTGTGGGGCACCGCCGCTGCTGAGGCATGCACCGCCGAATTGGACGCAGGCGCCGCTGAATTCGGCTCGCGCGCAAGCCACCGCGGGCGGTGCGCGAGCGGTTGCGGGCCGTTGGCGCAGTTGGGCGGACTCGCGCGCGAGTGACAACGGCTTGTGCCTGGCACGGAATGACAGGTGCGCCGATGGGGTTCACTTGCGGGTGCGGTTGCAGCGTGTTGCGCGCGAGTGAAGTTGGGCGGCGTGCGGGTGGCGATGGGTTGCGGGTGACATCGGCCAAAGGGACAGCCGCGTGGGGATTGGCGCGAGAAGGCCCCGATGGGCCTTGCGAGGCAGGAATGGGGGCCGTTACAGTGTTTGCAACACGAACGGAACACACGGGAGGGTCGGGATGGCAGCAGCACTGCGCACGTGGGAACAGCGCCAGGGGGATGGCGCCTGGGTTGACGGGTTGTTCCACGTTATCGGCCTGGAGCTCGACTGCTACCCAGCCTGCGACAGCATCGTTTAGGCTGTCTAACACACCACCACACAGCACTTCAGGAGGAAAAATGCTTTGCACATCAAGCGCTTGCATCGTCTCCGACGCGTGCTTACAAAGTTTTAGACCAACAGCACTTGCGGCAGCAGGTTGGTCTAATGGCAGTTAGGGAAGGTCTGCATAAACCGCCCGGACACGTGCTTGGCGCAAGCCTGATTGCCTGAGACCATTGAGCCCATGAAGCAGAGCAGCCTTGGATTGGGAACGTCGACGAAGCGCACGCGC
>JAHFQM010000005.1 GCA_023266355.1 Aquabacterium sp.
CATCCCGAACAGGACAGTGAAACGACTCAGCGCCGATGATAGTGCGGATTCCCGTGTGAAAGTAGGACATCGTCAGGCTACTTATACAGACCAAAAGCCCCTGCTTCGCAGGGGCTTTTGTCTTTCTGGGCACGATGTTTCTGCTCAGCCGCGCCTTCATCTGACGCACCTGTGAGAGGTGCGGATGACATGCCCCCAGGGGGCATCTGGCTGGGTGCTTGCGCTATAGTGGATCCATGTTCGACGTCCTTGTTTACCTGTACGAGCACTACTGGCGCCCTGACGCTTGCCCCGAATCCGGGCAGTTGACGCGCAAGTTGTCTGCGGTTGGCTTCGAGGCCGACGAAATCAGCGAGGCGTTGACGTGGCTGGATGGTTTGAATGCCTTGACGCAGGAGACTTCTTGTCTGCCTGCGCCCAACAGCATCCGGGTCTTTGTGGACGCAGAGCTTGAGCGCCTGGGGCCAGAGGCCTTGGGATTCCTGCACTTCTTGGTCGGCGCTGGTGTGTTGACACCCACTTTGCGCGAAGTGGTGCTTGACCGGGTGTTGGCCGTGCCCAGAGGGCCGGTTGCCCTGGACGATTTCAAGGTGCTGGTGCTGCTGGTGTTTTGGAGCCTGGGCGAGGAGCCTGATGCGCTCATCTTGGACGAGTTGTTTGTGGACGACGAGGATCGCTTGATCCACTGAGGCTCAAGCCTCGGCGCGCGCTGCCGACATCACTGCATGGGAGGGCATCCGCGTCCTCTGGGTGGTGTCGATGTTTGATTTTTCCTTTGCTCCTGTCTCCTGCGTGCGTTCCATGCTGCGCAGGTGCGCGTTCATTGGCATGGCCTTGTGCTTTGGGCCCTTGCTGACTGCTTGCGACCAGTTGGGCATCGACACACCTCAGAAAGCTGCAGAACGCCAGGTGGCCGACGCCAAGGCGGTGGGCAGCGCCTGCCGCCATGCCCTGCGCGCCATCGAAGATTGCTACACCTTGAACCCGAAAGCGGACAAAGCCTCGGTGTTCGCAGGTTGGCGAGAGATGGACGAGTACATGCGTGAGAACAAGCTGGAGGGTGTGGCGCCGGTGGTGCCTCGTCCTGCGCCCGGCGCGTCCAAACCTGCGCCGAAGAAGTCTGCGGACGAGGAAGAAGATGCGGACGCAGAGGACGACCCCAAGGCCGCCAAGGCTGGCAAGGGCAAGGCCGCGGGGCATTGAGGGTGCCGTCCTGCCGGATGGGGTGAACGCGGCACAATGCTGTCATGAACACGGCTGCGCCTTTGCGCTCTCTTTTGGATGCGAGGATTTGGCGCGATCCTGAATGTCGCCAAGGCATGCGCGACATGGCGCGGGTGGCGCCTGGGATGATGGCCTGGGGTTTGGTCACGGGTGTGGCCATGACGACCTCCGGCATGCCTTTGGGTGTGGTGCTCGCCATGAGCCTGGGGGTGTTTGCGGCCAGTGCCCAACTGTCGGCCGTGCCTTTGATGATGGTCGGGGCGCCGTTGTGGGTGGTCTGGATGACCGCCTTGTGCGTGAACCTGCGCTTCGTCATCTTCAGTGCGCAATTGCGGCCGCACATGCTCTGCCTGCCTTTGCGCTGGCGCCTGATGGCAGGCTATCTGAGCGCCGATGTGACCTACGTGCTGACCATGCACCGGCATGGCCCAGGCGAACCCGCCGGGCCGCAGCATCCGGCGCCTCTGGCGTATTTCGCAGGCGCTGCGTTGGTGAACTGGGCGAGTTGGAACCTGGCGTCGTTGGCGGGCATCGCTTTCGCTGCGCAAGTGCCGACTTCCTGGGGTTTGGCGTTCGCAGGCACCTTGGCCTTGTTGGCGCTGTTGATCACGTTGCTGAAGGACCGCATCAGTGCGGTGGCCACCACCTTGGCTGGCGTGGCGGCCATCGTGTGCCATGGCGTGCCGTTCAGGTTGCACATCGTGGTGGCGGTGCTGGTCGCCGTGGGCGCAGGGTTGTGGATGGAGCGACAGATGCCAGCAAGGTCCGCACGATGATGGCCGAGTGGCTCATGTACCTAGCGGTGCTCGGGCTGGTGGCGCTCACGGCGGTGACCCGTGCGTTCTTCTTCCTCAGCGAGCGGCCACTGACCCTGCCCGACGCCGCGGTGCGTGGCCTGAAGTACGCGCCGCTGGCGGCACTGGCGGCCATCATCGTGCCGGACCTGTGGTTTGTGCAGGGGCAGGCGCCGGTGGGGTGGCAGGATGCCCGCTGGGTGGCGGCTCCGATCGCTGCTGCCTGGGCCTGGTGGCGCAAGGACATGCTGAGCACCATCGTGGTCGGCATGGCCATTTTCCTGGCGCTCAAGCTGGGGGTGGGCTGGTGAGCCCACGCAAGGGATGGGTTTCCTATAATCGACGGGTTTTGTCCTGAGATTTCCCTGCACCCTTCACCGTCCGCGGTCGCGGCAGTCACCATGAACATCATCCGATTCGAAGACCTCGTCGCCCAAGGCCAAGCCGAGGGCAAGCGCGTGTTCATCCGCGCCGACCTGAACGTGCCGCTGGACGATGCGGGCAACATCACCGAAGACACCCGCGTGCGCGCTTCGGTGCCGGCCATCGAGCTGGCGCTGAAGGCCGGTGCGGCCGTGATGGTGACCTCGCACCTGGGCCGTCCGACCGAGGGCGAGTTCAAGCCCGAAGATTCGCTGGCTCCGGTCGCGAAGCGCCTGGGCGAACTGCTGGGCCGCGAAGTCAAGCTGGTGAGCAACTGGGTGGACGGCGTGGACGTGGCCCCGGGTCAGGTCGTGCTGCTGGAAAACTGCCGCCTCAACAAGGGCGAGAAGAAGAACAACGAAGAGCTGGCCAAGAAGCTGGCCGCGTTGTGCGACATCTTCGTGCACGACGCGTTCGGCACGGCCCACCGCGCCGAAGCCACGACCTATGGCATCGCGCAATTCGCCAAGGTGGCGTCGGCCGGCCCGCTGCTGGCCGCCGAGATCGACGCCATCAGCAAGGCCCTGGAAGCACCGAAGCGTCCGCTGATCGCGATCGTGGCGGGCTCGAAGGTGTCGACCAAGCTGACCATCCTGGAGTCGCTGTCGAAGAACGTGGACGGCCTGATCGTGGGCGGCGGCATCGCCAACACCTTCATGCTGGCCGCTGGCCTGAAGATCGGCAAGTCGCTGGCCGAGGCGGATCTGGTGGGCGCGGCCAAGGCCGTGATCGCGTCGATGAAGGCGCGTGGCGCCGAGGTGCCCATCCCTGAGGACGTGGTCGTGGCCAAGACCTTTGCGGCCGATGCGCCTGCCACCGTCAAGGCCGCCACCGACGTGGCCGACGACGACATGATCCTGGACATCGGGCCGAAGACGGCGGCCAAGCTGGCTGCGCAGCTCAAGGCTGCCGGCACGGTCGTGTGGAACGGCCCGGTGGGCGTGTTCGAGTTCGAGGCCTTCGAGCAGGGCACCAAGGCCATCGCGCAAGCCATTGCCGAGTCGAGCGCCTTCAGCATCGCCGGTGGTGGCGACACGCTGGCGGCCATCGCCAAGTACGGCATCGAAGACAAGGTGGGCTACATCTCCACGGGCGGTGGTGCCTTCTTGGAAGTGCTGGAAGGCAAGACGCTGCCGGCGTTCGAGATCCTGAGCAAGCGCGCTGCCGGTTGAGTTTGCCGTGCCCTGGTCGCGTGGATCGCACGGGGCGCGGACAGCAAAAAGCCTCTCCTTGGAGAGGCTTTTTTCATGGGGCGACGACCCGAGCCGTGACGTTGTGGCGCCAGCAGCGTTGAGTCAGCGTCAGGCACCCGCAGCGTGCAGCACCTCGCCCGCGGCGATGGGGTCGCCAGTGCGGTTGAAGGTGTCGAGCCACAGGTCGTAGCTCTTCATCTGGCCACCTTGCCAGGGGTGGAAGCCGGGCTTGTAGTACTGGATGTAGTGCTTGAAGATGGGCATGTACAGGCCGCCGGGCCCGAAGATCCAGCCCAGGCCCTTGGCGAACATCTTGACGCGTTGCCAGCGCGAGAAGCCATCGACCTTGAGCATGTAGCGGGTGATGAGCAGGGCGTGGATGTTGAAGGCGATCGTCACGATCGCCATGGCCATGACACGGCGCAGGTAGCCGACCTTGGCGACCTTCTGCATCACGTCGAAGGCCACGGCCTTGTGCTCGATTTCTTCCATGGCGTGCCAGGCGTACATGGCACGCATGCGCGGGTCGGCGTGGGCCAGAACCTCTTTGCGCTCGAAGAAGCCGTGGGCCATGATGGCCGTCATGTGCTCGGACGCGGCGGTGTCGGCCAGCGTGACGGCCGAAGGCAGGTGCTTGCGGATGATGCCGAACAGGATGTGCTTGAGGGTCTTCTCCAGCATGTCCACGTCGATGCCCTGGGCCTTGAGGCGGTCGTTGTACTGCGTGTGGACGATGCCGTGCTGGCCTTCCTGGCGCATGAAGTCCTTGATGTCCTGCAGCAGCTTCGGGTCGGTGACCTGGTCGCGGTAGTCGCGCACGCAGGAGATGAAGTAGCGCTCACCTTCCGGGAAGATGGTGGACATGGCGTCGAAGAAGCGCGACTTGAAGGCGTCGCCTCCGAACCAGTACTTCGGGATGTCGCCGTCGAGCCCGAAGTCGAGCTTTTCGCGCGGAACGATCTGGTGGGCGTGGCTCATGGGGGCTCCTGGGTGCGGTGGGCGGCGGCGTGAGGCGGGCGTGTCAGACGGGTGTCAGACGGGTGTCAGGCGCGGGCCAGGGCGTCGGCGGTCAGGCGGTTGCCGGCTTCGACCGGGTTGCCGGTTTCCTTGAGCAGCTTCAGCCAGGGCTCATAGCTGGGCACCACCGGTTCTTGCCAGGGGTGGAAGCCGGGCTTGAGGTAGCTGAAGTACTTGCCCATCATGGGCATGAAGATGCCGCCGGGTTTGTAGAGCCACCACAGGCCCTTGGCCCAGATCTTGGTGCGCTCCCAGCCGCTGAAGCCATCGACCTGCAGCATGTGCTTCATGATGCGGAACACATGGTAGGGGAAGAGCAGCGTGACCAGCAGCATGGAGCTGATGCGGGTGCGGTAGCCGACCTGGGCGATGTCCTGCATGACGTCGTAGGCGACGCCCTTGTGCTCCATCTCTTCCATGGCGTGCCAGACGTAGAGGGCGCGGATGCGCTCGTCGGCGTTGGCGAAGATCTCGGGGCGCTCGACGAAGCAGTCGGCCATGATGGCGGTGATGTGCTCGGAGGCCGAGGTGATGCCCAGCGTGAACTCGCGCGAGAAGACCTTGCGGATGATGCCGAACAGGCGCTTTTCCTGGCCTTCGAGGATGGCGTCCACGGCCACGCCCTGTTCCTTCAGGCGGTTGTTGTACTGGGTGTGCAGCATGCTGTGCTGCGCTTCCTGGCGGGTGAAGTCTTTGATGTCCTGCAGCACCTTGGGGTCGGTGATGCGGTCCTTGAAGTCACGCACGCAGGTGATGAAGAACTTCTCGCCCACGGGGAAGAGGGTGGACATGGCGTCGAAGAAGCGGGTCTTGAACGGGTCGTTGTCCAGCCAGAACTTGGGGATGTCGCCGTCCAGCCCGAAGTCCAGCTTTTCGCGGGGAACGATCGGGGGCGGGGTGAGTTGTTGTGCGCTCATGGGGGTGTCTCCTCGGGACCGATGCCGTCGCTGTTGGGGCTTGTGTGAGCATCGGTGTGTTGTGTCCGAACTGTAGGGACGAGCCCGCGCCAGCGCCATGCAAGGCCACGACACAAAGGTGAATTTCGCGACAACTGCGGCCTAGGGAAAACGCGCAAAACGGGACGCGTTCACCTGCGTGAACCTGCGTTTTCGGGCCCGGCTGGCGCAGGGAGATCGCCTCAGGCGCCGCGGCGGAAGCGGCTGGGCGTTTGGCCCGACCAGCGCGTGAAGGCCAGCGTGAAGCTGCGGCGGTCGGTGAAGCCCAGGCGCTCGCTGATGTCCTCGATGGCCAGGGCGGGGTCTTGCAGCCACTGCTGCGCCAGGCGGTAGCGCACGCGGCCCTGGATGGCGGAGTGGCTGTCGCCGATGTCTTTCAGGCGACGCTGCAGGGTGCGGGCGTGCAGGCCCAGCTCTTCGGCCAGGGCCTCCAGGCCGAGGCCGAGCAGGCGGGGTTTGTCGAGGAAGGCCTGTTCGATCTGGCTGGCCAGTTGTTGCCCGGGGTGCCCGGGCTCGCCACCCTGGCCCGCGGCGTGGCTGCGCTGCGCCACCTGCTGGACGACGCGCTGTGCGGCCTGCTCGTGCAGGCTGGGGAAGGCGCCGCGCAAGGGCTGGTCGAGCAGGCGGCGCGAGAACCACAGCGCATCGACTTCCGAGCCCCAGTCGATGGGCACCTGGAAGTGCGCGGCCACCTTGTCGGCATCCTGGTGGGCGGGGTGGCGCATGGTGATGCGCCCGATCAGTGGCTGGCCGCCCAGCAGCATCCGGCTGAACTTGACGACGGTGGTGAACACGCCCTCGGTGAAGGGCCAGGCGAGGTCGGGCACGTCGTCGGCCACGTCGAAACGCAGCGCGATGCGGGCGTCGTCGCCATGCTCGGCCAGCGAAAAGCGCATGAAGGGGTTGATCAGCGGCGGGATCCACTCCAGCGAGCGGGTGGCGTCGCGCAGCGTGGCGCTGGTGGTGATGAAGGTCTCGACGTCGGAGAGGTACTCGAAGGCGAAGGTTTCGCCCAGCACCAGCGGGAAGTGCTGCGGGCTGCCGATGCGCCGCGTTTCGGCCACGCAGTGGTGCATGACGCGCTGCATGGTGAGGCGGTCGATGGTGGCCGTTTCGGGGTGCAGCAGGCTGGTGTCGATGCCTTCGCGGCGGAAGATGGCTTCGATGTCGATGCCGCACAGGCGGGCCGCGCGCACCCAGTTCGTCACCGTGACGAAGGGGATGCGCTGCTGGCGCTCGGGCGTGGCGGGGCTCAAGCTCACGGCGCCTCGGCCTCGAAAGACCGCAGCCAGCGCAGCACCTCGGCGACCGTGTCGGCCGGGCGCTCGAAGGGGTAGAGGTGCGAGCCCTCGATCCAGGACAGCCGCGGGCCGACGATCTGGCGCGTGCCCGACAGGCCCACGGTGCGGCTTTCGCGCGAACGGGTGCCGCCGATGAAGGCCACCGGGCACTGGAAGGGGTGTCGGCGGAACTCCTGCAGCAGGGTGTGCGGCATGGTGTTGTAGATGGCCGTTTCGACCTCGCGGCGGAAGCTCAGGCGGCGGGAGGCGCCGTCGGCGTGGGTCTCGGTGCCGCTGGCCAGGTAGTCGGCCAGCACGGCCGGGTCGAAGGCCGCGAATTTGGCCTTGGTCTGGAAGTGCTCGTGCACGGCATGCTGGCTGGGCCACTCGTGGGTGCGTTGCGCCGAGATGCGCGAGGGCATCACCTGCCCCATCACCTGGGTGCGTTTGGCCAGGCCGATGCCCGCGCTCTTCCAGCCGTGCAGGAGGGGCGAATCCAGGACGACCACGCCTTGCGCCAGGTGGGGGTGCCGGTTGGCGACCATCATGCTCAGGTAACCGCCCAGGGAGTGCCCGACCAGCCAGGCGGGCTGGCCGACTTCCTCTTCGATGAAGGTGGCGAGCTGGTCCACCAGGTGGGGCCAGTCGGTCGTGACCGGGTGGCGCGGGTCGTGGCCGATCTTGTCGATGGCGTGGACCTCGTAGCCCGCCGCCCGCCAGCCCTCGAACAGGGTGCGGTAGGTGCTGGCCGGGAAGCTGTTGGCGTGCGAGAAAACGAGGGTGCGTGTGTGCGACGGCATGCCGGTGTCGGGCGGAGGGTGCGAGCGCAGTGTAAGGGCCGTGATGTCTGCCCACAAGCCGGGATGGTGACGCAAATCCGTCATTCGGGCGGTGTGGTTTGGTGTGACACTCACATCACCCTCACCACCGAAATGCGCTGACCATGCCCCGTGCCACCAAGATCGTCGCCACCCTGGGTCCTGCATCGTCCACCCCCGAGGTGCTCGATGCGATGTTGAAAGCCGGGGTCGATGTGGTGCGCTTGAATTTCTCGCACGGCAAGGCGCAGGACCACATCGACCGCGCCCAGCTGGTGCGCGAGGCCGCCGCCCGCGTGGGCAAGGTCGTGGCCATCATGGCCGACCTGCAGGGCCCCAAGATCCGCGTGGGCAAGTTCGCCGAGGGCAAGGTCATGCTGGAGCCTGGCCAGGCCTTCGTCCTGGACGCCAGCCGCACCGAACCCGGTGACATCCACGGCGTCGGCCTGGACTACAAGGAATTGCCGCGCGACGTGAAGCCCGGCGACATCCTGCTGCTCAACGACGGCCTGATCGTGCTGACGGTGGAGGCCGTCCAGGGCGAGGCGGTGCACACCGTGGTCAAGCTGGGTGGCGAGCTGTCCAACAACAAGGGCATCAACAAGCAGGGCGGCGGCCTGACCGCGCCCGCGCTGACCGCCAAGGACATGGACGACATCAAGACGGCGGCGAGCTTCCAGTGCGATTACATCGCCGTGTCCTTCCCCAAGAATGCGACCGACATGGAGATGGCCCGCCAGCTGTGCAACGTGGCCGGCGAGCCCTGGAAGCACCGCCCGGCGCTGATCGCCAAGATCGAGCGCACCGAGGCCATCCCGAACCTGGAGGCCATCCTCAAGGCATCGGACGGCATCATGGTGGCGCGTGGCGACCTGGCCGTCGAGGTGGGCAACGCCGCCGTGCCCGCGCTGCAAAAGCGCATGATCAAGATGGCGCGCCAGATGGACAAGGTCGTCATCACGGCCACGCAGATGATGGAGTCGATGATCGTCCACCCGGTGCCCACGCGCGCCGAGGTGTCCGATGTGGCCAATGCCGTGCTGGACGGCACCGACGCCGTGATGCTGAGCGCCGAAACCGCCGCCGGCAAGTACCCGGTGGAAACCGTCGAGCAGATGGCCAACATCGCCCTGGAGGCCGAACGCGCCGAAGAGGTCTCGCTGGACGCGGACTTCACCAACCAGACCTTCGCCCGCATCGACCAATCCATCGCCATGGGCGCGCTGTTCACGGCCTACCACCTGGGCTGCAAGGCCATCATCGCGCTGACCGAATCGGGCTCGACCGCGCTGTGGATGAGCCGCCACAAGATCCACGTGCCGATTTTCGCGCTGACGGCCCGGCCGATCTCGCAGCGCAAGATGGCGCTCTACCGCAATGTGCGCCCGCTGCTGATCCCCAACTACTCCGACCGCGACGAGGCCCTGCAAAAGGCCGAGGCGCTGCTGGTCGAGCGCGGCGTGCTGCGCCCGGGCGACACCTACGCCATCACCTGTGGCGAGCCCATGGGCCACCCGGGCGGCACCAACATGCTCAAGGTCTGCGCAGTCCGCTGAGCGCGCTGACACCACCCGGCGCCTGAACCCGGGATGGGCGTGTCACACGCGCCTCGGTAGAATCTCGCGCAGTTCGCGGTCGGCCCACCCCAAAAGGGACGCGTCGGCCTTGTTTCCGTCATCACCGTCTTTCTGGGGAATTCCATGCCACTCGTTTCCATGCGCCAGCTGCTGGACCACGCCGCCGAGCACAACTACGGCATTCCGGCTTTCAACGTGAACAACCTGGAGCAGGTCCAGGCCGTGATGCAGGCCGCTGACGAGGTCGGCGCCCCCGTGATCCTGCAAGCCAGTGCTGGCGCCCGCAAGTACGCCGGCGAGGCCTTCATCAAGCACCTGATCCAGGCGGCCGTCGAGATGTACCCCCACATCCCCCTGGTCATGCACCAGGACCACGGCCAGTCGCCCGCGATCTGCCAGGGCGCCATCGACCTGGGCTTCGGCTCGGTGATGATGGACGGCTCGCTGAAAGAAGACGGCAAGACGCCGGCCGACTTTGCCTACAACGTCGAAGTGACCCGCAAGGTCGTGGACATGGCCCACAAGGTCGGCGTGACCGTCGAGGGCGAGCTGGGCTGCCTGGGCAACCTGGAAACCGGTGAAGCCGGCGAAGAAGACGGCATCGGCGCCGAAGGCAAGCTGGACCACAGCCAGATGCTGACCGACCCGGAAGAGGCCGCCGTGTTCGTGCGCGAAACCCAGCTGGACGCCCTGGCCATCGCCATCGGCACCAGCCACGGCGCGTACAAGTTCTCGCGCAAGCCCACGGGTGACATCCTGGCGATTTCGCGCGTCAAGGAAATCCACAAGCGCATCCCCAACACCCACCTGGTGATGCACGGCTCCTCCTCGGTGCCCGCCGAGCTGCTGGCCATCATCAACCAGTACGGCGGCAAGATGAAGGAAACCTACGGCGTGCCCGTCGAGGAAATCCAGGAAGCCATCAAGCACGGCGTGCGCAAAATCAACATCGACACCGACATCCGCCTGGCCATGACCGGTGCCGTGCGCAAGTTCCTGTTCGAGAACCCCGACAAGTTCGACGCCCGCGAGTGGCTCAAGCCCGCCCGCGAAGCCGCCAAGCAGGTCTGCAAGCAGCGCTACATCGAGTTCGGCTGCGAAGGCCAGGCCGGCAAGATCAAGGCGATCACCATGGTGGACATCGCTGCCATGTACGCCAGCGGCAAGCTGGCCCAAGTGGTGGCCTGACGCCTTGAGTTCAGGCTGCGCGCACCCTGGGTGACGCGCGCACAGGCCGGCCGGGACTTCCTGGTCGGCTTTTTTGATGCCATCGCCATGATGCATCGCGTTCAATGGATGAAGATGATGGTGTCCTTGCGTCGTGTGGCCCTGTGGGCGGTTCGTGGGCTGGGCGTGTTGTCGGCCGTGGCCTTGCTGGCGGTCGCCTGGTGGTGGCTGACCCTCAAGCCCTTGCCCCTGCCCGGTGCGCTGACCCAGCCCCTGGACGAAGACGCCCGCACCACCCACCCCATCGTCCTGGCCCACGGCATGATGGGCTTTGACCACATGGGGCCGCTGACCTACTGGCCGGGCATCGTCGAGGCCCTGCAGGCGCATGGGGCCAGCGTGTTCGTGACCCGCGTGGCGGCGTTCCAGTCGTCCGAGGTGCGGGGCGAGCAGCTGCTGGCGCAGGTGCAGGAGATCGTGGCGCGCACCGGTGCGGTCAAAGTGAACCTCATCGGCCACAGCCAGGGCGGCCATGCCATCCGCTACGTGGCGGCGCGTCGGCCCGACCTGGTGGCCTCGGTCACGGTGGTGGCCACGCCGGTGACGGGCTCCGAGTTCGCCGACTGGATGGACGACCAAGTTCGGCGCGACACCTGGGCTGCCTCGGCCATCCTGGCGCTGGGCCGGGGGGCCGGGCGCTTCGTGAACTGGGCCTCGGGTGCCACCTTCGTGCAGGATGTGCCTGCGGCGCTGGCCTCGCTGGACAGCCGCGGCACGGCCGATTTCAACCGCCGCTTCCCCGCCGGCGTGCCCGCCCAGCCTTGCGGCCAGGGCGCGGCCGAGGTGCAGGGTGTGCGCTATTTTTCCTGGGGCGGCGTGGGCACCTTCCACCACGCGCTCAACCTGCCGGACTACGTCATGTCGCTCACGGGCCTGGCGTTCCAGCGGGAGGCCGGCGACGGCCTGGTGGGGCGTTGCGCCAGCCACCTGGGCGAGGTCATCCGCGACGACTACCCGCTCAACCACTTCCAGATCGTCAACCAGCTGCCCGGCCTGCACGCCAGCGAGGTCGATCCGGTGACCTTGTTCGTGGCGCACGCCCAGCGCCTGCGGCAGCTGGGCCTGTGAGGCGCTAAGCTTCGGGCGCCAAGCCTGGCCTCGAATGGAGACGCTCCCCATGATCAAGCTCTGCGGTTTCTCGCTGTCCAACTACCACAACAAGGTCAAGTTCATCCTCCTGGAGAAGGGTGTGGACTTCGAGGAAGTGCCGGTGCGCCCGGGCGCCGCCGCCAGCGAGGGCGGCAAATCGCCGCTGGGCAAGGTGCCCTTCATCGAGACCGAGCACGGCTTCCTGAGCGAAAGCCAGGCCATCGCCGACTACCTGGAAGCGCGCTTCCCCACGCCCGCCCTGATGCCGGCCGACCCCTGGCAGGCGGCCAAGGTGCGCGAGCTCATCACCTACTGCGACCTGCACGTCGAGCTCTGCGCCCGCCAGCTCTACAAGCAGGCCTTCTTCGGCGGCAAGCTCACGTCGGAAGAGACCGAGCGCGTCAAGGCGCAGCTGGTGAAGCATCTCGCCGCGTTCAAGACACTGGCTCGTTTCGCGCCCTACGCCGCGGGCGACACCTTCACCCAGGCCGATTGCGCCGTGTACGTCAGCCTGCCACTGGCGGCCCTGGCGTCGAAGCTGGTGATCGGCGAGGACCTCGTGGCCGCTGCAGGCATCGACTGGAAGGGCTACGTCAAGCTCATCGAGCAGCGCCCCGCGGCGCAGAAGATCGCGGCCGACCGCAAGGCCGACCAGGAGCGCTCGATGGCGGCTGCGCGCGCTGAAAAGCTCGTGCCTTGACGGTGTCTGGCGGTGATCACGAGGTGACGGTTCCGCCCACAAGCCCTGCCAACGCTGGATAATGGCAGGTTGACGACCGACCTCGGCGCCCCCAAAGCGCCCCGCCTGCCATGACATCTGCCACACCTGCGGCCCTGCACACCTCTGCCCTGACCTCCCTGCCGCTGCTGGCCCGCGGCAAGGTGCGCGACAACTACGCCGTCGGCGACGACCGCATCCTGATGGTGGCCTCCGACCGCATCAGCGCCTTCGACGTCATCATGGGCGAGCCGATCCCTGGCAAGGGCGCGCTGCTCACGAAGATGGCGCTGTTCTGGTTCGAGCTGCTGAAAGATGTGGCGCCCAACCACCTCACTGGCGACGACCCCGTCAGCGCCGTGACCCCGGCCGAGCGCGCCCAGGTCGAAGGCCGCGCCATGCTGGTCAAGAAGCTCAAGCCCTTGCCCGTGGAAGCCGTGGTGCGTGGCTACCTGGCCGGCTCCGGCTGGAAGGAGTACCAAGACAACGGCGAAGTCTGCGGCGTCAAGCTGCCCGCCGGCCTGAAGAACGCCAGCAAGCTGCCCGAGCCCATCTTCACGCCCGCCACCAAGGCCGATGTGGGCGACCACGACGAGAACATCAGCTACGACAAGATGGCCGAGATCATCGGCGCCGACATGGCCGCCAAGGTGCGTGAGCTGGCGATTGCCCTCTACAAGAAGGCCGCCGATTTCGCGCTGACCAAGGGCATCATCATTGCCGACACCAAGTTCGAGTTCGGCCTCGACGCGCAGGGCGCGCTGACCGTGATGGACGAGGTGTTGACGCCCGACTCCTCGCGTTTCTGGCCCATCGAGGGCTACGAAGCCGCTTTCGCCGCCGGTCAGAACCCGCCCAGCTACGACAAGC
This sequence comes from Aquabacterium sp., assembly GCA_023266355.1. Taxonomy (GTDB): domain Bacteria; phylum Pseudomonadota; class Gammaproteobacteria; order Burkholderiales; family Burkholderiaceae_C; genus Aquabacterium. The sequence continues at coordinate 13,187 of JAHFQM010000005.1, forward strand.
AGTTCGTGCGCGACTGGCTGGAGCAGGCCACCGTCAACGGCCAAGCTTGGGACAAGACCGCGCCTTCGCCGGCCTTGCCGCAAGACGTGATCGCCAAAACCGCGGCCAAGTACCAGGAAGCGCTGACCCGCCTGACGGGCCAGGCCTGAGCCTGCGCGGCCGTGCGTGGCGCCGATGGCGCCTGATGGCAGGCATGAAAAAAGGCGTCCCGAGGGACGCCTTTTGCTTGAGGCGATGGGCCTCTGATGGGCCTCTCGTCACCTTGCCAGGTGATTCAGGCCTTCTTGCGGCGGGCGATGGCGCCCACCAGGGCCAGGCCCGACAAGGTCAGCGCGATGCTGCCGGGCTCGGGCACGGCAGGCGTGGCGGCCAGTTCACCGATGTAGCTGCCACCCTGGCTGCCGATGGCGTGGCCGGCGATGGTGAGCTGGTAGTTGCCAGCCGTCAGGCCCTCGAAGGTGAAGGAGGGCAGGGGGCTGCTGGAGGCGCTGTTGGCGCCGCCCACGGCACCCACAGCGGCCAGCGTGATGCTGTCGAACGCCACGCCCTTGACCGTCAGGCCCTTGAAGAAGGCCAGCGGCGAACTCACGCCACCGAACACATCGCTGGTCTCGGTGAGGCTGAAGAAATAGGTGTCGAGGAAGCTGTCGCCTGCCACCACGGTGCGGGCGAAGTTGGGTTCCGGCAACTGCACGCTGGCCGAGGGCAGCGTGTTCAGCGGGGTCGAAAAATTGATGGACACCGAGGTGGTCGCCGCCCAGGCGGACGAACCGAGTGTCATGGCGATGCCGGCAGCCATGCCGAACGCGCCAAGTTGTTTGAAGCTCATGTGAATTTCCCTGTGTGAATCTGGGCCGAGCGGCCATGGATTGTGAACAACGTCACGGATCCGTCTCGAATTCATTCTAGACAGATCACATGACGCGTCTCCACCATTACCGGAGTGCCGCACAGGGTTGATCCGTCTGAACGGATCACGTGACAGCCTGTCACATGGGCTGATCGGCTCCGTCCTCCCCGTGAACCGGGGGGGCTGCGTCCAATTCGGCGTTGGCTGCCTCGGCGGCTTCGGCGGCCGCCAGGGCCGCGGCGGCCAGCGCTTCGGCGGCTTCTGCCGGCAGGGCCCAGCTGTGCAGGATGTTGCTCACATCGCCAATGCCGGTCTTGTTCAGCGAGGAAAACAGCGCCACGCCGATGTCGGCCTCGTCGGTGGCGAGGTCGGCCAGCACGGCCTGGGCGCCGCGCAGGGATTCGGCCTGCTCCTTGCGGTTGAGCTTGTCGGCCTTGGTCAGCAGCACCAGCAGGCGCACCTCGCCGTTGCGCACGCGCGGCGCGACGAACTCCAGCAGGGTGCGGTCCAGCTCGGTGAAGCCGTGGCGCGAGTCCACCATCTGCACCACGGCGCACAGGTTGCGGCGCCAGGCCAGGTACTCGGCCATCACTTCCTGCCAGCGCAGCTTGGCGGTGCGCTCCACGGCGGCGTAGCCGTAGCCGGGCAGGTCGGTCCAGACCTGGTCAGGCGCGGCCTTGGCGCCCAGGTGGAAGAGGTTGATGTGCTGGGTGCGCCCGGGCGTCTTGGACGCATAGGCCAGCTGGCGCTGCTGCGCCAGGGTGTTGATGGCGGTGGATTTGCCCGCGTTGGAGCGCCCCACGAAGGCCACCTCGGGCAATTCGCTGGCCGGCAGTTGGTGCAGCTGGGCGGCGGTGGTGAAGAAGCGTGCCGAGTGGGCCCAGTTCAGGGCGAGCTTGCCGGCGTCGAGTTCGGCCTGTTTCGCGGCCTCTTTCGCAGGGCTTTTGGGCGCCTTGAGCGGGGCTTTCTGTGCGGGTTGTCCTGCCTGTCCAGCAGGTGTCGCGGGTCGCGGGCGGCGCTTGGGGCCGGGGTTTGTGCTCGCCTTGGGGCGAGATGGCGTCGAACGGGTCATGGGACATTGTAAAATCTCTGGGTTTCATCGCCAAACCAACCAGAGCCCGGACTCATCCGCAACGTCATGAAGCGCTTTTCTCAACTGACCGCTCACCTGATCGCCGTCGCCTCGGTGGCCCTGTCTCTGTCGGGTGCTGCCCAGGCATCTGGCGCCAAGGCGGCCAAGCCGGACCTGGCTGCTGGCGAGGCCAAGGCCACCACCGTGTGCGCCGCCTGCCACACGGCCGACGGCTCGCGTGGCCTGCCGACCTTCCCCATCCTGCAGGGCCAGCACCCTGAGTACCTGGTCAAGCAACTGACCGAGTTCAAGGAAGGCAAGCGCAAGAACAGCGTCATGAACGGCATGGCCGCTGCGCTGTCGCCGGAAGACATGCGCAACATCGCTGCCTTCTACGCCTCCAAGAAGGCCAAGGAAGGCACGGCCAAGAACAAGGACCTCGTCGCCGTGGGCGAGCGCATCTTCCGTGGCGGCATCGCCAAGAAGGGCGTGCCTGCTTGCGCGGCCTGCCACAGCCCGAACGGCGCGGGCATCCCGGCGCAGTACCCGCGTCTGGCCGGTCAGCATGCCGACTACACCAAGACGCAGCTGACGACCTTCCGCCAGGGCGAGCGCAACAACAGCGCCCAGATGTCGGCGATTGCCGCGAACCTGAGCGACAAGGAAATCGAGGCCCTGGCCGATTACGTGGCCGGCCTGCGCTGAGCCCCGCTCAACCGCGTCACCCGCATCCACCGCAGCTCCGGACCCACAGGCGGGCGGCCCTCTCCGGGCTGACCCGCTTTTGTCCTTCCTGGGCTGACGCTTGAGGTCGGCATGGTGCGGGATGGCGCCGCGACCCCTCGAGGCTTCCACGGACAATCACCGACATGCGCACCGCGGCCCTGCCACAGACTCCCCCCGGCACCCCTCCAGTCACCCCTGCTGCACACAGCGTGCGCCGCCAGGTGCTGGACGTCCTAGCGTCCATGCGCTTTGCGATCGCCTTGCTGACGGTGATCTGCATCGCCTCGGCCATCGGCACGGTGGTCAAGCAGGGCGAGCCCCTGGTCAACTACGTCGACCAGTTCGGGCCGTTCTGGGCCGAGGTGTTCGGCGCTTTGGGCCTGTACCGCATCTACAGCTCGGGCTGGTTCCTCACCATCCTGGCCTTCCTGGTGGTGTCCACCAGCCTGTGCATTGCGCGGAACACGCCCAAGATCCTGGCCGACTGGCGCACGCACAAGGAACACATCCGCGAGCAGGCCCTGCAGGCCTTCCACCACCGCGCCACCGGCGTGCTGGCGCAACCCCTGGGCGAGGCGCAGGCCGCGGTGTTGGGCACGCTGGCGCAGCAGGGCTGGTCGGTGAAGACGCAGCGCCGCGAGGCGGCGGCCCAGGACGGTGTTTCGGGCGGTGCTTCGAGCGGCGCCTCGGGCGGCGGGCCCATCGGGGCCGGCGTGATGATCGGTGCGCGCCTGGGTGCGGCCAACAAGCTGGGCTACATCGCGGCGCACAGCGCCATCGTGCTGGTCTGCCTGGGCGGTTTGTTCGACGGCGACCTGATCGTCAACGCCCAGGTGTGGGCGCAGAAGCTGCAACCCTTCAAGGGCGGCATGGGCGAGCCGGAGCGCGGCCGCCTGGGCGAAGGCAACCCGGCCTACCGCGCCCAGTTGTTCGTGCCGGAAGGCGCGCGCAGCAACGCGGCCGTGGTGAACCTGAACCAGGGCATGCTGGTGCAGCCGCTGCCCTTCGAGGTCGAGCTGAAGAAATTCTCGGTGGACTACTACGCCACCGGCATGCCCAAGCGCTTCGCCAGTGACATCGTCATCCACGATGCACGCAAGGGCGTGGACAAGGCCTTCACGGTCGAGGTCAACCACCCGGTGGTCTATGACGGTGTGACGATCTTCCAGTCCAGCTTCGAAGATGGTGGCTCGTCGGTGCAGCTCAAGCCCTTGCGCCTGGACCTGGGCACGGCGCAGGTCGCGCGTGCCGGGCAAGCCACACAGGCTGCACAGAGCGCCAGCAGCGTGGCTGCCGTGGTGGGCGGTTCGCCGCAGATGCTGTCTGTGCCCGCGGGCGATCTGCAGCTGGAGGTGACCGGGCTGCGCGTCATCAACGTCGAGGACGTGGCGCAGGCGCAGAAGTCGCCCGCAGCCGATGGCGCTGCGTCGGGTGGCTCACCAGGAGGTGAGTCTGGCGAGGCCTCCGGCAACGACGTCCGTGGCGTGAACCTGGCCGAGCTGAGCAAGCACCTGGGCTCGGGCGCCAAGCCGGCGGGCAACAAGCAGTTGGTCAACATCGGGCCGTCCGTCATCTACAAGCTGCGCGATGCCGCCGGCCAGGCGCGTGAGTACCAGAACTACATGGCGCCGGTGAAGCTCGACGGGCAGCAGGTCTTCCTGTTCGGGGTGCGCGACACACCGGCCGAAGGCTTCCGCTACCTGCGCGTGCCAGCCGACGAGGACATGAGCGTGCAGGGTTGGTTGCGCCTGCGCCAGGCCTTGAACGACGGTGCCATGCGGGCCGAGGCGGCCCAACGCTTTGGCCGCATGGCCGCGCCGGCCGACCGCGCCGACCTGCAGGCGCAACTGGGTGGCTCGGCGCAACGGGCGCTGGACCTGTTCGCTGGCGCCATCCCGGTCAAACCGGGGCAGCCGATGACGGGCGGTTTGCCGGCCCTGTCGGATTTCATCGAGCAGGCCGTGCCCGCCGACCAGCGCGAACGCACCTCGGCCACGCTGGTGCGCATCCTCAATGGCGCGCTGTTCGAGCTGCTCAACCTCAGCCGCGAGCGCGCGGGCGTGGCGCCGCTGTCGCCCGAACAGGACGAAGCGCGCCGCTTCATGACGGCCTCGGTGCTGTCGCTGTCGGACGCCATGTTCTACCCGGTGCCCATGGTGCTGGTGCTGGAAGGCTTCGTGCCCAAGCAGGCCAGCGTGTTCCAGGTGACGCGAACCCCGGGCCGCAACGTGGTCTATCTGGGCTGCGTGCTGCTGATCGTCGGTGTGTTTGCCATGCTTTACATCCGCGAGCGGCGCCTGTGGGTGTGGCTGCAGGATGATGGCGCCGGCGCCACCCGTGTGAAGATGGCGCTGTCGTCCACCCGCCAGACGCTGGACACCGACCGCGAGTTCGAGCGTTTGCAGCGCGCGGTGCTGGGCGCCACCGCCCCGGCCCCCGCCGCGCCCTGAGTTTCAAGGACACACAACATGAGCACTTCCCCTTCGGTGGTTGTCGCCGACGACCTGCCCACCGGCCTCACCGACCTGAAGCGCCCGCCCAGCGACTGGCTGTTCGCCGTCGTGGTGCTGGCGCTGACGGCCTGGGGCTTCTGGCGTTTTGGCGCGGCCATGGACGTCTATGAGCAGGGCATCCTGCTGGCGGCGGCGCCCAGCGTCATCGCCATGGGCTGGTTCTGGCGCCCGGTGCGCCTGCTGTTGCTGGCCAGCGGCCTGGCCACCTGGGGCGCGGCCGCCCTGTACCTGCGCACCACGGACGATTGGGGCGCCGACCTGGCCCAGGGCGAGCAGATTTTCTGGCTGAAGTACTTCCTCTCCAGCCAGAGCGCCATTCTGTGGATGAGCGTGCTCTTCTTCATGAGCACGGTGTTTTACTGGATCGGGCTGCTGTCGCGCAGCACCTCGGGCACCAAGCTGGGCTCGCGCATCGCCTGGGCTGGCGTCTTCATGGCCATCACGGGCACGCTGGTGCGCTGGTTCGAAAGCCACCAGATCGCCCCCGACATCGGCCACATCCCGGTGAGCAACCTCTACGAGGTGTTCGTGCTGTTCGCCTGGCTGACCACGGCCTTCTGGCTGTACTACGAAGACCGTTTCGAGCGCATGGGCCAGTCGTTGGGCTCGCTGGGCGCCTTCGTGATGCTGGTGGTCAGTGCCGCCGTGGGCTTCCTGCTGTGGTACGCCGTGGTGCGTGGCGCCAGCGAAATCCAGCCCTTGGTGCCGGCTTTGCAAAGCTGGTGGATGAAGCTGCACGTGCCGGCCAATTTCATCGGTTACGGCACCTTCGCGATGTCTGCCATGGTGGCGTTTGCCTACCTGATCAAGCTGCGCGCCGGTGAAACGCAGTGGTGGAAGCTGGCGCCGCTGTGGGGGGTGGGCGTGGTGCTGTGCTTCGAGCCCATCGTGTTCCGCAGCAAGCCGGGCGCCGAGCAGATGGTGGGCACGTACTGGGCCATCTACTTCGGCGTGGCGTCGCTGATCGTCGCGGGCATCATCGCGGCGCGCCGCAAGATCGCGGCCCAGTTGCCCGACTTCGAGGTACTGGACGACGTGATGTACAAGGCCATCGCCGTGGGCTTTGCCTTCTTCACCATCGCCACCATCCTGGGCGCGTTCTGGGCGGCCGAGGCTTGGGGCGGCTACTGGAGCTGGGACCCGAAGGAGACCTGGGCCCTGATCGTCTGGCTGAACTACGCGGCCTGGCTGCACATGCGCCTCATGAAGGGCTTGCGTGGCGAGTTCGCGGCCTGGTGGGCCCTGGGCGGCCTGCTGGTGACGTCCTTCGCCTTCCTGGGCGTCAACATGTTCCTGTCGGGGCTGCACTCGTACGGGCAGTTGTGATCCTGCCGTGAGCAGGGCATGAAAAGGGCGGTCCTCACCGCCCTTTTTCCGTTCAAGAAGGCGGCTGCATGGTCGATAACCGACTCAGGAATGTTTTGTCGGGATCCAAGCCATGCGCTACGTCGTTCGTGACACCAAGGGAAGCATCGTCAGTCTGCACCGCGAGGCGGTGCCGGGCTCTGACCTGCTGCCGCTGAGCCATCCCGATGTGCAGGCTTTCCTGACCGGCACGGACGGCAAATCGTTCGCGGCCATGGACGCCGACCTGGTCCGGGTGCTGGAGGATTTGATCGACGTGCTGCTGCGGCGCAATGTGTTCCGCATCACCGATTTGCCGCTGGAAGCGCAGGTCAAGCTGTTCGAGCGCAAGCACTTCCGCGACAACCTGCAGTCCCACGCGCTGAACCTGTACGCAGGGCAGCAGGCTCAGAGTTCGGTCAGTGCGAACGACGCGCCGGCCACCGGCGCCATGTCCGACCTGGTGCCCTTCGACTGGGCCAGCAGCGACTTCAAGGTCTGAGCGCCACCTGAAGGCCCCTCGCCTTCAGAACACCCGGTGCGTCAGGGCCGGCAGCTGGGTGCGCACCTGTGTCTGGCGTGCCTTGCTGAGCTCGGCCAGCACCACGCCCTGGCCATCTTCCTGACGGCAGGCCAGCACCTCGCCCCAAGGGCCCACGGCCAGGGAGTGGCCGAAGGTGCGGCGACCGTTTTCATGCAAACCGCCTTGCGCGGGCGCCAGCACGTGGCAGAGGTTTTCCACGGCGCGGGCGCGCAGCAGCAACTCCCAGTGGGCACGGCCCGTGGTGTCGGTGAAGGCCGCGGGCAGGACGATGAGGTCCAGCGGCTGCGTGGCGCCGAGCTGTCGGAACAGTTCGGGGAAGCGCAGGTCGTAGCAGACGCTCAGGCCCACGCGCCAGGTCTGGCCTGAGCGGTCGGTGAGGTCGAAGGCCGCAGGCTCGCTGCCGGGCCGCAGCGTGGCGGCCTCGTCGTAGCGGCGTTGGCCATCGTCGAAACAGAACAGGTGGACCTTGTCGTAGCGCGCCACGCGGGCGCCGTCGGGGCCATAGACCAGGGTCGTGTTGTAGACCTTGTCCGAGCCGGGCTCGCGGATGGGCAGGGTGCCGCCGATCAGCCAGATGCCGTGTTCGCGGGCGGCCTCGGAGAGCACGTGCTGCATCGGCGTGCTGTTGGTGCCGGGGATGAGCGTGTCGGCCAGGGGCTCGGCGATGTCGAGCTTGTCGCTGTCGTGCTGGCCCATCAGGCAGAAGTACTCGGGCAGGGCGACGAGTTCGGCGCCCGCGGCGGCGGCTTCGGCGATCAGGCCGCGCGCCACCTCGAAGTTATCGTCCACGCGCGGGGTGGACACCATCTGCACGGCTGCAACTTTCATGGGGTGGTCTGGGCTGGTGAGGGATCCCGACAGGGGCGTGGGCAGCCGGCCTTGCCGTATGCTTGGGCACATCATGGCCGAACTTGATCCCCAGGCGCAAGGCGCGCTGTTGTCAGAACCCACCGGCTTGGCGGGCCCCACGGACGCCGCGAAACCCGCGGCGAACCCCGCCACGAACCCCGTTGTGTGGCGCGAGTGGGCCGAGCGGGTGCGCGATGCCGCCTCGCGGGGCGCCTGCCTGCGCGTGCGCGGGGGCGGCAGCAAGGACCACCTGGGCGACACCACCCGCGGCGAGCTGCTCGACACCCGGGCCTGCCAGGGCATCGTGGCCTACGAGCCCAGCGAGCTGGTGGTCCGCGCCCGTGCGGGCACACCGCTGGCCGAGGTCGAAGCCGCGCTGGCCGAGCGCGGGCAGCACCTGGCTTTCGAGCCGCCGCGCTTCGCCTTCCATGCCGATGGCAACGACCCAGGGGCTTGCACCGCCACCCTCGGTGGCGTGGTGGCCAGCGGCCTGAGCGGGCCGGGCCGGGTCAGCCGCGGCGCCGTGCGCGACCACGTGCTGGGTTGCACGCTGATGAACGGCCGCGCCGAGGTGATGCGCTTTGGCGGTGCGGTGATGAAGAACGTGGCGGGCTTTGACCTCTCTCGCCTGATGGCGGGCTCCATGGGCACGCTGGGCCTGTTGCTGGAGGTGACGCTCAAGGTGATGCCGCAGCCGGTGGTGTCGGCCACCATGCGCTTCGAGATGCCCCAGGCCGAGGCCCTGGCCCAGGTCAACCAGTGGGCGGCCCAGCCCTTGCCGCTGGACGCTTCGGCGTGGTGGGACGGCATGCTGGTGCTGCGACTGCGTGGCGCGCGGGCGGCGGTGGCCAGCGCGGTGCAGCGCCTGTACCGCGAGCGCCGCGGCGAGTTGCTGGCGCCCCCCGTGGCCGAGGCTTTCTGGCAAGGCATGCGCGACCAGAGCGACGAATTCTTCCAACGCGCGCGCGCGGCCGTGGCCCAGGCGGGCGCCCAGGGGGTGGCCCTGTGGCGCCTGTCGGTGCCGCCCATCACCGCGCCGCTGGAGGTGCACGGCGAGCAGCTCATCGAGTGGTTTGGCGGTCAGCGCTGGGTGTGCACCCCCGCGCCGGCGGCGGCCGTGCACGCCCTGGCGGCGCGCGTGGGCGGCCATGCCCAGGCGGTGTGCGTGGCCCAGCCCATGCCGTGCGTGGACGGGGCAGCCTTGTCGCCGGTGCTGCTGCGCTTGCACCAGCAGGTGCAGCGGGCCTTCGACCCCCAGGGCGTGTTCGCCACCGGCCGTCTCCTTCCACCTGTCGCCTGATTCGGCGCACGCAGCCCCACCCAGGCAGCCCCACCCATGCAGACACGCCTCTCACCCGAGCACCAGTCCACCCCCGCCGGCCAGCAGGCCCAGGCCGTGCTGCGCCAGTGCGTGCACTGCGGCTTTTGCAACGCCACCTGCCCGACCTACCGCCTGACCGGCAACGAGCTGGACGGCCCGCGCGGCCGCATCTACCTGATGAAGCAGGTGTTCGAGGGCCAGGCGCCCACGCGCACCACGCAGCAGCACCTGGACCGCTGCATCGGTTGCCGCCACTGCGAAAGCACCTGCCCCTCCGGCGTGCCCTACTACGAGCTCCTCGCCGTGGGCCAGCCGGTGGTGGACGCGGCCGTGGCCCGCCCCTGGCGCGAGCGCCTGCTGCGTTGGGGCCTGCGCACGCTGATGCCCTCGCCGCTGTTCACCCCGGCCTTGCGCGTGGGCCAGGCCGTGCGCGGGCTCTTGCCCGAGGCCTTGCGCGCGCAGGTGCCGGCGCGTTCGCCCCTCGCGCCGCCCGTCTGGCCCGATGCGCGCCAAAGCCTGCACGCACGCCGCGTGCTGATGCTCAAGGGCTGCGTGCAGCCGGGCTTGCGTCCGCACATCGACGCATCCACGGCGCGCGTGCTCGATGCACTGGGCATCCGTGCCGAGGTGGCTTCGTCCTCCGGGTGCTGCGGGGCCGTGCAAGGCCACATGGGCGATGTCGATGGGGCCAAGGTGCGCGCGCGCCGCAACATCGACGCGTGGTGGCCGTACATCGTGTCGGCCACGCCGGTGGAGGCGGTGCTGGTCAATGCCTCGGGCTGCGGCGCCTGGGTCAAGGATTACGACAGCCTGCTGGCCGACGACCCGGCCTATGCCGACAAGGCCAAGCGCCTCGTCGCCCTGGTGCGCGACCCGGGTGAGATGCTGCCGGCCTGGTTGCCCGTGCTCAAGCGCAAGCTGGGCCGCAAGGCCGCGGCCGGCTCGCTGGGCGGCTTCACCTTCCACCCGCCGTGCAGCCTCAGCCACGCGCAGCGCCTGAGCAGCGCGGCCAAGCCAGGCCCGATCGAAACCAGCTTGCGCGAGCTGGGCTTCGAGGTGCGCCTGGCCCGCCAGGACAGCCACCAGTGCTGCGGCGCCGGTGGCGCGTACAGCGTGCTGCAGCCGGAGATGTCACGGCAGCTGCGCGACCTCAAGCTCCAGGCGCTGCAGCCCGAACAGGGTGCAGAAAGTGCGGCCTCCGGCCCCCAGGTGATCGCCAGCGCGAACATCGGCTGCATCACCCACCTGCAATCGGGCACGGACACGCCGGTCAAGCACTGGATCGAGCTGCTGGACGAGGCGCTGTCTCACTGAGTGCGCGCGCGGGGCCAGGCTGCGCCTTCAGACCGAACGGTCGGTGCCCGCGGGCGCGGTGGGTTGTTGCGCCGTTTCGACCGGGGCGGTCTCGCGGTCGTCGAAGCTGACTTCTACGTCGATGCGCGATTTCACCGGCATGCCCTGGCGCTCGCCGGGGGTGAAGCGCGCCTGCAGGAAGGCCTCGCGGGCGGCTTCGACGAAGGGGGCGGGCAGGGCGTCTTCGGCGTTCGGAGGGGGCGCGACCATGACCTTGCGCACGGCACCGGCCTCGTCGATGAACAGGGTCAGGCGGCCCGTGCGGACGCGGCCAGGCTCGACGCCGGGCGGGTAGCTGATCTGGACGATGCCCAGGGCCTGGGGCGGGCGGTCGAGCATGTCGCGGCGGGCGTAGCCGGTGAAGGTGGCGTCGCCGTCGGCAGAGGGGGATGCCGCTGGGGAGACTTCCGCGCTGGTGGCCGGCATGGGCGCCAGGGCTTGGAAAGGCTCCGCGGCATCGGCCATGTCGGTGCGTTCGGCCGAGGGCTGCGCCATCGGTGGGGCGAGGGCCGGGGCGGTATCGGCCTGGGCGATCCGGGTGGGCGTGGCCAGGGTCCAACGCACCTGCATGGCCGTGGCCGTTGTCGCCGTGGATGCCGAAGGCGCGTGACCACCCGAGGTGGTCGCGCTGTAGCCTGGTGTGTGGCCCGGTGTCTGGCCCGGTGCCAGCGCCTGTGTCCGCAGGAACAGGCCCACCCCCAGAGCCGCATGCAGGCCCAACGCTGCCAGCACGCACCAACCCACGCGCCGTGACGGTGGCGTCAGCGGGTGGGCGGTGAGCGTGCCTGTCATGGCCTTCACTGCGTCAGTTCGCGCCAGGAGGTGCGGCGCATGGTGCCGGTGGACGTCGGTGCCTTGACGTGGTCACGCACCTCGGTGGAGCCGTCGGCGTTGGTGATGATCTGGCCCGACTTCGAGCGGCCTTCGAACTGCAGGGTGTTGATGCCCATGGTGGCCACCGAGCGCTTGTAGCCGGCCAGCTGGGTGCTGGCCTGTTCCAGCACATAGGAGCCGGTGGCGATGTCCAAGTCATAGAGCCACGAGTAACCCGAGCCGCTGCACACGTCGGTGGCGGGCACGATGCTGGCCACGGTCAGGGTGGTGTAAGCCAGGCTCATGCCCACGGCCACGCGCTCGCCGGCATCGGGCAGGTCGATGTACCAGCCGGCCACGGTGCTGCTGCTCCAGTCCACCGCGTTCTTGGTGACGGTGCGGTTGTTGCCGGAGGTGGTCAGGGTCTGGGCGACCATGCTGCTGCGGATGTTGCTCCAGCCGGTGGAGGTCAGCGGGTCCTTGACGGCGTAGATGGAGCCGGGGGTGGTGGTGTCCATGGCGTCGGTGGCGCCCAGGTAGCGGCCCGTGCCGACCAGCACCACCGGGTAGTTGTAGCCGCCGTAGCGCACCTCGGCCAGCTCGGGCTTGACCGTGATGGGCTGGGCCGTGCCGTCCTTGACGAACTGGGCCAGGCGCACGGCGCGGGTGTCGGCGGTGGTGCCGGTGGGGGCGGCCAGGTTGTTGGCGTCGAAGCGCCACAGGTTGCCCAGCAGGTCGCCGGCGTAGAAGCGCACGGCCTCGTTGTCAGACGGGGTCGAGATCCAGGCGTTGAGCTTGGTGAGGCCGCTGGGGTTGCTCGACGAGCCCACCGCCGCGTTGTTCACCAGCGTGGGCACCTTGTGCATGACGGCGCCGGTGTGGGCGTTGAGCACGTACAGGTAGCCGTTGCCGCTGTTGTTGATGCCCGAGGCGAAGACCACCGCCCAGACCCTGGCGCCAGTGCCGTCCGGCACCTGGGTGATGACGGGGTTGCCGTAGCTCAGGCCCAGGTCGGCATCGGTGAACTCCCACATCAGGGTCGGGCTGCTCGGCGAGCTGACGTCCAGCGCGTAGTACGACTTGCCTCCCGCGCCCAGGCCACCGACCAGCATGGTCCGCCAGACGTTTTCGCCCTCCACGACGCGGTGGATGTCGGCCACCACGGGCGTGGCGTTGACGCTGAAGCGGTGCTGGTTGCCATAGTCGGAGTCTCCCAGCATGTAGAGGCTGGGCATCACCGCGCGGGGAATGTAGGCCCACACCTCGCTGCCGGCCGTGGGGCAGGACGTGGCGCTGTTGCCGGATTTGGCCGAGAAAGCGTGCAGCATGCCGTCGTTGGCGGCGGCATAGACGATGGGGCAGCGGCTGGCGTTGTTGGTCTGGTAGGTGGTGTAGCCGTTGTTGGTGTACGAGAAAGGCGGTTTGCCCACGTACACGGGCGAGGCGTCCACCATGTCACCCAGCACACTGCGGCGGCTGCGGTAGAGCGTGCCTTCGTTGCTGCGGTCACCGCGGATGAAGTTCACCAGGGCTGCGCCCGAGGCGTTGGTCTGTTGCGTGGAGGTCAGCGCCGAACATTGCGTGGGCCGGGGTGACTGGCTGCAGTAGTTGTTGAAGTAGCCAGTCAGCAGGCCGCCATCCACGTCGGAGGACAGGTTGGTGTAGGTGAAGTTGCCCAGGCTCTGGCTGGTGGTGCTGCCCGAAGTCGTCTTGCGGGCGTAGTAGATGGTGCGGCTGCTGTATGCCTGGCCGTCCAGCAGGGTGCTGGCTTTCCAGTTGCTGTTTTCCGTGCCGATGGACACCGTGTCGGTGGCGGTGTTGACCGTGATGGTGCGGGCTTCAAGCTCGCCGTTCCAGCTCTGGGTGCGGTAGGACGCGATGAAGACCTGGTCGGTGCCGAGCACGGGGCGCAGCGAGGTGCTGGCCGCCGAGGCGCCGGCGCCGTCCCGGGCGGTGATGTCGGAGAGCGCCGTGCTCAGGGCCGAGACCAGCGCGTCGGCGCTGCCCGCCGAGAAGTAGCGGCCATGGCCGTTGACGGCGGCGTGCCAGAGGTCGTCGATCTTGGCCGGGTCGCTGGAGGTGTCCAGCGGCGGGATCGGCCATTTCCTGGCGCCCGACTTGATGTCGTTGAAGTCGCTGGAGGCGCCGGTGAGGTAGTTGACGTCGTAACGCAGCCGGCCGCTCAGGCCCAGGCCCAGCGTGTACGTCGTCATGTGCTGCTTGCGGTTGGGGTCGGTGTCCGAGTAGGGCACGCTGTTGACGAGGTCGGTGCGCAGGTCGGTGTTGTAGTAGTACGCGGCCACGTCGGCCAGGGTGTTGGGCGCGGGGCCGCCGTTGCTGGCGGATTCCACCGTGGTCGCATTGGGTTGCGAGGACTTGCAACTGACGGTGGCGCCAGAGGGGTCCTGCAGGGTCACCCAGTTGGTGTAGGTGGTGCCTGTCGGCGTGACCGTCATCACCTGCTGTTCGGTGTATGGCGTGTAGTTGCGCTTGCCGTTGGAGCAGCCGGTGGTGTTGCCCGCCCGGTAACTGGTGCGCACGTAGGTGGCGGTGTAGTTGGTGCTGTCGTCGTACTGCGGGCGCGGCGTCGCGTTGATGTCGGCGTCTTGGTTGCCCACGGCGGTGCTGCCATCCAGCTGCGTGGGCAGGGTGGATTCGTTCCAGTAGCCGTCGGTGGTCAGGATGCTGTAGTTGCGCTGGCAGGCGTTCTGGATGGGGTCGGTCTGGCCGGTGAACTTGTTGCCGTAGTAGCGACCCACCTTGGCCAGGGCACGGCGCAGGGGCGTGGAGCCCCCCACGGGGGCGCCGTACAGGTTGCTGAAGAACAGCGTTTTCTGGTCGGCACCGAAGTCGGCGATGTTGGCAAAGCTGCCCAGGTTGGGCGTGGTGTCGGTGTTGTAGTTGCTGTTCTTGTTGATGGTGGTGAAGCCCACGCGGTAGCGGTTGTCCAGCGCGAACATGGCGCGGCCCGCGGCCGAGCGCATCATCAGGATGCGGGTGCGGTAGTAGGCGTACCAGTTGGCGTAGCGCTGCTGGTCGGCCGCCGACAGGCTGCTGATGAGCACCTGGCTGAATTTGCTGCTGCCGGCCCCTGAGCCGATGTTGCTCAGACACTCGTTGACGAAGGTGCTGCCGGTGTCGAAGTTGCCGGCGCTGTCGTAGGCCCAGGACTGGGGCGTCTGCGTGCCCGTGTAGTTGTAGTAGTAGTGCGTGGCCGGGTTGTTGCCGGTGGCCGAGAGGTTGGTGGTGCGCAGCTTGCCCAGCACCCAGTTCGACACGGTGCCCTTGCGCACGCTGGAGAAGGTGAAGGTGATCGTGTACTTGTAGGTGTAGGGGAAGGTGAACAAGGAGACCAGGTCTTTGTCCACCACCTTGCCCACCATCCAGTGGGTGTCGTCGCCGCTTTCATGAACGGCGACCAGGTCATTGACCGCCAGCGAGACGCCATTGGTCGTGATGGTGTCCGTCAGCACGACGGGCGTGGTGGCGTCCGGGTCGGGCGTGTCGGTGTTGAGTGACTTGGTGACGCTGGCAGACGACGACAGCGTCGGCTGGAAACCATCGGACCAGGCCGCGGTCAGTGGCTGGTTGGGGTAGTTGCGGCCGTCGGCCGTCTTGGGCAAGGCGTAGGGGGAGGTCGCCGCCGAGGGGTTGAACGCTGCGCCATTGCACTGCGACGACCACACGCTGTAGGCGCCGCGGTCACCGGTGTCATCGGGCAGGTAGTCGCTGGCCATCGAGCCCGAGTTGTCCAGGATGAACATCAGGTTGGGCTTGACCGACACGGTGGCGTTGATCAGCGGCGAGTTGCTGATGTCGGTGCTGGCGGCCCAGCTCAGCTGACCCGGGGCGAAGCCGCCCAGCAACAGGGACGCGGCCATGGCGACACGCAGGGCACGCGAGGGCGGCAGATCGGATGCCGTGGCGGGCCGTGCTTGGGGGGAAAGGGGATGGGTCATGTCGCCTCCGACATCAGAACTGAACGATGGTCTCGGTGATGGACGACGTGCTGCGCGCACCCACGGCCTGCACCACGATGCGGTAGTACGTGCCTTGGGCCGTGCCCGTCAGCGGTGCGGGTTTGCTGTAGTCCAGGCTGCCCTTGTCGTTGGCCACGCCGGCGCCCGAGTTGGCCGGTGCCGCGCAGGAGTTGCCCGTGGCGGTGGGGGCGCCCGTGGCCGAGCACAAACGGAAGATGGCGTAGCGCAGCGTCACCGGCTCGGTCGCGCTGGCCGTGGCCACCGTGCGTGCCGCCAGGGTGCATTGGCCCGTCACGGTGCCGCTGGCGTAGGCGCAGGTGTCGCCGTTCCAGTCCACCAGCACGCGGCCGGCATGGCTGCTGAGCTGGCCGGTGGCGTCCAGGTTGTCGGTGGCCGAGGCGTAGTAGCCGACGGCCGTGTTGTTGGCGTCCAGCGTGGTCGCGTTGGCGGCCAGCCACTCGATGGCGGTTTGCGTGGCGCGCTCGGTCGAGGCCACGGTCTCCTGCTTGAAGCCGAGGTTGCCCAGCACCGTGGTGCCGCTGTCCACCGAGCGCACCAGGGCGACGGCGCCCAGCGACAGGGCCAGCAAGGCCAGCAGGGCGAAGATGAGGGACAGGCCGCGCTGCTTCATACGGCACTCCACACCACGTTGCGCAGCGGCACGACGGTGTCATAGACCTTGTAGCGGTAGTGCTGCCACTCGGTGTCGGTCGTGTTGGGTTTGGGGATGGTCAGCGTCAGGCACTGGCGCGAGCTGCCTGTGCTGCAGGCGGCGGTGCCCGACACGGTGGTGGCGGTGCCCACGTCCCACACCGGGTCGGCGATGGTGACCTCGACCTTTTCGCGGATCTCGCTGCGCGCCACCACGGCGATGCGCACGCTCAGCACGCGCGACCAGTCGTCTGCGGTGGTCGGGGTGGTGGTGTCGAACTGATCGACCACGCCGTCTTTTGGGGTGCTGGTGTCCTTGCCGTACATCACGCGCATGGCCACGATGCCCGAGGCCAGCACCTGGAAATCGGCGGGCCAGGTGCCATTGGCCTGCAGCTCGCGCATGACCAGGTTCTCGCTGGTGACGGTGTACTCGCGCAGCACGATGCTGCCCAGGTTGACGAGGTAGCTGGTGTCGGCGGGGTAACCGGTGGTGGGCATCAGCGTGGCCGAGGACGCCGGGTTCCAGCCCGCGGTCACGGTGACGTTGGGCACCACGGTGCTGGACAGCACGTTGGTGCCCGAGCCTGCCACCTGGAACACCGTGCACCAGTTGGTGCTGCTCCAGGTGCCCGGGATGGCCATCATCGTGTCGCCATTGCTCACGCCGGTGCTGGATGTCACGGTGAAGCTGGTGTCGACCGCGGCGTGGTTGGCCTTGACGACCATGGGCACCGAGAAGCTGTTGCGGCCGCTGCTGAAGGTGCGCAGCGTGGGCACGCCATTGGCATCGACCGTGATGGTGACGGGCGCCAGCGTCAGGGCCAGGGTGGCGGCGCTGCCGTACTTGGCCTGGATGGGGCAGCCCAGCGCGGCGCTGTGGCTGATGATGCCGTAGCCTGCGCCCTGAACGTCTCGGCTGACGGTGTAGAGGCCGATGGAGCCGTTGACCTGGGCATCCGAGCCCGAGCTGGTCGTGCGGCGCTGGCCTTCGGCATTGACCACCACCTGCGCGATGATGACCGTTGTGATCAGGGCCAGGGCCATGCCGACCATCAACTCCACCAGGGTGAAGCCGTGGGCAGGGGTGTGTGGGGTGCGCATCTGGGGACCTCAGCTGGCGGCGCTCAGCCGCGTGCGGGTGGTGTAGCTGTGCTGGTCGTCGCTGCCGTGCTGCCAGGTCACGGTGATCGTGACCATCTGCGTGGTGGCGTCGATGACGATGCTGCCGTTGCCGTTGGGCAGCGTGTTGCTGACCTTGCTCTGCCAGTCGCTGCAGCGGGTGTTGGAGGTGCAGGCCGTGCCGTTGTAGTTGGCCACGTGGCTGAGGTCGCCCCACATCGTCCCGACCACCTCGTTGGCCAGGTAGCTGGCGTCGGCGCGGTACTTGGCATCGGACTGGGCGGCCGTCATGCGCGCCTGCAGGCCCACCAGGGCCAGCACGCCGATGCTGAAGATGAGGATGGAGACCAGCACCTCGATGAGCATCATGCCGCGCTGGCTGGGCATGCGGGGGGGGCGTTTGTTCATGGCGAACCTCACAGGCAGCGACGCGGGTCGCTGGAGCTGGTGATCAGCGGGTCGCAGGAGCGCACCATGCCGGCCGGGGTGATGTCCACGCGCAGGGGGCGGTCGTCGGTCTGGGCCGAGGCGTAGCTCACCACGATGCGCGTCAGGTTGCCCGAGCGGCGGCCCAGGGCATCGAAGGTCACGCTGCTGGCGGCGGTGCTGCCATCGGCGGCCAACCCGCTGACCGACACGCCCGTGCTGCCTTCTGCGCCCAAGCGCTTGACCACGATCAACGGGTTGGTGGCGTCGGTGCTGGCGTTGGTGGGCGCGGCCGCGCAGGCGCTGCCCGGGTCGCGCACGCTGACCACCCACGAGGTGCCCGTGTCCGAGACCGTGCAGCTGTTGTTCAGCGCCGTGGCCGTGCCATTGCCGACCATGTAGAAGGTGATGGGGCGGTTGCGGCGCACGGCCTCGTTGCGGGCTTGCTGCAAACCCGTCTGCAGGGATTCGGCCTGGTTGCGCAGCTTGGCGTTGCGAACCCAGGCGCTCATGCTGGGCACGGCGGTGGCGAGCAACATGCCCAGCACCACCAGGGTGACGGCGATCTCGATGATCGAAAAGCCGCCTTGGGTCGGGCGGAAGGGGCGTGGTGTGTGCGTCATGGCGGTGTCCTCGCGGCTCAGGAGCAGTCCGAGGCCGACTTGATGGCCCAGCACGCCGCGGTGGCGGTGCTGCCGGCGAACTGGGTGGTGCCCTTGGCACCGCTGTCGCCGAGGGTGTAGGCGTAGCCGTTGACCGTGCTGCTGCTCTTGCCCGTGGCCGTGATCGTGTAGTTCTGGCCGCTGTTGCTGGTGGTGCAGCTGTAGTCGAAGTACTTGCTGTCGGCGATCACCAGGGCGTTGGCGGCGGCGTTGCCGCAGGTGGTGGCGGCGGTCGGGCCGTAGGCGCGGTTGTCCTGGTAGAACTGTTCCAGGCGCACGCGCTGGCTGGCCAGGTTGGTGAAGGCCTCCTGCATGGCGCCGCGGCGGATGTACTGCGTGTAGGCGGGCACGGCGACCGAGGCCAGGATGGCCACGATGGCCACCACGATCATCACTTCGATGAGGGTGAAGCCGCGCGAAAAACCGCCCGCGGTCGGTGTGGATGTGTGTGCCTGCATGCCAGAAACCCCTTGCTGTGGATCCATGATGTCCACATCGGGAAATTCTGGGTTCGCGTTGAGCGGGGCGAAGGCCGGATCAGCGTGACAAAACCCACGCACTCGCGCCAGCTTGCGTTTCGTTACAGCGCGTGGCGCCACCGCCCGTCGCCGGGCCCCACCGTTCGTCTGTCAGGGCTGACCGTTGGGCGCGAGGGGCGGATCAGGCCGCCGCGCCGTCGTTCCCGGTGGCCACTGGGCGGGCCGGGTCGGCGCACCACTCGCTCCAGGAGCCGGCGTACAGCCGGGTGGGGGCGAAACCGGCGTGGGCCATGGCCAGCAGGTTGTGGCAGGCGGTCACGCCGGAGCCGCACTGGTGCACGAGGGTGTCCGTGTTGGCGCCGGCTCCGGCCATCAGGGCCGTGAATTCTTCACGCAGCACCTCGGCCGGCTTGAAGCGGCCCTCTTGCAGGTTGCGCTGGAAGAAGCGGTTGTGCGCCCCGGGGATGTGGCCGCCCACCGGGTCCAGGGTTTCGTTCTCGCCGCGGAAGCGGTCGGGGGCGCGGGCGTCGAGCAGGTGCCATCGGCTCGGTGTGCCCTGCGTGCTGGACGGTGCCTGCACCGATGCCAGGACCTCGTCGGCCATGACGCGCCAGCCGCTGCGCACCTGCGGCGTGAAGGTGCTGGGCATGCGCGTGGCCACGGGGGTGTCGCTGCTGCTGTTGCTGAGGCCACCGTCAGGCTGCAGGGCCAGCCAGGCCGGCCAGCCGCCATCGAGCACCTGCACGCGCTCGTGGCCCAGCCAGCGCAGCAGCCACCAGGCGCGGGCGGCGAACATGCCGCCGGCGTCGTCGTAGGCCACCACGCGGGTGTCGGAGCGCAGGCCCCAGTGGCCCAGGGTGCGGGCCAGGGCCTCGGGCGAGGGCAGGGGGTGGCGGCCGGTGAAGGCGGGCGTGTCCTGGCCGACCTTCGGCCCGGAGAGGTCGCGGTCGAGGTGGGCGTAGAGCGCTCCGGGGATGTGGCCCGCGCGCCAGGCTGCTTCGCCCGCGCCGGCGTCGGCCAGGTTGAAGCGGCAGTCCAGCAGGAGCAGGTCTTCGGCGGGGGAGGCCGCCAGCCGTGTCCGCAGCTCGGCCGCGTCGGTCAACGGGGGCAGGGCAGGCGAGGGGGCTGCGGCGAGGCTCATGGTGTCGGCGTTCCGTGCGGAGGTGTCGGCGGTGGCTCAGAACAGCGCCATGCTGAGCTTGCGGCGGTAGGCGTCGATGACGGGGTCGGCCCCGGCCACCTCGACCTTGCCGGCGATTTCCAGCTTGGGCTTGCCATCGGGGGCTGCGCTGGGGTGGGCTCCCGGGTGAGCGCCTGGTCCGCCGGCCTTGCCCGGCGCAGGTGCGGCGGGCTTGGGCTGAGGTTTGGTCATCGTCTCCAGGATGGCGACGTAGAGCTTGCGCGCAGCCTCGTCGTTCCAGGCCTTGTCGCGCATGATGATTTCCAGCAGTTCGTCCATGGCCTCGGTCTGGCGGCCCAGGGCGAGGTGCAGCGAGGCCAGCTCCAGGCGGGCGGCGAAGTCGCGCTTGTTGGCGGCAATGGCTTCTTGCAGCGTGCTCAGCGGGCGGCCGTTGGCGCGCACACCGACGACGGCGTCCAGCACCCGCACGAAGGCGGCGGGGCGGGCTTCCACCAGCAGGCCGGTGGCGCGCGGGCGCAGGGGCTCGGCCACCAGCTGGGCGTGCTGCAAGGCGTTGTCCGAGCCCTCGGCCAGCATCAGCGCGATCAGGTCGAAGCGGGCTTCGTCGTTGTTCGGGTCTTTTTCCAGGGCGTCGAGCAGCAGGTCCACGGCGCCGCCGGTCTGGCCTTCTTCGGCCAGGGCCTCGGCCTGCGCCACCTCGGCCTCGGCCGCCACTTCGCCCTCGGTGGGCACGTGCTTGGCCAGGAAGCCGCGGATCTGCTCGGCCGGCAAGGCGCCGACGAAGCCGTCCACCGGCTGGCCGCCCACGAACATCACGCAAAACGGGATGGAGCGCACCCCGAACATCTCCGAGAGCTGGCCGGCGATTTCCTGCTGCTCATCGGCATTGAGCTTGGCCAGCGTGAAGCGGCCTTGGTACTCGGCTTCCAGGCCCTCCAGCACGGGGCCCAGCTGCTTGCAGGGGCCGCACCAGGGCGCCCAGATGTCCAGCAGGATCGGCACCTGCTGCGAGGCGGCCAGCAGGTCGGATTCGAAGTTCTCGAGGGTGATGTCGATCATGGTCAGCAGAGGTGAGGGCGACAGGTGTGGCGGCTTGCACAGCGCAGAACGTGGGCAGCGCCTAAAATCCAGGGTTTGACGAGACAGGAGCCCGCGGTGAGCACAGCCCCCCACACGACGACCAGCAGCCCGATGCAGACAGAACAGCAAGCCATCCAGGTCGGCGTGGTCATGGGCTCCAGCAGCGACTGGGACGTGATGCGTCACGCTGCCGACATTCTCACCGAGTTCGGCATCGCCTTCGAGGCGAAGGTCGTTTCGGCCCACCGCATGCCCGATGACATGTTCCGCTACGCCGAAGCCGCGGCCGACCGTGGCCTGGTGGCCATCATCGCCGGCGCGGGTGGTGCCGCCCACCTGCCGGGCATGCTGGCCGCCAAGACCACGGTGCCGGTGCTCGGCGTGCCCGTGCCCTCGCGCCACCTGCAGGGCGTGGATTCGCTGCATTCCATCGTGCAGATGCCCAAGGGCATCCCTGTGGCGACGTTCGCCATCGGCACGGCCGGTGCGGGCAACGCGGCGCTGTTCGCCGTGGCGATGCTGGCGGGCAGCCACCCCGCATTGCGCGCCAAGCTCGACGCCTTCCGCGCCCGCCAGACCGAGGTGGCCCGCGCGATGACGGCCGACCTGACGATGCCTGCCCAGGAAGGCGGCAAGGCATGAGCGCCGCCAAGGACGTGATCCTCCCCGTGATCTTGCCGGGTGCGACCCTGGGCGTGATGGGCGGCGGCCAACTGGGCCGCATGTTCGTGCACGCCGCGCAAAGCATGGGCTACCGCACCGCCGTGCTCGACGCCGATGCCACCAGCCCGGCTGGCCTGGTGTCTCACGAACACATCCGCACGCCCTACCTGGACACCACCGGCCTGGCCGAGCTGGCCAGCGTGGCCGATGCCATCACCACCGAGTTCGAAAACGTGCCCGCCGCCGCGCTCGAGCAGCTGGCCCAAACCCGCCCGGTGGCGCCGGCCGGTGCGTCGGTCGCCATCTGCCAGGACCGCGCCCGCGAGAAGGCCCACTTCGTCGGCTGCGGCGTCGATTGCGCCCCGCACGCCCTGATCGACACGCCCGAGCAATTGGCAGCCGTGTCTGATGACCTGCTGCCCGGCATCCTCAAAACATCGCGCCTGGGCTACGACGGCAAGGGCCAGGTCCGCGTCAAGACGCGCGCCGAGCTCATCGCCGCCTGGGACGAGCTGCAGCGCGTGGGCTGCGTGCTGGAGAAGATGCTGCCCCTGGCCTACGAGGTCAGCGTCATCGTCGCCCGCGGCCGCGATGGCCAGGTCGTGCACTTCCCGCTGCAGCAGAACCTGCACCGCGACGGCATCCTGGCCGTGACCACGGTGCCTGCACCGAACGTCACCGAAGCTGTCTCGCAGCAGGCCTACGCCTCGGCGCACAAGATCGCGTCCTCGATGGACTACGTCGGCGTGCTGTGCACCGAGTTCTTCGTGCTGCAAGACGGCCGCATCGTCGCCAACGAGATGGCCCCGCGTCCGCACAACAGCGGCCACCACACCATCGACGCTTGCGATGTGTCGCAGTTCGAGCTGCAGGTGCGCGCCATGACCGGCCTGCCCCTGGTCGAGCCCGTGCTGCACAGCCCCTGCCTGATGCTCAACCTGCTGGGCGACCTGTGGTTCCCTGAAACGGATGGCCAGCCTGCCACGGCGCAACGTGAACCCGACTGGGCGGCGGTGCTGGCGCTGTCCGGCACCCACCTGCACCTCTACGGCAAATCTGAGGCGCGTGCCGGCCGCAAGATGGGCCACCTGACGGTGACCGGCGCCAGCCCGCAAGCTGCCCGCGCCACGGCGCTGCAGGCCGCGGCCATCCTGGGCATCGCGCCGTTCTGATCGCCAGGCCTTGACCCGTCCGATGCCCACCATGCGCCTGCTCGACCCCGCCCAGCAGCCCGACGCGATCGAACAGGCCGCGCAACGCCTGGCCGACGGCGGCCTGCTGGCCCTGCCCACCGAGACCGTCTATGGCCTCGGCGCCCGAGCCGATGACGATGCCGCCGTGGCCCGCATCTTCGCGGCCAAGGGGCGCCCGGCCGACCACCCGCTCATCGTCCACGTGCCCAACGAGGCCGCGGCCCTGCATTTCGTCAGCGCCTTCCCGCCCGTGGCCCAGCGCCTGGTGTGCGCCTTCTGGCCGGGGCCCTTGACCGTCATCGTGCCGCGCCACCCCGACATGGCACGCGCCGCGGCGGGCGGCCAGGACACCATCGGCCTGCGCTGCCCCGACCACCCCGTGGCCCGCCAGCTGCTGGACGCCTGCGCCCAGCGCGACATCCTCGGCGTGGCCGCGCCCAGCGCCAACCGCTTCGGCCGCATCAGCCCGACGCGGGCGGCGCACGTCGTCGAAGAGTTCGCTGACCAGGGCAAAAACGCAGACGCTCTGGACGCTGTCTGGGTGCTCGACGGTGGCCCCTGCGAGGTCGGCATCGAGTCCACCATCGTCGATTGCTCGCGCGGCCAGCCGGTGTTGCTGCGTCCTGGCCGCCTGACGATGGCCCAGCTCGAAGAAGCCGCTGGCGAGCCGCTGCTGTGGTCCAAGCCGGAGGCGCCCGACCCGAACGCGCCCAAGGCCTCGGGCACGCTGCTGTCGCACTACGCGCCGCGCGCCCGCGTCGTCCTCATGAGCGATGCGCAGCTGGCCGACGGCCTGGACGTCATCGAGCCCGAGCTCACCGCCCAGCACCTGGCCACGCCGGGCGTGGCGCCGCGCGTGGCCGTCTATTCGCGCAGCCTGTGGGCCCACCACCCGCGCCACCCGGGCGTGGTGCACTTGTCGATGCCGGGCGATGCGGTCACCGCGGCCCACGACCTGTTCGCCGACCTGCGCGAGATGGACGCCACCGGCGTCGCCCAGATCTGGGTGGAAGCCCCGCCCGAAGGCCCCGCGTGGGACGGCGTGCGCGACCGCCTGAGCCGGGCCGCGGCCGCTTGAGCCGCGGCGTTCACTGCACCGCTCATCGCCCCGCTGGCCGGCCTGTTCACCCTCGGCGCTTCACAGCTCTTCACCCCGGCACCGCGCGGGCGAGGGCAATCCCGTGGCAGACTGCCACCTTGGCGCGCGGGTCTGGGTGATCCGGCGCCGCCTTGACATCCCCCGACCCCTGGATCCCCTGGAGAGACCATGTTCCCTGTTGCCGCATCCCGCCTGCCCGTGAACCGCCGCCGCCTGGGCTGGGTCGCGCTGGCCTGCTCGGCAGCCGGCCTGGCGATGGGCCTGTCGGCCTGCGGGGGCGGCAGCCGCAACAGCTTCTTTGCGCCCGGCAGCATCGTGTCGTTTGGCGATGAGAACAGCGCGTTCGACACTTACGCTGGTTCGCTGAAAAAGGCCGATGGCACCACGGGCAGTGGCGCGATGATCAAGGGGCTCACGTACACGGTGCACGACGCATCCGTCGGGGCGTCCGTGGTGTGCGCCGACCCCAGGGTCGGCACGCCCAGCGCGCTGGCCGTTGAGTGCACGGCGGCCAACGCCAACGGTGCCACGCTCACCTCGCCCACGCTGGACGGCTACTACGGCTTCTCGTTCTTCACCTCGGCCAAGCTCGAGGTTGAGAGCCCCAATCAGCTCACCACGACCACCGCTTACAACTGCGGCACGCCCCGCATCTGGGTGCATGTGCTGGCCCGCAACTACGGCCGCGGTTACAACAGCCAGTGCGCGATCGATCCGTACTCTGGCGCTGTCAGCTACGCCGCCTTCGGTGCCAAGACCGACGACGTCATCGCCCAGATCGCAGCCCACCGCGGTGAGCTGAATGGCAGCACGCTGGTCACCATCATGGTCGGCCAGAACGACATCCTGGAGCAGTTCAATGCCATCCGCGCGACCCCGGCCACGACCGATGAGGCCACCGCGATCGCCACGCTGCAGGCCCGTGCTGACCGCATGGCCGCTGCGGTCAAGGACGTGATCGGCACGGGTGCCAAGGTGGCGTTGGCACTGACGCCCTCCCTGAACGACTCGCCCCGTGGCTTGGCCACCGACGCTGCCCTGATGTCGCGCCTGGTGGTGGCCTACAACGACCGCCTCTACGTGCGCGGCCTGGGCAACGTTTCTGGCCGTGACTTGGTGGGCGTCAACCCCGACTCCTTCACCAACAGCACCACGCGCAGCACCAGTTATGTCCACGGCGCGGCGCTGTGCAACACCACCGGTCTGGTCAAGCCAGACGGCAGCGTGACCACCGGCTCGGAGCCCGACGCCGACGCCAATGTCCGCTTCTGCAACACCAGCATCACCCTGAACGGCAGCACCAGCACCTACATCTGGGCCGATGCCACCCACTACGCGCCGCTGGGCCACGCCCTCATCGGCTCCCTGGCCTACAACCGCGCCCGTCAGCAGCTCTGACCGCCGCCGGTTCGCGGGCCGTGGTCAATGCCGCGGTCCGCGCCCGAACCACAGCTTCATCCCCAGGATGGCCAGCGCCAGCGTCAAGGTGACGCAGTTGGCGATGGTCACGGGCAGCGAGCCGATCGACAGGCCATAGACCAGCCACAGCGCCACCCCGAGGGTGAAGCAGCTGTACATGCCCAACGAAATGCCGCTGACATCGCGCGTGCGCAGGGTCAGCCAGACCTGCGGCACGAAAGAGGCCGTGGTCAGCATGGCCGCGAGGCCGCCGATCCACTCGATGGTGTCGGGTGAGAGGTTCATGGGGTGTGCTGCTCAGGGCGTGTTGGGCGTGATCGGGGCGGTGACGGTGTTGGGGCGTTGCGCCCAGTCGATCAGGGCTTGCAGCACAGGGCGGCCCGCATCGGCGCGCGGGTGGTTGACCACACCGACGACGATCACGCGGTTGCCGCCATCGGCCGTGTCCACGTAGCCGGCCATGGACGCCACGCCGTCGAGCGAACCCGTCTTGATGTGCGCACGGCCGGCGGCAGCCTGCCAGCGCCGTGTGGTGCCATCGGTGCCATTGACGGGCAGGGAGGCCACGAACTCCGGCATCACCGGGCTGCGCCACAGGGCCTGCAGCCACTGGCCCAGGCAGAGCGCCGTGCTGCGTTCGCTGCGCGACAGGCCCGCGCCGTTGTCCAGCTGCAGGGCCTCGCCTTCGCAGGCGCTGGGGCGGCCATTGCCACTGCCGTTGCCATTCCCGCCACGCGTGGCTTCCAGCACCAGTTGCGTGGTGGCTGCGCGGGCCGAAGCCAGCGTGGCCGGGCGCGGGGGCTCGTTGGCATCACGGCTGGCATCGCGGCTGGTGTTGCCGGCGCCCAGCGTCAGGAAGAGCTGGCGCGCCATCACGTTGTTGCTGAATTTGTTGATGTCGCGCACCACGGTGGCCAGCGGCGGCGATGTCCACGTCTGCCACACCGGCAGGCCGGCGGGCCAGCTGCCATTGCGCACCGTGCCCCCGAGGTGTCCGCCGCCATCCTGCCAAGCCTGGCTGAGCAGCCGCGCGCCGTGGTCGTCGGGGCCATCGCCGCGCCACAGCAGCGGCCATTCGCGCTCGCCGCAGCTCAGGGGATACGGCCCTTGCACGGTCACGCGCCAGCGTTGCCGACCCAGGTGGTGCCAGCCGAGGACGGGCGCCATCGTCAGGTTCAAGACCTCGCGCCAGTCGCCGCAAGGCAGCTTGGGTTTGGGCGACAGGCGGTTGACCAGCTCGACGCCGTCCAGCGCCGGCTCCAGGCTGGCCCGCACCTGGCCGGGCTGGGCCGCGTCGGGCAGCAGGCGCAGGGTGACCGCGCCGTGGTTGAGCAGCAGGGCGTCGGCGCCGGCGTTGTAGGGCTTGAGCACCTGGCCGTCGAAGGCCGCGGGGTCGTGCGGCGGCAGATCGAAGGCGCTGCGGTCGGTCAGCAGGTCGCCGCGGATGTCGCGCAGCCCGGCGCCCCGCCAGCGCGACATCATCAGCTGCACCCGCTCGATGACCAGGCTGGGGTCGCCACTGCCGCGCAAATACAGAGGCCCATCGAGCGCGCCGTTGGGCAGCAGCGGCCCGCCCAGCCCCGCCTCGGTGCGCCAGGTGTAGGCCGGCCCCAGGCTGCGCAGGGCCGCGCCCGTGGTGAACAGCTTCATGACCGAGGCCACCAAACGCGGCGATGTCGCCTGGTGCTGCCAGCGCGGCGCTTCGCCATCGACCGGCCAGACCAGCAGCGAAAACGCCTCGGCCGGCAGCCCGCTGGCCTGCAGCGCGGCGGCCACCGTGGGCGGCCAGGCGGCTTGTCCGGTGGGTGCGCTGGCCTGTGCGGCGGCCGTCGAAGACAGGCACAGCGCCAGGCAGGGCAGCAAGTGGAACAGGGTGGGGACGGCGCGCATGGCGGCCATCATAGGGGGGAGGCTGGCGGCTACACTCTCGCGATGTCTGACAGCGTGTTCCCGACCCCCTTGGCTGCGCCCATCCTGCTGGCGCTGGACACCGCCACCGAGCGCCTGCACATCGCCCTGGTGGCGGGCGATGCCGTGCACACCCGGGACCTGCCCGGCGGCGCCCAGGCCTCGGCCGCCTTGCTGCCGGCCTCGCAGGCTTTGCTGGCCGCGGCCGGTCTGCGCTGGGCCGATGTCGATGCCATCGCCTTTGGCAGCGGGCCGGGCGCGTTCACCGGCCTGCGCACCGCTTGTGCCGTCACCCAGGGCCTGGCGCTGGGCCTGGACTGCCCCGCCATCGTGCTCGACACCCTCATGGCTGTGGCCGAAGACGCCCGCCAGCGCGCCTGCGCGGCCGACCCCCAAGCCTGCCCGCCCGGCCAGACCCTGTGGGTGCTGCAGGACGCCCGCATGGACGAGCTCTATGCCGCCGCCTTCGCCTGGGACGGCCAAGCCTGGCAAGCCACCGAAGGCCCCGCCCTGTGGCCCCTGAGCGAGCCCCTGCGCCGTTGGGCCGAGGCCGCGCCTGGCAACGTGCGCCTGTGTGGCAACGCCTTGCTGCAGTGCGCCCAGGCGCTGGCCGGCCTGCCCGAGGCCCTGTGCCTGCCGGGTGGCGCCCAGGCCGTGCCCTCGGGTGCCGCACTGGCCGCGCTGGCCGCACAGGCCTGGCGCGCAGGCCGCAGCGTCGACGCCGCCCTGGCCTTGCCGCGCTACGTCCGCGACAAGGTGGCCCAGACCACCGCCGAGCGCGCCGCCGCGGCGCAGGCCTGAGCCGCCGTGAGCCTGACCATGCCCATGCTGGACACCCCACCCCACCACACCCTGGCGCGCGCAGAGGCCGCCGAGGCCGTCACCGACCGCGCGCTCACCGACGCCGACATCCCCGAGGTGACGGCCATGGAGCGCCTGGCCTGCGCCCACCCGCTGCACGCCTGGACCGACGAGAACTACCGCTCCTCGCTGCGCGCCGGCTACTGGTCGCGCGTGCGCTGCGACGCCGCCACGGGCCGCATCGTCGCCGTCTGCGTGGCCATGGACGGCGTCGACGAGGTGCACCTGTTGAACATCGCGGTCGCGCGCGCGCAGCACGGCCAGGGCCATGCCCGCGCCTTGCTGGCCGAGCTGGTGGCGCGTTGCCGACAGCGCCGTGCCGACGCCCTCTGGCTGGAAGTGCGGCCCAGCAACCAGCGCGCGCGCGCCCTGTACCTGCGCGAAGGCTTCGCGGACATCGGCGTGCGCAAGCACTACTACCCTGCGGCCACTGGCCGCGAAGACGCGGTGGTCATGCGCCGCCTGATCGATCTCAGCGACCCGAGCGAGGCCCCGCATGCGCTGGACTGAGCGACAACTCGCCATGCTGCGCGAGATGGGCGTGCCGCCGTTCTGGCCGACCGAGCCCGTGGCTGTCGCTGTGGCCACGCCCGCACCCGCACCCGATGCGGTGTCGGTTGCCGCACAGCCACCCCGCACCCCGCCGGCTGAGCGCCCTGCTTCAGCCCCGGCGGCCCCCGCACGCCCCAGCGCCGCCGCGCCTGCCTTGCCCGCTGTGAGCGAAGCCATCCTCGGCCCCCGCCCCGCCGGCGTCGACGCCATGGACTGGCCCACCCTGCGCGACACCGTGGCCGGCTGCCAGGCCTGCGGCTTGTGTCAGAGCCGCAAGCAGACCGTGTTCGGCACCGGCCACACCCAGGCCCGCTGGATGCTGGTCGGCGAAGCCCCTGGCGAGCAGGAAGACCGCCAGGGCGAACCCTTCGTCGGCCGCGCCGGCCAGTTGCTCGACCGCATGCTGGCGGCGGTGGGCCTCACCCGCAGCGAGGCCCCGCCCGAGCAGCAGGTCTACATCGCCAACGTGCTCAAGTGCCGCCCGCCGGCCAACCGCAACCCGCTGCCGCAGGAGGTCGCACAGTGCGAGCCCTTCCTGCTTCGCCAGATGGCCCTGGTGCAGCCCGACCTCATCCTCGCCATGGGGCGTTTCGCCGTGCAGTCCCTGCTCAAGACGAGCGAGCCCATCGGCAAGCTGCGCGGCCGCGTGCACGAGGTCCAGGGCATCCCGGTGGTGGTCACCTACCACCCGGCCTATCTGCTGCGCAACCCGGCCGACAAGGCCCTGGTCTGGGACGACCTGTGCCGGGCGCGCGAGCTGCAACTCAGTCGCGCCGCGGCGCGCTCAGGCACCGGACGCGGCGCCGATCAAGGCACCTGAGCGGCCCTGATCGGCGTCTGAGCGCCACTCACTCCGGCCCGATGAACCGCCGTCGGCGGAACCACCAGATCAGCCCGAAGGCCACGCCGACCATCATCAGCATGGCCAGCCAGAACCCTTCGGGGTGCTTGAGCAGCGGCATCAGCTCGAAGTTCATGCCGAAGATGCCGGTGATGAGGTTCAGCGGCAGGAAGACGGCGGTCAGCACCGTCAGCGTGCGCATGATGTCGTTGGTGCGGCTGCCCTGTGCGGAGAAATGGATCTGCACCGCGCTTTCGGCCGAGCTCTCCAGCCGGCGCACATGGGCCAGCACGCGCTCGACGTGCTCGTGCACATCGCGCGAGCGCACGCGCAGCACCTCGCGCTCGCGGGTGACGTGCGGGTCGGCCGACAGCGGCCACTCTTCCAGTGCGTCGATCCATTCCTGCACCGCGCTGCGCTGGTCCTCGCAGGTGTCTTCCAGCATGTGCAGGGTGTTGCGCGCGTCCAGCAGGGCTTGCCAGTGGTTGAACTGGTTGCGGTTGCTGAACAACTCCTGCTGCAGGTAGGCGAACTGGCGTGTCAGCAGCCGGCGCAGGTCCAGGTAGCTGTCCACCATGTGGTTGACGATGCGCAGCATCAGGTCGGCCGGGCTGGGCGGCAGGCGCGAGGTGCTGCCGCGGCCTTCGTGGAAGCGTGGCGTGGCGGTGTCCGCACCCTCCAGCGCTTCGGGCGTGTCCGCGGGCAGGTCCGCGGGGGTGTCTGCCGCGACGATGTCCTCCGGCTCGCCCAGCAGGCCCTTGGCCAGGAGTGAAGGCTGTGCGGGGGATGACAACGGTGCCGCCACCTCGGCGCCCTCGGCATTGCGCACGCCCTGCGGGATCATCTGGCTCAGGCGGGCCTCGAAGAAGTCGCGCACCGAGCAATCGGCCGGGTGCACGGTCAGCAGCACGCGGTCGAACACGGCGAAGCCCACCGGGCTGGTGTCGATGGAGGCCATGGCCTGGCGCGCCGACGAGGCCGTGCCGTGCGCCTCGTCCAGGAACAGCCGCTCCGTGCCCTGGCCCGCGGCCAGGCGGCGGAACACCAGCAGGTCGTACCACGAGGTGTAGTCGTACTGCGAGGGCAGTTGCGGGTTGAGCAGGTCGGTGACGTGCAGGTCCATCAGGCTGCCGCCGGCCAGGCGCTGCAGGTGCTGCTGCACCTCGGGCAAGTGCACCTCGAAGACGCGCCGGCTGGTCGTCACCCACAGAAAGCCGTTGGCCGGCAGGCTGGTGGGCCAGGCGGGCAACTCGGTGAACTGGTCGTGGATCAGGAAGAAGCGCATCGTGGTGTCCAGCCCTTGCGAGGGTTCGGTGCTCAGGCCTTCAGCAGCGCGGCGGCTTCCAGCGCGAAGTAGGTCAGCACGCCGTCGGCGCCGGCACGCTTGAAGGCCAGCAGGGATTCCATCATGGTGGCTTCGTGGTCCAGCCAGCCGTTTTGCGCGGCGGCCTGGATCATGGCGTACTCGCCGCTGACCTGGTAGGCGAAGGTCGGCACGCGGAAGGCGTCTTTCACGCGGCGCACGATGTCCAGGTAGGGCATGCCGGGCTTGACCATGACCATGTCGGCGCCTTCGGCCAGGTCCAGGGCGACTTCGCGCAGGGCTTCGTCGCTGTTGCCTGGGTCCATCTGGTAGACCTTCTTGTTGGCCTTGCCCAGGTTGCCCGCCGAGCCCACGGCGTCGCGGAAGGGACCGTAGAAGGCGCTGGCGTACTTGGCGCTGTAGGCCATGATCCGTGTGTGGACCAGGCCTTGCGATTCGAGCGCCGCGCGGATGGCGCCGATGCGGCCGTCCATCATGTCCGACGGCGCGACGATGTCCACGCCGGCTTCGGCCTGCACCAGCGCCTGACGGGTCAGCACGGCCACGGTCTCGTCGTTGAGGATGTAACCCGTGTCATCGAGCAGGCCATCCTGGCCGTGGCTGGTGAAGGGGTCCAGGGCCACGTCGGTCATGATGCCCAGCTCGGGGAAGCGGCTTTTCAGCTCGCGCACCGTGCGCGGCACCAGGCCGTCCGGGTTGAGGGCTTCGGCGCCATCGGGCGTTTTCAGGGCCGCGTCGATCACGGGGAAGAGGGCCAGCACCGGCACGCCCAGGTCCAGGCAGCGCTCGGCGGTGGCGAACAACTCCTGGCGGCCCATGCGGCTGACGCCAGGCATCGAGGCCACGGGCTGGTTGGCGCTGTCGGCATCCAGCACGAACACCGGGTAGATCAGGTCGTTGGCCGTCAGGCTGTGCTCGCGCACCAGGCGGCGGGAGAAATCGTCGCGGCGCAGGCGGCGCGGGCGGTTGGCTGGGAAGGCGGCGATGGGCGAGGTGCTGGATGACGAGGACATGCGGGGCGAAGGGCTGAGCGGCAAGCGGGTGATGTTGGACCGCCCACACGGGAAAGTGTGTGAACGTTTGCAAAGCTGCCAAAAAAACCACCGGAGGCAGGGCTTTTCGGACGTGGCGCGGCGCCACGGCATCCCAACCCCCCTATAATCACGGTTGAATGATACGCCGCAAGGCCTCTGCATTCCCTGCTTTTCCTCCCTGAGCAGGTGCCTTACGTGATGACAGCGTCAAGGCTTCACAGCCCCGGCTTTGCCGGGGCTCTTTTTTGTCCAGAATTTGCGCTGAGATTTGCGCTGAGGCCTGTTCATAATCCCACCATGAGCAACGCCTACCTCTGGGTCAAATCCCTGCACATCATCTTCGTGGCCAGCTGGTTCGCCGGGCTGTTCTACCTGCCGCGCTTGTTCGTCAACCTGGCCATGGTGCCGAGCGACAGCCACGCCGAGCGCGAACGCCTGCTGCTCATGGCACGCAAGCTCTACCGCTTCAGCTCCCTGCTGATGGTGCCTGCGCTGGTGTTCGGCCTGACGCTGTGGCTGTACTTCGGCATGGGCAAGGGGCCGGGCCAGATCTGGCTGCACATCAAGCTGACCCTGGTGCTGGGCGCCATCGGCTACCACCACGTCTGCCGCAAGCTGCTGCGCGATTTCGAAGGCTTCCAGAACCGCCGCAGCCACCGCTGGTACCGCGTCTTCAACGAGGTGTCGGTCGTGCTGTTTGCCGTGATCACCTTCCTGGTGGTGCTCAAGCCGTCCCTGGGCTGAGCCGCGCGGTGCCATGAGCCTGCACCGCAGTTCCGCCTGGCCGCTGTCGTGGGCGGCGGCGGCCCTCATCGTCTATGCCACCTTGCACCCGATGACGGGTTGGCATTGGCCTGACAGCCATGTGTTCAGCTGGGTCCTGCCCAAGCAGCCCAACGAGCTGATGGACGATGTGGTGGCCAACCTGCTGGGCTACTTGCCGCTGGGCTTCATCCTGTGCCTGGCGCATTTGCGCTCGGGCTGGCTGGCGCCCTGGGCGGCGCTGCGCACCTTGGCGCTGTGCGTGGCGCTGTCCTACAGCCTGGAGCTGCTGCAGTTCACCGTGCCGGGCCGGGTGCCCTCGCTGTCTGACTGGGTGCTCAACAGCCTCGGCTCGGCCTGGGGCGTGTTGGGGGCCGTCACCGTGCACGCACTCGGGCTGGTCGACGCCTGGCACCGCCTGCGCGAGCGCTGGTTCATCCCGCAGGCCGGGCATGGCCTGGCCTTGCTGAGCCTGTGGCCGCTGGGCCTGTTGTTCCCGCCGCCCTTGCCGCTGGGCCAGGGGCAGTTGCTGCCGCACCTGCGCATCGGCCTGGTCGAGTTGACCCGGGACACGCCCTGGCAGGCCTGGCTGCTGCCCGAAGACCCGCTGACGCTGTGGAGCTCGGTGCACGCGGGGGTGGTGGCCTCGCAATGGATCGATGGGGTGGAGGTGCTGACGGTGGCCGCCGGCATGCTGGCGCCGCTGTGCGTGGCCTGTGCGGTGGCGCGCCCGCGGGTGCTGCGCATCGCGATGCTGAGTGGCCTGGTGCTGACCGGGGTGGGCATGTCGGCGCTGTCGTCGGCGCTGAACTTCGGGCCGGTGCACGCGTTCAGCTGGGTCACGACCCAGGCCATGGCGGGCTTGCTGTTGGGCGCGGCGGCGGCCGTCCCGCTGGTGGGCTTGGGACGGCGGACCTGTGCCGCGTTGGGCGTGGGGGTGGTGCTGACCCTGGTGGCGCTCATCCACCTGGCGCCGCCCGATGCCTATTACGCGCAAACCCTGCAGGCCTGGGAGAACGGCCGCTTCATCCGTTTCCACGGGCTGTCGCGCTGGTTCGGCATCCTCTGGCCCTACGTGGCCCTGGCCTGGTTGCTGGGGCGTTGGTGGGGGCATGAGGCGGACCTGAGCGTGCCCAAGCAGGCCTAGGCCTAGAATGGGCGCATGGCTTCCTATTATCAGCGCCACATTTTTTTCTGCTTGAACCAGCGCATCAACGGCGAGTCCAGTTGCGGCGACCACGCTGCCAAGGCAGGCTTTGATCACTGCAAGGCGCGCATCTCGGCCGCGGGCATGAACGGCCCCGGCGGCGTGCGTGTCAACAAGGCGGGTTGCCTGGACCGCTGCGCCGGTGGCCCGGTGGCCGTGGTCTATCCGGAAGGCACTTGGTACACCTTCGTGGACCAGGCCGACATCGACGACATCGTAGACCAGCACCTGGTCGGTGGCCAAGTGGTCGAGCGCCTGGTGCTGCCCGACGACGTCGGTCGCTGAGGCAGGGCTGCCCCATGCTTGGACGCCCTGCATCCCTGACCATCGACGGCCCCGCAGGCCAGTTGGAGGTCGTGGTCGAAGACCCGCCTGCCGACCAGGGTGCGCCCCACCGTGCACCGAAAGGCCTGGCCGTCATCGCCCACCCGCACCCCTTGATGGGCGGCACCATGGACAACAAGGTCGTGCACACCCTGGTGCGCGCCTTCGTGCTGTCGGGCTGGCGCGCCGTGCGCTTCAATTTCCGCGGCGTCGGGCAGTCCGAGTCCGCCTGGGACGAGGGCCGGGGCGAAACCTCCGACATGCTGGCCGTGGTGGCCCATCACCTGGCCGACCCCGCCATGCGCGGCTTGCCGCTGGCACTGGCCGGCTTCTCGTTCGGTGGCTACGTGGCCGCCCAGGCGGCCTCCCGCTTGAGCCAGGCTGCGGCCGACCAGCCGTCGGTGCGCGCGCCGACCACGCTGGTGCTCGTCAGCCCGGCGACCTCGCGCTTCGAGGTGCCGGTGGTGCCTGGCCACACCCTGGTGGTGCAGGGCGAGGCCGACGACGTCGTGCCCCTGGCCAGCGTGCTCGACTGGGCCCGCCCGCAGGCCCTGCCCGTGACGGTGGTGCCCGGCGCCGGCCACTTTTTCCATGGCCAGCTGGCCTTGCTGCGCGAGGTGGTGCTCAAGCACCTGCGCGCCGAGGCCGCTGGCTGACGGTGCTGCGGAGATGGGGCCACGCGGCATGGCGGCCGCGCCCAGGTTTCCGCACATTTCCTTTCTTGCGTTTCCCCTGTTCTCACTCCATATTGACGGCATGACTGCTTTTCGTTCCCGTCGCCTCGTCCTGAGCGCGACCCTCTCTTTGCTGGCCTCGGTCCTGTCGGCCGCTGTGCCGGTCGCATCCCATGCCGCAGCGCCTGCTGCTGCGCCAGCGGCCTTGTTCGCCGAGCCCTCGACGGCCATGCCGCAGCCACCGGAAGTCGCCGCGCGCGCCTTCATCCTGCAAGACCTTTCCACCCGCCAGACCCTGGCCTCGCGCAACCCCGACCAAAGCGTCGAGCCCGCGTCCCTGACCAAGCTGATGACGGCCTACCTGGTCTTCCAGGCCCTGCAGGGCGGCAAGCTCAGCCTCAGCCAGGAGCTGCCCGTGTCCGAGCGCGCCTGGCGCACCGGCATGACCGGCGCCTCGCGCTCCTTCATCAACGTGAACAGCCGCGTGAAGGTCGATGACCTCATCAAGGGCATGATCGTGCAGAGCGGCAACGACGCCACCGTGGCCCTGGCCGAAGGCGTGGGCGGCACGGTCGAGGTCTTCGTCGAGATGATGAACCGCCAGGCCCAGGTGTTCGGCTTGAAGGGCACGCGCTTCGCCAACCCCGAAGGCCTGACCGCGCCCGGCCACGTCAGCACGGCGCGCGAGCTGTCCATCATCGCCACGCGCCTGATCACCGACTTCCCGAACTCGCTGCCGTACTACTCGATGAAGGAGTTCACCTTCAACGGCATCAAGCAGGGCAACCGCAACCTGCTGCTGTTCCGCGATGCCACGGTCGACGGCCTGAAAACCGGCTACACCGACGCCGCCGGCTACTGCCTGATCGCCACCTCCAAGCGCCCGACCGCCGGTGGCGAGCGCCGCCTGCTGAGCGTGGTGCTGGGGGCCGCCTCGCCCGAGGCCCGCGCCAACGAAAGCCAGAAGCTGCTGAACTGGGGCCACAGCGCCTTCGACGTCGTCAAGCTGTTCGATGCCAACCAGCCCGTCACCACCGCCCAGGTCTGGAAGGGCCAAGCCAACACCGCCCGCCTGGGCCGCAGCACGCCTGTGGTGGTCGTGGTGCCGCGCGGGCAGGGTGCGTCGGTGAAGACGGCTGTGACGCGCAATGACCCGCTCATCGCCCCCTTGAGCAAGGGCCAGGCCGTGGGCAGCATCCAGATCACGCTGGGCACCCAGCCCTGGCAGACGCTGCCGCTGCAGTCCCTGGACGAGGTGCCCCAGGCCGGCTTCGTGGGCCGGATGTGGGACGCCATCCGCCTGGGCATCAAGTGAGCGACGGTGAGAGGAGCGACCCCATGACCCCCCACCAGCCCGTGAACCCGGCGATCCCGCCGGAAGAGTCCCTCATCCAGTACCCCAGCGCCTTTCCCATCAAGGTGATGGGGCCGCACCACGAGGAGTTCGTGGCCTCGGTGGTGGGGGTGGTGGTGCAGCACGCGCCCGACTTCGACGCCGCCACCCTGGAGCGTCGCCCCAGCAGCAGCGGCACCTACCTGGGCCTGACCGTCACGGTCACGGCCACCAGCCGCGAGCAGCTCGACAACATCTACCGCGCGTTGACCAGCCTGCCGCACGTCAAGTACGTGCTCTGAGCTTGATCGCCGCTGTGACAGGCCGTCACAGCACCCGCATACAATCCCGCAGCAGACCTGTTTGCCAGGTCTGAGTGCTTCCCGGCCGGTGCGCCTGTGTCCATGCCTGTGCGTGGGCCCGGCGCCTCGGCCCTTTGTTTGAAGGACCTGAACGTGTTGATTTCCGAAGCCTACGCCCAAGCCGCCGCCCCTGCTGCCAGCGCCTCTGGTGGCCTGATGAGCATGCTGCCCCTGGTGCTGATGTTCGTCGTCCTGTATTTCGTGATGATCCGCCCGCAGATGAAGCGGCAGAAGGAAACCAAGGCCATGCTCGAAGCCTTGAGCAAGGGCGACGAGGTCGTCACGCAAGGCGGCCTGATCGGCAAGATCAGCAAGCTGGGCGAAACCTTCGTCAGCGTGGAAGTGGCCAGCGGCGTGGAGCTGCAGGTGCAGCGCGCGGCCATCGTCCAGGTGCTGCCCAAGGGCACCTACAAGTAATCACGTGCCCTGCAAAGCGCGCACAGCAGCAAAGGTGTCGAGGACCGCATGAACCGCTACCCCTGGTGGAAGTACCTGATCATTGCCCTGGCCGTGTTCATTGGCCTGATGTACAGCCTGCCCAACGTGTTCGGCGAGGCGCCGGCGGTGCAGCTGTCCAGCGGCAAGGCCACGGTCAAGCTCGACGCAGATGCCGTCAAGCGCGTGCAGTCCGTGCTGGAGACGGCCGGCGTCCAGGCCGATTTCGTCGAGCTGGACGGCACCTCGGTGCGCGCCCGCTTCAAGGACACCGACGCCCAGATCAAGGCGCGTGACGCCCTGAGCCGGGCCTTCAATCCCGATGCGGCCGACCCGCGCTACATCGTGGCGCTGAACCTGGTCTCGCGTTCGCCGCAGTGGCTGCGCAGCCTGCACGCCCACCCCATGTTCCTGGGCCTGGACCTGCGCGGTGGCGTGCACTTCCTGATGCAGGTGGACATGAAGGCCGCGCTGACCCAGAAGGTCGAGAGCCTGGCCGGCGACGTCCGCACCCTGCTGCGCGACAAGGACATCCGCCACAGTGGCATCCGCCGCGATGGCAAGACGCTGACGGTGCGCTTCCGCGACGAGGCCACCCGCAAGGCCGCCCGCCCGCTGCTGCAAGACGGCCTGGTGGACCTGCTCTGGACCGATGGCACCGATGCCAGCGGTGACCTGGCCCTGGTTGGTGCCCTCAAGCCGCAAAGCGAACGCAGCATCCAGGAGCAGGCGCTCAAGCAGAACATCACCACCCTGCACAACCGGATCAACGAACTCGGCGTGTCCGAGCCCGTGATCCAGCAGCAGGGCCTGGACCGCGTCGTGGTGCAGCTGCCTGGCGTGCAGGACACGGCCAAGGCCAAGGACATCATCGGCCGCACCGCCACGCTGGAAGTGCGCATGGCCGACGACAGCGCCGAGGCGCAGGCCGCGCTGCTCAGCGGTGGCTTGGTGCCGTTTGGCTCCGAGCGCTACCTGGAGCGCAGCGGCGTGCCCATCATCGTCAAGCGTGCGGTGGTGCTGACCGGCGACAACCTCACCGACGCCCAGCCCGGCTTCGACGAAAACCAGGAAGGCGCCGTGCACCTGACGCTGGACGCCCGTGGCGCGCGCATCTTCCGCGACGTCACGCGTGAGAACGTGGGCAAGCGCATGGCCATCATCTTGTTCGAGAAGGGCAAGGGCGAGGTCGTGACGGCGCCGGTCATCCGCGGTGAAATCGGCGGTGGCCGCGTGCAGATCTCGGGCCGCATGAGCACCGAGGAGGCCGCCGACACGGCCCTGCTGCTGCGCGCCGGCTCTCTGGCCGCGCCCATGGAGATCATCGAAGAACGCACCGTCGGCCCCAGCCTGGGCGCCGAGAACATCGCCCAGGGCTTCAACTCCCTGGTGTATGGCTTTGCCGCCATCGCCGTGTTCATGGTGTGTTATTACCTGCTGTTCGGCGTGTTCTCCACGGTGGCCCTGTCGGTCAACCTGCTGCTGCTGATCGCGGTGCTGTCCATGTTGCAGGCCACGCTGACGCTGCCGGGCATCGCGGCCATCGCGCTGACGCTGGGCATGGCGATCGACTCGAACGTGCTGATCAACGAGCGGGTGCGCGAAGAGCTGCGCAACGGTGCGGCGCCGCAGTCGGCCATCGCGGCCGGCTACGAGCACGCCTGGGCGACCATCCTGGACTCGAACGTCACGACCCTGATCGCCGGCCTGTCGCTGCTGGCCTTCGGCTCGGGTCCGGTGCGCGGCTTCGCCGTGGTGCACTGTCTGGGCATCCTGACCTCGATGTTCTCGGCCGTGTTCTTCTCGCGTGGCCTGGTCAACCTCTGGTACGGCCGTCAGAAGAAGCTCAAGGGCGTGTCCATCGGGCAGGTCTGGAAGCCGCAGGCTTCGACCACCGCCCCGGCGCCCTCGGCCGAATAAGCACACCGCATCAGCACCCCCAGCGGAGCAAGACACCATGGAATTTTTCCGCATCCAGCGCGACATCCCGTTCATGCGGCATGCGCTGGTTTTCAACATCATCTCTTTCCTGACCTTCGCGCTGGCCGTGTTCTTCCTGGTCACGCGCGGCCTGCACCTGTCCATCGAGTTCACCGGTGGCTCGCTCATCGAGGTGCAGTACGCCCAGGCGGCCAACCTGCACAAGGCCCGCGAGGCCGTCGAAGGCCTCAAGCTCGGTGAGGTGCAGGTGCAGAACTTCGGCACCTCGCGCGATGTGCTCATCCGCCTGCCCCTGCGCGGCACCATGAAGCAGACCGAGCTGGTCACCAAGGTGTTCGATGCCCTGTGCCAGAGCGAGTCGGGCAAGGTGTCGGTGCAGTCGTCCGACAAGGGCGATCACCAGGTGTGTCTGGTCGCCTCTGGTGGGGCGAAAGCCGGTGCCGCCGATGGCGCGCAGACCGAGCCCCTGACCCTGCAGCGCAGCGAGTTCGTCGGCCCGCAGGTCGGTGACGAGCTGGCCACCGATGGCGCCAAGGCGCTGCTGGTGACCGTCATCGGCATCATGATCTACTTGGCCATCCGCTTCGAGTGGAAGTTCGCCGTGGCCGGTGTGATCGCCAACCTGCACGACGTGGTCATCATCCTGGGCTTCTTCGCCTTCTTCCAGTGGGAGTTCTCGCTGTCGGTGCTGGCGGCGGTGCTGGCGGTGCTGGGTTACTCGGTGAACGAGTCGGTGGTGATCTTCGACCGGATCCGCGAGATCTTCCGCAAGATGCGCAAGATGGACACGCGCCAGGTCATCGACCACGCCATCACCAGCACCATGAGCCGCACCATGATCACCCACGGCTGCACCGAGATGATGGTGCTGGCCATGCTGATCTTCGGGGGCCCGACGCTGCACTACTTCGCCATGGCCTTGACCATCGGCATCCTGTTCGGCATCTACTCCTCGGTGTTCGTGGCCGCGGCCATCGCGATGTGGTTGGGCGTCAAGCGCGAAGACCTCGTCAAAGGTGGCAAAAAAGACATCGACCCGAACGACCCGCACGCCGGTGCGGTGGTGTAGAGTCAAAGTCAATCGAACTTTGCGCGTCAGCCTTGCCTGTCCCTGCCTGGCCTTGTCCTCCAGGGTTGAGGGCGGGCTGACCGTCTGAACCGCCTCATGTCCCTGGGACCTCACCGTGCCCTGGCGCTGACCGCACGCGTCAGTTACCTGGACGCCCTGATCAAAGGCGTGCATGGGCTGGTGCAGGCTTGCACCGACGGTGCCCGCCTGCTGGCCAGCCAGTCTGCCGAGCCGGGCCTCTACACCCGCAGACGCGACCTGGTGCTGGACCTGCCCCGTGCCGTGCCCGCCTGGGAGGCGGCCCTCGACACCCGCTTGCAACTCGCCCTGCGCGACCTGCGCCTGGGCCGCAGCCTGCTGGCGCGGGTGGCGGGCGCGGAGGCGGTGGACATCCCCCTGACGCTGGTCGATGACCACGTCATGGAGCGCGACCTCTCGGCCTCGCGGTTGGCGCAGGCCGTCGCCGACCTGACGGGCTCCGAGTACACCGACCTCAACGCGCGGCTGCAGGCCGTGGGTGGGCCGGTGGAGTCCAGCGGCACCCAGGTCGATGTGCTCAGCGTGGGTTGGCTGGCCCGCGGTGTGGTCGACAGCTGGCACGACGGTGGCTTGCCCGCCGGGCATTGGCAGACCCTGCAGACCGTGTTGCAGCACGAGGTCGCGCAGTGGGCCCAGGAGGCCTACCACGTGGCCAACAAGGCCCTGCTGGACCAGGGCGTGCGCCCCGAGATCGACCTGCGCCCCTTCATCCGCCGCTCGCGCGATGCGGGCGTGGCGCTGACGCGGCCGGGCGATGTGGACGATGTCGGCGGTGCTGGCTTCGCGCACTCAGGGGCACATGCGGGGGCACCGACCCGCACCGCGCCTGCGGGCAACAGCGGTTTGCAGCCGCTGGGCCGCCCCTATGAAGAAACCCGCTTGATGACGCAGACGCCGGCCATGGGGCGCGGTCAGTTGCAGTCGCAGGCCATGCTGGGCAGGCTGACGGCGTTGGTCTCGCGCCAGGTGCCGGGCTTCGCGGCCACGGCGCCGATGCCGTCGTCCTCCTCCGCCTCGGCCTCCGCGCAGGCTGCGCCGCCTGCGGGGTGGGTCTCACCTGGTCTGGGCCAGGCCATCCAGCGCGTCACCGAGGTGGTGCGCCGCCAGGCCGACACCCAGCCGGGCACCGCGCCGGCCACGCCGGACGCCGTCCTGCAGGACCTGCGCCACAGCCAGAAGGCCCTGAAGGACGCCGCCGCCACGCCGGTGGAGCGCGCCACCATCGAGATCGTGGCCCTGCTGTTCCAGTCCATCCTGCAGGAAGAGCGCCTGCCCGCGGCCATCCGCGTGTGGTTCGCGCGCCTGCAGATGCCGGTGCTGCGCGTGGCCGTGACCGAGCCCGATTTCTTCGCCGCCACCAGCCATCCGGCGCGCATGCTGATCGACCGCATGGGCGCCTGCGTGATGGGCTTCGTGGCCGGCGAGCACGACAGCGAAGACGCCTTGCACGACGAGATCAAGCGCGTGGTGCAGGTGGTCGAGGCCTACCCCGACACCGGCCGGCGCGTCTTCCAGACCGTGCTGGGCGAGTTCGAGCGCTTCCTGGAAACCTATTTCCGTGACCAGAACCAGGCCAGCCGCATGGGCGTGTCCCTGGCGCAGCAGGTCGAGCAGCGCGAGACCTGGGCCATCCAGTACACCATCGAGCTGCGCAAGATGCTGGAGACCGTGCCCGTGCACGACGGCGTGCGCGAGTTCCTCTTCCGCGTCTGGGCCGATGTGCTGGCCCACAGCGCCGTGCAGACGGGCCAGGCCAGCGAGGCCACGCGCGAGCTCAAGCGCGCCGCGGCCGACCTGATCTGGTCGGCCAGCGCCAAGACCTCCCGCGAGGAGCGCGCCGAGGTGCTGCGCCGCCTGCCGCCGTTGCTCAAGCTGGTGCGCGAAGGCATGGTGCGCGCCGGCTTGGGACCAGACGCCCAGGACGCCCACATCCAGGCCTTGAACACGGCCCTGGCCGCGGCGTTTTCGGCGCGCTCGGCGCCGCTGTCCTCGGCCCACCTGCGCGAGGTCACGCAGCGACTGGAGGCCCTCGACGAACTGCTGCCCGACATGGCCGCCATGGAGTTGGACGCCGACACCTTGCGCGACCTCTCCGGCCACGAGTCCGAGAACCTCGAGGTGGTGGCCGAAGGTGGCACCATGCCCACGCCGGCCATGCAGGCCTGGGCCCGCGAGTTGCAGATTGGCGCCTGGTTCCAGCTCGATTACCGCGGCCGGCGCGAGCAGGTGCAGCTGGCCTGGCAGGGCCTGAACAAGCAGCTCAGCCTGTTCGTGACGCCGCAGGGCCGCGGGGTGCTGTTCCAGATGCACCGCCTGGGCGCCTTCCTGCAGGCGGGCCTGCTGCTGCCGCTGGAAGAAGAGTCGCTGACCACCCGCGCGACCCGCCAGGCCCTGGCCAAGCTCGACGCCGACCCCGCGCGCCTGCTGAACTGAGCCAGCCCCCGTCCTGAGGCCCCGCAGCACCCCCTGCGGCGGCCGGCCTCACCCCGGGACAAGTTGCGAGAAATAAGACACGAACTGCGTCCTTATCCTTCCACTTGGTGGAATGGCTTTTTGAGAGCATTGCATGGCCAGACATTGGAGCCGGAATGCTTTTCAAACGGAAACGGATCGAACGCGCAGACATGGTTGGGGCCGCCCGATCGGGTGCGCTCGTGTCCTATGCGTCCGTGGAAACGGCCGAGGACGGCCTGCCCGTGCTCAGCCGCCTGTTCACCCAGCACGCAGACACCCAGGCGGACGTGATCCACGTGCTGCAGCGGGAGTGGAAACGCCGCGTGCCCGCGACGGCCCTGGTGCTGGACCGTGGGCAGTACAGCCTGGCGGCCACCGAGGCCCCCGACGTGCCCCGCGAAGAGTGGGCCGAGGCCTTGCGCTGGCAGCTGTCCGACCTGGTCGAATACCCCGTCGATGACGCCGTGCTGCAGCTGCTGGCCGTGCCGGAAGCGACCCAGCTCCGCGCCAGCAACGCCAGCATCGTGCTGATGTGTTCGCACCAGCAAGCCTTGCAGCTGGACACCGAAGCCGCCGACGAGGGCATGGTCTGGTCGGCCATCGAGGTGCCTGAGACCGCCCTGCGCAACATCTGCGCCCTGGGCGAGGAAGATGGCAAGGCCCACGCCCTGATGGTGTTCGGCGAGCACTACAGCGTGCTGGTGGTGACCTTCCAGGGCGAGTTGTTGATGGCGCGCACCATCGAGGTGGCGCTGTCGTCGGACACCCAGGACGAGGGCAGCCGCAGCGCCGCCATCGGCCGCGCCGGCCTGGAAATCCTGCGCACCCTGGACACCTTCGAGCGCATCCACAGCCAGGTCGTTCTGGCCCACGTGTCGGTGGCGCTCCCGCAAGGGTTCGAAAACGCCATCGAGGTGCTGCGCGACCTGGTCTACCAGCCCCTGAAGTGCCTGCAGCTGTCCGAGCACCTCGACCTCAGCCGCCTGGGCGAGCAGGGCGAGCGCATCGGCCAGGTGGCTTCGTTCAACGAACTGTGCGCGATCGGGGCTGCGCTGCGGCCTTGGTCGGAGCGCCGTGGCGTCTTGCAGATTTCGATGCAGCTGCCGCAGGGCGCGCTGGCCGAGCCCTCCTGGGGCCTGGAGAAGGGCGCGACCTGGGCGGGGGCCCTCGTGGCCGTGGCCGTGGTGGCATCCGTCGGTTTGAACCTGTGGGGCCTGCGCCAGCAGCGCCTGGCCGATGAGCTGGAGAAGTCGGTGGCCAGCCTGGGGGGCACGACCACGGGCACCGTGCCGCGCCCGCGCATCCTGGTCGAACTGGAAGAACTGCGCGAGACCGAGCAGCGACAGCGTGCCATCAAGGAAGCGCTCGCGCGGATGTCGGCCGAAGCCGTGGGCAGCTACTCCGGCTATCTCAAGGCCTTGTCGCGCCAGAGCCAGGGCGCGCTCTGGATCACGGGTTTGACAGTGCAGCCCAATGGCCTGGACGTCGAGCTGCGCGGCCGCATGACCGACCCACGCCAATTGCCGGTGTACCTGGAGCACCTGGCCGCCGAGCAGCTGTTCCGCGGTCGTCGCTTCGCGCAGCTGGAGATCAAGGCACTCGCGGCCAACGAACAAACAGCCCACGCCAACGTCAGCGAATTCAGCCTGCGCGCGCGCGCCAACGGTGCGGCCGCGGCGGCCTCGTCTGCCGATGCGGGCGGCGCCAAGGAAGGGGCTCGCCCATGAAATTCGCCCTGCCCGAACGTCTCACCGCAGGCCTGGCGGCTTTGCGGCGCAAGAAGGCGCCCGTGGGCCCGCAGCCTGAGGGTGTGGCCACGGTGCCCGTCCAGGCCAAGGCGTCCGGCGCGGCGCTGGCGACTGTGCCGGCCTTGGCCGCCAGTTGGCAAGAGTGGACGGGCCTGGCCCTGCGCCACTGGCGTCGCCTCAAGCGCGCGCACGCCGCCCGCACGGCCAGCGAGCGCCGCTTGCTGGTGCTGGGCGCGGTCGCCATCGCCTGGTTCGTCTCGGACACCCTGCTCATCGGCCCGTCTTACGCCAGCTTCAAGCAAACCTCGGCGCGCTACAGCAAGGTGCGCTCAGAGCTCAACAGCAAGCGCGCCGAAAACCAGCGCGTCAGCAACGACATCCAGGCGATGACGGCCCAGCTCAAGGACGAGGTCGAGGCGGTGCGCCAGCGCGTGGCCGGCCAGAAGAAAGAAATCGACTCCTTCCAGAGTGGCCTGGTGCCTGCGCGCGAGATGCGCCAGGTGCTGCAAGGCCTGCTGGCGCGCACCGACGGCGTGCGCCTGGTGTCGATGAAGACTTTGTCGCCGGAAGAAACGGCCAAGCTCACGCCCGGCGTGCAGGACGTGCCCGGCATGTACCGCCACGGTT
The DNA here is from genome assembly GCA_023266355.1 of Aquabacterium sp. Classification (GTDB taxonomy): domain Bacteria; phylum Pseudomonadota; class Gammaproteobacteria; order Burkholderiales; family Burkholderiaceae_C; genus Aquabacterium. The sequence continues at coordinate 57,982 of JAHFQM010000005.1, forward strand.
TGGATGTGCGCGTGACCGGCGGCTTCAACGACCTCTACGAATGGCTGGCCAGCATCGAACGCCTGCCGCGCCGGTTGCTGTGGTCCGGCCTGCGTCTGGAGTTGGACGAAGAGCAGCGCCTGTTCCTGTCGGTGCGCGTGATCACGCTCAGCCCCGATGCCGTGCCTCTGGAGATCTCCGCACCATGACGCGCCCACATTCTTCTGCCTGGACGCCTCGGGGGCAACTCACCGCGTCGGTGGCGCTGGCCACCGTGGCCGCGCTGGGCGCCGTGAGCGCACCATCGCCCACCTTGGCCCAGCTGGCCGACCCGACCCGCGCGCCTCACGTGCTGTCGCGCAACACGGCGCCCGGCCCCGTGCCCGGCGGACTCAACCCGGCCACCGCGGCCATGCTGCGCCAAGCCGGTGTGCCCGCGGGGGCCTTGCCCGGTGAGGCTGCCGGCGAAGCACCCGTGCGCGCCGCGCCCCCACCGCCGCCCAAGCCGCGTCACCGGCTGACGTCGGTGATGCTGGGCAGCGGTGCCGGCCACAGCGTCGCCATCATCGACGGCGAGGTGTACCGCGTGGGCGACAAGGTGCAGGGCACGGCCCTCACGGCCATCGACGCCACGGGTGTGCTGCTGGGCAGCGGCAAGGGCGCAGCCAGGTTGTCGCTGTTCGCGCGCCAGCCCGACGGGGCGGCCTCCGCACCCGGCGCGAACAAAGACAAAGACAAGGACAAGGGCGGCGACCCCGCGCCCACCGCCATGCCGTCAGGCAATGCCAACGCTTTCCCCTCTCTGCAGAACGGGGCCCGCCCCGACAAGGACACGCCATGAAGCAGCTCCTCACCGCCGTGGCCCTGGTCACCCTGACCTTGTGCGACCCCAGCCTGGGCTGGGCCGGCAAGCGCCGCGCTGTCACCCCCGCCGATGCCGATTTCGCCGGTGACAACGCCCGCTTGAGCTTCAACCTGGCCAGCCTGGACGCGCGTGCGCCGCTGGGGGCTCCGGTGAATGCCCCGTTGGCCGCGCCCGTGGCCGAACCTGTGCTGGACGCGATGCCGCTGGAGCCCGCCCGCCTGGAGCGCAGCAGCGCCCGTCTGGCCAAGGCCAGCCCCCGCAGCCGCCGCTCCGAGGCTTTGCCGGCCGCGGCCGACCTCCCGCCCGCCTTGCCCGCGGCCATCCTGCCCCCGCCCAGTGCGTCCAGCACGGCCGCGAACCCGAGCGCCGTGCGCGACCCCGCACGCGACACCACCCGCTTCGACCTCGTCGTCAACAACGCGCCCGCCGCGCAGGTTTTCCTGCAGCTGGGCGCGGGTTCGGGCTTCACCGTGCTGGTGCCGCCCGAGGTGTCGGGCAACGTGACGCTCAACCTGCGCGGCACCAACCTGCCCGAGGCCCTGGAGGCCCTGCGCGAGCTCTACGGCTACGACTTCCGCTACTCGGGCAGCCGCGTCTTTGTCTATCCGAACACCGTGCAGACGCGCATCTTCCGCGTCAACTACCTGCCGGGACGCCGCCAGGGCGATTCGTCCCTGCGCGTGAGCTCCACCTCCATCTCCAACAACCGCGGCACCGCTGGCTCGACGGGCAGCACCGGCAGCACCTTCAGTGGCAACCCCCAGGGCGCAGGCAATGTGCAGGGCGACAACACCGCGCAGGTGCGGACCTCCTCCGATGCCGATTTCTGGCGCGACGTCCAAATTTCTTTGACCAGCATGGTGGGCAGCGCCGATGGCCGTGGCGTGGTGCTGAACGCGGGATCCGGCGTGATCGTGGTGCGCGCCACCCCCGCCGAGTTGCGCCATGTGAGCGATTACCTCAAGGCGGTGCAGCTGACCATCGAACGTCAGGTCATGCTGGAAGCCAAGATCATCGAGGTCTCGCTGAAAACCGAAAGCCAGGCTGGCATCAACTGGCAGCTCTTCCGCGGCAATGCCAGCGGCCACAAGGCCGGCATCGGCATCGTCTCGCCGGGCGCCACCATCAGCGGCACGGGCAGCATCAGCGCCCCGGGCGTGACCATCAACCCCGGCAGCAGCATCACCACCACGGCCCTGGGCAAAGGCTTTTACGGCCTGGCCTTCCAGGCGGCCAACTTCTCGGCCCTGCTGAACTTCCTGGAAACCCAGGGCGAGGTGCAGGTGCTGTCCAGCCCGCGCATCGCCACGCTGAACAACCAGAAGGCCGTGCTCAAGGTTGGCAGCGACGAGCTCTATGTGGTCAACGTGACGGCGGTGCAGTCGGTCACCACCACGGGCAACACCAGCAACACCTCGGCCGTGCCCACGGTGGAGCTCAAGCCCTTCTTCAGCGGCATCGTGCTGGACGTGACCCCGCAGATCGACGCCTCGGGCGCCATCATGCTGCACGTGCACCCGTCCATCAGCGTCGTCACCGAGCGCAACAAGGACCTCACCCTCGGCCTGCAAGGCTCCTACTCGCTGCCTCTGCCGGTGGCCTCCATCAGCGAGACCGACAGCATCGTGCGGGTGATGGACCGCCAGATCGTCGCCATCGGCGGCCTCATGACGCAGCAAGCCACTTCCGACCGTTCCGGCGTGCCCGGTGTCAGCGAGGTGCCCGTGTTCGGCAACCTGTTCAAGCAGCGCGACTCGACCCGCTACAAGCGCGAGCTGGTGGTGTTGATCAAGCCCACCGTGATCGGTGACGACGGCAACGGCTTCGAAGGCGACCAGCCCGAGCCCGCCATGCTCAAGCCGCAGTGAGGTCCGACATGCCTGCGCCCCAGAAATTCCGACTCGGCGACCTGCTGGTGCAGGCCGGCCTGATCACCGATGCGCAACTGCAAGAAGGCTTGCAGGAGCAGCGCAACAGCGGGCGCAAGCTGGGCCGTGTGCTCATCGACCGCGAGTGGTTGACCGAGGCCCAGATCGCCAAGGCCGTGGCGCGGCAGATCCATGCGCCCTTCGTGGACCTGGTGCACTTCCCGCTCAAGCCCGAGCTGGCGCAGCAGCTGCCCGAAACCCACGCACGCCGCATGCGCGCCATCGTGCTGGACGAGACCCCGGCCGGCCTGATGATCGGCATGGCCGACCCGACCGACATCTACGCCTACGACGAGATCGCCCGCCTGCTCAAGCGCAACGTGGACATCGCCGTGGTGACCGAGTCCCACCTGCTGACGGCGCTGGACCGCGCCTACCGCAGCACCAAGGAAATCGAGGGCCTGGCGCGCGAGCTGACCAGCGAACTCGCCGGCATCGAAAGCGACCTGGGTGACCTGCTGGGCATCGACTCGACCAGCAACGAAGACGCCCCCGTGGTGCGCCTGCTGTACTCGGTGTTCGAGCAGGCCCTGCGCATGCGCGCCTCCGACATCCACATCGAGCCGCAGGAAAAGATCCTGCGCATCCGCTTCCGCATCGACGGCGTGCTGCACGTGCAGACCGAGGCCGATGCCAAGATCGCCAGCGCCGTGGCCTTGCGCCTCAAGCTCATGTCGGGCCTGGACATCTCCGAGAAGCGCCTGCCGCAAGACGGCCGCTTCGCGGTGCGCCTCAAAGACGGCAACGTCGACGTGCGGATCTCCACGCTGCCTTCGCAGCACGGCGAATCGGTCGTGATGCGTCTGCTCAGCCAGAGCACCGGCATGCTCGACCTCAACAAGCTGCAGATGCCCGCCGGCATGCGCAACGCGCTGACCGCGGCCATCGCCAAACCGGCCGGCATGATCCTGGTGACCGGGCCGACCGGTTCCGGCAAAACGACCACGCTGTACGCCGCGCTCAACGCGCTCAACAGCACCGAGCGCAAGATCATCACCGTCGAAGACCCGGTCGAGTACCGCCTGCCCGGCCTCAACCAGGTGCAGGTGCACGACAAGATCGACATGACCTTCGAGCGCATCCTGCGCTCCGCCTTGCGCCAGGACCCGGACGTCATCCTGGTGGGCGAAATGCGCGACAAGACCACGGCCGAAATCGGCATGCGCGCCGCCATGACCGGCCACTTGGTGCTGTCCACCCTGCACACCAACGACGCGGCCTCCACGCCCGCGCGCCTCATCGACATGGGCGTGCCGCAATGGATGGTGGCGCTCTCGTTGCAGCTTGTGATCGCCCAGCGCCTGGTGCGCACCATCTGCCCCATGTGCGCCACCCACTGCGAGCCCACGCCACAGGAACTGGTGTGGCTCCAGAACGAACTCGGCCCCCAGGTGGACACCAGCGGCGTCTCGCATGGGCCAGGCTGCCCCGAGTGCAACCAGACCGGCTACAAAGGCCGCACCGGCGTCTATGAATTCCTGCAGATGACGCTGCCCCTGGTGGACGCCATGAGCGCGCAGGACCCGACGGCCTTCTCCAAAGCCGCGCGCGAACAGATGGCCGGCAACACCCTGCGCCGCGACGCCGTGCGACTGGCCTTGAGCGGGCGCACCACCGTGGCCGAGGCCATGGGTGTGAGCGCACAGGTCGATTGAGGCGAGGTGCACTGACATGGGACGCTTCGTCTACAAGGCCCGCGGGCCCTACGGCCAGGTCGAAGGGGTGCAGGAGGCCGCGACCACCGCGCAGGTGGCCGCCATCCTCAAGAGCAAAGGCCTCATCCCGGTGAAGATCTCGGCCGATGCCGCCACGGCCGCCGCACTCGCCAGCAACCTGGGCGTGGGTGGCAGCATGGTGGACCTGGGCGGCAAGCAGGGCATCCAGCTCTTTGCGCCCAAGGTGGAGCGTGCCGACGTGATGTTGTTCAGCCGGCAGATCCACACCTTGCTCAAGGCCGGTGTGCCCATCCTGCGGGCCCTGGCGGGCTTGCAGGAAACCACGACCAACCCGGCCATGAAGGCCATCATCCTGGACCTGCGCCGCAGCCTGGAGTCCGGCGTGGACCTGGCCACCTCGGTGGCCACGCACCCCAAGATTTTCGACAGCTTCTACGTCGCCATGATCAAGGTCGGTGAGGCCTCGGGCCAGATCGACCAGGTCTTCATGCGCCTGTACAAGCACCTGGAATTCGAGCAGTTCATGAAGCAGCAGGTCAAGTCGGCCCTGCGCTACCCCAGCTTCGTCATCATGGCCATGGTCGGCGCGGTCACCGTCATCAACGTGATGGTGGTGCCCGCCTTCGAGGGCGTGTTCAAGAGCCTGGGCGCCAACCTGCCGGTGCCCACGAAAATCCTGATCGCCAGCTCCAACCTCACGCTCAACTACGGTTGGTGGCTGCTGGGCGGGGCGGTGGTCGCGGGTTTTGTGTTCAAGCAGTGGCTGGCCTCGGTCGAAGGCCGCATGGTCTGGGACCGCCTGCTCATCAACATGCCCCTGGTCGGCCCCATCGTCACGCAGGCGGCGCTGTCGCGCTTTGCCCGTGCCTTTTCACTGTCGCTGCGCAGCGGCGTGCCGCTGGAGCGCGCCCTCACCAGCGTGGCGCAAACGGCCGACAACAAATACATCAGCGCCCGCATCGACGGCATGCGCGAGGCCATCACGCGGGGCGATTCGCTCACCCGCGCGGCCGTGGCCACGGGCGTGTTCACGCCCATGGTGCTGCAGATGCTGGCCATCGGCGAAGAGACCGGCATGCTCGATGAGCTGCTGGACGAGATCGGCGAGGTGTACAGCAACGAAGTCGAATATTCCCTGAAAACCCTGGCCCAGCAGATCGAACCCATCCTGGTGATCTTTCTGGGCGCAATCGTGCTGTTGTTGGCACTTGGCGTGTTCATGCCGATGTGGGAAATGGGCCGCGCCACCATCAAGCATTGATCGCACATGCCGAAAACCAAGACAGCTTTCTTTTTTCTTCACCCGCACGAGGTCTTCACCATGCAACAACGTCGTCAAGCCGGCTTCACCATGATCGAGCTGATCGTGGTCATCGTCATCCTGGGCATCCTGGCCGCCACCGCCCTGCCCAAGTTCCTGGACCTCAAGTCCGATGCCCAACAGTCGGCACTGGACGGCATGGCGGGCACGGCCTCCAGCGCCATGTCGCTGAACTACGCCGGTTGCTCGGCGACGGGGCACAAGACCGCCGGTGCCGATGCCGCCAAGTGCACGAAGGTCGATGACTGCAACAAGCTCACCGCCATCCTGCAAGGCGGCCTGCCTGCCAAGTTCACCGTGACCGCGGCCGGGCTGGGCACCAATGGCGCCACTGCAGAGTGCGTGCTGTCCATGGCCGACTACGCCCCGACCGCGAAGTTCACTGGCATCGGCGCCGGCAACTGAGCCTGAGCTTGCGCGGAAGGCCGGGCCGCGGGTGCCGGGCTTTCTGCGTCTTTGTTCAATTTTTTCAAAGCAGCCGGTCATATGCCTCGGTTACACGCCGTTACCGTCTGGACAAGGGACGAACCCGCCAGCACAGTGACGATGTGATCCATGTCAAGCCAAGAGGTGCCAAGATGAGTGCGTTGTTCAAGCAAGTGCTGGGGCGGTTGAAGTCCGCCAGCAAAGGTGTGGCCTTGGGCCTGACCTTGGGTTGCTGTGCAACGCTGGCACAGGCTGCGGCCACCACCGCGGGCACGCTCAAGGTGCTGGTGCCCAGTCAGACGGGCTTCAGCCCGCAGGCCTACACCTCGGCCAACCTCAAGACGGTGGACTTCGACACCACCCTGCTGACGAACACCGCGGGCGTGTCGCAAGGCAGCAGCTCGGCCACGGGCGGTGGCGGTTGGAGCACCACCACGACGGCCAGCCCCGCGCCCACCGGCTTCGCGAACAAGTTCGCGCGCGTGGCGTCGGGCACCAGCGGCTCATCGCAAACGCAGCTCAGCTTCACCAACGGCACGGGGTACATCAGCTTCCTGTGGCATCTGGGCACGGGTGACAGCGACAACACCATCCGCATCAACCTGAGCAATGGTGACTACCGCACCCTCACCAACTGTCCGGACACCACCCTGACCTGCGTGGGTGGCTACGACACCGTCAACTTCTTCCAGGGCTTCTTCAACATCTTGTTCGGTCTGACCGGACAGGTGGATCAGACCCAGTCTGTGCGCATCGTGTACACCCCGCCCACGGGCGTGTTGGTGACTTCGGTGCAACTGACGGCCATGCGCCACCAGGTCTGCGCCTTCTGGTTCTTGTGCTCCTGGGACAACCGCAACCTCAGCCTCGACAGCCTGAGCTACGACGACAACAGCAACGGCGCGCCCTTGATGTCGCTCGACCACGTCGAGGTGGTGGCCAGCAACGCTTCGGGCCTGACCTGTCAGAACAACACCTTCAAAGTGCGGGCCTGCGCCAACGCCGCCTGCACCACGCTGTACACCAAGGGCGTGACGGGCACGGTGAACTTCACCCGCTCTGACGGTGGGGCCTCGCGCGCGGTGGCCTACAGCATCGCCAGCGGGTCGGCCTATTCGGGTGACCTGTCGGTGAGCATGCCCTCCAACTGGGGCAGCTCGACCACCTGGAACACCGCCGCCACGTCGGTGCCGGCCGCGGCCGCATCGTCGATGTGCGCCTTCGGTACCTTGGTGGGCAGCAGCGCATGCGCTTTCACGGCCAACAAGACCGGTTTGTTGCTGTCCTTGCCCGCAGGCATCGCCGGTGACCCGCAGACGCTGACGGCGACGCTGGTGTCAGAGGACCTGTTCGGCGCTTGCACCTCGCCCTCGGGCTCGGGCAGCCTGACCTCCACCGTCACGGCAAAGTACGGCGTGGCCACGAACACCACCGTGGCCACCCTGCTCAGCTCCGGCAGCAGCAGCACGCTGAAAACGCTGACCAGCGGCTCGGCCATCACCGGCCTGACCACGGGCGTCAGCTCGGCCGTGGGCACCAACACCTTCAGCTATGCCGATTCGGGTCAGGTGCAACTGGACGTCACCGTCACGGGCTTGTCAGGCACCCTCAGCAGCCTGCTGGGCGTGCAGAACAGCGTGGTGACCACGGTGGTGCCGGCGGCACTCAAGATCGAGCCGGTCATCGGTGGCAACATCGTGCTGACCAACCCGAAGCTGGCGGCGGGCGGCGATTTCCAACTGCGCATCACGGCCTTGAACAAGGCAGGCGCCATGTTGAAGAACTTTGGCGCCGAGCCGGGCCTGGGCGTTGTGAACCTGAGCAAGCTGTTGCTCAAGCCAGCGGGCGCTGCGCTCAAGAACAACCCTGACCTGGCGATGGGCCTGATCAGTTTCAACAACGGCATTTCGCTGCTGACCCTGTCCTGGGACGAGGTGGGCTCGCTGGACTTTGCGGCGTCGCTGACCGACTACCTGGGCTCGGGCTTGTCGGTCGGAGGCAAGCTGACCGACACCGTGCCTGCGGGCTTGCGCCTGGTGCCTGCCAAGTTCGGTCTGAGCGCCACCCCGCGTTGCTCGGCCACCGAAGGTGCCAGCAACATCGCGTTTGCCTATGCTGGTCAGCCCATCGACGTCACCGTCACGGCCCTGAACGCCGACGGCGTGATCACGCAGAACTACGACGGCACGGCGGGCAACCCCACCGAACGGTTGGCCAACAGCGTGAGCATCGCCACGGTCGGCGGCGCCAACAGCGGCACCTTGGGTGGCAGCCCTGTGGTGGCCGCCATGGCTTTCGCCAACGGCTCGGGCAGTGGCACCATCACTTACGGCATGACGAACAAGCTGTCGGCGCCTGACACCGTCACCCTGACCGCCTCGGACGCCGACGTCAACAGCGTCAAGAACACGCCTGCGGTGCTGGTGCGCAGCGGTCGCATCAAGCTGTCGAACGCCTTTGGCTCCGAGAAGTCCGTGCTCGACATCCCCATCCAGGTGCAGTACTGGACGGGCAAGTCGTGGACGGCCTCGAACGACAGTTGCACCAACGCCTCGGTGGTGACGACCGGCGCCCTCAAGCGCAAGGCCTACAAGTCGCACGCCGGTGCGGTGTCGTCGGCCTGGGCCACCGCGGCCTCGTCCGTGGCGCTGGCGGCGGGCGCGGGCAAGCTGACGCTGTCTGCGCCGGGTGCTGGCAAGACGGGCACCGTGGACGTGGAGCTGGACCTGTCGGCTTCGGGCGCCAACCTGCCCTGGTTGCAGTCCTTGGACGATGCTTGTGGCGCAGGTGTGGTGTGCAACCCGAGGGCGCGCGCTTCGTTCGGGGTGTACTCCCCGGAGTCGAAGAAGACCGTCAACATCCGCAATGTGTTCTGAGCCAGGACGACGTGATGTGAACCCCATCGACCGTCCGTGTGGCCGCGGCTACACCATGGTCGAGCTGATCATGGTGATCATCCTGGCGAGCATCCTGGCGGCGGTGGCCTTGCCCAAGCTGAACGTCGCCACGAGCGTGCGTGACGACATCTGGCGCGACGGGCTGCTGTCCGGCTTGCGCTTTGCGCAGAAATCGGCGGTGTCGCACCGCAGGCTGGTGTGCGCCAGCGTCAGCGACACGCAAATCTCCTTGCAAATCGCGTCCGCCAACCCGGCCACGTCCTGTGACACCGACCTCATCGGGCCGCGCAGCACCGGCGTGTTCGCCACCAGCGGCAACGGCAACACCAAGACGGCCGTGTCGCCCACGGGCATCATCTACTTCCAGCCCGATGGCCGCACCACCACCGACGGCGCAGGCGCCACCGTGTCTTCGCGCACCGTGACCATCACGGGCGTGGGCACGGCCATCGCCATCACGGGGGAGACCGGCCATGCGGAGTGAGCCTTTGAACAAGGCCCGTCGCTTGCCGGTGTTCGGCGCACGCGCGGCGCAGCAAGGCTTCACCATCATCGAAATGGTGGTCGCCATCGTCGTGATCGGCGTGGGCGTGGCGGGGCTGTTGTCGGCCTTCAGCATGAGCGTGCGCAACAGCGCCGACCCCATGCAGGTCAAGCAAAGCCAGGTGGTGGCCGACGAAATCATGGAAGAGATCTTGCTCAAGCCTTACAGCTCGACGGCGACCAGTTCGTCGGTCGGCTGTGCGCGCAACCAGTACCACGACGTGGCGGCCTACAACGGCTACACCACCACGGGCAAGGTCTGCGACGTCGATGGCGTGGCGATCGCGGCGCTCAATGGTTACTCGCTGAAGGTCGATGTGGTGGCGGCCACGCTCAACGGTGTGGCGGCGGCACGCAAGATCACCGTGACCGTGACGAAGGGCGCCGACAACTACATCCTGGTCGGCTGGCGCACGGACTACGCATCATGAATGGCGCACGCCCTGCTTCACAGCGTGGCCTGACCATCATCGAGCTGGTGGTCGTGATGGTGCTGGTCGCGGTGATTGCCGCGGGCGTGGCCTCCATCGTGGGCCCAAGCGTGCAGTCGTACAGCGCGGTCAAGCTGCGTGCACAGATGACGGACGAGTCGGACACGGCGGTGCGCCGCATGGTCAACGACATCCAGCGCGCCGTGCCCAACTCCATCCGCTCGCCCAACAACAAGTGCTTCGAGCTCATCCCTGCCGTGGCGGGCGGGCGCTACCGCATGGCCGCCGACACGTCCTCAGGGCATGACAGCGCGGGCTGTGCGCCCAGCGCGACCTGCTCCGCCCCGCTGGACACGACCAAGTCCACCACCGTCTTCGACAGCCTGAGCGCGCTGCCCCTCACGCCCGCCAGTGGGGATTGGGTCGTCGTCAACAACCAGAACAGCAACGATGTCTATGACGGCTACAACCGTTCGGCCATCACCGGTTTTGTGGCGGCGCCCGCAGCCTGGATGGGCGCGCACCGCATCAGCATCAATGCCAAGCAGTTCTCGCAGGGCTATGACGGCGGACGCTACCTCATCGTTCCCAACAACCAGCGCGCGGTGTTCTATGTGTGCAGCGGTGTCGATGGCACCACAGATGCCTCCGGCAATGGCAAGGGTGTGCTGTACCGCCTGAAGAACTATGGCTTCAACAGCGCCTACCCGGCCGCCTGCCCCAGCGTGGTGGGCGCGGACGTCATCCTCAAAGGCATCGTGAACTGCACGGTGACTTACAACCCGAACCAGGGCTCCACCCAGCAAAGCGGCTACCTGCTGCTGGACCTGGACCTGTCGCGCAATTCGGAGGCGGTTCACCTGACGATGGGTGCGCACGTTTCCAACGCGCCTTGAGCGCATCGCTTTCGAAAGTCCCCGCCATGGCCATGCCCGTCCACGATCTGCACAGCCCGCGGCCTCCGCGCGCATGGCGCCGTGCGATGGGGCACGGTCGCATGCCGCATCGCGTGGCAGGGCGCGGCTTCGGGGCCGTCGCGGCCATGATCGTGCTGGTCTTGTTGGCCACGCTGGCCGCAGCCATCGTGCGGCTGAACTGGACGCAGCAAATGGGCAGTGCCCAGGACATCAGTGCCTCGCGCGCGGCCCAGGCGGCGCAAGCGGGCGTGCAGTGGGGCCTGTACCAGGCGCTCAAGACCGGCTGGAAAACCAGTTGCGGCGCGGCCCAGACCCTGGACCTGCGCGGCGACATGGGCTTCCGTGTCACGGTGAGCTGTGCCTCGACCGACTACAGCGAGGGCGAGTCGGTGTCGGGCACGCCGCAGACCATCCGCCTCTACACGCTCACGGCCGTGGCCTGCAATGGCGCGGCCAATGCCTGCCCGGACGCCGGCTCGGTGGCCGGTCCGGGCTACGTCGAACGGCGTCAGGAAGTGCAGGCGGTGGACGCCCGCTGAGCATCGCCAGGCGTGGCGTTGTTCTGCGCTGCCTGGGCTGCATGGGCCTGTTCGGCCAGCGCCACTTCGCTGCTGTGGGCCATCAGCAAGGCCTCGAAGGCCTCTTCCTTCATGGGGCGGCCCAGGTGGTAGCCCTGGGCTTCGTCGCAACCGTGGGTTTTCAGGAAATCGGCCTGAGCCTGGGTCTCGACGCCCTCGGCCACGATGCCCACTTCCAGGCGGTGGCCCATGGCGATCAGCGCGGCCACCAGGCGGCTGTCGCCCCCTGATTGCGGCACGGCGCTCAGGAAGCTGCGGTCGAGCTTGAAGCGGTCCACCGGCAGCTCACGCAGGTAGGCGAAGCTGGAGTAGCCCACGCCGAAGTCGTCGATGGCGATGCCCACGCCCAGCGTGCGCAGCTGCGTCAGCACATCGGCGGCGCGCAGCGATTCGCGCACCACCACGCTCTCGGTGATCTCCAGCTCCAGCGCGGTGGCGGGCAGGCCGGTGTCGGCCAGGGCGCGCGCCACGGTGTCGATCAGGTCGGGCTGGTCGAGCTGCAGCGCCGACAGGTTCACCGCGATGCGCAGGGGCCAGCCGCTGCGCTCGCGCCACTGCTGTGCCATGGCGCAGGCGCGCTTCAGCACCCACTCGCCCATGGGCACGATCAGGCCCGTCTCTTCGGCCAGCGGGATGAAGTCCGACGGAGGCACCAGGCGGCCGCCGTGCTCCCAGCGCACCAGGGCTTCGGCGCCAGTGATGTGGCCGGTGCGGCAATCGAACTGCGGCTGGAAGTGCAGGCGCAGCTCGTCGCGCTCCAGCGCCTTGTAGAGGTCGTTTTCCAGCAGCAGGGTGTCGGGGGTGACGCTGACCAGCTTGTCGCTGAACACCTGCACGCGGTTGCGGCCACGGCTCTTGGCCTGGTACATGGCCAGGTCGGCATGGCGCATCAGCGTGACGGCATCGCTGCCGTGCTGGGGGTAGAGCGCCAGCCCGATGCTGGGCGTCACGCGCAGTTCGTGGCCGTCCAGGCGCAGCGGTTCGGCGAACTGCTCCATGACCTTCAGGGCCACGCGCTCGCCGTCTTCGATGGCGGTGATGCAGGGCAGCAGGACCACGAACTCGTCACCGCCCAGGCGCGCCACGATGTCCGAGGTGCGCATGGCCTGGCGCAGGCGGCGCGCCACTTCGATGAGCACGGCGTCACCCAGGTGGTGGCCCAGGCTGTCGTTGATCTTCTTGAAGCGGTCCAGGTCCAGGAACATCATGGCCATGAAGTGGCCTTCGCGTTCGGCCGCGGCCAGGCTGAGCTTGAGCTGCTCCTGCAGCATGTTGCGGTTGGGCAGGCCGGTCAGCGCGTCGTGCAGGGCCATGTGCTGGACCTGGTTCTCGGCTTCGCGGCGCGAGGTCACGTCGTGGGCCATCACCAGGTAGCCGCTTTGCGCGCCGTACTCGCTGCTCATTTCCGTGATGAGCAACTCTGCCAGCAGGCTGGAGCCATCCTGTCGCACCAGTGTCCACTCGGCGGCCAGGCCTGGCGAGGCTTGCGCCACGTGGTTGAGCACGTCCAGGGTCTGCACCGTCTGGCCCAGGCGCATGGTCAGCAGGCGCGCGCGTTCGGCCACCTGTTGTTCGTCGAAAAAGCGCTCGATGGAGAAGCGCCCCACCAGTTGGTGCGCCTTGTAGCCCAGCAGGTGTTCGCCCGCGGGGTTGACCGTCTGCACGATGCCGTGCTGGCTGAGCACGAAGATGGCGTAGGGCGCGTTGTGCACGATCACGCGGCGCATCTCATCGACTTCGTTGAGCTGGCGGTGCGCCTCCATGACGGCGTGCTCGGCCGCTTGCTGGGCGCTGAGGTCACGCACCACGCCGATGTACTGGCGCAAGCCGTTCAGCGACATCGTGCTGATGGACAGCTCCAGGGGGAAGCGCTGGCCGCCCGCGCGCAAGCCTTCGGTGTGGCGGCCCAGGCCGTCCATGCCCACGCGCTGCGTCTGCAGGAAGCCCTCGACCCGCATGCCCGCTTCTTGCGAGCCCGCCTCTGGCAGCAGCAGCTTGAGGTGCTGGCCGACGATGGCCGATTCGCTGTGCCCGAACATGCGGCACACAGCCTGGTTGACGCTGAGGATGCGACCGGAGGGCGACACGGTGAGGATGCCGTCGATGGTGTGGTCCACCACCGAGCGCAAGCGCTGCTCACTGTCGCGCGCTTGTTTGCTCATGCGCTGCGCCATCTCGGCGACGCGCGCATGCCGGCTGGCGGCGTTGCGCATCATCAGGCTCAGGATCAGGGTGAAGCCGCTGCCGCTCAGCAACAGCGCCAGTGGGTAGGCCTGGGCCAGGGCCCGCACGGGCGGGCGCGTGAACTGCAGGCGCCAGTGGCGGCCGCCCACTTCCAGGGTGTGCACCTGCACATCGCTGGGGTCGCTGTGGGTTGTCGCGCGCAGGGCCTTGGCTTGGCGTGCGCTGTCGAACAGCGTCGGGGTGTCGGCCGCCGGGTCGTCGATGCGCAGGTGCAGGCGCTGCCATGCCGCGCCGTTGTCGGCCTGGGCCACCAGGTCGGTGATGCGGATGGCGCCGCTGACCAGGCCCTGGAACGCTGCGCGGCGACCCGCCACGGTCTCTGGGCGATCGCCGTGACGGTACACGGGCAGCCGCACCACCAGGCCCAGCGGGTCTGCCCCACCCTGGATCAACTGGATGGGCGGTGACACCTGCATGGCGCCGCTGTCGCGGGCCCGCTCCATCAGCTCGCGGTGCATGACGTTCTGGGCCGGATCGAAGCCGAAGGCGCTGCGGTTGCGCGCCATGGGCTCCAGGTAAGCGATGGGCAGGTAGTCGGTTCGCTCCCCGGCAGGGTGGATGCTGAACTCCGGGTAGCCCTCGGGCGCGATGCTGCGGTCGTTGCGCACCTGCGCTTCGAAGGCGGGCTTGTCGCTGTGCTTGAGCAGGGGGGCGTACTGCACGGCCAGCAGCGCCGGGTACTCGCTCTCGGCACGCAGGTTGCGGTAATGCTCGTGGAAGGTTTTGCGCGACACCTGCCCGTTGACAGCAAACATCGACTGGAAGCTCACCAGCACGTCCAGGTGGTGGTCCACCAGCTGGTCGAGGTGCAGTGCGAGTTCGCGCGCGTCGGCCGCGAAGGCGGCGTCGGCGTCGCGCTGGAGGCGCTGCCCGGCGTGCCACCAGCCCAGACCGCTGAGCAGCAGCCCGGCCAGCAGCACCAGCCACGAAGCCTGCTTCCAGCGCAGCGATTCTTCTTGGGTCTCTTGAAATTCCGACTGCATCCCGATCCTCGGACAAGGGGCGCCCAGCCGCACGGCGTGGCAAGGCGCGTCCTCGGGTATCGGCGGGGGCCGGTCGGTCTTGATGCCTGCTGTCGCGGCAAGGCCCCTGTGCCGTGAAAGTGGGCCCCGGTTCGTGCGTTAGGTCACGGCCGAGGCCACGTCCGACGCACCGCGGCTCACTGCCCGCGCGCCATGGCCATCAGCCGGGCGACGCGCTCTTCGGTGGCCGGGTGGGTCGAGAACAGGCCCTTGATGCCATCTGCCGACAGCGGGTTCATGATCATCATTTGCGCCGTCTCGGGGTGGGCCTCGGCCGGGCCCAGGGGGATGCCCTGGGCGTAGCGGTGGATTTTGTCGAGCGCGCTGGCCAGGGCGGCCGGGTCGCCGGAAATCTCCGCACCGCCGCGGTCGGCTTCGAACTCGCGCGCCCGGCTGATCGCCATCTGGATCAGGCTGGCGGCCAGCGGCGCCAGGATGGCCACGGCGATGCCGGCCAGCGGGTTGGCCGGACGGCCTTCCGAGTCGCGGCCACCGAAGAACACGGCGAAGTTCGCCAGCATCGAGATCGCACCGGCCATGGTCGCGCTGACGGTGCTGATGAGGATGTCGCGGTGCTTGACGTGGGCCAGCTCGTGCGCCATCACGCCGCGCAACTCGCGCTCGGTCAGCACATTGAGGATGCCGGTGGTCGCGGCCACCGCGGCGTGCTCTGGGTCGCGCCCGGTGGCGAAGGCGTTGGGCGCGGCCTCGTCGATCAGGTAGACCTTGGGCATGGGCAGCTCGGCGCGCTGGGCCAGCTCGCGCACCATGGCGTAGAAGCGCGGCGCGGAGGCCTCGTCCACCTCGCGGGCGTTGTACATCTTCAGCACCATCTGGTCAGAGAACCAGTAGCTGAAGAAGTTCATGCCCACCGCCACGACCAGCGCCAGCATCATGCCGGTGCGGCCGCCGACCATGCCGCCAATGGCCATGAACAGGGCGGTGATCGCCGCCATCAGGACAGCGGTTTTCATCAGGTTGAACATCTTGCTGGGCCTCCTTGCCCGTGGGGTGCTGGCAAATGCCAGCAGCGTTCAGTTGGGGGTGATGGGCGGGGTCTTCAAGTCCTGGGTCGGGGCCAGCGAGGCCGGCAGCACCACACTTTGCAAGAATTCACGCGCCCCGGTGCGCTTGCCCCCCGGTCGTTGCAACGTGTGCAAGGCCAGTGCCTGTTCGCCACAGGCCACCACCAGGGTGTCGCCCTCGGCGCGCAGCACCTCGCCGGGCTGGCCGCTGGCCGGCACCACGCTGGCGCGCCAGAGCTTGACCACCTCGTCCTTGCCTGGGGCGGTCTGCACCGTGAATGTCGTGCCTGGGAAGGGGTCGAAGGCGCGCACGCGGCGCTCGATCTCGGCGGCCGGTTGTCGCCAGTCGATGGCAGCTTCCGCCTTCTCGATCTTGTGGGCGTAGTTCACGCCCTCGGCCGGTTGGGGTGTGACCTGCAGCGTGCCCGTGGCGGCCTGGGCCAGCGCCTGGACGATGCAGCGGCCACCCAGCGCGGCAAGGCGGTCGTGCAGCGCGGCCGTGGTGTCGTCCGGGCCGATGGCTTCCCGCGCGATCAGCAGCATGTCGCCCGTGTCCAGGCCGGCGTCCATCTGCATGATGGTGATGCCCGTCTCGGCGTCGCCCGCCTCGATGGCGCGGTGGATGGGCGCCGCTCCGCGCCAGCGCGGCAGCAGCGAGCCGTGGATGTTCAGGCAGCCCAGTCGGGGCAGGTCCAGCGTCCACTGCGGCAGGATCAGGCCGTAGGCGGCCACCACCATCACATCGGCTTGCGCCGCCAGCAGGGCCTCGCGCGCGGCCGTGGCCTCTTCCGGGTACTTGCCATCGAGTTTCAAGCTGTGCGGCTGGGCCACGGCGATGCCGTGCTGCTGCGCCAGTTGCTTGACCGGCGAGGCCTGCAGCTTCATGCCGCGGCCGGCGGGGCGGTCGGGCTGGGTCAGCACCAGGGGCACGGTGTGGCCGGCGGCCAGGATGGCGTCCAGCGCCACGGCGGCGAATTCGGGCGTGCCGGCGAAGGCCACGCGCAGGGCGGTTGCACTCATGGGGCGGCGCTCAGGCCTCGTCCTTGCCGCGCTTGACCATCTTGGTCTTGATGCGGTTGCGCTTGAGCGGCGAGAGGTATTCCACGAAGACCTTGCCCAGCAGGTGGTCCAACTCGTGCTGCACGCACACGGCCAGCAGCTCGTCGGCATCGAACTCGTAGGGCTGGCCGTCGCGGTTCAGCGCGCGCACCCGCACGCGGGCGTGGCGATCGACCTTGTCGTAGATGGTGGGCACGGAGAGGCAGCCCTCTTCCCAGACGATCATCTCGTCGCTGGCGGCGATGATTTCCGGGTTGATCAGCACGCGCGCGTCGTCGCGCTCCTCGCTGGTGTCGATGACGACCACGCGCTCGTGCACATCGACCTGCGTGGCGGCCAGGCCCACGCCCTTGGCCTCGTACATGGTGGCCAGCATGTCATCGACCAGCTGGCGGATGCGGTCGTTCACCTCGGCCACCGGTTTGGCGACGGTGTGCAGGCGGGGGTCGGGGTAGCGGAGGATGGGCAGCAGGGCCATGTCGGGTCGGTGCCAGGTCAGGCAGAAAGGGGCTGGAGGGCGATCGGTGATTGTGGAACCCGCACAACGGCAGGCGCGCCGAAGGGGACATCACCCGTCGTAACACCGCGCAATACTGATTGCGACGGGTCAACGTTTGCGGGCAGAATCATTTGATCATTGCCTGGATTTTGCCGTGTCTGGCGCGTCCGTGCACCTGCTGTTCATTGGAGACCGTGTTGATGACCCAGCGATCGCTGCCCCAAGCTGCGCACTCCCCCTCGCGTCCTGACCAGCGTGCGCCTGCCTGGCGCGCAGCTTCCATGGCCGCCGCCGTGAGCGGGTTGCTGGTGGCCACCCTGTGGTCGTCGCCGGCCCGGGCCGAGCCCAATTTCCCCATCTCCCAGCAGCAGCGCAGCACCGCCCAGCAGGTGGCCGAAGCCGGCGTGCCGCTGTCCGAGTTGTCGCCCAACGCGCCCGACAGCTACACCGTCAAGCGCGGCGACACCCTGTGGGGCGTGTCGGGCCTCTTCCTGAAGTCGCCCTGGCGCTGGCCCGAGCTGTGGGGCATGAACCTGCAGCAAATCCGCAACCCGCACCTGATCTTCCCCGGCCAGATGCTCTACCTCGACAAGAGCAACGGCCGCGCCCGCCTGCGCGTGGGCCAGGTGCTGAGCGACAGCAGCGGCAACGCCAAGCTGTCGCCGCGCGTGCGCGAGGGCAACCTCGACGACGCCATCGCCACCGTGCCCCTGCACCTGCTGGAGCCCTTCTTCAACGAGGCCGTCATCTTCGACAGCAGCGACGAGCTGCTCAAGGCGCCGCGCCTGGTGGCCACGCAAGAAGGCCGCGTGCTGCTGTCGCGCGGCGAAACTGCCTATGTGCGCGGTGAGCTGGGTGGCCGCCGCGACTGGCGCCTGTTCCGCGAGCCCAAGCCCCTGCGCGACCCGGCCACCCGCGAGGTGCTCGGCTACGAAGCCCAGTACGTGGGCACGCTGGCCCTGGTGCGCGAAGGCGCCGAGGGCACGGGCGCCGATGGCCAGCCGCTGGTCGTGCCCTCCACCTTCACCGTCAACAGCATCCGCCAGGAGGCCGCGGTGGGCGACCGCCTGGCCCCTGTGCCCCCGCGCGACTTCAACAACATGGCGCCGCACGCACCGCGCCAGGACGTCGCTGGGCAGTTGGTCTCCATTTACGGCGATGCGCTCAGTGCCGGCCAGAACCAGATCGTCGCGCTCAACCGTGGCAGCCGCGACGGCCTGGACCGCGGCACCATCCTGGCCCTGTGGCGCGACGGCAGCACCATCCGCGACATGACCCTGGCCGACAAGCCCACCATCAAGTTGCCCGACGAGCGCCATGGCCTGCTGCTGGTGTTCCGCGTCTTCGACCGCATGTCCTACGCGCTGATCCTCAACGTGAAAGAGCCGGTCAAGGCGGGCGACCGCTTCACCCAGCCCTGATCCCGGAGATCGCTGGAGGCGACCTCGGCCTTCGCTCATCCCTTGTGCGCCCGAGGATCTGCCCGAGGATCTGACAGATGGACCGCCCTGAACTGAGCGCCTGGCTGCGCCTGCTGATGACGCCCGGCGTCGGACCGCTGAGCGCGCGCAAATTGCTGGCGGCCTTCGGTTCGCCCCAGGCGGTCTTCGATGCCAGCCCTGCGGCGCGTCGGGCGGTGCTGTCTCGTGACATCGCCGCCCTGGCCACCCCGCCCGAGGGCCTGGCCGAGCAGCTGGACCTCAGCTGGGACTGGTGGCAGGGCGATGCCCTGGCCGAGCGCGCCATCCTGACCTTGGCCGACCCGCGCTACCCCGCCGCGCTGCTGGAAGCAGCCGACCCGCCCTTGCTGCTGTTCGCCGAGGGCGATCTGCGCTTGCTGCGCTCACCGGCGGTGGCCATCGTGGGCAGCCGCCATGCCACCACGCAGGGCGAAGAAAACGCCCGGGCCTTTGCCGAGGTCTTGAGCCAGTCGGGCGTGACGGTCGTCTCCGGTCTGGCGCGCGGCATCGACGCGGCGGCGCACGAAGGCGCCCTGGCCGCGCTGGCGGAGGGCGAACACGCCGGCGGCAGCACCATCGCCGTCCTCGGCACGGGCTTGCTGCAGGTCTACCCCAAGGCGCACACCGCCCTGGCGCGCCGCATCGGGCAGCACGGCCTGCTGCTCAGCGAATTCCTGCTCGACACCCCCGCGCTGCGCGCCAATTTCCCCAAGCGCAACCGCATCGTCGCGGCCCTGTCGCGTGGCACCCTGGTCGTGGAGGCCGCGGTGCAATCGGGCTCGCTCATCACCGCCCGCCTCGCCGCCGAGATGGGCCGGGAGGTGCTGGCCGTCCCCGGCTCCATCCACGCGCCTCAGGCCCGCGGCTGCCACGCACTCATCAAGCAGGGCGCCAAGCTGGTGGAGACCGCGCAGGACGTGATGGAAGAGCTGCGCATGGACCTGCCATCGGCGCGCCACCCGGCCGAGGCGGTCGGCCTGTTCGCCCAGGCCGCCGATGCGCCAGATCACGCCGACCCCGTCCTCGCCGCCCTCGGCTTCGACCCGGTCAGCCAGGAGGCGCTGTCGGCGCGCACCGGCATGGGGCCGGCCGAGCTCGGCGTGCGCCTGCTGGAGCTCGAACTCCTGGGCGAAGTCGCCCGCCTGCCGGGACAGCTGTTCCAGCGCGTTGGCCGGGCCTGAGGTCGCTGCACGGCGCGGCATGGCGCGGCCGTCGTCCTGAGGCTGCTGCACAATCGGCGTCGTGACGAAGACACTGAACCTGGGCCTGGCGCCCTACGAGCCGACGGTGGCCGCCATGCAGGCCTTCACCGAGCAGCGCAGCGCGAACCCCACCGACGACACGCCCGATGAAATCTGGGTGTGCCAGCACCCGCCCGTCTTCACCCAGGGCCTGGCCGGCAAGGCCGAACACCTGCTGTTCAACCCGCCCGGGCCCGACCACATCCCCGTGGTGCAGACCAACCGCGGCGGCCAGGTGACCTACCACGGGCCGGGACAGGTCGTGGCCTACCCGCTGCTCGACCTCAAGCGCCGCGGCTACTTCGTCAAGGAATACGTCTACCGCGTCGAGCAGGCCGTGCTGCGCACCTTGCAGGACCTGGGCGTCACCGGCCACCGCGTGGCGGGCGCCCCCGGCATCTACGTGCGCCTGGACGACCCCTTCGCGCACGCCGCGCTCACCGGTCCGACCGACCCGGCCGACCCCTTCCGTGGCCTGGGCAAGGTTGCTGCTTTGGGCATCAAGGTCTCGCGGCACTGCACTTACCACGGCGTCGCGCTGAACGTGGCCATGGACCTCGCGCCCTACGCCCGCATCAACCCCTGCGGCTACAACGGCCTGACAACGGTGGACCTCGCCAGCCTGGGCGTGGACGTGTCGTGGGACGAGGCCGCCGGGCGCCTGGCCCAGCACCTGGACAGCTTCCTGGCGCCCTGAGTCAAACGCCGAGCCGGCGGTGGGCGGATGTGGCCATCCGCACGCCAGGGCCCAGCCCGATGGGCTAAAGTGGCGGAATGTCCGAGTCCACCCCCTCCCGAGATCAGGCCGACGTGCCCGCCAGCCAGCCACAAGCCGGTTCCGCAGCGCCCCAGGCCACCGCTTACAACCCGTCTGCCAAGCAGAAAGCCGAAGCCAAGACCGCGCGCATCCCCATCAAGATCGTGCCCGTTGGCGAGGCGTTGAAGAAGCCCGACTGGATCCGCGTCAAGGCCGGATCGCCCAGCACGCGCTTCTACGAAATCAAGAACATCCTGCGCGAGCACAAGCTGCACACGGTCTGTGAAGAAGCGTCCTGCCCGAACATCGGCGAATGCTTCGGCCACGGCACGGCCACCTTCATGATCATGGGCGACAAGTGCACGCGCCGCTGCCCGTTCTGCGACGTGGGCCACGGCCGCCCCGACCCGCTCGACGTCAACGAGCCGGCCAACCTGGCCAAAACGATCGCGGCGCTCAAGCTCAAGTACGTGGTGATCACCTCGGTGGACCGCGACGACCTGCGCGACGGCGGCGCCGGCCACTTCGTCGAGTGCATCCGCCAGGTGCGCGAGCAGTCTCCGGCCACGCGCATCGAGATCCTGGTGCCCGACTTCCGCGGCCGCGACGAGCGCGCCCTGGAGATCCTGAAGGCCGCGCCGCCCGACGTGATGAACCACAACCTGGAAACCGCGCCGCGCCTCTACAAGGAAGCGCGCCCGGGCTCCGACTACCAGTTCAGCCTGAACCTGCTCAAAAAGTTCAAGGCCTTGCACCCCGACGTGCCGACCAAGAGCGGCATCATGGTTGGCCTGGGCGAGACCGACGAGGAAGTGCTGCAGGTGATGCGCGACATGCGCGAACACCACATCGACATGATCACCATCGGCCAGTACCTGGCGCCTTCGGGCCACCACCTGCCGGTGCGCCGTTATGTGCACCCCGACACCTTCAAGATGTTCGAGGCCGAAGCCGTGAAGATGGGCTTCACGCACGCCGCCGTGGGCGCGATGGTGCGCTCCAGCTACCACGCCGACCAGCAAGCGATGCAAGCCGGCGTGGTGTGAGCTGACGGGGCTCAGCCTTTCACCTCAACCCCGCCTCAGCCCGGCTGCACGGACATCCCGCCCAGGTCGTGCCGCCAACTGCGGCGGCGCACCGGGAACAGTTGGGGCGAGGTGCGCACCACGCGCCACAGCAGGGGCAGCGTCATGGCCAGGCCCAGCAAGGTGCTGCCGGTCCACAGCTCGCCGGCCGCGGGGTAGGCCAGGGCGTGGGTCAGCACGTACAGGCCCATGAAGCCCGGCACCGCCAGCGCGAAGGTCAGCACATGGCCCAGGTCGGCGCCTTTGCGAGCGGCCTCGGTGCGGTAGCCGATGCGGTTCTGGCTGGCCGAGAAGATGAACAGCACGATCATCAGCGGCGCATGCCCGATGGCGTCGATCAGGCCCACCAGGGGCACGGCCGCCACCATCAGCACCAGCAGGATCAACGAGGCCACCTGCGACGACAGGCGCCCGAGCACGAGCAGCAGGGCCAGGCAGAACTCGACCATGCCGGCCGAGCTCACGAAGAAGGCTTTGTCCAGGCCCATCGTGACGGCGTGCAGTTCGTGGTCGAGGATGTCGTAGGTCCACTGCGGGTACAGCCATTTTTCGATGCTGACCCACATGAAGCTGAAGCCAGCCGACACACGCAGCAGCGTGAAGGCGACGTAGTGTTGCGAGGCGCCGCGGGTCGCGTCCAGCCACAGGAAGGCAGCGGCACCCAGGAAATAGACGTAGTCCAGCATGTGGAACCAGCCGGCGGCCCACACGCCATAGGCGTACAGCGACAGCATGCCCAGCACGGCGAGGGGCACGGTGCGCTTCCACAGCACCAGCGTGGCAATGAGCAGTTGGATGACCCCCACCCATGCGCCCGCGGCCTTGAGCTCCGGGGTCAACACCATGCGGGCAGCGCTGTCCTGGGTGAACAGCGAGAAGAAATACACGCACACGCCGATGCGCAGCAGCCAGGCGGCGCTGCGGTTGAAGCGCTGCTTCCAGTCGGCGTGGAGCTGGTGCACGGTTTCGAAGCGCGGCAGCACGCGGCGCTCGACCGTGAACACGCCCAGCAGCGCGAGCACCGCGCCGATGAGCAGGGCGGCGAACAGGGGGGTGCCGATCACGCTCCAGGGCGGCAGCGGGGTGTTGGCGCAGTTCACCACGTTGGAAAACCATTTCACGTGGGCCTGGGCGCCTGTGGGGCTGGCCGCGATCAGGCCGGTGGCCGCCACGGGCAGGGCCGAACGCCAGCGGGGCGTCCAGGATCGGGAGCGCGGGTGCCCCCTGTTCAGGTCAATCGTCACGGTGTCCTCCGATGGTTGCGAATGCAGAATGGTTGTGGATCGATTCGAAGTTCTCGACTTCGACCTTGTAGGCCTTCACGCGGGGCTCGGCCGCCAGCGCGAGCGCGACGTCGCGCACCAGGTCTTCGACGAATTTGGGGTTGTCGTAGGCGCGTTCGGTGACGTGCTTTTCATCGACGCGTTTGAGCAGGCCGTACACGGCGCAAGAGGCGCTGTCTTCGGCCACACGGGCCAGTTCCTCGATGGACATCGCCTGGCGCAACTGCACGTTCAGGGTGATGTGCGAGCGCTGGTTGTGCGCGCCGTAGGCCGAGATCTCCTTGGAGCAGGGGCACAGGCTGGTGGCGGCCACGGTCAGCGTCACCGACAGCTCGGGCTCGGCGCCTTTGGCAGGGATGTGGCAGGCCCAGGTGACGTCGATGTCGAGCAGGCTCTCGACGCCAGACACCGGCGCCGCCTTGCGCAGGAAGTAGGGGAACTGCACGCTGATGCGGCCGCTGTCGGCACCGAGCCGCTGCAGCATCTCGCGGGCCATGGCGGCAAAGCCGGGCAGGTCGAGTGCGTCGCGCGGCGCTTCGAGCAACTCGATGAAGCGCGACATGTGCGTGCCTTTCACCGTGGCGGCCAGCCCGACGGACATCGTCCATTGGCCCACCGTGTCGATGCTGCGACCCTGACCTGCGTGACTGGCATGACCTGCATGGGCGGCCCGCAGGCGCACGGGGTAACGCACCCCCTTGACCCCGACCGCCTGGATGGGCAGCTGGCGGGTGTCGATTTGGGATTGGATGTCGATCAGGGGCAAGAGTTCGGGTGCGTTCATGGTGGGGCTCGAGGGTGAGTTCGGTGAGGGCTCGCAGAGTGCTCGGAGGGATGACGCTGTCAGGGCTTGCTGCGGCCGGTGGCGGCCTGCGGCTGGAGGGTCTTGAGGTAGGCGATGAGGTCTTGGCGGTCCTGGGCGCTGGGCACGGCAAAGCCCATGCGGTTGCCAGGTGCCATGCGGTTGGGGTCGCGCAGCCAGGTGTCCAGCGTGCGTTCGTTCCAGGTCAGCTTGAGCCGCTGGAGGGCCGGGCTGTAGGGGTAGTCCGGCACGCTGGCGGATGGGCGTCCGACCACGCCACGGTGGAGCGGCCCGGCCAGGCTGATGTCGGCGGCGTGGCAGGCCATGCACTGCTGCGTGTAGAGCGTCTGGCCGCGGCTGGCATCGCCCCGGGGTGGTGCGGCGTGCGCGGTGCCCATCAGGGGCATGGAGGTCAGGATCAGGCCGACCAGGAACGGTCCGATGACCGATGTCGTGGCCGATCCGCCGGTGGCTGTGGGCTGCGTGGCAGGGGCGTGGTGTCGCTGCATGGCAAGGCTTTCTGAAAGAAGACGGGGGCCGCAGAGGTGGGGGCGGCCTGCGCACAGGCGCGCCCCCACGTACGGCTCCTCACCTCATGAATGCATCAGGGGCATCAGGGCCTCAGGCGCCGAAGACCATGGCCTTGGGCAGGGGCATGCCCAGGGCTTGGTTCAGGAAGGCCCAGTGGGCGGTTTCGTCGGCGGCCAGGCGACCGGCGACCTTGGCCAGGGCGCTGTCCTTGAACGAGGGGATGACGCTCAGGTAGGCGTTGGTGGCGCCCAGTTCCAGCGACAGGGCCAGCTTGAGCACGTCTTCCTGGCTCTTGAGCGAGCCGGCGTTCAGGGCCTTGGCGTAGTCGTCCAGCGACTTTTCGGCCACGGGCTTGCCGCCCAGCTTGGTGATGGCGGCGGCCAGCAGGTCGCGGTGGATCTTGTGGTCGTCCTGGAACTTCACGGCCACGTCCAGCACGCCCTTTTGCAGCAGGCCGCTCTTGGCGCCCAGGGTGTAGGCGGCGATGCCTTGGTGCTCCAGGCCCAGGGCGACGTTCAGGATGCCTGCGTCGTTGGCCATGTCGCCATGCGAGGCGGCCGAGGCTTCCTGGCCGGACAGCAGCAGCACGGCGCCGGCCGACAGGGTGGCGGCCGAGGTGCCACGCAGGAAGCCACGGCGGCTCGGGGCGGATTGCAGGAACTGGAGGGGGGACTTGATGATGTTGTGCATGACGTTCACTCCTGGATGGGCTTCAAAGGAAGACCGCTGAGGCGGTCGGGACTCGGGGCAGCGCCTTGGGGTGGCGCTCTCAGCTGCGTCGGCATCGGGCCATGTGCGGCTGCGGTGCTTATTTAAACACATAAACAATGAAAAAGTGTTTATAGTGATTTGGTGCGCTTCATTACAATGAAGGCGCCCCATGTGTGAAGTCCGTGCGCGTGGGGGTGTGCGCCCAGCCCCGTCACGGTCGCCTGTTGGCCGTCGCGGATGTCTGCCCCTGTCGTCGTGACGCTCTCCCATGCTCGAAATGCTTGGATCCCGGCAAAAGGACCTCCTCGTCCTGCTGCTCAAAAACAAGGTGGGCCTGACGGCCGACGACATCGCCGAACAGCTCGGCATCAGCCGCAATGCTGTGCGTCAGCATCTGGCTGCGCTCGAGAACGAGCGCCTGCTCAAGCGCGGGGAAACCTGCGCCACGGGCGGTCGCCCCAAGCAGCTGTACGTGCTGACCGACAAGGGCCACGAATGCTTTCCGCGCCACTACTCCTGGTTCGCCGAGCTCTTGGTGACGACGCTGGTCGAGCAGGCGGGCGCCACGGGCGTGTCGGCCCAACTGGCCACGCTCGGACGCAAGATCGGCTTGCAGCTGGCGGCCCAGCACGCCCATGCGCTGGGCCCCAACGTGGAACGCTCCGAGGTGCTGGCTTCTTTGATGGACGAACTGGGCTATGTCGCACGGGCCAGCCGTGACACCCAGGGCGCGCCCCTGATCGAGGCCGACAACTGTGTTTTCCACGCCCTGGCCATCAAGCACCCGGAGGTCTGCGAGTTCGACCTGGCGCTGATGTCCGCGTTCACGGACCGCCAGATCGACCACCAGGAGTGCATGGCCAAGAACGGCAATGTGTGCCGGTTCCGCCTGGCCCCTCCCAAGCCCACGGCCTGAACCGTGGCTTGAAGGGGGCCTCGCCTCAGGTCACAGCGGTGGCACGGCGCCAGCGAAATTCAACAGATCGGTGATCTTGAAGGTGCCGGGCGTGGCCGAGGGCAGGGTGGGCTTCCAGCCCGGGCGCACCGAGAGGTAGGAGGCGCTGTCTGCCTTCAGCAGGCCCACGAAGACCTCGCCCACGATGTTGCCGCCGACATCGCCCATGCGCAGGCCGCTTTCCTTCACCTCGGCCTCCTTGAGGATGTAGTACCACAGCGGGGTGGACTGGTCCAGGCGCACGCCGCCGTCCACCACATAGCTCGCCAGCTCAGGCAGCTCGGCCGGTGTCAAGGCGGTCACGCCCATGCGGGTGGCGATGGCCTGGCCCGAAGGCAGCCCGAAGTTCACGTGGCGCACCAGGTTGCGCGAGGCCAGCGATTGCAGGCCGTCGGCTGGCAGGCCAGGCGACGGGGCCTTCGCGCCGGGCAGGATCATCAGCGGCGTGGACAGGTGGCTGTCGATGCGCTTGTTGGGGCGGAAGTTGCCGTCGCCGAAGTTGAAGAAGGTCTGCCAGTCCACGAAGCGACGGGGCGCGCGCTTGGCGCCGCGCAGGTCGGCGGGGTCCGGGTCGGCCGGGTCCAGGTTGTCGTCGAAGATGAAGGCGAAGAACGGCGCACCACCGGTGGGGCCAAAGTTCAGGCGGTAGCTGGGGCGCACCTGGCTGTGACCGAAGCGGTAGGCGGCCACCGAGAACTCGATGGGCAGCAGGATGTTGCGGCTGCCGTCGGCGGCCACGTACTGGTTGGTCGGGTCTTGCGCGTTGAAGAAGCGCGTGCCGTTCGCGAGGATGTTGTTGACGCGGTCCTGGCCGATGGTCTGAGGCAGGAACTCGTTGACGACGATCCACTGGTAGTGCCAGGTGACGTAGCGACGGGCCGCAGCGAACAGGGCGGCCGGCTTGGCGCCTGCGTTGCCTGGTTGGTTGGCCAGGTGGTCGGTCACGGCATTGTGGAAGCGCAGCATGGCGACCTGGAACTGCGAGAGGATGGCGTTCTCGTCGTTGCGGCCTTCCGCCACGATGGCGGTGCCGTCGGCCTTGCGGGGCAGGTCGTAGCGCGGTGCGCCGTTGCGTGAGACGGCCTCTGCACCGGGGATGCGCTCCAGCTTGAACTTGATGCGACCGTTGACGGTCTGGTACAGCTCGGGCGAGCCGGCCGGGCCGTTGCCATAGACCGAGTCGAGGTCAAAGGCAGCGGTGCGGAAGTTGATGGTGCGGCTGGGCGATGCGTTCTGGTTCAGCGGCGAGTTCTTGTCCAGCGTGATGTCGTGGTCCAGGAACTGACCGAAGAAGGTCACGCCTGCGGTCATGTTGGGGTTGTCGGCGTTGTTGGGGCTGAACACGGCCGGGTTGGTGATCGACTGGATGGGGTCGGTCAGCACGTCCTTGGCGTCCAGCACGCCGCCAGCGGCGCCCAGCTGTTTCATGGCCGTGCGCACGCTGTCCGATTGCAGCGCGAAGGGCGGCAGGTTGCGGAACATGCGGGAGAAGGTGTTGGTGGACTGGCGCAGGGCCGCGACGTTGGGGTCGATTGACACCGATTGCAGGGTGCTGCTGCTGTCGATGGTGGTGGCTGCTGTGCCGGTGGTGGTGCTGGTGGCGTCCAGGGTCTGTGCTTGCGCTGCTTGTGCCAGCGCGAGGGCCAGCGTGGTGGCGAGCAGAGGGGCGATGGTCGGTTTGCGTGTCATGGGGCTTCCTGAGGTTGTGCGTTTGCTTGGCAAGCACGGCACGACATGTGCACTTTTGTCATATTCAACTTGCCAAAGCAGCGCGATCCTATGGAGGATTTCGGACGCCGTCAAAGTTCAGACTAGGGAGGCGGGCCTTGTTCTCCCTAGCTTGTCAGGCGTCAGAAGGGCGTCGTGTTTCATGCCCCAGACAGACCCGACGCGCAAACGAGCGACGGGAGTTCCCTGTCAGGGCATGTCTCGATGCGTTGAACGGATGTCGGTTGGCACCATGCGCGGCAAGCCCCTGTTGCGGGCCCTCCGGCGCCCCCGCGCGCCGCAGCCGACCTTCCAAGGAGCCCGCCCATGTTGAAACTGATCCGCCGCCCCACGCTGTTGTCCCTGGGTGCCTTTGGGGCCCTGGCCCTGGGTGCACCGGTGCTGGCCCAGGCCGCCGTCGAGTACTACAAATGGACTGCGGTGACGCTGCCGGCCGCCTCGGGTGCCTCGTGTGGCAATGGCACGCCGGCCCGCGTTTTCGTCAACCGCACGCCCAAGACCAGCAAGACGCTGGTGTACTTCGAAGGCGGCGGCGCCTGCTGGAACCAGAAGGGCTGCCTGGGCAAGGGCAAGCTGACCGAGGTCGCCTCCAACCCCAATGGCGTGCCCGAGAACTACTTCAGCCAGCTGAACCTGGCGGCCTTCGGGATGTCCACGCCGCTCATCACGCGCACGCCGCTGCTGGGCAAGATCTACACGCAGGACTGGAACCTCGTCTACGTGCCTTACTGCACCGGCGACGTCCACACCGGTGCCAGTGTCCAGATCTACAAGGACAGCGACCCCACCCAGCCGCTGACCTACTACCACCGCGGCTACAAGAACGCCAAGGCGCTGGGCGACTGGATGGCCGTCAACCTGCCCCGGCCGGAGCACCTGCTGGTGTCGGGCTCATCGGCCGGTGGTGTGGGCGCCACGGCCAACTATGGCGTGCTGCGCTTGGCCACCCAGCCGGTGAAGGCCGCCATGGCCGCCGACTCCGGCCCGCTGTTCCCCGCGCCCCAGGGCGGCACCGCTGAGCAATACCCCTCGCTGCCGCTGCAGAACAAGGTGCGCTCGCTGTGGGGCGTGGACCGCCCGGACGGCGTGGCCACGGAGCTGATCTCGCGCTTCCCACAGGCGGGCGACGTGTCCGACCTGTCCACCCTGAACACGGGCCTGTCCAAGGTCTTCCCACAGGACCGTTTCGGTTTCATGGCCTTCCAGGAGGATGGCATCTTCTCGGCTTTCTCGTACACGGGCTTCTACCCCGAGATCGCCGCCCTGAATGGCAGCGCCAAGGACGCGGCGTTGAACAACCTGTGGCGCCGTGACCTGAGCAACTGGGTCAGCCAGCTGCGCACGGCCAGCAGCAACACCGGCTTTTACCTGCCCACCTGGCGGCCTTTCCTGAAGTCGCACACGATGGCGATCATGGACTTCACCGGCACGGGCATCGAAGAGCGGGGCATCAAGTCGGTGGCGGACTTCTACAACAACCTGATCGACGACACCCGGCCCGTGATGCGCGCCATCGAGTACGACCAGCTTGGCGACCACAAGCGCGTGCTGTCGGTCAACCCGATCCAGTGGCTGGTGGCCTTGTTCGAAGGCTTCTTCCTGTGAGGCCTCTGAGGCTTGGCTGACGCGACAACGCCCCGGGCCGACAGGCTGCGGGGCGTTGTGCTTGGAAGGCGCTGCTGCCTGCGGGCTCAGGCCGCCGAGGCCCTGCGCTGCTGCTTCATGGGTTGCACCAGTGCGGCTTCTTGCTCGCGGGCGTAGGCGATGCTGGCCTTGAACAGCATGAGCACATTGCGCAGCACGTCTTCGAGTGGCGTCTTGCAGCGCTCGGCCACCCACTGCGTGGCGATGCGGGTGTTGGCCCCCACCAGGCCGTTGCCCAGCATCTGGAAGTCCAGGCCGGCCTCTTCGAGGTGCGGGAACATCTGGCGCATGAAGCCGGCGATGAGGTGGGCGAAGTCTTGCGAGGCCTTGTCGGCCAGCACGTTCATGGTTTCGCCGACGTTGAGGGCGTCGATCAGGGCCACCCGGGCGCGGTGCGGGTCTTCGCGGATGAACTCCAGGAAGGTGCGCAGCGCGGCTTCGGCGAGCTTCTCGGGCTCGGGCTGGCAGGCCGCCAGCGACATGATGGTGGCCTGCATCAGGCGCCGGTTGGTGTCCTGGTACACCGCACGGAAGAGGGCTTCCATGCTGTCGAAGGATTCGTAGAAGTAGCGCGAGGTCAGTTGCGCCTGCTTGCAGACGTCCCGCACGGTGGACTGGTGGTAGCCGTGCTCCCCGAAAACGGCCAGGCCGGCCTCGATCAGGCGGCTGTGGCGCTGGCGCTGGCGCTCGTCGGAGTCCACCCCGCCGTAGCGCCGCCCGGGGCTCCCCGGGTTGGATGGTGGCTCAGGGTTAACCCGGTTTTTGGAAACGGTCATTGTCAAATACCATTTTGAAATTGACCGTTGTCAAAATCTGCGTGCATTGTGTGCTTGCAGTCATGCGACGGTCCGTGGAACGGTGTGGTGGATCGGCACTCGGTGTGTCCAGCCCGAGATTTTCGCATCCCTGGGGCCTTTTGGGGCCTCCTGCCGTGGCGACCTTGTGAGTGCCTACCGAGGAAAGACATGAAAGATTTCAAGAACAAAGTCGCGGCCATCACCGGTGCCGCATCTGGCATGGGCCGCACCCTGGCGCTGGAGCTGGCGCGCCGCGGCTGCCACCTCTCGCTGAGCGATGTCAACGAGAAGGGCCTGGCCGAGACCGCGGCCATGGCCAGCAAGCTGGGCGTGAAAGTGACCACCGCCAAAGTCAATGTGGCCGACCGCGAGGCCATGGTGGCCTGGGCCGACCAGACCGCTCGCGAGCACGGCAAGGTCAACCTGATCTTCAACAACGCCGGCGTGGCGCTCGGCGCCTTCGTGGAAACCGTCAAGCCCTCGGACTTCGAGTGGATCATGGGCATCAATTTCTGGGGCGTGGTCTGGGGCACCCAGGCCTTCCTGCCGCACCTGAAGAAGGCCGGTGAAGGCCACATCGTCAACACCTCCAGCCTGTTTGGCTTGCTGTCCGTGCCCACGCAGGGCACCTACAACGCCAGCAAGTTCGCGGTGCGTGGCTTCACCGAAGCGTTGCGCCAAGAGCTGGACATGGCCAACAGCGGCGTGAGCGCGACCTGCGTGCACCCGGGCGGCATCCGCACCAACATCGCCAAAGACGCGAAGATGGACGAGAGCATGCACAAGGCCACCGGCGGCAAGACCGAGGAGGCCCGCGCCAAGTTCGACAAGCTGCTCAATGCGACCACCGCCGAGAGCGCCGCCCTGCAGATCCTGCGCGCCGTGGAGTGCAACAAGCGCCGCGTGCTGGTCGGTCTGGACGCCAAGTTCCTCGACAAGCTCGTGCGCGTGCTGGGCTCCTGGTACCAGCCGCTGATCACCCTGTTCGCCAAGAAGGGCATGCTGGGCTGAGCCCGGCCTGGCTCGCGTCCACGCTCCGCTTTGCAGTCCCCTGAGGAGATGCCCATGTCCGCCGTTCAAAAGGCTCCGGCCGCTGCCGCGAAGCAGCCCGTGGTCCGCCGCTACCAGCCGCCCGCCGGGCTGCAGGAGTCCATCGTGGCGGCCATCATGCGCGTGGCGCTGAAGGTCACGCTCAAGCCTTTCCTGGGGCCGCCCTGGCCTTTCGCGGTGCAGCGCATGTCGCTGGCACTGGGCTCCTCCCTGATGCCGCAAGACGCCCGCGCCCGCGTCACCGTGGCACGCGTGGCCCACATCGAGGTGGACCGCGTCGTGCCCACGGCGGCCACCGGCCAGCCGCGCCATGCCATCCTGTACCTGCACGGTGGCGCCTTCGTGGCCGGCAGCCCGCGCACCCACCGCAGCATCACCCGTGCCCTGTCGGCGCTGACCGGTGCCCAGGTGCTGGTGCCGCACTACCGCCTGGCGCCCGAGTCGCCCTTCCCGGCGCAGCTCGACGACTGCGTGCAGTGCTACAAGCAGTTGCTGCAGGAAGGCTACGCGGCCGACCGCATCAGCATCGCCGGGGACTCGGCCGGCGGCAACCTGACCTTCATGACCGCGATCGCCGCGATGCAGCAAGGCCTGCCCGCGCCCGCTTCGCTGGTGATGATGTCGCCCGCGCTGAGCCTGCACCCGCTGCCGAACTCCACCGGTTTCGAGCGCCAGTCGCGCGACCCGATGATCCGCATGGCCTGGGCCGATGACGTCGAGCGCGCCATGAAGGTGCCCACCGACCACCCGCTGGCCAACCCCATGGCGCAGGACCTGTCCCAGCTGCCGCCCTCGCTCACGCAGGTGGGCGACGACGAGGTGCTCTACGACAACGCCGTGTGGGTGGTCGAGAACGCCACTGCTGCGGGCCGGGTCGCCGAGCTGGAGATCTACATGAAGCGCTGGCACGTCTTCCAGGCGCATGCCAGCATGCTGCCCAGCTCGGTGCAGGCGCTGTCGCGCCAGGCCGAGTTCATGAAGCGCCACTGGGCGCGCTGAACTTCGCACCGACCTTCGCACAACCCTTCGCACCGCCCACCGCGCGTGCATTGAAAAAGGCTCCCCGTGGGGAGCCTTTTGCATGGGCGCAACCGACGCGCCACCAACGCGCCACCGACGCCTGCACACCTGCGTGCAGCGTCGGCCCCATCGTCAGTTGAAGCTGAAGTGCGCGTTGTCCATCTGCATGATGGCACTGGTCGGGGCGAGCATGGACTTCTTGTGGCCGTCAGCGCGGGGCAGCAGGCGCTCGAAGTAGAACTCGGCGGTCTGCAGCTTGGCCTTGTAGAACTCGGCGGAGTCCTTGCCACCCTTGGCCAGCTTCTCGTTGGCCACGATGGCCTGCTTGAGCCAGAAGTGACCCATCATGACGAAGCCCGAGTACATCAGGTAGTCGTAGCAGGCGGCGCTGACCACATCGCGGTCCTTGGCGGCGCGCAGCATGATGCGCAGCGTCAGCATCTTCCACTGCCAGGCGCGCTTGTAGGCGGTGCGGGCCATCTTGCCGATGGGGCCTCCGTCCAGCAGGTGCGGCTTGGCCTGGGCGATCATGTCGTTGGTGAAGGTCTTGATGCACTTGCCGCGGGTTTGCAGCAGCACCTTGCGACCCAGCAGGTCGAGGGCCTGGATGCCGGTGGTGCCTTCGTACAGCGTGGAGATGCGCGCGTCACGGGCGATCTGCTCCATGCCGTGCTCCTTGATGTAGCCGTGGCCACCGAAGACCTGCATGCCCAGGTTGGCGCACTCCAGGCCCATCTCGGTGATGAAGCCCTTGAGGATGGGGGTGTAGAAGCCCAGTTCGTTGTCGAAGGCCTCATAGCCGGCCTTGTCGCCCTTGGAGACGCAGGCGACCATGTTGTCGGCGATCTTGGCCGAGTGGTAGATCATGGCGCGGGCGCCTTCGGCCACGGCACGTTGCGTGAGCAGCATGCGGCGCACGTCGGCGTGCCAGATCAGGGCGTCGTTGGGGTGGTCGGCGTCCTTCTTGCCTGACAGGGCGCGCATGGAGCGGCGCTCCAGGGCGTAGGGCAGAGAGCCTTGGTAGGACAGTTCGGCGTGGGCCAGGCCTTGCACGGCGGTGCCGATGCGGGCGGTGTTCATGAACGTGAACATGGCTTCCAGGCCCTTGTTGGGCTCGGCGATCATGAAGCCGGTGGCGCCGTCGAAGTTCATGACGCAGGTGGCCGAGGCACGGATGCCCATCTTGTGCTCGATGGCGCCGGCCTTGACGGCGTTGCGCTCACCCAGCGAGCCATCGGCGTTGACCAGGAACTTGGGCACGATGAACAGCGAGATGCCGCGGGTGCCCTTGGGCGCATCGGGCAGGCGGGCCAGCACGATGTGGACGATGTTGTCGGCCAGGTCGTGTTCACCGGCGGAGATGAAGATCTTGGTGCCGGTGAGCTTGTAGGTGCCGTCGGGCTGGGGCTCGGCCTTGGTCTTGATCTGGCCCAGGTCGGTGCCGCACTGGGGTTCGGTCAGGCACATGGTGCCGGTCCATTCGCCGCTGACCAGCGGGGGCATGTACAGGTTCTTCTGGGCTTCGCTGCCGAACTGGAAGACGGTGTTCATGCAGCCCAGGCTCAGGCCGGGGTACATGGTGAACGACCAGTTGGCCGTGCCCATCATTTCCGACTTCAGCAGGTTCAGCGACATGGGCAGCTCCTGGCCGCCGTATGCCTTGGGGTGCGAAATGCCTTGCCAGCCGCCGGCCACGTACTCCTTGTAGGCTTCCTTGAAGCCCTTGGGGGTGGTGACTTCGCCGTCCTTGAACGTGCAGCCTTCCTGGTCGCCGGAGAGGTTCAGCGGGGCCAGCATCTCTTCGCAGAACGTGGCGCAGCCTTCCAGGATGGCCTCGACCATGTCGGGGCTGGCGTCTTCTGCGTTGGGTTGCTTGGCGTAGTGACCGGCATAGTCAAACACCTCGTTGAGCTGGAAGCGCACGTCGCGCAAAGGGGCTTTGTACTGCGGCATAGGTCACCTCGGTCAGTGTGTGGAGCCCGCCATCTGTGGCGGCGGTGGGGCAAATCAGGGTGTCGAACGATCGTTCATTTCAAACGGTCGTTTGAGTTCAGGCGCGTTTATACCCCAGAGTCCGCGGCTTGTGTCGAGGGTCTCCGACAGGGTGGGTGGGTTTTGGGCTTGCGGGCCCCCCAACTCCCCCGGAACAAGGGGGCGGGCACGCTGAATCGACAAAAGTTGGGGCCGGGCTGTAAGGAAGCCGCACGTGGGCCGACCACTGCATGGGGCAGACGCCACAACGAAGCGCCTGCCACCGTCTCAACACACCACTTCCATCTTCTCCGGAGATTTGCCATGACCCAACGTACCGCCTCCCTCGCCGCTGCCGCCGCCCTGATGGCCCTGAGCAGCGCCGCCTTCGCCGCCGACGCCCCTGCCGGCAGCATGGGTGGTGCCATCGCCGCCAGCGACAAGGTGCACTGCTACGGCGTGCACAGCTGCAAGGGCAACAGCGATTGCAAGACCAGCGAAAACAGCTGCAAGGGCCAGAACGCCTGCAAGGGCCACGGCTTCAAGGGCATGGACGCCAAGTCCTGCCTGAGCAAGGGCGGCACCATCGGCGACATCAACGCCAAGTGATGCCCACCATGGTCACGTCCGACGTCACTTCCGACGTGCGTGGCCTGGCGCAGCCCTCGCCCGGTTTCGGGCTGGGGTTGCGCACAGCCCATTACAACGATTTCCTGAACGCGCCTCAGCCGGTGGACTGGCTGGAGGTCATCTCGGACAACCACATGGTGCCGGGCGGCAAGCCCATGCACGTGCTGGACGCCATCCGCGCGGCATACCCGATCGCGCTGCACGGCGTGGCCCTGTCGATTGGCTCGGTCGGTGGGCCCGATGTCGCCTACCTGGCGCAGCTGCGCGCGCTGGCCGATCGCATCGAGCCGCTGTGGGTCTCGGACCACCTGTGCTGGACGGGCGTGCACGGCCGCCACCTGCACGACCTGCTGCCCCTGCCCTACACCGAAGAGGCGCTCGACGTCGTCGTGCGCAACATCGGCCAGGTGCAAGACGCGCTCGGGCGTCGCCTGGTGCTGGAAAACGTCTCCAGCTACGTGCAGTTCGCCGAGTCCCAATGGACCGAGTGGGATTTCCTGCGCGAGGTCGCCGAGCGTGCCGACTGCCTGCTGCTGGTCGATGTCAACAACGTCCACGTCAGCAGCGTCAACCACGGCTTCGACGCCTTGACCTACCTGCGCGCCATGCCCGCGCACCGCGTGCAGCAGATCCATCTGGCCGGCCACACCGACCATGGCGATGTGCTCATCGACACCCACGACCAGCCCGTGCCCGACCCGGTCTGGGCCTTGTACGCCGAAGCTTGCCGCTTGTTTGCCGCCGCTGCGCCGACCGGCCAGGTGGCCACCATGATCGAGCGCGACGACCGCATCCCGCCATTGGCCGAATTGCTGGCCGAGTTGGACGTGGCGCGCCGCACGGCCCAGGACGCCTTGACCGCAGCCGCCTGGCCTGTGTCAGACAAGGTGGCCGCATGAGCACCGAGCCCCTTGCCGGCAGCTTGCTGGCCCTGCAGACGCGCATGACCGCCTACTTGCTGCAGCCCGATGCCGAGGCGCTGACGGCGCTGCCCGACGTGCAGGCACCGATCACATCGAGCGACGCGGATGGCAACGGCGCGCCAAGCGCGAGCCCCATGTCGGCCTTGCGCCGCCTGGGCGTGTACCACGGCGCCTACCGCGCGCGCCTGCTGGAAACCTTGCGCGACACCTATGGCCACACCCTGCGGCTGCTGGGCGACGATGCCTTCGACGCGTTGGCTTTGGCCTACATCGCGCAGTCGCCATCCACGCACCGCAACCTGCGTTGGTACGGTGAGACCTGGCCTGATTTTCTGGTGGATGCGGCCGTCGCCGAACTGGCCCGCCTGGACTGGGCCTTGCGCGAGGCCTTCGATGGCCCGGACGACACCGTGCTGGGCCTGCGCGATCTGCAGTTGCTCGCGCCCGATGCCTGGGCCGTGGTGCGCCTGCGTCCGCATGCCACCGTGCGCCGCTTGGCCATGCGCCACAACACGCTGCAACGCTGGCATGCGCTGGACGACGAGCGCCCGGTGCCCGATGCCGAGCCTTTGCCGGCGCCTGGCTGGGTGCTGGTGTGGCGGCGCGACGACCGGCCGCACTTCCGCAGCATGGCCGCGCCCGAGGCCTGGGCCGTGCGGCAGTTGCTGGCGGGGCAGCCTTGGGTCGCGCTCTGCGAAGGCCTGGCCGAGGCCTGGCCAGATCAAGACGCCACCACCCTGGCCGCGCAATGCCTGCGTCGCTGGGTGGACGAGGATGTGCTGGCCGAGGCGGTGATGGGGCCGGTGAACACCGCCTGAGCGTGATCGCCTGTCAGGGCAACCCGCTGGCGGTCACGTCACGTTCAGGCGAGGCTGCGGCGGCGCGAAGCCACCCAACCGGCCACCGTCAAGCCGGCCAGTGCCAGCGCGAGGCCGTCGGCTTCGGGCACGGGCGTGATGTTCACGTTGCCACCGTAGCTGGCGGTGGGGCCATAGACCAGGCCGCGGATCTCCAGCGCGTACTGCACGCCGGCGGTCAGCGCGAGCGGGGTGTCGAAGGCCGTCACACTCAGGGAAGCGCCATTGAGGGGCGTGACCGTGGTCCAGGCATACACCAGGGTGGTGTTCGGGGTGCCCGTGGTCAGTGCGTCAGTGACCGCGTAGAAGCGAGCCTGCAGGTTGTTGATGCCCAGCAAGTTGTTGAAGTTCACGCTCACGGCCGAGGCGGTCAGGTGCGCGTCTTCGCCAGGCATCGTGAAGACGTAGTCGTCGTAGAAGTTGAAATTGGCCGTGGCGCCAGGGAACTGTGGGCCCAGGTTGCGGGTGATGACGCTGCCGTCGATGCTGCCAGTGTTGGTGATCGTCGAGCCGTCGCGGCTGGACGATGCCGACGTGGTGTAGCCCGCAGTGCCGGCGATGCCAGTGAAGGTGTCACCGAAGGAGCGCGAATATGGCAGCGGCGAGATGACGCCGAAGTCGGCCTGAACCACGTTGATCACGTTGGCCGAGGCTTGCGAGCTGACGGTGGCGGAAACGATGGCCCATGCGGCCAGGGCGAAGCGGGTGCGGGTCATGAGGGAACTCCCAGAAGGCAATAGCGGTGTCGATGTGTTCGGCGGGGTACTGCTTGGAGCGTCGTCTCATGAACGGAACGCGGCGCATGCCGCGGCCGATCCGCTGGAGGTGGCCAGAAACTGCCAGGACGCTGACCAGCTCGTGCCCAGGCGCGCGGCCACGGACCCTCACTGGGTTGCAGACAGCTTAGGGGGCTTGCGTGTCACCGTTGCGGTGATGGCGGGCGTGGACCGTGAGGCGTTCGGTCCATGGCGCGTGATCAGAAACGTGGCAGTGTGGCCAGTGCTTCGCGCAGCGCCGGCGTCTGGCCCATGGCCTGTGCCGGGGGCGTGCGCAGCTCGCCGCAGCGCGCCAACATCGGGATGGCCTTGCCTGGGTTGAGGCGGCCCTCGGGGTCGAAGGCGGCCTTGAAGGCCAGCATCTGGGCGCGCTCGGTGTCGGTGAACTGCACGCACATCGCGTCGAGTTTTTCCACGCCCACGCCGTGCTCACCCGTGATGCTGCCACCCAGGCCCACGGCCGCCGTCAGGATGGCGTTGCCAAAAGCCTCGGCGCGGTGAAGCTCGTCGGGGTCGTTGGCATCGAAGAGGATGAGCGGGTGCATGTTGCCGTCGCCCGCGTGGAAGACGTTGCAGCAGCGCAGGCCGAATTCGCCTTCCATCCGGGCGATGGCGGCGAGCATGGTGGCCAGGGCCTTGCGCGGGATGGACGCGTCCATGCAGAGGTAGTCCGGGCTGATGCGGCCCGTGGCCGGGAAAGCGTTCTTGCGACCGCTCCAGAAGCGCAGGCGCTGGGCCTCGTCCTGGCTGAGTTCGATGCGCGTGGCGCCGGCCGCCTGCAGCACGGCCGTCAGGCGTTCGATTTCCTCTTCCACCTCTTCCGGTGTGCCATCGCTCTCGACCAGCAGGATGGCGGCGGCGCTCAGGTCGTAGCCCGCGTGCACGAAGTCCTCGACGGCGCGGGTCATGGGCTGGTCCATCATCTCCAGCCCCGCCGGGATGAGGCCGGCGGCGATGATGGCCGCGACGGCATCGCCGGCCAGGCCGACATCGTCGAAGCTGGCCAGCAGGCAGCGCGCCACCTGGGGTTTGGGCAGCAGGCGCACCGTGACTTCGGTGACCACGCCCAGCAGGCCCTCGCTGCCGATGAAGGCCGACAGCAGGTCCAGGCCGGCGGCGTCCAGGGCCTCGCTGCCCAGCGCGAAGGCTTCGCCCTCGACGGTGAAGCCGCGCACGCGCAGCACGTTGTGCACCGTCAGGCCGTATTTCAAGCAGTGCACGCCCCCGGCGTTTTCGGCCACATTGCCGCCGATGGTGCAGGCGATCTGGCTGCTGGGGTCGGGCGCGTAGTACAGGCCGTGGGTGGCCGCGGCTTCGCTGATGGCGAGGTTGCGCACGCCGCAATCGACCACGGCCGTGCGCGCCAGCGGGTCGATGTGCTGGATGCGGTTGAGGCGGGCCAGTGACAGCGTCACGCCGGCGGCATCGGGCAGGGCGCCGCCAGAGAGGCCGGTGCCACCCCCCCGCGCCACCACGGGCACGCCGAGCGCGTGGCAGGCGGCCAGCACCTGACCGACCTGGGCATGGGTTTCGGGCAGCGCCACGGCGAGGGGGCGTTGGCGGTAGGCGCTGAGGCCATCGCACTCGAACGGGGCGACGGCCTCGGTGTGCCACAGCACCGCCTGGGCGGGCAGCACGCGCAGCAACGCCGCGACCACGTCTTGCTGGCGCGCGGCCAGGGTGGCGTCGGCAAGGTTGCGGGAAGACGACGGGTTCGGGGCGGTCGCTGCGTGCATGGCACGACTGTAGCGTTTTCAGCCCACGTGCACGTCGGAAAGTCGGCCCAGCAGCAGGGCGTCGCGCGGGTCGATGGCAAGGCGGGCACCGTGCCCCTCGAAGCGGTAGAGCGCGCCCGTGGCCGAAGAGCGCACGCTCAGCACGCCGTGCCCGTGGAAGGTGGCGTGCATGTCGCGGCCCCGTGTCGGGAGGCCTTCCTGCCGGTGGGCGTGGGCCGGGCTGCGGCTGGCGTGGGGCGTCTGGCCCTTGCCACCACCGTTGCCGCCGTTGTCACCATGGCCATGGCCTTGGGATGCCATCCACGCCTGGGCCAGGGCGGATGCGGGCATCAGCGCCTGCAGGGCGGCATCGGCGAACGGGATGGGACCGGGGCGTGGGAGGGGGCGGGCGATCATGGCGGACTCCTGCAAAGAACAACGATCAAAAGCGATCGGATGCCCGGCAGTGTGGCGCCGTGTCCGCGATGTGAAAATCCCCTTCGAGGGTGCCCTCTTTTGGGGGTGTTTGGGGGTGTTCGGGGAGCCTGAAGGCAGGCGGTCAGGCCCCGAACACGGTCAGCACGCCGGTGTAGCCGTAGAGGTGGTGGCGCGCGATCTCGCCGCCCGCGAAGAAGCCGACGACGGGGATGTCGCCCAGGGCGTGGGCCAGGATCTCCATCTCGGCGTTGGACGCGCCGAAGTGCTCGCCGCCGCGTCCGGCGCAGCTGATGTAGATGGCGCCTGCGGCCTGGCTGCCGGGGTGCTCTTGCGGGTCGAATTCCTCGCGGATTTCGGCGCAGATGCGCACCAGGTCCTGGCGCGCCGCCAAGGCGTTGCGCTGGCAGTACGCCATCTGCATGCCCGCCTCGACCTCTTCGGCCAAGGCCACGCCCTGGCGGCCGGGGTCCAGCCCGATGATGTGGCGCACGCGGGTGTCGGCGCCAAAGTGGCGGCCGTGGCTGAGCAGGTCGCTGCTGGCATCGGTCAGCCCGGCCAGGGTGGCGCGCACCTTGGGCAAGGCCTCGCGCTGCCAGCCCGAGCCGCTGACGGTGGCGGTCACGCCCAGGTCGCGCAGCAGGCAGGCCAGGGCCGGTTCGCCGTCGAGTTCATAGACGATGTTGCGCTCTGCCAAGGTGATTTCCCGGCGGGGACCCACGGGCGAGCAGCCTTGGCTGACGCGCGACACCAGCCGCACGCCTTCGCCAAAAGCCACGCCCGACAGGCCGCCATGCCAGACGCCCGCGGCGGGCTGCGGTGCGGCGGGCGCGTCGTTCGGGGGCGAGGTGGCATCTTCCGGCGCCAGGGCCAGGTGCAGCGGGTGGCGCTGGCTGGCGCTCAGGCCGCCGAAGAGGTAGCCGGTGTCGGTGCGCGATGCCAGCTCGGCGATCAGCTCGGGCAGGTCGGGGGTGCGGGCATCGGCGTGCACCAGCGCGGTGTGGGCGCGCCAGCCGGGCTGGCCGGTGAGGCTGGCATCTGCCGCGTGGCGGCGTCCGCGAGGCAAGGCGGGCAAGGGCTGGCGGCCGTGGAAGATGCGGAAGTCTTCGCGCGGCAGGTTGCACAGCATCACGGACAGGGCGGGCTCGTCCATGTACTCGACGTGGGTGGCCAGCACGCCGGCACCCACGGCACCAACCCAGGCCACCTGTGGCATGCGCTGGCGCAAGCCGTCGAGCACGGCCTGGGCGCCATGGGCCAGGCCATCGCTGATGTAGCACCAGCCCAGGGTGGGGGCGTCGCGGCCGGGCTCACCGGCGGGCAGCCCGGCGCCTGCGGTGCCGCTGGGTGTGGCCATCTGCGAGGCCAGCTGCGCCCAGACCATCTCCAGCGCCAGCTCGGGCACGGGGTGGGTGGCGTGGGCCTGGAGGAAGCGCAGCATCCGGGGCCGCCTTCAGCCTTTGGCTGCCGGCTTGGCAGGGGTTTTGGGCGTGGCCTTGGGTGCGGTCTTGCGCGCAGGTGATTTGCCTGCGGTGGCTTGGCGCGCCGATGCCGTTTGGCCGCTGGCCTCGGTGGCGGCCGCCGTTGAGGCGTTGGCCGCCTGCTGCGTCTGGGCGAGCAGGTCGCTCATCGAGGTGCCGACGGTCTGGGCCGTTTGCGAGGCTTGGGATGCCAGGTGGGTGAACTGCTCGGTCAGGGTGTCCCACCAGCGCATGGGGTTGATGAGCTCAGGGCCGGCGCCAGCGGGGGCGGCATCGCCGTCGTTCGCGTCTGCCGTGGCCGGGGCGGCTGACGGTGCTTCGTGGCGGGGGGCTTCGGGCTCGGGGGCTGGCGTGGGGGGCTTGGCCGCAAAAGCCGCGGCCATGTCGGAGGCCACGTTGCGGGCTTTCAGCGCATCGCGCAGGCTGTCCATGGAGACGTTCATGCCCTTGAGCGTGCTCAGTGTCATCTTCTGGACTTCCAGGCCCTGGATGGTCATGGCGACCATGCGGGAGTTTTGCTCCAGCCAGAACTGCACGGTCTTGAGGTCCTGGATGCGCTTGTCGAGCTCTTCCGGGTCCAGCGTGGGCATGGCCCAACTGCTCAGGCCAGGGTTGGCCGTGTGGCCGGGCATGTTGGGCAGGGCACTGCCGGCGGCTTTCAGCCAGTCCTGGAAGAAATCCAGACCGGCGCCCAGGCCGCTGAAGGCACTGGCGCGGGGCGTGTCACCACTGGGGTCGGGGCTGGTGGGGCGTGTCGGCATGGCCATCTCCTGCAAGGCATGCAGGCCATTGTGCCCCCTGGCGGCGTCGCTGCGAAGGCATGGCTGCCCGGCTTGTGGTGCGGGGCACGCATGGCGCGCATCACGGCACCGCATAATCGGCGCCTTCATGCAACGCCGCGACCTTTTCCGACAACTCAGCCGTGCCGCGGCCGCCCTGGCCTGGCAGCAGGTTTTTGCAGCGCCCGCGCGTGTCCAGCCTGCAGATGCGGGCGATTGGAACGAGCCCGCCGAGGTCTTCACGCTCGGCGTGGCCAGTGGCGAACCCCAGCCCGATTCGGTGGTGCTGTGGACGCGCCTGGCGCCTCGCCCGCTGCAGGCCGATGGCGGCATGCCGGCGCGCGCCTTGCCTGTGCCTTGGGAGGTCGCGCTGGACGCGCGCTTCACGCAGGTGGTGCGCCAGGGCGTGGCCGTGGCCGATCCGGCCGTGGCGCACAGCGTGCACGTGGTGGCCAATGGCCTGCAGCCTGGGCGCGCCTATTTCTACCGCTTCAGCGCAGGCGGGCAGCACAGCCCGGTGGGGCGCACCCGCACGGCGCCCGCGCCGGACGCCAAGGTGCGCAACCTGCGCATGGCCCTGGCGTCCTGTCAGCACTACGAGCACGGTTTCTTCACGGCGCACCGCGAGATCTCCGACGCCGATCTGGACCTCGTCGTCTTCGTGGGCGACTACATCTACACGACCGAAGCGCCGCGCCACGCCCGCTTGCGCTCGCACCCGCACGCGTTTGCCAAAGACCTGGCCGCGCGCACCCTGGCCGACTACCGCGTCCACCACGCCAGCTACAAGCTCGATGCCGACTTGCGCGCGGCCCATGCGGCGCACCCCTGGCTGATGGTCTGGGACGACCACGAGGTGCTGGCCGACTACGCTGGCGACCACGATCCCTACCTGGACGACGCCCAGGCCTTCCTGGCCGTGCGCGCCGCTGCCTACAAAGCCTACTTCGAGCACATGCCCGTGTCGCCACACCGCGTGCCGGCCGATGCCAGCATGCCCATGCAAGGCCGCTTCCAATGGGGGCAACTGGCCGACCTGTGGTTGCTCGACACCCGCCAGTACCGCGATGCGGGTGTCTGCAAAGGGCCCTTGCACGCGCCCATGGGCGGCAAGGTGCTGTGGCGCTGCCCGGCGACGGAGGCTGGCAGCCGCACCATGCTGGGCCAGGGCCAGGAAGACTGGTTGGCCGAGGGGCTGGCGGGCAGCATGGCCAACTGGAAGTTCATCGTGCAGACCACGCAGATGTCGCCGGGCTTGCTGCACCTGCCGGTGGCCGGTGACCTGGTCTACGCCGAAGGCTGGGATGCCTTCCCTGCAGCCCGTGCGCGCCTGATGGACGCCATCGCCCAGCCGCGCGTGCAGGACGTGGTCGTGCTGGGCGGGGACGTGCACCGCCACGTGGCCGCCAACCTGCGCCTGGACCCGCGCGACCGCAACTCGCCCATCGTGGCCAGCGAAATCGTCGCCAGCTCCATCACCAGCAAGGGCCTGAGCGAGTTGGCCAATGCCTGGATCAAGTCGAGCAACCCCGACATCGTCCACATGCGCAGCGACGAGCGCGGCTACGTGCTCATCGACGTGTCGCCGCAGCAGGTCCAGTGCGAGTTCCGCGGCACCCTGCACCCGGTGCGGGCGCAGGCGAAGTTCCGCACCCAGGCGCGCTGCCTCGTCGAGCGCGGTGTGCCAGGCGTGCGCAAGGTCTGACCCGGGCGGATGAGCAGGGCGGCTGTCGCGCGCCGGCTCAGGCCAGGGCCTGTTCCTGGCGCAGCCGGCTGTGGGCGGGCACGCTGGCCAGCAGGAATTCCATCTGGTCGGCCACGATGCGCCGCCCGCGCAGGATCATG
Organism: Aquabacterium sp.; assembly: GCA_023266355.1. Lineage (GTDB taxonomy): Bacteria > Pseudomonadota > Gammaproteobacteria > Burkholderiales > Burkholderiaceae_C > Aquabacterium. Next base: position 101,868 of record JAHFQM010000005.1, read on the forward strand.
TCCTCGTGCAGGCTGGGCACGTAGGGCAGGTAATACAGAGACCAGCCCAGCTCGTTGAGCGTGCGGCTGCCCTTGCGGCCGTTGCAGTTGCGGCAGGCCGTGATGCAGTTCATCCAGGTGTCGCTGCCGCCGCGCGAGGTCGGCACGATGTGCTCGCGCGTGAGCGCATCGGCATGGAAGCGGTGGCCGCAGTAGGCGCAGACCTCGCGGTCGCGCGCAAAGAGCTTGTGGTTGGAGATGGCCGGCGCCTGCCGCCACGCGCGGCTGGGCACAGCCCCGTGCACCGCGATGATGGGGTGCAGTTCCAGGCGCGATTGCAGGCCCGTTTTGCGCTGGATGCCGCCGCGCAGCACCAAAAACGGGTCTCCCAGCGTCCACGCGACGCTGTCGTTGGCGTAGAGCCCCGCAGCTTCCTTGGCCGACAGCCAAGCTTGCGGGCGTCCCGACACGTCGAGTTGCAGCACGTCCATCCGGCCTCCATGAGGGCAATGACCGCTCAAGGATAGTGCAGCTTGTGTGACTTTCTCAACCATTTGCGGTGCAATGCACGCGAGATCCGCATTTCTTTCTGCGAACGTGGCGCCTGGCGTTGCGGCAGATGCGGCCAACCCCCGCTTGACGCACCCGCCGCAGGCGTGAAACATCTGACGAAACGGCTTTGGCGCGTCCAGATGACGCCGTCGCGACAGAAAAGCACAAAAAAATTACGCGGACCCTCTACACAAACGTCTGGATTTCTGCAAAATAGCACGACCGTTCGTTTTATTCCGAGGTGTTCCTGTGTCCCATGCGCTGCCCCAAGATGCCAAGCCCGCCGCCGATGTGGCGCGTGAGCGTGGCCGTGGTGCGCACAAAGGCCAGCAGACGCGCGCGGCCATCCTCGATGCCGCCTTGAGCCTGGCCTCGCAGATGGGCATCGAAGGGCTGTCGATCGGCGCGCTGGCCGAAGTCACCGGCATGAGCAAGTCGGGCGTGTTCGCCCACTTCGGCTCGCGCGAAGAACTCCAGATCTCCGTCATCCGCGAATACCACGAGCGTTTTGAGGAAGAGGTGTTCCTGCCCGCCATCCGCCAGCCCCGGGGCCTGCCGCGCTTGCGCGCCCTGTTCGAGAACTGGGTGGCCAAGGTGGCCACGGAAATCGACTCCGGTTGCATTTACATCAGCGGCGCGGTGGAATTCGACGACCGCCCCGGTCCGGTGCGCGACGCCTTGGCCGGCATGGTGGTCACCTGGCATGGTTCCTTGGTGCGCGCGATCCGCATGGCCATGGCGATGGGCCACCTGCGCCCTGACACCGACCCGATGCAGATGCAGTTTGAAATCCATGGCCTGATCCTGGCCCTCCACCACGACGCGCGTTTCCTGCGCTCCGTGGGGGCGGTGGATCGGGCCCGCACGGCCTTCGAGCGCCTGATCCAGCACTACACGCTGGGCACGGCCGTGGCGCCGTCTGGACAAGCCGAGCCCCCGGGCGCGGCTGCCGCTGGGGGCGCGACAGCACCCCTGGCACCCGTTTGATCCTTTCCCCCTTGTTTCTTCACAAGCCTTTTTGACCGAGGAGCTTCACGATGCCTTCTTACACCCCCCCGCTGCGCGACATGCAATTCGTGATCCACGAGCTGCTCGGCGCTGTCGATGAACTCAAGCAGATCCCCGCTTACGCGGATGTGGACGCCGACACCGTCAATGCCGTGCTGGAAGAGGGTGGCAAGTTCGCCTCCGAAGTGCTGGCCCCGCTGAACCTGGTGGGCGACGCCCAGGGCTGCGTGCTGGACAAGACCACGCACGAAGTCAAGACCCCGGACGGCTTCAAGGCCGCCTACAAGCAGTACACCGAAAACGGCTGGTCCGCCCTGTCGGCCGACCCGGAATGGGGTGGCCAGGGCCTGCCCCTGCTGGTCAACCAGGCCATCTATGAAATGCTGAACTCGGCCAACCAGGCCTGGACCATGTACCCCGGCCTGAGCCACGGTGCCCACGCCTGCCTGGAAGCCCACGGTTCCGACGAGCAGAAGAAGACCTACCTGCCCAAGCTGACCTCCGGCGAGTGGACCGGCACGATGTGCCTGACCGAGCCGCACTGCGGCACCGACCTGGGCCTGCTGCGCACCAAGGCCGAACCGCAAGGCGACGGCACCTACAAGATCACCGGCGCCAAGATCTTCATCTCGGCCGGTGAACACGACATGGCCGAGAACATCGTCCATCTGGTGCTGGCCCGCCTGCCGGACGCGCCTGTTGGCTCCAAGGGCATCTCGCTGTTCGTGGTGCCCAAGTTCAACGTGAACGCCGATGGCTCCATCGGTTCGCGCAACGGCATCTACTGCGGTGGCCTGGAACACAAGATGGGCATCCATGGCAACGCCACGGCCCAGATGGTGCTGGAAGACGCCGTCGGCACCCTGGTGGGCCAGCCCCACCGCGGTCTGCCCGCCATGTTCGTGATGATGAACGGCGCCCGCCTGGGCGTGGGCAACCAGTCCCTGGGCCTGACGCAAGTCGCCTACGAGAACGCCGTCAACTACGCCAAGGACCGCGTGCAGATGCGTGCCCTGTCGGGCGTCAAGCGCCCTGACCTGGCCGCCGACCCCATCATCGTGCACCCCGATGTGCGCAAGATGCTGCTGACCGCCCGTGCCTACGCCGAAGGCGCCCGCGCCCTGGTGTACTTCACCGCCATCGAGCTGGACAAGGCCCACAACCACCCCGACGAAGCCGTCCGCAAGGAATCCGACGACACCGTCGCCCTGCTGACCCCGATCGTCAAGGCCTTCATCACCGACAACGCCTGGGCTGCCACCGTGCATTGCCAGCAGGTCTACGGTGGCCACGGCTTCATCCACGAGTGGGGCATGGAGCAGTTCGTGCGCGACGCCCGCATCAACATGATCTATGAAGGCACCAACACGATCCAGTCGCTGGACCTGCTGGGCCGCAAGGTGCTGGGCGATGGCGGCGCCAAGCTGACCAAGTTCGGCAAGCTGGTGTCCACCTTCGTGAAGGAAAACGCCGACAACGCCGCTCTGCAAGAGTTCACCGTGCCCCTGGCCGACCTGGGCAAGAAGGTGCAAGCCTTCACCATGGAAATCGGCATGAAGGGCATGCAGAACCCCGACGAAGTCGGCGCCGCTGCGGTGGACTACCTGCGCGTGGTCGGCCACATGGTCTACGCCTATTTCTTCGCCCGCATGGCCAAGATCGCCCTGGAAAAGCAAGGCTCTGGCGACAAGTTCTACATCGCCAAGCTGGCCACGGCCCGCTTCTACTTCGCCAAGCTGGTGCCTGAAGTCGAGACCGCGATGATCACGGCCAAGGCCGGTCTGAAGCCCCTGATGGAAATGGACGAAGCCCTGTTCTGATCGACAGGCTGTTCAAGGGAGGCAGGTCATGATGGCCACCTCCCTGTTTCCATTGCCCCATTTCCACGAGTTCCTCAAGGAGAGAACATGAGTCGATTCAATGTCCGCAAGGTCGCCGTCCTCGGCGCCGGCGTGATGGGTGCGCAGATCGCCGCCCACCTGGTCAACTGCAAGGTGCCGGTCGTGCTGTTCGACCTGCCGGCCAAGGAAGGCCCCAAGAACGGCATCGTCACGAAGGCCGTCGAGAACCTCAAGAAGCTGAAGCCGGCGCCCCTGGGCATCGTCGAAGACGCGGCGCTGATCCAGCAAGCCAACTACGAGGAACACCTCGAAGCGCTGCGTGGCTGCGACCTGATCATCGAAGCCATCGCCGAGCGCCTGGACTGGAAGGAAGATCTCTACAAGAAGATCGCTCCCTTCGTGAACGACCGTGCCATCCTGGCCACCAACACGTCCGGCCTGTCCATCACGGCCATGGCCAACGTGCTGCCCGAGCAGCTGCGTTCGCGCTTCCTGGGCATCCACTTCTTCAACCCGCCGCGCTACATGGCGCTGCTGGAGCTGATCCCCACCGAGTACACCCTGCCGGAAGTCGTGGACCAGCTGGAAGCCTTCTCGACGACCGCCGTCGGCAAGAGCGTCATCCGCGCCTACGACACCCCGAACTTCATCGCCAACCGCGTGGGCGTGGCCGGCATGATGCTGACCTTCCGCGAAGTCGAGCGTTCGGGCCTGGGCTACGACATCGTTGACGACCTGACCGGCAAGAAGATGGGCCGCGCTTCGTCGGCCACCTTCCGCACCGCCGACGTGGTGGGCCTGGACACGATGGCGCACGTCATCAAGACCCTGCAAAACGGCGCCAAGGACGACCCTTTCAACGCCGCTTTCGCCAACCCCGTGGCCCTCGACAAGCTGCTGGAGAAGGGCAACTTTGGTCAGAAGACCAAGGCTGGCTTCTTCAAAAAGGAAGGCAAGGCCATCCTGCAGTTCAACCCCGAGACGGGTGAGTACGTGGCCGCTGGCGGCAAGGCCGACAAGGAAGTCACCGACATCCTGCGCAAGCCCGCTGCCGAGCGCCTGAAGGCCCTGCGTGAGTCCGCTCACCCGCAAGCCCAGTTCGTGTGGTCCATCCTGCGCAACGCCTTCCACTACTCGGCCGTGACGCTGGAGTCGATCGCCGAGTCCGCCCGCGACATCGACTTCGCCATGCGCTGGGGCTTCGGCGCCAAGCAAGGCCCCTTCGAGATCTGGCAGGAAGCCGGCTGGAAGCAAGTCGCTGAATGGGTGAAGGCCGACATCGACGCCGGCAAGGCGCTGTCGTCCGTGCCGCTGCCTGCCTGGGTGTTCGAAGGCCCTGTCGCTCAAAATGCGGGTGTGCACACCGCCGAAGGCTCCTGGTCGCCCAAGACCGGCAAGTACGTGCCCCTGCGCAACCTGCCCATCTACCAGCGCCAGTACTTCCGCGAAGACGTGCTGGGCTCGAACGCCCCGAACGCCGCCACCGCTGGCAAGACCCTGTTCGAAGACGCCGCCGTGCGCCTGTGGACCCTGGACGACGAGGTGGTCATCGCTTCGATCAAGTCCAAGATGCACACGATCAGTGGTGAAGTCACCGCCGGTCTGGCCAAGGGCCTGGAAATCGCCGAAGCTGGCTACAAGGGCCTGGTGATCTGGTCGCAAGACGGCCCGTTCTCCGCCGGTGCCGACCTGCAGTCCATGATGCCCGCCTTCATGAGCGGTGGTGGCAAGGCCATCGCCCCGTTCGAGAAGCAGCTGCAGGACTTCATGCTGTCGCTGCGCTACGCCAATGTGCCGACCGTCGCTGCCATGCACGGTCTGGCCCTGGGCGGTGGTTGTGAGCTGGCTGTGCACGCCGCCAAGCGCGTGGCCGCCATCGAGAGCTACGTCGGTCTGGTCGAAGTCGGCGTGGGCCTGATCCCCGGCGGCGGTGGCCTGGCTTACCTGGCCCGCCGTGCCGCTGAACAAGTCGAAGCGTCCAAGGGCGTTTCCGGCATGGTTGGCGCCGAGCTGATGGGCTTCGTCAAGGAAGGCTTCCAGGCCGCGGCCATGGCCAAGGTCGGCACCTCCGCCATCGAAACCCGCAAGTTCGGCTACCTGCTGGACAGCGACATCATCGTGCCGCACAAGGACGAGGTCCTGCACGTCGCCATCGCACAGGCCAAGGCCATGTACGAGTCGGGCTACCGCGCACCGGCCAAGAAGCTGTTCGCCGTCGCTGGCCGCAACGTCAAGGCCACGCTGCAGTCGTCCCTCATCAACATGCGTGACGGTGGCTTCATCTCCGCCCACGACTACCACATCAGCTCGTGCATCGCCGACGTGCTGACCGGTGGCGATGTCGATGCCGGCACCCTGGTGAGCGAGGAATACCTGCACGCCCTGGAGCGCAAGCACTTCTGCGCGCTGCTGGACAACCCCAAGACGCAAGAACGCATCATGGGCATGCTGTCCACCGGCAAGCCCGTCCGCAACTGATCGATCGGAGACACACACATGTCCAAGCAACTCCGCGACGTTTACGTCGTCGCTGCCACCCGCACCCCGATCGGCAAATCTGGTCGTGGCGTCTTCAAGAACACCCGTCCTGACGACCTGCTGGTTGCCACCATCCAGAACGCCCTCAAGCAGGTGCCCACGCTGGACCCGGCCGCCATCGAAGACGCCATCGTCGGCTGCGCGATGCCCGAAGGCGAACAAGGCATGAACGTGGCCAAGATCGCCGCGCTGCTGTCGGGCCTGCCCAAGACCGTGGCCGGCGCCACCGTCAACCGCTTCTGCGCGGCTGGCATCACCGCCGTGTCCATGGCCGCTGACCGCATCCGCGTGGGCGAAGCCGAGGTCATGATCGCCGGTGGCGTCGAGTCGATGTCCATGGTGCCCATGGGCGGCTCCAAGCCTTCGTTCAACCCCAAGGTCGTGGACCTGGACGAGAACGTCGGCATCGCCTACGGCATGGGCATGACCGCCGAGAAGGTGGCCGAGCAGTGGAGCGTCACCCGCGAAGAGCAGGACGCTTTCGCCACCGAATCGCACCGCCGCGCCATCGCCGCCCAGCAAGCTGGCTGGTTCGATGCCGAGACCACCCCGGTCGAGATCGAAGTGCGCACGCCCAACCTCGAAACCGGCGAAGTGACCATCTCCAAGAAGGTCATCAGCCGCGACGAAGGCGCCCGTCCTGACACCTCGGTGGAAGGCCTGGCCAAGCTGCGCCCGGTGTTCGCTGCCAAGGGTTCGGTCACGGCCGGCAACTCCTCGCAGACGTCGGACGGCGCTGGCTGCCTGATCCTGGCTTCCAAGGAAGCTTGCGAGAAGTACGGTCTGAAGCCGCTGGCCAAGTTCGTGGCCTTCGCGGTCAAGGGCGTGCCGCCCGAGATCATGGGCATCGGCCCGATCGAAGCCATCCCCAAGGCCCTGCAGTACGCTGGCCTGAAGGCTTCGGACATGGACTGGGTCGAGCTGAACGAAGCCTTCGCTGCGCAGTCTCTGGCTGTGCTCAAGGACCTCGACAGCAAGGGCCACGTGCTCGACCGCGCCAAGGTCAACCCGATGGGCGGCGCGATCGCCCTGGGCCACCCCCTGGGTGCGACCGGTGCCATCCGCGCTGCGACCGTGGTGCACGGCCTGCGCCGCACCGGCGGCAAGTACGGCATGGTGACCATGTGCATCGGCACGGGCCAAGGCGCTGCTGGCATCTTCGAGCGCGTCGACAGCCTGTGACCCAGCCTGTGATCCTGGCTTGAAGGTCAAGGCCGTCACAGGCCTTTGACCGGCCTTCCCGAAGCCCGCATCGAGTGCCGCTCGACGCGGGCTTTTTCATGTTCCGACTTGCTTTCATCCCGCATGGACACCCTGACCCTGCACACCGCCGATGGCCACAGATTGGCCGCCCGTTGCTTCACGCCACCCTCTGGCGAGGTGCGCCGGGTGGTGGTGATCGCGACCGCGCTGGGTGTGCCGCAGATGTTTTACTGGGACCACGCGCGCTGGTTGGCCAAGCAGGGCTGCGCCGTCATCACCTTCGATTGGCGCGGCATGGGCCTGTCCGCGCCGAAGGTGATGCGCGGCTACCAGGCCGACTTGCTGGATTGGGCCGAGCGTGACGCCCCCGCCGCGGTGGACGAGGCCGTGCGCCGCTTCCCGGGTGTGCCCATCAGCTGGTTCGGCCACAGCATGGGCGGCATCCTGTTCGGGGCGATTCCGCCGCACCCGGCCATCGACCGCGCCGTGACGATCGCCGCCGGCCACGGCCACCGCGACTGGTTGGCGCGGCCGCTGCGTTACTACGTGGGCCTGCTGTGGCATGTGGCCATGCCCTGGAGCATCCGCCGCCATGGCTATTTCGCGGGCCGTCGCCTGGGCGCGGTGGGCGACATGCCGGCCGGCGTGGCCCTGCAGTGGCGCCGCTGGGCCCTGCACCCGGATTTCGTCGTCAGCCACAGCCCGGCCGTGCGCCAGGCCTATGCCCAGGTGCGCACGCCGATGACGGTGGTGATGCTCACCGACGACACGCTGGCCACCAACGACGGAGTGCGCCGCCACCACGCGCATTACACCCAGGCCCCGCAGACGCACGTCAGGCTGCGCCCGCGTGACCACGGCGTGCGGCGTGTGGGGCACTTCGATTTCTTCCGGTCTGCCTGCGGCAAGCCACTGTGGCCTCAGGCCCTGGGCTGGCTGATGGGTTGACACGATTTTCCTTGGCGGTGCCTGGCATCGCCGTCCCGCGCGCACCCTGAATGGTTCGGCTGTCGAGCCTGGGGATCCCGCAGCGCGCGCGGGATTTTTGCTTTCTAATGCGGATTCACCGACACGGAGACACCAGATGAGCGAGATCCTGCAGCACCGCGAAGACGGCATCCTGACCCTGACCTTCAACCGTCTGGAGAAGAAAAACGCCATCACGGCGGCCATGTACAACGCCCTGGCCGACGCCATGTTCGCTGCCGCCGAAGACGACGCCGTGCGCGTGGTCGTGCTGCAAGGCCACGAGCAGGTCTTCACCGCCGGCAACGACCTGGCAGACTTCCTGAAGAACCCGCCCGACATGTCCAAGGCAGACGCCGAGCCGGCGCCTGTCGTGCGCTTCCTCGAAGCCCTGCGCACCTTCCCCAAGCCGCTGCTGGCCGCGGTCGCCGGCCCGGCCGTGGGCATCGGCACGACCCTGCTGCTGCACTGCGACCTGGTCTATGCCGCCGACAACGCCGCGTTCAGCCTGCCCTTCGTGAACCTGGGCCTGTGCCCCGAAGCCGGCGCCAGCCTGCTGCTGCCCGCCCTGGTGGGCTACCCGCGTGCCGCTGAGAAGCTGATGCTGGGCGAGCCCTTCTACGCCGAAGAGGCCGTGGAGATGGGCCTGGTCAACCGCCTGCTGCCCCCGGGCGAAGTCAATGCCTACACCCAGGCCCAAGCCGCCAAGCTGGCCGCCAAGCCGATGGCTTCGCTGACGGCCACCAAGGCCTTGATGAAGAAGGGCCAGGTCGGCTTGCAGCAGATCATGGGCGACGAGCTCAAGCTCTTCGGCGCCTTGCTGCGTGGCCCGGCCGCCAAGGAGGCCATCAGCGCCGTGATGGAAAAGCGCAAGCCAGACTTCTCGAAGTGCTGAGCAGCGGGCGCCCCGCGCCCTGTGTTTGAAGGGGCGCTGGCGGTCTGAGTGCGGGCTTCCCGGCTAAAATGGGCACGACGCCCATTTTGGCGTGTGGCTGCGCCAATGCCCTCTTCCGACATCCCCAAACCGCCCACCGACCACGAGGTCCTGATCGACGCCTTGCGCGCGGTCATGGCGCCGCTGGCGCGCCTGGCGGTGGCCCGCGGCCTGACCCATGCCAACGCCGAAGAGGTGCTCAAGCAGGCCTTCGTGCATGCCGCCCGCGACGAGCAAATCGCCCTGGGTCAGGCGCCGCACCGCCTTGTCAGCCGCATCAGCACGGTCACGGGCATCAACCGCCGCGAAGTCACGCGCCTGGTGGAGGCCGCCGATGCCGGCCCGCCCGTGCCCGAGGCCTCGCTGGCTTCTCAGGTGTTCACCCGCTGGTTGTCGGACCGCAGCCTGCGCGTGCGCGGCAAGCCCCGGCCACTGCCACGGCAAGGCGATGCGCCCAGCTTCGAGGCGCTGGCCCGCTCGGTCACCCAGGACGTGCACCCCCGCAGCCTGCTCGACGAACTCTGCCGCCTGCAACTGGCACGCTGGGACGTCGAAGCCGACACCGTCACCCTCATCCAGGATGGCTTCACACCGCGTGGCGACTGGCAGCGCATGCTGGGCTTCCTGGGCACCAACGTGGGCGACCACATGCAGGCCGCCGTGCAAAACGTGCTGGCCGAAGAGTCCACCCACTTCGAGCAGGCCGTGTTCGCCGATGGCCTCTCGCCGGAATCGGTGGAGATGCTGCGCGCGCTGGCGCGCCGCCACTGGAAGACGCTGCTGAGCGAGGCCGTGCCCTTGCTCGAAAACCGCATCGAGGAAGACGCGCTGGCCGGCCTGCAGGCTCGCCGCCGCGTCAGGCTCGGGCTGTTCACCTACCACGAGGACACCGCCGCTCATGAGGCGGGCGGTACCGATGGAGCGGCCAAGGCCGCCTCCAAGCCGAAGGAAACGTGATGTTGCGACACCTCAAACTGGCGTGGGCCGCACCGCTGCTGGGCATCGCCCTGGCGGGTGTGCTGCACGGCTGCGGCGGTGGCGGCCAGACCGCCTCCAACAACACCGGCGGTGTCGGCAGCGGCGGCACGGGCTCGTACACCAACGGCCCCATCTCGGGCCTGGGCTCCATCATCGTCAATGGTGTGCGCTATGACGTGGACAGTGCCACCTTGCTCGGCGACGACAAGGACACCGGCACCCTGCCTTCTGCCGATGACCTGCTGGTGGGTGTGACGGTCGAGGTGGAGGGGTCTGCGGTCACCGCCACGGCCAGCGGCCCAGGCACAGCCACAGCGGCCAAGGTGCGCTACGCCTCAGAGCTCATCGGTGTGCTAGGCGGCCTGAGCCCGGCTTCTGGGCGTCCGACCTCCTTCACGGTGCTGGGCCAGCGTGTCACCGTCAACGCCAGCACGGTGCTGCCCGACACCGCGTTGTCCGATGGACAGGTCGTGGTGGTCCATGGGCTGCCCACACCGGGTGGTGGGGTCACGGCCACACGCGTGGATGCCGTCACCGCGCCCCCGTTTTACAAACTCTCGGGCGAGGTCCAGTCGGTCAACCGCACCACCCGCATCATCACCTTCCGCCCAGGCACGGTGCAGGTCCGCTACGCCCTGTCGCTGGCGCCGTCGGCCGACGTCGTCACGGGTTCGCTGTTGCGGGTGCGCGTGCAGCCCAGCAACGATCTGCTCAACCTGCAGGCCGTGCAGCTGTTGGTGCGCGAGGCCGCTGCCCCGGGCGATCGCGAAGTGCGCCTGGAGGGGCGGCTGTCGGGTTACAGCGTGACGGGCACCACGGTGCGCGCTTACCTGGGCACCACGCCGGTGGACTTCAGCGCCATCCCGGGGGCCACGACCTTGTCCAACCAGACGGGCTTGCTCGAGGTGAAGGGGCGGTTCCAGAACGGCGTGCTCGTGGCGACCGAGCTGGAAGAAGAAGACGAAGCCCGGACGCGGGAGGCCGAGCTGTACGGTGCACCGAGCAACCACAATCAGGGCAGCAGAACCTTCACCTTGCGTGGCTTGACCATCGATTACAGCGCCGCGACTGTCGATGCCAATGTGACTTTCAACGAGCCTTGTCTCAAGGTCAAGGGCGAGGCGGTGAGTGCGAGCCGTGTGAGTGCGACTTTGGTCAAGCGCGACAGCGACTGCCGCTGACCTGCCGCGTCGCCTTGATCTTCACGGCCCCTGGAAGCCGCCTTGCCGGAAGGTGAGCACCAGGGTGTCGCGCCAGCCGTGGTCGCCCAGCGGCTGGATGGGCGTGGATTCGTGGATGACGCGCTCGTCGTCCAGCAGCATCATGCTCCAGGGCTCGGTGAGGGTGAAGCGCACGCCGTTGGGGCCGTCGGCCTCGAAGACGCGGGTCTCACCGCCCTTGATGCCCTGGCGCTCCAGCATGAGCACGGCCACGAAGTCCACGCCATCGCGGTGGGCGCCTTCGGGCGTGGGGCGGCCGATGCCGCCAGCAGTGTCCACGCGGAACTGGTGGGCCTCGATGAACCACGTGCGCACCGGTTTGACCTCGGCCAGCAGGCTGCCCAGTCGGGTCAGCAGGGCCTGCCACATCGGGTGGGCGGTGGTGCTGGCGTGCATGGGTTCGAACCAACGCTCGAAGCCGCCGTGCAAGGCGTTGTAGGTCACGGGCTGCCAGTGCGCTCGGTGCGGTGTTTGCGTCAGCGTGGCGCAGGCCGCATCGTGGGCGTGGTCCAGCACGAAGCAGCTGTGGCGGCGGAAGCGGTAGTGACCGCCGTCGCGCAGGTGGGTGTCGGGCGGCAGGTCGGACCAGCTGGCGTGCAGCGTGTCGGCATCGGCGGCCTGGGCAGGCAGCCAGTGCAGGAGCATGTCGCGGGGCATGAGGGCCCAGCCATCGTGACGCAGCGCGGCGCCAACGTCGTCAAGCTGGGCGGGGGTAGACAGGGAGCGCATGTCAGAACTATGACATGAAGACGTGCGCCCCCGCCTGAGGCAGGGCAAGGTCAGCCCAATGCGCTCAGGTCGGCGCCGTGGTTGATGTGGAAGGGCAAGCCCCCCAGCACCAGCGCGGGCACGGACTTCACGCCGGCGGCGCGGGCCTGGGCCAGCAGGCCGCGTTGTTCGCCGAGGTGCACGACCTGGACGTCAAAGCGTTGGGGGTCGAGCGCGGCGGCCACTTGGCGTTCGGCTTCGACGCACACGGGGCAGCCTGCGTGATAGAAGGTGGCGGTCTCTTTCATGGGGATCCTCTCTGTCGGATGGGGTGGATGAAGGTGCATTGCGTTTGTTTGCAAGGCCTCACTAATGTAGGAATCCTAATCAATTAAAGCAAGCCTCTGTGCGCATCAACCTGACAGATCTCAGGGGTATCCGCGTGCGCCGGTCAGTGGTTCGGGAGGATCAGGGCAGGGCGTCCAGCCAGTCGCGCAACATGCGCGCGGCCGCGGCTTCCAGCGCGGGCGCGTGGGCTTGTGCTGCCGCACGCAAGGCGGGCACGTCCAGCCCGGCCGAGGCCAGCTCACACGCATGGCCGATGAGCCAGCGCTCGAAGTCAGCGCCCCGCGCTTCCACGTGGCATTGCAGGCCCAGCGCATGGGCGCCCACCGCGAAGGCCTGGTGCGGGTAGACCGCGCTGCTGGCCAGGTGGGTGCTGCCCACCGGCAGCGTGAAGGTGTCGCCATGCCAGTGCAGCACGGGCACGCCTGCCACATGGCGCAGGCAGGACGCTTCGCCCTGTGGCGTCAGGTGCAGGGTGGACCAACCGATCTCCTTCGTGCCGCCCGGGTGCACGCGCGCACCCAAGGCGGCGGCCATCAGCTGGGCGCCCAGGCAGATGCCCAGGGTGGGCCGCTGGGCCGCCAGGCGTTCGCGCAGCAGGGCGAGTTCGTCGTTCAGGAAGGGGTAAGTGTCGGTTTCATAGACACCGATGGGGCCGCCCAGCACGATGAGGAGGGCTGCCTCGCGCGCAGGGGCCAGGTCGTCCACCCCGGCCTGCAAGCAGGACCAGGTCCAGCCCAGCGCGCGCAACACGGGCGCGAAACTGCCCAGGTCTTCGAAAGCCAGGTGCTGGACGACGATGGCGTGGCGGGGTGTGGGCATGGTGGAATCTTCCGGTGGGTGCGCAGTGGGCGCCGTGGGGTGTTCAGTGAGCCTGGCAAGGGGTCAGGGCGATGTGACCTCGACACCCAGGTGCTCGGGGCAATCCAGGCGGATCCAGGCGGTGGGCAGGGGTGCATCGACCAGCTGGCAGTGGTGGGGCTTGCCGCCTTTGCCTGGCCGGAAGTGCTGGCAGCTGGTGCAACTGCGCAGGGTGGGGAAGTGCTCGGTGTGCTGCAGCTGGCGGATGAGGCCCAGCAGGTGCTCGAACAGGGCGGCCTGGTCGGCGGCAGGCAGGCGGACGACGGCATCTTCCCCGAAGGACAGGGCTTGCGACAGCTTGCGGTGCACCTTGCGGCCCGCCGGGGTCAGGCGCAGCGCCACGGCGCGGCCATCGTCGGGGGCCTTGACCTTGACGACCAGCCCTTTGCCGACCAGCGAGGAGACCGAATCGCTGGCGCTGGCGGCGCTCACCGAGAGTTGCCCGGCCAGCCAGGACAGGCGCACGCCCTCGGGCCGGGCGGCCAGCAGGTCGAGGATGTCGGCCTGTGCCGGCGGCAGGTGCTCGGCCGCGGCGGCTTGCCAGACGCCAGCGCGCATCACCGTGCCGATGCGGGTGATGGCATCGATCACGCGGGCGCTGACGGGCGGGGTGTCCTGCCAGGGGGCAGGCGGCGTCAGGGGCTGTGGGGTGGAGGGCATGGGCGGGGCCTGCCGCTGGCGACAGGATGGTCAGGACACCTGATCATAAGCCGCCCACCCGCTGAAGGTGTCAACCCAGGGGCAGCTCAAGGCGCCAGCGTCACCTTCTTGCCGTTCACCTGCACGCGCGCGCCCACGGCGTAGCGCTGGCCCAGGGTGTAGTCGTGCACGCTGCCGTCTTCGAACTGGACGGTGGTTTTGAAGAGGGTGCTCTTCTTGACGTTCTTCTCGACCTCGTTGCCGGCATAACCGCCTGCCACGGCACCGCCCACGGTGGCGATGGTGTTGCCCGAGCCGCGACCGATCTGGTTGCCCAGCAGGCCGCCGACCACGGCGCCGGCCACCACGCCCACGCCGGAGCCCTGGCCCTTGACCTGCACTTCACGCACGTCGGTGACGGTGCCCTTGCGCGGCGCTGTGGCGCTGGACGCCTTGCCGGAAGTCGAAGCCGCACCGGCCGTGGTGGCGGCCTGCACCTGCAGCGGGGCGTTCAAGGACGCGGCCACGAGGGCGCAGCCCAGCAGGGTGGACAGGCGCGAGGCGGGGCGGGAGGACGGGGTGAGGTGGGTGCGCATGGGGTACTCCTGTCAAAGGGGGGGTGTCAAGCCGACAGCACCGGGCGCGGACGCCCGTCGCGGTCGATGGCGACGTAGGTGGCCTTGGCCTCGGTCACCTTCACCAGGATGGGGTTGGCGGGTTGGCGCTCGGCCCAGACTTCGACGTGCACTGTCACCGAGGTGTTGCCGATGCGCTCCACGCGGGCGTAGAAGGACAGCAGGTCGCCCACCGACACCGCATTGCGGAAAATGAACTCGTTGACGGCCACCGTGGTCACGCGGCCGCGCGAGACGCGCCCGGGCAGCACGCAGCCGGCCAAGTCCACCTGCGACATGATCCAGCCGCCGAAGATGTCGCCGTTGCCGTTGGCGTCCTTGGGCATGGGCATGACGCGCATGACGAGCTCCATGTCGGGGTGCAGCTCGGGCGGGGTCAGGAGGGTCTGGGGAGGATGGGAGGCGGACATGGTCAAAGCGGTCGACAATCGGTGGGTGCGAAAAAACCACCCCATTGTTCCAGAAGGCGCCACCCAGCGGCGCAGCGACCGCGACACCCTGGCGCGCCTGTGGCCCTACCTGTGGGCCTACAAGTGGCGCGTGGTGGCCGCGCTCAGCTTCATGATCGGCGCCAAGCTGGCCAACGTGGGCGTGCCCCTGTTGCTCAAGAACCTGGTGGACCGCCTGGCCCCCACGGCCGGCAGCGCCCAGGCCCTGCTGGTCGTGCCCGTGGGCCTGCTGGTGGCTTACGGCCTGCTGCGCCTGTCCACCTCGGTGTTCACCGAGCTGCGCGAGCTGGTCTTCGCCAAGGCCACCGAGGGCGCGGCGCGCAGCATCTCGCTGCAGGTGTTCTCGCACCTGCATGCGCTGAGCCTGCGCTTCCACCTGGAGCGCCAGACCGGCGGCATGACGCGCGACATCGAGCGGGGCACCCGCGCCGTGCACTCGCTGATCTCGTACTCGCTCTACAGCATCGTGCCCACGCTCATCGAGGTCACGCTGGTGCTGTCGCTGCTGGCCGTCAAGTTCGACATGGCCTTCGCCTGGATCACGCTGTCCGCGCTCGTCATCTACATCACCTTCACGGTGTCGGTCACGCACTGGCGCACCCGCTTTCGCCGCGAGATGAACGAGCTGGACTCCAAGGCCCACACCCGCGCCATCGACTCGCTGCTGAACTACGAAACCGTCAAGTACTTCAACAACGAAGCCTTCGAGTCGCACCGCTACGACGAGGCCCTGGAGCGCCTGCGCCGCGCCGGCGTGAAGTCGCAGCAGACGCTGTCGCTGCTCAACGCGGGCCAGCAGACCATCATCGCTGTTGGCCTGATCGCCATGCTGTGGCGCGCCACCCAGGGCGTGGTGGCCGGGCGCATGACGGTGGGCGACCTGGTCATGGTCAACGCCTTCATGATCCAGCTCTACATCCCGCTGAACTTCCTGGGCGTGATTTACCGCGAGATCAAGCAGTCGCTGACCGACCTCGATAAGATGTTCACGCTGATGCTGCGCGAGCGCGAGGTGGCCGATGCGCCCGATGCGCGGCCGCTGCTGCTGAAAGACCAGGGGGCGCCCTCCGTGCGCTTCGACCACGTGCACTTCGCTTACGACCCGGCGCGGCCCATCCTGCACGACGTGAGCTTCGAGATCCCCGCGGGCCAGACCGTGGCGGTGGTGGGTCCCTCGGGCTCGGGCAAGAGCACGCTGGCGCGCCTGCTGTACCGCTTCTACGACGTGCAGCAGGGCCGCATCACCGTGCATGGCCACGATGTGCAAAGCCTGACGCAAGACAGCCTGCGCCGGGCGATTGGCATCGTGCCGCAGGACACCGTGCTCTTCAACGACACCGTGGCCTACAACATCGCCTACGGCCGGCCTGAGGCCACGCGCGAGGAGGTCGAGCAGGCGGCGCGCGCGGCGCGCATCCACGACTTCATCGCCAGCACGCCCGGCGGCTACGAGACCATGGTGGGCGAGCGCGGCCTCAAGCTCTCAGGCGGTGAAAAGCAGCGCGTGGCCATCGCGCGCACGCTGCTGAAGAACCCGCCCATCCTGGTGTTCGACGAGGCCACCTCGGCGCTCGATTCCGCCAACGAGCGCGCCATCCAGGCCGAGTTGGCCGCCGTGGCCCAGGGCAAGACGGTGCTGGTGATCGCGCACCGGCTGTCCACCATCGTCAACGCGCACGAGATCTTGGTGATGGAGCACGGCCGCATCATCGAGCGCGGCACCCACCCGCTGCTGCTGGCCGCCAACGGGCGCTATGCGCAGATGTGGCGGCTGCAGCAGGCGGGGGAGCATGGGCAGGGTCAGGCTGGGTCGCAAGGTTGCGCGTGAGCCTCTTTCAGGCCTGGGTGCCTGCCACATCCATGCGCTCGTGCAGGATGCGCACGATGCAGATGCTGCTGCTTTGGATGCGGTAATAGACCATGTGCCGCCCGGCACGAAAGCCGCGGTAGCCAAGCCGGATGTGATCGCGAGGGCTTCCAATCTCAGGGAACTGCGCAATCCGGGCCACCGTGTCATCGATCAATTGCAGATAGCTGTCCGCCTGGGCTTCGCCCCACGTCTCCCGTGTCTTGCGCCAGATGCCGATCAAATCAGCCCTTGCGCGGTGGAGGTAGAGGACATCCAGCATCACTGTCCCGCAGCGTCGTCTCGTGCCGCACGCATGATGTCTTTCATGTTGAGCGCGCCAGCCTCGCCGCTGGCCTCACCGTCCATCAAGGCCTGACGGAGCGCTTGGACCTTTTGCTCATGCTCTTCCAGCAGCCTGAGGCTGGCGCGCACCACCTCGCTGGCCGAACCATAGCGCCCTGCGCTGACTTGCTGGGCGATGAAGCCCTCAAAGTGATCGCCCAAAACGATGCTGGTGTTTTTTGCCATGCTGCGCTCCCGTGACTTCGGTACCAAAAAATACCATGCATTGGTATTTTGTGCGAGTCCTTTCGCGTGTTCGACGCGGCCCACGGCAAAGCGGTGCCGCTGGCCGCCAACGGGCGCCTGGTTCGCCAGCGCATGAGGCTGGCGCGCGAGGTGTTTGAGCTTGCGCGCAAGGCGGAGGGGCTCGCACGCCAGCTTGCGCGTGCGGGCCGCGGGCCATGCGCCGTCGCGCACGGGCTGTTGGAGGCGGCGCGTCGCCCGATGTGAGCGGGGTGCCGCCTGTTGCGAGCGGGGCGTCGCTTGTTTTGACCCGTGCGCCGGGTGGGTGAGCCTCGGGCGCAAGCCACATCGGGCCAGCTGCCGCCGAAAGTGCTTCGAGCGTCGGCCTTGGTGGGCGAGGCGCAAGGCCTCAATGTGTGATCGCGCCGAGCTTGACGTGCGGCGCGCGAGGCTTTGGGGGCGGCGGGTCAGTTGTGCCGGCTTGCGGGCGAGCTGACACAGGCGAGATGCCGCTCGGGATGGGCGGCGGGCCGCTGGGCGTGGCTCAGCGTCGCAGTGCGCGCAGCCATCCCCCGCCGTTTGGACTTGGCCTCAGCGCTTTGTGTCCACATTGATGAAGGGCACGCTGCCGCCCGTCACGCTGGGCATCTTGCCGTCCCACTTGCGGATGGCGTCGCGCTCGTTCTCGATGCGGCGCAGGGCCAGCAGGTCGGTGGTGATCTGTTGGCGCTGCAGGGCCAGGGCATCGGCTTCGGCGCGGGCGCTGGCCACCTTCTGCTTGGCCTCGACCTCGATGCGCTGCAGGTCGCGTTCGGCCTTGAGCTTCTCCTGCTCGGCCTTGACCTTGGCCTCGATGGCCTCGGCGAACGAGCGCGAGAACGCGAAGTTGACGATGGCGAACTCGTCGAGCAGCAGGCCGTGGCGCTGCATCTTCTCGCGCAGCAGGGCGCTGATGGCGTCGCGCACCTCGGTGCGGCGCGTGATGAGCTCTTCGGCCGTGAACTTGGCGGTGATGGCCTTCACGGCTTCCTGCGCGGCCGGGATGATGATGCGGTCGGCCGCCATCTCGGTGCTGGGCCCGATGTTGCGGAAGACATCGACCACGCGGACCGGGTCCAGGTGGTAGTTGATGGCGATGCGGGTGTGCACGGACTGCAGGTCGCGCGAGGCGGCATCGCCTTCGCCCTCGCCCTTCTGGATGCGCACGTCCATCAGGTGCATGGTCTGCGCCATGGGCACCTTGAAGTGGATGCCGGGGCCGTAGACCATGTCGTCCGTCTTGCCGAAGGTGGCCTTGACGCCGCGCTCGCCCGCCGAGATGACGGTGATCGGGTTGAGCGCCGACAGCGCGATCAGCACCGCCGCACCGATGAAGATGGCTTTGATGAGTTTGGGCGCGCCAGAGCGGGTGCTGGGCGAGGGGAAATCGGCCATGGGTCCTCCGTGTGATGCATCGCGTTTGTGGGGGACATGCTAAGCCAGCAGGTCGGCCCGTGTCAGCCGGCAAAGTGCGAAAATGCCGGTCTTCTTCAGCGACGAACGCCCCCCAGGCACCCACGCCATGAACCCCACGCCCAGCACCCTGACCCTCACCCGCCCCGATGACTGGCACCTGCACGTGCGCGACGGCGCGGCCATGGCGGCGGTGGTGCCGGACACGGCGCGGCAGTTCGCGCGCGCCATCGTCATGCCCAACCTGCGCCCGCCGGTGACCACGGCCGAGCAGGCCATCGCCTACCGCGACCGCATCCGCGCGGCCGTCCCGGCTGGGCTGACGTTCGAGCCCCTGATGGTGCTCTACCTGACCGACAACACCCCGGCCGAGGAAGTGGCCCGTGCCAAGGCCATGGGCGCGGTGGCCTTCAAGCTCTACCCGGCCGGTGCGACCACCAATTCCGACGCCGGCGTGACCGACCTGCGCAAGACCCACCAGGTGCTGGAGGCCATGCAGCGCGAGGGCTTGGTGTTCTGCGTGCACGGCGAGGTGACCGACAGCGAGGTCGATGTCTTCGACCGCGAAAAGGCCTTCATCGACGAGAAGCTCATCCCGCTGCGCCGCGACTTCCCCGAGCTGAAGATCGTGTTCGAGCACATCACCACGAAAGAAGCCGCGCAGTACGTGACCGAGGCCGACCGCTTCGTGGGCGCCACCGTCACGCCGCAGCACCTGCTCTACAACCGCAACGCCATCTTCACCGGCGGCATCCGCCCGCACTACTACTGCCTGCCCATCTTGAAGCGCGAGGAGCACCGCCTGGCCCTGGTGCAGGCCGCCACCAGCGGCAACGCGAAATTCTTCCTGGGCACGGACAGCGCGCCGCACGCTTCGCACCTGAAGGAACACGCCTCGGGCTGTGCCGGTTGCTACACGGCGCCGTGCGCCATCGAGCTCTACGCCGAGGCCTTCGAGGCCGTGGGGGCGCTCGACAAGCTCGAAGCCTTCGCCAGCTTCCACGGGCCCGACTTCTACCAGCTGCCGCGCAACACCGACCGCATCACCCTGGTCCGCGAGGACTGGGTCGTGCCCGAGTCACTGCCCTTTGGCGAAGCCGAGATCAAGCCGCTGCGCGGCGGCGAGACGCTTCACTGGCGCTTGCGCTGATCTTCCTGAGATGCTTGTCGGGCGGCGCGCAACTCTGCGCGCAGTTCGGCGCGCAACTGGGCGATCTCTTCGTGCACGGTTTTCAGCTGTTCGTGCATGTCGCGCAGGATCTCGCGCTCGACCTTGCGCTCCTGCGTGCCCACGAACATCGCCGCGATGCTGGCCGTCACCAGCGACAGCACGCCGTAGCCCAGCAGCACCACGAAGACCGAGAACACGCGCGAGGCCGTGCTGCTGGGCACCACGTCGCCATAGCCCACGGTGGCCGCGGTGGAAAACGCCAGCCACAGGCCCTCGTTGACCGTCTTGACGCCCGGGTCCAGCCAGTAAAAGCCGATGCCGCACAGGCCCAGCACCGACGCGCCCAGCACCAGCAGGCGGGCCAGGCCGGTTTCGGTCAGCAGCGGCATGCTGATCTTCAGCAAGCGGTAGAGCATCAGCACCGAGATGACGAGCCGCCAGACCAGCGCGGGCTCGGACACATTGCTTTGCGGCAGCACCGCACTCAGCAGCAGCGAGGCGCCGAGGAACCAGTCCAGCCGTTCTTCCGACGGGCGCATGCCCCAGGTGTGGGTGTCGTCGCCGAGCTGCCTGTGGCGATCACCGCCGTGCTGCACCAGGCGTGCCGCCCGCCGCGCCGACCAGGCCCAGCCCAGCACCACGAAGCCGCTGACCACGTACATCCACGTCGCCCAGGTGGCGGGCGTGGGCATCATCGAGTCGTAGAAGGCCGGCACGCTGGCGATCAGCGCGATCAGCATGGCCCAGGGCGAACGGTGGAAGCGGTGGCGGCGGGTGGGCATCGGTGGTGTCGGGGGCGGGCGTGGGCGCGGGTTCAGGCCGGCAGGTAGCCTTCGACCGAGAGGTAGCGTTCGCCGGTGTCGTAGTTGAAGCCCAGCACGCGGGCCTGGCCACCCAGCGCGGCGTTCAGCTCGGGCAGCTTTTGCGCGATGGCGGCCAGCGTGGCGCCAGAGGAAATGCCCACCAGCATGCCTTCCTCGCGGGCGGCGCGGCGGCCGTACTCGCGGGCGTCTTCGGCATCGACCTGGATCACGCCGTCGAGCAAGGTGGTGTCCAGGTTGGTGGGGATGAAGCCCGCGCCGATGCCCTGGATGGGGTGGGGCGAGGGCTGGCCACCCGAGATGACGGGCGAGGCCTTGGGCTCGACCGCGAACACCTTCAGCTGGGGCCAGGCGGCCTTGAGCACCTTGGCGCAACCCGTCAGGTGGCCGCCGGTGCCCACGCCGGTGATCAGCGCGTCCAGGCCCTCGGGGAAGTCGGCCAGGATTTCCTGGGCGGTGGTGCGCGCGTGCACCTCGACGTTGGCGGGGTTCTCGAACTGCTGCGGGATCCAGGCGCCGGGCGTCTGTGCGGCCAGTTCTTGCGCGCGGGCGATGGCGCCCTTCATGCCTTTTTCGCGCGGGGTGAGGTCGAAGCTGGCGCCGTAGGCCAGCATCAGGCGGCGGCGCTCGATGGACATGCTGTCGGGCATGACCAGCACCAGTTTGTAGCCCTTCACCGCGGCCACCATGGCCAGGCCGACGCCGGTGTTGCCCGAGGTGGGTTCGATGATGGTGCCGCCGGGCTGCAGGGCGCCGCTGGCTTCTGCTGCTTCGACCATGGCCAGGGCGATGCGGTCCTTGACGGAGCCACCCGGGTTGCTGCGCTCCGACTTGATCCACACCTCGGCGCCGGGGGCGTTCCCGAACAGGCGGTTGATGCGGATGTGCGGCGTCTGGCCGATGGTCTCGAGGATGTGGCGGGCTTTCATGGGGAGGCTCCTGCGATGGGTTTTCCGGGTGATTGGACCGAAGGCGCACAAGATACACCGGGCCGGGTCAGAATGTGCGGATGCAAGCGCCCGTGCCCCATCCCCTGCCTCACTCCCTGCCCCGTTCCCTGTCCATTTTCGCCCTGGCCTGGCGCCTGGGCCTGATGCTGGTCATGCTGTGCGCAGGTCCCGCCCGCGCCCAGGACTTCCTGCCCGTGGACCAGGCCTTCCGCGTGGCGGTCAGCGCCTCGGGCCCGCGCGCCCTGCAGGTGAGCTTCACCCTGGCGCCGGCGGTCTACCTCTACCGCGAGCGCTTCGAGGCCATGCTGCAAACAGCCGGGCAGCACCCCTTGCCCTTGAGCTGGGACCTCCCACCCGGCGTGACCAAGCACGACCCCAATTTCGGCAAGGACCTGGAGGTCTACCACGGCGATGTCAGCGGCAGCCTGGGCGTGACCGCCGGCGCGCAGGGCGAGGCCATCCTGACCGTGGGCTACCAGGGTTGTGCCGATGCCGGCCTGTGCTACCCGCCGCAAAAGCGCCGCTTCCTGGTCAGCCTCGACGCCCAGGGCCAGATCCTGTCGGTGCAGCCTGAGCGCAACGGAACGTCCGCCTCGGGCCTCGGTGGCGCTGCTGCAGCGAACGGCGACGCCCCCCCGCCTGGCGGTGCGACGGCGGGCACGGCGGCGGACGGCGACCGCATCCAGCGCGCCCTGGCCTCGGGCCGGCTTTGGACGGTGCTGCCCGTCTTCCTGCTGGCCGGCATGCTGCTGTCGCTCACGCCCTGCGTGCTGCCCATGGTGCCCATCCTCTCGTCCATCATCGTCGGGCAGCGCGAGCGCGTCAGCCGGGGCCGCGGCTTCGCCCTGGCGCTGGCTTACTCGCAGGGCATGGCGCTGGTCTACACGGCCCTCGGTGTGGCCGCGGGCCTGCTCGGTCAGGGCCTGGCCGCCTACCTGCAGCACCCCTGGGTGGTGCTGGGCTTCGGCCTGTTGATGGTGCTGCTGGCGCTGTCCATGTTCGGGCTCTACGAGCTGCAATTGCCGGCCTCGGTGCAGAGCTGGTTGGGCCGGGGCAGCAACCGGCTGCCGGGCGGCAAGTTCGTCAGCGTGTTCGCCATGGGCGTGGTCTCGGCCCTGGTGGTCAGCCCCTGCGTGTCGGCACCGCTGGCCGGGGCGCTGCTCTACATCAGCCAGACGCGCGATGTGTGGCTGGGGGCCACGGCGCTTTATGCGCTGGCCTGGGGCATGAGCCTGCCGCTGCTGCTGGTGGGCCTGTCGGCGGGCAGCCTGCTGCCGCGCACCGGCCCCTGGATGACGGCGGTCAAGACGCTGTTCGGCATCCTCATGCTGGGCATGGCGCTGTGGGTGACCCGCCCGGCCTGGCCCTACCTGCAGACGCAGGTGCTGGGCATGCAGCCCGCGTCCGGCGCCCAACACCGCAGCGTGCTGCCCTTCCAGCGCGTGCGCTCGGTGGCCGAGCTGGACGCGGCCCTGGCGCAAGCGAAAGCCGACGGCCGCCCCGTGATGCTCGACTTCTACGCCGACTGGTGCACCGCCTGCCTGGAAATGGAGCACGGCACCTTCACCGACGCCATCGTGCAATCGCGTTTGAAAGGGGCCGTGCTGCTGCAGGCCGATGTCACGCTGAACGCGGCCGACGACCGCGCCCTGCTGGAGCGCTTCCGCCTGTTCGGCCCGCCCGGCATCGTCTTCTACGACGCCCAGGGCACCGAGCGCACGGACGCCCGCGTCATCGGCTTCCAGAAGGCCGACGACTTCGTCCAGAGCCTGCAGAAAGCGGGGCTCTGACCGGTGCACCCCCACGCAGACCAGCTCTGGAAAGGGCCGCGCTGGACGCTGTCGGTGCTGCTGGCGGCGCTCGGCATGCTCGGGCCGTTTGCCATCGACACCTACTTGCCGGCCTTCGCGGGCATCGCGGCCGACCTGAACGCCACGCCGCTGCAGATCCAGCAGACGCTGTCGGCCTACCTGTTCGCCTTCGCCTTCATGAGCCTGTTCCACGGCTCCTTGTCTGACAGCCTGGGCCGCCGGCCGGTGGTGCTCACGGGCATCGCGGTGTTCACGCTGGCCTCGGTGGGTTGCGCGCTGTCCACCAGCATCGGCCAGCTGGTGTTTTTCCGCGCGCTGCAGGGGCTGTCCACGGGTGCGGGCATCGTGGTCTCGCGCGCCGTCATCCGCGACATCTACCCGCCGGCCGACGCGCAGCGGGTGATGTCGCAGGTCACGCTGTTCTTTGGCGTGGCGCCGGCCATCGCGCCCATCGTCGGGGGCTTCCTCTTCGTGCACATCGGCTGGCACGCGGTGTTCTGGTTCCTGGCCGGCGTGGGCGTGGTGCTGGGCCTGGCCAACTGGTTCCTGCTGCCCGAAACGCTGCACGCCTCGCAGCGCCAGCCCTTCGCGTTCAAACCGCTGCTCAAGGGGTATGTGCAGATGGGCAGCAGCCCGCGCTTCTTGTTGTTGGCCCTGGCCAGTGGCGTGCCCTTCAACGGCATGTTCCTCTACGTGCTGTCTGCACCGACCTTCCTGGGCGAGCACCTGCACCTGGCGCCCACGCAGTTCTTCTGGTTCTTCGTGTGCACCATCAGCGGCATCATGGGTGGCGCCTTCATCAGCGGCCGGCTGGCGGGGCGCATCGCGCCCGAGCGGCAGATCCGCCTGGGCTTCACGGTGATGCTGGCGGTGTCGGTGCTCAACCTCATCGCCAACCTGCTGTTCGTGCCGCACGTGGGCTGGGCGCTGTTCCCCATCGGCCTGTACGCCCTGGGCTGGGCCTTGATGACGCCCGTGGTCACGCTGATGGTGCTGGACCTCTACCCCGAGCGGCGCGGCATGGCGGCGTCCATGCAGGCCTTCATCGGCGCGGCCTCCAACGGCTTCGTGGCGGGCGTCATTTCGCCGCTGGTGATGCACAACGCCGTCAGCCTGGCCGTGTCCTGTTTGCTGATGATGTTGGTGGGCTTGTTCGCCTGGGGCGGGCTGCAGCGCAGCGCGGCCCCCTCGGCCCTGCACTGAGGCCGGGCTGGCTTGTTCAGCGCAGGCGATCAGCGCGAACGACGGCGTGCGCCGAGCAGGCCCGTCACGCCGAGCGCCGCGACGGCCAGCAAGCCGCTGTCAGGCTCGGGCACGGCGGTGGCCGTGACGAAGCTTTCGGAGGTGCCGTTGCTGAAGGAGCGTGCATGCACGCCCACGCGCAGGTCATTGCCGTCGCCCAGAGGGCCGTTGAGGGCGGCCAGGGTGTCGGCGAAGGTCTTGCCATTGATCAGGTTGAAGCGGATGGTTGCGAATTCCTGGGTGCCGCCGTCCAGCTTGTTTTCCACACCCTTGGCAGAGCCGCCACTGCCGGTGTCCACCACGAAGCCCTGGGTGGCCACGAAGGCCGGGGACAGGTTGGCGCCGCTGGGCAGGTTGGAGGGGTTGGCCGAGCCGACCTGGGAGAACGTCACGCCATCGCCCGAATCGATCACGGAGGCAATGCCGAGCAGGGTGCCATCGTCGAAGTAAATTTCGGTGATCGACGAGCCCAGCGTGGACAGGTTGCGGAAGGTGAAGTCCACCTGGTTGCCGCCTGCATGGGTGACCTGCAGGCTCAAGCGGCTCTGGCCGTCGGCGCAACTCTGCGGGTTGTTGCCGGAGATGCAGGTGAAGCTGTAATCGGCGGCTTGGGCTGTGGGGATGCCCAGCGCCAGCCAGGAGGACAGGCTCAACAGTCCCATCAGGCCCCTGACCGTCAGTTGGTGGGTGCGTGTCATGGAGGTTCTTCCCGGAGTTTGTTTCCCATGAATTTAAAGATGCCGCATGACGACCTCGCGTCAATGTGGCCCTGCCGCATGGACCCGAGGCCGCAGGTGCGGGATAATGTGCGGGTGAAGTCAGCCAGACCGCCGCTGGTGCAAGGCCCGAAAGGGCGCACTGGAGGAAGGTCCGGACTGCACAGGGCAGCGCAGGAGGTAACACCTCTCCACCGCGAGGTGAGGATCAGAGCAACAGAGACGAGCCGGTTAGGTCCGGGTGAAACGGGCAATCTCTGCGCGCAGCAACACCAAATAGGCACACGTTGACCTGGCCCGGGGAGTGTGCGGGTAGGTGGCACCGAGCCGTTCTGGCGACAGGCGGCCCAGAGGAATGGCGGTCACGGCACCGCGTCGCAAGGCGCGGGGCTGCACAGAATCCGGCCTATCGGCTGACTTCACACTTTTCAAGTTTTTCACCATCTGGTCGATATGCCGGCATCGCCCGCCTTGGGCGCTTGACCCGTTCCGGCCATGTCGCACCGCCCCCGATCTCCCGACCGCATCGCCGACCGCATCGCTTTTGCGCGTGACCACCGCGAGGCCGCACGCCACCCTGGCCAGCCCAGGGCGTGGGCCCAGCTGCTGCTGTCTGCCTTGCTGGCCTTGTCTGCCGCAGCACCGTTGGCCGTGTGGGCCGCCGAGGCGCATGCCAATGATGCCGCGCCAGCTGCTGCCACGTCCGCGGCCGAGCCCAGCATCCGCCCCCGGCTCAAGCCAGATCTGAAGGCAGAGGCTCGTGGCGGTGACGCCCGTGCCGAGGGCAAGGCCGTGCGCGGCGAGGTGAAGTCCGAGCCCAAGCCTGAGGCCAAGCCAGAAGCCCGCTCGGACGCCAAGCCCGAGAAGAAGGCGGAGCCGAAGGCCGAAGCCAAGGGCGAGCCGAAAGACAAGCCTGAGCCGAAGTCCGAGGCCAAAGCCGACGCCAAAGCCGAGGGCAAGGCAGACACCAAGCCTGAAGCCAAAGCCGAGGCCAAATCACCCGACGCCAAAGGCCCGATGTCCATGGCCGAGTTGCGTGACGTGCTGGACCAGAAGATCGCCGAGGTGCGCTCCAAGCAGGGCGCTGCGCCGGCCGTCAAGGTGCGTGCCCGCGGCGGCAAGGCGGCATCGGCCTCCGGCCCTGTGGCTGGCCGCGCAGCGGCGCTGGCCGATGGCGCTGCGGCCCCTGCCAAAGTCCGCGGCGAGTGGTCTTACAGCGGCGACACCGGCCCCGCGCACTGGGCCTCGCTCAAGCCCGAGTTCAGCCAATGCGGCAAGGGCCAGCGCCAAAGCCCCATCGACATCCACGACGGCATCCCGGTCGAGCTCGACCCCATCGCCTTCGACTACCGCCCCTCGGCCTTCCGCGTCATCGACACCGGCCACACCGTGCAGGTCAACATGGCGCCGGGCAACCGCATCACCGTCAACGGTCGCCGCCACGAACTGGTGCAGTTCCACTTCCACCGTCCCAGCGAAGAGCGCCTCAACGGCAAGCAGTTCGACATGGTCGTGCACCTGGAGCACAAGGACATCGAAGGCAAGCTGGCCGTGGTCGCCATCCTCATCAGCGAGGGCAAGGGCCACCCGCTGGTGCAGCAGGTCTGGAACAACCTGCCACTGGAGAAATTCACCGAGCAGCCCGGCCTGGCCACCATCGACCTGAGCCAGATCCTGCCCGAGCAGCGCCAGTACGTGACCTACATGGGCTCGCAGACCACGCCGCCTTGCCAGGAAGGCGTGCTGTGGATGGTGATGAAGCAGCCGGTGACGGCCTCCACCGAGCAGATGGCCACCTTCGCGCGCCTGCACCCCATGAACGCTCGACCGGTGCAGCCCACCGCGGGCCGCCTCATCAAGGACGGCCAGTGAGTGGCTTCAATACACCCGCCCGCCCTTGATCTGGGCGTGGGTGCGGCGCTGCAAATCGGTGGCTTTCGCCATCTGCGCCATGGCGTGACCGGCATGGGCGTGGCAGATGGCCAGGCCCAGCGCGTCGGCCGCGTCGTTGTGCGGCTCACGCGGCAGGTTGAGCAGGCGCATCACCATGTGCCGGATCTGCGCCTTGGCCGCGTGACCGTGGCCCACCACCGCCTTCTTCATCTGCAATGCGGTGTACTCGGCCACAGTGGGTGAGGCCGGCAGCGACATCAAGCCCGCGATCGCCGCACCCCGCGCCTGGCCCAGCAGCAGCGTGGACTGCGGGTTGACGTTGACGAAGACGATCTCGACGGACGCCTGTTGCGGCTCGTAGCGTTCCACCACCTCGCGCACGCCTTCGTAGATCAGGCGCAGGCGGTTGGGCAGGTCGCCCTGGGCCGCTTCTTTCGTCTTGATGGTGCCGCTGACCACGTAGTGCAGGCGCGGCCCTTCGGATTCGATGATGCCAAAGCCAGTGGTCTGCAGACCGGGGTCGATGCCGAGGATGCGCATGGCCTGAGGATAAGGGATGTCTGGTCCGGCACCCCTGCTTTGGGGAAGCTTCGCTTGACGGGGTGTGCGGATCTTGGGATGCTGACGTTGTCGCTCAACGAAGTCGGCACAGGTACCGGCACAGGTACACACCAACACCAAGGGAGTTTCTCATGACACGTTCACTGTCGGCGCGCGCGTGCGCCTTCCCCTCTTTCACGCTGGCCGCCTTGCTGATGAGCGCCGTCAACCTGGCGCAAGCCCAGGTGGTGCTTGTGGGGCGCAGTGTCACCGCAACGGCCTGGGATCAATCTCTGCTGGTGCCGGCAGGTGCCGCGCTGGATGCGCCGCTGGAGGTGCATGTGGATCGGGACTACATCGGCAACAACGCAGCCGGCCGCATCACAACACACAGTGCCGTGCAGTCCAGTGCGGTGTTGGGTACGGGGTCGGCCACCTTTGCGCTGAACGCCGAAGCCCGTTGGACCCAAGACGACAGTGGCGCAGCGGCGGGCACCTGGGCGTCAGCCCATGGCGATGGCCAGGCTCGCTGGGATCTGGAGGTGCAGCAAGACATGGCGGTCACGCTGACATCTCAATCCTCCAACATCGGTTATCCCAATGGGTATTCGAGCGTCTCGTTCAACCGTGTGCTGGCCGATGGCAGTCTCAGTGCGCTGTCCACATCTGGCGGTGCTCAACTGGTGGCCGGGCATTACGCCGTGCTTTTGAACACCTACTCGTCTTCCAGTGCCCTCAGCATGCGCGGCACCACCAGCGCCGGTCGCTCTGACCTGGCCAGTCTGACCCTCACCGGTGGCTTCATCACCATCACCGCGGTGCCCGAGCCTGGCACCTGGGCCCTGATGGGGCTGGGGCTGCTGGGCTTGGCGCTGGCGTCGCGCCGCCGCCAAGTTGCCTGATGCCGTAATGGCCTCTGAATGACAACGGCCCCGATGGTGGATGCCATGCGGGGCCGTTGTGTCAGGACCTGGGCACGGAGCCCAGGCGCCGTCCATCAGTGACGGAAGTGACGCGTGCCGGT
This sequence comes from Aquabacterium sp., assembly GCA_023266355.1. GTDB lineage: Bacteria > Pseudomonadota > Gammaproteobacteria > Burkholderiales > Burkholderiaceae_C > Aquabacterium. The sequence continues at coordinate 130,718 of JAHFQM010000005.1, forward strand.
GAACACCATCGCGATGCCACGCTCGTCGGCCGCGGCGATGACTTCGTCGTCGCGCATGGAGCCACCCGGGTGGATCACGCAGGTCGCGCCGGCATCGACGACCACGTCCAGGCCGTCGCGGAACGGGAAGAAGGCGTCCGAGGCCACGGCCGTGCCTTGCAGCGTCAGGCCAGCGTGGCCGGCCTTGATCGAGGCGATGCGGGCCGAGTCCAGGCGGCTCATCTGGCCGGCGCCCACGCCCATGGTCATGCCGTCCTTGCAGAAGACGATGGCGTTGCTCTTGACGAAGCGGGCCACGGTCCAGGCGAACAGCATGTCCTTCAGCTGGTCGGCCGTGGGTTGCAGCTTGGACACCACCTTGATGTCACCCACCAGGTCGATGTTGTCGGCCGATTGCAGCAGCATGCCGCCACCCACGCGCTTGAAGTCCAGCGCGTTCGACAGGCCACGGGTGGCGTCGGTCAGGGGCACTTCCAGCAGGCGCACGTTCTGCTTCGACGCGTAGGCCGCGCGGGCGGCGTCCGTGAATTTCGGTGCGATCACCACTTCCACGAACTGCTTGTTGGCGTTGATGGCGTCGATGACGTCGACATCGACCACGCGGTTGAAGGCCATGATGCCGCCAAACGCCGAGGTCGGGTCGGTCTTCAAGGCCTTGCTGTAGGCCTCCAGCGGGGTCGCGCCCACGGCCACGCCGCAGGGGTTGGCGTGCTTGATGATGACGCAGGCGGTGGCTTCGAAAGCCTTCACGCACTCCCAGGCGGCATCGGCATCGGCGATGTTGTTGAAGGACAGCTCCTTGCCCTGGATCTGCGTCCAGTTGGACAGCACGCTGACCACGGGCGAAGCCTCGCGGTAGAAGGCGGCCGACTGGTGCGGGTTCTCGCCGTAACGCATGCCCTGCACCTTGTGCAGCTGCAGGTTGAAGACGGCGGGGTAGGCCTCTTTGGCGGGCACGGCTTCGGTCTTCAGCTCCGAGCCGGCTTCCAGGCTGGTGAGGTAGTTGGTGATCATGCCGTCGTAGGCGGCGGTGTGGGCGAACACCTTCTTGGCCAGCATGAACTTGGTCGTGCGGGTGATGCCCTCGGCCTTCATCTCCGACAGCACCTGTTCATAGTCCACCGGGTCGATGATGACGGCCACGTCCTGCCAGTTCTTGGCGGCGGCGCGCAGCATGGTGGGGCCGCCGATGTCGATGTTCTCGATGGCGTTTTCCAGCGTGCAGTCGGCCTTGGCGGTGGCTTGCGCGAAGGGGTAGAGGTTGACCACCAGCAGGTCGATGGTCTCGATGCCGTGTTCCTTCAGCGCGGCCATGTGCTCGGGCAGGTCGCGGCGGGCCAGGATGCCGCCGTGCACGCGTGGGTGCAGGGTCTTGACGCGGCCGTCCAGCATCTCGGGGAAGCCGGTGATCTCCGACACCTCGGTGACGGGCAGGCCCTTGTCGGCCAGCAGCTTGGCGGTGCCGCCGGTGGACAGCAGGCGCACGCCCTGGGCGTTCAGTGCCTGGGCAAATTCAACGATGCCGGTCTTGTCGGACACGGACAGCAGGGCGGTCAAGGCCATGGTTCTTCCTTCAAAAAAATTCACTTGATGAGCTTGTGCTCGAGCAGCTTGCGGCGCAGCGTGTTGCGGTTGATGCCCAGCCACTCGGCGGCCTTGGACTGGTTGCCCTCGGCGCGCTGCATCACGACTTCCAGCATGGGGCGCTCCACCGCGTTGACGACCATGTCGTACACGGCGTGCGGCTCGGCGCCGCGCAGGTCGTGGAAGTAGCCTTCGAGGTTGTCCCGGATGCAGTCTTGGATGTTTTTCTTGCTCATGGCGTTCAGTGCGCAGCGCACAGGGCGTCGTTGTCCTGTGCGTCCTTGTCTTCCAGTGGCTCGCCCGTCGCCACCGGCAGGCGGTCGTGGGTCTGGCTCAGTTCTTCGAAAAAATCGCTCACGGCGCGGACCTGTTCGTCGATCCGTTCCAGCGTGTTCATGTGGCGGCGGAAGGCCTCGCCACCAGGCAGGGCGTGCACGGCCCAGCCGATGTGCTTGCGGGCGGTGCGCACGCCGGCGTGCTCGCCGTACAGGCCGTGGTGGTCGTGCAGGTGCGCGAGCAGCCATTGGCGCACGTCCAGCGTCAGCGGGCGGGTGCGGTGCTGGCCATGCGCCACGAAGTGCGCGATGTCGCCGAAGATCCAGGGCTGGCCTTGGGCGGCCCGGCCGATCATCACGGCGTCGGCGCCGGTGTGCTGCATCACGGCCAGGGCCTGCTCGGGCGAGGTGATGTCGCCATTGGCCACCACCGGGATCTGCACCGCGGCCTTCACGGCGGCGATGGTGTCGTACTCGGCCTGGCCCTTGTAGCCTTGCTCGCGGGTGCGGCCGTGCACGGTCAGCATGGCGATGCCGGCGGCCTCGGCGGCCCGCGCGATGCGCTCGGCGTTCTTGTGCTGCTGGCTCCAGCCGGTGCGCATCTTCAGCGTCACGGGCACGTTGTGGGGCGCGCAGGCAGCCACCACGGCTTCGACGATGGCCAGCGCCAGGGGCTCGTCCTGCATCAGCGCGGAGCCCGCCCACTTGTTGCAGACCTTCTTGGCCGGGCAGCCCATGTTGATGTCGATGATCTGGGCGCCGCGGTCGATGTTGTAGGCGGCGGCCTCGGCCATCATGGCCGCGTCGGTGCCGGCGATCTGCACCGAAATCGGCGCGCCTTCACCGGTGTGATCGGCACGGCGTGACGTCTTCAGGCTGTGCCAGAGGTCCTTGCGCGAGGTCACCATCTCGCTGACCGCGTAGCCCGCGCCCAGGCGCTTGCACAGCATGCGGAAAGGGCGGTCCGTCACCCCGGCCATGGGCGCCACGAAGAGTCGGTTCGCCAGCGTGTGCGGACCGATCTTCAAGGGGCTGACCAGGGAGGGCAGGGCGGACATGGGCAGGCGAGGCGCTGGACGGAAGTGGGGCGGAGGGTGTGGCAGACGGCGTGGCAAACGGCGTGGCAAACGGACTTGCAGATCGGCCGTCTTCAAGACGCCGCAGCCCCGAACGACAGGGCGCTCAGGGCTGCTTAAAAAGGAGGCAGAGTATAGCGGTCGGCAGCCCGGCTGGATAGCCCCGGACCCCACAAAAAATGCCGCGGCAGAGGGCGGGGATGGACTGTGAGCGTGACGTTTGTCACGCTGCCAGACATCGCACACCATGACGCCGGACAAACCATTGCACGTAAAATGTAATGTTACAGCGCGTTACGGGTACGCCCCGGTCTGGCTTGCCAGGGCCGTGGCAAGCCCGCGCTGGAATGCCCCGCCCGGCTGTGTCCGCCACGGCGCCGCGGGGGTGTCTGTCCCATCCCATCCTTGTTGTGCCATGAAGTTCGTTTTCACCCGCGTCGCTGCTGCGGCCTTGGGCGCCTGGTGCGCCCTGTCCGCCACCAGCGCATCTGCCCAATACACCGTCAAGCTCGGCGGTGCCTATTTCGACACCAACGCCACCAGCACGCCGCTGCGTGGCCAGCTGCCGGCCGTGAACGGCTCGACCTACCTGGGCAACATCAACCTGGCCAATGGCCCGAGCCTGGAAGTGCAGAACAAGGGCACGGTCACGCTGAGCATCGAGCGTGCGCTCGATGACCATTGGGGTGTGGAACTCATCCTGGGCGCGCCGCCCAAGCACGAGGTGAAGCTGCGCACCGGCTCGCCCCAGCTGTCCCCCACGGCGGGCCTGACCCAGGCGGTCGGCTCGGCCACGGCCAACGCGGCCACGGGCCTGACGGCCCAGAAGCTCAACCGCAACGACGGCGTGGTGGTGGCGACCGTGCGCCAATGGGCGCCGACCTTCTTCGTGAACTACCGCTTCTTCGAGGCGTCGGCCCGCCTGCGCCCCTTCGTGGGCGTGGGGCTCAACGTCACGCGCTTCAAGTCCAGCACGAACGAGGCGGGCGACAAGGTCTACAACGACGGCAACCCCTACATCCGCCTGTCGGACTCCTACGGCCCGGCCGTCCAGGCGGGCGTGTCCTACAAGCTGGACGCCCACTGGTCGCTCAACGCCAGCGTGCTGACCGCCCGCGTGGACAACAAGCTGGTGATCGAGACGACACACAGCCGGCAGGAAGCGTCTTTCCGCTTCACGCCGACGGTGTGGTCCGCTTCGGTGGGCTACAGCTTCTGAGGCTGGATCAGGCCTGATCAGGCTTGACGCTGGCGACGGCGCAGGCCAGCCAGCACGGCCAGACCGGCCAGCACCAGGGCGTACGCCTCGGGCTCCGGCACGGCCGAGTGGATGGCGTAGGCCGTGGTCGTGCCCGACACCTCGTTGGCGATCGCCACATAGGCCTGGCCGTTGGCGTAGAACGCCGTCAGGCCTTCGGGCGACACGTCGCCGTTCGTCACGATCATGTCGATGAAGGCGGCGTGGGCCGGGTCGGTGATGTCGTAGACCGCCACGGCGCCCTTGGTGGTGCGCTCCAGGCCGATGAAGGCATAGGTGCGGCCACCGATTTCCAGCAAGGTCACGCCTTCGGGCTCGACGCCCTTGTCGTCGCTGCGGGCATCGTCGTAGATGCCGCGCTTGATGGCTTCGTCGTCGAGTTGGCTGCCGCTGTCGAACACGAGGTTGCCGTCTTCGTCGCGGATGGAGAACGAGCGCGCGCCGAAGGTCACCAGGTTGCCGGCGCTGGAGTCAGGCACCGAAATGTTCAGGCGCTGCACATCGGCCGGCGAGCTGTTCTTCAGGGCCGTCACGGCCGACACGCGCTTCTTGTCGGTTTCGCTTTCAAGGGTGTCGCCCTCGTTGGCCATGACCATGTAGGCCTGGCCGTTGCGCTCGTACAAGGCGATGCCATCGGGCTGGTACAGGCCTTTGACGTTCGTCGAGCGCAATTGTTTGACGCTGTCCTGGTCGTTGGGGTCGATGTAATTGCCGGGCTGGGCGAAGTCCTTCGTGCCCAGGCCGATGACCTTGGTGAAGCTGTTGGTTTGCAGGTCCAGCACGCCGACGGCGTTGGCTTCCTGCAGCGTCACGAAGGCCTTGGTGCCCGCGCTGTTGACGGCGATGTACTCGGGCTCGAAATCGACACCGATCAGGGACTGGCCGCGCACGTTGCTGCCCGTCACGCTCACGCCGGCGAAACCAGCGGTGGCGGTCACGGTGCGTGTTGCCATGTGGATGATGCTGACGCTGCCGGCGGGGTCGGTGCCCGTGTACGCGGTGCCCACCAGGTTGGGGGTGCCTTCGTTGGCCACCAGCAGGCGGCTGCCGTCCTTGCTGAACGTCACCATGTCAGGCAGGGAGCCCACGGTGATGGAGTTGGTGCCGGCGGCGAGCTGGCGGGTGGTGGTGTCGAACAGCTTGATCACACCGGGCTGGCTGCGGTCCAGGCTGTTTTCGATGGCGATGGCCGCCATGCCGTTGTGCACGGCCACGCTGTTGGTGCCGCCCCAGGCGGTGGTGTCGATGTGCTCGATCAGGGCGCCAGTGCTGGCGTTCAGCACGTCCACGCCGACCAGGCCGGCGATCCACAGCGTGTTGGTCGCGCTGTCATGGCTGACGATTTCGGAGGTCTGGCCGGTGCCGGCGGTGGTGTGGTTGAAGGTCCAGGCCTGGGTGAAGGTGGTGGCGGCCTGGGCCACCGGGGTGAGGGTGGCGGCCAGGGCCAGCGATGCGATGAGGTACTTCATGGGACTGCAGATTTCAAGGTTGTGACAACGAACTGGTCGCCACGGTAAAAAATCTTGAAGTCAGCAAAATGACAATTCTTTACGCCCAGAATGGTTTCATGGAACCCTGGATGACAGACCTGATGCATGCGGCCCTGGCCTGGCTGGCCATTCCCCAAGTGGGCCTGGGGGCGGTGTTCGCGATCGCGTTCGTGTCGGCGACCCTGCTGCCCATGGGTTCGGAGCCCGCGGTGTTCGGGCTGGTCAAGCTGCAGCCAGAGATGTTCTGGCCGGCCGTGCTGGTGGCTTCGCTGGGCAACACCCTGGGCGGCGCCCTGACGTGGTGGATGGGCGAGGGCGCACGCCGTGCGGCCGAGCGTTTGCGGCACCGCAACGAGGCGTCAGCGGGCACGGCCATGTCCGCATCGCCATCGGCCCCGAACTCCCGCGCCGACCAACGCGCCATGCAATGGCTGGAGCGCTTCGGCCCCAAGGCCTGCCTGCTGTCGTGGTTGCCCGTGGTGGGTGACCCGCTGTGCGCCGTGGCCGGCTGGTTGCGCCTGCCCTTCTGGCCTTGCGTGGCCTACATGGCGGTGGGCAAGTTCGCCCGCTACCTCACGATGACGGGCTTCCTGCTCTGGGTGGTCTGAGGGTCACTTCGCCACGGTGATGGCCGTGATGGTGAACTGGCCGTTGACCTTGGCCGCATCGAACTTGACCTTGTCGCCCACTTGCAGCGTCTTCAGCCAGGCCGGGTCGGCCACGCGGAAAGACATCTGCATGGCGGGCATGTCCAGGTTCTTGATCTCGCCGTGCTTGAGCGTGACTTTGCCGCTGTCGGGGTCGATGCGCTTGACCTCGCCCTCGACCGACTGCGCGTGCGCAGCGAGGCTGAGCAGGGCGGTGGCGGCCAGGGTGGCAGTCAGGGTGACGATGTGGCGGAGGCGGGACGGGGTGGCGCGGTTCATGGGGTGTGACATGGTGGGTTTCCTTGGCGTGTGAGGGGTCAGTGTCCGTGGCCGCTGTGGCCTGCCGGCTTGCGCACGGTCAGCTCGACCGGCGACGGGGCTGCCTCTGTGGGACGAGGCAAGCTCGGTGAGGTGGGCGCGGTCGGGGCATCGGGCAAAGCCTGGGGTGCTGACGAACCTTCACCTTGCCACAAACGCGCCAGCGTGCCGGGCGGATGACGGAACCAGCCCGGGTCGCGGTGGCCATCGGGGTGGTGGGCCGGGGGCTGGTCTTGGCGCACTTTGATGGTGGAGAACATGCCGCCCATGCCGATGGCGCCGAACGGGCCGGTGCCGGTCATCATGGGCAGCGTGTTGTCGGGCAGCTCCATGTCCATCTCGGCCATGTCGTGCATGCCGTTCTCGCCCATGGCCATGTAGCCGGGCACCAGTTGGTTGATCTGCCGGGCCAGGTCGTCTTGCTTGACGCCGATCAGGCTGGGCACGCCGTGGCCCATGGCGTTCATGGTGTGGTGGCTCTTGTGGCAGTGGAAGGCCCAGTCGCCCACCTCGTCGGCGATGAACTCGATCTGCCGCATCTGGCCCACGCCGATGTCGGTGGTGACCTCGGGCCAGCGCGCGGTTTTCGGCACCGGGCCGCCGTCCGTGCCCGTGACCTCGAACTCGTGCCCGTGGATGTGCATGGGGTGGTTGGTCATGGTCAGGTTGCCGATGCGCAGGCGCACGCGGTCGCCCTGGCGCACGTGGATGCTGTCGATGCCAGGGAAGGCGCGGCTGTTCCAGGTCCAGAGGTTGAAGTCCAGCATGGTGTTGACCTTCGGGCTGCTGGCGCCGGGCTCGATGTCGTAGGCGTTGAGCAGGAAGCAGATGTCGCGGTCGACCTCGCTGATGAGCGGGTGGCGTGTCTTGGGGTGCGTGACCCAGAAGCCCATCAGGCCCATGGCCATCTGCACCATCTCGTCGGCATGCGGGTGGTACATGAAGGTGCCGGGGCGGCGCGCGGTGAACTCGTAGACCCAGGTTTCACCCGGCTGGATGGGCGGCTGCGTGAGGCCGGAGACGCCGTCCATGCCGTTGGGCAGGCGCTGGCCGTGCCAGTGCACGGTGGTGACTTCGGGCAGCTTGTTGCTCACGAAGATGCGCACGCGGTCGCCCTCGACCACCTCGATGGTGGGGCCGGGGCTCTGGCCGTTGTAGCCCCACAGGCGCGCGGTCATGCCGGGAGCGATCTCGCGCAGCACGGGCTCGGCCACCAGGTGGAACTCCTTGACGCCGTCTTTCATGCGCCAGGGCAGGGTCCAGCCATTGAGGGTGAGCACGGGGCGGTAGGAGCGGCCATTGGGTGGCGACAGCGGCGCTTGCGTGTCGGCGCGGCTTTGCGCGACGGGTTCTGGCAGGCCCAGCAGGCTGGTGCGGCGCACGCGTTCTGCGCTGGCGGCCGTGGCCACGGTGGCCGCGGTGAGGGCGGCGCCACCGAAGGCGCCGCTGAGGAAGTGTCGGCGGGAGGTCATGTCAGTGGCTCGCTTGCGGGGTGGCGGCAACGTTGCCGGTGGGGGCGGTGGGCATGGCGGCAGGGGCCATGTCGATGCCGTCGATGGCGGCTTGCAGGGCGGCGTCAGCCAGCCAGAAATCGCGCTGGGCATCGAGGGCCGTGAGCACCGCGCCGGTGTGCAGGCGGGCTTCGTTGAGCACGTCGAAGGGCCCGATCAGCATGCCGTTGTACTGCTTGAGCCGTTCGCCCAGCAGGCGCTGGCGCACGGGGCCGAGCACGCGCGCGGCTTGCTGGGCGGTGTCCAGCGTGGCTTGCTGGTCGGCCAGGCGTTCGCGCAGGCTGGATTCGGCCGCCAGCGTGGTTTGCTGCCACTGGGCCAGGGCGGCCTGCTCGTCGAGCGCAGCCGCCTGGCGGCGGGCCACGCCGAAATCGATGGCCACCAGGCGGATGCCCAACTCGGGCCCGCGTTGCACGGGTTGGCCGGTGGTGGCGTGGCGTTGCCAGCCGGCTTCGAGGTCGATGACGCTCTGGCTGGCGCCGGCCGTGGCGCTGCGCCGCGTGGCCTGCCAGCGGGCTTCGGCCAGGCGCAGGTCCAGGTGGCGCTGGCTGGCGGCTTCGGAGACGCTGTCGGCCGTCCAGGCGCTGGCCTCGGCGGGCACCTCTGGCAGCCGCGCAGGCAAGGTCAGGCGCCGGGCTTCCTCGCCTTGCAGGCCCAGCAGGCGCACCAGGGCCTCGCGCTGGGCCAGGGCCTGGCGGCGGGCCTGGGTGTGGGCGAGGCGGGCTTCGACTTCAGTGGCCTGGTGCACGCTGGCCTGGGCCAGGCTGAAGTGGCCGGCGGCCTGCATGCGGCGGGCCAGTTCACCGGCCGTGGCCGAGGCGCTCTGCACGTCGCCGAGGTAGCGCACGCGCTGCGCAGCGGCGACCGCATGGACCCACTGCACGCGCACGCTTTGCACCTGGGCCAGCACCTGGCGGGCCAGCTGCCATTGCTCTGCTTCGATGCGGCGGGTGGCGGCGGCGTCGCGCAGGGGCCAAGTCAGCAGGTCGAGCAGGCCGAGGGTGACGGTGCGGCTGACCTCCACCTCGTCACCCTGGCGCAGGCGCTCCAGGGAGAGGCCCAACAGCCCGGGCCGTGCGGCGGCGCGGGTGCGGGCCTCCTGGGCCTGGCTTTGTGCCAGCAAGGCGCGCAAGGCGGGGCTGCGCTGCAGCGACAGGCGCACGGCCTGGTCTTGCGAGAGTGGGCCTTCGGGCACGGGCGGTGGCGCCGGGTCGGCGTCAGACCGATCTGACGGCGTCGCCGTGGGCCAGGGCAGTTGCAGGTCCGCGCCTGTGGCGGCGGCCGAGGGCGATGGCTGTGCGCTTGGCGAGGCCGCAGCAGCGGGCAGGCGATCGCGCAGGGCCTGTTCGGCGGGGTGGTCGGCGGGCGGGGTGAGGGCGGAGCAGGCGCTCAGCCCCAGCAGCACGCCGCCCCACAGGAGGGGGAAGGAGCGGTGGGTCATGGCGGGTGGGCCGCATCGGGCGGCGACATCACGTGGCGGGAGCGAGGGCGCGGCAGGGGGTCGACCGAGGGTCGGGGGCACTGCGGGGCCTGCGCATGGCAGCGATGGCGCCGGGGCATGGGCCGGGCGCCGTCGCGGTGGTGTCTTCAGGCCCGAGGGGGTCTGAACAGGCTGTCGGTGCCTTGGCGACCGGTGTCGCTGGCAGGGGTCCAGCCAGGGGCGTTGCCGGGCGGCACAGCGGCACCCGACCAGAGCCACATCGGCGGTGGCAGCACGCCAGCGTGGCAAAGGTCGCACAAGCTGCAGCCGTGGTGTGGCGTGTGGGTGGCTGAATCGCCGTTGGCCGGCGCCTGGGCGGAGGTGGCTGCTGACGACGTCATTTCGTCAGATGGCGCCTCAGCGTGCGCATGGCAGGGCGGCGTGGCGTCTGCCCGGACGGTTTGCGTCTGCGTCTGTGTCGGCGCACGCGTTTCAGCGCCCGCCTCGGCCACAGACGCCACCGCGGTCTGCACGGCCATGCCGGCCCACGCCCAGCTGCGCACGGGCAGCAGCGCGACCATCAGGCACAGCACAACCGCACGCCACCCTGCAAGGGGCATGGACGCAGCGGTTGAACGGGCAGGCGCAGCATGACGCATGGCCCCAGTGTAGCCAAAGCCACATGACCGTGCGGCGACAAACGCGCGCGGCGCAATGACATCGGCACGCGCCGCGCAGGCTTTTAGAATGCAGGCTTCGACCAACCTTGCCTGCCGACAGCCATGCCCCACACCGACCCCGCGGCCGCCACCGACCTCGTCGCCCACATCGCCCCGCGCGACAAGGCCGAAATCCTGGCGCAGGCGCTGCCCTACATCCGCAAGTTCCACGGCAAGACCATCGTCATCAAGTACGGCGGCAACGCCATGACCGACCCGGAACTGCAGGCGGACTTCGCCGAAGACGTGGTGCTGCTCAAGCTGGTCGGCCTGAACCCGGTGGTGGTGCACGGCGGTGGCCCGCAGATCGACGCCGCGCTCAACAAGATCGGCAAAAAAGGCCAGTTCATCCAGGGCATGCGCGTCACCGACGAAGAAACCATGGAAGTGGTGGAGTGGGTGCTGGCCGGTGAGGTGCAGCAAGACATCGTCGGCCTGATCAACGCCGCCGGCGGCAAGGCCGTGGGCCTGACCGGTCGCGATGGCGGCATGATCCGCGCCCGCAAGCTCAAGCTGGTGGACCTGGAAGACCCGGCCAAGGAGCACGACGTGGGCTCGGTCGGCGAGATCGAGGCCATCGACCCCAGCGTGGTCAAGGCGCTGCAGGACGACCAGTTCATCCCCGTCATCAGCCCCATCGGCTTCGGTGAGCACAACGAGAGCTACAACATCAACGCCGACCTGGTGGCGTCGAAGCTGGCCGAGATCCTCAAGGCCGAGAAGCTCATGCTGCTGACCAACATCAAGGGCGTGCTCGACAAGGAAGGCAACCTGCTGACCGACCTGACGGCCCGCCGCATCGACGAGCTGATCGCCGATGGCACCATCAGCGGCGGCATGCTGCCCAAGATCGCCGGTGCGCTGGACGCGGCCAAGAGCGGCGTGAATGCCGTGCACATCGTGGACGGCCGCGTGCCGCACGCGATGCTGCTGGAGATCCTCACCGAGGCCGCTTACGGCACGATGATCCGCAGCCACTGAGTGCCCCCCAGCTTGCCGCTGCGCGCCTTCGCAGCCCCCCGAGGGGGGGGCGCCCTGCAAAGGGCTTGGTTTGGCGGCCCGGCGGCAGGCCCTTCCCCGCATGGTGCAGACCGCATGAAGCCCATCTGGCTGTTCGACCTCGACAACACCCTGCATGACGCCAGCCATGCGGTGTTCGGCAGGCTCAATGGCTCGATGACGGATTACATCGAACAGCACCTGGGCCTGCCGCGTCCCGAGGCCGACGCCCTGCGCTTGCACTACTGGCGCCGCTACGGGGCCACGCTGTTGGGCCTGGAGCGCCACCACGGCGTGCGCGCGGCCCACTTCCTGGCGCAGACCCACACCCTGCCCGGGCTGGAGGCCGACCTGCGCATGCCCCCGGCCGACCGCGAGGCCTTGAAGCGCCTGCCCGGGCGCAAATTCCTGCTCACCAACGCCCCGGCCGAGTACGCCAAGCGCGTGCTCACGGCGCTCGATCTGGCCTCGTGCTTCGAAGGCATCATCGCCATCGAGCACATGCGCGTGTTCGGCGCCTTGCGCCCCAAGCCCGATGTGCGCAGCCTGCGGGCCATCCTGGCGCGCCACCGTTTGCCGGCGCACCGCTGCGTGCTGGTCGAAGACACGGTGGCCAACCTGAAAAGCGCGCGCCGCCTGGGGATGCGCACGGTGTGGATGCAGCACTACCTGCACAGCCACCACAGCCGCAACCCGCACGGGCCGGAAGCCGGCATCTCGCTGCACGGCCGCCCGCCCTGGGTGTGTGCCAGAATCAGATCACTGAGGTCCCTGCACGCTTGGCCATGACACCTGACGCCCCTCTTGAGGCTGTTCCCGAGGCTGCCCCCGTCGCCAAGCGCACCCGCCCCAAGCCTGGCGAGCGCCGCCTGCAAATCCTGCAAGCCCTGGCCGCCATGCTGGAAGCCCCCGAGGCCGACCGCATCACCACCGCCGCCCTGGCCGCCCGCCTGGACGTGAGCGAGGCCGCGCTGTACCGCCATTTCGCCAGCAAGGCGCAGATGTTCGAAGGCCTCATCGCCTTCATCGAGGAAAGCCTGTTCACCCTGGCCAACCAGGTGCTGGCGCGCGAACCCGACCCGGCGGCGCAGCTCGCCCGCATCGTCACGGCCTTGCTGCAGTTCGCCGAGACAAACCCCGGCATGGGCCGCGTGCTGGCCGGCGACGCGCTGGTGTTCGAGCACGCGCGGCTGAACCTGCGCATCAACCAGTGCATCGACCGGCTCGAATCCCTGCTGCGCCAGCCTTGCCGCGCCCTGGCCGAGGCGCGTGGCTCGCAGTCCCCGACGGTGGACGCCCAGGCCGCCGCCTCGGCCGCCATCAGCCTTGTCTTGGGCCGCTGGCAGCGCCACGCGCGCACGGGCTTTGCGCGCCAGCCCACCGAGCACCTGGACGCCACCCTGCGCCTGCTGCTGGGGTGAACTGTCACGGGCCGTGGGCCTGTCCGCACTTCTGGGTCGCTTTCGGATCACGCGGGCGCCACGACGGCGTCACGGCGCTCTGGTCTCATCCATGGCAATTCACCCTGATCGGAGTTGTCCATGTCCATCCTGCGCTCGTCCTTCGTCGCCGCGTCCTTCGCGTTCACGGCCATCGCCGCCCAAGCCGCCACCGTCATCCCCGTGACGCAGGATGGCAGCTGGTACGCCTTCACCGTGGACGCCCTGTCGGCCCAGTCCGGCGGCGTGGAATGGATCGATTCCGACTACGACCTGGCCGGTGGCGCCGGTGACTTCCAGGCCCTGAGCTTCACGTTCACCGTGGCCGACAAGGCCATCCTGAAGCTGGTGGACGCCTACACCGCCGGCGACACCTACAACCTGTCCATCACCTCGGCGTCGGGCACCACGGCCTACACCTCCAGCAGCGTGGCCGCCCGTGACCTGAACGACGCTGTGCTGCCGTCCTTCAACGACAGTTTCGACGGCGCCTTCGCCGACAGCGCCAACTTCAGCCAGCTGACGCTGACGCTGGGTGCCGGCACCTACACCGTCACGGGCGCGCTGCTGCAGTCGGTGACCGTTGACGGCTTCGCCCTGAACAGCACCGCTGGCGGCCTGTCCGTCACCGCCGTGCCCGAGCCCACCAGCCTGGCCCTGGTCCTGGCCGCAGCCGGCGTCGTCGGTGTGGTGTCGCGTCGCCGCGCCCGCGGCTGATCCGGCGCCCGATACCGCGCCTGACACCGCGCCTGCGCCCCACGCTGAACCCACCGCATCCCAAGGAATTCCCCATGCAAGTCCGCCTGATCTGCGCCAGCCTCGCCCTGGCCTTCTCGTCCTTCGCCGGTTGTGCCGTCGCCCAGACCGCCACCAAGGCCCCGTTCACCGTCAAGATCATTGGCTTCAATGACTTCCACGGCACCCTCAAGAGCCCTGGCACCTTCGGCCAGAACACCAACGTGCTCGCCGCCAACCGCCCCACCGTGGGCGGTGCCGATTACGTGGCTGGCTACATCGCCAACCTGAAGGCCCAGAACCCGCTGAACGTGGTCGTCGGCGCCGGTGACTTCATCGGTGCCTCGCCGCTGATCTCGGCCCTGTTCTTTGACGAGCCCACCGTCGAAGCCCTCAACCGCATCGGCCTGGAATTCAACGCCGTCGGCAACCACGAGTTCGACAAGGGCGCGGCCGAACTGCTGCGCCTGCAAAACGGCGGTTGCAAGCTGACCGCTGGCGGCCAGCAAGACCCCAACAGCTGCCGCGGCGGCCAGGTCGGCACCCCCGTGCCTTTCGAAGGCGCCAAGTTCAAGTGGCTGTCGGCCAACGTCACCAACACCGCCACCGGCAAGACCCTGCTGCCTGCCTACGGCGTCAAGACCTTCAACGGCGTCAAGGTGGCCTTCATCGGCATGACCCTCAAGGCCACGCCGTCCATCGTCACGCCCACCGGCGTCGCTGGCCTGAGCTTCCAGGACGAGGCCGACACCGTCAACGCCCTGGTGCCCAAGCTGCGCGCCCAAGGCATCGAATCCATCGTGGTGCTGGTGCACCAGGGTGGCTTCCAGACCAGCCCCAACCTCGGCGACATCAATGGCTGCGACGGTGAACTGAAGAACGCCGACGGTTCGCCCTCCGACATCGCCAAGATCGTGGCCCGCCTCGATGACGCGGTGGACCTGGTCGTCAGCGGCCACACCCACTCGGCCTACAACTGCTCGGCTGCCACCGTCGCCACCGCCACCGTGCGTGACGCCGCTGGCGTGGTCGTCAAGGACGCCGCCGGCAACACCGTGACCTCGGTCACGCCCCGCCCCACCGGCCTGCCCAACAAGGCCGGTCGCCTGATCCCCGTGACCAGCGCCAGCGCCTTCGGCCGCGTGCTGACCGACATCGATGTCACCATCAACCCGGTCACGCGCAACATCACCGCCGTGAACCCGACCAACCGCCTTGTGGCGCAGAACAAGGGTGCCACCGTGGCCCCGACCGCTGCCGTCACCAGCCTGGTGACGGGCTACGACGCCCTGGTCTCGCCCCTGGCCAACAGCGTGATCGGCAAGATCACCACCGACCTGCCCAACTCGGCCGACGCCTCGGGCAACGGCGCTGGCAACATGCCCGCCGGTGAGCTGATCTCCGACGCCCAGCTGGCCGCCACCTCGGCGCCCGACTTTGGCGGCGCGGTCATCGCCCTGATGAACCCGGGTGGCGTGCGCGCCCCGGGCTTCACCTTCGCTTCCAGCGCCGCTGGCGAAGGCGATGGCAATGTGACCTACGGCGAAGCCTTCACGGCCCAGCCCTTCGGCAACACCCTGGTCACCGTGACCCTGACCGCCCAGCAACTCAAGAACGCGCTGGAGCAGCAGTTCGTGGGTTGCCGTGGCCAAGGCACGCAACGCATCCTGGTGCCTTCCGCTGGCTTCAAGTACACCTACGTCGCGGCCAACACCTGCGACAGCCGCATCCAGAACATGCGCCTGGTGGACGTGAACAGCGGCGCCGTGATCGAGCAGATCGTGGACGCCTCGGGCGCGGTGGTCGATGCCACCAAGACCTACCGCGTGACCATCAACAACTTCCTGCAGACCGGCGGCGACGGCTTCACCACCTTCATCGGTGGCACCAGCCCCGTGGGCGGCGCGCAGGACATCGACGCCCTGACGGCTTACCTGGCCAGCTACCAGGTCACGCCTTACAACCCCACCGCAGCCACGCTGCAAAAGCCCCGCATCACCAAGCAGTGATGCAGCAGGGTTGAGCCGGGCAGGTGAGCGCCTGAAAAGGCGCCTGTCTGCCCGGTGTTTGTCACAGGCCTGGCATGCGCCGGGCCTTTGTCGTTGTGGATCGGAGTGTGTGATGTTGGAACGCAAGCTGTGTGGGTGGATGGCGGGGTCGCGGGCCCGGGCGATGAGGGTGTCCCTGGCCTCCGTGACCGCCTTGGCGATGATGGTGGGTGTGAGCACGTCGGTTGGCGCGGCCGAGCAGGAGCACGACCATGCGCATGAAGGCCACAACCATGCGCATGCACCGGCGCCCAAAGCTTCGCCGGTGGCCCCGGCCGCCAGCGCGGTCACCCAGCCTCGGGGCAAGACCGCCGCGCAGCGCAAGGCCGAGATCATCCAGGACCCGCGCCACCTGGACCCGGGGATGATGTCGCGCCGGGCCGACCTGCTGGCCCAGGCCGAAAGCGAGCTGAGCCAAGGCAACGCCCAGGCCGCCGAAAAGACGCTGGACCGCGCGGCCGGCATGCTGCACGCTGCCGACACCGAGATGGGCCTGGTGCGCGCCTACATGCAGGCCGGGGACTACCGCCGCGCTTTGTCTTTCGCGGCGCACACGGCAGGGGCCCACCCGGAAGACATCTCCGGCCTGGGCCTCTATGCCTGGTTGCTGCACCTGGGCGGGCAGCCCGCCGTGGCGCGGCAGTTGCTGGACCAGACCCTGACCCAGGTCCGGCCCTCGCAGCGCGAGGCGCCGTCGGTGCGCCTGCTGGCCGAGGTCTCGCAGCGCCTGCAAGCGCAGCGGTTGGCGCTGGATGGCGCGATGCTGCAGCCGCCGATGCGCCTGGCGCCCATGGCCCATGGTGCGGTGCCCGCCGAGCAGGCCCGCGTGGCCGGTGCGGCCTGGCTGCTGCCCGACGGTCAGCATGCCCTGGTGCCCCTGGCCGCCATGCCGCTGGAAGCCCCTGGCACGCGCTTGTGGCTGCGCAACGGCCTGGGCCGCACCGTGCAGGCCACGCCCGAAAAGGTCCTCCCCGACATCGGTCTGCGCCTCGTGCACCTGCGTGAGCCCCTGGCCGACCCGAAAGACGAGGCGGTGGCCGCCCTGTGGCAAGTGCCTGCGCGCGACGCCTTTCCCGGCACGCCTGCCGTGGTGATGAGCCACGCGCGCAGCCCACAGGCATCCGCCGCCTGGCCCTTGCTGAGCGTGGGCTTCCTGGGCGCGCCGGTGCCGGCGCCGGCCTTCGAGGCGGCGTCTGCCCCTCCGGCCATGAGCGCATCCCCAGCCCAGCCTGCTCCCCAGCTTGTGCCGGTGAGCTGGCGACGCCTGGGCATCCCCTTGCCCGAAGGCCAGGGCGCCGGGCCGGTGCTCGACATGAGCGGCCGCTTGCTCGGCCTGGCCGTGCCGGTGCCCGATGGCGCACAGCTCGTGGTGCCCATCTCGCGCTTGCGCCAGGTGGTCGGCGAGCGCTTTGGCCAGGTGTCCAGCGAGCCCACGGGGCAGCGCCAGCCGGTGGACCAGCTCTACGAAGGCCTCTTGCGTGCCACGCTGCAGGCCATCGTGGCGCCACCGCTAAACTGAGCGGCATGACCTCTCCTGCGCCCTCATCCGCATCCGTCCCGGACCCCGCACTGACCTCCCTGCTGCACCGTGCCGAGGCCCTCGTGGCCCGGCTCGATGCCCTGCTGCCCTCACCCCATCAGACCGTGCTGGCGCCCGACTGGTCGGCCTCCGTGGCCTTCCGCTACCGCAAGCGCAGCAGCGCGGCCTGGGCTGCAGGCTGGCTGGAGCCGGTGCGCCACGTCGCGCACATCGCCTATGCCGACCTGCAAGAGGTGGACACGCAGAAGGAGCGCTTCGCCCGCAACCTCGCGCAGTTCGTGGCCGGCCGCACCGCCAACAACGTGCTGCTGTCGGGGGCGCGCGGCACGGGCAAGTCCTCGCTGGTCAAGGCCGCCTTGCACGCCCATGCGGGCGAGGGCCTGCGCCTCATCGAGGTGGACAAGGCCGACCTCATCGACCTGCCCGACCTGGTCGAGCTGGTCAGTGCGCGCCCTGAGCGCTTCATCGTGTTCTGCGACGACCTCAGCTTCGACGAAGGCGAGCCGGGTTACAAGGCGCTGAAGTCCATCCTGGACGGCACCGTCTCGGCCAGCGGCGACAACGTGCTCATCGTGGCCACGTCCAACCGCCGCCACCTGCTGCCCGAGTACCACTCGGACAACAAGACCTACTCGCGCGGCGCCGATGGCGAGTTGCACCCGGGCGAGGTGGTCGAGGAAAAGATCTCGCTGTCCGAGCGCTTCGGCCTGTGGGTCAGCTTCTACCCCTTCAGCCAGGACGAGTACCTGGCCATCGTGGCGCAGTGGTTGCGGCACTTCGGCCTGAGCGATGCGGCGGCCATCGAGGCGGCGCGGCCCGAGGCGCTGGTCTGGGCCATCGAGCGCGGTTCGCGTTCAGGCCGTGTGGCCTACCAGTTCGCGCGGGACCACGCGGGTCGCGCCGGCACGGACGGCCGCCTGGCCGCCCAGGGAGGGGAGGGCGCATGAGCAGCACCGCACCCGCACCCGCACCCGAGCGCAAGCCGTACCACGTGATGGACGCCACCGACCGGCCGCCGGTCGATGTGGCCGTGGGCGTGCTGATCGAGCGCGATGCCGAGGGCCGAGAAGGGCCTGACAGTCGCTTCCTCTTGACCTCGCGCCCGCCCGGCAAGGTCTACGCCGGCCACTGGGAGTTCCCGGGCGGCAAGCTCGAAGCGGGCGAAACGGTGGAGGCGGCCTTGCGCCGCGAGCTCGACGAAGAGCTGGGCATCACCATCGGCGATGCGCACGTCTGGAAGGTCGAGCTGATGGACTACCCGCACGCGCGCGTGCGCCTGCATTTCTGCAAGGTGCACGACTGGACGGGTGAGTTCGAGATGCGCGAAGGCCAGGACATGGCCTGGCAGCGCTTGCCGGTGGACGTGGTGCCGGTCTTGCCCGGCACCATCCCGGTGCTGCAGTGGTTGGCCGATGAGCGGGGCCACACGGGCCCCACCCACCGCGACCCAGACTGATCGCTGAAGGATCAGTTCGACGCGGCGCTGGCAGCGGCAGAGGCTGCATCGACCGGGGCCGACGGCGTCACCGCGGCGGATGCAGGCGCGGCTGCCGATTCGCTGGTCTTTTCTTCCACATGGGTGGCGTCAATCCCGTGCTTCTCACCACCCATGTCCACGTCGGCGCCGCTCTTCATGAGCAGGTAAACCGCGAGGACAGCGAACACGATGAAACCAACCAACATCTTCCACATGGGGATCTCCTGAGGGAACACAAACAAGGCGGGCGTCTCATGGACGCCGCGAACCGTCCTGGGTGAACGGCCCGGCGCATGGTACGGGTGAAATGGTGCCCCCACCCCTCCGGGACAACCCGAGGTTCACGCCTTCGACGCCGCCATGTGACCTGCCTCAAACCCCGTGCAGGGCCAGGCAGGCAGGCGCGCTGCGCTATGCTGGGACGCGACCCCACAACCGAGAGAGACTCCCCATGCGCTACCAGACCCTGAGCCATGCCGTCGATGCCGATGGCGTGCTGCTGCTGACCCTCAACCGCCCCGAGCAACTCAACGCCTTCACGGTCGAGATGGCCAACGAGCTGGTCGATGCCTTCACGCGCGCCAGCGACGACGACGCCGTGCGCGCCATCGTGGTCACTGGCGCGGGCAAGGCCTTCTGCGCGGGCATGGACCTCAGCGTCGGGGGCAATGTGTTTGGCCTGGACGAGTCGCTGCAACCGACGATGGCCGACATGCGCGAGCGCCTGACCGAGCAGGCCATCCACGAAGGCGTGCGCGACACGGGTGGCCGCGTCGTGCTGTCCATCTTCAACTGCAAGAAGCCGGTGATCGGTGCCATCAACGGCGCGGCCGTGGGCATTGGCGCCACCATGACCTTGCCGATGGACATCCGCATCGCGTCCGAGAAGGCGCGCATCGGTTTCGTGTTCGGCCGCATCGGCATCGTGCCGGAAGCCTGTTCGAGCTGGTTCCTGCCGCGCATCGTCGGCATCTCGCAGGCGCTGGAGTGGACCTACATGGCCGACATCTTCGACGGCCACGAGGCCCAGCGCGGCGGCCTGGTCAAGTGCGTGGTGCCGCCCGAGCAGTTGCTTGAAGAGGCGATGAAGATCGCGCGGCGCATCGCCACCGAGCGCTCGGCCGTGGGCATCGCGCTGACGCGTCAGATGATGTACCGCAACTCGGCGCAGCCGCACCCGCTGGCCGCGCACCAGGTCGATTCGCTGGCCATGTTCTACACCAGCATCGGCGATGGCAAGGAGGGCGTGCAGGCCTTCCTGGAGAAGCGCCCCGCGCAGTTCCAGGGCAAGGCCTCGGAGATGCCGGCCTTCTACCCCTGGTGGGAATGAGGGTGGCTGATGGCTGAGAAGAGCCCATGAAAAAGCCCGGCGCTAGGCCGGGCTTTTTCGTTGTGTCTGCTGCAGCGGCTCGTCAGCCGGTCGCAGCGGACAGGCGCATCAGCTCAGGTGCTCGCTGACCAGCTTGGTCAGCTCGAACATGGTGACTTGCGGCTTCTTGAAGATGGGCTTCAGCTTCTCGTCCGCATTGATGTTGCGCTTGTTGGCGGCGTCCTGCAGGTTGTGCTTCTTGATGTATTCCCAAATCTTCTTGGTGACCTCGGTGCGCGGGGCCGGGGTCGCGCCGATCACGGCGGCCAGGGCGGCGCTGGGGGTCAGAGGCTTGGAAAATGCCGCGTTGGGCGCGCGCTTGACGGCGGCCTTCTTGGCTGCAGGTGCCTTGGTGGCCTCGGCCTTTTTGGCCGGGGCTTTCTTCGTCGCAGTTGCCATGTGAATTCACTCCAGTGTCAGGTCAGATCTGATGCGGTCTTCGGGCGCAAGCTGCGTGCGCGAGCGTTCCTCTGAAGGCCGGCAGCACGCATGGTAATGCTTTCTCCTGGGCAAAACCACGCCGCAAGCCCTCGAATTGCTGCTGAATGTGGCCGTGCGGCCTCAATGGCGCATGCTGCGGTGCGCCATCTTCCAACTGAGTGCATCGATTTCCACTTTGGTGTCCAATGCCTGCTGGCATGCGGCGGGGCGCTGGTTGGGCGCTGCGCGCATGGCCGATCTGATGTGTCCACCGTGGAGCCCCGTCGATGACCCCCCAAGCCGTGCTGTCCCAGCCTTTCACTTTGCCCAACGGAGCGGTGGTCAAGAACCGCCTGTTCAAATCCGCCATGAGCGAGGCCTTGGGCACGCGCCCCGGTGCGGCCACGCCCGAGCTGGTGCGCTTGTACGGTGCCTGGGCCGATGGCGGCATCGGCCTGTGCGTGACGGGCAATGTGATGATCGACCGGCGCGCTTTGGGTGAGCCGGGCAACGTGGTCATCGAGGACGAGCGCTTCCTGCCCGAGCTCAAGGCCTGGGCGCAAGCCGCCACGCGCAACGGCACGCAGTGCTGGGTGCAGCTCAACCACCCCGGCAAGCAGGCGCCCAAGGGCCTGAACAAGGAAAACATCGCGCCGTCGGCCGTGCCCTTCCGCGCCGAGATGCAGGCCTTCTTTCCCACCCCGCGCGAGATGACGGACGCCGAGGTGCGCGAGGTCATCGCACGTTTTGGCCAGGCCGCGGCCCTGGTTCAGCAAGCCGGCTTCAGCGGTGTGCAGATCCACGGCGCGCACGGCTACCTGGTCAGCCAGTTCCTGTCACCGCACCACAACCGCCGCAGCGACGAGTGGGGCGGCACGCCCGAGAAGCGCCGCCGCTTCGTGCTGGCCGTGCTGGCCGCGATGCGCGCGCAGGTGGGCCCGGGCTTCCCCATCGGCATCAAGCTGAACTCGGCGGACTTCCAGCGCGGTGGCTTCACCGAAGAAGAGTCGCTGGACACCATCCGCGCCTTGTCCGAAGCCGGCATCGACCTCATCGAGATTTCCGGTGGCACTTACGAGGCCCCGGTGATGACGGGTGCGAAGGGGCAGCCGAAAGCCACGTCGGGCGAGCCCGTCAAGGACAGCACGAAGCAGCGCGAGGCCTATTTCCTGGCGTTTGCCGAGAAGGCCCGCGCCGCCGTGAAGACGCCGCTGGTGGTGACGGGCGGTTTCCGCTCGTCGCAAGGCATGGCCGAGGCCATCACCTCGGGCGCGGTGGACTTCGTCGGCCTGGCGCGTGCGCTGGCCATCGAGCCCGATGTGCCTCAGCGCCTGCTGAGCGGCCAGCAACCGCGCGAGCAAGTCAAGCCCTTGAAGACGGGCATCGGCTTCATCGACAAGATGGGCCTGATGGAGATCACCTGGTACACGGGCCAGCTCAAGCGCATTGGCCGTGGCGAAGCGCCCAAGCCCCACGAGTCGCCGCTGTGGGTGTTCGTCAAGTACATCGCGTCGCAGGTGGGCCTGGGCCGCAAGAAGAAGCCGACGAAGTTGCGCGCGACCTGAGCGTCGGCCCCGTCTGATCGGCGCGGCCGGTCAGGGCTTGTCGCTCAGGACTTCTCGATCAGGTCGCGGTGGATGTCGGCCAGCGTGGCGCAGCCCGTGAGGGCCATGGCCGCTTCCAGCTCGTCGCGCAGCAAGCGGATGCAGTGCGCCACGCCCAAGGCGCCCGCGGTGGCCAGCGCGTGCACATAGGGCCGCCCGATCAGCACGGCACGCGCGCCCAGGGCCAGGGCCTTGAGCACGTCGGTGCCCCGGCGGATCCCACCATCGACCAGCAAGGGCATGTCGCTGCCCACGGCATCGGCGATGCGGGGCAGGGCGCGCGCGGTGGGCAGCACCGTGTCGAGCGTGCGCCCGCCGTGGTTGGAGACGATCAGGCCATCGACCCCCAGGCTCAGTGCCTGGCGGGCATCGTCGGGGTGCAGCACGCCTTTGAGCAGGATGGGGCGGCGTGTTTGCGCGCGCAACCAGGCCACGTCGTCCCAGGTGGGGGCGTGGTACAGCAGGTCGTCGAAGAGGGCACTGCCATTGGCAGGCACGTCGCGCGCCGGGGCTGGCGCCATGCCCAGCAGGTTCACGGCCGAGATGCCCACGGGCAGCTGGAAGTTGGCGCGGCGCTCGCGGTCGCGCACGCCGCTGGTGGGGGCGTCCACCGTCAGCACGATGGCATCGAAGCCGGCGGCTTCGGCGCGGTGCAGCAGGGCCTTGGTGAAAGCGCGGTCGGGCTGGAGGTAGAGCTGCATCCACAGCGGGCCGCGCAGGTCGTCGGCCGAGATGGCGTCGCCGATGTCTTCCAGGCGCGTGCTGGCCTGGGTGCTGAGCACGAAGCCGGCCTCTTGCGCGGCGGCGGCCAGGGCGGTGTCCATCTCGCCTTCGGGGTGCGCGAGCTTTTGGTAGGCCACCGGCGCGAGGATCAGCGGGTGCGACAGCGTGCGGCCGAAGAGCTGCGTGCGGGTGTGGCCGCCGGCCGTGTGCCGCAGCACCCGCGGCAGCAGGTGCAGCTGTTGCCAGGCGCGTGTGTTGGCGTCCAGCGTGTGTTCGTCGCCAGCACCGCCTTGCAGGTAGGCCCAGGCGCCCGCGTCCATGCGGGCCTGGGCGTGGCGTTCGTAGTCGGCCAGGCTGACCGTGTCGGGCGGGATGGCTTGCAGCCCGTGCTGGGCCGCGTCGGCGGAGGTGCTCATGGGGGCGGGGTGATGGAGGCGGACGGTGTCAGGCCAGGTTCAGGCCACGCTCAGTCAACGTCGTCGCCCGAGGGCGGCATTTTGCGCCCATCCACCATGGCTTTCACAAGGTTCTCGCGCTGGTGCCGGCCGGTGAGCACCACCCCCGCGACGTGCAGCGCGATCAGGCCGAGCAGGGCCCAGGCCAGGGTGGTGTGGACCTGCTCCAGCAGCTCGGAGCCCCAGTAGCGGTCGGTGGTTTGCAGCCAGCCGGTGAGGGTGATGCCCGCCACGTTCAGCAGCAAGGCCAGCACCATCCAGCCTCCCAGGGGGTTGTGGCCGATGTGGCGTGGCGCCGTGCCGAGCCGCACCTGCCAGGCGTAACGCCAGGTGGTGCGGGGGCCGCGCACGAAGTCGGCAAAGCGCGCGCGGCGGCTGCCAACGACGCCCCACAGCAGGCGCAGGGCCACGCAGGCCATGGCCGTGTAGCCGGCGAGCTCATGCCAGTCTGGGGGCACGCCGATGTCCAGCGTGCTCGTCCAGGCCACCGCGATGGCGCCGACCAGCGTCCAGTGCAGCACGCGCACGGCCGCATCCCACACGGGGATGGGCGCGGCCGTGTCGCCGGCCACGTCATCGGGCAAAGGCATCACTTCTGGGGCACGTCACCCACGAGCTCGAAGGTCTTGGGGTTGAAGTAAGCCTCGCGGCGCTGGCCCTTGCCGTCGAAGCCATAGACCTCGTAGCAGCCGTTGTCGATCTTGACCTTGCGCACGTCCCAGCCTTCGGCCTTGAGCTTGTCTTCCAAGTCGTCGCGCAGCTTCCATTCTTTCTTGGGTTCCTCGCACTTGAAGCCGCCGTGGGCCATGGCGCCGGTGGCGAACAGGGTGGTGGCGGCCAGCATCAGGGCGGGCAGCATCTTGGCGGGCAGGGCGATCGTCTTCATGGGATGTCTCCTTGGGTGGGGGCAGGCTGCGCGGCTCGTGGGCGGTGGGCTCAGACGTCGGCCCACATGCGCAGCAGGTTGTGGTACGTGCCGGTCAGGCCGACCAGGGCATCGTCGTGGTCGTGTTGCTGGCGCAGGCGGGTGAGGTGGGTGTCCAGGTCGAAGAGCAGGCGGCGTTGCTCGTCGCTGCGCACCATGCTCTCGATCCAGAAGAAGCAGGCCAGGCGGTGGCCCTTCGTGACGGGTTCGACGCGGTGCACGCTGGTGCCCGGGTAGATGACCATGTCGCCGGCGGCCAGCTTGACGCGCTTCTCGCCGAAGGTGTCGTCGATGACGAGGTCACCGCCTTCGTAGTCATCGGGGTTGGCAAGGAAGAGCGTGGCCGAGATGTCGGTGCGCACGCGCTGGCCCAGCTCGTTGTTGACGCGGATGGCGTTGTCCACGTGCTTGCCGTAACTGGCATGTTCGCCGCCGTAGCGGTTGAACAGTGGCGGCACGATGCGGCGCGGCAGGGCGGCCGAGAAGAACAGGGTGTTGCGGTCCAGCGCGGGCAGGATCAGCGCCCGCAGGGCTTTGGCGTGCTCGCCCTGCTGCGCCAGCTGCTCGTTGTCCTTGACCAGGGCGGCCTGGCGGCCGGCCGTGACCTGGCCCAGCACCCAGGGTGCGGCGTCCAGGATGGCGCGGGCGCGCTGCAGTTCGTCGGGGGTCAGGACCTGGGGGATGTGGAGCAGCATGGCGAGGGCAGGGACTGGGGCAGGGGCAAGGACGGCGTCAGAACTTGGCCGACAGGGTCACCTGGACCAGGCGGCCGGCGCCAGGCACGTAGAAGCCGCGGTAGACCTGGTCGGCATAGACCTTGTTGGCCACGTTGGTCACGTTGGCCTTGACGGTGTAGACCTTGTTCAGGGCGTACTCGGCCATCAGGTCCAGCGTGGCAAAGCCAGGCGCGTTGTAGATGCCGTTGGCCGGGGTGGTGATGTCGGCCGGGGCTTGCTTGCTGCGGAAGTTCAGTCCCACACCGGCACGCCATTGCGGCAGGAACTTGTAGGTGTTCCACACGGTGCCGCTGTGGCGGGGCGTCAGGCCGGGGCGGTCGCCCTTGCGCGAGCCGCCGCCGGTGACGGTCGATGCGGCTTCATCGACGCGTGCTTCGGGGATCCAGGTGTAGGACGCGTAGATGTCCCAGTTGTCGGTGATCTGGCCGGTGATGTCCATGTCGAAGCCGGCCGCGTGGCGCTTGCCGGACAGCAGCAGCTGCGTGGCGGCGCTGTCGGGGTCGGTGTTGCGCTCGTGGAGCTTGGTGGCGCGGAAGATGGCCAGGCGCGTGGTCACGCGGCCGTCTTCGGAGTCCAGCTTGGCGCCCAGCTCGATGTTCTCGCTCGATTCTGGCGGCGTGTTGGCGCTCTGGGTGTTGTACGAGTAGGTGTCGCCCGAGGTGTTGAAGGACGTGCCATACGAGAAGTGGTAGGAGTCCAGCGCATTGGGCTGGAACAGCACACCCGCGCGCTTGCTGAGCTTGTTGATGCTCTGCTTGTAGTTGGCGCTCGGCAGGTTGGCCGCGTTGGCGTTGAAGGTCGTGTAGTCGCCATTGAAATAGTCGTAGCGCAGGCCGCCCAGCACCTTCCACATCGGCACGATGTGGACCAGGTCTTGCACGTAGGTGCCCACACCCTTGGCGCTGAACTGGTTGCCCTTGCGCAAGATGCGGCTGGCTTCGTCCACCCAGGCGCCGTCGTTGGGGTTGCCTGCGGTGGTGCTGGTCTTGTTGATGGTGGAGCCGCCGTTCGCAGCGCTCGGCGCCGTCATCACCGTGCGGTTCTCACGCGAGAAGTCGATGCCGGTGGTGATCTCGTGCTTCATGCCCAGCAGCTGGTGCTTGCCGCTGTAGTCGGTCTGGGCCTGGATCAGGTCCATGTTCTGGTTCTTGATCTGCGTGCCGCGGCTGAAGGCGGTGGCGCCGCTGAAGTTGCTCAGCGCGATGGTGTTCGGGCCGATGGTGCTGGCGCGCAGGTCGCGCTGGAAGTCACCCTTGCGCACCACGGTCTTGATCTCGGAGCCGCCGCCCAGCTTCACGGTGTTCATGTAGGTGAACACATCGCCTTGCGTGCGGTTGTAGTCGCTGGCCATGCCGTAGTAGTTGGCCGGGTCCAGGCGGCTGTTGATGGTGCGCGCGCCTTGGGTGTCGGTGCTGTTGGGGCGCACCCACGGCAGGCCGTAGTTGATGCCGTTGTCGTTGTCGATGTGGAAGACGCTGACCTGGTGCTCCACCGTCTTGCCGATGCCCCAGCGGTAGCTGGCTGCCACGCCGTACTTGTCGATGCTGCTGCCCGCGCCGTTGTTGTTGGCCTGGGTGCGCATGCCGGTGATGCGCAGGGCGGCATCGTCTGCCGTCTGGATGTTGAAATCGCCGGTGACGCGCTTGTACTCGTGGTTGCCGGCCGTCACGTTCAGCTCGCTGGACGAGCCCAGGTAAGGCGCCTTGCTGACCTGGTTGACGGCGCCGCCCGTGGAGCCGCGCCCGAACAGCATCGAGGCCGAGCCGCGCAGCAGCTCCAGGCGGTCCATGTTGAAGGTGTCGCGGTCGTAGATGGCGGGGTCGCGCACGCCGTCCAGGAAGATGTCGCCGGTCGTTTGCAGCGAGAAGCCGCGCAGGCGGATGTCTTCTTCGCCACCTTCGGCCGCCTGGAAGGTGATGCCGGCGGTCTGGCGCAGCACGTCCTTCATGGTGTCGAGGTTGCGGTCGGTGATCAGCTTCTCGGTCACCACGGTGATCGACTGCGGGATGTCGCGCAGGGCCTGTTTGCCCTTGCCGATGGTGGTGGTGGTGGCCTGGTAGGTGGTTTTGGCGTCGGGGCGGTTGGCCTTGTCGGTCACGGTGACCGTGGGCAGGGCTTCTTCCTGCTTCGCGGCCGGAGCCGTCGGTGCATTCTGGACGCTCTGGGCGATGGCCCCTGCGCTCAGCAGGCTCAGGCCCATGCCGGCGGCCATGGCGCCCAGCGAGGGCAGGACGTTCAGGGCGCTCGGGGCGGCGGACGAAGCGGGTGCGTTGGACGCGTGTTGCGGCATGGTGGATTTCCGGCGATGGCGGCCCCGCGCAAGGGCGCAGGACGGTGGACAAACGGTGCTGCCAGGTGCGGGGGCCCAGGCGCGGATGAGCGCGCAGGTGGGCACATGGATGGGTGCGCTGGCAGAAAAAAAACGTTTGCCGCGGCCCCGGCCACGGTGCGCCTGACCCCCACAGTCAGGTTGGCGACCTGGTCCCCCTTGCGCAGGTTCGGCGGACGGGGCGGTGCGGCAAACGTGTGCTCATGATAATGCGAATAATTCGCATTTGTAAACATCAACCGTGGCCGGATGGCAGATTTGTGGTGCCGTCGCCACCTGAACGCGGGGGCACCCACCCGCGCGTGCGGGCGCGCAGTGGGGTGTTCAGGAGGGGAGAGGGGGGCGGCCAGCGCCACGTGCCGGCCGCGGGTGAGGCGTGACGGGCGTCAAGCCTCTGGGATCAGGCCTTGTCGAGGCCCGCCGTGCGGCTGGCGCCGATGTTCGGGGCGGTCTTCACGCTCCAGACCATCGTCACGGCCAGGATGCCGATGACGGCCACCAGCGAGGCCCACACCGGGATCTTGACGAAGTCCACCAACAGCATCTTGCTGCCGATGAACACCAGGATCACCGCCAGGCCGTAGCTCAGCAGGTGGAACTTGGCGGCCATGGCGGCCAACAGGAAGTACATCGCGCGCAGGCCCAGGATGGCCAGGATGTTGGACGTCAGCACGATGAAGGGGTCGTCGGTGATGGCGTAGATGGCGGGGATGGAGTCCACCGCGAAGATCACGTCGGTCACGCCCACCAGCGCCACCACCATCAGCAGGGGCGTGGCCATGCGTGCGCCGTTGTGCAGCGTCCAGAAGCGTTCGCCGTCGAAGCGCGGGCTCACGGGCAGCACGCGCTTGAGCAGCTTCAGCGCGGGGTTGTCGTCCAGGCTGGGTTCTTCGCCGGCGGCCCACCACATCTTGATGCCGGTGAGCAGCAGGAAGGCGCCGAACAGGTAGAGCACCCAGTGGAACTCGCTGATGAGCCAGCCGCCCAGCAGGATCATCACCGTGCGCAGCACCATGGCGCCGATGATGCCGATCATCAGCACGCGCTTCTGGTACGCGGGCGGCACCGAGAAGTAGGTGAAGATCATCAGGAAGACGAAGATGTTGTCCACCGCCAGCGACTTCTCGATGAGGTAGCCGGTGAGGAATTCGACCGCCTTGGCCTGCCCCACTTCCGCGCCCTGCGACTGGTGGAAGGCCCACCACAGCAGGCCGTTGAAGGCCAGGCTCAAGGCCACCCAGAGGGCGGACCAGCGCGCCGCCTCGGGCACGGACACGGCGTGTGCGCCCTGTTTTTTCAGGACGACGAAGTCGATGACGAGCGCTGCCAGCACGACGGCAGCGAAAACGAACCAGAGCCAAAGCGGCGCCAGGGTGTGCATGAGGGTTCTCCGGAGAAGAAACGAACATGGCGCAGCCGCAACAGCCGCGCAAACTCGGCGCCGAAAGGTCTTGCGATGCAGGCGGGCGCCTGCCGTGAAACCCGGGCGAGCGGCCGTTGCAGCCGCGCACCGTATTGACGGGATGCCACCAACCGCTGACGCGGTGAGCTACTCCCCTTTCGGACCTGGACAGTCTAACCAGGTTTGGCAAAGACCGTGCGCTGGCGGGGCTTTGGCCCGGGTGTGTGGCCGCTCGTGACCGCCCTGGCGCGTCATTCCGTCACACCCGGGGCCAGGCTGGACAAGGCCAGCCAGCTGCCGGCCTGGCCCGGGCGCTGCAACTTTTCGCACAGCACGCCCCAGATCCGCTGGATGAGTTTGGGCTGCAGCACGTCGTCGCAGCGGCCCAGGGTGTCGAGCCGGCCGTCGCGCAGCACCAGCGCCTGGTCGGCGTAGGCCTGCGCCAGGTTCAGGTCGTGCAGCACCACCACGATGCCGAAGCCTTGTGCTGCGAGCTGGCGCAACAAGCGCATCACGCTGTGCTGGTGGGCCAGGTCCAGCGCAGCGGTGGGCTCGTCAAGGAGCAGCCAGCGTGCCGATGTGTGCTCGGGCGTGTCGCCGGGCCGGGGCGTGACCTGCGCCAGCACCCGCGCCAGTTGCACGCGCGCTTTCTCACCGCCTGAGAGGCCCTGGTGCAGTCGGTCGATCAGGTGCAGCGCGCCCACGGTGTCCAGGCAACGTTCGACCAGTTCGGGCTCGTCGGGGTGGGGGCAGTCGCTGTGCGGGAAGCGCCCCATGCGCACGATGTCGCGGGCGCTGAAATCGAAGGGCACTTGCAGCTCCTGCGACATCAGCGCGCGCTGGCGGGCCAGCGCCAGGGTGTCCCACTCCGACAGGGGGCGGCCGTGGAGGTGCACGCGTCGCGCGCAGCTGCGCTCCAGGCCCGACAGCGCATGCAAGAGCGTGGACTTGCCTGCCCCATTGGGCCCGAGCAAGGCGTGCACCTGGCCGGGCGCCAGGGACAGGTGGGCGACGTCCAGCACGCGGCGTTCGCCGTGGCGGACCTGCAGGTCGTGGGCAGACAGGGTCATCTTGGGCTCCGATCAGGCGGTGTCAGGTGGCGGCGTGGCCGCGCTTTTGCAGCAGCCACAAGAAAGTGGGCGCACCGATCAGGCCGGTCAACACCCCCAGGGGCAGCTCGACCGGCGCGAACGCCGTGCGGGCCACCGTGTCGGCCAGCAGCACCAGGCTGGCGCCCAGCAGCGCCGAGCCGGGCAACACGGCGCGGTGGTCGGGGCCGGTGAGCAGGCGCACCGCGTGCGGCGCCAGCAAGCCGATGAAGCCCACCATGCCGATGACGGCGGTGACCGAGCCCACCGAGAGGGCGGCCAGGGCCACGCAGCGGCGCTGCAGCCGCTGCACATCGACCCCGCTGAGGCGGGCCTGCGCCTCGCCCAGCGACAGGGTGTTGAGCGAGGCGGGCAGGGTGGCGCAGAGCAGCGCGCTCAAGAGCACCGCGGGCAGCACGCAGGCCACGGCCAGCCAGTGGCTGGGCGCCAGGCTGCCCAGCATCCAGAAGCTGAGCGCGCGCAGCTGGCTGTCGGTGGCGAGGTGCGACAGCAGCCCCAGGCCCGAGCCGGCCAGCGCGTTGACGGCCACGCCCACCAGCAGCAGCCGCGTGACGGCGACCTGCCCGTGTTGGCGGGCCATGCGCCACACCAGGGCCGTGGTCAGCAAGCTGAGCACGAAGGCGCTGAGCATGGCCCCGGCCACGCCCCACAGCCCGAGTTGGAAGCCCACGGTGGTGGCGCCCAGCAGGGGCAACAGCACGATGAAGCCGGCGGCCCCCAGCGCCGCGCCCGCGTTGACGCCGATGAGGCCCGGGTCGGCCAGGGGGTTGCGAAACAGGCCCTGCACCAGCGCGCCCGACAGGCCGAGCGCCGCACCGGCCAGCAGGCCCATGGCCAGGCGTGGCGCGCGGATGTGCCAGAACACCTGGGCGCCGGCCGACAGCGGGTCCTCGCCCGAGGTGGGTTGGCCTTGCCACCACAGCGCGCCGAGCTGCAGCACCTCGCGCCAGCCGAGTGCGAAGGCGCCGTGGGAGGCCGCCACACCCAAACTGATCAACAACAGGAGCAGGCCGAGCGCGGTGCCGGCTGCCGGTGAGAGCCAGCGTCCGGGGGTGGCGCGCCAGCGGGTGGCCGAGGGTGCGGTGATCGCGCTCATGCCAGTTGCCGCTGCAGGTCGTCCAGCGTGGCGGGCAGGCGCGGCCCGAAGCCGAGCAAGGCCATGGCGTCCAGGCTGATGAGGCGCTGGCGCCGGCCAGCCGGGGTCTGCGCCAAGCCGGGCTGTTCCCAGAAGCGCGCGAGCCCACCCGACGCGGCCACCGACTCGTGCGTGGTCAGCACCCAGTCCGGTCGGGCCTGCGCGACGCTTTCGGCGCTCATCGGGCGAAAGCCCCGCACGCCTTCCAGCGCGTTGCGCGCCCCCACCAGCTCGGTGACGGCTTGCGCCGCCGTGCCGCTGCCGGCCGTCATGGGCGCGCCGCCGTGGGCCATGATGAACAGCACCCGGGGCGCCGCCTGCGGCGCGCCGCGCTGCACCCGGCGGCGCGTGGCCTCCCACTGCGTTTGCAACTGCGCTGACAGCACTTGCGCCGCCGCGGTGCGTTGCGTGACGGCGCCCACCAGTTGCACCTTGTCGAGCACGTCCTGGAAGCGGTGGTGGACCTGCACCAAGCGCAGGGGCACGCCGGCTTGCGCCAGCTGGTTCAGCACGGTGGGCGGGCCGGCTTCGTCGGTGCCCAGCACGGCCTGCGGGCGCAAGGCCAGCAGCCCTTCGGCAGAGAGCTGTCGCAGGTAGCCGACCTTGGGCGTGCGCGCGGCGGCCTCCGGGTGGGTGCTGGTGGTGTCGGTGCCCACGAGCTGGTCTTGTGCGCCCAGCAGGTAGACCACCTCGGTCAGGCTGCCGTGCACGCTGACGATGCGGCCGTGTGCGGCAGGGCTGCCCGATGGCGTGGGGGGAGCGGAGGGCGTCGCTTGCGCCCAGGCGCCCGAGGCGACCCAGGTGCTGCCGAGCGCACCCGCTGACACCAGCGTGCGCAGGCTGTGGCGGCGGTTCACGTGGTGGTTCATGCGGCCTCCCGTTGCGCGGCGTGATCGCCCTGAGCCAGCGACCGCGCCAACTGCCGCCACGCGGGCAGCTCCGGCCGACCCGGTTTGCGCTCGCCAAAGAACATCGCGATGAGCTCGCCTTCGGCGTCGAACAGCTCGATGGAGGTCACCACGCCGTCGTCGGTGGGTTTGCTCACCAGCCAGCTTTCGTGGATGGCGTCGCTGCGCAGGTGCAGGTTGAAGCCCTCGTCGAGCACGTTGAGCCAGGGCCCGAAGGCCTCGATGCGGTGGACCGCCCCCGTGTGGATCTGCAGGCAGCCGGCGTTGCCCGCGAACACCATGATCGACAGGCCGGTGCGCGCGGCCTCGTGCAGCAGCCCCTCGATGGCCACGATCGGCGTGCGGCGCGTGTGAACGCCTTCCATCAGGCGCAGCGCTTGCAAGCGGTCCACCTGGAAGCGCTTGAGCAGCGCGAAGAACCCGTGCGTGTCCTTCATGTTCGACCAGGCCTCGCCCAAGCCCAGGCAGTCGATGTCGGCATCGGGTCGGTTGTGGCGGTCGCGGTGGGGCGCGGCGGGCTCGGCTTCGAACACCGGTGGGCTTCCCGGGCGGGCGTGCCGCTGCACCAGGTCCTCCAGCGCGGCGAGGTCGGTCTGTGCGCGGGCGTGGACCTTGTGCACGGCCTGGCCGTGGCGGTCGAAGAACTGCAGGCTGTGCTGCTCGGGCTTGCGGCCCTGGGCGTCGCGCTCCACGACGTGGAAGCCCGCGTGCCAGTGCGTCAGGAACAGGCGCAGGTCGATCTCTGGGCCGATGGCCAGCCCCACGGGGCCTTGCGCGCTGACGTTGCGGTAGGCACCGACCTTCTCATGCACCACGTGTTCGTTGCGGGTCAAGGCCATCACAGGGCCCACGCCTTCGAGGCCTTGCAGGATGCGCACCCAGTCACCGTCGAGCGGCACGGTGGCGAGCAGGCTGTCGCTGGCCTGTTGGGGCGACATCTGGCCGACAGCATGGGCAGCCATCACGGCCCCCTCGCTGAGGCCCAGTTGGCGGGCGGCGTCGCGGGCCCGCAAGCCTTGTGCGCGCAGGGCGGCGAAGGACGAGCGCAAGGGGTCGAGAGAGGTCGGGTTCATCGTCGGGCTCCATGGTGGGTTGAGGTGGGTGGCTGAGGTTGGTGGTTGGTGGGTCAGTAGCGGGCGCTGAGTGCGATGCGCACGTTGCGCCCCGGGCCGTCGGTGCCGGGGCCGCCGAAGCCGTTGTCGAGCAGGTGCGGGGTGTTGGCCAGGTTGTCGGCGGCCACGTCCAGCGAGAGTTGGGGTTGCAGTTGCCAGCGCGCCGTCACGCCCAGCAGCCGGTGGCCGGCTTGCCGGGCCGTGGCGCGGCGGGTGTTGTCGGTGAAGTAGCGCCGCGCCCAGACCTGCTGCCAGCGCAGGCCGATGTCGCCCCAGGGTTGCTGCCAGCCCAAGGCCAGCAAAAGGCGGTCGGCGGGCACGGTCAGCAGGTCGCGCTCGGCCAGGCCGTCGAAGGTGCGGCCTTGCATGCGATGGCCGCTCAGGCGCACGCTGAAAGCCTCGACTTGCAGGCTGGATTCGAGCTCCAGGCCCCAGCGGTGTTCGGTGCCGGGCTGGGTGAGTCGGCCGCTGCCTCCGGGCTCGGCCATCAGCGTCTCCAGCAGGTGTGCGGTGCGGTCGTTGAAGGCGGTGAGCTTGGCTTGCAGCGCGCTGCGTGGTCCGGCGACACCGGGCAGCCGGGCGTGCACCCCGGCTTGCAGGCTGCGCGATGACTCGGGCTCGAAGAAGTCGGCGCAAATGCCGCTGCGGGGCGCGACCTGGGCGGTGCGGGCGTAGCCGGGCACACCGCCGTCGCTCAGGCGCAGCAGGCTGGCGTTGTTGCAGGGGCCGTAGCTGGCGCGCATGAAGGCCTCGTCCAGCAGCGGTGGGCGGAAGGCCTGTGCCCAGGTGCCGAACAGCGTCCAGCGCTGCGGGACCAGCTCGTGGGCCAGGGTCAGGCTGGGCGAGCTGCGCGTCGCCGAGCTGCGGTCGGACTGGCCGGCCTGCTGCAGCAGCAAGGCGTTGGCGCCTTCAACGCGCGAGGTGATGCGGTCCCAGCGCAGGCCCGGCAGCACCTGCCAGCGACCGTGCTGCAGCGCCAGTTGGGCGTAGGCGCCGGTGCTGTCCTTGCTGCCCGGAGGTTGGGCCGGGTTGTTGCCGTCGGGGTAGAGCGCCTGGTTGATCGCGGTGTTGCCTGTGACCCTGCGCGAGGCCCTCTCGCTGTGGCCTTGTTGCAAGCCGAGGTGCAGGCTGAGGCGCCAGCCGGACGCGGAGGGGCGATCGCCAGCGTTGGATGGCCTGGCGTCTGTGGGGTCTGCCTCCGCCGAGCGCATCAGCGGCAGCGTCAGCCGCGTGTCCAGTGTCTGGTGATCGTGCACGATGTCGTCGTCCACCGGCGCGCTCACGCTGAACACCGACCAGCCCTTGGCCATGTGGTCGCGCACCTGGGTTCGGCTGCGGCCCAGCGTGGTTTTCCACTCCCGGCCGCTGGCCTCGTCCAGCCAGTGCGCTTGCAGCGACAG
This sequence comes from Aquabacterium sp., assembly GCA_023266355.1. Classification (GTDB taxonomy): domain Bacteria; phylum Pseudomonadota; class Gammaproteobacteria; order Burkholderiales; family Burkholderiaceae_C; genus Aquabacterium. The sequence continues at coordinate 164,882 of JAHFQM010000005.1, forward strand.
CGTCTCGTCCTGGATGCGCCGCTGCGTCTGGCCGAAGGCGCCGGGCTGGCCGCCGGTGGTGTCGTAGGCCTGCAGGCCCTGGTCCTGGAACGCGATCCAGCTGGCTTGCAGCTTGAGCGAGTCGCTCGCCCACCAACTGCCTTTGAGCAAGCTGCTGCCGGCGTCGGTGGCCGACAGGGGCAGGCGCGAACCGTCGGGCAAGGCGATGTCGTTGCTGGTGCGGCGCGAGCGCGCGATCACAACGTCGCTGCGCTCGTTCGGGCGCCCGTAGACCGACACGAAGGCGTGCGTTTCGCTGTTGTTCGTGGCGTGGCCCACGCGGGTGCGGGCGCCCCACGACTGTCCTGGGCGCAGCAGGTCGGCGGCGTCTTTGGTGCGGGCGCTGACGGTGCCACCCAGGGCGCCCGCGCCGCTTTCGATCTGCGCGCCGCGGCGGACCTCGATGGCCTTCAGCAGCTCGGGCTCGATGAAGGTGCCGCCGAAGCGGTACTTCTCGAAGCCCTTGGCCACGCCGTCGAGCTCCACGCGCACGTCTTCGCCGTCGGTGTAGCCACGGATGTTGAAGCTCATGCCGCTGTTGCGCGGCCCGCCCTGCACGCCCACGCCCGCCACCTCGTCCATCATCTGGAAGACCGAGTCGGGCTGGCGCTCTTGCAAGGCCTGTGCGCCGATGGTGGTGGTCGAGCGGATGGCGTCGGCCTGCACCGACGGCGCGGGGTTCAGGCGGCGGGACTTGACCTGCACCTCGGGCAGTTGCTGGGTGCTGGCGTGGGTGTCGTCCACGTCCACCGTGCCGGCGGTTTGGGCCGATGCGGTGGGCGCGCCCAGGACGCACAAGGCACCCAAGGCGGCGACCGCCCGTCGGTGCCGGCTCCCGCGAGGGTCGGGCTGCGTCGTCATGGCCTGCTGTGAACAGAGCGGTGTGGCAGGGCGTGGGTGCAAGGGCGCAGCGCCCATCAGGCCGGACGGCGGCGACGCAGCACGGCGATGGCGCCCAGGCCGGCGGCCATCAGCGCCCAGGTTTCGGGCTCCGGCACGGCGGGGGTGGCGCCCGTGGACTGCACCGCGTAGACGGCCACCTGGTCCAGGCTCATGTGCGCAGCCGTCGCCCCGAAGTTGAAGGTCCAGGGGCCGCTGCCGCTGAGCGTCCACTTCCACAGGCTTTCCTGTTCGGCCCCGCCGAAGCCGCCCGTGATGACGCCGTTGTAGGTCACCTCGCGCGTGGCCGACACGCCGTTGAGCGTGGCCGCCTCCAGGGCCACCGAGCCTTGGGTGGCCACGCGCAGGTAGACGTCCCAAGTGCCAGATGTGCCGGATGTGCCCGAGGTGGCGCTGCCCAGGTCCACCTGGAAGCTGGTGGGGCCGCCCAGGCCGTAGATGTTGCCGCCGCTGGTGGCGAAGCCGCCGCCGGTCAACTCGCTCAGCGTGCCACTGCCGGCGATGTCCGGGGTGTTGTCCACCGGGTAGCCCAGGATCACGTTCCATTCGGCGTAGGCGCTGCCGCTGGCCAGGTTGCTGATCCAAGGGGTGGCGCTGCTGGCGCCCGAGCCGGACTGGCCGAGTGCGGCGCTGTCCCACTGACCTGCGGCGGCCTGTGCGCCGTTGTGGAGGAAAAGGGCGCCCAGGCCCAGCAGGGCGGCACGGCGCAGGCGGACGGATGTCGGGATGGCAGAAAGGTGCATGTCAACCTCAAAAGGAAGCGACAGCGCTCCTTCCCCACGAAGGCAACACGTCAGAAACAGGTGGTGAAAAAATGATGAGAAACGGTGGGACGGTGTCCCGGGCCCAGGGCGCCTTGCCCTCGGGTTGCGCTCACGCAGCGTCGTTCAAGCGCCGCCCAGCGGGTGGTCCACGACGAAGCGGTGTTGCTTGCCGCAATCCAGGATCACTTCTTTCTGGCCCTTCTTCAGCAGCCTCACGTCCACATGGATGGACCCGTAGCCGTCGTGGGCGAGCACGTCGTCCAGCAACTGGAGCAGGCGGGCTTTCAGCGCGTGCTGCGCTGGGACGGCTTGGGGTGCAGCGGTGGCGAGCGGGAGGGCAGAGCGGTCGGCCATGGGAGTGTCTTGGATCACGGTGACACAATCTTAATGAGAATTATTCTCATTTCAATAAAAACCTCTGCCTCTCGAAGGTCTTTGCGTGCGCAGCCTTCTCGGCCGCCGCTTCAGCCGCCGCTTCAGCGCCCGCCGTCCTCGCGCACGTCCTCGCGCCACTGGCGTTGCCAGGCGCGCAGGCGGGAGTCCATCACGCTGAGTTCGATGATGCTGGCGGCGTCGGGCTGGCGGAAGCGCTTTTGCGCCCCGATGACGCGGTCGATGGCCCCCGGCAAATCACCCAATGCCGCGCTGGCTTCGGCATCGGCACGCACGGCGCGGATGGGCTGACTCAGGCGTTGCCACACGCTGCTGAGCAGCGACCACGCGGCGGCATCGTGCGCGTGCACGCTGAGGTGGGTTTGCAGGCGCGCCGCCGCATCGTTGAGCACCGCCTGGCGGTTCGGCGGCTCGGGCAGGGCCAAGGCCACGCGGGCGGCCAGCAGCAACTCGGGGCGGGCTTCCAGGCGCACCACCGAGCGCACCGTCGGCCGTGGCGCCGGGCTGCCATCGGCCGAACTGGCCACAGCCTCGTGTGCCAGCGTCTGTGCGGCGGCTTCGGCTTGCTGGCCTTGCAGCTGTGCCTCGGTCTGGGTCAGCCACAGCACGCGGTGCAGCACGGCCTGTTGTTCTGCGGGCAGGGTCTTGCCGGCGTTGCGCGCATCGTCCAGCGCCTGTTGCGCCTTGGCCAGCGCGCCGCTGCGCTGCAGGGCCACGGCCCGGGTGTAGTGGGTCACGGCGGCGCTCAGGGCCGGGCTGCCCGCCTTGGGCGTCAGGCCCACGAGGTTCTCCTGGGCGATGCTGCGGGTGTCCATCAACACGCGTGAGCGCCCCGCCATCAGGGCGTGCCAGGCCGCCAGGCGCGAGCTCCCCGGGCCGATGCTCAGCGCCATCCGCGCCGCGTCCCAGCCGCCCACGCCCAGGCGGGCGCGGGCATCGCCGATGCGCTCGGTGGTCAAGGGGTGGGTGCGCAGGTAGGGGTAGCTGCCATCGTCGTTCAGGCGCGAGGCTTGTTGCAGGTGCTCGAACATCAGTGCCATGCCGCCGGGGTCGAAGCCGGCATCGTTGAGCACGCCGAAACCCACGCGGTCGGCCTCGCGCTCCATGTCGCGCGAGAAATTCAGCTGCCCCTGGATGGCCACGGCCTGGCCGCCGTAGATCATGGCTTGGGCCGCCGCCGGGTTGCGGCTGGCCGCCAGCACGCCCAGCAAGAGCGACGCGATGCCCACCCACGAGGTGCGCGATTGCTGCCCGATCATCCGCGCGATGTGCCTCTGCGTGACGTGCGACAGCTCGTGCGCCAGCACCGAGGCCAGCTCATCGGGCGTGCTGGTCATGGCGATGAGGCCGAGGTGCACACCGATGTAGCCGCCGGGCAAGGCGAAGGCGTTGACCGTGCGGTCGCGCACCAGGAAGGGCTCCCAGGCGTGGTTCTGGTCAAGCTCTGAGGTGATGTCGCCGCGCTGGCGGGCCGACTTCAGCAGGCTCTGCCACAGCACGTCGAGGTACTCCAGCAGCATGGGGTCGTCGATGACGTCCGGGTCGCTCAGGATGCTGCGCATGATGCGGTCGCCCAGCTTGCGCTCGGCCGCCGCGGAGAGGTCCTGGCCGCTGGTCTCGCCCAGCGCCGGCAGGGCGATGGCCCCGTTGCCCGCGCCCGTGCCGGGAATGGGCGTCAGGCTGTCGCCGGGCGTTTGTGGCTGTGCCTGCACCCAGGCGCTGCCGCCCCACAAAGCCAGTGCCAGTGCCGTGCACCATGCCTTGCGCTGCCACGTGGGGCGTGTTGCGGGGCGTGTGGCGTGTGGCGGGGCGATCAAGGCGGACAGGGCGTGGGCAGGGCGCATCGGTCACAATTCGGGACGAACTGCTTGACAGTATGCGTCCTGCCCGAAGCCGCCACGGCTTGCGTGTCCGCAGGCTCTGCCACTTCGGAATTCTTTACACCATGAGCGAACTCACCCACTTCGATGACCAGGGCCAGGCCCACATGGTGGACGTCTCGGCCAAGCCCGACACCGTGCGCGTGGCCGTGGCACAAGGCCGCATCCGCATGCTGCCGGCCACCCTGGCGCTGGTCCGCGAGGGCCGTGCCGGCAAGGGCGATGTGCTGGGCGTGGCGCGCATCGCGGCCATCCAGGGGGCCAAGCGCACCGCCGACCTCATCCCGCTGTGCCACCCGCTGGCCTTGTCCAAGGTGTCCGTGGTCTTGGAGATCGACGAGGCGGATGTCGCCGTGGTCTGCCGCGTGACCGTGCAAACCACGGGCCCCACCGGTGTCGAGATGGAAGCCCTGACCGCGGTGCAGGTCGGTTTGCTCACCGTGTACGACATGCTCAAGGCCGCCGACCGCGGCATGGTCATCACCGATGTGGCTTTGCTGGAAAAGCAAGGCGGGCGCAGCGGACACTGGGTCCGCGGGGCCTGACTGCCAGCCTGGGCCGCCGCGGCGGCTTCAAGGCGCCATGTCGCGCCAGCTGTAGGCCTGCTGTGGCTTCTCGCACTGGAAGGGCACGGGCTCGCCGGGCTCCAGCGGGGCTTCGCACAAAGCCTTCCAGTCTTTGGCCATGCTGTTCCTGAACTCGTACAAGCGCTGCGCCACGTAGCGCGCCTTGTCGGTCTGCCCATGCTCGGCCAGCGAGCGCGCATAGGCCATCATCAGCCGCGCGTCCAACAGGTTGTGCAGGGTGCGGCGGAAGGCCTCGGGCGGCAGGCTGGGCTCGTCCTCGTCGGGGCGGTTCACCAGCGCGTAGTCGGCCTGGTAGCCCCACCACGGCATCTTCATGCCGAAGGCGATGCGTTGGTCCAGCGGACCCGCGCCCGCACGCGGCGCGTAGATGTTGGACGCCGCCCGGTAGTCCAGCGCGCACCACACGGCCAGCGCCGCCATGACCAGGCCGGGCGCTGCGCGACCCAGCCAAGGCGCGCCTGTGGCCGAGGTCAACGCGGTGCTTTCTGATGCTGTGTCGGCCGATGCCGCCGTGCGCGCCGACAAACCCAGGCCGAACGCAAAAGCCGTCGGCCACAGGAAATAGCCGTACCACAGCGGGTACTCCAGCAGGCTGTGGAAGCCGGCGATGGCCACCATCACCGCACAGGCACCCACCGTGTGGTGGCGCAAGGCCGAGCCCTGCTCGGTGCCCGCGCGCCACGGCCGCACCAACAGCCAGAACGCCCAACTGCACAAGCCCGTCATGAGCACGGCCAGTGGCACACCGAACTCCACCGCCCACTGCAGCAAGACGTTGTGCGTGTGGTCGAAGAAGGCCACGGGCCGGGTGGGGAAGGGCGTCATCGACCAGGCGAAATTGAAGCGACCGTAGCCCACGCCCAGCCAGGGTTGTTGGCGGATCAGCTCCAGCACATTGGCCCAGATCTTGAAGCGCGAGCTGGAAATGTCGCTGCCATCGTGCAGGCGCGCTTCCGCGGCGAAGGCCACCGAGCTGTCCGCGTGCGACCACAGCCACATCCCACCCCAGGCCAGGCCGTAGATGGCGGGCGCGCCGATCAGTGTCCAGCGCAGGCTGCGCGGCAACTGGCGGTCCAGGCAGCCCCACAGCGTCAGGAAGGCCATGCCGACCATGCCGGTGCGCGACGCGGTCAGCACGATGCCCACGATGAACCCGGCCACGCCGAGCGCAGCCAGACGCTCGTTCAACCGACCTTGCGCGCCCAGCCAGGCTGCTGCGGCACAGGCGAACACCAGCAAGGTGCTGAGGTGGTTGGGCTGACGCAGGTTGGCCACCGCGCGCCCGGCGATGGTCGGCACCGCGAGGAAGACACCATCCGCCCAGGCCGGGTGAAAAACCTGCACCAGCGACAGCAGCAAGCCGAGGGCACCGGCCAGGGCCAACCCGCCGAAAAACAGCATGGGCAGGGTGTCTGTGCCCGTGGCCGCGCTGCGGCCTGCGCGCCAGCCGCCGTGCAGCGCCAGCAAGGCCCCCAGCGCCAGGCCTCCGCCCATCAGGCACAGCCCCAGCGGCACCGGCGAAGCCACGCCCGCCCACAGCGCTTGCGCGGCCTGCACCAGCAGCACCACGCTCATGGCGATCAATCCCCAGCGCCCCGGGCCGCTCGAACTGGCAGACGTGGCGGCAGGTCCCGCGCTGTGCACGCCCAGCCAGGCCAGCCACAGGCCCCAGCCCAGCGCCGCGACCGCCTGGTTGTAGAAGGTCACCGAGGGCGGGTCGTGCGCGGCAATCAGGGTCGGCCCCAGCAGCGCCAGGACGGCCAGGGCCCAGCCGGTGTTCAGGGATTCAGGACGGATCGGGTTCATGGGGTGACATTGTCAGGCCTGCGTCGGGGTCTTCCCGAGGGCCTTACCGCGGGTGTTTCAGGCGCCCTGCGCGCAAAGCGCACGCTTGGCCGACATCCGCTGGAATCTGGATACAAATACTGATGTCATGGGCTTGTCACAGAGCCCGGAGAGGGGCACACTGAATTCCCGGTTGATGCATCAGTGGCCTCTTTTCTGCCCGTGCTTTCACAGCCTTGCAGATGGGTTTTCAGACGAGCCTCAGGACAACACCTGGCGCGACATCTGACGCCCTTGGGCGGCCACCGCACCTTCCGGTTTGTACGAAGTGTGTGCAACGTTTCTGCTCTCGAAAGGAGGCAGTATGAATGTGACGATCAGTGGCCACCATCTCGAAGTTACCCCTTCGCTGCGTGAGTACGTGCTAACCAAGTTGGACCGTGTGACCCGCCATTTCGATCAGGTCGTGGACATCACGGTGCTGCTCTCGGTGGAAAAGCAAAAGGAAAAGGAACGTCGTCAAAAGGCTGAAGTCAACGTGCATGTGAAGGGCAAGGACATTTTCGTGGAGACCGCGCATGAGGATCTCTACGCCGCCATTGATCAACTGATGGACAAGCTGGACCGCCAGGTTTGTCGCCACAAGGATCGCGTGCAGGACCACCACCATGACTCGCTGAAGCGCCAGGATTCCGCCTGGGATGCCGCGCAATGACGCTGCAGCGTGTCGCGCGCCGGCATTCCCGAGTGCCGGACATCCTCGGCGGACCCTGATTGCGGGTCGCCAGCGCAGGTAGACGCCGAGTTGACGGCCCTTCGGGGCCGTTTTTCATGGGCCATTCGAAGTTGTTTTCGGTGAAATTTGACCCATGCCGACAGACCGAATGGCTCACGCCGGGATTTCGATGCCAGCCCCCTTGCTGCGGTGCAGCACACAGTGCAGAATCCCCGGAAACAGGGTTGCGCGAGGGTTCCACGAATCCGGCCGCATCCCTATAATCCGCCCTCTGCGCCAGTCCGGGCGGGCTGGCTTTTTTTCGTCTTCGGCCGTCGCTCACGTCTGATTTGCGTCTGAACCATGAACCGACTCTCCGCCATCCTTCCCGCCAGCCAGGTGCTGGTGGATGTGGACGCCAGCAGCAAAAAGCGTGTCTTCGAGCACGCAGGGTTGCTGTTCGAGAACCAGCACGCGATTGCCCGCGCCACGGTCACCGACAACCTGTTCGCCCGCGAACGCCTGGGCTCCACCGGCCTGGGCCATGGCGTGGCGATCCCGCACGGTCGCATCAAGGGCCTGAAGAACCCGCTGGCCGCGGTCATTCGCCTGAGCCAGCCCATCCCCTTCGACGCCCCCGACGAGGAAGCCGTCGGCCTGCTGATCTTCCTGCTGGTGCCCGAGGCGGCCACGCAGCGGCACCTGGAAATCCTCTCGGAAATCGCCGAGTTGCTGTCCGACCGCGAACTGCGCGAGCGCCTCAAGACCGAAGGCACGGCTGTCGAAGTGCACGATCTGATCGAGCGCTGGCAGCCGCTCAAGTCCGTGGCTTGACGGTCGTGAACCGCCACCTGTGAACCGACGTTCGTGAGCCTCAAAGACCTCGCCATCATCAGCGCCGAAGCGCTGTTCGAAGCCAACCGCACCGCGCTGCGTTGGGAGTGGGTCGCCGGGCACGCCAACCCGGAGCGCCATTTCGATGAGGAAGCCGTGCAATCGGCGCAGTCGGCGGCCGATCTGGTCGGCTACCTGAACTACATCCACCCCTACCGGGTGCAGATCGTTGGCCGGCGCGAGTCGGCGTACTTCTCCAGCTCGACCCCGGAAGACCAGGAGCGCCGCATCCAGCGCATCGTGACCCTGGAGCCGCCCGTGGTGGTCGTGGCCGATGCCCAGCCGCCCTCTGAAAAGCTCATGGCCATGTGCGGCCGCGCCGGCATCCCGCTGTTCGTCACCCAGGAGCCCGCTGGCCACGTCATCGACGTGCTGCGCAGCTACCTGACCCAGCATTTCGCCGAACGCATCACCCGCCACGGCGTCTTCATGGACATCCTGGGCCTGGGCGTGCTGTTGACCGGCGAGTCAGGCCTGGGCAAGAGCGAACTCGGCTTGGAGCTGATTTCGCGTGGCCATGGCCTGGTGGCCGACGACGCCGTGGACCTCTACCGCGTCTCGCGCACGGCCATCGAGGGCCGTTGCCCCGAGCTGTTGCTGAACTTGCTGGAAGTGCGCGGCATCGGCCTGCTGGACATCAAATCCATCTTTGGCGAAACCGCGGTGCGCCGCAAGATGCGCCTCAAGCTCATCGTGCACCTGGTCCGCAAGGAAACCATGGAGCGCGAATTCGAGCGCCTGCCTTACGAGCCTCTGTACGAAGAGGTGATGGACGTGCCCATCCGCAAGGCAGTCATCGCGGTGGACGCCGGCCGCAACCTGGCCGTGCTGGTCGAGGCCGCGGTGCGCAACACCGTGCTGCAGCTGCGCGGCATCGACACCTACAAAGAATTCATCGAGCGGCACCAGCGCGCCATGGAGCGCGGTGGCTGAGCCTGCCTCTGCCCCCGCACTCTGGGGGCGACGGGGCTGTGGCCTTGGCCGCCCTCCGCAAGCTCAGCGGCTGGCTGGCTTGTCCGCGCAACCTTCCCGGTTGCACAGCACGTACAGCGACAGGGCGTGATCTTGCAGCTTGTAGCCGCGTTCGGTGGCGATTTGCTGCTGACGGCGCTCGATTTCAGCGTCGTAGAACTCCTCCACGCGGCCGCAGTTCACGCACACCAGGTGGTCGTGGTGCTTGCCTTCGTTGAGCTCGAACACGGCCTTGCCGGCCTCGAAATGGTTGCGCGACAGCAGGCCGGCCTGCTCGAACTGCATCAGCACGCGGTACACGGTGGCCAGGCCGATGTCCGAACCTTCGTTCAACAGCACCTTGTAGACGTCTTCTGCCGTCATGTGGCGTTGCGCCGACTGCTGGAAGAGTTCGAGGATTTTGATGCGGGGCAGGGTGGCCTTGAGCCCGCTGCTCTTGAGTTCGTCGGCATTGTTCATGGGGGCTCCGCTGCGCGGGCAACCGTGACCGGCCCCCGCTAGAATCCGCCATGATAATGATTTGGCTGTGACTCTGCCGAGACCCCTTCGATGAAACCCACCCAGAACCGCCGCGCAACCCAGATGCTGGCCTCATTCGCATGCGGGGCCTGCGTGCTCTCGCTGAGCGCCTGCAGCAGCCTGGGCCTGTCCGAGGCCAAGCCCGAGACGCTGTTCGGTCTCTTCACGCCCTACCGCGTGGACGTGGTGCAGGGCAACGTGGTCACGCAAGAGGTCATGGCGCAGATCCAGCCGGGCCTGGGCCGCATGCAGGTGCGCGAAATCCTGGGCACGCCGCTGCTGGTCGACCCCTTCCACACCGACCGCTGGGACTACGTCTTCACCATCGACCGCCAGGGCGTGCCGCCGCAAAAGCGCCGCGTCAGCGTCTTCTTCAAGAACGACGCGGTGGAGCGTTTCGACACCGAAGCCCTGCCAGCCGAGCGCGAGTTCGTGGCCGCCATCGACAAGCCCCTGATCAGGCCCGAGCCCACGCTGGAGATGGCGCCCGAGCAGATCGCCAAGCTGCCGGTGCCCCCGAAAACCGATGCCAGCCGCAAGCTGCCCGTGGGCGCCGCACGCGACTACCCGCCGCTGGAGCGCGGCCAGCGCTGACCCACCGACATCCCTCCGACATCCCACCTGGACCTCGCCACCTGGATTTTTTCGCATGAGCACCGCCACCCACACGGCCACCCCCCAAGCCGACTCCCTTGCCACCGCCATCGCTGGTGTCTCCGGCCGCATGGGCCGCATGCTGGTGGAGGCCGTGCAGCAGTCGCCTGACGCCCACCTGGCAGGCGCCCTGGACGTGGCCAGCAGCCCCGCCATCGGCTTGGACGCCACCGCCTTCACCGGCATCGCCAGTGGTGTGAAGATCACCGACGACCTGCGCGAAGGCCTGAAGAACGCGAAGTACCTCATCGACTTCACCCGTCCCGAAGGCACGCTGGCGCACCTGAAGGTCTGCCGCGAGCTGGGCGTCAAGCTCATCATCGGCACCACCGGTTTTTCCGAGGCGCAGAAGGCCGAGATCGAAGACGCCGCGCGCGACATCGCCATCGTCATGGCCCCCAACATGGCCGTGGGCGTGAACGTCGTCTTCAAGCTCCTGGCCCAAGCGGCCAAGGCCCTCAACGAAGGCTATGACATCGAGATCATCGAGGCCCACCACCGCCACAAGGTCGATGCCCCCAGCGGCACCGCGCTGAAGATGGGCGAGGTCGTGGCCGACGCCCTGGGCCGCGACCTGAAGGATTGCGCCGTGTATGGCCGCGAAGGCGTGACCGGCGAGCGCGACCCGTCGACCATCGGCTTTGCCACCGTCCGTGGTGGCGACATCGTGGGCGACCACACCGTGCTGTTCGCCGGCATGGGTGAGCGCATCGAGATCACGCACAAGTCGTCGAGCCGCGTGCACTACGCCCAAGGCAGCCTGCGCGCCGCGCGTTTCCTGTCGCGCCAGCCGCATGGCTTGTTCGGCATGGACGACGTGCTCGGCCTGAAGTGATTCGGCATCTCAACAAGGACACGTTGTGGACAGTTTGATCCAGTATTGGGAGCAGGGCGACGCCATCGGCCGCGCGGTGGCCATCGGGCTGCTGGTGATGTCGGTGGGCGCCTGGGTGGTGATCTTCTGGAAGGGCTGGTTGCTGCGCCGCGCGCGCCGTGACCTGGTGCTGGCCTCGGCCGCGTTCTGGCGGGCGAGCGACCTCGCTGCCGGTCGCCAGGCGGTCGCCGAGATCGACCGCGAGGCGGTGCTGCTGCCCCTGATCGATGCGGCCCGCGAGCCCGTGGCCTCGGGCACGATGGAGGCCCGCGCGCTGCCCGAAGCCCAGCTCACCCGCCGCCTGCGCGACAGCCTGCACGACGTGCTGATGCGCCTGCAGGCAGGCCAGGTGCTGCTGGCCTCGGTGGGCTCGGTCTCGCCCTTCGTGGGCCTGTTCGGCACCGTCTGGGGCATCTACCACGCCATGATGGGCATCGCCACCGAAGGTTCGGTCAGCATCGACAAGGTGGCCGGCCCCGTGGGCGAGGCCCTCATCATGACGGCCGCCGGCCTGGCCGTGGCGATTCCCGCCGTGCTGGCCTACAACATCTTCGGCAAGTTCGTCTCGGCCTGCGAGGCCGACCTCGAAGGCTTTGCCCATGACCTGCGCGAAACCCTGCTGGGCGCCCAGGCGGGTTCCCGCGACTGAACCCCGAAGGACACCCCCATGGCTTTCGGACGACTGGAGCGCCCCCAGGGCAGCCAGCCCATGAGCGACATCAACATGACGCCGCTCATCGACGTCATGCTGGTGCTGCTGGTCATCTTCATGCTGACCGCGCCGCTCATGACCTCGCGCCTCAAGCTCGACCTGCCCAAGGCCGATGCGCGCGCCAACCCGCCCACGCCGCCGGCGGTGCTGGCGATCGCGCTGACAGCGGATGGCCAGACCCACCTCGACGAGCAGCTCATCACCCCCGAGGCCCTGGCCAAGCAGGTCGAAGCCCAGTCGCGCGCCAAGCCCGACACCGAGGTGCAGCTGCGCGTGGACCGCGTCGTGCCCTACGAGCGCGTGGCCCAGCTGATCGGCTTGCTGCAGAAATCGGGCCTCAACCGCATCGCCTTCGTCACCGAGGCAGCGCCGCCGGATGCCTCGGGCACCGCGGGCGGCGGTGGTGACAACGCCCTGACACCGCCCGCCAAGCCCTGATCTGATCACCCGATGCCTGCACCGAAGTTCCCCACGCAACGCTTTGACCAGGCCGCGCCAGCTCTGGCTTACGTCACCCAGCTCTACGACGCCCACATCGCGCACCTGCGGCAATCGCTGCAGCGCTTCGTGGACGGCGAGCCGCTCAAGCAGGTGCGCGCCCGCTACCCCTTCGTGCGCATCCACACCGACACCGTGGCGCGAGCCGACTCGCGCCTGTCGTATGGCTTCGTGGCCGGGCCGGGCACTTACGAGACCACGCTGACGCGCCCCGACCTGTTCGCCGATTACTACCGCGAGCAGTTCGAGCTGTTGCTGTCCAACCATGGCGTGTCCATCGAGGTGGGCGTGGGCTCCGACGCCATCCCCGTGCACTTCAGCCTGGCCGAGCATCAGCACCTCGAAGGTCAGCTCACGCCCGAGCGCCGCGCCCTGTTGCCCGATGTGTTCGACCTGCCGGACCTGGCCTCGATGGACGACGGCATCGCCAACGGCACCTACGAAACGCGCGGTGGCGCACCCCGTCCGCTGGCCCTGTTCACCGCGCCGCGGGTGGACTACTCCCTGCACCGCCTGCGCCACTACACCGGCACCTCGCCCGAGCACTTCCAGAACTTCGTGCTCTTCACGAACTACCAGTTCTACATCGACGAGTTCGTGCGCATGGGCCATGCGCTGATGCAGCGCTTGCCCGACCCGGCCAACCCGCAGGACGACGACGACTGCATCGCTTTCGTCGAGCCGGGCAACGTCATCACGCGCCGCGTGGGCGTGCCGCCTGAGGCGCTTGATGCGCTGGGCGTGGTGCCGCCGCGTCTGCCGCAGATGCCGGCCTACCACCTCGTTCGCAGCACGCGCGACGGCATCACCATGGTCAACATCGGGGTGGGGCCGTCGAACGCGAAAACCATCACCGACCACATCGCGGTGCTGCGTCCGCACGCCTGGATCATGCTGGGGCACTGCGCCGGCCTGCGCAACTCGCAGCAATTGGGCGACTACGTGCTGGCCCACGGCTATGTGCGCGAGGACCACGTGCTCGATGAAGACTTGCCGCTGTGGGTGCCGATCCCGCCGCTGGCGGAAATCCAGCTCGCGCTCGAAGGTGCCGTGGCCGACGTGACCAAGCTCCACGGCTACGAGCTCAAGCGCATCATGCGCACGGGCACGGTGGCATCGACCGACAACCGCAATTGGGAGTTGCTGCCGCAGCGGGAGCCCGAGCGGCGGTTCAGCCAGAGCCGCGCGGTGGCCCTGGACATGGAAAGCGCGACCATCGCGGCCAACGGTTTCCGTTTCCGTGTGCCCTACGGCACCTTGCTGTGCGTGAGCGACAAGCCCCTGCACGGCGAACTCAAGCTGCCGGGCATGGCCAACACCTTCTACCGCGAGCGCGTGGACCAGCACCTGCGCATCGGGCTGAGGGCCATCGAGCGTCTGCGCGGCAACCGTGCCGGTCAGTTGCACAGCCGAAAACTGCGCAGCTTCGCCGAAGTCGCCTTCCAGTGATGCATGGGTGCTTGACGTGTGGCCCGTTCACTGGGCAACATGTCCTGTATGCCGTGCACCAAGCAACGTCTTACCCGTCCGGGTGATCACCTCTTTGGGGAGGTGTGCCCCAGGGCGGCGCAGGCCGCACCCGGGTTGACACCGCCCGATGCCGCTCAGGCGGCCAGGGCGACTTCGCGTTCGAGCACCGGTGCGACGGGCGCCGGGGTGCGGGCAGCGGCTTGTGCCGGGCTCGGGATTTCGCGGCGGATTTGCTCGCCGGCGTGCTCTTCTGCCACCTTCAGGTCGTAGGCGGTTTGCAGGTCCATCCAGTACTGCGGCGTGGTGCCAAAGAAGCGGGCCAGGCGCAGTGCCGAGTCGGGGCTGATGCCGCGGCGCTCACGCACGATGTCGTTGACGCGGGGGGCCGGCACGTGCAGGCGGATGGCGAGGCCACTGGCAGACAGTCCATGTTGCTCCATGAACTTGCTGCGGAGGATGGCGCCGGGGTGGAGTGCTTCAGAGTAGTTCATAGGACTTTTGGGTGGTGTCATTGTCGGACGGATGGATCGTATGAGCTTTGTCCGGATTACATTGTCAAGACTCATACAATTGCACGCAGAACATCTAACCATTTCGGGGGGTGATTATGCCCATACGGAGCGCATTTTGCGTTGAATGAAAAGATGCACCGCCGATCTGAAGCCACGCCCCTGAATTTGCTGCCGGCACTGCGCACCCACGTCTGGTTCGCGAGCTGCCCCGAGGACTTCCAGGTGGCGCTGGTCGAGCGCTCCAGCCTGCTGCACCTGTCGGCGGGCGAGACGCTGTTCAAGTCCGATGAATTCCGCGATGGCCTGAGTTGCGTGGTCGCGGGCGCGCTCAAGCTCGGTTCGATGAGCCCGCACGATGGCACCCACCGGCTGACGCTGTACGTCGAGCCTTACCACTGGTTTGGCGAGATCAGCCTGATCGACCGACTGCCGCGCGCCATGCTGGCCGTGGCCGACACGCCGAGCACCGTGCTGGTGACGTCCCGTGTGCAACTGGAGGCCTGGTTGGACGAGCACCCGCAGCATTGGCGGGACGTGGCCCGGCTGGCCGGCAGCAAGCTGCGGCTGATGACGGTGGCGCTGGAGGACAGCGCCTCGCTGTCATTGCACCAGCGCCTGGCGCGGCGCCTGCTGTTTTCGGCGGTGAATTTTGGCCAGGTGGTGGCGCCATCGGGGCTGCGGCGCCACCTGCGCCTGCCGCAGGAGTACCTGGCGCAGATGATGGGCGTGTCGCGCCAGACCGTGAACAAGGCCTTGCGCGACATGGAGCGCGAGCGCGTGATCGCCTTGCACTACGCGGAAATCGAGATCCTCGACCTGGATGCACTGCTGGCGCGGGTCGGGGCGATCGACCCCAACCTGATGCAGATGTTCACGGGCGTGGCGCCCGCGGGCGGGCTTCAGCCTTTGCGCTGAAGCAGCGGCGCCTTCACCACCACCTTGGCCGCGGCGGTACGGGCCTTGGCGCGGGCAGCATCGACGTCGTCGGCGGTGGCCAGGGCCACGCCCATGCGGCGTTTGACGAAGCTCTCGGGCTTGCCGAACAGGCGGATGTCGGTGCCCGGCTCTGACAGGGCTTGGGCGACGCCGTCGAAGGTGACGTCCTGGGTGTCCACGCCGCCATAGATCACGGCCGAGGCGCCGACGCTGCGCAGCGAGGTGTCCACCGGCAGGCCCAGGATGGCGCGGGCGTGCAGCTCGAACTCGCTTTGCACCTGGGTGCTCAGCGTGACCAGGCCGGTGTCGTGCGGGCGCGGGCTGACCTCGCTGAACCAGACCTGCTCGCCCTTGACGAACAACTCCACCCCGAACAGGCCCTGGCCGCCGAGGTTGTCGGTCACGGCCTTGGAGATCTCGCGCGACTTGCGCAGGGCCTCCGGGTGCATGGGGTGGGGCTGCCAGCTCTCGACGTAATCCCCGCTGACCTGCTTGTGCCCGATCGGTTCACAAAAGTGAGTGATCACTTCACCCAGCTGGGCGCCACGGCCTGCCGCACGCACGGTGAGCTGGGTGATTTCGTAGTCGAAGTCGATGAAGCCCTCGACGATGACGCGGCCGTGGCTGACGCGGCCACCGGCCATGGCGTGGTCCCAGGCTGTCTGCACGTCGGCGGGGCCATCGATCTTGCTCTGGCCCTTGCCGGAGGAGCTCATCACCGGCTTGACCACGCAGGGGTAGCCGATGCCCGGTTGGCCATTCACGCCGTCGATGGCGGCTTGCAGCTCGGCCAGCGAGTCGCAAAATTGGTAGGGGCTGGTCGGCAGGCCCAGGGTTTCGGCGGCCAGGCGGCGGATGCCTTCGCGGTCCATGGTCAGGCGGGCGGCGCGGGCGGTCGGGATGACACGCACTTGGCCCGCGGCTTCCATTTCTTCGAGCAGCGGCGTGGCGATGGCTTCGATTTCCGGCACGACCAGGTGCGGCTTCTCGGCTTCGATCAGGGCGCGCAGCTGGGCCGGATCGCTCATGGTGATCGTGCGGGCGTGGTGGGCGACCTGCTGGCCGGGGGCGTTCTCGTAGCGGTCGACCGCGATGGTCTCGACGCCCAGGCGCTGCAGCGCGATCAGCACTTCCTTGCCCAGCTCACCGGAGCCCAGCAGCATGACGCGCACCGCCGACGGCGACAGGGGCGTGCCCAGGGTGAGGGTGGTGACGGTCTGCGGGGTTGGGCTCATGGTGGGTCGTTCCTTAGGGGGGCGAGTGCGCCGATCACGACATTGTGGCGCGAGCCAGGGGGTGTGCGTCGCCGTGCAGGGGCAGCAGCACCGTGAAACGTGTGCCTTGCTGCGGCGTGCTGTCCACTTCCAGGCGGCCGTCGAGGCGGTCCACCAGGCGGCGCACCACCGCCAGGCCGAGGCCTGTGCCTTCGGCGCGGGGCAGGCGGCGATCTTCCAGGCGCACATAGGGCTCGAAGATCTTGGCCATGGCCTCGGGCGCGATGCCCAGGCCGGTGTCGTGCACCGACAGCGCCACCGCATCGGTGGCCAGGGCGGTGTCGTCGACCTCGTTGTGAACCTCGCCGTGGACGCGGGTGCGGGCGTGCCGCACGGCCAGCCGCACTGTGATCTTGCCTTCGGAGGTGTACTTCAGGGCGTTGTGCAGCAGGTTGTCGAGGATCTGGCGCACGCGGGTGGGGTCGGATTCGGCGTCGCGCAGGCGGGCGTCGCTGGCGATGTCGCACTGCAGGTTCAGGCCACGGGAGCGCGCGCGCGACTGCAGCGCCTCGCAGCTGTCCTGCACGAGCTTGGGCAGGTCCACCGGCTGCAGGTGCATCTGCCAGGCCGGGTTGTCGAGCCGGGTGTACTCGGTGACGTCGCGCAAGTGGGCTTCCAGCTGGGCCGCCACCTGGCGCAGGCGGTCGATGGCGCGCCGCTCGACCTGGCCGCGCACCTTGAGGTCCAGCAGGTCGATGGAGCCCAGCATGGACTGCAGCGGCGTGCGGATCTCATGCGACAGCATGGCCAGGAAGCGTTCGCGGTCGGCTTGCGCTCTCAGCTCGGCCCGGCTCAAGCGGCTGTGCAGCACGCTGATGTAGGACAGCGCCAGGATGCACATGGGGTGCGTGATCAGCAGGGTGAACCAGAAATGGCCCAGCGGGTCGCCGTTGCGCGGCGGCGGCAGACCGAACAGGCAGAGGTAGGCGATGACCACGCCCGCGTAGGTCAGCCAGCTCAGCAGCGCCGCCCCCCGCACCATGACCACGAAAGCCGCCATGTACAGGATGGGCATGAACTGCGCGTTCGAGGCCACCTCGTACAGCTTGTTGGGCTGGGCCGAAATGGTGGCCGACACCAGCGAGCCAATGAAGTAAATGGCCGATGCCACCGTGCTGGCCGCCGAGGCCCAGGGGTGCCAGTGCGGGCGCCACCACACCGCCAGGGCGCTGCCGCCCAGCACCGCCGACACCATGGGCACGGTGATGCTGGCCCAGGTGCTGTTCATGCCGGCGCGCTCGTCGGCCCACCAGACCAGGAAGGTGCCGATGGCCGACAGGGCCGTGAGCCAGCGTGTCAGGGCCACGCGCGCGCCGGGGGAGCCCGGCTCCCGCTGCACGCGCCGGGGCGGTGGCACCACGTAGCGGCTCATGGCTGCGGGGATGGTGGGGCTTGCAGTCTGTCCAGGCTGCTTTGGATGGCGGCCGTCAGCACGGCCGGGCGCACCGGTTTTTCGAAGAAGGTCACGCCCTGGGTGCGCAGCATGGTCGCCAGCGTGGCTTCGGAGGCCGTGCCGTCGCGCAACTGCCCGGTGAGCAAGATGATGGGGACCTGGGCCTGCCGTCGGCGGATCTCTTCGACCACGCTTTGCGAGGTCTGGCCGCCCGAGAGGATGAGGTCCACCACGTAGGCGTCGAAGTGGCTGCCTGCCTGCAGCGGTTGCAACAGGGCGTCGGCGCTGGTGAAGGGCTCGGCATCGAAGCCCATCTCGTGGAACCAGTCCACGAGGGTCTGCGCGGCACAGGGGTCGTCGTCGAGCACGGCGATGCGCAGGCGGGGTTGGTCGTCGGGCGACTCCAGCTGGAGCTGCTCGATGCGGTAGCAGGCGCCCGCGGGGTTCAGCGCCAGGACCCGGGCTGCGCTGCCCACCACCCAGGACTGGCCGAGGTGGGTGGCCAGCAGTTCCTGGGTGTCGGTGGCGCTGGGCGTGCACTGGGCGCCGAGGTGGATGGTGCAGGGCAATTCCAGCGCGTCGGCCAGCAAAAGGGCGGGCTGGCCCGCGCGGAAGTCGCCCCCACCGCTTGCCGCGCCCACGCCCACACCCGCGCCAAAGGGCAGGGCGCCGAGCACCGCGTGCTGCGCGAAGACGGCGTCGAGCGATTCGCCATAGTGACGGCACAGCGCCAAAATCTCACCAAAGAGCCACACCGCGCCGCGGAGCTTGCGCCGCGCCTGGCTGATTGATATCGCGCATATTTGCGCGATTTCCGTGGCCTGGTGCCGCGGGCTCACCCCGTGGCGGCCCAGCAAATCGGACACGCAGCCGGCCATCCACCCCGCAGAGAGCTCGTCTGCCTGAGGCTGCTTGTCGGGATAGGTGGAAGCGTCCATGCGAGAAAGTGTGACCGAATTCCCAGGGCGCTCGCGCATGGCCGAACCCTTGGTGACATCTCAATACGTAACAGTGCGTCAAAAATGATCGTATCAGGCATTCTTGCTCACTACAATGGCCTTCGATGCGCTGAACAAACAACATGTTCGATCACAACAGAACAAGGCGCTGCTCAGGGAACATTCAGAACCGTGCCGTTGTCTGTGCTTGCACAACGCAGCGACACACAACGACAGGCTCCAGCAGCCTGACCGTTGGCGCCTTTGGCTTTCAAAACCGCCCTCAGGGTGGTTTTTTTTTGTGCGGATGGGGGATGATGGCTGGCATGCCGCACCCCGCTGACGCCCGCACCGACCCCGCAAACCCTCCAGGCCCCATTGGCATCATGGCCGCGATGCCGCAGGAGCTCCAAGCCCTGCTCGACCTGATGCCGGACGAGTCCCGCGTCCAGCGCGGTGGGCGCGAGTTCTGGCGCGGTCACCTGGGTGGGCGCGAGGTGGTGGCGGTGCTCTCGGGCATCGGCAAGGTGGCGGCCGCCACCACCGCCACCTTGCTGGCCGATGCCTTCGGGGTGTCGCAGCTGTGGTTCACCGGCGTGGCCGGTGGTTTGGGCGCCGACGTGCGCGTGGGCGATGTCGTGGTGGCCAGCGCCTTGCTGCAGCACGATCTGGACGCGTCCCCGCTGTTCCCGCGCCACGAGGTGCCGGGCCTGGGTGTCAGCCGTTTGCACCCGCCCGCGGCCTTGGTCACGCAGGTGGCCGAAGCGGTGGCCGAGGCCTTGTCGCCGCAGGCCCTGGCGCCGGGCGGCCCGCTATCCCACATCCACCTGGACACCCTGGGCTTGCACGCCCCGCGCGTGCACACGGGCCTGATCGTCAGCGGCGACCAGTTCGTCAACAGTGCCGAGGATGCCGACACCTTGCGCCACCACCTGCCCGATGTGCTGGCGGTGGAGATGGAAGGCGCGGCGGTGGCGCAGGTCTGCGTGGCCTTCGGGCTGCCGTATGCCGTCGTCCGCACGGTTTCTGACCGGGCCGATGCCTCGGCGCACGTGGATTTCGAGCGCTTTGTGCGCAGCGTGGCCAGCCCGTATTCGCTGGCCATCGCGATGGCGCTTTTGAAGGCCTTGCCGAGGGTCGCGCCGGATGGTGCCGTGGCCGGGCCGCAGGCACATTCCTGAGCCATGGACCGCTACACCACCTTCCGCGACTTCTACCCCTTCTACCTGTCCCAGCACCAGGACCGCACCTGCCGGCGCCTGCACGTGGTGGGCTCGCTGACGGTGCTGGCCTTGCTGGCCTATGCCGTGGGTACGCAGCAATGGCAGGCGCTGTGGGCCTTGCCGGTGGTGGGTTATGGCTTTGCCTGGGTGGGGCACTTCCGCTTCGAGCGCAACCGACCGGCCACGTTCACCTACCCGCTCTACAGCCTGATGGGCGATTGGGTGATGTTCTGGCAGACGATCACGGGTCGGCTGCCTTTGTGAGTTGATTTGTGAGCTGAGACTGCCCCTCGGGCGCGCTCAGGCCTCGTCAGGCGTGTGCACAGGCCAGTGCAGCGCGATGGCCGCACCGGGCATGGCCGGGTCTGACAGGTCAGGCGCCAAGAGCTGCAGGCGTCCGCCGTGGGTCCGGGCGACCATGTCGGCCAGGGTGAGGCCCAGCCCCAAGCCCAAGCCTTCTTGCGGGCCTTGCGCATCGAGGGCTCGTTGCAGCCGTTCGCGCTGTTCTGCGGAGATGCCGCTGCCGTTGTCGCGCAGCGTGAGCCGCACCTGGGCGCCGTCCAGGCTGGCGTGGACGTGGATGCGCCGCGCGCCGTGCCGCACCGAGTTGTCCAGCAGGTTGGAGAGGGCGGCGCTCAGCAGGTCGGGGTCACAGGGCAGGATGTCGGCGCCGCTGGCCTCCACGACCGCATCTTGCAAGGGCAGGCGCTGCAGCAGGGCCGACACGGAGGTGTCTTGCCATTGCAGTTCGCCGCCGGTGCGGAACAGGGTGATGAGGGCGGTGACGACCCGGCGCAGGCGGGCGGCGGCTTCGCGCGTCTGCGTCAGGCGCGGTTGCAGCTGGGGCGGCGCTTCCTTGAGCGCCACGGCGAGTTGGGCGTCCATGCCGGCCAGTGGGGTGCGCAGGGCGTGGGCCGCGTGGGCGGCCAGGGCGCGTTCGTGTGCCACGCGCTGGGCCAGGCGCTGGGTCAGGCCCTCGATGGCGTCCACCAGGGGTTGCAGTTCGGTGCGGGTGGCGGCCAGGCCGGGCGCCTGCGGGTGCAGGGGGTCGAGTTCGGCGACCTCGCTGGAGAGGTCGAGCAGGGGTTGCAGTTCGCGGCGCAGGCCGCGGTTGAGCCACCAGGCGGCGCACAGGCCGAGCAGCAGGGTCAGGCCGACCGAGGTGCCCATGGCCAGCCACATCGTGGCCCGGCGGGTGTCTTCGCGCTGCGCCACGTGCAGCACGCTGTGGCCGTTGCGCATGGGCAAGGTGAAGACGTGCCACAGGCCCAGGGCTTCGTCGGTGAAGCCTTCGGTCTGGCGCTCGGTCAGGCGGGATTCGGGCGCCTTGTGCGATCTCAGCACCACGCGGCCTTGCGTGTCCACCAGCTGCCAGACCAGGTTTTCCTGGTGCGGTGGGGCGGGCAGCATCCCCTCGGGGGCTGGGTTGCTGTCGCGGTCGGCCACGGCGACCAGGCCGTAGAGGATTTCGGCCGATTCGCGCAAGGCGCCGTCCAGCAGGTCGTCGAGCACCTCGTGCGTCAGCAGGCCGACGCCCGCGGTCATGCCCAGCCCCCAGACGATGGCGATGCCGCCCAGCACGCGGCTCAGGCGCTGGCGGATGGAGGGCAGGGCGCGCGCGCTCATCGCGCTCATGCTTCGGAGGGGATGCGGTAGCCCAGGCCGCGCACGGTTTCGATCAGGCTGCGTCCGAGCTTGCGACGCAGGTTGGCGATGTGCACCTCGATGACGTTGCTCTGCGCGTTGCCATCGCCGCCGACCAGCCCTTCCAGCGCGGCCTTCTCGACGATGCGGCCGCTGCGGTTGACCAGCGCTTCCAGCAGCTGCCATTCGCGCGCGGTGAGCTCGACGCGGTCCAGCCGTTCGTGCTGGCGCAGCCACACGCTGCGGGCTTGCAGGTCGATCTCGATGTCGCCCACGCGTTTGCGGCCGCTGGGGGCGCCGGCGGCGCGGCGGTGCACGGCGTGCAGGCGCGCGAGCAGCTCCTCGGGCTCGAAGGGTTTGACGAGGTAGTCGTCTGCGCCCGATTCCAGGCCGGTGATGCGGTCCTTGAGCAGGTCGCGCGCGGTCAGCATCAGGATGGGGCGCATGTCGTTCTGGCGCCTCAGGCTGCGCACCCAGTCCAGGCCGGAGCCGTCGGGCAGCTGCCAGTCCACCAGCAGGGCGTCATGGTGTTCGCCCACCAGGCAGCGGGCATCGAGCAGGCGTTGGGCCCAGTCCACCGTGTGGCCCTCGGCACGCAGGAAATCGCGCAGGCCTTCGCCCAGGATCGGGTCGTCTTCCAGCAGGAGCAATTTCATGCCCAAACGTTAGCATGGGGGCCTGCCCGCCGTGTTCAGCTTGGCTTCATGTTGCAGCGCGACACTGTGAGCGATCCATGAAAAGGTGAGCCGATGTTTTCCAAGTTGAGCCAGGGTGTGCGGCAGCGTTTCGGTCAGGGCCTGGCCTCGGTGCTGGCCTGTGTCGCCGTCAGTGCGGGTGCCGCAGCGCCTGCCGAGGGGCTGAACCTCACGGCCCAGCAGGTGGCCGCGCTCGGGGTGACCTCTGTGCCCTTGTCCCAGTCGGCTCAGGGTGGCTTGACGGTGTCTGCGCAGCTGCGTTTGCCAGCCCAGCAGCAGCAGGTGCTCGCCGCACCCGTGTCGGGCCTGGTCACGGCCATCCAGGCCGACACCGGTGCCCAGGTTCGCCAGGGCCAGTGGCTGGTGCGCTTGCGCAGCACCCAGGCCCAGGCTTTGCGCCGCGACGCCTTGCAGGCCGGCAGCCAGCAGGAGCTGGCCGAGCGCAGCCTCCAGCGCGACGAGCAGTTGATGTCCGAAGGCCTGATCGCGCAATCGCGCCTGGACCAGAGCCGCACCCAGGCCCGCGTGGCGCGCTTGACGGCGCAGCAGCAACAGCAGGCCGTCGGCCAGGCTTTGGGCTCGGCCCAGGTGTCGCCCAACGGCGAGATCACGCTGGTGGCGCCCATGAGCGGCCAGGTGGCCGAGCTGATGGTCAGCGTCGGCCAGCGCGTCGAGGAAGCGGCGCCCCTGCTCAAGCTGGCCAACCTGCAGGAGCTGTCGGTCGAATTGCAGGTGCCGGTGCAGCAGGCCCAGGGGCTGCAGGCGGGCCAGACCGTGCAGGTGCTGCTGGCTGGCGGCAGCGCTGCGCCCGGATCTGGCGAGCTGGTGGCCACGGTGGTGTCCATCGCGCCCTTGCTCGACGAGCGCACCCAGAGCGTGACCGTGCGCGCCCGCCTGCGCCAGACGGCGTCCGGCAGCCTGCGTCCGGGGCAGTGGGTGCAAGCCCGGCTGCAGACCAGCAGCGCCTTGCCGCTCTTGCCCGAGTCGGCCATCGTGACGCTGTCGGCGTCGGGCGAGCAGGCCGTGTTCATCGAAGAAGCGCCGGGGCGCTACCGCCTGCAGAAGGTGAAGACGCTGGGGCGCCAGGGCAGCGACATGGTCGTGCAGGGCCTGCCCGAGACCTCTGCCGGTGCTGCGCCCTTGCGCATCGTGACCCGGGGCACCGCCGCGCTCAAGGCGCTGCTCAAGCCTTGAGCCGCGGGAGCCCTTTGTGAACGCACTCATCGAGTTTTCGCTGCGTCAGCGCCTGCTGACGCTGATCCTGGTCATCATGCTGGCCGGCGCGGGCGTGTTCGCCTGGACCAAGCTGCCCATCGACGCCTTCCCCGATGTGTCGGGCACGCAGGTCAAGGTCATCGTCAAGGCGCCGGGCCTGACGCCCGAGGAGGTCGAATCCCGCATCACCGTGCCCATCGAGCAGGAGCTGCTGGGCATCCCCAAGCAAAAGATGCTGCGCTCGACCTCGAAGTACGCGCTGGCCGACATCACCCTGGACTTCGAGGACGGCACCGACATCTACTGGGCCCGCCAGCAGGTCAACGAACGCCTGAGCGGCGTCATGAAAGACCTGCCCGACACGGCCGAAGGCGGCCTGGCGCCCATCACCACGCCGCTGGGCGAGATGTTCATGTTCACCATCGAGGGCCCGCAGACGCTGGAAGAGCGCCGCCGCCTGCTCGACTGGGTGATCCGGCCTGCGCTGCGCACCATCCCCGGCGTGGCCGACGTCAACAGCCTGGGCGGCCGTGTGCGCACCTTCGAGGTCGTGCCCGACCCGGCCGCGCTGCAGGCGCAGGGCGTGAGCCTCAACCAGCTGCAAGAGGCCATCGTGGCCAGCCACCGCAACGACGGTGCAGGCCGCCTGACGCAAGGCGAGGAAGCCCTGATCGTGCGGGCCGAGGGCGCGCTGCAAACGCTCGACGATGTTCGCAACACCGTGGTGCGCAGCGAAGCCGGCCGCGTCACGCGGGTGGCCGATGTGGCCGAGGTGCGCTTCGGCGAGCTGACGCGCTACGGCGCCGTCACGAAAGACGGCAAGGGCGAGGCCGTCGAGGGCCTGGTGCTGGGCCTGCGCGGCGCCAACGCCCGCGAGGTGGTGGCCAGTGTCAAGGCCCGCCTGGAGACGCTGCAGCCCACGCTGCCCAAGGGCACGGTGATCGACGTGTTCTACGACCGCAGCAAGCTGGTGGACCGGGCCGTCTACACCGTGGGCAAGGCCTTGCTGGAGGCCGTGGTGCTGGTGGTCTTGCTGCTGTTGGCCTTCCTGGGGCAGGTGCGTCCGGCCCTGGTGGTGGCGCTGATGCTGCCGCTGGCCGCTTTGGGCACCTTCGTGCTGATGCGCTGGTTCGGCCTGTCGGCCAACCTCATGAGCCTGGGCGGTCTGGCCATTGCGATTGGCATGCTGGTCGATGGCGCCGTGGTGGTGGTCGAGAACGTCGAGGCCCACCTCGCCAAGGGCGATGCCGACAAGCACCCCATGCTGCAGGTGGTGGCGCGCGCGGCCCGCGAGGTCGTGATGCCGGTCACCTCGGGCATCGCCATCATCATCATCGTGTTCCTGCCCCTGCTCAGCCTGGAAGGGCTGGAAGGCAAGCTGTTCGGGCCGGTGGCGCTGACCATCGTGTTCGCGCTCGGTGTGTCGCTGCTGCTGTCGCTGAGCCTGGTGCCGGTGCTGGCCTCGTGGCTGCTCAAAGCCGGCCACACGCAAGAGCCCTGGTTGATGCGCAAGCTGCATGCCGGCTACCTGCCCATGCTGCGCTGGGCGCTGGCCCATCCCAAAGCCCTGATGGGCGGTGCGGGCGCGGCCTTGCTGGGCGCGGTGCTGCTGTTCACGCAGGTCGGCAAGACCTTCATGCCCACCCTGGACGAAGGCGACCTCATCCTGCAGCTGGAGAAGCTGCCCTCCATCGGCCTGGACGCCACCGCCGCCGTGGACCTGCGCGTGCAACAAGAGATCTTGAAGCGCGTGCCCGAGGTGCAGGGCATCGTCGCGCGCAGTGGTGCCGACGAACTGGGCCTGGACCCGATGGGCCTGAACCAGACCGACACCTTCCTCGTGCTCAAGCCGCACGACACCTGGCGCAACCCCGACAAGGAATGGCTGATCGGCCAACTGCGCGAGGTCATGGAGAGCTTCCCCGGGGTCGATTCGACCTTCACCCAGCCGATCGACATGCGCGTCTCGGAGATGCTGACCGGCGTGCGCGGTGACGTCGCCATCAAGATCTACGGCACGGGCTTGAAGGAGCTCAACGCCATGGCGCTGAAGGTCGAAGCCCTGATCGCGCAGATCCCCGGTGCGACCGACACGCTCACCCTGCGCAACGACGGCGTGGCCTACCTGCAGGTGCAGATCGACCGCCAGGCCGCGGGCCGCCTGGGTTTGCACGCCCAGGACATCCAGGCCGACCTGCGCCGCTGGGTCGAGGGCCAGCCCATCGGCCTTGTCCAGGAGCCGGGTCGGCGCACGCCGCTGGTGATCCGTGGCAGCGAGAAGCTGCGCCAGTCGCCGGCCGACTTCGAGGCGCTGCGCATCGTCACGCCCGACGGGCAATCGCTGCCGCTGTCCACCGTGGCGCGCCTCACGCGCACCGACGGCCCGGTCAAGATCGACCGCGAACAGGCCGAGCGCTACGTGGTGGTGCAGACCAATGTGCGCGGCCGCGACCTGGTCGGCTTCGTCGAAGAAGCGCGCGCCAAGGTGACGCAGGCCGTGCCCATGCCCGAGGGCTACCGCATCACCTGGGGTGGCCAGTTCGAGAACCAGCAGCGCGCGGCGCAACGCCTGGGCCTGGTCGTGCCGGTGGCTTTGCTGCTGATTTTCTTCCTGCTGTTTTCGACCTTCGGCTCGGTGCGCCAGGCCGCGCTGGTGCTCTCCAACGTGCCCCTGGCCTTGATCGGTGGCATCGCGGCGCTGGCCGTCACGGGCGAGTACCTCTCGGTGCCGGCCTCGGTGGGCTTCATCGCGCTGCTGGGCATCGCGGTGCTCAATGGCGTGGTGATGGTGAGCTATTTCAACCAGCTGATCGAAGAGGGCCTCTCGCCGCGCGAAGCGGTGTGGGAGGGCGCCCAGCGCCGCCTGCGGCCGGTGCTGATGACGGCGGCCATCACGGCGGGGGGCTTGATCCCGCTGCTGTTCGCCACCGGGCCGGGCTCGGAGATCCAGAAGCCTTTGGCCATCGTGGTGACGGGTGGTTTGCTCAGCTCGACGGCCTTGACGCTGCTGCTGCTGCCCATGGCCTATGAACGATTCGGTGTGCGCAAAGCGGAGGCAGCATGAAACAAGGTCTGAACCGAGACCTCGGTGAGACGGCGGACCGGCTGACAGGGCTGACACGCACCCTGGCGTTGGCGGCCCTGCTGGCGGCCGCGGCCACCCTGTTGCTGCTGGTCTTCATGCCCGCACAGGCCCATGCCGCAGAGGCCCAGGCCGAACAGGCGCGTCCTGACGAGGCCACCGCCTTGCCCGCCGATGCCGCCGTGACCGAGGCCTTGCAACGCTCGCCGGCTTGGCGCGTGGCCTTGCAGCGCCACCAGGCCGAGCGGGCCCGCGGTGCGGCGGTGGTCGCCAACCCCAACGACTGGACGCCTTCGGCGAGTTGGGCGCAGCGCAACGCCCGCGCCGACGTGGGCGCGGCCAGCCCCGCGGGTGGCGATGTGCGCACGCGCGAGTGGTCGCTCGGCCTGTCGCGGGGCTTGCGCCTGCCGGCCAAGGCCGAGGCGGCGTCGGCCGCAGGCCAAGGCCAGCAAGCGCGTGCCGATGCGCAACTGGCCATGGCCTGGCGCGAGCTGGTGCGCACCTGGTTGGACGATGCGGTCGGTGTGCTGCAGGCGTCGCGCCAGGAGCAACTGCTGGCCGCCCAGCTCAGGCTGTGGGAGCAGCAGCACCAGGCCGCGACGCGCCGCCATGCCCTGGGGGATGCCGCGCGCCAGGAGCTGGTGCTGCTGGACGCCGGCCGGGCCCAGGCCCAGGCCCAGTGGTTGCAGGCGCAACAGCGCTGGCAGGCCGCCCAAGGTGTGTGGCGCAGCCGCTATCCAGGCTTGCCTTTGCCACAAACCGGCGCACCGTCTGACGCGATGCCCTCGCTGCAAGGCGTGCCTGCTTCCGCGCCAGAGGCCGCTGAGGCTGCTGAAGCCGCCTGGCTGGACGCCCACCCGCAGTGGCGCCTGGCCCGCCTGGAGGCCGAGGCCGCCGAGGCCCAGGCCCGCCTGGCCGAAGCAGAGCGCCAGCCCGACCCCACTGTGGGCGTGCAGCTGGGGCGCGAGCGCAGCGGCGCGGAGCGCATCCTCGGGGTGAACGTGTCGTGGCCCTTGGGCAGCGCGGCCCGCTCATTGCAATCTCAGGCCCAGTGGGCCGACGCCCAGGCGGCGCGTGCGCAGGAGGGCGAGGTGCGGCGTGAGCTGCAGCGCAACCTGACCCAGTGGCGCGCCGAGTGGCGCGCGGGCCAACAGGTCTGGCAGGCGGCCGAACAGGCGCAAGCGCAGACCCGCCAGGCCGCGCAGGCCGTGCGCAAGGGCTATGAGCTGGGAGAGGGCTCGCTCAGCGAGGTGTTGCTGCTGCAGCGCCAGTGGCTGGAGCAGCAACAGGCTGCGGCCACGGCCGAGCTGGAGGCGCTGCGAGCGCGCTGGCGTTGGGAACTGGAGACGGGCACCCGCTGGGCGTGGGCGCCTGAGGCGGCGCGCTGAAGCCTGGGGCTGGGGCGCCGATCAAAGCGGGCCCCGCCGTTCCGTCACATCCTGTCAGAAGGGGATGTCATCGTCCATGTCGTCGAAGCCCGTGGCGGACTTCGGTGCGGGGGCCGGTGCAGGGCGCGGTGCCGGTGCAGGGCGTGCCGCCGGACGGCTGGCCTGTGCCGGGGCTTCCTGGCTGAACTCGTCGCCGCCGCCTTGGTGGCCGCCGTAGCCACCGCCGCCACCACCGCCCATGCCACCACCTTCACGGCCGCCCAGCAGTTGCATCTGCTCGGCGACGATTTCGGTGGTGTAGTTGTCCTTGCCGTCCTTGTCCTGCCACTTGCGGGTCTTCAGGCGGCCTTCGACATAGACCGAGCGGCCCTTCTTCAGGTACTCGCCGGCGATTTCGGCCAGGCGGTCGTAAAACACAACACGGTGCCATTCGGTCTCTTCGACCTTGTCACCCGAATTTTTGTCCTTCCAGTTGCGCGTGGTGGCAATGGACACGTTGCAAACGGCAGCGCCGTTGGGCGTGTAGCGGACTTCGGGGTCGCGGCCCAGGTTGCCGATGAGGGTGACTTTGTTGACAGAAGCCATGGATGCGTTCCAGACAAGAGATGGTTGGTTGAAAAGGGTGCCGTTTGTTAGCCCCGCCATTATCGCGCGGCACTTTCTTTCTGCCATCCCCCGCGGCACCCCCTTGCGGGTGCACCCTGATGGGGCGCTTGGGGAGGTCCCTCGAACTGTCGTGACATGTGCCGCATATTTCGATTTTGGTGCGCTGCAATCGTGACCGATAGTGAGGAGTACCGGCGCGGTGACGGTGCTTCAGTCAGAGCGGGGTTGGCAAAAGTGACCCCTTTCACCGCAGGGCCAGTGCGACGTTGAGGAGCGCGTCCTGGCACTTGAATGCTCCTCACAAGGGGATGGAATGCGGTCAGACGGATGGACACGTGCTCGCCAGAATGCGGCGTGGTGCGCGGCAGCTTGTGCTTGGTTGGTGGCGATGTCCGCCTGGCTGGCACATTGGCCTGCGGCGATGGGTGCCGGCCTGGTGATGCTGGGCCTCAGCGGCGCGGTGCTGGCCTGGGTGCATGTTGCGCGTGGCGTGCACCCTGCGGGCCCGGTCGAGGGCAGCGCGGGCCAGGAAGCGGCCGATTGCCTGTCGGAAGCCGCCGCCCTGTGGCTCACACACCTGCAGACGGCACAAACACAGATGCGCGATGCCATCGACGAGTTGCTCGCTGGTTTCTCCGACATCCTCACCCAGCTGGACCAGATCGTGGCGAACGGGCCGCAGGCGCATGAGCAGGAAGCCTCGCGCACGCAGGTGCTCACGCGCTGTGAAGCCGACCTCAATGGCCTGATGCAGAACTTCTCGGCCTTCGTGCAGTCGCGCGAACAGATCCTGGGTTCGGTGCAAGGGCTGGCGCAGCGCTCGGGTGGCTTGCAAGACATGGCCGAGGAAGTGGCCAAGCTGGCCCGACAGACCAACCTGCTCTCCATCAACGCCGCCATCGAGGCCGCCCGCGCGGGCGAAAGCGGCCGAGGCTTCGCGGTGGTCGCCGCCGAGGTGCGACGACTCTCTGGTGAATCGGGCAACACCGGGCGCCGCATCGGCCAGCAAATCGACGACCTGCGCACGCAGATGGGCGACGCCCTGGACTGCGCTCGCACCCAAGCCGAGGCCGATGGCCAGGTGATCGACGCATCGGGCGCGACCATCCAGCACGTCATCCAGGACGTCGAGGGCGTGGTCAAGCAGTTGCACCAGCGTGCGACCGTGCTCGGCGCCCATGGCGAGGCGGTGCGCCAGCAGGTCGAACAAATGATGATGGCCTTCCAGTTCCAGGACCGCGTGCAGCAGATCATGGAGCAGGTCAACCACTCCATCGAACAGGCTGTGCAGCAGGTCGATGGCGTCTTGCGGCAAGGCCAGCGCCTGGACCGCGAACGCTGGCAGGAACTGCTGCAGGCCGGCTACACCACCGACGAGCAGCGCGCGGCACATGGCACCAGCGGCAGCCGCGACCCCACTGGGGCAGGCGCGCCGACATCGCCTCCTGCCGCGGCGCAGCAGGCGTCCGAACTCACTTTTTTCTGACCTGGCACGGGCACACACGAGGAGCATGCCGTGAGCAAAACCATCCTGATCGTCGATGACTCCAGTTCGCTGCGCACCGTGGTGAAACTGGCCCTGTCGCGCGCGGGTTACGAGGTGCTGGAGGCGGGCGATGGCGAAGAAGCGCTGACCCGGCTCGACGGCCGCAAGATCCACCTCATCGTCAGCGACGTGAACATGCCGCGCATGGATGGCATCACCTTCCTGACCAAGGTCAAGGCCCACCCCAGCTACAAGTTCACGCCCGTGGTGATGCTGACCACGGAAGGCCAGGACGCCACCAAGGAGCGCGGACGCGCCGCCGGCGCCAAGGCCTGGATCGTCAAACCCTTCAACCCGCCCGTGCTGCTGGACGCTGTCTCCAAGCTGGTGCTGGCCTGACGAGACCGACCATGAGCGACGCCGCCACCCTCCCGACGCCCCGCGCCTTGCCGGCGGAGCTGAGCATCTACAGCGCGGCCGACACCCACGCCCACATGCTGCGCTGGCTCGATGCCGACCGCGACACCCGCGTCTGGCCGGTGCAGGCCGCGGACGTGGTCCAGGCGGATGCCGCCGGGGTGCAGCTGCTGCTGTCGCTGTCCCACAGCCTGCACGCCCGCGGACAACAGCTGCACCTGGTGGCCGCCAGCGATGCCCTCCAGCAGGCTTGCCACGGCCTGGGCCTGAGCCAGCGTCTGAGCCAGTGGCTCGACGCCTGAGCCCCACGACATCCGCACCCGGAGCGACCCATGGCCCACCTGCACGACGACACCGACCAGAGCTTCATCGCCGAAGCCTTGCCCGCCTTCATCAGCGAGGCCCAGGAGCAGATCGAACGGGTCGAGCAGCTGCTGCTGCAGCTCGAAGATGCGCCCAACGACGCCGAATTGCTCAATGCCCTGTTCCGCTGCGCGCACACCGTCAAGGGCTCGGCGGGCGTGTTCGGCCTGGACGCGGTGGTGGCGTTCACGCACCACGTCGAGTCCCTGCTCGACGGGCTGCGCGAGGGCCGCCAGCACCTGACGCCGGCCATGAGCACGCTGCTCTTGCAATGCAATGACCAGATCCGACTGCTCGTGGACGCGGCCAGCGACCTCGCCAGCGACGTGTCTGCCTCCGAAGGCTTGCGCCAGCACCTGGTGGCCGAGTTGCAGCGCTGGACCGATGGCGGCGCGCCAGGCACCGGTGCGGGCGATGCCCTTTTGCCGGGGGTGACACAGGCGGTGGGGGCACAAGAAACCCCGCAGGCCCAGCCCTGGCACATCGACGTGCGCTTCGGGCACGACACCTTCCGCAATGGCATGGACCCGCTGGCCATCTTGAACTACCTGCGCGGTCTGGGTGAACTGGACGACGTGGTGCTCGACGAGGCTGCCGTGCCCGCGCTGGACCAACTGGAGCCCGAGTCCTGCCACCTGGGGCTTGGCTTCACGCTGCTGACCGACGCCGCGCAAGCGGGCATCGAGGATGCCTTCAGCTTTGTGCGCGAGGATTGCGAGCTGTGCATCACGCCGCCGACACCGACCACGCATGGCCTGGCAGAGACACACCAGGCTTTGGATGCGGCGCCGGCCCCAGCCACGCAGGCTGCCGCTGTGACGCCCTCCGCAACTGCCAACGCAGCCGCGTCCGTGCCCGCCGATGCGCGCAAACCCAAGGCCCGCGATGGCGCCGAAGATGGCCGCTTCATCCGCGTGCAGGCCGACCGCCTCGACGCCGTCATCAACCTGCTGGGTGAGCTGGTCGTGGCCAGCGCCGGCGCATCGATGCTGGCCCGCGAGACCCGCCAGGGCGCGCTCATCGAGGCCAATGGCCACATGGAGCGCCTGATCGAAGAGATCCGCAATGGCACGCTGCAGTTGCGCATGGTGCCGATCGGCGAGACCTTCAGCCGCTTCCGCCGCGTGGTGCGCGACGTGGCCGCCGACTTGCACAAGGACGTCGTGCTGGAGATCCAGGGCGGCGAGACCGAGCTGGACAAATCCATGGTGGAGCGCATCGCCGACCCACTCATGCACCTGGTGCGCAACGCGCTGGACCACGGCCTGGAAACACCCGAGGAACGCGTCGCAGCAGGCAAGCCGGCGCAAGGCCAGCTCACGCTCAGCGCCTGCCACGAGTCGGGCCACGTGCTCATCCGCATCCGTGACGATGGCCGCGGCATCTCGCGCGAGCGGGTGCTGAAGAAAGCCTGGGACCGTGGCCTGGTCGAACCCGGCGTCACGCCGCCCGATGCCGACATCCTCCAGCTCATTTTCGAGCCTGGCTTTTCCACCGCCGAGCAGGTCACCAACCTGTCGGGCCGCGGTGTGGGCATGGACGTGGTGCGCCAGAACATCGAGGCCTTGCGCGGCCGCGTGCAGATCGCCAGCGCGCCAGGCGAAGGCACGGACATCGACATCCGCCTGCCCCTGACGCTGGCCATCATCGACGGCTTCCTCGTCGGGGTGGGCGACTCGCGCTTCATCTTCCCGCTGGAGTCGGTGGTCGAGGTCATCCAGGGCGATGGTCTGGGCCAGTCCATGCAGGCCGATGGCCGGTGCTGCATGGAGCTGCGTGGCCAGGTGCTGCCCGTCATGTCGCTCAGCGAGGTCTATGGCCTCGATTGCGCCCCGGCCGTGCGGCCCAGCGTGGTGGTCATCCAGTCGGCCGGTCGCCAGTACGGCGTGCTGGTCGATGTGCTGATGGGCCACTACCAGACCGTGATCAAACCCCTC
This sequence comes from Aquabacterium sp., assembly GCA_023266355.1. Classification (GTDB taxonomy): domain Bacteria; phylum Pseudomonadota; class Gammaproteobacteria; order Burkholderiales; family Burkholderiaceae_C; genus Aquabacterium. The sequence continues at coordinate 197,647 of JAHFQM010000005.1, forward strand.
AGCCGCATGTTCCGCTCCCTGCGCGGCATCAGCGGCTCGTCCATCCTCGGCAACGGCGATGTGGCGCTCATTTTCGATGTCCATGCGCTTGGCGATCTGGCTGCCGCCGAGCGGATGCGCCGACCCACCCGGTCGGTCAGCAGCCCTCAACTTCCCTCGCACAGTCGTGCCACCCCGGACGAAGGAGCCTCCCATGGCCTACACAGCTGACACCCCGAACCTGCCCGACAAGGCTTTGATGGCGGCTGCCGCCTGCATGGCCGCCTTGGTCATCACCCCCTTCCTCGACCACGGGCCTGCGGCCCTGTCGATCGGCCTGGCCGCAGCGGGCCTGGCCTGTGCCGGCTGGGGCCTGGTGCGACAACGCGCCGTGCATGCCGGGGCACGGCAGGAAATCACCGATGCCCACCGCGCGCTCGAAGAGCTGGAGGGCCGCCTGGACAACATGAGCCGCGAGCACGAGCAGGGCTGGATCGGCAAGACCATCGACGTGTCCGCGCTGCCTGCGGTCAGTGCCGGCATTGGCGACAAGATCAACCAGCTGGTGGCCGCCCACATCGCCGTGAAGATGCAGGTGGTGGACACGATCAAGGCCTATGGCGAGGGCCGCTTCGACGTGAAGATGGCGCGCTTGCCAGGCCAGAAGGCCGTGATCACCGAGGCGATGGACGATGTCTGCGCACGCCTGTCAGAGGTGGTGCTTGAGAGCGAGCGCAACGCCCGCATCCGCACGGCGCTGGAGGTGGTCACGAGCAACGTGATGATCGCCGATGCCGATCAGAACATCGTCTTCATGAACAAGGCGGTCGAGCAAATGCTCAGCAACGCCGAAGCCGACCTGCGCAAGGCCTTGCCGCAGTTCGATGTGCGCAAGGTGCTGGGCTCCAACATCGACATCTTCCACAAGAACCCGGCGCACCAGCGCAACATGCTGGCGGGCCTGCGCGACACCCACCGCGCCCAGATCAAGGTGGCGGGCCGGACCTTCGCGCTGGTGGCCACGCCGGTCATCGACGCGCACGGCGTGCGCACTGGCACCGTGGTGGAGTGGGGCGACCGCACGCAAGAAGTGGCGACCGAAGAAGAGATCGCCAACGTGGTGGCGGCAGCGGCCAGTGGCGATTTCTCGCAGCGCGTGTCCTTGCAGGACAAGGCGGGCTTCTTCGCCTCGCTGGGCGGCGGCGTCAACCAGATCCTGGAGACCAGCGAGCGCGGCCTCAGCGACGTGGCCGACCTGCTGACGGCCTTTGCCAGCGGTGACCTGAGCCACCGCATCCACCGCGAGCACGCCGGCCTCTTCCACAAGGTCAAGGAGGCGGGCAACGAAACTGGCGACCAGCTCACCCGCGTGCTGGGCGAAGTGCGTTCGGCCGCGGCGGCCCTCACGGGGGCGGCCAGCCAGGTCAGTGCGACGGCCCAGTCGCTGTCGCAAGCGGCTTCCGAGCAGGCCGCATCGGTCGAGCAAACCACCGATGCCATCGAGCTGATGTCGGCGTCCATCTCGCAAAACAGCGACAACGCCAAGGTCACCGACGGCATGGCCACCAAGGCCTCCCGCGAGGCTGGCGATGGCGGCTCTGCCGTGAGCCAGACCGTGACGGCGATGAAACAGATCGCTGCCAAGATCAGCATCGTCGATGACATCGCCTACCAGACCAACCTGCTGGCCCTGAACGCCGCCATCGAGGCCGCGCGTGCGGGTGAGCATGGCAAGGGCTTCGCGGTGGTGGCCGCCGAGGTCCGCAAGCTGGCCGAGCGCAGCCAGACGGCCGCGCAGGAAATCGGTGAGCTCGCAGCCAACAGCGTGTCCACGGCCGAGCGTGCGGGCAAGTTGCTCGACGAGATCGTGCCGTCCATCCAGCGCACTTCGGAGCTGGTGCAGGAAATCTCCGCGGCCTCGGCAGAGCAGAGCCAGTCGGTGAGCCACATCGGCGAAGCCATGACGCAACTCAACAAGGCCACGCAGCAAAACGCATCGGCCTCGGAAGAGCTGGCGGCCACCTCGGAAGAGTTGTCCGGTCAGGCCGAGCAATTGCAGCAGTCGATCGCCTTCTTCAACATCGACGGTGGCGGGGCGATGGACGCGGCAGACGTGGGTCGCCGCCCGGCGAACATGGCCGCGCGAGGCGGTGCTTCGGGCATCGCCAAGGTGGCGGGCGGCAGCTTCCGTCCCTTCTGAAGGAGCGCACCATGGCCGCCATCTCTCACCTTGGCAGCGAGGCCGCGGACACCCCCGGCACTGCGCAGTACCTGACCTTCATGCTCGGCAGCGATGTGTTCGCCATGGACATCCGCACCGTGCGTGAAATCATCCAGTACGGCACCATGACCACGGTGCCGCTGATGCCCAGCTTCGTGCGCGGGGTCATCAACCTGCGCGGTGCCGTGGTGCCCGTGATCGACCTGCAGGCACGCTTTGGCCACCCGCCGGCATCGGTGGGGCGGCGCACCTGCATCGTGGTGTTCGACGCCGTGCGCCATGGCGAGCGCCTGGAGTTGGGCTTGCTGGTCGATGCGGTCAGCGAGGTGGTGGACATCCCGTCCAGCCAGATCGAGCCGGCGCCCAGCTTTGGCACCTCGGTGCGGCGCGACTTCATCCATGGCATGGCCAAGGCGGCCGAGGGGCGCTTCATCGTGGTGCTGGCGCCCGACAAGGCCCTGGACGTCGATGAGATGGCCGCTTTGTGCGAGGTGTCGCAAGACGCCTTGGCCGCCTGAGGACACCCCATGGCCGAGCTGGCACTGTCCGATCAGGTGTTCACGCGCATTCGCGGCCTCATGCACGAAAGCATTGGCCTCGACCTCGCGCCGCACAAGCGCACCCTGGTCAGCGCCCGCCTGGGGCCGCGCATCCACCGCCTCGGCTTGAGCGATTTCGACGACTACCTGGCGCGCGTGTGCAGCGACAGCGATGGCGGCGAGTTCCAGATGATGGTGGACTTGCTGACCACCCACGAAACCTATTTCTTCCGCGAGCCCAAACACTTCGATGTGATGGTCTCCGAGCTGCAATCGCGCCGACCCGCCAGCCTGCGCGTGTGGAGCGCGGCTTCGTCCTTCGGTGACGAGGCTTACACCATCGCCATGCTGCTGTCGGAGCTGGCGGCCAAGCGCACCATCGGCGCGGAGTGGTCGGTGCTGGGCACGGACATCAGCGACCGGGTGCTGCACTCGGCCAAAGAGGGCATCTACCCCGCCGAGCGCCTGCGCCACGTCACCGAGCCGCGCCTCAAGCGCTTTTGCCTGCAGGGCCATGGCGAGGCCGAGGGCCTGGTGGCCATGCGCCCCGAGCTCAAATCGAACGTGTCTTTCGGCCACCTCAACCTGTGCCACTCGGTGGAGGGCGTGGGCCTGTTCGACATCGTGTTCCTGCGCAATGTGCTGATTTATTTCGACGGCCCGACCAAATCGGAGGTGGTCGATCGCGTGCTCGGCCAGCTCAAGCCCGGCGGCCTGTTCTTCATCGGTTCGGCCGAAGGGCGCGTGCCCTGCAGCGCCAGCCTCCAGTCGCTCACCCCCGGGGCCTTTCGCAAGGTCTGATGCCACCGATCACGTCCATGAAGCCCGCAACCCTGTTCCGAGGCCGTCACGACGGTCGGTCCGATGCCGCCATGGCCTTGGCGCCTGCCTTGCCGACCCTGGTCATCCACCCGGGCGATGTGGTTTGCGTCAACGAAGGCACGACGGTGCAGACTTTGTTGGGCTCGTGCGTGGCCATTTGCATGGCCGATGCGGCGCACACCGTCGGTGCCATGTGCCACTACGTCCACTGCGCCAGCCCGCGACCGGGGTTTCATCAGGATGCGACGTTCGCCGAAGTCGCCATGCAGCGCATGTTCGCCGAGCTGCGCTCGCGTGGTGTGGACCCGCGTGCCTGCGAGGCCTACGTCTGTGGCGGCGGTGCGATGCGGCTGCAGGGGCTGGAGGGTGCGCCTTCCGTGGGCTCCCGCAACGTGGGCTGGGCCCGCCAGTTTTTGGCAGCGCAGGGCGTGCTCGCCCATGAGGTGTCGGTGGGCGGCGGTGCGTGCTACCGCAAGGTCCACTGGCGCGTGGGCCAGGGCGCGCCCGTGGTGCGCGTGTTGCCCATCGAAGGGAAGCGCTGATGCCCGTCAAGGTCTATGTCGTCGATGACTCGGCCGTCGTGCGCCAGGCCATCCAGCACCTGCTGCAAGGTGAGCGTGACATCGAGCTGATCGGCAGTGCGCCCAACGCCATGCTGGCCGCTGCGGCCATCCGCAAACGCCGCCCGGACGTCTTGTTGCTCGACATCGAGATGCCCGGCATGGACGGCCTGACCTTCCTGCGCCAGATCATGGACGAGGACCCCATCCCCACCGTGATCTGCTCGACCTTGTCCACCTCGGGCAGCCAGGTCGCGCTGGAGGCGCTGGCGTCTGGCGCGGTGGCGGTGATGGCCAAGCCGCGCATGGGCCTCAAGCAATTCCTGGACGAGTCCCGCTTGGAGGTCGTGCAAACGCTCAAGGCCGCCGCGACCAGCCGACCCCGTGCCGGCATGAAGCCGGGTGCGGCCGGGTCGGGGTCTGCCGCTGTGTCTGCGAGCGCGGCGTCAGCCAAGCCGCGACCGGCGCCTGCCCAGGCTGTGGCCGGGGTCCATGCGCTGTCGGTCAACAAGCCCGTGGTCATGGGCGCATCGACGGGCGGCACCCAGGCGCTGGAGGCCGTCCTCACCCGCTTGCCGGTGGACTGCCCGGGCATCGCCATCGTGCAGCACATGCCGGAGAACTTCACGCGCATGTACGCGGACCGGCTCAACAACCTGTGCGCCATGGAAGTGCGCGAGGCCCGCAGCGGTGACCGCCTGCAACGCGGCACGGTGTTGATCGCGCCCGGTGGCAAGCACATGCAGCTGACCAAATCGATGGGCCAGTACTTCGTCAAGGTGCTGGACGGCCCACCGGTCAACCGCCACAAGCCCTCGGTGGACGTGCTGTTCCGCTCGGCCGCCGAGGTGGCGGGCAAGGACGTGATGGGCATCATCCTCACGGGCATGGGCGATGACGGCGCGCGCGGCATGAAGCTCATGCACGACGGTGGCGCCCGCACCGTGGCGCAAGACGAAGCCAGTTGCGTGGTGTTCGGCATGCCCATGGAAGCGATCAAGCTGGGCGGTGTCGACGATGTGCGGCCGCTGTCGGGCATGGCCGACGCCATCCTGCGCTTCGACGCGCGGGCCTGATCTGCACCAGGAACTGCGGTGCCTGGGCCTACACTGCGGCCTCCAGCCATTTCACCGCGGAGTTCGCCATGTGCCAGTTGCTGGGCATGAACTGCAACACCCCCACCGACATCGTCTTCAGCTTTTCGGGCTTCGCCCAGCGCGCTTGCGAGCACGCCGATGGCTTTGGCATCGCCTTCTTCGAGGGCCGTGGCTTGCGCCACTTCGTGGACCACCTCTCGGCGGACAACTCGCCGGTGGCCGAGCTCATCCAGCGCTACCCCATCCAGAGCAAGCAGGTGATCGCGCACATCCGCAAGGCCACGCAAGGCCGCGTGGCGCTGGAGAACTGCCACCCCTTCGTGCGTGAGCTCTGGGGCCACTACTGGGTGTTCGCGCACAACGGCAACCTGGTGGACTTCCACCCGCGCCTGCACGCCGCGTTCAAGCCCGTGGGCGACACCGACAGCGAGCGCGCCTTTTGCTGGTTGATGCAGGAGCTGGCCAAGAGCCACGCGGCCATGCCCTCGGTGGACGAGCTCACGCGCACGCTGTCCGAGCTGATGCCGCAGGTGGCACGCCACGGCACCTTCAACTGCATGCTCAGCCAGGGCGATGCGCTGTGGGCCCATTGCAGCACCCACCTGCACCACCTGGTGCGCCAACACCCCTTCGGCGTGGCCCGCCTGCAGGACCAGGACGTCGAGGTGGACTTCGCGGAGGTGACCCAGTCCGGTGACCGCGTGGCCGTCATCGCCACACAGCCGCTCACGGTGGGCGAGCCTTGGGTGGCGATGCAGCCGGGTCAGCTGCTGGCTTTTGTGGACGGCTTGCCGCGCCCCTGAGCCGCTGGCCCCAGCCCCGAGGCCTGCAGCACCGCGCTGGCCAGGCCCTCCTGCGTGCCGGTCTGCCCGAAGAAGCTGAGCTGGCCTTCCAGCAGGAGGTGGCTCAGCCCGTGGACCAGGCTCCAACGTGCCAGTGCGCGCAGCATCGTGGCCTCGTCGATGGGGCCGGTGTGCCCGGCGGGGCGGGAATCTTCCAGCAATTGCCCGAAGGCGGCCAGCGCGGCTTCCTGCAGCTCGGCGCTCTCGCAAGCCCGCGTGAAGCGGCCGAACATCAGCCGGAACAGGGCAGGGTGGGCCTGCGCGAAGCGCACATAGCCCAGGCCCGTGGCGACCGGGTCGGTGTGGGATGCGGCCTGCGCGTCGCGTTGCGCCTGGGCGAAGCGGCGGAAGCCCTCGGCCGCCACGGCGCTGAGCAGGGCGTCCTTGTCGGCGAAGTGCCGGTACACGGCGTTGGCCGACACGCCCAACTCCCGTGCCAGCGCGCGCAGGCTCAGCTCCGATGCGTCGTGGGCTTCGAGCGCGGCCAGGCCGGCTTCGATGAGGGCGTTGCGCAGGTCACCGTGGTGGTAAGCGCGGTCGGGATTGCTGGAAACCATGATGTTGACATTGTCCACATTCCATGGTGTCATGCGCATGTTCACGCTGTCAACATGAACCCAGCCTGAGGAAACCGCACCATGTCCCTGACCTTGCCCTGGACCGCCTCGCCCCCGGTCGATGCCACCCAGCCCAGCTTCCTGGACGATGTGTTCGCGCCCGTGCCCGGCGAGTCGGACACCACCGCCTTGCGCGTGGAAGGCACCTTGCCCGAAGCCTTGAGCGGCCTCTACGCCCGCATCGGCCCCAACCCGATCAAGCCTCAGCCCAGCCGCTACCACTGGTTCACTGGCGACGGCATGGTGCACGGCCTGCGCCTGCACGGCGGGCGGGCCGAGTGGTATCGCAGCCGCTACGTGGGCAGCAACAGCGCGCACAAGGCCCTGGGGCGCCCGCTGCTGCCCGGGCCGCGCCATGGCCCCGGTGACGTCGTCAACACCAACGTCTATGCCCATGCCGGTCGGGTCTGGGCCTCGGTCGAGGCGGGCATGCTGCCCGTGCAGCTCGATGCCCGGCTCGACAGCGTGCGCCATGGCACCTTCGACAGCCCGCGCAAGCAGCCCTTCACCGCCCACCCGCACCGCGACCCCCACACCGGCGAGCTGCACGCCATCTGCTACGACGCGATGAAGCGCAATCGCTTGCAGTACGTGCGGGTGTCGCCGCAGGGCGAAGTCAGCCGCGTGGTGGACATCCCCGTGCAGCACGGGCCGATGGTCCACGACTGCGCCATCACCCGCCGCTTCGTGGTGGTGCTGGACCTGCCGGTGACCTTCTCCTTCAAGCGCCTCTTGACGCTCGCGCCCTTCCCCTATGCCTGGAACGACCGCCACGCAGCGCGCGTGGGCCTGCTGCCCAAAGACGGCGGGGCGGCGGACATCCGCTGGCACGAGGTCGATCCCTGCTACGTCTTCCACCCCTGCAACGCCTTCGATCTGCCCGATGGCGGCGTGGTGATGGACGTGGTGGCGCACCGCCGCATGTTCGACCGTTCGCGCAGCGGACCGGAGATGGATTCCGGCGCGCGTTTCGAGCGCTGGACGCTGCCGGCCGATGGCGGTCGCGTGGTGCGCGAGGTGCTGCACGACGCCCCGCAGGAGTTCCCGCGACTGGACGAGCGCCTGAGCGGCGAACCTTACCGCTACGCCTACGCCGTGGGCATCGGCGCAGGTCTGGGGGACGATGGCCGGCGCGGCGGTCTGCCCCTGTTCCGCCACGACCTGCAGACCCGCAGCACGGTCCAGCACGACTTTGGCCCGCACGCCGTGCCCGGCGAGTTCGTGTTCGTGCCCCGTCGGCCCCAAGGCGCGGAGGACGACGGCTGGTTGATCGGCTTCGTGCACAACCGCCAGAGCGGCTGCGCGGAGTGCCACATCCTCAACGCCGACGACTTCACCGGACCGCCCCAGGCCGTGGTGCACATCCCCATGCGCATCCCGGCGGGCTTCCACGGCAACTGGATCGCCGACACCGACCTGCGCCCATGAGAAAAGCGCCCCGCAGGGCGCTTTGAACGAACACGCTTGTGACCCGCTGGGGGCCGTGCCTGAGCAGCCTCAGTGCGCGGCCTGGTAGAGCGCAGCGCCTGCGGCCATCGGGTCGCCGGTGCGCTCGTAGGCGTCCACCCAGGCGTCGTAGTTGTGGATGGCTTCTTGCTGCCAAGGGTGAAACCCGGGCTTGAAGTACGCCAGCAAGGTGCCCAGGTGGCTGGAGATGATGCCCTTGTAGCCGAACAACCACCAGCGGCACTTCGCCATCATCCACATGCGCTTGCCGAACGAGAAGCCATCGTTCTTGAGCAGGCGGTTGGTGAAGCGGATGGTCAGGTAGCTCAGGAACAGGGTCACGTGGGCCATGGCCAGGCAGCGCTTGAAGTAGCCGACCTTGGCGATCTGCTGCATCACGTCGTAGGCCACGGCCTTGTGCTCCATCTCTTCCACGGCGTGCCACGCCATCATGGCGCGCAGCTTGGGGTCGGCGTTGGCCATGGTTTCCTTCTTGACGAAGAAGATCTCGGCCAGCATGGCGGTGAAGTGCTCGAAGGCGGCGGTCAACGCCAGGTTGTATTCCTTCGAGAAATGCTTCGTGTGGAAATTGTTGTTGCTGTTGATGAAATCAACGATGGCGTCGATGTCCAGGCCCTGTTCGCGCAGACGCTGGTTGTACTGGGAGTGCACGATGCCGTGCTGGCCTTCCTGGCGGATGAAGGTCTTGATCTCGGCCAGCAGCGCCGGGTCGGTGGTCTGCTCGCGGAAGGCGCGCACGCAGGAGATGAAATAGCGCTCGCCGTCCGGGAAGGCGGCCTGCAGGGCGTCGATCAGGCGCGACTTGTAAGGGCTGTTCTCGTACCACCAGCGCGGCAGTTCGCCGTCCAGGCCGAAGTCGAGTTTCTCGCGGGCAACGAGTGCCTTGGCGTTGTGCAGGGCTTGTTGGCTCATGGTGTCTCCGTGTCGCAGGCCTCTGGGACCCGTCAGATTTGATCTGGGTTGGATCCTAGGGGCGTGGCCGCCCCGTGCGAGGCACCGTGTGCGACACGAGGGCTGTCTGTGCGTCATGTCGCGGCATTGACGTGCATCAGGGCTGGCCCAGAGCGGTCCCGGGCGGTGTGGTCCGAAAAGACGCGACTGACATCCTAGGGATGGGCGAGATGGTGCGGTCAGCCTACGCTGGGGCCATTCAAACCTCAGGAGGTGTCACATGCTGACCCCATTTTCGTGGCGCTCTTTGGGTGCTGCCCTTGTGCTGGTGACCCTTGTCACGCAGGCCCAGGCCTACACCGAGTACACCGATCGCGCCAGCTTCACGGCCGCGCAGCCCTCGCAGTACCTCTACACCTTTGCCGCGCCGAACATCGTGTCCATCCTGTCGTCTGCGCAGGGTGATCTGGCCGATGTCAGCACGGTGGGCGGTGACGCCTACGGCCAGGCCCAGGGCAGCAACGTCGGGGGCTCCAGCGGCGGTGCCGTCGACAACTTCAAGCCGCTGCGCTTTGACTTCCTGCAGCCGGTCTATGGCTTCGCCTTCGACGATTTCGACCTGACGCTGGACGAGTCGCCCGTGGTGTCGGTGTCCTTCTCCGATGGCAGCAGCTTCACGCACGTGCTGGGCACGGTGAGCGAGGCGTTCACGCCCCTGTTTTACGGCGTGAGTTCTGCGGTGGCCTTGACCCGGGTCGAGGTGTTTTCCTCGGACGCCAGCTTCAACTACCAGCCCGGCAGCCGCGCCAACCTGGTGGGCAATGTGACCCTGGGCGTCACGGCCGTGCCCGAGCCACCCTCGCTGGTCCTGGCGGCCGTGGGCCTGGCCCTGGCGCTGTTCGTCAGGTCCCGTCGCAGTCGCTCGGAAGACTGAGCAACGCGTCGTGCGGGGTGGCGCCCAGGCCACCCTCGGGCGACCTGGGCCACGGTCCTCAGGCCGTTTCGGCGAAGAGTTCCCGCCCGATCAGCATGCGGCGGATCTCGCTGGTGCCCGCGCCGATCTCGTAGAGCTTGGCGTCGCGCCACAGCCGGCCCAGCGGGTAGTCGTTGATGTAGCCGTTGCCGCCGAAGATCTGGATGCCTTCACCGGCCATCCAGGTGGCTTTTTCGGCCGTCCACAGGATGAGGGCGGCGCAGTCCTTGCGCACATGGCGGGCGTGCTGCGTGCCCAGCGCGTCCAGGTTCTTGGCCACGGTGTAGGCCAGGGCGCGCGCCGCTTGCTGCACGGTGTACATGTCGGCCAGCTTGCCTTGCAGCAGCTGGAATTCGCCGATGGCCTGGCCGAACTGCTTGCGTTCGTGCACGTAGGGGATGACGTTGTCCATCACCGCCTGCATGATGCCCAGCGGCCCGCCCGAGAGCACGGCGCGTTCGTAGTCCAGCCCGCTCATCAGCACCCGGGCGCCCTGGCCCACGCCACCCAGCACGTTCTCCGCGGGCACTTCGCAGTCCTCGAAAAACAGCGGGTAGGTGTTGGAGCCGCGCATGCCCAGCTTGTCGAGGTGCGGGCCTTTGCTGAAGCCCTTCATGCCCTTTTCGATGAGGAAGGCGGTCATGCCTTTGGCGCCGGCCTGCGGGTCGGTCTTGGCATAGACGACCAGCACATCGGCGTCACCGCCATTGGTGATCCACATCTTGCTGCCATTGAGCACGTAGCGGTCGCCGCCCGCGCCGCCAAGGCCCGGCTTCAGCTCGGCCCGCAGCTGCATGCTCACCACGTCGGAGCCGGCGTTGGGTTCGCTCATTGCCAGCGCACCGACGTGCTCGCCACTGACCAGCTTGGGCAGGTAGCGGCGCTTTTGCGCCTCGCTGCCGTTGCGGTGGATCTGGTTGACGCACAGGTTGGAGTGCGCGCCGTAGCTCAAGCCCACCGACGCGCTGCCGCGGCTGATTTCTTCCATGGCCACCATGTGCGCCAGGTAGCCCAGGTTGGTGCCGCCGTGCTCTTCCGACACCGTCAGGCCGTGCACGCCCAGCTCGCCGAGCTTGCGCCACATGTCGGCGGGGAAGAGGTTGTCCTGGTCGATCTGGGCGGCGCGCGGGGCCAGCTCGCGCTGCACAAAGGCGCGCACGGCGTCGCGCAGGGCGTCGATGTCGTCACCGAGCTGGTGGTTGAGTCCGGGCAGGGTCATCGGGGGTCTCCTTCAGTGGGTTGCGCGTTTGGCCAGCAAGGCATTGGCGACGCGCGAGACGGGCTTGCGGCCGAGTGCGCCCGAGATGAAGGCGCCGGCATCGACCAGCGCGTCCAGGTCGATGCCGGTGTGGATGCCCAGGCCGTGCAGCAGGTAGACGACGTCTTCCGTGGCCACGTTGCCGGTGGCCCCCTTGGCGTAGGGACAGCCGCCCAGGCCGGCCACGCTGGCGTCGAAGGTGTGGATGCCCAGCTGCAGGCAGGCGTGGATGTTGGTGAGCGCCTGGCCGTAGGTGTCGTGGAAGTGGCCGCTGAGCTCGGCCAGGGGCACGTGCTTCAGGGTCGCCTCCATCACCGCGCTGACGCGGCCGGCCGTGCCCACGCCGGTGGTGTCGGCGATGCCGATGTGGTGGGCGCCGATGTCGAGCAGGCGTCGGGCCACATCGACCACGGCGTCGGTGCCCACCTCGCCCTGGTAGGGGCAGCCCAGCGCACACGACACTGCCGCGCGAACGCGCAGGCCGTGGGCGCGCGCCGCTTCGGCCACCGGGCGGAAACGCTCGATGGATTCGGCGATCGAGCAGTTGATGTTGCGCTGGCTGAAGGCCTCGGAGGCCGCCGCGAAGATGACGACCTCGTCGGCGCCCGCCGCCAGCGCGCCCTCGAAGCCCTTCATGTTGGGCGTGAGCACGCTGTGGCGCACGCCGGCGGGGCGCGTGATGCCGGCCATGACCTCGGCGTTGTCGGCCATCTGCGGCACCCACTTGGGGCTGACGAAGCTGGTGACTTCGATGTGCTTCAGGCCGGCCGCCTGCAGGCGGTGCACGAGCGCGATTTTGTCGGCCGCAGGCACCGGCTGGGCTTCGTTTTGCAGGCCGTCGCGGGGGCCGACATCGACCAGGGTGACGTGGGCGGGGAGTGCGGTGTTCAAGGGCATGGGTGCTTCATTCCAATCGCAGCAGTTCGACGCCTTCGGCCACCTGGTCGCCCACGCTGCACAGCAGCTCGGCCACGGTGCCATCGCGCGGGGCGGTGAGGCTGTGTTCCATCTTCATGGCTTCGGTGATGACCAGCGCCTGGCCGGCTTTCACGGCATCGCCCGCCGCCACGAGCATGGCGATCACCTTGCCCGGCATGGGCGCGGTGACCTGGCCACTGCTGGCCTGCTGGGTGGCGGGTGCGGCCAGCGGGTCCAGCCAGTGCAGGGTGGTGTGGCCCGCGGGGGTGAAGACGTCGAAGGCGTCAAAAGCGTCGTGGCGGTCCACATGGGCCGACCACGGTTGGCCGTCCACCAGGGCGGAGAGGTGGACGCTGTCGGTGGCGGTGCGTTGGCAGCGCACATCGCAGACGGTCACAGGCACATCGCCCGCAAGCCCGCCCCAGGCCAGGCGCAGGCTGCCGTCGCGGGCTTGTTGCACGCGCACGGTCACGGTCTGGTCGCCGCCGGGTTGGGGCCAGCGCCACTGCAGCACACGTTGGCTGTGGCCGTGGAGAGCCCAGCCGTCGCCGCGTGACCAGGGGTCTTGGCCTGCGCTGGGCGAGGCGTCCAGCCACCAGCGCAGCGTCGCGCCCAGCAAGGCATCGCGCAGGTGCTGGTGCTGCGCATGCGCCTGCGGTGCGCCGAACAGGGCCTCGTGTTCGCGCTCGATGAGGGCGGTGTCCAGCTGCGCTTGGGCGAAGGCCTCGGTGCGCACCAGCCGGCGCAGGAAGCCGATGTTGTGTTGCAAGCCGGTGATGTGCAGCGCGCTCAGGGCCTCGTCCAGACGGGCCAGGGCGGCTTCGCGCGTGTCGCCGTGCACGATGAGCTTGGCGATCATGGCGTCGTAGTGCGGCGAGATGGCATCGCCCGCGGCCACGCCGCTGTCCAGGCGCACGGCCCCCGGTGTGAAGCGCGTGGCCTCGGGCGTGCGCAGCGTGCGCAAGGTGCCGGTGGCGGGCAGGAAACCTTGCGCGGGGTTCTCGGCGCAGATGCGGGCCTCGATGGCATGGCCGCGCAATGGGACCTGGTCCTGCGTCAAGGGCAGGGGCTCGCCGGCGGCCACGCGCAGTTGCCACTCGACCAGGTCCAGGCCGGTGATGGCCTCGGTGACGGGGTGCTCGACCTGCAGGCGGGTGTTCATCTCCATGAAATAGAAGCGGCCACCTTGGGGCGCATCCTGTTCGCAGATGAACTCCACCGTGCCGGCGCCCACATAGCCCACGCTGCGCGCGGCGGCCACGGCGGCGGCGCCCATTTGCGCGCGCAGCTCGGGCGTCATGCCGGGTGCGGGGGCCTCTTCCAGCACCTTTTGGTGGCGGCGCTGCACCGAGCAATCGCGCTCGAACAGGTGGATGACGTGGCCCAGCGTGTCGGCGAAGACCTGCACCTCGATGTGGCGGGGGCGCTGCAGGTAGCGCTCGACCAGCACCTGGGCGCTGCCGAAGCTGGCCTCGGCCTCGCGCTGGCAGGAAGCCAGGGCCGCGGTGAATTCGTCGGCGCGCTGCACGATGCGCATGCCCTTGCCGCCCCCGCCCGCGCTGGCCTTGATGAGCACCGGGAAGCCGATGGCCTCGGCCTGGGCCAGCAGGAAGTCGGCCTCCTGGCGCTCGCCGTGGTAGCCGGGCACCAGGGGCACGCCGGCGCGTTCCATCAGCGCTTTGGCCGCGGACTTGCTGCCCATGGCGGCGATGGCAGATGGCGGCGGGCCGATGAAGGCGATGCCCGCGTCCACGCAGGCCTGGGCGAAGTCGTCGTTTTCGGACAGGAAGCCGTAGCCGGGGTGGACGGCCTGGGCGCCGGTGGCCAGGGCGGCGGCGAGGATGCAGTCGGCGCGCAGGTAGCTGTCGCGCGGGCTGGCAGCGCCGATGTGCACGGCCTCGTCACAGGCGTGCACGTGCTGGGCATGGACGTCGGCGTCGGAATAGACGGCCACGGTGCGGATGCCCATGCGGCGCGCGGTGGCGGCCACGCGGCAGGCGATTTCGCCTCGGTTGGCGATCAGGATTTTGTGGAACATGGTGGCTCGGCTCAATCCGCCTGGGGGGTGGGCATCACCCACGGGGGCGTGTTGCGCGACAGGAAGGCGCCGATGCCGGCCTTGCCCTCGTCGCTGGCGCGGATGTCGGCGATGCGCCGCGCCGTCACGTCGCGCAGTTCGTGGGTGATGGGCGTTTGGCCGATGTCGCGCACCAGTTGCTTGCAGGCGCGCACCGCCAGCGGGCCGTTGCGCAGCACCTGATCGACCACGCCTTGCACGGTCGTGGCCAAGGCGTCGGCCGTGACCACTTCGTGCACCAGGCCCAGCTGCTGCGCGCGTTCGGCCGAGAAGCGCTCGGCCGTCACGAAGTAGCGCCGCGCGGCGCGCTCGCCAATCGCATGGATGACGTAGGGGCTGATGGTTGCCGGGATCAGGCCCAGCCGGGCTTCGGACAGGCAGAACTGCGCCGTGTCCGCCGCCACGACCACGTCGCAGCACGACACCAGGCCCACGCCGCCGCCGTAGCAGTCGCCCTGCACCTCGGCGATCACCGGCACCGGGCAGCGCTGCAGCGTCCACAGCATGTTGGCCAGGCGCGAGGCGTCGCGGTGGTTGTCCACCCAGCTGTAGTCGGCGGTCTGGCGCATCCAGTTCAGGTCGGCACCGGCGCAAAACGCCGTGCCGGTCGAGGCCAGCACCACGGCGCGCAGGCCATCGTCTTGCGACAGCGCGGCGAACACCTCGGTCAGCTCGGTGATGGTGTCGGCGTGGAAGGCGTTGCGCACCTCGGGCCGGTTCAGGCGCACGGTGGCGACCGCGCCCTCGCGTGTCAGTTGCAGCTGCTTCATCGTCGGGCTCATGCCGGTCTCCTCACATGCGGAAGACGCCAAAGCGCGTCTCGGGGATGGGCGCGTTGAGGCTGGCGCTCAAGGCCAGGCTGAGCACGCGGCGGGTGTCGGTGGGGCGGATCAGGCCGTCGTCCCACAGGCGCGCGGTGGCGTGGTAAGGATGGCCTTGCGCCTCGTACTGCTCGCGGAGCGGTGCCTTGAAGGCGGCTTCTTCATCGGCACCCCACTGCCCGCCCTTGGCTTCGATGCCATCGCGCTTGACCGTGGCCAGCACCGATGCCGCCTGTTCGCCGCCCATCACGCTGATGCGCGCATTCGGCCACATCCACAGGAAGCGCGGGTTGAAGGCGCGGCCGCACATGCCGTAGTTGCCCGCGCCGAAGCTGCCGCCGATGATGACGGTGAACTTGGGCACCTGGGCGCACGACACGGCCGTCACCATCTTGGCGCCGGCCCGCGCGATGCCTTCGTTTTCCACTTTGCGCCCGACCATGAAGCCGGTGATGTTCTGCAGGAAGACCAGCGGGACCTTGCGCTGGCAGCACAGCTCGATGAAGTGCGCACCCTTGTTGGCCGATTCCGAAAACAGGATGCCGTTGTTGGCCACGATGCCCACGGGCATGCCCTCGATGTGGGCGAAGCCGCAGACCAGGGTAGGGCCGTAGCGGGCCTTGAACTCGTCGAACTCGGAGCCATCGACGGTGCGGGCGATGACCTCGCGCACATCGAAGGGCTTGCGGGTGTCGGTGGGGATGACGCCCATCAGCTCGGCCTCGTCGAGCAGGGGAGGGCGGGGCGTGACGAGCGCCAGCTCGGGCGAGAACTGGGCACCCTTGCGCCAGTTCAGCCGCGCCACGCACTGCCGCGCGATCGCCAGCGCGTGCACGTCGTCGCGGGCCAGGTGGTCGGCCACGCCGGACAGGCGCGTGTGCACATCGCCACCGCCCAGGTCCTCGGCTGTGACCTCCTCGCCGGTGGCCGCCTTCACCAGCGGCGGCCCGCCCAGGAAGATGGTGCCCTGCTGGGCCACGATGATGGTTTCATCGCTCATGGCCGGCACGTAGGCGCCCCCGGCGGTGCACGAGCCCATCACCACGGCGATCTGCGGGATGCCGGCGGCGCTCATGTTCGCCTGGTTGTAGAAGATGCGGCCGAAGTGGTCGCGGTCGGGGAAGACCTCGTCCTGGTTGGGCAGGTTGGCGCCACCCGAGTCCACCAGGTAGATGCAGGGCAGGCGGTTTTGCTGCGCGATCTCTTGCGCGCGCAGGTGCTTCTTGACGGTGAGCGGGTAATAAGTGCCGCCCTTCACGGTGGCGTCGTTGCACACCACCATGCACTCCACGCCGGCCACGCGGCCGATGCCGGCGATCACCCCTGCGCAGGGCGCGGCGTTGTCGTACACGTTCAAGGCGGCCAGCGGTGCCACTTCGAGGAAGGGCGAGCCGGGGTCGAGCAGCTGGGCCACGCGGTCGCGCGGCAGCAGCTTGCCGCGGGCCAGGTGCTTGGCGCGCGGGGCCTCGCCGCCGCCCAGGGCCACGCGGGCGAGCTGCGCGTCGAGGTCATCGACCAGGGCCTGCATGGCCGCGGCATGGGCCTTGAACGCCTCGCTGCGCGGGTGGAGTTGGGTGCTCAGGATGGGCATGGGGGCTCAGCGTGGCGAAGGGGTGGTGGCGCCTGTGTCGGCGGGGGCGTGGCGCAGCGCCTGCGTCACCTCGTCGCGCAGGCGCATGAGCGCGCTCAGCGAGGCGTCACGCGGGGCGATGGCGCTCCAGATCAGTTCGGTGAGTTGCTCGGCCGTGGTGTCGATGCGCGGGCGCTTCAGCGTGGTGATGGCGTCCCACAGCACGTGCTCCATCGCGCCATAGACCAGGTCGCGCAGCAGGCGCAGCGGCATGTCCTGGCGCACCAGGCCCTGGGCCTGGCCCTCGGCCAGCGCGTGCATCAGCGGCGCGGTGTAGCGGCGCTTGCAGTCGGCGATCACGGCGGCGAGTTCGGGCTCGGCCGCGCGGCCCTCGCTGAGCACCAGCGCGCACAGGCCCGAGCCATCGGCCAGCAGGGTGACGAGGTGGGCGCGCACCACGTGGGCCAGTTTGGCGTGCACGCCGGGCAGGGGCGGCACGTCGCGTTCCAGCTCGGCCGAGATCTCGCCATACCAGTCGGTGATGACCTGGATGCACAGCTCGCGCTTGCCCGCGAAGTAGGTGAACACCGTGGCTTCCGACACCCCGGCGGCCTGCGCGATCAAGGCCGTGGTGGCGCCCTGGTAGCCGTGCTCGGAGAACACCCGGCGTGCCGCGGCCAGCAGGTCCTGGACGCGGTGGGCGGTGCTGGCACGGCGTGGCGTGGTGCGCTGGAGGGCGGTGCTGGGCGATGGCATCTGAAAATTGAGTGTCACTCAGGTATGGGTTCCATCATGCCAGCTGAGGCCTTGCCTTGTCATGGCCTGTGCCTCAGGGTTTGACCTGAGTTGTGCTCAAGGCATCGGAGACCTTCGGCCAGGCCTGCGACACCGCCATGGCATGATGGCGCCCTGCCTCGCCTGCCCGCCATTCCCCTGCACCATGTCTGCCGACCTCTCCTGGGACCGCCCCCAGCCCCACACGCTGGACGTGGTCGTGTCGCCCGAGCACATCGACCTCATGCGCCACACCAACAACGTGGTGTACCTGCAGTGGCTGGAAGACGTGGCCTGGGCGCACTCCGCCGCACTGGGCCTGGGGCCGGCGCAGTACGAGGCCCTGGGGCACGGCATGGTGGTGCGCCAGCACGAGCTCAACTACCTGCAGGCCACCCGCCTGGGCGAGCGCCTCGTGCTCGGCACCTGGCTCACGGGCGCCGACAAGCTCACCCTGCAGCGCCACTACCAGTTCATCCGCACCGACGACGGCCAGACGGTGTTCCGCGGTCGCAGCGAGTTCGTCTGCGTGGACATCGCCCAGGGCCGCGTGCGCCGCATGCCGCCCGAATTCGTGCAGGCCTACAGCGGCGCGCTGGTGCTTGATGCTCGCTGACATCCTCCACGAGGTCTTTGGCTACAGCGCCTTCCGCGGCCAGCAGGCCGACATCGTCGCGCACGTCGCTTCGGGGCACGACGCCCTGGTGCTGATGCCCACGGGCGGTGGCAAGAGCCTGTGCTACCAGGTGCCGGCGATTGCGCGCCACCGCGAAGGCAAGGGCGTCACCATCGTCGTCTCACCGCTGATCGCGCTGATGCACGACCAGGTCGGGGCGCTCGAAGAAGTCGGCGTGCACGCGGCCTTCCTCAACAGCACCCTGAGCAGCGAAGACGCCCAGCGCATCGAGCGCGAGATGATGGCCGGCCGCCTGGTCATGCTGTACGTGGCGCCCGAACGCGTCACCCACCCGCGCTTCCAGGCGCAGCTGGCCAGCCTGCACGAGCGCGGCCTGCTCAGCCTCTTCGCCATCGACGAAGCGCACTGCGTCAGCCAGTGGGGCCACGACTTCCGCGAAGACTACCTGCAGCTCTCCATGCTGCACGAGCGCTACCCCGACGTGCCCCGCGTGGCGCTGACGGCCACCGCCGACGACCAGACCCGCGCCGACATGATCGAGCGCCTGCAGCTGCAGGACGCCCGCGTCTTCATCAGCAGCTTCGACCGGCCCAACATCCGCTACACCCTGGTCGAGAAGGACAACCCCCGCCAGCAGCTGTTGCGCTTCATCCGACGCGAGCACGAGGGCGATGCCGGCATCGTCTACTGCCAAAGCCGCAAGAAGGTGGAAGACACGGCCGAGTGGCTGAGCGAGCAGGGCATCCCCGCCTTGCCCTACCACGCCGGCCTGGACGCGGGCGTGCGCCAGCGCCACCAGGACCGCTTCCTGCGCGAAGACGGCCTCGTCATGGTGGCCACCGTGGCCTTCGGCATGGGCATCGACAAGCCCGACGTGCGCTTCGTGGCCCACCTCGACCTGCCCAAGAACATCGAGGCCTACTACCAGGAAACAGGCCGTGCCGGCCGCGATGGCGCCGACGCCGAAGCCTGGCTGGCCTACGGCCTGGCCGATGTCGTCAACCAGCGCCGCATGATCGACGAGAGCCCGGCGCACGACGACTTCAAGCGCGTGCAGCGCGGCAAGCTTGACGCCCTGCTCGCCCTGGCCGAGGCCCACGACTGCCGCCGCGTGCGCCTGCTGGCTTACTTCGGCGAAGACAGCACCCCCTGCGGCAACTGCGACAACTGCCTGAACCCGCCGCAGACCTGGGATGGCACCGAGGCCGCGCGCAAGCTGCTCAGTGGCATCTACCGCTTCTGGCAGCACGGCCAGCAGCGATTTGGCGCGGGCCACCTCATCGACGTGCTGCGCGGCCGCCTGACCGACAAGGTCACGCAGTACGGCCACCAGGGCTTGAGCACCTTCGGCATCGGGGCCGACCTCAGCGAGCACCAATGGCGTGCGGTGCTGCGCCAACTCGTGGCCCTGGGCCATGTGGTGGCCGAGGGCGAGTTCAACACCCTGGGCCTGAGCCCCAGCGCGCGCGCCGTGCTCAAGGGCGAGCAGGCCATCGTGCTCAAGGTGGCGGCGGAAGCGTTGCCTCGCACCAAGCTGGCGCGGCCCAAAAGCGGCAGCAGCGGCGCGGGCAGTGCACCGCCGGTGCCGCTGGAAGCCGATGCCCTGGCCCGCTACGAGGCCCTCAAGGCCTGGCGGGCCGAAGTGGCGCGCGAGCACAACCTGCCCGCCTACGTCGTCTTCCACGACGCCACCCTGGCCGAGATGGCCCGCATGGCACCGTCCACCCTGGACGAGCTCGCCACCATCAGCGGCGTGGGCACCAAAAAGCTGCAGGCCTACGGCGAGCAGATCCTGGCGGTCTGGCGCGCCTGAGCGTCCGCCAGCGCCCGCATACGTCAAATGACGTATGCGCTCTGAAACTGTCACGCTTTTTGCTCATGCAGACGCAGCGGCCCTCACGGGTCCTTCCGTCCCTGAACCCATCCTGTTAGGAGCAAGAGCGATGTCTGCAAACAAGAAGCTGGTGGCTGTGGCCGCCCTCACGCTGGTCTCTGGTCTGGCCCATGCCCAGTCCCAACTCAAGGTTTACGGTTACCTCGAAACCGCGATCGGCTCATTCAAGCCGGTGGGCGAACAGTCCGTCACCAAGGTGCAGAGCGGTGACATGATGACCAGCTTCCTCGGCTTCGCCGGCACGGAAGACCTGGGCGGTGGCCTCAAGGCAGAGTTCGCGCTGGAAACCTTCATCGGCGTGGACAACGGCGCCAACATCCAGAACCAGGCCGGCCAATACTGGAGCCGCACCTCCTGGGTGGGCCTCAGCGGTGGCTTCGGCAAGATCGCGCTCGGCCAGTACGACACGCCGCTGTTCACCGCCGGCCTGAGCTACAACCCGTTTGGCAGCTCGATGACGTACTCGCCCACGATGCGCCACTTCTACAACCTGGGCTCGACGGCCTCGTCCAAGCTGACCAACCTGTCGCAAACCGACACCGGCTGGATCAACTCGGTCACCTATGAAACCCCGACCTACGCGGGCTTCTCGGGCATCGTGCAGTTCGCGCCCAAGGAAAGCGCCAACGCGCAAAACAGCAACAGCTACAGCGTGGGGGGCTCCTACAACGGCGGCCCGCTGAGCCTGATGGCCGTGTACGTGGACGCCGGCACTTCGCCCAAGATCGGCTCGGCCGCGGTGTCTGCCTACCCCACCGAATTCCGTGCGGCCAACTTCAACGCCAGCTATGACTTCGGCGTGCTCAAGGCCTTCGGCCAGTACACCCGCTTCAAGTACTACGACAACGCGCCCCTCAGCGTCGGCACCCTGACCGGCGTGACCAAGGCCAATGTGTGGCAGGTCGGTGTGAGCGTGCCGGTCACGGCGTCCGGCACGGTGCTGGCTTCGTACGGTGCGGCCAAGTACAAGCAGGTGGGCGATGACAGCAGCGACAAGATCCTGTCGCTGGGCTACGACCACGCCCTGTCCAAGCGCACCGGCCTGTACGCCGCCTTCACCACGGAAAAGCTCAGCGATTTCAAGGGCGGCCGTGCACTGGCGCTGGGCGTCAAGCACAGCTTCTGAGCACCGTTTCGGTGACACGCACAAGCGCCCTGCGGGGCGCTTTTTTCATGGGGCTGGCCGACGTGCCGAGCGTGACAAAACACCGCGAAATCCGAGGTGAGAACGTGCACTGCTGGCACGCTTCATGCTCAATAGACAGTGGGTCTGATGCAGATTTTGGAGCGTCACCGACGAGGTGAAGCGACACGGTCGGCAGAGGGGGCCCGTGACTGCGAAGTCACCTTTGTTTGACCAGAGCGTTCAAGGCGCCCCCTTCACGGGGGGCGCCTCTTTTTTTCAGGCGCGCGGGCTCAGGCGCGCTCGAACTTGAACACCGCGGTGCTGGCCAGCAGGTTAGGCCACAGGCGCACCTCGTGGCCATCGTGCCAGCCGAAAGATTCGAGGATGCGCAGGCCGTTCTTGCCCGCCAGGATCTCGAAGTCCGCGAAGGTCGCCACGCGGATGTTGGGCGTGTCGTACCACTGGTAGGGCAGGCTGCGCGAGACGGGCATGCGCCCGCGCAACACACTGAAACGGTGCGGCCAATGCGCGAAGTTGGGGAAGCTCACCAGGCCCGTGCGCCCAATCCGTGCGGTCTCGCGCAGCATGTCTTCGGTGTTGCGCAGGTGCTGGAGGGTGTCGAGCTGCAGCACCACGTCGAAGCTGTTGTCATCGAAGATGCTCAGGCCCTCTTCGAGGTTGCGCTGGATGACGTTGACGCCGCGGGCCACGCAGGCCTCGACCTTGGCGTCGTCCAGCTCGATGCCGTAGCCGCTGCACTGGCGCGCATCGCGCAGCAGGGCCAGCAGGGCGCCGTCGCCGCAACCCAGGTCGAGCACGCGCGAGCCCGGCGGGATCAGCGAGGCGATGACGTGGTGGAAGGGGTTGTGTGTCTGGACCGCGCTCATGCCTTCACCTCCCGTGCGATGCGCTCGAAGTAGGCCCGCACCACGCCGTGGTAACGCGGGTCGTCGAGCAGGAAGGCATCGTGGCCGTGGGGCGCGTCGATCTCGGCATAGCTGACGTCGTGGCGGTTGTCCACCAGCGCCTTGACGATCTCGCGCGAGCGCGCCGGCGAGAAGCGCCAGTCGGTGGTGAAGCTGATGACGAGGAATTTGGCCAGGGCCTGGGCCATCGCCGCCGACAGGCTGCCGCCGTGCGTGCGGGCCGGGTCGAAGTAATCGAGCGCCCGTGTGATCAGCAGGTAGGTGTTGGCGTCGAAGTAATCGCTGAACTTGTCGCCCTGGTAGCGCAGGTAGCTCTCGACCTGGAACTCGATGTCCTGGGTGCTGTAGCTGGGCGCGTCGCCCAGTTCGCGGCCCACGAGCTCGCGGCCGAACTTGGACTCCATCACGTCGTCCGACAGGTAGGTGATGTGGCCGATCATGCGCGCCACGCGCAGGCCGCGCCGTGGCACCACGCCGTGCTCGTAGAAGTGGCCGCCGTGGAAGTCGGGGTCGGTGACGATGGCGCGGCGCGCCACCTCGTTGAAGGCGATGTTCTGTGCCGACAGGTTCGGCGCGGTGGCCACGGCCACGCAATGGCGCACGCGGGTGGGGTGCTGCAGCGTCCAGCTCAGGGCCTGCATGCCGCCCAGGCTGCCACCCAGCACAGCGGCCAGTTGCGTGATGCCCAAGGCGTCGAGCACACGGGCCTGCGCGTTGACCCAGTCTTCCACCGTGACCACGGGGAAGTCGGCGCCATAGGGCTTGCCGGTGTCGGGGTTGGTGTGCGTCGGGCCGGTCGAGCCAAAGCACGAGCCCGGGTTGTTGATGCCGATGACGAAGAACCTGTCGGTGTCCAGCGGCTTGCCGGGGCCGATCATGTTGTCCCACCAGCCTTCGCTTTTCGGCAGGGGCTGGCCGTCGGCGCCCGCGTGCAGGCCGGCCACGTGGTGCGAGGCATTGAGCGCGTGGCACACCAGCACGGCGTTGCTGCGTTCGGCATTGAGCTGGCCGTAGGTCTCATAGGCCAGGGTGTAGTCGCGCAGTTGCGCGCCGCTCTGCAGCGGCAGGGGCGCCTCGAAGTGCAGGGTGGCGGGCGTGACGATCCCGAGGGACATGGTGGAGCGATCCAGAAAAAAACAAACCGGCCGCGCAGGAAGCAGGGGCCGGTGGCATCGACCTCTTTAGCGGCATTTTTAAAGCGCCCGCAATTCGGAACGGTCGGGGAGGTGCGGGCAGATGCAGCATGCACTTCCGACGGCAAATCGGCGCTGTGGGGCAGTGTAGCCGCAATTCGGGCTGTCGCAAGCAAGCCACACTGACGTGGCGCAAGGCCCCTGTCCGACGCCATCCGCTTGCGTCCTGGGCGCCACAGCGCCGCAAGCTGCACGACGCAAGGCGTTCAAATGCCACGAATGGCGGCGGCCCGATTCGCTACATTGGTTCGGCGAGCCACTCCCGGTTGCGCAGGAGGAAGCCATGCCGAGGTGGTTGATTCGACTCAACGCACACATCCCCATCCGTTACGCGGCCTGGGTGGCTGCCGTGTTGGGGCTGTTGTACGGCCTGTGGCTGTGGGCGACCGAGGGCGGCCACCACGGCTGGGCGCTGGCCTTGGTGTGCACCGTGCCGGCGGGCCTGGGCCTCAACGACATGCGCCAGGCGCCGCGCTCCATCTTGCGCAACTACCCGGTGATCGGGCACCTGCGCTACCTGCTGGAGTTCATCCGGCCGGAAATCCGCCAGTACTTCATCGAGAGCGACAACGAGGCCGCGCCCTTCTCGCGCCAGCAGCGCTCGCTCGTGTACCAGCGCGCCAAGGGCGAGCCCGACAAGCGCCCCTTCGGCACGCAGAAGGACGTGGGCGCCACGGGCTACGAGTGGTTGAGCCATTCGATGGTGCCCAGCGACGTGGCCTCGCACGATTTCCGCGTCACCATCGGCGCGGGCGGCTCGTCGTGCACGCAGCCTTACAGCGCCAGCGTCTTCAACATCTCGGCGATGAGCTTTGGCGCGCTCAGTGCCAACGCCGTGCTGGCGCTCAACACCGGCGCGCGCAAGGGCGGCTTCGCCCACGACACGGGCGAGGGCTCCATCAGCCGTTACCACCGCGAGCCTGGCGGTGACCTGATCTGGGAGATCGGCTCGGGCTACTTCGGTTGCCGCAACGACGCCGGCCAGTTCGATGCCGACAAGTTCGTGGCCAACGCGCGCGAGCCGCAGGTCAAGCTGATCGAGCTCAAGCTCAGCCAGGGCGCCAAACCCGGCCATGGCGGCGTGCTGCCGGGCCCCAAGGTGACGCCGGAGATCGCGGCGACGCGCGGTGTGCCCGTCGGCGTGGACTGCGTTTCACCGGCCAGCCACAGCGCGTTCTCCACCCCCATCGAGATGGTGCAGTTCATCGAGCGGCTGCGCCAGCTCTCGGGCGGCAAACCGGTGGGCTTCAAGTTCTGCGTGGGCCACGCCTGGGAGTGGTTCGCCATGGCCAAGGCCATGCGCGAAACGGGCATCTGGCCCGATTTCATCGTGGTGGATGGCGCCGAGGGCGGCACGGGCGCTGCGCCCCTGGAGTTCACCGACCACGTCGGCGCGCCGCTGCAGGAAGGCCTGCTGCTGGTGCACAACACCCTGGTCGGCCTGGGCGAGCGTCACCGCGTCAAGCTGGGCTGCGCGGGCAAGGTGATCAGTGCGTTCGACATCGCGCGGATGATGGCCCTGGGCGCCGACTGGTGCAATTCGGGGCGAGGTTTCATGTTCGCGCTGGGCTGCATCCAGGCGCAGAGCTGCCACACGGGCCATTGCCCCACCGGCGTCACTTCGCAAGAGCCCTTGCGTGCCCGGGCGCTGGTGGTGCCGGACAAGGCCGAGCGCGTCCACCGCTTCCACCACAACACCTTGCACGCCTTGAAGGAGCTGGTGCAGGCGGCCGGTTTGCACCACCCCAACGACATCAGCGCCGACCACATCGTGCGGCGGGTGTCGGGCTTCGAGGTGCGGCGGCTGTCGAACCTGCTGCCCTACCTGAAGCCGGGCGAGCTGCTGGCCGCCGAACGCGGCGAGGCGCCCTGGAGCCAGCCCGCCTTCGAGCAGTACTGGCTGCGGGCGCAGGCCGACTCATTCAGCCTGCGGGACTGACGAGGGACTGACGCTCAGCCTCAGGCCGCCGGCGGGGCCGTGTCGATGAAGCTCTGGCGTTGCGAGAGCTTCTCGAACAGGCGGGCCAGGTTGGGGTAGGTGTCGCGCCAGTCGATGTCAGCGAAGCGGAAATCGAGGTAACCCAAGGCACAGCCGGTGGCGATGTCGGCCAGGCTGTGGTGGGTGCCGGTGCACCAGGGGCGTTCGCCCAGGCCCTGGCTCATGGCCTTGAGGCTGGCGTGCATCTTGCCGATCTGGCGGTCGATCCAGGCCTGGCTGCGCTGTGCCTCGGTGCGGCCCGGCCAGGTGGCCTCCATGCGCGCCATGATGGCGGCGTCCAGCAGGCCGTCGGCCAGGGCTTCCCAGGTGCGCACTTCCACGCGCTCGCGGCCGCTCAAGGGGATGAGCTTGCCCACGGGCGAGAGGGTGTCCACGTATTCGACGATGACGCGCGAATCGAAGATCGCCTCGCCGCCTTCCATCACCAGGCAAGGCACCTTGCCCAGGGGGTTGGACGCCGAGATGGTGGTGTCGGCAGCCCACACGTCCTCCACGTCGAACTTGTAGTCGAGCTTTTTCTCGGCCAGCACCATGCGCACCTTGCGGACGTAAGGGCTGGTCAGGGATCCGATCAGTTTCATTCTGTGTCGTCGTGTGTGTCTGTGGCGGATTTTATCTGCCCCCCGGGACTTGCGTCTGCGGCGGCCTCCATCCCCGGCCGATCCACCTGTTTCGGGGGAGTTGTGCGGCGCGCGGGTGATGCATCCCATTACATTTGACGCCGAAATGAACAGATCCGGCGCCCGCTCTCCTGCGCGCGCCCTCCGGTTGACCCCTGTCGGACGCTGGTCTTCGGCCCTGAGGGCCGTGGGCGCAGCTTTGTCTGTGCAGGCCGTGCCCGACCGGCCCGCGCAGGCATGGAACTGGCCCGACCCGATTGGATCGCGCCGGGCCGCTGGCGCTGGGGCGTCGTCAGAGCACCCGGGGCATGCGCCGGACGCGGGGGCTGGCGCGCCTGCACCTGCACCCGCACCTGCACCCACAGCCGCATCGGCACCCACGGCGCCCCCCGTGCTGACCCAGGCCGTGCCCTGGCGCGCCGCCGAGGCCTTGCCCCGCCTGCCGAACGGTGCCATCGACACCTGGCCCGTGGCCTTCACGGGCGCCGATGCCGCGTACGCGCGCCTCTGGTTCCAGGGCCTGCTGCTCACGCTGTTGACGCTGGGGGCTTACCTGCCGTGGGCGCGCATCGCGTGTCGGCGCTACCTGCTGCAGCACACCCGCGTGGCCGGCCAGCCGCTGGACGACCACCGCTCGCCCTGGGCCATGCTGGTGCGCCAGTGCCTGCTGCTGAGCCTGCTGGGCGGGGTGGTGCTGGCGGCGGTGGGGTCGGTCGTGATGGGGCTGGCGGCCGCCACGCTGGCGCTGGCCGTGTGGCCCATGCTCAAGCTGCTGGGCCTGAGCCAATGCCTGCAGCGCACCACCTGGGCGCGCCGCCCGATGGCTTTCGAGGCGGGCTTGCTGGACGTTTACCAGGCGCTGGGCTGGCCCCTGGTCGGGGTGGCGCTGCTGGTGTGGTCCTGGCTGGCCGTGGACTGGTGGGGGCATGCCGTGGGCTGGGTGCTGTGGGGCATGGCCCTGGGCGGCTGCCTGCTGGCGGTGCCGGGCTGGTGCTGGGCCTGGCTGCACTTCCGCCAGTCGCACCTGCGGCTGGGGCCGCTGCGCGTGCGCTGGCGCCTGGGTCCGGACGCCATCTCCAGCCTGATGCTGCAGGCGCTGGGGGCGACCTTGCTGCTGCTGGTGTTCAACCTCGGGCTGGCCAGCATCTGCCTGGCTGGGCTGTTGTGGTGGCAGGCCACGGGTGTGCCCGCCTGGGCGCTGGCCGCGCTGCTGGCCGCCAGCGTGGGGGTGTCGCTCGGGTTGGTCTGGCCGCAGGCCCATGCCCGCGGGCACAAGCTGGTGTGGAACCGCACGGGCAACCGCCATGTGCGGGTGCGCTGCCGCCTGCGCGTGCCGGCCATCGTGCGCATGCAGCGCCGCCACGGCCTGCTGCTCTTGCTGACGCTGGGTTTGTACTGGCCGTGGGCCCAGATCCAGGCGCGCAGGGTGAGACTGAATGCCACCGTTCTGCAGACGCGCGTGGGGGTGGCGGTGCTGGCGGCGCACTGGCCGGTAAAATAGCGGGTTGCCCGTCGCTTGGACGGGGCGTCTGTTTGACCTGCCGGAATCCCGCCATGAACCTCTCTGCACTGTCTGCCCTGTCGCCGTTGGACGGCCGTTACGCCTCCAAGGTCGCTGCCCTGCGCCCGCTGCTGTCGGAGTACGGCCTGATGCACCGCCGCGTGCAGGTCGAAGTCGAGTGGTTCATCGCCCTGTCGGACGCTGGCCTGCCCGAATTCGCGCCCCTGTCGGACGCCGCCCGCAGCCACCTGCGCGGCCTGGTGTCGCGCTTTTCCGAGACCGATGCCCAGGCCATCAAGGACATCGAAAAGACCACCAACCACGACGTGAAAGCCGTGGAGTACTGGATCAAGCAGCGCTTCGCCGGCCACGCCGAGCTGGACAAGGCCGGTGAGTTCGTGCACTTCGCCTGCACCTCGGAAGACATCAACAACACCAGCCACGGCCTGATGCTCAAGGCCGCGCGCGAGCAGGTCGTCCTGCCGGCCATCGACGGCCTGATCGGCACGCTGAGCGGCATGGCCCACCAGTTCGCCGCCATCCCCATGCTCAGCCGCACGCACGGCCAGACTGCATCGCCGACCACCGTGGGCAAGGAAATCGCCAACGTGGTGGCCCGCCTGGCGACCGCCCGCGAGCGCATCGCCGAGGTCAAGCTGCTGGCCAAGATGAACGGCGCCGTGGGCAACTACAACGCCCACCTCTCGGCCTACCCCGAGACCGACTGGGAAGCCTTCAGCCAGGGCGTGATCGAGAACCAGCTGGGCCTGAGCTTCAACCCCTACACCATCCAGATCGAGCCGCACGACTACATGGCCGAGCTGTTCGATGCCGTCACCCGCACCAACACCATCCTGATCGACTGGTCGCGCGACGTCTGGGGCTACATCAGCCTGGGCTATTTCAAGCAGCGCACCAAGGAAGGCGAGATCGGCTCCAGCACGATGCCGCACAAGGTCAACCCGATCGACTTCGAGAACGCCGAAGGCAACCTGGGCCTGGCCAACGCCGTGCTGACCCACCTGAGCCAGAAGCTGCCCATCAGCCGCTGGCAGCGCGACCTGACCGACTCCACCGTGCTGCGCAACATGGGCGTGGGCCTGGGCTATGCCCTGCTGGCCTACGACAGCCTGGCGCGTGGCCTGGGCAAGCTGGAAGTCAACCCGCAAGCCCTGGCCGACGACCTCGACAGCGCCTGGGAAGTGCTGGCCGAGCCCATCCAGACCGTGATGCGCCGCCATGCCCTGCCCAACCCCTACGAGCGCCTCAAGGAGCTGACCCGCGGCAAGGCCATCACGAAGGAGTCCATCCAGGCCTTCGTGCAGACGCTGGAGCTGCCCGAGGACGACAAGGCCCGCCTGCTGGCCATGACGCCGGGCAACTACATCGGCAAGGCCGTCGCGCTGGCCGAGCGCATCTGAGCGCAGGCGATGCCTGCTTGATGCGCATCTGACGCACTGCGCCATCCGCGTGTGGTGCGTCAAGACGCCCTTGAGGGTGTGATCGAAACGCCGAATCGAGCTTGCGCGTGCGAGGCTGCGCGCTATGGTTGGGTCATGACAGGACGGCGCATCTGCCGACCTGCATGCAGGCTCCAACGATGAGCCTGGAACATCACACACCACAGGGAATCCCATGACTTGCTCACGCGCATGCCGCGTCGGGCTGGGTTGGGTGCTGGGCGCACACATGCTCCTGGCCACCGCAGCCGAGGCCTCGACCACCTTCTCCACCTACTTCAACCACCGGCCTGAAGCCAGCTTCGTCGAGCCCCATCGCGGCATGCAACGCGAGGGCGACAACTTCGAGCAGGTCATCGTGCAGCGCATTGCCGCCGCACGCACCCGCATCGACGTGGCCGTGATGGGCATCACCTTGCCCCACATCGCGCAGGCATTGGCCCAAGCCGCGCGCCGAGGGGTGCAGGTGCGCGTCGTGATCGACAACAGCTACCGCAGGAACTGGGCCGCCTTGACGCCCGACGAAGTCGCCAGCCTGAGCGATGCCGACAAGGAGGTGTGGGCCGAGGTGGACAGCCTGGTCGATGTCAATGGCGACGGCGAAGCATCCGATGCCGAACTGGCCGCCAACGATGTGGCCACCATCCTGGCGCGGGCAGGCATCCCGGTCATCGACGACACCGAAGATGGCAGCAAGGGATCCGGCCTGATGCACCACAAGTTCGCCGTGTTCGACGGCGAGGTCGTGCTCACGGGCTCGGCCAACTGGACGCACAGCGGCTTCTTCGGCGACATCGGGCGGCCCGCCAGCCGAGGCAATGCCGAGAACCTGGTGGAGGTGCGCCACGCCGAAGTGGCCCAAGCCTACGCCCAAGAGTTCGCGCTCATGTGGGGCGATGGGCCAGGGGGCTTGCGCAACAGCCGCTTCGGCATCGCCAAAGGTGCACGTGCAGCCTTGGGCATCCGCACACCCGAAGGCCTGGTTCAACTCCAGTTTGGCCCCTTCTCCGCGAGCAAGCCCGTGGCCACGACCACGGTCGGCTTGATCGACTCGGTGCTCCAAACGGCGGTGAGTCGCATCGACTTGGGCGCGTTCGTGCTGACCGATGCCACCTTGACCGACACCATGGCACAGCGCGCCGCCCAGGGCGTGACGGTGCGTGGCCTGTTCGACCAGGGCTACGTTGACAACGACTTCAGCGCCACGCTGGACATGTGGGGCGTGCGCTTGCTGGATGCGGCCTGCGCGCTCAAGCCGCAGTTGCGCCCCTGGTCTGTCATGCCCATGGCCATTGGTTATCCGGTCTTGCCGGAGGGCGACAAGCTGCACCACAAGGTCGCGGTGGTGGACGACCGCGTTGTGATCGCGGGCTCGATGAACTGGTCGGCCGAAGCGCTCAGAAGCAACGATGAGAACGTGCTCATCTTTCATTCGCCCGCTGTGGCGACAGCGTTCCGCCAGGAGTTGGAGCGCCTGCATGCCGCGGCGGTGTATGGGCCTTCGCCGGCCTTGCGAGCCCGCGCCATCCAGGACGCGCAGCGCTGCACCACCACCCGATGAACCCAAGGGAGGACGCCATGAATCGCTTCATTTCGAACGCGCGCCGCTGCTTGGGCGCCTTGCTCTTGCCCATCGTGCTGGCCCTGCCAGCCTTCGCGGCCGACAAACCCTTGCTGGGCGAAGTCAAGGTCATCGATGTCAAAGAGGCCATGAGCCCAGCCAATGCGGCGTTCCAGGCCTGTGCCACGGGCACGCCACCGGGCAAGGCGGTGGCTGTGGGCGTGGACCCATCCATCAGTCACACCGGCATGGTGAAGTTCGATGGCCTGGGGCCAGACGGCAGCCTGCTGATCGAGGCCAAAGGCTATGGGTACAAGATCAACGAGAAGTTGGGGGTGTGGAAGGTGGACTACGTCTCAGACAGAATGCAGACGAAGCTGATCAAGCAGGCAGAACGACAACTGGATGCAGCTCGCTCGATTGGACGATCTGTGCAATGGGTGGTGCCCAATGAGGGCATCCGGAGTGCATTCGAGACACTGCTGAAAGGCAAGATTCCCGTCAAGGTCGCCACTGCCAAACCAGAGTGCCCAAAGCCGAGCAACGGCGCTGGGGTGGATGCGACGGGCTCGTTCTAGTGCAATGACAGGATGAGCAAGAACATGCGATCAAACATCATTCATCCCGACTACCGATTGGTGTGCGACTGGGGTGCCCGCAGCCAGACAGCCCAGGAAATCGCGCACGATGTGATGCGGTTTTCGCAGCGGCTGCTGGAAGCGTGCCCGCAGTTCGGGGCCTGGCATTACCTGGGCCCACGTGACAAGCTCATGCCCTTGCCGCTTGATGCGATTCAAGTGTGTCAGCAGGCGATTGAGCCAGGCAACTGCGAGCGGCGTGGCGCTGCGCCCGATCTGGTTTTGCCTGTGGGGTTCAGTGTGTTGCTGTACACGTCCAAACGAGACGGTGTGGCCTGGATGGCCCATGTGGGCAAGGGCACGGCCTGGGCCCACAACCGCGTCGCCATCAACTGCGCCCGCAGGGGCGATCTGGCCCAACGCATGACCGAGCCCGAGATGATGGAGCGGCTGTTTCGGGTCATGGTCGAGGTGTGGCAGCCGGACTGGGCCACCGTGTCGCACACCGATATGAGCGACCCAGAGCCTGCATGCCCCGTGCACTGGATGCTGTACGGCCGCGAGCCCTTGCCGCCGGGGCTGGTGCTGCCCGATGGCGTTCAGGTGCATGGCCTGACCAGTGCTTCGGGCGAACTGCTGGCGCCAGGCCAGTACTTCGTCACCACACCGGGCGAGCGCTTCGTGTACAGCCACCCAGAGCACCATGCGCGCTGTGAAGCCTTGAAGCGGGTCTTGCGCGAGGCGGGGTGGTTGCCGCCGGTGCCGCAGGCGTGACGCTTGATCCTTGCTTGACAAAGAACGTGGCTTATCCCGACTACCGCTTGGTATGCACTTGGGGCGCGCGCAGCCAAACAGCCCAGGAAATCGCACACGATGTGATGCGGTTTTCGCAGCGGCTGCTGGATGCGTGTCCGCAGTTCGGGGCCTGGCATTACCTGGGCCCACGTGACAAGCTGATGCCCTTGCCTGACACCGTCGATGAGGTCAGGCTCAAGGTGCTGTCCCCAGGCAATGGGGCCCGACGGGGCGCTGCGCCGGACTTGATCTTGCCGGTGGGCTTCAGTGCACTGCTTCTGACGTCCAAGAAGAGCGATGCTGCGTCATGGATGGCCCACATTGGATCTGGTACAGCCTGGGCCTACAACCGGGTCTCGCTCGACTGCCCCCGCAGAGGCGATCTGGCCCAGACGATGACCGAGCCGGACATGATGGAGCGGCTGTTTCGGGTCATTGTCGAGGTGTGGCAGCCGGACTGGGCCACCGTGTCGCACACCGACATGAGCGACCCAGAGCCTGCATGCCCCGTGCACTGGATGCTGTACGGCCGCGAGCCCTTGCCGCCGGGGCTGGTGCTGCCCGATGGCGTTCAGGTGCATGGCCTGAACAGTGCTGCGGGCGAGGTGCTGGCGCCAGGTCAGTATTTCGTCACAACACCGGGCGAGCGCTTTGTGTACAGCCACCCCGAGCACCAGGCGCGTTGCGAGGCCTTGAAGCGGGTCTTGCGCGAGGCAGGGTGGTTGCCGCTTCCGCCGCAGGCGTGACGCTTGATCCTTGCTTGACAAAGAACGTGGCTTATCCCGACTATCGCTTGGTATGCACTTGGGGCGCGCGCAGCCAAACAGCCCAGGAAATCGCACACGATGTGATGCGGTTTTCGCAGCGGCTGCTGGATGCGTGTCCGCAGTTCGGGGCCTGGCATTACCTGGGCCCACGTGACAAGCTGATGCCCTTGCCTGACACCGTCGATGAGGTCAGGCTCAAGGTGCTGTCCCCAGGCAATGGGGCCCGACGGGGCGCTGCGCCGGACTTGATCTTGCCCGTGGGCTTCAGCGCCTTCCTGCTGACCTCCAAGAAGATTGACGCAGCATGCTGGATGGCTCACACGGGCTCCGACGGTGGTGGCTTGGGCAGCCGTGTTGCCATCAACTGCCCCCGCAGGGGCGATCTGGTCCAGGTCATGACCGAGCCCGACATGATGGAGCGGCTGTTTCGGGTCATGGTCGAGGTGTGGCAGCCGGAATGGGCCACCGTGTCGCACACCGACATGAGCGACCCTGAGCCTGCATGCCCTGTGCACTGGATGCTGTACGGCCGCGAGCCCTTGCCCCCAGGGTTGGTGTTGCCCGATGGCGTCGAGGTGCATGGCTTGACCGGTGCTTCGGGCGAGGTGCTGGCACCGGGCCAGTACTTCGTCACCACGCCAGGCGAGCGCTTTGTGTACAGCCACCCCGAGCACAAGGCACGTTGCGAGGCCTTGAAGCGGGTGTTGCGCGAGGCGGGGTGGTTGCCGCCGGTGCCAGTCTTCGCTTGAGCCGGTAAAATCTGGGCATGATCTTCACCGAACAGCTGCTGCGTGCGCAGCACCAGCACCAGTCGCTGCTCTGCGTGGGCCTCGACCCCGAGCCCTCGAAGTTCCCGGGCGCCTGGAAAGGCAACCCGGAGCGCATCTACGACTTCTGCGCGGCCATCGTCGACGCCACGAAGGACCTGGTCTGCGCCTTCAAGCCGCAGATCGCCTACTTCGCGGCC
Source organism: Aquabacterium sp. (assembly GCA_023266355.1). GTDB lineage: Bacteria > Pseudomonadota > Gammaproteobacteria > Burkholderiales > Burkholderiaceae_C > Aquabacterium. The sequence goes on from JAHFQM010000005.1 coordinate 231,097, forward strand.
CACCGCGCCGAAGACCAGCTGGAGCGCCTGATGGCGCACATGCGCCGCGTGGCGCCGAGCGTGCCCGTCATCCTCGACGCCAAGCGCGGTGACATCGGCTCCACCGCCGAGCAGTACGCCCACGAGGCCTTCACGCGCTACCAGGCCGATGCCGTCACGCTGTCGCCCTTCATGGGTTTCGACACGATGGAGCCCTTCCTGCGCTTCCCGGGCAAGGGCGTGATCCTGCTGTGCCGCACCTCCAACCCCGGTGGCTCGGACCTGCAGAACCTGCGCCTGGCCGACATCGCAGGCCAGCCGCGCGTGTACGAGCACATCGCCGCCCAGGCGCAAGGCCCGTGGAACACCAATGGCCAGATGGGCCTGGTGGTGGGCGCGACCTTCCCCGAAGAAATCGCCCGGGTGCGTGAGCTCGCGCCGACCTTGCCTTTGCTGATCCCCGGTGTGGGCGCGCAAGGCGGTGACGCCGTGGCCACGGTCAAGGCCGGCCTGAGGACGGACGCCAGCGGCGCCGTCACAGGCACCATCGTGGTCAACAGCTCGCGCGCCGTGCTGTACGCCAGCAGCGGCGACGATTTCGCCAGCGCGGCCCGCCGCGTGGCCTTGCAGACGCGGGATGCGCTGAACGCGGCGCGCTGACACCGTCGGCTTGACGTTCCCGTCAAGCACAATGCGGCATCCCTCCACCCTGGTGATGCCATGACCGACACCGCCACGACCGGCACCCCTTCCGCCCCCGCTCCCACCCCTGCCGCCGCGCCCAATTCCAGCCTGAGCCGCCTGCGCATCGACCGCGGCGGGCCGGTCCCGAAGGCGGGTGGCAAAGGGGGTCGCCGTCGCCTGCCCTGGGGCTGGATCGCCGTGGGCACCGTGGCCGTGGCCGGTGTGGCGGCCAAGCTGCTCATCCCGCAGGCCGTGCCCGTGCAGACCGCGGCCGTGGTCACCAGCACGCCCTCGCAGCAGTTCGTGCAGCTCACGGCCTCGGGCTATGTGGTGGCGCAGCGCCGCGCCTCGGTGGCGTCCAAGGCCACGGGGCGTTTGGTGGAACTGAATGTGCGCGAGGGCTCGGCCGTCAAGCAGGGCGATCTGATCGCGCGGCTCGACGCCAGCGACGTGCGCGCCGCCATCGTCTCGGCCCAGGCCAGCGTGCGCCAGGCCGAAGCCGGGGTGCGCCAGGCCGAGGTCGAGCTCGCCAACGCCGAGGCCGAGCTGGCCCGCAGCAAGGGCTTGCAGGCGCAAGGCTTCATCTCGCCGCAGGCCGTGGACGCCACCCAGACCCGCGTGAACGCTGCCCGCGCCGCGAAGGCCTCGGCCCAGGCCGGGCTGGAGGTGGCGCGCGCCCAGGTCCAGGTGCAGCGCGTGGCCGAGAACTTCACCGAGATCCGGGCGCCCTTCGACGGCGTCGTGCTGGTCAAGAACGCCAACGTGGGCGACATCATCACGCCGCTGTCGAGTGCCGCGGGCACCACGGGCGCGGTCGTCACCATGGCCGACATGCGCACGCTGGAGGTCGAGGCCGATGTCTCCGAAGGCAGCCTGGCCAAAGCCCGCATCGGCCAGCCGGTCGAGATCACGCTGGACGCGCTGCCGGGCGTGCGCTTCATGGGCCAGGTCGGCGGCCTCGTGCCCACGGTGGACCGCGCCAAAGCGACCGTCACCACCAAGGTCCGCTTCCAGCAGATCGACCCGCGCATCCTGCCGGAGATGAGCGCCAAGGTCAGCTTCCTGTCCCAGCCCATCACCGTGGCCGACCAGCAGCCGGTGCTGGCGGTGAACCCCAAGGCGCTCGCGCAAGCCGATGGCCAGACCGTGGTGTGGCGCGTGCGCGCCGAATCGGCCGCGGGTGGGGCGGCCTCGGCCGTGGCGCCTGCGGTGGGTGCCACACCCACGCTGCGCGCCGAGGCCGTGCCGGTCAAGGCGGGCCGCACGCTGGGCGAGGTCCGCGAGGTCACGCCCCTGAAAGCCGGTGCCCTGGCCTCGGGCGACAAGGTCGTCGTCCAGGCCGAGGGGGTGTTGAAGGCCGGTGTCGCGGTGCGGCCGGCGGAGCAGTGAGCTGAGGGGCCGTTTGGCCGAGCGGAAAGCTGCCCCCGCCGAGCCAACAGCCCCACCCGCCGAGTTCCGAGCCGCGACCGAGCACCTCGGAGGTGCGACGTCCCAGCGCAGAGCTCGGCCGCCCGAGATCCGAGCTCGGCGCATGCACCTCTGAGCTGCGCACGCCGAGCTTTTTGCTCCGACGTCCGAGCTATTTTCTTCGCGCATGCACCTAATAGGTGCGTGAGCCGAGCTCAGAGCTCCGCGCGCCGAGTTATTTTCTCGGTGTGTGCACCTATGAGGTGCATGAGCCGAGCACCAAGCTCGACTCACCCCGATGGCCGCCCCTCGCCTCGGGTGCGTGCCTCGGTAGCCCGACCGCCGTGGGCGCATCGACTGGTTACCATCTCGCATCGCTGGGCGGCCCCCTGAGCCACCGGCGCCCAACGCCTCTCCTTCCAGCCCCCGGGACCCATGCTCGACGACATCAAGAAAACCCTCTGGGCCACCGCCGACAAGCTGCGCGCCAACATGGACGCCGCCGAATACAAGCACTTGGTGCTCGGCCTCATCTTCGTCAAGTACATCTCTGACACCTTCGCCGCCCGCCAGGCCGAACTGCGCCAGCGCCTGACCGACCCCAACGACGAGTACTTCTACGGCGATGCCGCCCCGGAAGACATCGCCGCCGAACTCGAAGACCGCGACTACTACCGCGAGGCCAACGTGTTCTGGGTGCCCGAAGCCGCCCGCTGGGAAACCATCCGCGCCGCCGCCAAGCAGACCACCATCGGCAAACACATCGACGACGCCCTGGGCTTGATCGAAGCCGAGAACCCCAAGCTCAAGGGCATCCTCGACAAGCGCTACGCCCGTGCCCAGTTGCCCGACGGCAAGCTCGGCGAGCTGGTGGACTTGGTGTCAACCATCGGTTTTGGCACCGATGGCGTGTTACTTGATCGTTGGATTGCGGGCGAACGCCAGACCCAAACACTATCGGATCTGCGCGACATCCTTCTCCCCCGTCTCATCTCTGGCCAACTCTGGTTGCCCGAAGCGCAAGCCCAATTGGAGACGCATCTGTCATGAGCCTGTCCATCGCTGAAAGAGAAAAGCTGTGGGATGACTTTCTCGCTGCTTGGCCAGCCGAGCGTCTCGCAAACATGACCTTGGACGAATACACCAAGGCCCAAGGCAGGGACTGCTTCACCTACTGGCTGGAGGAGCGCACCGAAGCCTTGGGCTCCATCTGGGGAGGCTCGGCATTCAAGTTCGGCATCTACGCCCGAAAGAACCTGGCTGACAAAGCTGGCGACGCCTATACCCGATATGGCGCGGCGCACGCATGGTCATCGAAGTACGGCGCCACCGAGGCAGAGGCCTTTGAAAACGTCCGCAAGGCCGTCATGCATGTGGCCCGCGCGGCCAGCCTGGGTGACCTTCAAGCGGTTGAGGACGCAGACCTCGGGCCGGTCTTCAAGTGGAAGATCGCCTTCCTGTACCAGGACCGTGAGCGTCAACCGATTTTGGGCGTGCTGAACGCACGCGACCTGAGTGCGTCGCTGGAGAGGTTTGTCAGCAACAAGGAAACCATGCCTGCGCTGCAGGCCGAGGCGCGCCAGCGTTTCAACCACGCCAATGTGCTGGAGGCGAGCGACGCCTGCTGGGCGTCCAGAACCGTTTGGTTGAAGCGCCACACGCTGACCGAGCAAATGCTCACTGAGATCACCGCTGACACGGATCGCTTCGAGTTTCGGCACAAAACCCAGAAGATGGTCGGAGCATGGCTGAAAGAGGGCGACCTTCCTTTCGCGTTCAGCCGCGACGACAAGACGGTTGGATTATTTGCCCCAGCGGGTGCGTGGGTGTCTGGCTGCCCGCAATTGGTCAAACGCGAATACAAGGCGCATGAGACCCGCAGCTCCAACCTCGGTTCATGCTGTCCGGAGGCAGATCATGGCCACGAGGCCGTGTATTTGAGGCTGAGCAGCATGCAAGACTTCGAGCGTTTCCTGGCTGCCTACAGCGGACAGATTGAAGGCGAGTTTGATGCCGGTGGCGCCACAGACCCAACAGAGAAGGACATGCAAGTGAGCAAGCTGCCCCGCAACCAAATTCTGTTTGGGCCACCTGGCACGGGCAAAACGCATGCCCTGATTGAAGAAGCCCTGCACATCCTTGATCCGCAGATCTTTGAGAGCGTGGCATCGCTGGGGCCCCAAGAGAAGAGGGCGGGACTCAAGGCGCGGTTTGATCAGCTCAAGAAAGACGAGCGGATTGCGTTCGTCACCTTCCACCAAAGCTTCAGCTATGAAGACTTTGTGGAAGGCATCCGGGCTGTCCCGCCAGAGGCCAGCACGTCAGCCCAGACGAGCATTCAATACAAGGTCGAGGATGGCGTGTTCCTGACCTTGTGTGACAACGCCAGGCGCAACCGATCCCTCGATGAGCAGGCTCAGATCCGACAAGACGCCGTGGTGTGGAAGATGTCCATCGGTGAGGCCAATGGCGAGATGGAAACCCGGCAGTACTGCTTCGAACATGATGAGGCAAGGATCGGCTGGGCGCACACAGGTGACTTGTCCGCGCCAGGCTTGAACTTGGTTGACGCGACTTACAACTTGGGTCCTAAGGTGCAGGCCTCATTACAGAACATCAGCCGCAACATGGAGCCAGGCGATGTCGTCGTTTGCCTGGCCTCGACACTGACTATATCTGCTGTGGGTGTTGTGATTGGGCCATATGAGTACACGCCCACGGTACCAGCCAATGTGCGACCTGACTATGTCCACCGCCTGCCGGTCAAGTGGCTGTGGCAGGACATTGACTTCAACATCGTAAAGTTGAATGGCAACAAGCAGTTGGCCCAGCAAACTGTGTACGAGCTACGAAACATTCGCTGGCCCGATTTGTATGACGCCCTGACCAAGGCGGGTCTGAAGCCCAAGGGCGAAGTCGCGAAAGCGGTGCAGGCACCGCTGCCGCACGTGCTCATCATCGACGAGATCAACCGGGGGAACGTGTCTCGCATCTTCGGTGAGCTCATCACGCTCATCGAAGACTCCAAACGCGATGGTCAACCGGAGTCCCTGTCGACCACTTTGCCTTATTCACGCCGGCCGTTCAGCGTTCCTGACAACGTCTACCTGCTGGGCACGATGAACACGGCCGATCGTTCATTGGCGAGCATGGACGTGGCCCTGAGGCGCCGCTTCAGCTTCAAGCCCATGGGGCCCCAACCCGATCTGCTTGCAGACGTGCGGATTGAAGGACAGATCCCTGTGCAGGAATTGCTGTCGAAGATCAACCATCGCATTGAAGCCTTGTTGGGGCCAGACTACCTTCTGGGCCATGCGTGGTTCATGCCGCTGAGAGAAGACAAGAGCCTGACACGCCTGTCCGATATTTTCCGCAGGCAGGTGTTGCCGCAGTTGCAGGAGTACTTCTTTGACGACTGGGAGCGTATCCGTTGGGTGCTCAATGACCATCGCAAGGTTGGACGGGACGAGTACTGTTTCATCCGCGCTCGCGGCGTGGATACCAGTGACCTGTTCGGGTCAGATGTGCAGGTGTCAACACGGCCCTTGTGGGAGGTCAATGCCGAAGCGTTCAAGCATGTGGGCACCTACCTGGCCACCATTGACATGAAAGCACTGGAGTCAGACGCATGAACCTGGTGACCGTCTGCGAGTACGCCTCGCTGACGACACATCCGGTGAAGGCACCTTCGCTGGCTTTGGCTCAGGTGACCTCATCGGCATTCGACCACCTGTGTGCGTTGAGCGAGCAGCTCAGGCGTGGAGGCGCCAGCCTGGTTCAGATTGACGGCCGCACTCGTCTTCGTCTGGACAGCTATGTGGGTGTCATCCAGACCCCATGTGGGACCACGGTTGAGATCTTGCCCAAGCACACTGAAGAAACGGGCGAACGCGACAAGCAGGTCAGCAGGGCGTTGCTGCGCAGGCTCATCCAGTCCATGTTCGACATGAAGGCCCGCGAGGTGGGTGTGGCCTCGCTGGAGACCTTCGATGCGCCACTGACGGAATGGGTGATGGCCCGATTCCTGGCGGAGCTGGACCACATCGTGCAGCGCGGGCTTCGCTTCAACTATCAACGAGTGGAAGAGGAGCAGCCCTTCTTGCGGGGGCAGCTCAACGTGATGGCGCAGCTGCGGCAGCCACCAGGCCGCGAGCACCGATTCCAGATTCGCCACGACGTGTTCACACCCGACCGTGCGGAGAACCGCTTGCTTCGATCTACGTTGAACCTGGTGTGCAAGCAGACTACATCGGCGGACAACTGGCGCTTGGCGCATGAGCTGAGCGTGCGCCTAGCCGAGTTGCCCGAGAGCCGAGACATCCAGTCTGACTTCAAGGACTGGGGAACGGACAGGCTCATGGCGCACTACCAAGCTGTCCGCCCTTGGTGCGAGATCATTCTGCTGAAGAGGATGCCGATGGCCCTGCAGGGGCAGACCAAGGGTCTGAGCTTGTTGTTCCCCATGGAGCGGTTGTTTGAACAGCATGTGGCTGCCTGTATGCGCCGAATGCTGGATGCCCGTTGCTCGATCCGTACACCTGCTGCCAGCAATTTTCTGTGCCGCCACGAGGAGGAACTCATGTTTCGGCTGGAGCCTGACATCTTCATCGAACTGGGCGGAGCCGCGTGGCTGTTGGACGCCAAGTGGAAGTTGCTGGATGAGGCGGATCGGCAGCACAAATTTGGCTTGTCACAGGCTGACTTTTATCAGCTGTATGCCTACGGCCAAAAGTACTTGGCTGGCCGGGGCGATATGGCATTGATCTACCCACGGAGTGCCAGGTTTGCCCGGGCGATGTCGCCATTCCACTTCTCGCCTGAGTTGCGGCTGCATGTGTTGCCCTTTGACCTCGATGCCGACGTGCTGATCGGGGAGGCAGCGCTGGCCTTGCCCAGACGCGGGCGCCTGGCCGCCTGACGGCTTTGCCGAGCCGGGAACAACATGCCAAATGGGCGAATTTCTCGCGGGGCGACCAGGAAAGCCCGGGAGTACACTTCGCCCGACATGACCGCATCGCACCAACTTCTCGGAACGGGGCTCTACCCCCTCCACAGGGCCGCTCGCCTTGTGGGAGAAGACGCGCGCACGGTTCGTCGCTGGTTGAAGGGCTATTCGTGGAAGCACCCTGATGGGCAGCGTGCGTCTGCACCCCTGTGGGCCCTTCAATACGCTGAAGATGCAGACCTGGCTGACGAGCAAGTGCTCGGCTTCAGGGACTTGCTTGAGCTGCGCACCGTGGCTCGGTTTGTTCAGTGTGGTGTCCCCCTGCGGGTGGTGCGGGAAACGATCCAGATCGCGCGTGAAGACCTGGGTGACTACCCCCTGCATTCCCGTCGGTTCGTGACCGATGGACGCAAGATTTTCCTGGAGGCTGTGGAGCGTGCTGGTGATGACACCAAGATCCTCGACATCCGGGATCGTCAGTTTGCGTTCGAGTCAGTGATTCGGCCAAGCTTGATTGAAGGCATCGAGTACGGAGCGAACTCCCAAGCCCTGAGGTGGTACCCGGAGCCCAAGCGCAAGTTGATCGTTCTTGATCCGGCCTTGCAGTTTGGCGAGCCGATCATCGCCGAGGCGGGTGTGCCTACCGACACACTCGCCGCCGCTTTCAAGGCAGAGCAAGGCGACGCGCAACGGGTTGCGCGTCTTTACAGGGTCACACCGCAAGCAGTCAGAGCGGCCGTGGCTTTCGAGCAAAAACTGGCTGCGTGAACTTCCTGTTTGATAACAACCTTCCTGCGGACTTGGCTCATGCCATCCGAGAGTTGTGCTCCGGTGAACTGGGTGTCGACAAGGTCTGTCATCTGACCGATCTGTTTGCGCCAAGCACACCGGATCTGGATTGGATCTCTGGCTTGGGCAAGGGTTGGTATGTCATCAGCCTCGACAAGTTCACCAAGAGTCGAGGTGCCGAACGGGAGGCCCTGCGCAGGGCGGGGCACACGGTGTACGTCCTGGACGCGCAGTGGGCAACTCACAAGTTCTGGGCCAAGTCGGCTCAATTGGTGCTGTGGTGGCCCCAGGTTCTGGAGCATGCGCGGTTGACCGAGGGCGGCATTCACCGCATTCCTTGGCGTCACACGTCGGGCAAGAAGTTCCTCAGCCTCTGAGGCTGGAGTGACTCTGTCCGAGAACCAGCTTCGGTATTAGCGGTGCCAGCTCCGGTAGTAAGGCCATGACCTCCGGTAGTAAGGGCCATGCTGTCGCAATGAAAGCGGGCTTGCATCCTTGCTTGCCAAACTAAAGATTGCTTTAATCCGACGCAAGATCATTCAAGCAAGCTTTCACACCATGCGCAGCACGGGCACTCACGCCATCTCCACGACCCTGGGCGAAGCTGTCCACGCGTTTGTGCCGCATGCGCTGCCGCCTCGTGATCCGCCCCTGTCGCCCGAGGCCTTTGTCGCGCTCAACCAGGCGGCCGAACTGGCTTTGGCCCGCCTGTCGGGGGTGTCTGGACTGGCGCCATCGGTGGACTGGTTGCTCTACAGCGCCATCCGCAAAGAGGCCTTGCTGACGTCTCAGATCGAAGGCACGCAGGCCACACTGGTGGACCTGTTCGACGAGGAAGCGGGGCTGGCGATCAGCAACACCGACGATGTCGAAGAGGTCACCAACTACCTGCGCGCCTTCCGCCTGGTGCAGGGCCATCTGCGCGACCCCAAAGGTTTGCCCATCAGCGTGCGCCTGCTGTGCGACGCACACCGCCTGCTGCTCGATGGCGTGCGCGGTGCGGGCAAGCAGCCTGGTGAATTGCGCCGATCGCAGAACTGGATCGGTGGCACGCGTCCCGGCAATGCCGCTTTTGTGCCGCCGCCACCGGAGCATGTGGCGACCTTGCTGGCCGACATGGAGAGGTTCATCCATGCCGATGGCCAGGCCTTGCCGCCGCTGGTCAAGGTGGCCTTGGTGCATGCCCAGTTCGAAACCATCCACCCTTTTCTGGATGGCAACGGCCGCATCGGGCGCTTGTTGATTGCCGCCTTGCTGGAGCACTGGGGCTTGCAGCCCGAGCCGCTGATGTACCTCAGCGGCTACCTCAAGCAGCACCAGGCCGAGTACTACCGCCGTTTGTCGGCCATCCGCACCGAAGGCGATTGGGAGGGCTGGCTGGCCTTCTTCCTGGAAGGCGTGGCCTGCGCGGCCGCCGAGGCGGAACGGGGTGTGGTGGCCCTGGCGAGTTTGATCGCGGCTGACCGGCGTCGGCTGTTGGCGGCACCCAAGGCTGGCCCGGCCAGCTACCGCTTGTTCGAGATGCTGCCCACGATGCCGCGCTTCACCATCGAGCGTGCACGCCAGGCGCTGGGCACGACCTTCCCGACAGCCACCGCGGCGGTGAAGGTGCTGGAAGACTTGGGGCTGGTGGCGGAGTTGACCGGCCAGAAGACGAACCGCAGCTACAGCTACCAACACTACATCGCGCTGCTGGCGCTTTGACGACGCACAGGACAGGCCCATGCCCGTCCGCCATGCAATCTGGCAGCCCAGGATGAAGCGGCGCCTGGTGTATGGTGGCTGCCAATCCTCCCGGACAGCGCCCCGCCCGCCCCCATGTTCCTCCTGCGCCTGCTGCTGAAAAACGCCTTCCGCCATCGGCTGCGCACGCTGCTGACCATGGTCGGTCTGGTCGTGGCCATCTCGGCCTTCGGCCTGCTGCGCACCATCGTCGATGCCTGGTACGCCGGGGTGGACGCCACTTCCAGCACGCGCCTGATCACGCGCAGCTCGATCTCGCTGACCTTCCCGCTGCCGCTCAATTACGCCGAGCGCATCAAGGCGGTGGAGGGCGTCAGCGGCATCTCCTGGGCCAACTGGTTCGGTGGCATCTACGTGACCGAGCGCAATTTCTTCGCGCAGTTCGCGGTCGATGCGCCCAGCTACCTCGCGCTCTACCCGGAGTTCCAGCTCGACGAGGCCGACAAGCAGGCTTTCTTCCGCGACCGCCAGGGCTGTGTCGTGGGCCGCAAGCTGGCCGCGAAGTTCGGCTGGAAGGTGGGCGACAGCATCGCGCTGCGCGGCACCATCTACCCGGGCACCTGGCGCTTCACCGTGCGCGGCATCTACCAGGGCAAGGACGCCAAGACCGACGAGCAGCAGATGTTCATCCACTGGCAGCGCCTGGCCGATGGCATCCGCGCGCGGGTGGCCGGGGGCAAAGCCGCCAAAGCCGATTACGTCGGGGTGTACGTGGTGCGCATCCACAACCCGGACGATGCGCCCTTGGTGTCACAGCGCATCGACGCGCTGTTCAAGAACTCCCTGGCCGAAACGCTGACCGAAACCGAAAAAGCCTTCCAGCTCGGCTTCGTCTCCATGAGCGAAACCATCTTGCTGGCCGTGCAGGCCGTGAGCTTCATCATCGTCCTGATCATCATGGCGGTGATGGCCAACACCATGACGATGACGGCGCGCGAACGCCTGGCCGAGTACGCCACGCTCAAGGCCCTGGGCTTCCCGCCGGGCTTCGTGGTCAAGCTGCTGTTCGGCGAGAGCCTGTTGATCGCGCTCATCGGCGGTGGCATCGGCATCGCCGTGACCTTCCCCATGGCGCAGGCCTTCGTGAAGGCGGCGGGCACGCTCTTCCCCATCTTCCAGGTGTCGATGCTGACGGTGGCCCTGCAGGCGCTGGCCGCGCTGGTGGTGGGCACCGTGTCGGCGGCCTGGCCGGCGTGGAAGATGTCGCGCATCGACATCGTGCAGGGGCTGCGCCATGTGGCTTGAGCTGCGCGTGGACGGCATGAGGAGGTGCACTGCATGAGCCTGCGCACCGTGCCCCTGAGCTACATCGCGCGCAACCTCTGGGTGCGGCGCGTGACCACCGTGCTGACCGCCGGCGGCATGGCCCTGGTGGTCTATGTGTTCGCCACCGTGCTGATGATGAGCGAGGGCATCCGCGCCACGCTGGTCGCCACGGGCCAGCCCGACAACGTGATGGTGCTGCGCAAGGGCGCGGGCGCGGAGATCAACTCCGGCATCGTGCGCGAGCAGGCCGCGGTGGTGGACAGCCTCGCGCAGATCGCCACCGACGGGCAGGGCCGCAAGCTGGTCAGCCACGAGCCGGTGGTGCTCAACACCCTGCCCAAGCGCGACAGCGGCAAGCCCAGCAACGTCACGGTGCGTGGCACCTCCGACATCGGCCTGGCGCTGCGCCCGCAGGTGCGCATCGTGCAGGGCCGCATGTTCCGCCCGGGCACCTCCGAGATCGTCACGGGCCGGGCCGTGGCCAAGGGCTTTGCCGGTGCCGGCCTGGGCGAGACCATGCGCTTCGCCGGCCGCGACTGGCTGGTGGTGGGCGTGTTCGACGCCTCGCGCAGCGCCTTCGATTCGGAAGTGTGGGGCGACAGCGAGCAGATGATCCAGGCCTTCCGCCGCAGCGCGTTTTCCAGCGTGGTCTTCCGCCTTGCCGATGTGGACAGCTTCGACGCCGTCAAGGCGCAGCTGGAGGGCGACCCGCGCCTGACGCTGGAGGCCAAGCGCGAGGTGGCCTTCTACGCCGAGCAGTCCGAGGCCCTGGCCACCTTCATCCGCCTGCTCGGGCTGGCGCTGTCCATCATCTTCTCCATCGGGGCGGTGGTGGGCGCGATGATCACGATGTTCGCCTCGGTGGCCTCGCGCGTGGGCGAGATCGGCACCCTGCGCGCCCTGGGTTTCCGCCGCAGCGCGGTGCTGTCGGCCTTCCTGGGCGAGGCCTTGCTGCTCGCTCTGGTGGGCGGCATCATGGGGCTGGGCGGGGCCTCGCTGATGCAGGCCGTGAACATCTCCACCGTGAACTTCCAGACGTTTTCCGAGCTGGCTTTCCAGTTCCGCCTCACCCCGGCCATCGCGGCACAGTCGCTGGGCTTTGCCCTCGCCATGGGCCTGGTGGGCGGCTTCATCCCGGCCTGGCGCGCGGCGCGGCTGAAGATCGTGGACTGCCTGCGCGCCGCTTGAGCGCCGTTTGAGCCCCCTCCGGTTTCACCCCCACAAGGATTCCCGTCATGCACCTGTGCACCTTCGAACACCTGGGCCCACACGCGGGCCCTGCCCACGGTGGCCCGCAGATCGGTGTGTTGCGCGGCAACGAACTCGTCACCCTCGCCGACAAGCTCACGCTGCCGCACGGTGCCCAGCTCTCGGCGCACCAGCCCATGATCGACCTGATCACCCACTGGCCGGCGGTGCGCGCCCAGGTGGCGGCGCTGGCCGCAGGCGCACCGGCCGACCTGCTGCTCGACAACGTCCACCTGCTCGCGCCCATCCCGCGCCCGGGCAAGACCCTGGCCATCGGCCTGAACTACCTGGAGCACGTGCAGGAAAGCATCGTGGGCGAGAGCCGCACTGTGCCCGAGCACCAGGTCTGGTTCCCCAAGCTGGCCAATGCCATCCATGCGCCCTTCGATGACATCGTGCTGCCGCGCGTCTCGCAGATGAGCGACTACGAGGCCGAGATGGTGGCCATCATCGGCCAGCGCTGCCGCCATGTGCCCCCCGAGCGCGCCCACGAGGTGGTGTTCGGCTACGCGGTGGGCAACGACGTCTCGGTGCGCGACTTCCAGAAGCGCACCTCGCAGTGGACGCTGGGCAAGAGCTTCGACACCCACGCGCCCTACGGCCCCTGGATCACCACGGCCGACGAGGTCGGCGACCCGCACGGGCTGGAGATGCGCTGCTGGGTCAATGGCGAGCTGCGCCAGCACAGCAACACGAAGCTGATGATGCACAAGGTGTGGGAGCAGATTGCCCAGCTCACGCAGGTGATGACGCTGGAGCCCGGCGACGTGATCTTCACCGGCACTTGCAGCGGCGTGGGCGCGGCCTTCAGCCCGCCGAAGTTCCTGCGCGCCGGTGACACCGTGCGCGTGGAGATCGAACGCCTGGGCGCCATCGTGGCGCATTGCGTGGACGAGGACCCGGCTGAAAGCCCGGCTGAAAACTCTGCGGGCTGAGCAGGCCTGAGCCGCTCAGCATCCGCTCAGCAGCACTTCCCAGTGCGGCTGCCGTAGCGGGCTTCCAGGCGCTCCTGGAAGAAGGCCTCGTAGCTCATGGGCGCCTGGTCCGGGTGGGTGCGCTCCATGTGGTTGAGGTAGGCGTCGTAGTCGGGCAGGCCGACCATGAGCCGCAGGCTCTGACCGAGGTAGCGGCCAGCCTGGCCGATCGACGCCCGCCAGCTGCGTGGGCTGGCGCTGTCTGTCGGCTCGGGCTTCTGGCTCTTCTGACTCAGAAGGTCCTGCGTGGGGGTGCTCATGCTCAGTCAGTGCGCAGCTGCGGTGGCTTCGGCCGACAGGCGCTGGTAAGGCGTCTCACGGGCATGGGCCTGGCGCTGGTGGCGGGCCTGCAGGCAGGCGCGCACGGTGTAGACCAGCACGGTCAGCACCACACCGAGGAAGAGCAGGCACAGGCCGGCGTCCAGGCGGTCGTTGAAGATGATTTGCTGCATGGCTTCGGGCGTCTTGGCCGGGGCCACCAGCTTGCCCTCGGCCAGGGCGTTGGCGAACTTGTCGGCGTGGGCCAGGAAGCCCACCCGCACGTCGGACGAGAACACCTTGAGCCAGCCGGCGGTCAGCGTGCAGGCCAGCAGCCACACGGTCGGCACCACGGCCACCCAGGCATAGCGCTCGCGCTTCATCTTGAACAGCACCACAGTGCCCAGCATCAGGGCGACGGCGGCCAGCATCTGGTTGGCGATGCCGAACAGCGGCCACAGGGTGTTGATGCCGCCCAGCGGGTCGACCACGCCCTGGTAGAGGAAGTAGCCCCAGGTGGCCACGCACAGGCCGGTGGCCAGCAGGTTGGCCGGCAGGCTGTGGGTCTGCTTGAGGGCGGGCACGAAGCTGCCCAGCAGGTCCTGCAGCATGAAGCGGCCGGCGCGGGTGCCGGCGTCCACGGCGGTCAGGATGAACAGCGCCTCGAACAGGATGGCGAAGTGGTACCAGAAGGCCATCATGCCGTCGCCACCGATGACCTGGTGGAGGATCTGGGCCATGCCCACGGCCAGGGTGGGCGCGCCACCGGCACGCGCCAGGATGGTGTTCTCACCCACGTCCTTGGCGGTCTGGATGAGCACGTCGGGCGTGACCACGAAGCCCCAGGTGGACAGCGTGGCGGCCACGGCTTCCGGGGTGCTGCCGACCAGGGCGGCCGGGCTGTTCATGGCGAAGTACACGCCGGGCTGGATGACGCTGGCTGCGACCAGGGCCATCACGGCCACGAAGGACTCGGCCAGCATGCCGCCGTAGCCGATGAAGCGGGCGTGCGATTCGTTTTCCAGCATCTTGGGCGTGGTGCCCGAAGCGATCAGCGCGTGGAAGCCCGACACCGCACCGCAGGCGATGGTGATGAACAGGAAGGGGAAGAGGCTGCCCGCCCACACCGGGCCGTTGCCCTGTGCGAACTGCGTGACCGCTGGCATCTTCAGGTCGGGGGCCACGAAGACGATGCCGATGGCCAGGGCGATGATGGTGCCGATCTTCAGGAAGGTCGAGAGGTAGTCGCGCGGGGCCAGCAGCAGCCACACCGGCAGGGTGGCGGCGACGAAGCCGTAGCCGATCAACATCCAGGTCAGGGCCTTGCCGTCGAAGGTGAACAGGGCGTTGAGCGTCGGGTGCTCGTGCACCCACTGCCCGCCGACGATGGCCAGCATCAGCATCACGAAGCCAATGATGGAGACCTCGCCGATGCGGCCCGGGCGGATGTAGCGCACGTACACGCCCATGAACAGCGCCACCGGGATGGTGGCCGCCACGGTGAAGGTGCCCCAGGGCGAGTGCGCCAGGGCCTTGACCACGATGAGGGCCAGCACCGCCAGGATGATGATCATGATCATGAAGGCGCCGAACAGCGTCACCATGCCGGGGATGGTGCCCATCTCCTGCTTGACCAGGTCGCCCAGGGAGCGGCCGTCGCGGCGGGTGGAGATGAACAGCACGATGAAGTCCTGCACCGCACCGGCGAAGACCACGCCGGCCAGCAGCCACAGCAGGCCGGGCAGGTAGCCCATCTGCGCCGCCAGCACCGGGCCGACCAGCGGGCCCGCACCGGCGATGGCCGCGAAGTGGTGGCCGTAGAGCACGTACTTGTTGGTGGGCACGTAGTCCAGGCCGTCGTTGTGCTGCCAGGCGGGCGTCTGGCGCGTGGCGTCCAGCTGCAGCACGCGGGTGGCGATGAACAGGGCGTAGTAGCGGTAGGCGATCAGGTAGGTGCACACGGCGGCCACCACCACCCACAGGGCGCTGACGGTTTCGCCGCGGCCCAGGGCCACGGTGGCCAGGGCAAAGGCCCCCAGGATCGAGACCAGCAGCCACAGGCCGTGGCGTTTCAGGATCGCATTCATTCGGAGTCTCCTCAAGCAGCGCCGTGGGGTGCATGGCCGCACGGCAGGGTGCTGAGAGTCTGCCCACCGAGGGGGCGCTGCGCATCCGTCGTGCTGCGCAGGCGGGCTGCGTGGCAGCGCGTACTCGTTAACCCGAGGCGCTGACCCCAGGCGTCAAGCCGGGGTGCTGTCGTCGCGGGTGTGCTCCACCGCGTACTTGATGAGCTCGGCCTGGCCTTCGATGCCCAGCTTGCGCTTGATGCTCTGGCGGTGGGTTTCCACCGTGCGCACGCTCAGGTCGAGGTCGCGCGCGATCTGTTTGCTGCTGTGGCCGCGGCCCAGCGCCGCGAGGATTTCGGCCTCGCGCGGCGTGAGGACCGGGCGCGGCGCCTGGCCGCGGAACAGCCGGCCCGCCACGGCCGGGCTCAGGTAGGTGCCGCCCTCGGCCACCGTCTGGATGGCGCTGACGATGTCGCTGGCCGGGGCGTCTTTCAGCACATAGCCGCGGGCGCCGGCCTGCAGGGCGCGCTGCACGTACTCGGGGTTGTCGTACATGCTGAGCATCAGCACGCGCAACGCGGGGTGGCGCGCCAGCAGGGCGGCGGTGAGGTCGATGCCGCTGATGTCTTTCATGCCCACGTCCATCAGCACGAGGTTGGGGGCCTCGGCCGGTGCGGCGGGCGCCATGTGCGCCCAGGCCTCGTCCGCGTTACCGGCTTCGCAGACCGAGACCACGCCGGGCAGGCTGGCCAGGCGCAGGCGCAGGCCGTCGCGCACCAGCGGGTGGTCGTCGACGATGAGCAGGCGGATGGTGGTGGTCATGCGGTGGTGTCGGGCGTGTCAGGGGTGACGTGGGGGACGCGGGTGTGGGCGGCGGCCAGCAGCCGGGCCAGGGCCTGGGTCGGCACGGTGGCCAGCACCAGGGTGCCGTGGTGGGGGTCTTGCGGGTGGCGGGCCCTGTCGGCGTGCACGTCCAGGCGCCCGCCGATGGCGGCCAGGCGTTCGCGCATGTTGCGCAGCCCGATGCCTTCGCGGGGGTGGGCGCGCAGGGCGGCCTGGTCGAAGCCCTGGCCATTGTCGTTGATGTGCAGTTCGATCTGCCCGGGCTCGAAGCTCAGGCTGAGGTCCACGTGGGTGGCCTGGGCGTGCTTGACGACGTTGGTCAGCGCTTCTTGCGCCACCCGGAACAGCACCGTCTTGGCCTCGTCGGGCAGGGCGACCTCGGTGCCGTCGATGTGGGTGTCGATGCGCAGGCCGGTGTGCTCGCCGAACTCGCGCCCGAGGTGCGCCAGGGCGGCGGGCAGGCCGAGGTTGTCCAGCAGGGCCGGGCGCAGGCTGTGCGAGAGGTGGCGCACTTCCAGCAGGGCGTCGTTGAGGCGGCTGAGGGCCTTGTCCAGCGCGGCGGGGTGGGGCTGGCCCTGTCGGTGCAGCTCGTCCACCGCGGACTCGATCAGCAGCTTGCCTGCCACGAGCGTCTGGCTGGTGCCGTCGTGCAGCTCGCGGGCCAGGCGGGCGCGTTCGTCTTCCTGCGACTGCACCACGCGGCGCGCCATCAGGCGCAACTGGGCGTCGGCCTCGCGGTGCTCGCTGAGGTTGAGCATCAGGCCGCTGATGCTGATGACCACGGTGCCGCCCGCCGCCACGGCCATCAGCCAGCCGATGGTGGTGCGGATGCTGCGGTCCATGCCCTCGTCCAGCTCGGACAGGGTGTGCTGGATGTCGTCCAGGTAGAGGCCGGTGCCGATCATCCAGCCCCAGGGCTGCAGCAGGGTCACGTAGCCCAGCTTGGGCACGGTCTGGCCGCTGGAAGGCTTGCGCCAGGGGAACTCGATGAAGCCACCGCCCGCGCGGGCCTTGGCCAGCAGCAGCTGGATGGTGGGGCGGCCGTCCTCGTCGGTGAGGTCCCAGAGGTTGCGGCCCATCAGCTCGGGTTGCCGCGAGTGCATGAGGACGGTGCCGTGCTGGTCGTAGACGAAGAAGTAGCCGTCCGGCCCGTAGTTCATGCGGCCCAGCGCATGCAGGGCGAGGCGCTGCCGGGTGGCGTCGTCCGCGGGCTGGGCGCTGCCGGTGGCGCCGTCCTGCCCCGGGGCGGTGTGGACGGATTGCAGCGCGCTCAGGGCCAGGTCCATGTTGTGGCGCAGCTCGGCGCGGCGGGCTTCCATGTAGGCCTCGCGCACCAGCGCGCGGGTCTGGTGGCCCAGGGTGAGCTGTTGGTCGAACATGGCCACGCCAATGAGCAGCAGGCTCAGCAGCAGCGGCACCACCGCCAGCAGCGTGATCTTGGCTTTGAGTTGCATGGCGGGCGTGGTCTTGGGCGGGCGGGGCCCCATGCTAGCGCCATCCGGAGAAGCCGACGTATCATGGCCGGTTGCCCTTGCCGCGCCTGCTGGCCGCTGTCGGGCCTTTTTCTTGCTCTGAGTCGCTCATGCCTCGCCCTGATTCTTCTGCTGTTCCCGATGATGCTGCTGCGCCGTCCGGCGAGCCCGCTCCCTACCTCGCCCAAGCCCTCCGTTCCGAGCCTCGGTCGGCTTCCCGGGCCGCACCCCGGGCGGAGCGCACGGAAATCCAGATCCGCGGCGCCCGCACGCACAACCTGAAAAACATCGACCTGGACCTGCCGCGCAACCAGCTCGTCGTCATCACCGGCCTGTCGGGCTCGGGCAAGTCCAGCCTGGCCTTTGACACGCTCTATGCCGAAGGCCAGCGCCGCTATGTGGAGAGCCTGAGCGCCTACGCGCGCCAGTTCCTGCAGCTGATGGACAAGCCCGACGTCGATGTCATCGAGGGCCTGTCGCCGGCGATTTCCATCGAACAAAAAGCCACCAGCCACAACCCGCGCTCGACCGTGGGCACGGTCACCGAGATCCACGACTACCTGCGCCTGCTGTTCGCCCGCGCCGGCACGCCGTTCTGCCCCGACCACGGCCAGCCGCTGCAGGCGCAAAGCGTCAGCCAGATGGTGGACGCCACCCTGGCCCTGCCCGAAGACACCAAGCTGATGATCCTGGCGCCCGTGGTGCGCGACCGCAAGGGCGAGTTCGCCGACCTGTTCGCCGACATGCAGGCCCAGGGCTATGTGCGCTTCCGCATCAACGGCCAGGTCACCGAAGCCACCGACCTGCAGCCCCTGGCCAAGAACGAGAAGCACGACATCGACGTCGTGGTGGACCGCCTCAAGGTGCGCGCCGACATGGCCCAGCGCCTGGCCGAATCCTTCGAGACCGCGATGCGCCTGGCCGACGACCGCGCCATCGTGCTCGAAATGGACACGGCGAAAGAACACCTGTTCTCCGCCAAGTTCGCCTGCCCCGTGTGCAGCTACTCGCTGTCGGAGCTGGAGCCGCGGCTGTTCTCCTTCAACTCGCCGGTGGGCGCCTGCCCGACCTGCGACGGCCTGGGCCACGTCATCGCCTTCGACCCGCAGCGCGTGGTGGCCTTCCCTTCGCTGAGCGTGGGCAGTGGCGCCGTCAAGGGCTGGGACCGCCGCAACCCCTACACCTACAGCCTGATCGAGTCGGTGGGCAAGCACTACGGCGTGGACATCGACCAGCCCTTCGAAGAGCTGCCCGAGCAGATGCAGCAGGTGCTGCTCTACGGCTCGGGTTCTGAGGAGATCGAGTTCACCTACGAGGCCGAAGGCGCCAATGGCAAGAAGCGCAAGGTCAAGCGCAGCCATGCCTTCGAGGGCGTCATCCCCAACTTCGAGCGCCGCTTCAAGGAAACCGATTCGGCCACCGTGCGCGAAGAACTGGCCCGCTACCAGCAGCCCAAGGCTTGCCCGGAGTGCGACGGCACCCGCCTGCGCCGCGAGGCCCGCAACGTCAAGCTGCACGACGCCGTCAGTGGCGACACCCGGGCCATTTACGAGATCGGCCACGCCACGCTGGCGGAGGCCCATGCCTACTTCGCGCAGCTGCGCCTGGTGGGCGCCAAGGCCGAGATCGCGGCCAAGGTGGTCAACGAGATCCGCTCGCGACTGCGCTTCCTCAACGACGTCGGTCTGAACTACCTCAGCCTGGACCGCAGCGCCGACACCTTGTCGGGCGGCGAAGCCCAGCGCATCCGCCTGGCCTCGCAGATCGGCTCCGGCCTGACGGGCGTGATGTACGTGCTCGACGAGCCCAGCATCGGCCTGCACCAGCGCGACAACGATCGCCTCATCGGCACCCTGCAGCACCTGCGCGACCTGGGCAACAGCGTGCTGGTGGTCGAGCACGACGAAGACATGATCCGCGCCGCCGATCACGTGGTCGACATGGGCCCGGGCGCCGGCGTGCATGGCGGCCGCGTGCTGGCCCAGGGCACGCCCGAGGAGGTCACCGCCTCGCCCAACAGCATCACGGGCCGCTACCTCTCAGGTGCCTTGCGCATCGAGGTGCCCACGCAGCGCAGGCCCTTCACCGACGAGACCCCGCGCCTGCGCGTGGTCAACGCCCGGGGCCACAACCTGCAGGGCGTGACGGTCGAATTCCCCGTGGGTTTGCTGACCTGCGTGACTGGCGTCTCCGGCTCTGGCAAGTCCACGCTGGTGAACGACACCCTGTACGCCGCCGTGGCGCGCAAGCTCTACCAGGCCCACCTCGACCCCGAACCGCACGACGAGATCGAAGGCCTGGAGCTGTTCGACAAGGTCATCAACGTCGACCAGTCCCCCATCGGCCGCACGCCGCGCAGCAACCCCGCCACCTACACCGGCCTGTTCACGCCCATCCGCGAGCTGATGGCCGACGTGCCCACGGCCCGCGAGCGCGGCTACAACGCCGGGCGCTTCAGCTTCAACGTGGCCGGTGGCCGCTGCGAGGCCTGCCAGGGCGACGGCGTCCTGAAGGTGGAGATGCACTTCCTGCCCGACGTCTACGTGCCCTGCGACGTCTGCCAGGGCAAGCGCTACAACCGCGAAACGCTGGAAGTGCTCTACAAGGGCAAGAACATCCACGAGGTGCTGAACCTGACGGTGGAAGACGCGCTGGCTTTCTTCAGCGCCGTGCCCAGCATCGCGCGCAAGCTGCAGACGCTGATGGACGTCGGCCTGGGCTACATCCGCCTGGGCCAGTCGGCCACCACCTTGTCCGGCGGCGAAGCGCAGCGCGTCAAGCTGGCGCTGGAGCTCTCCAAGCGCGACACCGGCCGCACGCTCTACATCCTCGACGAGCCGACCACCGGCCTGCACTTCCACGACATCGCCTTGCTGCTCAAGGTGCTGCACCAGCTGCGCGACGCGGGCAACACCATCGTCATCATCGAGCACAACCTGGACGTCATCAAAACGGCCGACTGGCTCATCGACATGGGCCCCGAAGGCGGCTCGGGCGGCGGGCGCCTGCTGCTGGCGGGCACGCCGGAGCAACTGGCCGTGCACGCCGACAGCCACACCGGGCGCTACCTGAAGCCTTTGTTGTCGCTCGGCTGAGGTCCGGCTGACGGCTCACGGGCGGTCACGGGCGATCAAGGGCATTTTGCGGTGCAGCACAGCGGGGTGCGGGATGCACCCCGTTGTGCGCCATGCCGCTGTTGTGCCAAAGTGGTGCACAGCTGGTTTGCACCTCCCTGGATGTCGATGAGTTCACCTGAAATGGCGCAAGCCACCCCAGGCCTGGCGCCCACCCTGGCCGTTTTGCAGTTGCTGGACGCCGCCTGGTTCCTGGCCGATGCGCATGGGCGGGCCGGCCAGGCTTGCGCCAGGGTCACGGCCTGGCTGGGTGCGGGCTTCGGCGCAGGACCTTGGCAAGACCTGGTGCACCCGGACGACCGCGGTGGTGGTTCGTGCCAGGGGGCTGGCGATGCCGACCGCCGCTGGCGCATGGCAGATGGCAGCTGGCGCTGGTTCTCGCACCGCAGCCAGGCGATGGGCGCGCAGACCCTGCACGTGCTCCAGGACATCGACGCCCGCAAGCGCCGTGAGATCGCGCACAGCGATGCCGCCGGCCTGCTCGACAGCCTGCGCCTGCACCTGCCGGGCGTGTTCTACAAGCTCGATGCCGACGAGCAGGGCGTGCCCCACGTCACCTTCGTGAGCGAGGCCGTGCGCGAGCTGCTGGAGTACGAGCCCGAAGAGGTCGAGGCCGACTTCCGCCGCATCTTCGACCGCGTCCACCCCGACGACAAAGAGCGCTTCCAGGCCATCGTCGCCAACGCCCTGCGCACCAACGCCGACACCACCTTCGAGTACCGCGTGGTCTTGCCCCGCAAGGGCGTGCGCCACGTCGCGGGCCGGGCCTGCTCGGCGCTGCAGTCCACCGGCCGGCACGCGCGCTTCGGCTACCAGCACGACATCACCGAGCAAAAGCTCTACCAGGAAGCCCTCGTGCAGGCACGCGCCGCGGAGCAGGCCAGCGAGGTCAAGTCCGAGTTCCTCTCGCGCATGAGCCACGAGCTGCGCACGCCGCTCAACGCCATCCTCGGCTTCGCGCAGTTGCTCAAGATGAGCACCGCCGAGCCCCTGGGCGCCGAGCAGTGGGAGCGCGTCGATGTGCTGGAGCGCGCCGGGCGCCACCTGCTGGCCCTGGTCAACGACGTGCTGGACCTCTCCCGCATCGAGGCCGGGCACATGGCGCTGCACATCGGTGCGATGGGCGTGCGCGGCGTGTTCGACGAGGTGCACAGCCTGGTGGTGTCCACCGCCCACGCCCACCGCGTGACCCTGCACCGACCGACCTGGCCCGACCTGCCCGAAGGCCCCCTGGCCGTGCGGGCCGACATGCTGCGCCTGCAGCAGGTGCTGGTCAACCTCATGACCAACGCCATCAAGTACAACCGGTCGGGCGGCGACGTCTGGCTGGCCGCATCGCTGGTGGGCAACGAGGTCTGCCTGAGCGTGCGCGACAACGGGCATGGCATGACGCCGGAGCAGCAAGCGCACCTCTTCGAGCCCTTCAACCGCCTGGGCGCCGAGACGAGCGACATCGACGGCTCGGGCATCGGCATGGTCATCGTGCAGCGCCTGGTGCAATTGATGGGCGGGCGACTGAGCCTGCGCAGCGCGCCCGGTGAGGGCACCGAGGTGTCGGTGTTCTTGCCGCGCGCCGAGTCGCAGCAGGTGGCCGCGCCCTTGGCGCCCTGGCCGGTGCGGGATGGCCAGGCGGGGTGCGCTGCATCCACGGCCACCTCGGGCTCTTCGGCAGGGCTGGGCGATCCGGGTGAAGCTGCTGCTGCCCAGGCCGCGCAGCGCCCGGTGGACATCCTCTGCGTGGAAGACAACGAGGTCAACATCGCCCTGCTGACGAGCATCCTGGAGTTGCGCCCGGCCTGCGCCTTGCGGGTGGCCCGCTCCGGCACGGAGGCTTTGCAGCACGTGGCCCAGCGCCGGCCTGACCTCATGCTCATCGACATGCAGCTGGGCGACATGTCCGGGCTCGATCTGGCCAGCAGCCTCGACCGCGATGCCCGCACCGCCGGCATCCCGCGCATCGCCCTGTCGGCCGACGCCAT
The DNA here is from genome assembly GCA_023266355.1 of Aquabacterium sp. Lineage (GTDB taxonomy): Bacteria > Pseudomonadota > Gammaproteobacteria > Burkholderiales > Burkholderiaceae_C > Aquabacterium. Next base: position 253,884 of record JAHFQM010000005.1, read on the forward strand.
GCCCGCGACCATCCGCGAAGCCCAGGCCCGGGGCTTCCTGGCCTACGTCACCAAGCCGGTGGACGTGCGGCCCTTCCTGACCACCCTGGACCAGGCCATCGACCAGCTGGCTTGAGGTTCAGGCCTGCTCACGCCCTCATGAAGCCGAGGTCGTGGGTGCTGCTGTTGAACTGGCTCAGGTTGGGCAGCAGTGCCGACAGGTCACTGGCGCTCACGCCCATCCACTTGCCCAGCGTGTAGGCGTACTGGTCCACCGAGGTGGTCGGGATCAGCACGCCGTTCTGGACCTGGTCCGGGCTGCTGAAATTGCCCGCGGTGTCGGCCGAGCTGAACTGCGGGAAGGTGCCATAGACCTCGGTGCCATTGACCGCGCCACCCATGACGATGTGGTGCGAGCCCCAGCCGTGGTCGGTGCCATCGCCATTGCTGGTGAAGCTGCGACCGAATTCCGATGCCGTGAAGGTGGTCACCTGGCTGCGCATGTCGCCGCCGGGCATGCTGGCCAGCACGGTGTCGAAGTAGCTCAGGGCGTGGTCCAGCTGGGCCATGCGATCGGCCTGTTCACTGATCTGCTTGTCGTGGGTGTCGAAGCCGCCCATGTTGACCATGAAGAACTGGCGCGTGATGCCCAGGTTGGCCGTGCGGTTGGTGTCGATGAGCCGCGCGATCATCTGCAGTTGCAAGGCCGCGCTGTTGAACTTCTGTGTGCCATCGACCGGGCTGGTGTAGTTCAGCAGCGGATCGGTGTACGGGTTTGTCACGCCAGCGCTGCTCCATGGGCTGCTGCCCAGTGGCGCCAGGGCGCTGCCCAGCAGGGTGCTGGCCGTCAGCGCACGTTGCACCAGTTTTTGCTGGTCCAGCACGAAGAGGCTCGCGCGGTCATTCGGCATGCTGCCGCCTGACGGGGGCGTGCTCATCACAGATGACACAGCGGCTTGCAAGCCGGCATTGCCATAGATGCGCCCACTGCTGCCCAGGCTCTGGATGCCGGTGCTGCTGCTTTGGTAGGGCAGCACCGAGCGGCCGGCCAGCCACACCGAGGTCTGCGCCGGTGTCATGCAGGTGAACATGCGCTGGATGATGGCGGCATCGGTGGCATTGCGTCCGCCGCCATTGCCAGACATCAGCAAATCCCCCATCAGGCCGCCCCAGCCTTCGCTGGCGCCCTCCGGATGGAAGGACTGCCAGGTGGACTGCTGGTCGTTGTGCGAGAACAGCTTGGCCGGTTTGCTGGCGCTGGCGCTGGCGTAGTCGAGCTTGCTGGTCGGGCGCGTCAGTGGGCCCACATTGGCCAGCACGCAGGCGCGTCCCGCATTGTGGATCTGCTGCAGCTTGGTCAGTGCCGGGTGCAGCGCGAAGGTGCGACCCGCGTGCACGCTGCGCCCTGCATGGTTGATGGGCAGGACGCCGCCCAGTCGCTCGGGCGTGGCGCCAGATGCGCTGCTCACTGGCGCGACACCCGCTTCCATCAGCGCGATCGAGGTGCTGCCATCCGCGGGGCGCCGGTGGTGGAGGTAGTGCCCCCAGGACGTGCTGTCCGTGGGCAGCACCATGTTGAAGGCGTCGTTCCCACCATTGAAGAAAAGGCACACCAGGGCCTTGTAGCCGCCCCCTGCGCTTTGGGCCGATGCCTGCGTGAGCGTGCCCAGGTTCAAGCCGAAAGGCAGGGCAGCGCCCATGGCGGACATGGAGGCGGCGCGTTGGAGGAAACGGCGACGATCGGGGTGATGGGCTTGGCTCACGTGGCGCTCCTGGCTCATTGCTGGACCATGAAGTCCGGTGACACGGCCACCAGCAGCACTGCGGCTTGCACCCGTTGGCGTTTGTTGGCTTCCGTGGTCCTGGGCATGCCGTCGATGGCCGTGATGGCGGTGGTGCGTGCGGCGCCGCCCAGGGGGTGGCCCAGCATCAGCGTGGCGATGGCATCGATCAGGTCGGGCGGCGTGGTCGCCTTGCCCAGCCAGGGGCTGAAATCGAACTGCACATCGTTGCGGTGGGTGGTGCCGTTCCATTCGCCCCAGCCGCTCTCCAGGATGTTGCTGACGAAGTTGGCGTAGCCCAGCGCCGTGGTTTCCGTGGCGATCTGTGCTTCGGGCGCCACCAGGCCTTCCGCCGCGATGGTGCTTTGCGGTGGGCGGTAGCCAGGGCGGAAGAAGTTGAACACCGAGGGCGAGCGCATGGGCGTCTGGCCCAGGGAGCTGGCCGCGTCGCTCGTGTCGATGGCGGCGTAGTAGACGGCACCGCTGGCGGTGTAGCGCTCGCTGGTGTGGGGCAGGGCGCGCAGCAGGTGCGCCATGCGCAGCACGGGCTCGCGCAGCTTGCCGTAGCTGTACAGGCTGGCTGCAGCGGGGTGACGCGCTTCCTCGTGCAGCAGGATGGCCTTGACCACGGCCCGCAGGTTGCCGTTGCTCTGGCGGAAGGTGCGGGTGATGTCGGCCACATAGGCGTTGCTGGGGTTGCTCGTCACCAGGCGCTGGATGAGCTGGCGGCTGATGAAGGGCGCGGTGTTGGGGTGCTTGGCCAGGGTGTCGAGTGCCACCCGCAAGCTGGCCTGAGGGTCCGGTGTGCCCTGTGCCGCCACAGAGGCGCCCAGGAACTGCTTCACGCCGGCTTCGTGGGCCTCTGCATACCCTTGCATGGGGCTGATGTCCTGGACGTCCGGATCGGAACACTCGCTCCAACGCCAGAAACACTTCCACCAAGGCAACCCCGTCTTGGAGGCTGGCCGCATCCAGCTGAAGCCGGTGAACACCCGTGCCAGGCCCTTGATGTCATTGGCGTTGTAACTTTCGACGTGCTTGCCGTTGACCAGCTTGGGCTGGGCGCTGTCGTCGAGGTCGTACAGGCCGATCGAAAACAACTGCATGACCTCGCGCGCGAAGTTTTCGTCCGGCACGCGACCGGTGCCATCTGCCTTCACATTGGCCATGTGCGACAGGTATTGCCCCATGGCCGGGTGCATGGCCACGCCCTCGAGCAAGTCACGATAGTTGCCGCTGGACTTCTGCGTCAGCATGTCCATGTAGCTGGCCACGGTGCGGCCATTGCCCACGTTGTTGATGGAGATGACGAAGATCTCTGACAGTGCGAAAGCGACCCTGTGTCGCAACTGGGCCTGTTCGTCTCGCAGCGCGTGCGTCCACCAAGAGTAGATGATGTCATCAGGACTGGGGCCCGCGGAGCGCGCCTTGGCCACTGCAGACGCCTCGACTGTCTGCAAATGGGTCAGCGCGGGCTGGGCGTCGAACTGCTCGTCGATCCACGGGCCGTAGCCCACGCTCTTGAGGCGCGCGACCTGGGTGGGTGTGGGCCCGAAACTCGCCTGCTGCAGGAAGCGATAGGCCTCCACATCGTTGGCGGGCTTGGCCGCGGCCTGTTCACGCGTGGCATTGCTCGACGAGTCCCCGCCGCCGCAACCACCCAGCGCCAGCGTGGCGCTTGCCAAGACGGCCATGGCCGCGCGGCTGATCGCCATCGGCTGGGGGGCGCGCCTGACGACGCTGGCACAGCGCAACAGGGCAGAGGACAGGGCGAACAGCGGCATGGCAAGCGGTGGGTGACGCGGGTGGCCGCGGTTGGGCGACACGAAGCGGTGCAAAGGCGTTGCCAATTTGCCACGTCACCTGGAGCGCGAGCTGCAGCCGAATGCCTCAGGTGTAAGTGCCTGAAACGGTCGCGTCAGAAAGGGGCCGCTGGCGCGACATCCGTCACGTTTGGCCTCGGGTCAAACCAGAGGGGCCTCACGGCTCGCCCGCCGCAGGCTCAGAGCAGTGGGGCCAATGCGCGCTCGGCATCGGTCACGCTGTGGCCGGTGCGTTGCGCCCAATCTTCCAGCTGGTCGCCACTGATCTTGCCCACGTTGAAGTAGGCCGCTTCCGGGTGGGCCATGTAGAAGCCGCTGACGCTGGCCGCCGGCATCATGGCCAGGCTTTCGGTCAGGTGCATGTGGACCTCGTGGGCGTCCAGCACCTTGAACATGTCGCGCTTGACGGTGTGGTCGGGGCAGGCGGGATAGCCCGGCGCAGGGCGGATGCCGCGGTACTGCTCCTTGATGAGCTGGGTGTTGTCCAGCACCTCGGCGTCGGCGTAGCCCCAGAACTCCTTGCGCACGCGCTCGTGCATGCGCTCGGCGAAGGCCTCGGCCAGGCGGTCGGCCAGGGCCTTGAGCATGATGGCCGAGTAGTCGTCATGGTGGGCCATGAACTCGGCTTCCTTCTTCTCGATGTTCAGGCCCGCGGTCACGGCGAACATGCCGATGTAGTCAGCCTTGCCGCCTGCCTCCGGGCGCGGTGCCACGAAATCGGCCAGCGAGCGGTTGGGGCGCTTCACACCATCGACCACCGGGCGCTCGCTCTGCATGCGCAGCGGGTGCCAGCGCATCAGCTCGGTCGTGCGGGTCTCGTCGGCGTACAGCGCGATGGCATCGTCGTCCACCGTGTTGGCCGGGTACAGGCCGATCACGCCGTTGGCCGTCAGCCACCGGCCTTCGACGATCTTCTTGAGCATGGCCTGGGCATCGGCGAACACGCGCTGCGCCTCCTCGCCCACGACCGCATCTTTCAGGATGGCGGGGTAGGGGCCATGCAGGTCCCAGGTCTGGAAGAAGGGCGACCAGTCGATGTAAGGGGCCAGTTCACCCAGGTCGTAGTTCTTGAACACGCGCCGGCCGATGAACTTCGGTGCCTCGGGCGTGTGGGCCGCGAAGTCCACCACCGCCTTGTTGGCGCGGGCCTCGGCCAGCGACACCATCGGTGTGGCCTTCTTGTTGGCGTGCTGCTCGCGCACCTTGGCATAGTCGGCGTTGAGCTCGGCGATGTAGGCCACCTGACGCTCGTCGCTCAGCAACTCGGAGCACACGCCCACCGCGCGCGAGGCATCGGGCACATAGACCACCGGGCCGCTGTAGTTCGGCGCGATCTTCACGGCCGTGTGCACGCGCGAGCAGGTGGCGCCACCGATCAGCAGCGGCGACTGACGCTCGCGGAAATAGGGGTCGCGCTCCATCTCGGCGGCGACGTACTGCATCTCTTCCAGCGAGGGCGTGATCAGGCCTGAGAGGCCGATGATGTCCGCGCCGACTTCCTTGGCCTTGTCGAGGATGTCCTTGCACGGGACCATCACGCCCATGTTGACCACCTCGAAGTTGTTGCACTGCAGGACCACGGTCACGATGTTCTTGCCGATGTCGTGCACATCGCCCTTGACGGTGGCGATCACGATCTTGCCCTTGGCCTTGGCATCGCCGCCGCCTTCGATCAGCAGCTTCTTTTCTTCTTCGATGTAAGGCAGCAGGTGGGCCACGGCCTGCTTCATCACGCGGGCCGATTTCACCACCTGGGGCAGGAACATCTTGCCGGCGCCGAACAGGTCGCCCACGGTGTTCATGCCGGCCATCAGCGGGCCTTCGATCACGTGCAGGGGGCGTCCGCCGCCCGCCTTGATCTTTTGGTAGCACTCTTCGGTGTCGGCGGTGATGAACTCGGTGATGCCGTGCACCAGGGCGTGGCTCAGGCGGTGCTCGACGGTGGCCGGTGCCTCGGCGGTGCCCCGCCAGGCCAGCTTGGCCGAATCGTCCTTGGCGGCGCCCTTGACCTGCTCGGCGATGGCCAGCAGGCGCTCGGTCGGCGTCAGCGAGGTGTCTTCGCCGTCCTTGAACACGGGCTGGCGGTTGAGCACGATGTCTTCGACCAGCTCGCGCAAGTTGGCGTCCAGGTCGTCGTACACGCCGACCATGCCGGCGTTGACGATGCCCATGTCCATGCCCGCCTGGATGGCGTGGTACAGGAAGACGGTGTGGATGGCCTCGCGCACCGGCTCGTTGCCACGGAAGCTGAAGGACACGTTCGACACGCCGCCCGAGACCTTGGCGCCGGGCAGGTTTTGCTTGATCCAGCGCGTGGCCTCGATGAAGTCCACGGCGTAGTTGTCGTGCTCCTCGATGCCGGTGGCGATGGCGAAGATGTTCGGGTCGAAGACGATGTCTTCCGGCGGGAAGCCGACCTCGTCGACCAGGATGCGGTAAGCGCGCTCGCAGATCTCTTTCTTGCGCGCGAAGGTGTCGGCCTGGCCTTGCTCGTCGAAGGCCATGACCACGGCCGCCGCACCATAGCGCTTGACCAGCTTGGCCTGATGGACGAAGTTCTCGACGCCTTCCTTCAGCGAGATCGAGTTGACGATGCCCTTGCCCTGCACGCACTTCAGGCCCGCCTCGATCACGTCCCATTTGGACGAGTCGATCATGATGGGCACGCGCGCGATTTCCGGCTCACCCGCGATCAGGTTCAGGAAGCGCACCATGGCGGCCTTGCTGTCCAGCATGGCCTCGTCCATGTTGATGTCGATGACCTGGGCGCCGTTTTCCACCTGCTGGCGGGCCACGGACAGCGCGTCCTCGAAACGCCCCTCCAGGATCATCCGCGCGAAGGCCTTCGAGCCCGTCACGTTGGTGCGTTCACCGACGTTGACGAACAGCGAGCCTTGCCCGATGAGCACGGGCTCCAGCCCCGACAAGCGCATGGGCGGCGGGGCTGCGTCAGGCGTGCCGGTGGACAGGGGGGCGGTGGAGGCGGCAGATGCGGGAGGGGTCATCCCGCCATTTTAAGTGGCATGCCACCGACCGACGCCCAGGCGTTCAGGTCGGCGTCCTGCTTTTGTCAGGCCTTGAGCAGCGCGTAGAGCTCGTCCTTGAGGGACACGCGGCGCAGTTTCTTGGCTTCGAAGTCCGCGGCGGAGCTGTGCTCGATGCCCGTTTCCAGGCGCACGATGGCTTTGTCGAGGTCTTCGTATTCGCGCTCCAGGCGGGCGAAATGCGCATCGCTGGTCTTCAAGGCGTGGATCTTGTCCTTGAGTTCGGGGAAGTCTTTGGCGAGGGGATGGTGGTCGAGGGTCATGGGGCGCCTTGCGTGTCGCTCTGGGTGGTTCAGGCCTTCATGTTCGCGCCGACCTGGCTGGCCAGACTTGCGGCACATCAAGGATGCGGGTCTTGCGTGTGCGGGTGTGGCGGGGGTGTGTGCTGCCCCAGGAAGAAGCCTTCGATGTCGAAGCTGCTGCCGTGGCCGATCTGCTCGCGGTGCTGGGTGAGCCACAGGCTGGCGGCGCGGTGGCCCAGTTGGTGCAGCGTCTGCAGGAACGCCCAGTCGGTGTTGAACTTGCTGGACGCGTTGAACTCGGCCATGCCTGCGTCGTCGGCGACCATGTGCATGTGCAGGTTCTTGTAGCGGCCGGGGTCGAGCTTGTCTTCCTTGAGCAGGCGCTTGACGAAGGCGATGGCGCGCATCTCGCCGATCAGGCTGGCGTTGAAGGTGATTTCGCTGAGCCGGTCGATGATGTCGATGCTGCGCGTCGGGTTGTCCTCGCGCTGCAGGGGGTTGAGGCGCACCAGCAGCAGGTCGCTGTTGGGCGTGTTGTAGATCAGCGGGAACAGCGCCGGGTTGCCGGTGTAGCCGCCGTCCCAGAAGTGCTCGCCGTCGATCTCCACCGCCTGGAAGGCGAAGGGCAGGCAGGCCGATGCCAGCAGCGCGTCCAGGCTGAGCTGCTCGGCGCTGAACACGCGCGCCTGGCCGGTGCGCACCGAGGTGGCCGTCACGAACAGCGGGATGCCGCAGTGCGCGCAGCCGGTGTGCAGGGCTTCGACGTCCACGTGTCGCACCAGGATGTCGCGCAGCGGGTTGAGGTTCAGCGGGTTGAACTCGTAGGGGCTGAAGGCCCGCGTGAACATGTTCAGCCACTGGTAAGCCGGGAACTGGTCGAAATTGAACTGGCTCTTGAGTTGGCCGTCGGCCTGCAGCGTCATGGGCGACACCAGGGGGCCGTGCTGGCTGACGTCCTGCCAGAAGTCGTGCAGGGCTTTCTGCGCGTGCTTGCGGGCTTGCCGGATGGCGTCGTCTGCGCCGCCTTCTGTCGCACTCCCTGGCGTGCCCGCTGTGGCGTGCTTCGAGGCGCTGCTTTGGAAGCCCGTCACGTACCCCGACAGCGCCACCGCCCCGTTGAGTGCGCCTGCACTGGTGCCCGAGATGGCGCCGATGTCCAGGCCGTCCTCGTCCAGCAGCCGGTCCAGCACGCCCCAGGTGAACGCTCCGTGGGAGCCACCGCCCTGCAGCGCCAGGTTGACGCGGGGCCGGGGGACGGCAGCGGGAGGGTGGGGGTGGGCGAGGCTCATCGAACCAGTCTAAGGCAGCGACCCCGCCGGCGCATGACAACAGACACCCCCTAAAGAGGGATAAAAAAATCAGCGCAAGGTACTGTACAGATATCCAGTCTTTGCCATAATGCAGCCAACACAGCCCGACAGGCAGACAGGCGAAAAGCCGTTTGTGACTGCACCCCGAATCAACAGGCCCAGTGCCGGAGACCCCATGGAAGCCACTGCGAAGTCCAACCTCAACACCGAAAAAGCCAAGGCCCTCCAGGCTGCCCTGGCCCAGATTGAAAAGCAGTTCGGCAAGGGCTCCATCATGCGCCTGGGCGAAGGCGAGGTGATCGAGGACATCCAAGTCGTCTCCACCGGCTCCCTGGGCCTGGACATCGCGCTGGGCGTCGGTGGCCTGCCGCGTGGCCGCGTCATCGAAATCTACGGCCCCGAGTCGTCCGGCAAGACCACGCTGACCCTGCAAGTCGTCTCTGAAATGCAGAAGCTGGGCGGTGTCTGCGCCTTCATCGACGCCGAACACGCTCTGGACGCCCAGTACGCCCAGAAGCTGGGCGTCAACCTGCAAGACCTGCTGATTTCCCAGCCCGACACCGGCGAGCAGGCCCTGGAAATCGTCGATGCCCTGGTGCGTTCCGGCTCGGTGGACCTGATCGTCGTGGACTCCGTGGCCGCGCTGACGCCCAAGGCCGAACTCGAAGGCGAAATGGGCGACGCGCTGCCTGGCCTGCAGGCCCGCCTGATGAGCCAAGCCTTGCGCAAGCTGACGGCCAACATCAAGAAGACGAACTGCACCGTCATCTTCATCAACCAGATCCGCATGAAGATCGGCGTCATGTTCGGCAGCCCCGAAACCACCACCGGTGGCAACGCGCTGAAGTTCTACGCGTCCGTGCGCCTGGACATCCGTCGCACCGGCTCCATCAAGCGTGGCGAAGAGATCGTGGGCAACGAAACCAAGGTCAAGGTCGTCAAGAACAAGGTGGCGCCTCCCTTCAAGACGGCCGAGTTCGACATCCTCTACGGTGAAGGCATCAGCCGCGAAGGCGAGGTCATCGACCTGGGCGTCACCGCCAAGGTGGTGGACAAGTCGGGCGCCTGGTACGCCTACAGCGGCGAAAAAATCGGCCAGGGCAAAGACAACGCCCGCGAGTTCCTGCGCGAAAACGGTGACCTGGCCCGCGAAATCGAGAACAAGATCCGCGAATCCCTGGGCATTTCCCTGCGCCCGGTGGGGACGGATGCGTCCTCGGCCGAGTGAATGGGTTGAGCGGCTTGGCTGAGCGTGCGGTGTGGGGTGGCCCATGAAACTGTCGCTCAAAGGGCGTGCCCTGAAATACCTCGCCGCCCGTGAGCACTCTCGGCTGGAACTCAAGCGCAAGCTGGCGCCCCACGCCGAATCGGCTGAGCAGGTGGATGCTGCGCTGGACGAGCTGGAAGCCCGCGGCTTCCTGTCGGCAGAGCGCTTCGCCGAGTCCATGGTCCACCGCAAGGCAGCCCGTTTCGGCGCGGCGCGCATCCAGGCCGAACTGACGCAGCATCGACTGCCGTCCGACATCGCCCAGGCCGTGGTCCGCAGCCTGCGCGACACCGAATTGGCCCGCGCCCACGCCTTGTGGGTCAGGCGTTATGGCGCAGTGGCCCAGGTGCCGCAAGAACGCGCCAAGCAGATGCGCTTCCTGACGGCCCGGGGTTTCTCCTCCGACGTGGTGCGCCGGGTCACCCGCGGAGAGGGGGGCTGCGAGGGCGATGGCGAGGAGCTGGACACCGGCCCTGACGACGCCAGCAGCGACGGCTCGCTGTGATGGCTCGCTGTGACGGCACATCCCTCGATCCCCATCCCGGCAGAGCCCATGCCAGGCTGGCTGGGTCGCCCCACCCTGTCGCCACGCCCTGTATCACACGCCTTTTGGCGTCTTCCGCGGCGTTTCACACGCGCGCTCCCATGCTGCCCTGCGGAAAACCACCTTCATTCTCGGGGGTGGCAGTGCTATGCTGATCGGTGCAACGCAAGCCGGCCAACCCGGAGGGCGTTGCGCTCGCCCCCGCCTGATCGGCCTGGGCGGGTTTTGTCACGTTCGACACGAACGCATCACCACATTGCGAGATCCCCATGAAGATTCATGAGTACCAAGGCAAAGAGATCCTGAGCCGATTTGGCGTGCCGGTCCCAAGAGGCATCCCGGCGTTTTCCGTTGACGAAGCCGTGGCTGCGGCCGAAAAGCTCGGCGGCCCCGTGTGGGTGGTCAAGGCCCAGATCCATGCCGGTGGTCGTGGCAAGGGTGGTGGCGTGAAGGTGGCCAAGTCCATCGACGACGTGCGTCGTCTGGCCAATGACATCCTGGGCATGCAGCTCAAGACCCACCAGACCGGCCCCGAAGGCCAGAAGGTCAACCGCCTCTACATCGAAGATGGCGCTGACATCCAAAAGGAATACTACGTGTCCGTGGTCACCGACCGCGGCACCCAGAAGATCGCTTTCATCGCTTCCAGCGAAGGCGGCATGGACATCGAAGAAGTCGCCCACAGCACGCCCGAGAAGATCATCACCGTCTTCATCGACCCGCTGGCTGGCCTGACCGACGCGCAAGCCCAGCAGATCGCCGACGGCATTGGCATGCCCGCTGACTCGCAAGCCCAGGCCAAGGACATCTTCAAGAAGCTGTACCAGTGCTACATGGACACCGACGCGTCGCTGGTGGAAATCAACCCGCTGAACCGCGACGGCAAGGGCAATGTGATCGCCCTGGACGCCAAGTTCAACTTCGACAGCAACGCGCTGTACCGCCACCCCGAGATCGTGGCCTACCGCGACCTGGACGAAGAAGATCCGGCCGAAGTCGAGGCCTCCAAGTTCGACCTGGCCTACATCCAGCTCGACGGCAACATCGGCTGCCTGGTGAACGGCGCCGGTCTGGCCATGGCCACCATGGACACCATCAAGCTGTTCGGCGGCGAGCCGGCCAACTTCCTGGACGTGGGCGGTGGCGCCACCGCCGAGAAGGTCACCGAAGCCTTCAAGATCATGCTCAAGAACCCTGACGTCAAGGGCATCCTGGTCAACATCTTCGGCGGCATCATGAAGTGCGACACCATCGCCGACGGCGTCATCACCGCCTGCAAGGCCGTGAACCTGAACGTGCCGCTGGTGGTCCGCATGAAGGGCACCAACGAAGACCTGGGCAAGAAGATGCTGGCCGACTCCGGTCTGCCCATCATCAGCGTCGACACGATGGCCGAAGCGGCCACCAAAATCGTCGCCGCCGTCAAGTAACGCCCCAGGAAAGAACCATCATGAGCATCCTCATCAACAAGGACACCAAGGTCATCACCCAGGGCATCACGGGCAAGACCGGTCAGTTCCACACCCTCGGTTGCCAAGCCTATGCCAATGGCAAGAACGCTTTCGTGGCGGGCGTGAACCCCAAGAAGGCCGGCGAGAAGTTCTCGGACATCCCCATTTATGCCTCCGTGAAGGAAGCATCGCAGCAAACTGGCGCCACCGTGTCGGTGATCTATGTGCCGCCCGCCGGTGCCGCTGACGCCATCTGGGAAGCCGTCGAGGCCGACCTGGACCTGGTCATCGCCATCACCGAAGGCATCCCCGTGCGCGACATGCTGATGGTGCGCAACAAGATGAAGGCCAAGGAAGCGGCCGGCGGCAAGAAGACCCTGCTGCTGGGCCCCAACTGCCCCGGCCTGATCACGCCCGAAGAGATCAAGATCGGCATCATGCCCGGTCACATCCACCGTAAGGGCCGCATCGGCGTGGTCTCGCGCTCCGGCACGCTGACCTACGAAGCCGTGGCGCAGTTGACCGAACTCGGCTTGGGTCAGTCCAGCGCCGTGGGCATCGGCGGTGACCCGATCAACGGCTTGAAGCACATCGACGTGATGCGCGCCTTCAACGACGACCCCGAGACCGACGCCGTCATCATGATCGGTGAAATCGGTGGTCCGGACGAAGCCGAAGCCGCCCAATGGTGCAAGGACCACATGAAGAAGCCCATCGTCGGTTTCATCGCCGGTGTCACCGCCCCTCCGGGCAAGCGCATGGGCCACGCCGGTGCGCTGATCTCTGGTGGCGCCGACACGGCCGATGCCAAGCTGGCGGTCATGGAAGAGTGCGGTTTCAAGGTCACGCGCAACCCGTCGGAAATGGGCCGCATCCTGAAGTCGCTGATCTGATCGCTGCGACTTGAGTCGGCCGGGATCTGCCTGATTCTGGCCGAATTCATGGGGCCGGCGCATCGCCCTGATGGGGTGGTTCGCCGGCCCGGTTTTTGGGCAAAACGTCACCCTCAGCCCCTACACTCAGAGCCTGATTCTTTCTTCGCACATGGACGCTTTCCTCACCCCTGAGTTCTGGCTTGCAGTTGGCCAGATCATCATGATCGACATCTTGCTGGGCGGCGACAACGCCATCGTCATCGCTCTGGCTTGCCGCAACCTGCCACCTGAGTTGCGCCGCAAAGGCATCCTGTGGGGCACCGCCGGTGCCATCGTCTTGCGCGTGGTGCTGATTTTCTTCGCGATGTCGTTGCTGGCGTTGCCTTACCTGAAACTGGTGGGCGCGGCCCTGCTGCTGTGGATTGGCGTCAAGCTGCTGGTGCCGGAAGACGAGGACCACGGCAACCTGCAGGCCAGTGATCGCCTGATGGGGGCCATCAAGACCATCATCGTGGCCGATTTCGTGATGAGCGTGGACAACGTCATCGGCATCGCGGGTGCGGCCCAAAGCGCCGGCCACGAAGGCCATCAGATGCCGCTGGTGATTTTCGGCCTGCTGGTGAGCATCCCCATCATCGTGTGGGGCAGTGGTTTGGTGCTGCGCCTGATGGACCGTTTCCCCATCATCGTCACGGCTGGCGGCATGCTGCTGGGCTGGATCGCGGGCACCCTGGCGGTGACGGACCCGGCCATCCAGGGTTACCTGCCGCAAGGCGATGTCGTGCGTTATGCGGCTGGCGGGCTGTGCGCCCTGCTGGTGTTGGCCGTGGGCAAGGCGCTCGCCGCCCGGGCTGAGCCCGGCACTCCCTGAGCGCCAACCGCGGGATGCCGATGCTGCCGTGGTTGCTGCTGTTGCTGCCTCTGGCGATCTGGCTGGTCTGGCGCAGTCCTTGGGGGCGGCGCACGGCTTCACGGGCCAGGCGCCACGGCCAGCAAGTGGCCACGGATTGGGCGGACTTCACCGACACCTCGCCGGTGGCCGAGGGTGCCGAGCAGGCCCGCCGCGATCGACGGCAGGCCGAGCGGGACGAGTTCGTGGATTCGTCGTGGGCGCACCGCGAGGCGTCTCGCCAGGAAATTGCGCCTGGCGTGTTCGGCGACAGCGTGGTTGACAGTGTCCACGACAGCGCCCATGACAGCACCCTGAGCGGTGCCCGCAGTTCCTCCCCTGCGCTGGACAGCTGGTTCGACGAGCTGGACGAAGCCCGCGCACACGGCGGTGCGTCATCGCAGCCCATGCCCCTGACGCCGCCGCAGCGCATCCAGCGCGTCCTGCAGGCGCAAGGCGATGCGCCGGTGGACCAGGCCTGGGAGACCCTGCGCGCTTACATCCCTGACGCCAGCCACCGCGAGGCGACCCTGCAGACCTGCGAGCGCATCGCGGCTGCGTTCGAGGCCGATGCCCGTTTCGAAGCCGCCCGCGATGTTTACGAGCACATGGCCGACATCGATCCCGATTGGCCCGAGGTGCGCAACCGCCTGATGCGCGTGCGCGGCCTGGCCCAGGTGGCCACGGTCAGCTCCTGGGGTTCGGTGCCGCCGCGGCCGGTGCCCACATTGACGCAACCGGGCCTGGGCCGCTACCTCATCGACAAACCGCTGGGCCAGGGCGCCATGGGCGCGGTCTATCAAGGGCATGACCCGGCCACCGGCCGGCGTGTGGCCATCAAGACCATGGCCTTGTCCCGCGAATTCAGCGGCGACGAGCTGGTGGACGCCCGCAACCGCTTCCTGCGCGAAGCCGAGATGGCCGGGCGCCTGCAGCACCCCGACATCGTCGGCATCCTGGACGCGGGCGAGGTCGATGGGCTGGCCTACATCGCCATGGAACTGGTCGAGGGCGTGGACCTGAGTCGCCACACCCAGCCGGGCCAACTGCTCAGCGTGCCGCAGGTGCTGCGCATCACGGCCCGGGTGGCCGAGGCGTTGGCCTACGCGCACACCCGCGGCGTCACCCACCGCGATGTCAAGCCGGCCAACATCATGGTCGATCTGGCCCACGACGTGGTCAAGGTGATGGATTTCGGCGTGGCCCGCGTGGCCGATGCCACCCGCACGCGCACGGGCGTGGTGCTGGGCACGCCCACCTTCATGTCGCCTGAGCAGCTGTCCGGACAGCCCACTGACGGTCGCAGCGATGTGTACTCGCTGGGCGTCACGCTGTTCCAGCTGCTCACCGGTGCGCTGCCTTACCGCAACGATTCCATGGCCGCGCTCATGCGCGCCATCGGCCGCGAGCCACCCACGCCGCTGGCCAGCTTGCGCCCCGACCTGCCGCCCGCACTCGGCGACATCGTGGCGCTGGCGCTGCAAAAACACCCGGCCACGCGCTACGCGAACGGCCAGCAAATGGCCGATGATCTGAGGGCGGTGCTGCGTGGCCTGCCCGAGCCTGCGTTGCCAGCGGCACAGCCGCCGGGCAGCGATCTGGACATCGAACTCGGTTGACGACGTCCACGCAACGCCCGAGCAACGCCTTGACGACATCCCCGATCCCCGCATCGACCCAACACAGCGACAATTTGGCCATGGAGTTTGAGTTCTACAGTCAGACAGACACCGGGCGGGTGCGCACCAACAACGAGGACAGCATCGCCCTGGAAGAGCCCTGCGCCCTGGCCATCCTGGCCGATGGCATGGGGGGCTATGCCGCGGGCGAGGTGGCCAGCGGCATGGCCTGCGAGTTCATCCGGGCCGAACTGGGCCGCTGGTTGAGCGAAGCCGCGGCCAATGCCACGGACGCCGACGTCAAGCGCGCCATGGACATCTGCGTGGACAACGCCAACCGCGCCATCTTCAGCGCCGCCAATTCCAACCCGACCTACGCCGGCATGGGCACGACCCTGGTGATGGGCGTGTTCCGCTCCGGGCGCTTGCTGATGGGGCACATCGGCGACTCCCGCGGCTACCGCTGGCGCGCCGGCCAGCTCCAGCAGATCACCAAAGACCATTCGTTACTGCAAGAGCAGATCGACGCTGGCATGCTCACGCCCGAGCAGGCGCTGTATTCGGCCAACAAGAACCTCGTGACGCGGGCCCTGGGCGTGGAAGACCTCGCCCTGCTGGAGACCCACCTGCACGAGGTCCAGTCCGGCGACATCTACCTGATGTGCTCGGACGGCCTGTCCGACATGCTGCGCGACCCGCAGATCGCTGACGTCATGTCTGCCCACACATCGCTGGCCGACATGGGGGGGGCGCTGATCGCCGCGGCGAACGAGGCGGGCGGGCGGGATAATATCGCTGTCGTGCTGGTGAGGTCCCAGGGAGTGGCCGAACCGGTACCCAGGTCATGGTGGCCCTTCAAGCGTCTGGGCGGCCTGGGCTGAACATCCAACATCAAGATCCATACCCGAAGAGGTTACGAATGGGAAAACTGGTTGTCTCACTCGATGGGGTCGTCATCAAGGAGGTCGAAGTCACGAAAGACAAGACCACCCTGGGACGGCGCCCCTACAACGACATCGTGATCGACAACCTGGCTGTCAGCGGTGAGCACGCGGTGCTGCAGCTGGTGGGCGGCAACGTCTTCCTCGAAGACCTCAACAGCACCAACGGCACTTACATCAACGGCAAGGCCGTCAAGAAGCAGCTGCTGCAGCACAACGACACGGTCGAGATCGGCAAGTACAAGATCAAGTTCCTGGTCGATGAGGGCTCGGACTACGAAAAGACCATGATCATGCGCTCGGACACGCCCCTGCCGACGGCCCTGGGCGCGCGCAGCGCGGCCGGCCCGAGCACGGCCCCGCCGTCTGGTTTTGGCGGCACGCTCTCGGGTGGCGTGGGCAGCTTTGCCAGCAATTTCGGCAGCCTGCCCCAGCAGACACCTGCGTCCATCAAGGTGCTCAATGGCGCCGCGGCAGGCCGCGAAGTGGCCCTGACCAAGGTCGTGACCACCGTGGGCAAGCCTGGCGTGCAGGTGGCTTCCATCACCAAGCGCCCGGGGGGCTACGTCTTCGCCCACGTCGAGGGCAGCGCCCGCCCCACCGTGAACGGCACGCCGGTGGCGGCCGACCCGGTGCACCTGAAAAGCGGTGACGTGATCGAGCTGGCCGGCACGCAGATGCAGTTCGTGCAGGCGTGAGCCTGGCGCCAAGGCACAGGTCGGAGGCGACATGATCCGCGTGCTGGGCTGCTACGGGTCGATCGCGGCCCGCTGCCACACCACATCCTTCCTGCTGGACGACGACATCCTGATCGATGCCGGCAGCGGGGTGGGCGAGTTGCGCCTGGACGAACTGGCCCGCATCGACCACATCCTCATCAGCCACAGCCACCTCGACCACGTCCTCAGCATCCCCTTGCTGGCCGACACGGTGATCAAGCTGCGCATGGGCACTGGCGGACCTGCCCAGCTCAAGCCCATCCATGTGCACGCGCTGCCAGAAACCCTGGAGGCGCTGCGCCAGCACATCTTCAATGGCGTGATCTGGCCCGATTTCACGCGGTTGCCCAGCGCGGCTCACCCCGTGCTGGTGTTCCACGAGGTGCAGGTGGGCCAGACGCTGCGCTTTGCCGCGCGCGGCGGCCAGACCGACCGCCTGGTGCACGTGCTGCCAGCCGCCCACACCGTGCCGGCCGTGGGTTTCGGCGTGGACACGCCCCAGGGCTGGTGGGTGTTCACGGGCGACACGGGGCCCAACCCGGCGCTGTGGCAGGCCTTGAACGGACTGCGCATTGCCCAGCTGGTGATCGAGACGGCGTTTGGCAACGAAGAAGCGCACCTCGCGAACATCAGCGGCCACCTCTCGCCCGAGACCCTGGCCCAGGAGCTGGCGCAGTTGGACGGCGAGGTGAGCGTGTACATCACCCACCCCAAGCCAGGCGAGGTGCCGGCGGTGCTGTCACAGGTGCGCGCGCTGGACAGCCGGCACCGGATCGAGCCGCTGCGCGAGGGCCAGCGCTTCAATGTGCCGGCGGACGAAGGCTGAGCTGACGGGGCTGACAAAAATTGTCATCTCAAGCTGAGGATTGACACTTTCTGGCTCACACACAGAAACAACCCCGACCTGAACGGTCTCATCTGTTCGGATGCCCGCGGGAAAGCGCGCAGGAAATCACGGGTTTTCTGGGGCTGAAAGCTGGCACGCGGGCTGCACCTGTATTGGCATGCGCTCGGCGGTGCCGGGTGCTTCTAGCAAACCCTTTCTCTGACCAGCGGGCACATGCCCCAAGGAGTTGACCATGAAGCGCGTCCAACAAGGTTTCACCCTCATCGAACTGATGATCGTCGTGGCGATCATCGGCATTCTGGCGGCAGTGGCGCTGCCTGCGTATCAAAACTACATGAGCCGCTCGCAGGCCACCGAAGCTGTGGTGTTGTTGGGGGGCTTGAAGGTGCCCTTGGCTGAAGCCGTGGGCAATCTTCCACTGTCTGATGCATGCAGCACGGCTGACGCCGTCGCCGAGGTGAAAGATGCGGCGGGCGTCATCACTACGCCCTCAAAGGCTGCTGGTGCCTTGAATGCAAGCAACGGTTTGGTGTTGGCCGGCAAGTATGTTGGTACTATCGCTCCTACCGTGAACGGCAACGAATGCAAGCTCAAGGCGACCTTCAAGGCAGATACGAACTCCTCTATTGCGAACAAGTATGTTGAGTTCACATACACCTCTTCCAACGGGAGCTGGAGTTGCAAGACAGATCTGGACGCCAAGGTGAAGCCGTCTAGCTGCGACAAGGTTTAATGCAATAGCAACCTCTCTCCAAGAGTGATGCCTGGGCACGAAAGTGCTCAGGCTTTTTGCGTTTTGGTCGTGGTGTTTGTGGTTTTGGAAGCAGCTGCGCTGCGATCAACCTGAGATTCAAAGAAGGCGGAGCAACCTTCACCCCACCCCCAGCTCACGCGCAATGTCGGGCTCCACCCGCTCAAGTGCCTTCACCCCTTCTATCGCCCGCTTTCGCCATCCGGGGCCTCGGCTCAAGGCATCGGCCCAGGCATCCTGCAGGGCATCCGGATCGTTGGCCACGAAGTAGGCCATCAGTGCGGCGGCCTGCGCCAAGTCTTTGCTGACCTTGGCCTTGAACGCGCCGGCGCGCTCCCCAATGATCAGCAGCTTGTGCACGGCATAGCGCTGCGGTGCGGGCAGGTTCACCACCACGCAGCGGCCTGTCGGGTCGAACAGCGTGGTTTGTTGAACATCCTCCAGCGAGAATTCCATGAACCGCAGTGGCTGCAGGGCCACGTCGAGGTTGGTGATGCGTATCGGGTCTTCGCTGTCGGAGGTTCGTGGGGTCAAGAAGTCGATCTGAAACTCCGGTTCATCGCGGTGTTTGTATGAGGCGCCTGCCTGGCCTCGGTACTGCACCAGGGGCAAGAAGCCGCCTTCCATCGTCGTCAGTGCCGAATGTGGCTGGGCCGTGATGTCGGCGGGCAGGGCAATCGACACATTGCGCCCGGCGTGGGCGAAGTCGATGTCAGATGTCTGGTCAGGGCTGTGCCATCGCACCCCCAGTTGGTTGGCATAGGCCAGGAAGGCATGCGTGCCGATCAACACACCGCCAGCGCGAAAGAACCCGAACTCGTTGAGCCGCAAGATGACGCTGAGGTGTTTGCGCTGGATGGGCTCACAACCCAATGCCTGTGCAGATTTGGCCAATGGCTTGAGCTTGTCCAGTGGCGCTTGCTGACCTGCCTTGGCGATCAGTTCCTTGACCGCCGCGGTGTCAGGACCAACATAGATTTGCCGCACCGAGCTGGCGTTTTCTCGGTACGCAAAGTACCACTGCCGAGAACCCTTCACCATCTTCGCCGCGAAGCTGCCTTGCAGATGGGACACGTCACGCGACAACTCCGTGGCCATGGCGGCGGTTTGCAGTTGCGCGAAAGCGGTGGCTGCAGAAACGGGCAAATCTGTGAATGGTGCGCTCATGCTGCGTTATACAACATTGTTGTTTTTGTTGTATAGCTTGTGCGCCGCCCTTGCACTGGCTTACGCTGTGCCCGCCAAGCCACCGACGGTCAGCATCCCCCGAGCGCGCTAAAATCCAGGGTTTCCCGCAGCCACCCACGCCCACCATGCCCCAAACCACCAAGAACATCACCGCCATGGCCAACGCCATCCGTGCTCTGGCGATGGACGCTGTCCAGCAAGCCAATTCGGGCCACCCTGGCGCGCCGATGGGCATGGCCGACATGGCCGTGGCGTTGTGGGGCCGTCACCTGCGCCACAACCCGGCGCAGCCGCTGTGGGCCGACCGTGACCGCTTCGTGCTGTCCAACGGCCACGCCTCGATGCTGATCTATGCCCTGCTGCACCTGTCGGGCTACGAGTTGTCCATCGACGACCTCAAGGCCTTCCGCCAGATGCACAGCAAGACGCCGGGTCACCCGGAAGTCGGCGTGACGCCGGGCGTCGAGACCACCACCGGCCCGCTGGGGCAGGGCATCACCAACGCCGTGGGCATGGCCCTGGCCGAGAAGCTGCTGGCCACCGAGTTCAACCGTCCCGGTCACGCCATCGTCAACCACAACACCTACGCCTTCCTGGGCGATGGCTGCCTGATGGAAGGCATCAGCCACGAGGCCGTGGCCCTGGCCGGCGCCTGGAAGCTGAACAAGCTGATCGCGCTGTACGACGACAACGGCATTTCCATCGACGGCCAAGTCACGCCCTGGTTCATCGACAATACGCCCCGGCGCTTCGAAGCTTGCGGTTGGAACGTCATCGGCCCGGTCGATGGCCATGACGTGGACGCCGTCGATGGCGCCATCACCAAGGCCAAGCTGTCGGCCGACAAGCCCACCCTGATCGTCTGCAAGACCCACATCGGCAAGGGCTCGCCCAACCGCGCGAACACGGCCAAGGCCCACGGCGAGCCGCTGGGTGGCGACGAGATCAAGCTGACCCGCGAAACCATCGGCTGGTCGCACGACGCCTTCGTCATCCCCGACGAAGTCTATGCCGACTGGAACGCCCAGGCCGACGGCGACGCCCTGGTGGCCGACTGGAACACCCGCTTCGAGGCCTACAAGGCCCTGTTCCCGACCGAGGCCGCCGAGTTCCTGCGCCGCATGGCCGGTGAGCTGCCCGCCAACTTCCCCGAGATCGCCGTGCAAGCCGTGGCCGCTGCCCACGACAAGGCCGAGACCGTGGCAAGCCGCAAGGCCAGCCAGATCGCGCTGGAGTTCTTCACCGCCGCCATCCCCGAGATGCTGGGCGGCTCGGCCGACCTGACCGGCTCGAACCTGACCAACACCAAGAGCACCCCGGCTTTCCGCGTGGACGAGACCGGTGCCGTGGTCACCACCGATGGCAAGCCCGGCCGCCACATCAACTACGGTGTGCGCGAGTTCGGCATGGCCGCCATCATGAACGGCGTGACGCTGCATGGCGGCTACATCCCCTACGCCGGCACCTTCCTGACCTTCAGCGACTACAGCCGCAACGCCATCCGCATGGCCGCGCTGATGAAGCAGCGCGTCATCCACGTGTTCACGCACGACTCCATCGGCCTGGGTGAAGACGGCCCGACCCACCAGTCGGTCGAGCACGCCGCCAGCCTGCGCCTGATCCCCGGTCTGGACGTCTGGCGTCCGGCCGACACGACCGAAACCGCCGTGGCCTGGACCATCGCCCTGGCCAACAAGCACCGCCCCTCGGCGCTGTTGCTGTCCCGCCAGAACCTGCCCTACGCCCCCAAGCAAGATGCGGATGTCATCACGCAAGGCGCGTATGTCCTGGCCGAACCCGCAGAAGTGGGGTTGAAGAAGAAGGCCGTTGCCGTGATCATCGCGACCGGCTCGGAAGTGCAACTGGCCCTGCATGCCCAGGCCGAACTCGCCAAGCGCGGCGTGCCGGTGCGCGTGGTTTCCATGCCCTCGACCTCCGTGTTCGACCGCCAGGACGTCGCCTACAAGAAGGCCGTGCTGCCGCCGAAGCTGCCCCGCGTGGCGGTGGAAGCTGGCGTCACCGATTTCTGGTGGAAGTACGGCGTGGACGCGGTGGTCGGCATCGACACCTACGGCGAGTCGGCCCCGGCTGGCGTGCTGTTCAAGCATTTCGGCCTCACGCCCGAAAACGTCACGGCCACCGTCCTCAAGGTGCTGGCCAAGAAGAAGTGAGCTGCGGCTCCCGACCCTGACCCTGACCCGATTTCCTGTTCTGTCATCTTCCGCAAGGTAAACGAATCATGACCATCAAGATTGGTATCAACGGCTTCGGCCGCATCGGCCGCATGGTGTTCCGCGCCGCCGTCCAGAACTTCGCCAACGACGTCGAAATCGTCGGCATCAACGACCTGCTGGAGCCCGACTACCTGGCCTACATGCTGAAGTACGACAGCGTGCACGGCCGCTTCAAGGGCGATGTGGCCATCGAGGGCAACACCCTGGTCGTCAACGGCAAGAAGATCCGCCTGACCGCCGTGAAGAACCCGGCCGAGCTGAAGTGGGACGAAGTCGGTGCCGACATCGTCATCGAATCCACCGGCCTGTTCCTGACCAAGGAAACCGCCGAAGCCCACCTGAAGGCTGGCGCCAAGAAGGTCATCCTGTCGGCCCCCTCGAAGGACGACACCCCGATGTTCGTCTACGGCGTGAACGACAAGACCTACGCCGGCCAGGCCATCATCTCCAACGCTTCGTGCACCACGAACTGCCTGGCCCCCGTGGCCAAGGTGCTGAACGACACCTTCGGCATCAAGCGCGGCCTGATGACGACTGTGCACGCAGCGACTGCCACGCAAAAGACCGTGGATGGCCCGTCGAACAAGGACTGGCGCGGCGGCCGCGGCATCCTGGAAAACATCATCCCCTCCAGCACGGGCGCTGCCAAGGCCGTGGGCGTGGTGATCCCCGAGCTGAACAAGAAGCTGACCGGCATGGCCTTCCGCGTGCCGACCTCGGACGTCTCGGTCGTTGACCTGACCGTCGAGCTGAACAAGGAAGCTTCTTACGAAGACATCTGCAAGGCCATGAAGGCCGCGTCCGAAGGCGCCATGAAGGGCGTGCTGGGTTACACCGAAGACAAGGTCGTGGCCACCGACTTCCGCGGCGAAGTCTGCACCTCGGTGTTCGATGCCGAGGCCGGCCTGGCCCTGGACAGCACCTTCGTGAAGGTCGTGTCCTGGTACGACAACGAGTGGGGTTATTCCAACAAGTGTCTGGAAATGGCCCGCGTCATTGCCGCGAAGTGAGCGAGCCCCTCGCCATGTGAAAATCGGTAAACAACGCGTGAAGCGTTGACTTGTACCGCGAAGGCCCCCAAGTGGGGCCTTTTCCATTTGACTCCAGATGCAACATGGCCGACAACAGGTGTCAGGACGTGCTTGTTTGCACCTTTGCGGTGCCACCCCGGGCGACATAATTTCGCCGACATGTTGCGTCAGTGCTGGTTCAGGAGTTACGTGTGAACGCTGGTCGAAAAGGGCTTGGGCGCCCGGGTGAGTTTGCTGCCACGTGGGTGCGCCGCGGTGGCGCGCTGGCCTGTGTGCTGGGGCTGGCCCTGGGCGCTGCGGGTGCGTGGGCCCAAGGTGTTGCTGCCGCACCTGCCGAGCGCCTGGCGCTGGGACTGATCGTCAAGCTCAAGGACAGCCAAGTGAACTCCGTGGTGCGCCTGCCGGCCAGCGTGCGCCCCTCCGACACGGCCCAGGCCCAGCGCTTGCGCATGGCTGCGGCCACCAACCGCAAGCGCGTTGGCTTCCTGGTGCAAAAGCCCACGGCTTATGGCGCCCATGTGATCCACCAGGGCCACTACACGACGGTGGCCGAGGCCGAGGCCGAAGCGGCGAAGTTGCGGCTGGACCCGGATGTGGAGTGGGTGGTGGTGAACCAGATGGAGAGGGCTGCTGCGGGGGTCACCTTTCCCGCTTCCCCCGGCGGTGCGTACAGTTCCCACCAGTGGATGCAGCGGCGCGACACACTGGGCGCTGAAACGGGTGTGGGCCCTGGCGTGGCGAATTTTCGCAAAGCCTGGGACACGCTGAATGCAGCGCCGGTGAACCTTTCGCCCGTGGTGGTGGCCGTGCTGGACACGGGCAAGTTGAGTCATCCCGACCTCGACGCGCGCATGCTGCAGGGCTACGACTTTGTCTCCGAGGTGGGTTTCTCGCGGGATGGCAATGGACTCGACGCTGATCCTACCGACCCTGGCGACTACCTGCTCCAGTCAGAGATCAACGCCAACCCGAACCTTTACGGCAGCAATTGCACAGCGCACAGCAGTTCCTGGCATGGCACCTCGGTGATGTCCATGCTCACGCCACTGGCCGACAGCACCTTCATGGGTCCGGGAGCCCTCAGCATGCTGCCGGCAGACAAGGCCAAGGTGCTGCCCGTGCGCATTGGCGGCACCTGTGGCGCATTAGTCAGCGACATCATAGAAGGCATGCTGTGGTCTGCGGGTGTGGACTACCAAGGCTCGCCCGCACGCAACCCTAACCCGGCGCGTGTCATCAACCTGAGCTTCGGCGGCGAGGGGTCATGCCAGACGGGGGACGAACGCGATGTGCTGTATCGCCAGACCGTTGCCACATTGCGCAGCAAGGGCGCACTGGTGGTGGCGTCGGCGGGCAATGGCGACAATTTGTCTGGGGCGGCTGGCTACGTCGGGCCGACCCGGCCAGCCAGTTGTCCGGGCGTCATCGCAGTCACAGCGCTCCGCTACGACGGCAGCAAGGCCTCTTACGCCAACACGGTTGATGGCTCGGTCACACGTCGCGCGCAGGGCTACTACGGCCTGGCCGTGGCTGGGGGGGATTTGATCACGTCCAACTCGGCACAGAGTTTGAATCTGCTGACGAACATCGGCGACACCACCGCGAACTCCAGCATTGCCACCGGCTTCAAGCTGGAAAACGATGTTTGTGCCAACGGAGGCTGCACCGTGACCGAAGGCACCAGCTTCGCTGCGCCTCAAGTGGCTGCGGTGGCGGCGTTGGTGCTGTCGGTGGCGCCCAGCTTGACGACGGACCAGCTGACCGATCTTCTTTTGAATGCAGCGTCGGCCCACTCGTCCGTCGGACTGCCGCTCTGCACCGCGTACACGTCCTCAGTACCCAACTGCAGGTGCACTGATACCACCTGCGGCAAGGGCGTGCTTGATGCAGACGTGGCTTTGGCCGCCGCCATCACTTACGTGCAAAACAACCCGGGCGCAACGGCCTTCGCTGCGCCCGAACTGAGTGCCACTTACTTCACCCCCGAACGCTTGAAGTCCAGTAGCAAAAGCGGTGGCGGCGGCGGTGCCTCCGACGACCTCAGCCTCTTGGCGCTGCTGGCCGCTGTGCTGGGCCTGACCTGGTGGCGCTGGCGCTCGGACGCTCAGGCCCGTGCCTTGCGCGCCGTGCGCATCCAGGGCGACAGGCTCAAGGGCGACAGGCGCTGAACGCTTTGCCTTGCGGCAGCTTGATGGCCGACAGGGCCACTTGCGTGGGTTGTGAAGCCTGAGGGACGCGCACCAGTTGCAGCTCGGCCTCGGGGCGCAGGACCACGATGCGTGCGGTGCGGATGCCTCGCAGCTTCACGGTCGCCAGGCCGCTTTGGGCATCTGCCAGGCTGGTGTGGCGGCCCAGCGAGAGGCCGTGCGCGAGCGCCGCTGGCGCGCTGATTTCCTCGAAATTCAGGCCCTTGATGCGGCGCAGCTCGCTGAGCTTCTTCGCGTACAGCTCGTCGTCGGCGTAGGGGCCCATGTACACCAGCCAGATGCCCGAGATGGGCACGGCTTGGGTGGACCACGCGTCAGCGGGCAGTTGCGCCTTGAGCGTCGAGCCGACCTGGGCCATGTCTTCGCTGCGGAAGGGGCCGGCCTGCAGGCAGATGCCCGCGGCTGTGGCCGGCGGGGTCATGGCAGACGCCGCCGTGGCGCCTGAGGCTGCGCTGGATGCGGCATGCGATGCGTCCGATGCAGCCGAAGCGGCACCGGGCATGGCATCCGCCGCAGGCGTGGCCTCGCTGGCCGCCGTGCCAGGGCTCGCGGCCTGGGCACCGTTCAGCACAGCGATGCGATCGGCATGGAGCTGTTGCTGCAGCCGGGCGGGCTCGTGCTGGGCGTCGGGTTGCACGCCCACCAGGGGCTTGAGCCAGCCCTGGCTCCAGGCCAGGAAGGCGGCGTTGACGGCGAACAGGATCAGCACCAGGTAGCGCAGCATGGGGCGGGTGTGTGGTTGGACCGGGAAGGTGGGTGAGTCGCCAGGGCCTCAGGCGGGGCGCACGCTGACGTCGCCAGCGTGCCAGCGTTGGAGGCCCGAGGCAGTATGCACGAGCAGGGCACCGCTGTCGTCCACGCCCTGGGCGGTGCCTGTCTCATCGGGCTGTGGGGTGCCGGGTGACGCGGCCCCCGCAGCTGGCGGCAGGCTGGCGGCCGAGGTCCACAGCTGCACCGGCTGGCCCAGCAGCACGTCGCGGCGGGCATAGGCTGCTTGCAGCGGGGCAAAACCCTGGCGCTCGAAGGCCTGTGTGGCTTGGAGCAAGGCCGGCACCAGCCAGCCCCACACATCGCCCAGGCTGGGCGCCGGCGAGGGCAGCCAGGCCGAACCCGACACCGCGGCACCCGGCTGGACGTTCAGGCCCACACCGATGACGACCCAGCGTTGCCCTTCGGTCAGGCCTGGGGCCGGGGTGGCTTCGATCAGGATGCCGCCAAGCTTGCGCGTGCCCAGCCACAGGTCGTTGGGCCATTTCAGGCCGATGGCCGGGGGCACGGGTGCGTGGCCGTGCGACGGGTGGCGGGCCTGCAAGCCCGCGTCGAGCGCATCGGCCAGGGCCAGGCCCACGGCCAGCGACAGCGCGCTGCCACCGCCCGGCACGGCGTCCAGTTGCAGGGGCAGGCCCAGGGAGAAGGTCAGGGTGTCGCCCGGGCGGGCTTCCCAGCTGCGGCCTCGGCGTCCGCGTCCTGCGGTCTGGCGCACGGCCACCATCGCGGTCGGCCAGACCTCGCCACGCCGGCCCTGGGCCATCAGCGCGGTGTTGGTCGATGCCGCCTCGGGCACGACGTCCAGCACCAGCCCGGGCGTGGTGGGCGCGCAAGCCAGCCACAGGCGCTCGGCGGCCTGGTTCAGGTCGGCCAGGATCGGCGCCAGGTCTGCCGTGCTTGGGGGGGTGTCCATGCGCGTTGGCGGTGGTGCGCAGCGCCGAGGGTCAGCGGCGGCGCTTGGTGGCCAGCATGGTGCCGCGGCAGCTGTCGGCGCCGCACCAGCAGGCGTATTCCTTTTTCAGCTTGGGCGTCAGGCGGGCGTCGATGATCAGGCCGTAGTCGAAGAACAGCTCTTCGCCGACGGCGATGTCGCGCAGGGCTTTGAGGAAGACGCGGTCGCCATCCTGCTCGGCTTCCAGGTTGGGCGCGCAGCTGTGGTTGATCCACTTGGCCGAGTTGCCCTTGTATTTGCCGTCGATGACGTGGCCGTCGTCGAGGTGGAAGTAAAAGGTGTGGTTGGGCTGGGCCGGATCGTGCGGGTGGCGGCGCAGCGCCTCTTTCCAGGTGATGATCTCGCCCTTGTACTCCAGCACGGTGTCGCCTGCGCGCAGCGGGCGGATCGCGAAGACGCCCTTGCCATGCACGCCGGACTCGCGCACCTGGGTGCGGCGGCCCCGGTCCACGGCCTCAGAGTGTTGTTTGGCCGTCCGCACAGCGGGTTGGGGCGCGGATGAGTTTCGTGGGGCGGCTTGCGTCATCGGCCAGTTTGGGTACATTGAATTGGTGGGCGCGCGCGTGCCCGCGTGTGCGCCCGTGCGCCCACGTGTGTGCGCGCGAGAAGCCCGATTGTAAGTACGGTCTCCAACATTTCCGAACACGCCCGCTCATGAGCAAAGCCCTGGTCATCGCAGAGAAGCCTTCCGTCGCCCAAGACATCGTGCGTGCCCTCACGCCGATCGACGGCAAGTTCGACAAGCACGACGAGTACTTCGAGTCCGAGCACTACGTGGTCAGCTCGGCCGTGGGTCACCTGGTGGAAATCAAGGCGCCCGACGAGTTCGACGTCAAGCGCGGCAAGTGGAGCTTCGCCAACCTGCCCGTCATCCCGCCGCACTTCGACCTCAACCCCATCGACAAGAGCAAGGGCCGGCTCAACGCCCTGGTCAAGCTCATCAAGCGCAAGGACGTCACCAGCCTCATCAACGCGTGTGACGCGGGGCGCGAGGGTGAACTGATCTTCCGCCTGATCGTGCAATATGCCGCCGACAGCACGGCCACCACCCGCGCCAAGGGCCTGGGCAAGGACGTCAGCCGCCTGTGGCTGCAGAGCATGACGCCAGCGGCCATCCGCGATGGCTTCGCGCAGCTGCGCACGGACGAGCAGATGCTGCCGCTGGCCTCTGCGGCGCGTTGCCGCTCCGAAGCCGACTGGCTGGTGGGCATCAACGGCACGCGCGCCATGACGGCCTTCAATTCGCGCGATGGCGGCTTCTTCCTGACCACCGTGGGCCGGGTGCAGACGCCGACGCTGTCCATCGTGGTGGAGCGCGAAGAAAAGATCCGCAAGCACATCTACCGCGATTACTGGGAGATCCGTGGCACCTTCGGCGCGCAGGCCGGCAGCTACGACGGCAAGTGGTTCAACCCCGACTTCAAGAAGGTCAAGGGCGCGGCCGAAGGCTCGCTGGAGGCCGAGCAGAAGGCCGACCGCGTCTGGTCCGCCGCCGAGGCACAGGCCATTGCCGACGCCGTGCGTGGCCAGAGCGGCACGGTCACGGAAGAGTCCAAGCCCAGCACCCAGGCCAGCCAGCTGCTGTACGACCTGACCACGCTGCAGCGCGAGGCCAACTCCCGCTTTGGCTTTTCCGCCAAGACCACGCTGGGCCTGGCCCAGGCCTTGTACGAAAAGCACAAGGTCCTGACCTACCCACGTACCGATTCGCGCGCGCTGCCCGAGGACTACCTGAGCGTGGTCCAGCAGACCATGGGCATGATCGCCGACGAGGACCTGCCCGGGCCGCTGAAGGACCTGGCCCAGCACGCCCGCAAGGCGCTCAACGACGGCTACATCAAGCCCATCAAGCGCGTTTTCGACAACGCCAAGGTCTCGGACCACTTTGCCATCATCCCGACGCTGCAGGCGCCGCGCAGCCTGACCGAGGCCGAGGCCAAGCTCTACGACATGGTGGTCAAGCGCTTCATCGCGGTGTTCTACCCCTCGGCCGAGTTCATGGTCACGACCCGGATCACGCAGATCCCGGCGGGCGGTGCCACGCACCACTTCCAGACCAACGGCAAGGTGCTGGTCAAGCCGGGCTGGATGGCCGTCTATGGCAAGGAAGCGGCCGAGGAGGGCGACGACGCCCACCTGGTGGCCGTGCAGCCGGGCGAGTCGGTGGGCAACGAAGATGTCACCGTCAACGCGCTGAAGACCAAGCCGCCGGCCCGCTACACCGAAGCCACGCTGCTGAGCGCCATGGAAGGCGCGGGCAAGCTCATCGACGACGAGGAGCTGAAAGCCGCGATGCAGGAAAAGGGCCTGGGCACGCCAGCCACGCGCGCACAGGTCATCGAAGGCCTGCTGACCGAGAAGTACATGCTGCGCGAAGGCCGCGAGCTCATCCCCACGGCCAAGGCCTTCCAGCTCACCACGCTGCTGCGCGGCCTGGGCGTGGAAGACCTGACCAAGCCCGAGCTGACCGGCAACTGGGAGCACCAGTTGAGCGAGATGGAGAAGGGCCGCCTCAGCCGCGAGGCCTTCATGGACGAGATCGCCGCGATGACGCAGCGCATCGTGCAAAAGGCCAAGGAGTACGACCGCGACACCATCCCCGGTGACTACGCCACCCTGAGCACGCCCTGCCCGAACTGCGGCGGCGTGGTCAAGGAGAACTACCGCCGCTTCACCTGCGTGGGCAAGGGCGGGGCCACCGGTGCGGACGGCGAAGCCGCCACGGGTTGCGGCTTCAGCATGACCAAGATCCCGGCCGGCCGCAGCTTTGAGTTGAACGAGGTCGAGCAACTGCTGCGCACGCACAAGCTGGGCCCGCTGGAGGGCTTCCGCTCCAAGGCGGGCTGGCCCTTCACGGCCGAGCTCAAGATGGTCCAGGACGCCGAGACGAACAACTGGAAGATGGAGTTCGACTTCGGTGAAGACGCCAAGAAGGAAGAAGAGTCCGGCGAGGCCATCGACTTCAGCGCGCAGACCACGCTGGGTGCCTGCCCCAAGTGCAACAGCTCGGTGTTCGAGCACGGCACCAACTACATCTGCGAGAAATCGGTCGGCCCCAAGCCCAGCTGCGACTTCAAGACGGGCAAGGTCATCCTGCAGCAGCCGATCACGCCGGAGCAGCTCGCCAAGCTGCTGGAGAACGGCAAGACCGAGCTGCTGGACGGTTTCGTGTCCAACAAGACGCGCCGCAAGTTCAAGGCCTTCCTGAGCTGGGACGCCAAGGCGGGCAAGGTGGGCTTCGAGTTCGAGCCCCGTGCACCGCGCGCGGCAGGCAAGACAGCGGGCAAGACGGCCGCCAAGAAAGCAGCCGGCAAAACCGCAGGCAAGGCGGCAGCGAAGGACGCCGCCAAGGAAACGGACGCCTGAGCCCGCTGGCGTGCATCCTCCCGCAGACCCAGGTTTTCCCGTGATCTGATCGGACCATTGCCACATTCCTGCGCTATCGTTCGCGCCTTGCGAAGTCGAGCGTGCAGGTGGTGAGATGAAGTGGCAGTGCGGTGGGTGGGGCCAGGGCCTCCGGATGGCGGTGTGCGCCCTGGGCGTGAGCGCGTGGGTGATGCTGCCCGGGGTGGCCGGGGCGCAGGGCGGCGCGCGTGTGGGGGGCTCTTCAGGGGCGCCTCAGGTGGAGGTCCGCGGCGCAGGCGCCACCTTCCCGGCGCTGGTCTATGCCCGCTGGGCCCAGAAGTTCGCGCAGGCCCACCCGGGCGTGAAAGTGAGCTACGCGCCCACGGGTTCGGGCGATGGCGTCAAGCAGATCACGGCGCGCAGCGTGCACTTCGGCGGCACCGACGTGCCCCTGAGCGCGCAGAAGCTGCAGGCAGCCCGTCTGGTGCAGATCCCGATGCTGGTGGGCGGCCTGGTGCCGGTGCTCAACCTGCCGGGTGTGGAGGGCAACCAGCTCGCCATGGACGGCCCGCTGCTGGCCGACATCTTCCAAGGCCAGATCACGCGCTGGGACGACGCCCGCATCGCGGCGCTCAACCCGGGCGTGCGCCTGCCGGCCCTGGCCATCGTGCGCCTGGTGCGCCAGGAGGCGTCGGGCTCCACCGAGACCTTGCTGCGCTACCTGGGCGAGGCCTCCGCGCGCTTCCAGGCGGCCGTGCCGGCCAGCGGTTTGCCGACCTGGCCTGCGGGTGTGGCAGGGGCGCAGGCCCCGCGCGCGGCCAAGGGCAACGACGGCGTGGTGGGCCTGCTGCGCGCCACGCCAGGCGGCATCGCCGTGGTGTCCTTCGACCGCGTGCTGCGCGACCGCCTGAGCGCGGTGCGCCTGAAGAACGCCGCGGGCAAGCCGGTGGTGGCCAGCGAAGCGGCCTTCCGCGCGGCCATCTTGTCGTCCGAACTGCACCAGAAGGGCGACGACAACGCCAGCCTGCTCAACCGCCCGCGCCCCGACGCCTGGCCGCTGACGGCCACCAGCTTCGTGCTGCTGGACGCGGCGCCGAAGGACATGGCCTCGGCCGAGTGGACGGCGCGCTTCGTGCACTGGTGCTTCATGCATGGCGACGAACTGACCCGGGACACCGGCTTTGCGCCTTTGCCCGACCGCGTGCAGGCCCGCCTGGCCGGTCGGCTGCTGCAGATCCACGGACCGCAGGGCGAGACGATCCCGTTCATGGCGCCGTGAGCCTGGGGCCACGCCCGTGGGTGAAAGTGTGTAAGGTTCGGAACTGCTGCGGCGACCGATGGGTCATCGCCAGTCTGGCTTTGCCTGCACCACGGAGTTCCCGCCATGTCTTTCATCCGCACGTCCCGCCACCTCCTGCACCCTGACAGCGGGATGCAACACCCCGTGGCCAGCGAGGTCACGCCACGTGGCGTCTACGAAGAGCGCCGCCTGTGGCTGAAGGCCGCGGGCGTGGCAGGCAGTGGCTTGCTGCTGGCGAATGGCAGCGAGGCCTGGGCCCAGGACGGCCAGGTCAAGCGCCCCGGCAAGCTGGCCGCGTTGGCCGGTGTGCGCAGCAGCGTGACCGGCGCCCAGGCCATGGACAAGCTCACGCCCTACCAGGACGTCACCAGCTACAACAACTTCTACGAGTTCGGCACCGACAAGGCCGACCCGGCCGAGCATGCCGGCACCCTCAAGCCCCGTCCCTGGACGCTGAGCATCGAGGGCGAGGTGGGCAAGCCGCTCAAGCTGGGTCTGGACGACCTGCTGAAGGTGGCGCCCATGGAAGAGCGCATCTACCGCCTGCGCTGCGTGGAGGGCTGGTCCATGGTGATCCCGTGGGTGGGCTACTCGCTGGCCGCGCTGATCGCCAAGGCCGAGCCGACCAGCCGTGCCAAGTACGTCGAGTTCGTCAGCCTGGCCGACCCCAAGCAGATGCCCGGTGTGCGCTCGGCCGTGCTGGACTGGCCGTACATCGAAGGCCTGCGCATCGACGAGGCCATGCACCCGCTGACGCTGATGGCTTTCGGCCTGTACGGCGAGGTGCTGCCCAACCAGAACGGCGCGCCGCTGCGCCTGGTCGTGCCCTGGAAGTACGGCTTCAAGAGCGCCAAGTCCATCGTCAAGATCCGACTGGTCGAGAAGGAGCCGGCCTCGTCCTGGGTCAAGGCCAACCGCTCGGAGTACGGCTTCTACTCGAACGTGAACCCCAAGGTGGACCACCCACGCTGGAGCCAGGCCACCGAGCGCCGCATCGGTGAAGGCGGCTTCTTCGCGCCGCGCAAGGCCACGCTGATGTTCAACGGCTACGAGGCCCAGGTGGGCCAGCTGTACGCGGGCATGGACCTGAAAAAGAACTTCTGACCGACCTGCAGATTGCCCCCATGACCACCGCTGCCATCCAACCCTCCTGGCTCAACCAGGCCCTGCTCAAGCCCTGGGCCAAGCCCCTGCTGTGGGCGCTGTGCACGCTGCCCGCCGTTGGCCTGTTCATCGGCGCGGCGACCGACCAGCTCGGCGCCAACCCGGCCGAGAAGCTCATCCGTGAAACCGGTGAGTGGGCTTTGCGCTTCCTGTGGCTGACGCTGGCCGTCAGCCCGCTGCGCGACGTGGCCTCGCTGCCTGGGCTGCTGCGCCACCGCCGCGCCCTGGGCGTGACCATGTTCGCCTACGCGCTGCTGCACTTCCTGGCCTATGCCTGGCTGGACAAGGGCCTGGTGGTGGACGACATCGTCAAGGACGTGTTCAAGCGCAACTTCATCCTCGTGGGCATGCTGGCCTTGCTGCTGCTGACGCCGCTCGCGCTGACCTCGTTCAACGCCGCGATCCGCAAGCTGGGCGGCAAAAACTGGCAGCGCCTGCACAAGCTGGTCTACGCCGTTGCCCTGCTGGGCCTGCTGCACTTCTACTGGAAGAAGGCGGCCAAGAACGACCTGAGCGAGGTGGCGGTGTACGCCGCCATCCTGGCCGTGCTGCTGGGCTGGCGCGTGATGCGCAAGGGCGGCGTGCTGGGGATGCTGCGGGTGCGCTGAGGGGGCATTGAGGGTGCGTTGAGGCGGGGCCGGGCCAGGCAGCCCGGTGCGTGGCTCGGGCATGGCGGCGCATGCCAGCCGGGGCCTTGAGCGGCGCCCAGTGGGCCCGGCCTGTGGCCCAGACCGCCTTGCCCGCCGGCCGATGTCGCGCAGCCCCCGCCCATCCCTGGCCGCGGTTCCCCCGTTTTGACGGGCCTGTCGCCTGTTGGGGGGTGTCCGCCGCCTGTTGGGGGTGGCGCACCGCCCACCGGAAGTGGCTCGCCGCCCGATGGGCCTCACCCGCCGCCCGATGGGACCCATCTGCCGCTTTCTGGCACCCACGCGCCGGGTTCACCCCGGTCGCGCACGACCGACATCGGCTTGCGCATGGCCCCCATGGCCGCAAGCCCGACCCACATCGGGGCAAGGCCCGAGGCGCATCGCCTGGCGCGCGGGGCATGCCTGGCTTGCGCGCGCACCCTCAAGGGGCATGGCCGACTCGCCATGACTGGCACTTCGCTCAGACTGGCCGGCGCGCCGCTCCCGGTGGGCGGCGCACCGCACAGGGGGGCTTGCGGCGGGTTCGCCAGCGGCCAGGTCCCCCAAAGCAGGCCGCGAGCCGACGCGGCACAATCCACGCCATGCTGGACGTACTCGCGCTGATGGCGCCTTTCTTTGGCCTGGTGGCGCTGGGCTGGATCGCCGCGCGCCGCGGCCTGTTGCCGGTCGATGGCATCGGCGGCCTGATGACCTTCGTGCTGTACTTCGCCCTCTCGGCGCTGCTGCTGCGGCTGGCCGCGCAAGGGCGCTTGCAGGCGGGTGCCAGCGCCACGCTGTTGCTGGTCTATGCCACGGCCAGCCTGGTGGTGATGGGCTTGGGCCTGTGGTGGGCGCGGCGCGCGGGCCTGTCGCGGCGCAATGGCGCGCTGGCGGCCTTGGTCACAGCCTTCCCCAACACGGGCTTCCTGGGCCTGCCGCTGCTGACCAGCCTGCTGGGGCCGGACGCGGCCGGGCCGGTGGCGGCGACCTTGCTGATCGACGTGCTCGTGAGCTGCTCGCTGGCGATGGCGTGGGCGCATTCGCATCCGCATCCTGCGGTGGACGCGCGGGGTGCCGCCGCACGCGAGGAGCCCGACGACCTGCCGGCCAACGACCCGGGCCCCTTGGTGGCGTTGAAGCGTTCCCTGCTGGGTGCTTTGCGCAACCCCTTGCTGCAAGCCATGGCCGTGGGGATGGTGCTGGCTGCGCTGGGCTGGGCGCTGCCCAAGCCGGTGGACGACGTGGTGCGCCTGCTGGGCCAGGCCTCCACCCCGGCGGCCCTGGTCACGCTGGGCGCCATCGTGGCGCGCTCGCAGATGCGGCCGGGCCTGGCGGCCGGGGCCGTCAGCGTGGTGGGTGCTTCCTCGGCGCGCGGTGGTGCACATGCCGTGGCGCCCTCGCTGTGGTGGCTGGTGGCGCTCAAGCTGCTGGTGCACCCCGCGCTGGTGTGGCTGGCCGCCGCCGTGGCCGCCGAGCTGGGCCATGCCTTGCCGCCCTTGAGCGTGTTGGCCCTGACCCTGGCCGCGGCCTTGCCCTCGGCGGCCAATGTGTCCATGCTGGCCGAGCGCGAAGGCGCGGACACGGCCATGGTGGCGCGCGTCATCCTGTGGACGACGGCCGCGGCCGTGGGCACGCTGCTGATGTGGTCCAGCGTGCTGCGGGTGCACGCCGCGGTGTGATCACCTCGGCCTGATCACACGGCCAGCGCCACCGTGATGGTGGCCACGTAGCCGTTGCTCACGTCGCCGGTGAGGGTGACGAGCTGGGTGCTGTAACCGTCGCTGAAGACGTTGTCGGTGGCGAAGCTCATCTGCGCCAGGTTGGCGATGCTGGCGCTGTAGCCGCTGGCGTTGTTGTAGACGTCCTGGCAGGCGCTGACGGGGAAGGCCATCTGCGAGGTCAGCAGCTTGTTGCTGGCGCTGGTGGCCGTGGCCAGGCTGCGGTAGGCCTCGAAGTGGATGTGCGGCATGCGCCCGCTGTAGCAGCCGGGGAAGATGGTCAAGAAGGTGGCGGTGCCGGTGCTGTCGGTGGTCTGCACGCCGCGCAGGTAGTTCTCGCCCGTGACGCCGCTGGAGTACAGCGAGTACTTGCCGTCCCGCGTGCAGTGCCACAGGTAGATGGCCCAGCCCGACAGCACGGCGCAGTTGGCGTTGACGTTGACCAGGCGCACCCGCACGGTCAGCGGCACGCCGGCGGCCGTGCCCGAGGCCGAGCCCACGCTGGTGCGGATGTCGCTGCGAGCGATGCCGCTGAGGGCCAGCGCGTTGACCACGCTGCCGCTGACGCTGTTGGAGCCATCGGCGGGGTAGGGGCCCTGGGTCTCGGTGGGCACGGTGCTGCAGCTGCCACCGTTGCCATCGCTGGCCGTGACCAGGCTGCTCGGGTTGCTGCTGCCGCCATTGGCGGTGCTGGCATCGCCACCGCCGCCGCAGCCCAGCAGGGACCAGGCGCTCAGGCTGCCCAGACCGGCCAGGCCGGTGAGCCAGCCCAAGGCCTGGCGGCGCGGTGTGCCTGGGGCCGCGGGGTGCGTCTGGCGCGTTTGCGCCTGCATGGCGGCCAGGTCGGCTTGCAGGCCGCCATGGTGGCGGGCGGTGGCTGGCTGCGGATCGGTGTCCAGCGCAGCGTGCGAGGGGGAGGGCGGCAAGGGCATGGGCAGGCGGTGGTGTGGCGGATGCCGCCATGCTTACCCACCGACTTTGCTGCGGTGTGTGTGCCTTGTACCGCTGCAGATACAAGGCGGCACAAGGCGGCACAAGGCGCAGAGGGGGCACCGCCCCACCATCCCTCAGCTCAGGCGCGCGTGCGCTTCAGCACGCCTTTCAGCGCCACGCCCGTGTGCGTGCCTTGGGCCACCAGCACCTCGGGCGGGCCTTCGGCCACGACCTGGCCACCGCCCGAGCCGCCTTCCGGCCCCATGTCGATGACCCAGTCGGCCTCGGCGATGACGTCGAGGTCGTGCTCGATGACGACCACGCTGTGGCCGCCGTCCACCAGGCGGTGCAGCACGCGGATGAGCTTTTCCACGTCGGCCAGGTGCAGGCCCACGGTGGGCTCGTCGAGCACGTAGAGTGTGTGCGGCGCCTTGTTGCCGCGCTTGCCGATGTCGTCGCGCACCTTGCTGAGCTCGGTCACGAGCTTGATGCGCTGGGCCTCGCCGCCCGACAGCGTGGGCGAGGGCTGGCCCAGCGTCAGGTAGCCCAGGCCGACGTCCTGCAGCAGCTTGAGCGGGTGGGCGATGGACGGCATGGAGGCGAAGAACTCGACCGCCTCGTCCACCTCCATCTTCAGCACGTCGCCGATGTGCTTGCCGCGCCAGGTGGCGGCCAGCGTCTCGGGGTTGAAGCGCATGCCGTGGCAGGTGTCGCAATGCACCTTCACATCGGGCAGGAAGGCCATCTCGATGGTGCGGATGCCCTGGCCTTCGCAGTCGGGGCAGCGGCCGGCGCCGGTGTTGAAGCTGAAACGCCCAGCCGCCCACCCGCGTGCGCGGGCTTCGAGCGTGTCGGCGAAGAGCTTGCGGATGGTGTCCCAGAAACCGATGTAGGTGGCCGGGCAGGAGCGCGGCGTCTTGCCGATGGGGGTCTGGTCGACCTCCAGCACGCGGTCGATGGCGCCCCAGCCGTCCACGCCCTCGCAGCCCGTCCACAGCGGTGCCGTGGTGGCGCGCAGCTTGGGCGCGATGGCCACGGCGGCTTGCACATTGGCCAGCAGCACGTCGCGCGCGAAGGTCGATTTGCCCGAGCCCGACACGCCGGTGACGGCCACCAGGCGGTGCAGCGGCACCTGGGCGCTGACCTTGTCGAGGTTGTGCAGGCGGGCCTTGTGCACGTGCAGCTGCGGCGTGTCGGCGGCCACCGGGCGGCGGCCCACGGCCTGGCCGTCCGCGTCCACGCGCAGCGGGTGCTGCATGGGCGAGCGCAGGCAGCGGCCGGTCACCGAGGCCTCGCTGGCCATGATGTCGGCCAGGCTGCCCTGGGCCACCACCGTGCCGCCGCGCACACCGGCGCCCGGGCCGATGTCGATGATGTGCTCGGCGCGGCGGATGGTGTCTTCGTCGTGCTCGACCACCACCAGCGTGTTGCCCGACTGGCCCAGCGTGTGCAGGGCGTCCAGCAGCATCTGGTTGTCGCGCGGGTGCAGGCCGATGGTGGGCTCGTCGAGCACGTAGCACACGCCCTGCAGGTTGGAGCCCAGCTGCGCGGCCAGGCGGATGCGCTGGGCCTCGCCGCCCGAGAGCGTGGGCGCGGCGCGGTCCAGGCTGAGGTAGCCCAGGCCGACCTGCTCCATGAAGCTCAGGCGGGACTTGATCTCGCTGACGATGTCGCGGGCAATCGTCGCTTCGCGGCCGTCGAGCTTGAGCTTCTCGGTCCACTTGCGCGCGTCCTTCACCGACAGCGCCGAGACCTCGGCCACCGACTGTCCACGGCCCGGGCCGACCAGGCGCACAGCCAGGGCCA
This sequence comes from Aquabacterium sp., assembly GCA_023266355.1. Lineage (GTDB taxonomy): Bacteria > Pseudomonadota > Gammaproteobacteria > Burkholderiales > Burkholderiaceae_C > Aquabacterium. Next base: position 291,238 of record JAHFQM010000005.1, read on the forward strand.
CCGGGTTCAGGCGCGCGCCGTGGCAGGTGCCGCAGGCCGCATCTTCCACGTCGTCCAGCTCGGGCTCGGCGAAGGTTTGTTCGCGGCCCTTGTTGTCTTCGGCGGCGGTGGAGTCGTCCATCACCTTGCGCTGCTCGCGCGTCAGCGCCAGGCCTGTGCCCACGCAGTCGGGGCACCAGCCGTGCTTGCTGTTGTAGCTGAACAGGCGCGGGTCCAGCTCGGGGTAGCTGGTGCCGCAGCTCGGGCAGGCGCGCTCGGTGCTGAACACCTTGACGCGGCCCATGTGCAGGGTGGACTTGCCATTCGACAGCGCTTCCGAGAGCCCCTCCAGCCCGCTGATGAGGTGGACCACGCCCTTGCCGTGTTCCAGCGCCGTGGCCAGCAGCTCGCGCAGGCGGCCTTCGTTCTCGGGCGTGACGACGACGTCGCCCACCGGCAGCTCGATGGTGTGCTCGCGGTAGCGGTCGATGCGCGGGCCCTTGGCCGTGCCCCAGCCGGCGCTCGGCAGGAACTCGCCGTCCACGCGCAGGTAGTCGAAGCCGCGGGTGGACGCCCACTTGGCCAGCTCGGTGTAGATGCCCTTGCGGTTGACCACCAGCGGCGCCATCAGGCCGATGTGCTGGCCGCGGAAATCGCGCACCCACTGTGCGGCGATGGCCTCGGGCGTTTGCGGCAGCACGGGGATGGGCTGGCCCTCGGCATCGACGCAGCTGGTGCAGTGCTGGGTGCCCAGCTTGACGTAGAGCAGGCGCAGGAAGTGGTGGACCTCGGTGGTCGTGCCCACGGTGGACTTGCGCCCGCCGCGCGACAGGCGCTGCTCGATGGCCACGGTGGGCGGGATGCCATACACCGCATCGACCTCGGGCCGGCCCGCCGGCTGCACCAGCGAACGCGCGTAGGCGTTGAGCGATTCGAGGTAGCGGCGCTGCCCCTCGTTGAAGAGGATGTCGAAGGCCAGCGTCGATTTGCCCGAGCCCGACACGCCCGTGACCACGTTGAACTTGCCCCGCGGGATGTGCACGCTCAGGCCCTTGAGGTTGTTCTCGTGGGCGTTGACCACCTCGATGGCGTCATGCCCCGGGGCCTGGGCGGCGGCTTCGCGGCGCTGCTTGCGGCGCGCGGCGATCACGGCCTGCAGCGAGGTGCCCTCGTCGGCCGACGTCTTGGGCTGGATGTCGTAGGTGGCGTGGCGCTCTTCGGCGCGCAAGGGGGTGGTGGCGGCCGCCACGGGCGCATCGTCCAGGCCCATGGCGCGTTCGTACTCGCGCAGGGCCACGGCGGTGTGAGTGTCGCCTTGCTTGAGGTCTTCCGGCGCGCCCACGGCCACCAGCTGCCCGCCGCCCGAGCCGCCTTCGGGACCGAGCTCGATCAGCCAGTCGCAGGCGCGGATGACGTCGAGGTTGTGCTCGATCAGGACGATGCTGTTGCCCGCGTCCAGCAGCTTGGCGAAGGCCCGCATCAGCTTGGCGATGTCGTCGAAGTGCAGGCCCGTGGTGGGCTCGTCGAACATGAACAGCGTGCCCTTGCGCGCCGTGCGCTGGCCCGACTTGGGCTTGTGCGCCGCCGCTTCCACCAAGTGACCGGCCAGCTTGAGGCGCTGCGCCTCGCCGCCCGACAGCGTGGGCACGGGCTGGCCCAGCTTGACGTAGTCCAGGCCCACATCGGCCAGGGGCTGCAGGGCGCGCACCACATCGACGTCCTGGCCGAACAGCCTGACGGCCTCGGCCACGGTCAGCTCCAGCACGTCGGAGATGCTGAGCTTCTTGTTGAGCCGCTCGATCTGCACCTCGCGCACCTCGGCGCGGAAGCGCGTGCCGTCGCAGTCGGGGCAGCGCAGGTAGACGTCGGAGAGGAACTGCATCTCGACGTGCTCGAAGCCCGAGCCGCCGCAGGTCGGGCAGCGGCCATTGCCCGCGTTGAAGCTGAAGGTGCCGGCGGTGTACTTGCGTTCGCGCGACATCGGCGTCAGCGCGAACAGGCTGCGCACCGCGTCGAAAGCGCCCACATAGCTGGCGGGGTTGGAGCGCGCCGTCTTGCCGATGGGCGATTGGTCCACGAAATTGACCGCGCTCAGCCAGTCGGCGCCCAGCAACTCGTCGTGCGCGCCGGGGCTCTCGGTGGCTTCGCCGAAGTGGCGCAGCAGGGCCGGGTGCAGGATGTCCTGGATCAGGGTGGATTTGCCCGAGCCGCTCACGCCGGTCACGCCGACCAGGCGCTGCAGCGGGAAGTCGATGTCGAGGTTTTGCAGGTTGTGCTCGCGCGCCCCTTGCAGGATGAGGCGGGGCGTGGCCTCGGTCACCGTGCGGCGCTGGCCGATGCCGATGCGGCGGCGCGCGCCCAGGTAGGCACCGGTCAGGGTCTCGGCGTTTTTCAGGTCGTCCGGCGTGCCATCGAAGACGATGCGCCCGCCCTGGTGGCCGGGGCCGGGGCCCATGTCGATGACGCGGTCGGCGGCCAGCATCACGGCCGGGTCGTGCTCGACCACCACCAGCGTGTTGCCCGCGTCCACCAGGCGCTGCATGGCCAGGTTGATGCGGTCCATGTCGCGCGGGTGCAGGCCGATGCTGGGCTCGTCGAGCACGAACAGCGTGTTCACCAGCGAGGTGCCCAGCGCCGTGGTCAGGTTGATGCGCTGCACCTCGCCGCCGCTCAGGGTGCGGCTCTGGCGGTCCAGCGTGAGGTAGCCCAGGCCGACATCGACCAGGTACTTCAGCCGCGTGCGGATTTCATCGAGCAGCAGCGACAGCGCCTCGGTGTCACCGCGCTTGGCCAGGGTCACGAAGGCGAAGAAGCGCTGCAGCTGCGAAATCGGCAGCAGCATCAGGTCGTGCACGTTCAGGCCGGGCAGGGCTTCGAAGGCCTCGCGCGTCATGCCCGGGTCTGCGGTCACGCCCTTGGGGGCAAAACGCAGCGCAGGCGCCAGCACCGCATCGGCATCCTCGCAGGAGCCCAGACGCCACAGCAGCGACTCGGTCTGCAGGCGCGCGCCTTCGCAGTCGGGGCAGGGCGTGTAGCTGCGGTACTTGGACAGCAGCACGCGGATGTGCATCTTGTAGGACTTGCTCTCCAGGTACTCGAAGAAGCGCTTGATGCCGTACCACTGCTTGTTCCAGTTGCCCTTCCAGGTGGGGTCGCCGTCGATCACCCAGGCTTTTTGCTCGGGCGTGAGCTGGGACCAGGCCGTGTCCCGCGGGATGGCGGCGTCGCCGGCGTACTTGACGAGGTCGTTCTGGCAGTCGGCCCAGGCGGGCGTTTGCAGCGGCTTGATGGCCCCACCGCGCAGCGTCTTCTTGCCGTCGGGGATGACCAGGCCGAAGTCCACGCCGATGACGCGGCCGAAGCCGCGGCAGGTCGGGCAGGCGCCGGCCGCCGAGTTGAAGGAGAACATGCCCGGCGTGGGCGCGCTGTAGCGGCGGTGGCTTTCCGGGCAGTGCAGGCCGCTGGAGAAGCGCCACAGCTCAGCCTCACCTTCGTCTTGCAGGGCGTACACCGTCACGTGGCCGCCGCCACGCTGGAAGGCCAGCTCCAGCGCTTCCATGACGCGGGGCCGGTCCAGGTCGGCGCCACTGGCGTCGGCGCCCATGCGGAAGCGGTCCACCACCACGTCCAGGGCCAGGCGCTCGGTGGGCTTGCCCTCGGCGTCGATGCCCTCGACCATGCGCTGCGCCTGGATGCGCGAGAAGCCGCTGGCCGACAGCCACTCTGCCATCTGCTCGGGCGAGGTGTTGGCCGGCAGCTCGGCGGCGAAGGTCACCACCACGCGCTGGCCGCCGGCGTGCTCGGCGCAGCGGCGCAGCAGCTCGGCGAACACCGACTGCGGCGTGTCTTCCTGCACCGGTTGGCCGGTCTGCTGGTCGAACAGGCGGGCGGCGCGGGCGAACAGCAGCTTGAGGTGGTCGTTGAGCTCCGTCATGGTGCCCACGGTGGAGCGCGAGGTGCGCACCGGGTTGCTCTGGTCGATGGCGATGGCCGGTGGCACGCCCTCCACGCGGTCCACGGCCGGGCGGTCCATGCGGTCGAGGAACTGGCGCGCGTAGGCGCTGAAGGTCTCCACATAGCGGCGCTGGCCTTCGGCGTACAGCGTGTCGAACACCAGCGAGGACTTGCCCGAACCGCTGGGGCCGGTCACGACCGTCAGCTCACCCGTGCGGATGTCGAGGTCGAGGTTCTTCAGGTTGTGCTGGCGGGCGCCGCGGATGCGGATGTCGGACATGGGGGGCCTTTTGTCGGGGAAGCGACAGTGATGCGACGGTGTTTCGACAGAGAAGCGCTGCACAACGGGCAGGGCCAAACATTCTAGGGACTCCCCCCTGCCCCTGCTTGTGACAGGCCTCTGACCGAACGCGCCAAGCCGACTCAAGTTGAGCACAAACCCGCCGATACCCAGGGGGAGGCAGGGTGCCGAGAGGCGCCCTGACGTGGCACACGCTGGCCGTTGGGCGCCGTGCCGTGTCCCACGCATGCGTCCAGTGAGCCCAGGTGAGACGCGCATCAAAGGTGTGTGTGATGGCCCAATGGATCGTGAACCTGCCCCTGCGGTTCAAGTTTGTGTTGCTCAGCGTGGTGGCCCTGCTGATGGCGGGGGCGCCTTCTGCCCTGGTGTTGACCGAATCGGTGCAGACCTACCATGGCCTGAAGCAGGAGTTGGCAGGACTGCAGCCGGCCATCGGCCTGCTCAAGCTGGTCCGCCTGACGCAGGAGCACCGCGGCATGTCGGCCGCCATCCTCAACGGCGACAGCAGCAAGCAGTCCGACCGGGCCGAGCGCCAGAAGGCCATCGACGCCCTGTATGCCTCGCTGGATGCGCAACTGCAATCCCTGGCCCAGCCCGGTGTGCAAGGCCAGCTCCAGAAACTGCGCAGCGACTGGCAGGGCCTGGCCCAGCAGGTGAGCGGCACGGCCTTGTCGGCGCCCGAGAGCCTGCAGCGCCACACCCGCCTGGTGCAGCAGCTGCTGGAAGTGGTGGAAGACGAATCTGCCGCCAGTGGCTTGGCCCTGGACGCCGATGCCGCCAGCTATTACCTCATCACCGCGGCCTTGCACGACCTGCCCCGCATGACCGAGAAGCTCGGCCTGGCCCGTGCCCGCGGCACCAGCATGCTGGTCAAGCGCGCCCACGACCCGGACAGCGGCGCCGCCCTGTTGACCCTGCTGGAGTCCGCCCAGGTCAGCGGACGTGACCTGGAACGCAGCCTGGCCAAAGCCAGCGATGGCAACCCCGTCGCCACCCAGTCCTTGAAAACACCGTCGCGCCAGGCCCAGGAGGCGCACGCCCAGGCGCGCCAGCTGGCCGAATCGGTGGCCAAGGGCGCCGACCAGGTGGCGATGACGCCCTCCCAGTACTTCGACCAGATGACGGTGGCCATCCAGCAGCAGTTTGCCCTCAGTGAAACCATGCTGACGCAGCTGGACGGCCTCATCACCGAGCGCGTCCAGGCCAAGCGCCAGGCCGTGGCGGTGACCATCGTGCTGGTGCTGACGATGCTGGCCGTGGGCGCCGCCCTGTCGGTCTTCATCACCCGCACCACCACGCGGGCCGTGGCCTCCGCGGTGGACGCCGCCGAGGCCCTGGCCCACGGCGACCTCAGCCGCACCCTGGCGCAGGACCGCCACGACGAAGTCGGCCAGTTGCTGCAGGCCATGTCCCGCGCAACGGCCGAGCTGCGCCAGACCGTGCTGGGCATCAAGGCCGCCAGCGAATCCGTGGCCACGGCTTCCAGCCAGATCGCCCAGGGCAACCTGGACCTGAGCGCGCGCACCGAAAACCAGGCCTCGTCGCTGCAGGAAACCGCCTCGTCGATGGAGCAGATGTCGGCCACCGTGCGTCAGAACGCCGACACGGCCTCGTCGGCCCAGCAACTGGCGCAGCAGGTGTCCGAAGGCGCGGCCCACAGCGGGCGCATCTTCGCGCAGGTCACCGAGCGCATGGAGGCCATTAAGCGCTCCAGCGCCAAGATCGCCGAGATCAACGCCGTCATCGATGGCATCGCCTTCCAGACCAACATCCTGGCGCTGAACGCGGCGGTGGAAGCCGCCCGTGCCGGCGAGCAGGGCCGCGGCTTTGCGGTGGTGGCGTCCGAGGTGCGTTCGCTGGCGCAGCGCTCGTCCGAGGCGGCCCGCGAGATCAAGGTGTTGATCGCCGAGAGCGTGAACTGCGTGGACCAGGGCTATGCCTTGGCCAACGAGACCGGCGAGTCCATCGACACCCTCATCCAGCGCATCCAGCAGGCCAGCGCGCTGATGACCCAGGTGGCCACCGGCAACGCCGAGCAGAGCCAGGGCATCGCCCAGGTCAACCAGGCCGTCACCCTGCTGGACCAGACCACGCAGCAGAACGCCGCCTTGGTGGAGGAGTCCACCGCGGCAGCGGCCAGCCTGAGCGACCAGGCCCAGCGCCTGCAGGTGGCCGTCGGGCGCTTCCGTCTGGCGTGAGCCTGGCCTGAGCCCCGCTGGAGGGGCGGCGGCGCAGCGGCGCTGTCAAACTTTCATGCCAAGATCGGTGCATTGCGCGTGCCACGCGTTCACCGGTCTGCCCCATGTTCAAGCGCCTGATCCTGCCCCTGCTCATCCTCGTCGCCCTGGTGGCGGCGTATTTCGCGGTCGTGCTGCACTGGAGCTACTCCAGCGGCGAGCGCGCCGGCTGGGTCCAGAAGTTCTCGCACAAAGGCTGGGTCTGCAAGACCTGGGAGGGCGAGCTGGCGCTGGTGTCCATGCCCGGCGCCCCGATGGAGAAGTTCCTCTTCACCGTGACGGACGACGCCGTGGCCGAGCAGATCAACCGCCAGATGGGCCAGCGCGTGGCCCTGCACTACGAGCAGCGCGTCGGCCTGCCCACCAGCTGTTTCGGCGAGACCCGCTACTACGTCAGCCAGGTCACGCCGGTGGACGACATCTCGCTGTCGCCCGGCGTGGTGGTGCAGCCGCACGGGGCAGGCCGGAACGCAGACCAAAGCGCACCGGCCATGCCGGCCAGCGCAGCGTCCGCGCCCTGATCTGTGCGCCATCCCCCTTGAACAGGGGGGGGTGTGGTCAGCGGACCAGCAGCACCGGCACCTTCGAGGTCGCCAGCACGCGGGTGGCCACCGAGCCGGTGACCAGGTTCATCAGGTTGCTGTGGCCATGCGAGCCCATGATCACCAGGTCGAACTTGCCTTTGTCGGCCATCTTGGCGATGACTTCGGGCGCGTGGCCGATCTTGGACACGTAGGCCGTGGCCAGGTCGTGCTTGGCGGTGAACTTGCGGATGGGCTTGAAGATGGCTTCGGCCGTGTCTTCGTAGTAGGACTTGAGCTGGTCGGCGGGGAACATCGACGCAGCGTGCGGCGGGATCATGGGCACCACGGTCAGCACCGTGTACTCGTGGCTGGCAGCCAACCACTCTTCGTGCGTGACCAGCCAGGCCAGCATGCGCTTGGTGAAGGGGCTGCCATCGACGGGGAGCAGGATTTTCATGGGAGGTCGGGGCCCATGCGGGCCGATGGTTGAGTGACCGTTCAAGTGTAGGGCGGAACCGCGTCAAAGGCTTTGCGTTGCCACAGGGGCATGTCGGGGCGTCGATGGGCGCCGGGGTGCATCCAACGTGCGCCCCGCTGCGTAGTGGCCTGCATGACCTCTGCCGTGCCTTCGCCATGAACACCTACGCCCTGGCCACCCCTTTCGTGCTGGGCCTGCTGGCCGTGGCCGTGCCGCTGGACTTCACGAGCCTGCTCAACAGTGCCACCGACTGGACGTTGCGACGCCATGGCCTGATGGGCGAGCACCTGAGCGCCCAGGCCTATGGCAGCCACGACCGCCAACGCGCCGATGTGTACCTGCCGCCCGAGCGCCTGCAGGCGCCGGCCGGCGGCTGGCCCATGGTGGTGTTTTTCTACGGCGGTTCCTGGCGCAGCGGTGAGCGCGCCGACTACGCCTTCGTGGGGCGCTCCCTGGCGGCACGCGGCATGGTCGTGGTGGTGGCCGACTACCGCCTGCACCCCGAGGTGCGCTACCCGGAGTTCATCGAGGACAGCGCCCAGGCCGTGGCCTGGGCCTGGCAGCAGGCCGGCGAGTGGCAGGTCAACCGCCGTCGTGTCTTCGTGATGGGACACAGCGCCGGGGCCTACAACGCCGCCATGGTGGCGCTGGACGCGCGCTGGCTGGCGCAGCACCAGCTGCAGCCTTCGGTGCTGGCGGGCTTCATCGGCCTGGCCGGCCCCTACAACTTCCTGCCGCTGCGGGTGGACTCGCTCAAGCCGGTGTTCGGCTTCCCCCACACGCCGGCCGATTCCCAGCCGGTGCTGCACGCCCACGCCTCGGCCCCGCCGAGCTGGTTGTTCACCGCCGCGGCCGACAGCTTCGTGAGCGCCACGCTCAACACCGATTCGCTGGCCTACCGCTTGCGCAGCGTGGGTGCGCAGGTCGAGACCCGCCCCATGCCGCGCACCTCGCACATCACCCTGGTGGCGGCGTTGGCCTCGCCCATGCGCTGGTTGTCGCCGGTGCTCGACGAGGTCAGTGGCATCGTGGTGGGCGAGCCCCTGGCCGAGCCCGGCTTGCTGACCCAGCAGTGAGGGTCACGCCGCCGTGATGGCGGTCGCGGTTTTGGCCGTGTGCGCGTCGGGCACCGACAGCACGCAACGCGCCACGAACCCGGCCTGTTCTCCCTTGCCGAAGTAACCCCGCGGGTTGGCCACGATGCGGCAGGCCCAGGCGCTGCCGTCTTCGCGCTGGCCGCGCACCATGTGGTCGTTGGGGCAGTGCAGGTGGCCGTGCAGCCACAGGTCAGCAAACGGCAGCAGCTCGTTGAGGCCGTTGCAGAAGCCCGCGGTGCCGGGGGTGAGGCCGTAGCGCGGGTCGGCGCTGTGCAGCGTGGGCGCGAAGTGCGTGACCACCACGGTGGGGCCGTCGAAGGGCTGGTGCAGGGCCTCGCGCAGCCAGGCCTGGCTTTGCAGTGCCAGCTCGCGCAGGTCGTCGGACAGCATGTGCTGGCCACCGCGCAGGGTGCTGTTCTTGCGCAGGTAGAAATTGGCGGCGCGCAGGGCCTTGTCCAGCGCGGCCATCTGTGCCGTGACGCCATGCTCGCGCACGGCCAGGGCGGCAAAGTCGCTCCAGAGGGTGCTGCCCACGAAGCGCACGCCACCGATCACGACCACCTCGCCGTCCAGCCAGGTGATGCCCAGGCGCTCGCAGGCGGCGCGCAGGCGCGGGTGGGCGTCGGCGTGCTCGATGCCATCGAACTCGTGGTTGCCGGGCACGAAGAGCACGCGCTTCCAGGGCGAACCTGGCCGCAGCGGCGAGAACTGGCCGAGGCCAAATTCGGCGTCCGCGGCATGGGCGGCGCCCGCGTCCGCCAGGCGAGAGCCCGCCTGGTAGGAGCCGATGTCGCCGGCCAGCACCAGCACATCGGCGTGCGGGTCGGCTTCCAGCACGAAGTCGGGGTAGCGCTCCAGGTGGAGGTCAGAGGCCAGCTGCAGGCGCAGTCCGGCCACGGTCGGTGCGGGCATCGACATCGGCGAAGGGGTCAGGCGCTGGGGGCCTCGGGCTCAGGGCGCGGGCCTCAGTTGGCGCCGTGGCACTGCTTGTACTTGCGGCCGCTGCCGCAGGGGCAGGGGTCGTTGCGGCCGACCTTGGGGCCGTCGCGCACCACGGTTTCGACCTTGTGGCGTTGCTCGATGCCGATCTGGGCGAGGTCGATCACGTCGAAGACCATGGCCTCGATGCCCTCGTCGATGCCCTTGAGCGGGTGCTCTTCGTCCAGGGCCTTGGTCAGGGCCTGCTGGGTTTCGTCCTGCTCGGGCAGGTGGCGCCAGATGGAGTCCAGCAGGTCGGGCACGCCGGGCAGGGCGGCTTCTTCCAGCTGCGGGAAGTTGGCCAGGGCCCATTCGAAGCCGGCGGCCCAGTAGCCCAGGCCTTCCAGGGCGTCCTTGCCCACGGCAGGCTTGCCGTCTTCGTCTTCGATCATCGGGACGATGGGGTCGAACCAGCCTTCTTCCAGGATGCCGCGCAGGATTTCGTCCTTGCGCCGCGTGATCAGCTCGATCAGGCGGTTGTGCTGCGCTTCGCTCCAGTTCGGCACACCGCCTTCGGGCATGCCTTCGGTGCCGAAGATGGGCGGCAGCCACTGCTCGGGCTCCAGGTGCACGGGCTGCACCAGCACGCCGGCCAGGTAGCCATCGAGGATGACGGCATCGACGGTTTCAAAAGGCGCCGGCACGGCGGCCAGCAGCTCGTCAAGCTCGTTGATGTCGGCGTCGGTCAGGGCTGGCGTGTGTTTCATGGATGTCGGCTCGCGTGCACTCGAAAGCTGCATTGTGCCGGGAATGAATCGTGCGTGGCGAGCCTGCGTCAAGGGCTGTGCGCTTTGGGCGCAGAAAGGACCTCACCATGCAGGACACTTCGACCCAGTTTTCCCACCTCAAGGCGGAAGACGCCGTCTGGCGCAGCGACGGCTTGCGCGATTTTTTCCTCTACAAGGACCTGGGCATCGCCAAAGCCACCCATGGCAAGGTGATCGCGCACCTCGTCAAGGCGAACCATGCCCCCGAAAAGGGCACCGGCTGGCACCGACATGAGGCCGATTTCCAGATCGTCATCATGACCCAGGGCTGGGCGCGCTTCATGTACGAGGACCAGGAAACCCTGGTGAAGGCCGGTGACTGCGTGCACCAGCGCCCCGGCGTGCGCCACTACCTGTTCGATTACTCGCCGGACATGGAGTACCTGGAGATCGTCGGCCCTGCCGATTTCGGCACGGTGGACGTGCCCGCGGTGTGCGAGATCCCGCCCCCAACCCCGTGGGATGGCCCCGAGGCCTGAGTGCTGGGCGGCCTCAGGGCCTCAGGGTCGGTCAGAACTCCACGTCCAGCTCGTCGATGTCGGCGGGTTCGGCCTGGGCGCCGCGCAGCCATTCCTGCATCTCGGGCTGGCCGAGCATGAGGTCGCGGTAGGCCGCGCAGACCGGGTCCAGCGGCACGTCGTAGGTGATGAAGCGCGTGCAGACCGGCGCGTACATGGCGTCGGCGATGGTGCGGTGCTGGCCGAACAGGAAGGGGCCGCCGTACTGGGCCAGGCAGTCGCGCCAGATGGTGCAGATGCGGTCGATGTCGGCCTGGGCGCGCGACCAGACCTTGAATTTCGGGAAGTGGGCGCGCAGGTTCATGGGCAGCGAAGCCCGCAGCGAGGCGAAGCCGGAGTGCATCTCGCCGCTGATGGCGCGGCAGTGCGCACGCGCGGCGCGGTCCGTGGGCAGCAGCCGGGCCTCGGGGCAGACCTCGTGGAGGTACTCGGCCAGGGCCAGGGTGTCCCACACGTGCACGCCTTCGTGCACCAGGCTGGGCACCAGGATGGACGAGGACAGCAACAAAATCTCGGCCCGGGTGGACGGGTCGTCCGGCGGCAGCACACGCTCTTCGAAGGGCAGGCCGGCGAAACGCACCAGCAACCAGCCGCGCAGCGACCAGGAGGAGTAGTTCTTGCTGGTGAGTGTGAGCGTGGTGCCGTGCGACACCGCCGCGGCGGGCTTTGCGGTGCTCGCTTTCAAGGCCGGGGCCTTTTTCGCGGCAGCGCGCGTCTTCACAGCGGGTGGGGCGACGGTGGCCATGGTGTCTCCGGCGGGTGGGGTTCTTTGCCATGCACGTGCAAGGTGCGTGCCATGGCGAGGCCTCACGACAGGGTGGCTCGCAACTTGCTCACCCAGACGCATCCCGTCGCTGGACGACATCACAAGAGACGCTCATGCTGTATGCCGCCTACGAGACCCACCACACCGCCATGGCACCTTGGCGGGCGGCTGCCCGCAGCCTGGCCGACACCCTCCACGGTCTCCTGCCGGACGGGCCGGCGCAGTCCAGCATCGAGGAGATCATGGCTGGCGGCGCCCTGGCGCGCAGCGTGCTGGCCTCCTGCGAAGTGTTCGCGCGCCTGGCGTTGACCCACCACCGGCCGGCTTACGGCATCGACAGCGTGGTCAGCCAGGGCCGCGAATTCGAGATCGTCGAAGAGCAGGTCATGCGCACGCCGTTCGGCACGCTGCTGCGCTTTCGCAAGGAGGGTGCGCCCGAGCAGCCGCGCGTGCTGCTGGTGGCGCCCATGTCAGGGCATTTCGCCACGCTGTTGCGCGACACCATCCGCACCCTGCTGCAAGACCACGACGTCTACATCACCGACTGGCACAACGCCCGCGACGTGCCGCTCAAGCACGGCGTGTTCGGACTGGACGATTACACCGAGCACCTGATCCAGTTCCTGACCCGCATGGGACCGGGCTCGCACCTCATGGCCATCTGCCAGCCTTGTGTGGCGGCGCTGTCGGCCACGGCGCTGATGGCGCAGGACGGCCACCCCGCCCAGCCGCGCAGCCTGACGCTGATGGCCGGCCCCATCGACTGCCGCGTCAACCCGACCGCCGTCAACGAGCTCGCCACGAGCAAGCCGCTGAGCTGGTTCGAGGAAAACCTGGTCCACACCGTGCCCTGGACCTTGCGTGGCGCCGGCCGGCGCGTGTACCCCGGCTTCGTGCAGCTGTCGGCCTTCATGAGCATGAACGAGGCCCGCCACCGCCAGGCCTTCCAAGACATGCGCCAGCGCGTGGCGGCCGGCCTGCACGACGAGGCCAAGCCCACACAGACCTTCTACGAAGAGTATTTCGCCGTGGCCGATTTGCCCGCCGAGTTCTACCTGGAGACCGTGGGCAAGGTGTTCCAGACCTACGACCTGCCGCGTGGCAGCCTGTCGTGGCGCGACACGGTGGTGGACCCCAGCGCCATCCGCCGCACGGCCTTGATGACGGTCGAAGGCGAGCGCGATGACATCTGCGCCGTCGGGCAGACCGTGGCCGCGCAAGACCTGTGCACCGCGGTGCGGCCGTACTGGCGCAACCACCACGTGCAGACCGGCGTGGGCCACTACGGCGTCTTCAGCGGCAAGCGCTGGCAGCGCGAGATCTACCCGCGCGTGCGCGACCTCATCCACCAGACGGCGGTCTGAGGTCAGCCCCGGCTTGACGCAGGCTCAGCGCCTGTTCAGCGCAGCACCGCGTCCTGCAGCTGCTGGATGGCGGTCGGGTCCTCGATGGTGGTGAGGTCGCCCGTGGCGCGGCCTTCGCACACGGCCTGGATGGCGCGGCGCAGCAGCTTGCCCGAGCGTGTCTTGGGCAGGGCGTTGACGAAGTACACGCGCGACGGCCGACCCACCGCACCGATCTGCTGGTCCACCGTATGCATGATCTCGGCCTCCAGGGCCTTGCGTCCGGCATCGTCGGCCACGCGGCTTGCGTCTCTGACGACCACGAAGGCGCGCGCCACCTGGCCCTTGAGCTCGTCGGCCACGCCCACCACGGCCACCTCGGCCACGGCGGCGTGTGCGCTCACGGCCTCCTCGATTTCGCGGGTGCCCAGCCGGTGGCCGGCCACGTTGATGACGTCGTCCGTGCGGCCCAGGATGAAGTGGTAGCCGTCGGCGTCACGCAGGCCCCAGTCGAAGGTGTTGTAGACCGGGCGGTTGGCGAAGCTGCTCCAGTAGGTTTTGACGAAGCGGGTGTCGTCGCGCCACACGGTTTGCAGGCAGCCCGGCGGCAGCGGGTACTGCAGCGTCAGCACGCCCTTCTGGTTGGGCTCGGTCAGCTCTTCGCCCGTCTGGTCATCGAGCAGGCGCACGTCATAGCCGGGCATGGGGAAGCCCGGTGAGCCCAGGCGCGTCGTCAGCGAGGGGTCGATGCCACGCGGCACGCTGAGGATGGGCCAGCCCGTTTCGGTCTGCCAGTAGTTGTCGATGATGGGCTTGCCGATGGCGTCGCCGATCCACTTCGAGGTGGGCTCGTCCAGCGGCTCGCCGGCCAGGAAGAGGTGCTTGAGGCTGGAGAGGTCGTGGCGCTTCAGGCAATCCGGATCCTGCTTCTTCAGGACCCGAATGGCGGTCGGCGCCGAGAACATCACGCTGACTTTGTGCTTCGCCACCAGCTGCCACCAGATGGCGGCGTCCGGCCGGATGGGCAGGCCTTCGTAGATGATGGTGCTCATGCCGGCCAGCAGCGGGCCATAGACGATGTAGCTGTGACCGACCACCCAGCCGATGTCGCTGGTGCAGAAAAAAGTTTCGCCCGGCTTGCCGCAAAAGAGCTGGTCCATGCTGGCGGCCAGGGCCACCGCGTAGCCGCCGGTGTCGCGCTGCACGCCCTTGGGCTTGCCCGTGGTGCCGCTGGTGTAGAGCGTGTAGCTGGGGTGGGTGGCTTCGACCCACACACAGGGCACGACCTGGTCCATGACCTCGCGGCGGGCCTGGTGGTAGTCGATGTCCCGGCCTTCGACCAGGCCGGCGGGCGACAGGCCCCGGTGCACAAGGACAACCTTGTCCACCTGGTGCTTGCTGATGTGCAGGGCCTCGTCGAGCAGGGGTTTGTAGGGGATGACCTTGCCGCCGCGCGAGCCGGCATCGGCCGAGACGATGACCTTGGGTGTCGCGTCTTCGATGCGGGTGGCCAGCGAGTGCGCCGCGAAGCCGCCGAACACCACCGAGTGGATGGCGCCCAGGCGCACCGTGGCCAGCATGGCGATCACGGCCTCGGGGATCATGGGCATGTAGATCAGCACGCGGTCGCCTTTGCCCACGCCCTGGGCGCGCAGCACGGCGGCCATGCGCTGGACCTCGACGAAGAGCTGGCCGTAGCTCAGCGTCTGTTCGGTGCCCGTTTCGGTGGAGACGAAGATGAGCGCCGGCTGGTCCGGGCGGTGGGGCACGTGGCGGTCCACGGCGTTGTGGCACAGGTTGAGCTGGCCGCCGACAAACCACTCCGCAAAGGGCGGGTTGCGGGTGTCGCACACGGTGTGGAAGGGGCGGTGCCAGTCGATGCGCTGCGCCTGTTCGCGCCAATAAGCGTCGCGCTGCCGGATCGAGCGCTCGTGGAAGGCCGGGTAGTTCATGGAACCGTTTCCCACCATCACGGCGGGCTTGTTTTTGTTACGGTCCATGCTAGGGCTCACCCTGCCCCGTGAACAGGGGGCTATCCCCCGGTCTGCGGTGTGTGCCGGAGATCGCTCAGATGAAGACCGCCGCGCGGCGCAGGATGAGCAGGCCGAAGAAGCACAGGCCCAGCACCACGCCCCATTTCAGGCACAGCATGGCGCGGACACGCCACTGCGCTTGGCCGGTGATGGTGAACACGGCCATGTTGAGCAGGAAGGCCAGGCCCAAGCCGACGGCCAGAAAACGGAAGAGCACCATGGTCGTGCGGGGCCTGGTCGGGCTTACCAGGCCGGGGCCAGCTCGGCCATGCCGCGCGGCGCCTTGCGCTCGTCCTCGAAGCTCACGACCTCGAAGGCGTCGGGCTGGGACAGCAACTCGCGCAGCAGCTTGTTGTTGAGCGCGTGCCCCGAGCGGAAGGCCGTGTACGAGGCCAGCAGCGGGTGGCCTGCCACGTACAGGTCGCCGATGGCATCGAGGATCTTGTGCTTGACGAACTCGTCGTCGTAGCGCAGGCCGTCGCTGTTGAGCACGCGGTAGCGGTCGACCACGATGGCGTTGTCCATCGAGGCGCCCAGGCCCAGGCCGCGCGAGCGCATCATCTCGACGTCTTTGGTGAAGCCGAAGGTGCGGGCGCGGGCGATGTCCTGCTTGTACTTGCCGCTGCTGAAATCGAACTCGACGCGCTGGCCGGTCTGGTCGACGGCGGGGTGGTCGAAGTCGATCTCGAAGGCCAGCTTGTAGCCGTGGTGGGGCTCCAGGCGGGCCCACTTGAGGTTGCGGCCTTCGCCCTCGCGCACTTCCACGGGCTTGAGCACGCGCAGGAACTTCTTGGGCGCTTTTTGCAGCTCGATGCCGGCGCTTTGCAGCAGGTAGACGAAGGCGGCGGAGGAGCCGTCCAGGATGGGGACTTCCTCGGCGGTGATGTCCACGTAGAGGTTGTCCAGCCCCAGGCCGGCGCAGGCCGACATCAGGTGCTCGATGGTGTTGACCTTGGCCGCTCCCGGGTCGCCGCCCGGCGAGATGGTCGTGGCCATGCGCGTGTCGCACACCGACTCGGCCCGCACGGGGATGTCCACCGGCTGGCTCAAATCCACCCGACGGAAGACGATGCCGGTGTCCGGCGCGGCGGGGCGCAGGGTCAGCTCGACACGCTGGCCGCTGTGCAGGCCCACGCCCACGGCGCGCGTCAGGGATTTGAGGGTGCGTTGTTGCAGCATGGCCGGAATTATCGCTGCGGCGCAGCAAGCGTGCGAGAGCTTTTGCCGATGACCCTCATGCACGACGCCAATGGGCGAATGCTCACAGCGTGTGGGTGCGGTCGCCGTGGGCAAAGCCGATGGCCTCGAACCAGGGGCCCTTGACGAAGCCGATGACCTTGAAGAGCTCGCCCATTTCGTGCTCGGCCACCAGCATCTGCAGGGCAACGCGGGACTGGATGTCGGCGGCGTTGCTGGCCTGGCCGGTGCGCGCCAGGGCCTCGCCCAGGCCGCAGTTGCTCAGGAAGCGGCCCTGGCTGCAGTAGCCCAGCACCTCCCAGCCGGCGTCCTGCCCGGCCAGGGCGATGCCGGTGAAGTTCACGTGCGCGGTGATGTCCTTGTCGCCGACCATGGCCAGCGGGTCGGGGTCGGCCGTGTGGGCGTGGTGGCACATCAGGGTGCCGCCGTGGCGCTGGGGCAGGTAGTACTCGGCCTCGGGGAAGCCGTAGTCCAGGAAGAAGGCCGCGCCACGCGTCATGCGCTGCGCGAGGGTGGTGACGAAGGCCTCGGCCTGGCCGTGGGTTTCGGTGACGGTGCCCGGCGGGTAAGCGCTGTCAGGGTGCTCGGTGGGTGGGCGCACGCCCTCGGGGGCCGGGCGGTCGGCCCAGGTGAAGGTGGGGTGCGGGTGAAGCGCTGCCTGGGTGGCGGTGGTGGTGGTTGAGCTGGTGCCGGCGGTTGGTCCGGTGGTTGAGCCGGTGGTTACGGGCGCCAAGGCCACGCCGCGCTCCTGCCAACGCGCGCCGTCCCAGCTCAGCAGGTGCACGGGCATGGCGTCGAGCACCTCGTTGCCGACGATGACGCCCGACATCGCTTCGGGCAGGCTGTCGGCCCAGATCACCTTGTGGACCAGGCTGGGGTGGGCCTTGATCAGGCGCTGGTGCTGGCGGTCGCGCAGCGAGCCCGACAGGTCCACGATCACGTAGCGCTGGATGCGGTCGCCCAGCTCGCCCAGCAGCTGCTCGGCCAGGGCGCCGGTGCCCGCGCCGAACTCCCAGACCTCGTCGGTGCCGGTGGCGTCCAGGGCCTGCAGCACTTGGCGCGCCAGCACCTCGCCGAACAGGGGCGTCAGCTCCGGTGCGGTGACGAAGTCGCTGCCGTCTTGCGGGCGCTGGCCCAGCACGCGCCGCCCGCCGCTGTAGTAGCCCAGGCCGGGGGCGTACAGCGCCAACTCCATGAAGCGCTCGAAGCCCATCCAGCCGCCGCGCTCGCGGATTTCATGGGCGATCAGCTCGGCCAGCGGGTGGCCGCTGACGGGCGCGGCCACTACACTGTGGCCCTTGTCGCTGGACAGGTGGGTGGATGGCGTGGAGCGGTTCATGGCCGCATTGTGTCGGAAGGCGCGGGCCACCGCATGCACGCCCTGGCCGCGGCCATCCGCATCACCGCCGCACCACCGCCGCGAGCGCCTCCGAGAACCAAGCCGTGAATGCATCCTTGAACGACCCCCTGCCTTCAGGCGCACCGGCGCTGCCCGAGCGCTGCGCCCGCGTCGCGCTGGTGACGGGTGCGGGCAAGCGCCTGGGCCGCGAGATCGCCTTGTGCCTGGCGGGCCAGGGCTGGGACGTGGCCGTGCACTGCCGCGCCTCGCGCGCCGAGGCCGAGGCCACCGCCGCCGACATCCGCGCCCTGGGCCGCCGAGCCACCGTGCTGTGCGCCGACCTGGCCGACGAGGCCGCCGCCCGCACCCTGGTGCCCGATGCCTTGGCGGCGCTGGGTCGGCTGGACGCGGTCGTCAACAGCGCCTCCACCTTCGAGTACGACAACGCCGCATCCTTCAGTTACGCGATGCTGGAGCGCCACCTGCGCGCCAACACCGCGCCGGCCATCGTGCTGGCGCAGATGCTGGCCGAGCATGTGAAAGCGCGGCAAGGGGAGGGCGCCGTGGTCAACCTGCTCGACCAGAAGCTGTGGAACCCCAACCCCGATTTCATCAGCTACACCCTGTCGAAGGCCGCGCTGGAATCGGCCACGACCTTGCTGGCCCTGGCCCTGGCGCCCGCCGTGCGCGTGCTGGGCGTGGCCCCGGGCCTGACGCTGAGCAGCGAGTGGTTGCAGGGCGCGCAGTTCCAGCAGGCGCACGCGCTGTCGCCGCTGGGGCGCTCGTCCACCCCGCAGGACGTGGCCGCGACCGTGGCATTCGCGCTGAGCAACCGCTCGATGACCGGCACCACGCTGCTGGTCGATGGCGGTCAGCACCTGCAGCGCTTCGAGCGCGATTTTTCGATGATGTGAACGAAGGCGGAAACGCAAAGGCCCGACCATGTCCCTGACCAAAGGCACCCAGACCCTCAGCCTCACCGGCCTGCGCTTCGACGCCAGCCTGGGTGTGCTCGACCACGAGATCAACGCGCCCCAACCCATCATGGTCGATGCCGATCTGAACATGGGCAGCCAGCCCCTGCTGCCGCGCGACGATGACATCCTCCATGTGCTGGACTACCGCAAGGTGCGCAGCATCATCATCGAGGAATGCACCGCGGTGCACATCAACCTGCTGGAGACGATGATCGGCAAGGTCTGTGACCGGCTGATGGCCTTGCCCGGTGTGCAGGGCGTGCGCGTGAAGATCGCCAAGCTCGAAATCTTCGACGACTGCGAAGTGGCCATCCGCATGGAAACCGGTCAGTGGTGACAGCGGCGCCCGCATCGGCGAAAATGGAAGGCTATGAGCCAAGCCACCGCCCCCCTGCCGCCTTTCTTCAACGACACGCCGTCTGTCGACCCTGCCCGCCGCGCGGCCGACGCGCAGCTGTTCGCACAGGCCGCCCTGGCCGTTGAAGCGGCGGCGGGCGTGTCCGTGGCCGAAGCCGCCTTGCATGCGGCCGAGCGCGCTGAAGCGTCGCAGGCCGAGGCCGAAGACGCCGCCCGCGCCAAGCGCCACGCCTTCGAGATGAACAAGCTCAGCAAGCGCCTGCACCGCGAGGTGGGCCAAGCCATCACCGACTTCAACATGATCGAAGACGGTGACAAGGTCATGGTGTGCATGTCCGGTGGCAAGGACAGCTACGGGATGCTCGACATCCTGATGAACCTGCAGCGCCGCGCGCCGATCCAGTTCGAGATCGTGGCCGTCAACCTCGACCAGAAGCAGCCGGGCTTCCCCGAGCACGTGCTGCCAGAGTACCTGACGAAGGTGGGTGTGCCTTTCCGCATCGAAGAGCAGGACACCTACAGCGTGGTCAAGCGCGTGGTGCCCGAAGGCAAGACCACCTGTTCGCTGTGTTCGCGCCTGCGCCGCGGCATCCTCTACCGCGTCGCCACCGAGCTGGGCTGCACGAAAATCGCGCTCGGCCACCACCGCGACGACATCCTGCAGACGATGTTCATGAACATGTTCTTCGGCTCCAAGATGAAGGGCATGCCCCCGAAGCTGGTGACCGACAACGGCGAGCACGTCGTCATCCGCCCCATGGCCTATTGCCGCGAGAAGGACCTCGCCACCTACGCCGAGCACCGCGAATTCCCCATCATCCCGTGCAACCTGTGCGGCAGCCAGGAAGGCTTGCAGCGCCAGCAGATGCGCGAGATGATCAACGACTGGGACACCCGCTTCCCCGGCCGCGTGGACAACATGTTCACCGCGCTGGCCAACATCGTTCCCTCGCACATGATGGACCGCAGCCTCTACCCCTTCGCGACGATCAAGGCCACGGGCGCACCCGTGCCGGGCGGTGACATCGCCTTCGACGAAGACGAGGGTTGTGGCGACACGCCGGGCGCTGCATCGACCGGCCTGCCCGGTGAAGCCAGTGTCTCGCTGGCCTCGCTGCGCATCCGCAAGGCAGACTGAGCGATGGGCCTGCGCATGGCACACCCAGGCATCCTGCGCAGCGTCTTGCGCTGGTTCATGCTGCTGGGCGTGGTCTGCGGTGTGGTCTGGCTGAGCGGCTGTGCCGCCACCTCCGTCACCAGCCAAGTGCAGAGCTTCGGGCAATGGCCGCCAGGGCGTCAGCCAGGCACCTTCGCTTTCGATGTGTTGCCCTCGCAGCAGGCGCCGCAACAGCCGGGCGCGGTCTCGCAAGACAAGCTCCAGGCCGCCGCCCTGCCCACGTTGAAGGCGCTGGGCTTCACCCTGCTGCCGACCGACCAGGCCGAGCGCGCCGATGTGCTGGTCCAACTGGGGCTGAGCGTGCGCGTGGAGCCGCGGTTGCGCTACGAGCCTTACGGACCGTTCGGGCCGTTCGGACCTTGGGGTCTGTTCCCGCCTGGCGCCTATGCCTACCCTCACGGCCCCTACGGACGTTCGCCGTCCCACTGGCGCGGTGGCTCGGTCTGGTGGGGCCCCGGCTGGGCCGCCTCGATGGAGCCGCCCTGGGTCACCCTGCGCGTGAGCGTGATCCTGCGGGATCGCCACACCAGCCAGGTCTTGCACGAAACCCATGCCTCGCACGACCGCTTGGGCGCGGTGGACGAGTCGGTCCTGCCCTACCTCTTCCAGGCGGCGCTCCAGGACTTCCCCGACGCGCCGTCCGGGCCCCGGGTGATCGACATCCCCTTGCCGCAGGGCGCGCCTTGAACCTGGCCTTGAGCCTGAGCAGGCGCTTCGCACCGCATGGCATGCTCTGGGGGTTTGTCACAGACCCCAGGCACCGTTCCCCAACCCTTTGACATTTTCAGGATCAGGCAGGAGTTCCATGTCGCTTTCGATCGTCATCATGGCCGCGGGCAAAGGCACCCGCATGAAGTCCGCGCGCCCCAAGGTGCTGCACAAGATTGCCGGTCGGCCCATGCTGGCCCACGTCATCGGCACCACCTCGACGCTGCATGCGCAGCAGCAGGTGCTCATCACCGGGCATGGTGCCGACATGGTCGAGGCCGACATGGCCCGGGCCTTCCCCGAAGCCCCGCTGCGCTTCGTGCGCCAGGAGCCGCAGCTGGGCACCGGCCATGCCGTGCAGCAGGCCGTGCCCGTGTTGCCCGATGAAGGCGTCACCCTCATCCTCAATGGCGACACGCCGCTGATCCAGGCCAGCACCGCGCAGGCCCTGGTCGATGCCTGTGGTGGCGACAAACTCGCCCTGCTGACCATCACCCTGGCCGACCCGACCGGCTACGGCCGCATCGTGCGCGACGCTTCCGGTGAGCGCGTGCTGGCCATCGTCGAGCACAAGGATGCTTCGCCTGAGCAGCGCGCCATCCGCGAGGTCTACACCGGCATGATGGCCGCGCCCACCGCGCGCCTGAAGGGCTGGTTGTCGCGCCTGACGAACGACAACGCCCAGGGCGAGTACTACCTGACCGACGTGGTCGCGATGGCGCAGGCCGAGGGCCTGGCCGTGGTGGCCGCGCAGCCGAAAGACGAGGTCGAGGTGCTGGGCGTCAACAGCCCGGCACAACTGGCCGAGCTGGAGCGTCGCCACCAGCTGGCGCAGGCCACCGTGCTGATGGAGCAGGGCGTGCGCCTGGCCGATCCGGCCCGCTTCGACCTGCGCGGCACCCTGCAGTGCGGCCGCGACGTGGACATCGACGTCAACTGCGTCTTCGAAGGCAGCGTGACCCTGGGCGACGAGGTGCGCATCGGCGCCAACTGCGTGATCCGCAACGCCCGCATCGACGCCGGTGCCGTCATCCACCCCTTCACCCACATCGATGGCGACAAGGACGGCGTGACCGTGGGCGAGGGCTCGCTGATCGGGCCGTTCGCGCGCCTGCGCCCGGGTGCCCAACTGGGCCGCGAGGTGCACATCGGCAACTTCGTCGAGGTCAAGAACAGCACCCTGGCCGATGGCGCCAAGGCCAACCACCTGGCCTACCTGGGCGATGCCACCGTGGGCGAGCGCGTCAACTACGGCGCGGGCAGCATCACGGCCAATTACGACGGTGCCAACAAGCACCGCACCGTGATCGGCAACGATGTGCACGTGGGCTCGAACTGCGTGCTGGTGGCGCCCATCACGCTGGGCGATGGCGCGACCATCGGTGGCGGCAGCACCCTGAGCAAGGATGCGCCGGCGGGTCAGCTCACCGTGTCGCGTACCAAGCAGGTGTCGCTGGCCGGCTGGCAGCGACCGCAAAAGCACCCCCAAAAGCAGGGCGGCTGAGGCCGCTGGCCGGTTTGTGCGGGTGCATTGGCCCTACAGTGCGCCCGCAGACAGCCGTTAACATGCTGTCACTCACATTGCCAAACGCCCTGTCACCAGCCGCTTGATGGGCTGGGATCAACGCACGCCGTGAACCACTACGAACGCCTGAAAGTCACGCAAGACGCTCCGCCAGAGGTCATCCGCGCCGCCTACCGAGCCCTGGCCAACCGCCTGCACCCGGACCGCAATGGCAGCGCCGGGGGCCCCGACGACGCTGCGCACGAGCAGATGGCTTCGCTCAACGCGGCCTACGAAATCCTGATCGACCCTTTGCTGCGGCGCGACTACGACGCCACGCTGGAGCCCATGCGCGTCACCGCGGCGCGCCCCTTGGGCGAGGCGCATGCCGCCTCCAGCTTCGATGGCGCCGCCGCAGCCTCCGGCCTGGGCGACAGCCAGCTTGAGCGTCCCTGGCAAGGCCAGCCGCCGCTGACATCCCGGACGGTCTGGGCACCGAGTCCGAAGCACATCTTGCTCGGGGGGGGCATCGGTGCGGTTGTGGTGGCCTTGGTGATGGGGACCCTGTGGCGCATGAACGAGGAAGAGCACCCGTTGGACCGCTCCATCGCTGCCCAGGCCATCCAGCAGCCCGGTGTGGCGCAGGACCACATGACGCCCTCCGGTCAGCCCACGGCCGTGGTGGCGGGCGAAGTGCGGCGCCCGACCGTGGAAGAGCTGTCCCGCATGAGCGACGAGGAACTGGTCAAGGCCCTGCCTGCGCTGGACGGCAAGCCAGTGTCCCGCGGTGCGTTGGCTGGCCGTGTGGCCGCCACTGCGTCTGCCCGCAGCCCGCACTTGCTGGATGGCAGCCCCATCCGCCTGCGCGTCGAAACCCACCTGGTGGACCCCTTGGCGCCGGTGGCCACACCGGCCCCGGCCGACACGCGCCGACCCTGAACGCGCGGTCTCAGACCGTCATGCCTTGTGACCCGTGCCGCTGGCTGCGGGCAAGGGCAGGGCGGTGCCGAACTTGGCCCGTTTGACCGCGAAAAACGCCCGCACATTGCGCACCTGGCTGTCTTCGGTGAACAGGCGCCGCGCCAGCTCCTGGTAGGCCGGCATGTCGGCCACCTGCACCACCAGCACGAAGTCCGGCCCGGGCGACACCCGCCAGCATTGCTGCACCGCGCCCTCCGCCACGGCGCGGGCCTCGAAGGCGTCCAGGGCTTCGGCGGTCTGCACGTCCAGGCTGATCTCGACCAGGGCGCTCAGGCCCCAGCCGGTGATGTCGGCCAGGCGCTGCGGGTTCAGGATGGCCACGCGCCGCTCGATCAGGCCCAGGCTTTGCAGCCGCTGCACCCGGCGGTGGCAGGTGGCGGCCGACAGGTGGGCCGCCTCGGCCAGGGCCTGGTTGGACAGGCTGGCGTCGTCCTGCAGCAAGGCCAGCAGGCGCAGGTCGGCGGCGTCCAGGGTTGGGGATGGGTCGGAGTTCATGGGAAATTATTTCTCAAATGTGATTTTCATGGATGTTTTGTCCGTGAAAAATTCACAAAAGGTAGATTCATCCGTTATTGCGTGAATTTTGGATGAACATTTCTCGCCCCATGGCCTAGCATCGGCACACATTGCACTGCAACACTTTGGGAGGTCATGCATGTGTGGCATCGTCGGCGCCATCGGGGCGCGCAACATCACGCCGGTTCTTGTCGAAGGCCTCAAGCGCCTGGAGTACCGCGGTTATGACTCCTGCGGCGTGGCCGTGCTGCAAGACGGGCAACTGCGCCGCTCGCGCAGCACCCAGCGCGTGGCCGAACTCGAAGCGCAAGCCGCGTCCGAAGGCATCTCCAGCAGCCTGGGCATCGCCCACACCCGTTGGGCCACGCACGGCGCCCCGGCGGTGCACAACGCCCACCCGCACTTCTCGCACGGCCCCGGCGCCGATGCCGCCACGGCCAAGCCGGGCCGCTTGGCCATGGTGCACAACGGCATCATCGAGAACCACGAAGAACTGCGCCGCGAGCTGCAGGCCAAGGGCTACGTCTTCCTGAGCCAGACCGACACCGAGGTCATCGCCCACCTGATCGACCACCTCTACGACGGTGACCTGTTCGCCGCCGTCAAGGCCGCCACGCAACGCCTGACCGGTGCTTACGCCATCGCCGTCTTCCACCGCGACGAGCCGCAGCGCGTCATCGGTGCGCGCCAGGGCTCGCCCCTGGTGATGGGCGTGGGCGGCGCCGACAGCAGCGAGCGTTTCCTGGCGTCCGACGCCATGGCCTTGGCCGGCGTGACCGACCAGATCGTCTACCTGGAAGAAGGCGACGTGGTCGACCTGCAGCCCGGCCGCCACTGGATCGAGCACATCGCGCCCGGCGCCACCGAGCACGTGCGCGTGGACGCCGCCGAGCGCCCGGTGCGCACGGTCACCGCCCACAGCGGCGCCGTCGAGCTGGGCCCCTACCGCCACTACATGCAAAAGGAAATCTTCGAGCAGCCGCGCGCCATCGCCGACACGCTCGAAGGCGTCGAGTCGATCACGCCCACGCTGTTCGGCGCCGATGCCGAAGCCGTGTTCGGCCAGATCGACCGCGTGCTCATCCTGGCCTGCGGCACCAGCTATTACTCGGGCTCCACGGCCAAGTACTGGCTGGAGTCCATCGCCAAGATCCCGACCGCGGTCGAGATCGCCAGCGAGTACCGCTACCGCGACAGCGTGCCCGACCCGCGCACCCTGGTCGTCACCATCAGCCAGTCCGGTGAGACGGCCGACACCATCGCCGCGCTCAAGCACGCCCGTGGTCTGGGCATGGAACAGACGCTGACCATCTGCAATGTCAGCACCTCGGCCATGGTGCGCGAGTGCAAGCTGAACTACGTGACGCGCGCCGGCGTGGAAATCGGTGTGGCCTCGACCAAGGCCTTCACCACCCAGTTGGCCGGCCTGTTCCTGCTGACGCTGACGCTGGCCAAGCTGCGCGGCCACCTGAGCCCCGAAGCCGAAGCCCAGCACCTCAAGGACCTGCGCCACCTGCCGGCCGCCCTGCAGGCCGTGCTGGCCCTGGAGCCGCAGATCGTGGCCTGGGCCGAAGCCTTCGCCCGCAAGGACAACGCCCTGTTCCTGGGCCGTGGCCTGCACTACCCCATCGGTCTGGAAGGCGCGCTGAAGCTCAAGGAGATCAGCTACATCCATGCCGAGGCCTACCCGGCCGGTGAGCTCAAGCACGGCCCGCTGGCCCTGGTCACGGCCGAGATGCCCGTGGTGGTGGTGGCGCCCAACGACGTGCTGCTGGAAAAGCTCAAGAGCAACATGCAGGAAGTGAAGGCGCGCGGCGGTGAGCTGTACGTCTGTGCCGACGGCGACACGCACATCCAGGCCGAAGCGGGCATCCACGTCATCCGCATGCCCGAGCACTACGGCGCGCTCAGCCCCATCCTGCACGTGGTGCCGCTGCAGCTGCTGGCGTACCACACGGCCTGTGCGCGTGGCACCGACGTGGACAAGCCGCGCAACCTGGCCAAGTCGGTCACGGTGGAGTGATGGGCGGGGGGAGCGAGCAGCCGGGCAACCCGCTGCACGGCATCACCCTGGCCCGCATGGTCGAAGACCTGGCCGACTTTTACGGTTGGGAAGAGCTCGGCCGGCTCATCCCGGTGCGTTGCTTCACGCACGAGCCCAGCGTGGCCTCCAGCCTGAAGTTCCTGCGGCGCACGCCGTGGGCGCGAGAGAAGGTCGAGGCGCTGTACGTGGACTCGCTGCGGCGTTATGGCGGCACGCACGGTGGTGCTCAGGGCAGCAACTGAGGCGGCGGCTCGGCCGGTGTCCAGCGCAAGGGCAAGGCCTGCGGACGGCGCCAGCCACCGCGCACGTCCAGGTGCAGCAGGCGCAGTGCGCCAGGGTGGGCGGCCAGCGCCGGCCCCTCGGTCGTGACCGATGCTTCTGCGGCCAGGTGCAGCAGGCTGCCATCGTCGAAATCAGGCACCAGCAGCCCGGCCTGGGGCCACACCCGCAGGTTGCCCAGGGTGTTGAAGTGCAGGTTGCCGCTGTAGTCGGGCACCGTCAGGCGCAGGCAGGTCGCACCACCGGCGTCGTGAACAGCCACGTGCACAAAGCCCGGCCGGCCGCCGCGGTGTGACACGTCCACCCCTTCGGTCCAGTCGCTGCCAGGTTGCGCGGCGCTGGCCGTGGCGATGAAGAAGGTGTCTGCACGGCGCAGCCAGGCGATGGCGGCCTCGTCCAGCATCGGCCCCAAGGCCTCGGCCGGCCGCGGTGTCAGCGTGGCGTCGGCCTGCGGCCGCCGTGCGTGGATGTACTTCGGGCAGTTGCCAAAGCTCTGCACCACCGCCACCTCGATGCCACCTGGCCCCACCGCTTGCAGCCGGCCATTGGCGCGGTTGCGCCGCCGTGTGTGGGGCTCCAGGCCCAGCAGCCCGACGGGTGCGCCTTCGGTCAGCCAGGGTCGCACCGGGTCATCGGCCGCGGGCAGGGCGTGGATGCGCAGCGTGCGGGCATCGGGGCTGTCGGTGAAGCCGGGCGGCCCTTGCAGCATCGTGGCCCAGGGCTGGCCGCTGGCGTCCTGCACGGCCATCAGCAGCGTGGGCAGCTTGCCGAACAGCTCGCGGTGCTGCTCGGGCATGTGGTCACGGATGACCATGCGCCCCACGGCCTCCAGCCGCTCGCGCACGCCCACCTCGCTTTGCCAGGCCTGCTCGCCGGCATGGAAGGCCGGGGTGTCCATTCAAGCCTCCGTGGGCAAGGCAGAGCGCTGCATGCCGACGAAGCCGGGCAAGGCTTCGATGCGCGCCAGCCAGGCCTGGATGTGCGGCCAGGGCGCCAGCGCGATGCCGCCTTCCGGGGCATGCGCCGTGTAGGTGTACAGGGCGATGTCGGCGATGGTGGCGTGCTCGGCGGCCAGCCAGGGCTGCTGTCCGAGGTGCTGTTCCATCACGCCGAACAGGCCGGTGGCGATGGCGTGTGCCTGCGGGTTCGGCGGGCGCTTGAACACATGGGCCACCCGCGCCGCGGCCGGGCCGTGGGCCAGGGGGCCTGCGGCGACGCTCAACCAGCGCTGAACCTCGGCCTGCGTGCGGGCGTCTTCGGGCCACCACTGGCGCTGCGGGTCGCGCGTGGCGGCCAGGTAGACGAGGATGGCGTTGCTGTCGGCCAGCACGGTGCCGTCGATCTCCAGCACCGGCAATTGCCCAAAGGCGTTGCGGGCGAGGAAGGCGGGCGATTTGTGCTCGCCAGCGGCGAGGTCCATATCGACCAGTTCAATGGGCACCTGCAGCAGCGACAGCATCAGTTGCGCGCGGTGGGCGTGGCCGGAGAGGGCGTGGCGGTAGAGGCGGGTGACGGTCGAGCGGGTGGTGTTCGGTTGGGTGGTGTTCGACATGCTGGCTCCTGGTGGATGGGTGTGAAGGCAGTCTAGGAATTGCGCGCCGAGAACGAAAGACCGATCGCGCACAGTTCAGAATTGCAGCAGGAGGAAGAAAGCGATGGACCACCTGCAACGCCTGCGCACTTTCGTGGCCGTGGCCGAAAGCGGCAGCTTCGCGCAGGGCGCCCGCCTGCGCGAGGTCTCGGCGCCTGCGGCCACCCGCGCCGTGGCTTCGCTGGAGCAGCACCTGGGCGCCTTGCTCCTGCAGCGCACGACGCGCAGCCTGCGCCTGACCGAGGCCGGCGAGGCCTTCCTGGCCGATTGCCGCCGCATCCTGGGCGAGCTGGACATGGCCGAAGCCGCCGTGACCGGCGCGCGCCGCGAACCGCACGGAACGCTCTCGGTGACGGCGCCGGCCCTGTTCGGCAGCCGGCACATCGCGCCGCTGCTGTTCGAATTCCTCGACCGCCATCCCGCCTTGCAGGCTCGGGCCCTGTTCACCAACCGCCTCGTCCACCTGATCGACGAGGGCCTGGACGTGGCGCTGCGCATCGCGGTGCTGCCCGACTCGGGCTTGACGGCCGTGCCGGTGGGGCACATGCGCGTGGTCGTGGTGGGCTCACCGGCCTACCTGCAGGCGCAGGGCGAGCCGGCCACGCCGGCCGAGCTGAAGCAACACCGGGCCATCGGCCTGGCCATCGAGGGGCAGGAGCGCAGCAGCTGGAGCTTCGGCCAGGGCCGCCACAGCCCCGCGCCGCACGAGCGCCTGGTCGTCAATGCCAACGATGTGAGGGTGGCCGCCGCGGTGGCCGGGCAAGGCCTGGCCCGGGCGCTGGCCTACCAGGTGACCGACGAGGTGCGCGATGGCCGCTTGCGCGTGGTGCTGGCCGCGCACGAGCCCGAACCCGTGCCGGTGCACCTGGTGTACCCGGCGGGCCGGGGCGCGGCGGCCAAGGTCCGTGAGTTCGTGCACTTCGCGGCCGAGCGCCTGCGGGCGCTGCCGGTGCTGCAAGGGCAGGGGCTGGAGGCGCCTGCGCCTGCCCCAGTCACTGCGTCTCGCCGCTTCACGCCATCCACATCGGCCCGACGATGAGCCAGGCGGCCGTGCCCACCAGCATGGCTGCGAAGGCCGTGCGCATGGGCTTTTCGGGCAGGCGGTGCGCCAGGGCCACACCGGCCGACACCGTCAGCACGCCGCCCAAGGCCATGGGCAGGCCGAGTTGCCAGTCCACGCGCTGCGCTTGCGCATAGGTGGCCAGGGCCACGACCGAGCTGGGCGCGACGAGGGCCAGCGACAGGCCCTGCGCCGTGGTCTGGCGCTGCCCCATCCAGCCCGACAGCAAGGGCCCGGCCAGCAGGCCGCCGCCAATGCCCAGCAGCCCCATGCTGCAACCGCCCACCATGCCCACCAGGGGCAGCACGCGCACGTTCAAGGGGCGCTCGGCGGGCGGTGCCTGCCGCCGCGCGGTGTGCACCAGGCGCGCCGCCAGCAGCACCATGAAGGCGCTGAACAGCCACCGCAGCACGGTCGGGTCCATGCGCGCCGCGATGTGGGCGATGCCCCAGGTCGTGGCCGAGGCCGACACGGCAATTGCCACGATCGCCCGCCCGCTCACCGGGTGCCGCTGGTGGTAGCGCCACCACCCGACCAGCAGGTTGGGCGCCATCAGCACCAGGGCTGTGCCCTGCGCGAGCGGTTGGTCCAGGCCGAAGCCCAGCACCAGCAAGGGCACGGCGATGATGCCGCCACCGATGCCGAAGACCCCGCCCATGAAGCCCAGGCTGGCGCCGATCACGACGAAGGAAAGCAGGTGCAGGGCGGAAGACATCATGGGGATGGCATCTTATGGATGCGCCACACAAATACAATCCGCCGACACGCACTACATCCATGCGGGCCGCGCACGAATGAACACCGTCTCTGACCTGGCCTTCTTCGTCACGCTGGCGCGCCAGCCCAGCCTGGCCGCCGCGGCCCAGGCCATGGGCATCACGCCGCCCAACGTCAGCCGGCGCCTGGCCGCGCTGGAGCAGCGCCTGGGCCTGCGCCTCATGCACCGCACCACGCGCCGCCTCAGCCTCACCGCCGAGGGCGAGCGCTACCTGCGAGAAGGTGAACAGATCCTGCGCGACCTCGAAGGCCTGGAAGAGTCCCTGCTGAGCGACCGCGACACGCCCAAGGGCCTGCTCAAGGTCAACGCCACCTTCGGTTTCGGGCGACGCCACCTCGCGCCGGCCATCTCCGACTTCGCGCTGCAGCACCCCGAGGTCGAGCTCATCCTCACGCTGACCGACCGCCCGCTGGACCTGACCGAGCACGGCATCGATGTGGGCATCCAGTTCGGCGCACCGCCAGACGCCCGCGTGCAGGCGCGCCGCATCGCCAGCAACCGCCGCCTGCTGTGCGCCTCGCCGGCCTACCTCGACGCCATGGGCGAGCCCGCCACGCCGCAGGACCTGGCCCGCCACCGTTGCATCGTCATCCGCGAGAACACCACCGCCTTCAACAACTGGACCCTGGCCCACGGCGCCGACAAGGTCACGGTGAAAGTGCATGGCCCCTTGAGCGCCAACCATGGCGAGGTCGCGGTGGACTGGGCCCTCGCCGGCCACGGCATCGTGCTGCGCTCGGAATGGGACGTGGCGGCGGACCTGCGCGCCGGCCGCCTGCGCCGCGTGCTGGCGCCGTGGGTGGGCGATGTGGCCGACATCCACGCCGTGTACCCGCTGCGCCACCACATGTCGGCGCGTGTGCGGGCCTTCCTCGATTTCCTCTCGGCGCGCTTCGCCGAGCACCGCACCGACCCGGCCTCACCCGCGGTGTGGTGAGCCTCAGGCGGCCAGCCAGGTCAAAGCCAGACCCAGTGCCGCCGGCAGCGCCTGCACGAACAGGATTTTCTTGCTGGCCGTGGCGGCGCCATACAGGCCTGCCACCAGCACGCAGCCCAGGAAGAACACGCGGATGTGCAGGCCCTCGGCGCCGGGCACCAGCAAGCCCCACACCAGGCCAGCGGCCAGGAAACCGTTGTAGAGCCCTTGGTTGGCCGCCAGCACCTTGGTGGACTGCGCCTGCTCCAGGGTCAGCCCGAAGGCTTTGCGGCCGGCCGGCTTGTCCCACAGGAACATCTCCAGCACGAGGAAGTAGGCGTGCAGTGCGGCGACAAGGGCAACGATGGCGTGGGCGGCAAGGGTCAGGGCAGGCATGGGTGTCCTTGGTGGTGTTGTGTGTGGGGAGGGCGTGGCCGGGTTCAGAAACTCGACCCGGGCTGTTTCAGGAAATCGATTTCCTCGTCGGTCGAGGCGCGCCCGAGGATGGCGTTGCGGTGCGGGTAGCGGCCGAAGCGATCGACGATGGCCTTGTGCCTCAGCTCGAAGTCGAGGTTGTTGGCCGGCGCGAAGGCGCGGTAGAGCCGCTCGGCCTCGGTGTGGATGGCGGGCGACTCGCTGTGCATGAAGGGCAGCAGCAGGAAGCTGCACTCCGTGGGGGTGAGCGCCAGGTGGGCGTCCTGGCGCACCGCCTCTTGCGCCAGGGCCAGCGCCAGCGGGTCTTGCGCGAAGGCCAGGGGCGTGCCGCGGTGGACGTTGCGCGAGAATTGGTCGAGCACGATGACCTCGGCCAGCCGGCCCTGCGGCGTGCCGCGCCAGCCGTGCAGCTCGCAGCGCGCGGCCTGTTGCAAGAGCCTGCCAAAGCGCGAGGCGATGTGGGCATCGAAGGCCGGGTCCACCTGCCACCATTGCTGGGGGGTGGTGTCTTGGAACCAGAAGCTCAGGATGTCGGTGTGCATGGTGGGCTCCGTCAAGCCAGCGTTTTCTGCCAGTGCCCCAGGTCCACCCAGCGCCCGAACTTGTGGCCGACCTCGCGCAAATGCCCCGCCTGCGTGAAGCCCAGCGACTCGTGCAAGCCGACGCTGCCAGCGTTGGGCAGGGCGATGGCGGCGACCAGGGCGTGGCAGCCCTGCGCTTGCAGTTGCGGCAGCAGCGCTTCGTACAGCGCGCGGCCGATGCCGCGGCGCTCGCAGCCCAGGCGCACATAGACCGTCACCTCGGCCGTGTGGCGGAAGGCGGCGCGTGCGTGGTAAGCGCTGGCGTAGCTGTAGCCCACAAGCTGAGGCCCTGTCGGCGTGTCCGCCTCGCACACCAGCCAGGGGTGGGTGCGGCGGTAGGCGTCGATGCGCTCGCGCATCTGCTCAGGCCGCAAGGGCACCTCCTCGAAGGTCACCACCGTGTGCGCGATGAAGTGGTTGTAGATCTCGCAGATGGCGTGCTCGTCGCCGGGGGCAAAAGGGCGGATGTGCATGGTCATGGGATGGTAGGACGGCTTGGCGCATGCGCGCGGGGCCCGAAGTTCACCGTCACGCTGCCCTGGGCGCCAGCAGGCAAGTGGCGGACTGCGAACGCTTCGGCCACCTGGGCCAGCACCGCATCGGTGTCATGGGCAAGCTCGGGCGGGATCGCGATGCGCGTGACATGCACCACCACGTCCAGGCTCCCCTCGGCGTTCACGGTGAGCACACACGCCCGATCGCCGCCGCCACCGCATTCGATGTGCACCTTGGCGCCCCGCCACACCAGGGCGTGCATCTCCGGGATCTCAAAGCTGCCGCCACCCAGGTCTTTGAAGATGACGCTCTTGTCGTCGTTGACCCGCCACTCGCCCAAACGGCAGAGCAGCTCGGGGTCGAAGGGCCGACCATTCCAGTCGGTGAGGTTGTGGCGCGCGAACAAGGGCAAATCAGCCGCCTCGATGCGCTGGGTGCGCAGCCGGGTGTGGGCGATGTCCTCGGATATCAGGGTGATGGTGCGCGCCTGGGCGGGGGGAGGGGGCATGGGATGCATGGGGTGGTGCATGGCGTTTGCTCAACCATTGAAGCTGAACACCACGAGGCCGCTGACCGGGTCGGCCAACAGATCGAACTCGTGGCCCTCGGTGCCAAAGCCTGTTTCGCGGGCCTTGGCGATCATGGCCGTGACGTCGTCGGGCAGGTCGGTGCACGCCTCGCCGCGCACATGGAAGCCGCTGGAGGTGCGTTGCCATGCGCCATAGCGGTGGTACGTCGGTTGGTCGCGCCCCGTGCGCGCCGGCTGCAACTTCGCCAAGCCTCTTTGCGCAAGGTCGGCCCGCGAGGCTTCCGTCAGGCGGTGCACGAACACCCCGCAACCTTCTCGCAGCCCGCCGGATTCGGTGGCGAAGACCTCCTCGGCCACGTCGAGTTCCAGCGGCAACGGGCCGGTCTTGTCTCGGAAGTGCGACCACGCGGCGCCGGCCAGCCACGCCACGGCGAGCGTCAGGACCAGGCCGCCCAGGGGCGCGAGGACGAGCGACATGGCACGCGACTGGCCCGAGCGGCGCGCTTGCGTGTGCACCCAGGCCGAGCACGCGAGCAGGGTCAGCAGGAGGGTGAGGAGGGGAAGGAAGCTGAGCATGGGGTTCAGGTGCTCAGGCGCTCATGAGCGGCAAACGCAGCAGCGCGATCCCGAAGGCATGCGGCGCCATCACGGCATCAGCGGGCGGAAGAAGCTGCGCTCGTAGCTCAGGAAGCAGCGGGTGTCCCGGGCGTACTGGAAGGCGGCCTGGCACTCGGGGTCGGCGAACGAGCGGATGCGGTACTGCTCGTAATCGGCCAGCGAGGGGAAGGAGAACGAACCCAGCGCGATGTTGTTGGCGCCCTCGGACGGCATCAGGTAGCCGTGGTGCAAGCCGCCGAACAAGGGGATGAGGCGCATCCACATGCGGAAGTAGGTTTCGAGCTCGGGCAGCTTGTCCGGGTCAACGACGTAGCGGAAGTGGCAGGTGATCATGGCGTGCATTCTCGGGGGTTCAGGCCCCGCGCTGGTCCCGGGAAGCCTGCTCGACCTCGGCGAGGTTTTGCGTCCAGTCGAGCGCCACGTCGCACCACTTCTGCCAGGTGGGCGGCAAAGCGCGGCGCTCGTCGAGCACGCCCACGCGCAGGCCGATGGGTGTGGGCTTGTCGGCGTCGTAGGTGTAGAGCGGCGAGCCGCATTCCGGGCAGAAGGCCTGCGCCCGGCGTGCGCCGCTTTCGGCGACCTTGACGTAGACCTTGGGCGTGCCCTGCGTCAAGGCGAAGGAGCCGGGCAGCGCCGGTGTGGACAGCCGGAAGGCCGTGCCGGTCAGCTTCTGGCAATCGTTGCAATGGCAGATGCTGGTGAGTTGGGGGTCGGCCTCGGCGACGAAGCGAACGTGGCCGCAGTGGCAGCTGCCGTGGACTTTCATGGGGCTTCCTGATGTTTTGTGGGCGCTGAATTCTGGACCTTGGCGTTGCGCTTCATTGTTGAGGCTGCGCGCTGTTCAACTGACATTTGTCCACCCGTGCGCTTCATCTCGAACTTGTGCCGCCAGCCATCCACAAACGGCACCTGCAGCCATTGGTATGACATGGATGATGGGAGACTTGGGCCATGGGGTGCCGGACATGAGGGTTGACAACGTGGCTAGCGCGATAAGACCCGAGATGGCGCCCAGCAGAGCGCCGAATTCTGTGGTGCTCAGTGCCTTCAATAGCGTTCGTGCGTTCCACGCTGACACATAGATGGCGCCAGCCAGAGCTGCAGGGGCAAGCCCAACGCCATAGCCGAACAGCATGAAGAGGCTGCCACCAGATAGGGTTGGCGTGCCGCCGGCGCCAAGCAGTAGCGCCGTCAACACGCCAATACCAGGACCGATCAGTGTGAACTGGACCAAAGGTAAGAGGTATGGCTTTAGTCGCATAGATCGTTATATTGGATGGACTAACTACCAAGGTAAGCGGCGCCGGAGCACCGAAGGTGCGCAGGGCACCAACACAGGCCATGAGAATGCCGAAGGCATGGCCTGTGTTGGCGGGCGCTTGCTCGACTTTAGTGGACACCGGTTGGAGTTAGGTTGCCGCGTTCAAAAGCGGCAGGTGGCAAATAGCCAATGCTGGAATGCAAGCGTTGTTGGTTATAGAACTGT
>JAHFQM010000019.1 GCA_023266355.1 Aquabacterium sp.
CATCAATTCTTGGTCCCGCTGTGTCGGGCACACGTTCCAAGTCTGCGGCGCTGGGCACGCCGTGCGCTTTCCGAGCACGTTCGATGTCCTGGTCCGTGATGGTGGGTTGCGCGCGCCTGGCCCGAGCCATGTCTGCTTCGGTGATGATCGGCGTGGTCTGGGCCTGTGCGCTCAGTGCAAGCAGCATGGACAGGCCAAGACCGAAGCCCCAGCGTGAAGGTTGATGGAAGTCAGAAGCCGACACAGCAGTTCCTTTTGCGAAACAACATGAAGGCGAAGTCTTCACCGCGCACGGGGTATTCCTTGCCGGCCCCCCAGATCACCGTGCTGCGCCCGAAAGGCTGGCAGCACCTGCCGCCGTCCTTTTCAGTGTTGGGGATGGGGTAGGTGAGTTGTGTCTTGTAGGCCGTCTTGTCCATGACGGGCTCGAAGTAGGGGCCACACAGGCCGGGCGTGCCATGCCATCCCCAGGCGATCAACTCGCGGTGCATCTTGGTGGTCAGGCGCTGGGCCAGCAGAACGGCCGTGCGAACACCGCCCAAGTGGTAGGGCACTTGGCCATCCAGCGGGTAGATGCCGCCCTGGCATCCTGCGCACCAGAACAATTCCTTGATGCCAAAGCCCTGTGAGGCGGCCACGCAATCGGCGGCGCAGGCGGCAATCGCGATGGGGTTGGCGAACAACACCGCATCCGGGTTGAGGATCAGGGTCAACTCGTCGTCGTTCCACAGCGGATCGACCTCGGTGAGATAGGCCAGATCGAAGCTGCCCTTTTCCAGGCAGGGAAAGTCGGTCACGACCTCCAGCCAGTACAGCATCGGGTTCACGTAGAAATGGGCCTGGTAGAAACTGCCGCCATCGCCGTCGCCTTCAGCGTGGGTGAAGCGGGCGGCTTCCGGGGCGGGCAGGCCCGGGTTCAGGTCGATGCCGCCCAGTGAGGTCAGGCAGAACGGCTTGCGCACGACTTCGACATGGCGAGCCGGTTCCCAAAAGCCGATAGACAGACCGATGACCGGGTTCACGCCGCAACTGCACACAGGGCTGCCTGGGTTGGCAATGTCTTCCTGGCCGCCGAAGTTGGCGATGGGGATGCTGCCCAGGCTGATGGGCAGGATGCAGCTCCAGCAGATGTCGGTGACGGGGTTGGGGAACTTGCCTGTGCAGGTGGCGATGCCCGCCGCGTGGCTGTGCTGGCTGGTCATGGCCAGCAAGCAAATCAACAGGATCGCCGCGATGTGATCCCACGATTGACGCCATCTTGCTTTTGGGGTGGATCGGGTCATGGTGTCACCTCCAACTCATCCACGCGCAGGCGCTTGCCTTCCTGCGAGACCAGAGCGGGCACCTGTGCGATGCCCAGGCGCCGGGTCAGCACACCTTGCTGGTCGTAGTAAACCGGCGTGCGCCAGGCTTTCATCAGGTCCAGGTAGGAGCCAGCTGTCAGGATCGCCTTGAGCTGGCTCTGGTAGCGCTGGATCAACTCCCGAGCGCGGCTCACCTGCCGTGCATCACGGGCGTCGAAGAACAGCAGGTGTCTGGACAGGGACACCACGTCCAGCGGGTTGTGGCGCGAGCCAGCGGCAAACATCAGGTGCCCCTGGGGATCCAGGATGTTGCGATCCAGCGTGAAGCTGGGGTCGAAGTAGAAGGTGCGCGGCTGTTGCGTGGTGCGCAGCCCGGCCACAGGCTGTGGCTGGCGCACGGCCTGAATGCCGCGCTCACGGGCTTGGTCCTGCAGTCGAGCCAGTTCACCACTGGCTTGCTTGTCTCGCAGGCGTTGCGCAATGAACTCCAGCAGGTTGGCTTCGCTGATCGGATAGGTCGGACCGATGCTGCCCAGGTCCACGCCCCAAGCGCATGAGCCCGCACCTGTGCATGCCATGGTCAGCAGGCAGGCCATCACCATCAACTGTGGGCTCTTGGGCTTCATGGCTGACCCCGAGCGTCGCAACGGATGCGTTGAGCGAGTTGGCTCAGCAGGGCATCACGCTGCGCCAGTTGGCTGGGGTGGCTGGCGCTGACCATGCCCATGAGGACCGGGTCACCGCTGCCCTGGGCAATGGCCTTGCGCAACGCCAGCGCGGTGAGGGGCCGCCCGCAGCGTTGCGCGAACGCACGCAAGTAGGCTTGAGCGCCGTCGCGCGCGGCAGGCGAGATTTGCGCCAGCAGTGCCAGGTAGTCCTCCAGAGGCACATCGTCTGGCGTGGACTCAGGCGTGCTGGCGCTTTGAGTGACTGGGCTGCTGTGGGCGCGACTTTCGGCCAGTTGCTGGGCCGGCCGCTTGGGCGTGGTCTGGGCCTGAGCGTGGGCTGCAGATGCCAAACCAGCGATCCAGATGCACAGGATCAAGCGAGGCGCCGAGTGGCGCACGTCATTGCGGCCATTGCGGCACTTGCGGTGTTGCTGGAGGTGGCATGGACAGGCTTGCATGTCATGTTCCTCAGAACAGGGGCCGCACGAGCCCGATGACCTGCTCGGTGCGGACCAGACCGCTGCTGCGGTAGCGCGAGTCAAAGCTGTCGGGGCTGCTGCCCTGGACGTAGTAGCTGCCCGGTGGGATCACCGTGGGCTGAATGGGATCGAGCCCACGGTGGTCGAAGGTCTGAGCCTTGGCATGCCCCACCGACTCGCCGTTGATCAACACCATGCGGTCTTGGACGGTGATGGTGTCACCGGGCAGGCCCCTGACCATCTTGAAGAAGGGCTGACCGCGCAGGCCCGGGTAGTGCTGCTGTGCATCGCCAGCGAAGGCGAACAGGATGTAGTCACCACGGTGCAAGGCGGGCGGAACAGTCTGTTTCCAGCTCACGCGATAGGCGACACGGTAGGGCAGGCTGGGCGTCCAGTTGAAGACAATGGGCAGGCGTGGGGTGGGATCCAGGAACAACCGGACGTAGGCCAGCGCCCAGATGGCGAACACCGGAAGGTAGAGATACCAGCGGCGACGCGTGTGGGCCAGTTGGTCGCAAAAGGATTGCCGGGCTTGGCGATAGCTGCGCACATGCCAGGGCACGGGCGGCGGGATGCGGACGATCTGCAAGGTCATGGCATCCCCACTTTCTGGCGCAACTGAGCGGTCAAGTCCACGGTGTGCGGTGTGGGCCCGGCCACAGCGCCTTTGAGTACCACCAGGCATGCGCAGTCGCGGGGCAATTCCTCCAGCGCAATGGGCAGGCGTTGGGCGAAGGTGCGCGCCATCAGCATGGCGTTTTGCCGATCGTCTTCCGAGCCGGCCTTGGTGAGCAGTTGCGTGAACTCGGCTTCCTTTTGCCGGTACACCTCGGCCACATCGACCATGCCGATGCGCAGCGCTGGGCGCACCACAGTGCGGTCATAGAGCAGCAAGGCGGCAGCGACCACGATCAGGGTGAGCAGCGACTGCACCAGGGCAGGGATGAGGCTGATCGCTTTCATACGGTGTGCCCCCGGCGCCGCAGCAGTTCGGTGATGGCTGCATCGATGCTCAGACCTTGCGCGCGCAGCTCGTCGATGGGCGCGTTGTCCTCCAGCTTGTTGGAAAACAGCAGGTGCGTGGCCGGATCCAGGATGTTGCGCGCCACCCCTTCGCCCACCGGGGAGGAGATGTACAGCTCGGAGTACACGCCCGCCTCGGTCCTGAGCGAGTTCAACAAGCGCTTCTTGGGCTCGTCCATGGTCAGCCTGCCCTTGCGGTCCAGCATCTCGATGGATTCGGGCTTCTGGCGCAGCAGGAACACCCAGTCCGAACAGTTGAACGCGGCTTCCATCTGGGCCGAGCCATAGAAGTCGTCGGCGCTCTGGGTTGCCGTGCCCAAGGCTCCGCCGTATTTGCGGGCGCGCCGGGCCGCTTCCTCGATCACGGCGGCCTTGACGGGGTCATCGGCCCCGATATCGCCGAGCTGCTGCTTGAGCTCGTCAATGAACAGCACCTTGCGCCGGTTGCGGCTGAGGTACATCTCGCCGGTGATCTGGTGCAGCAACAGGATGTTGACAACGGCGTGCAGGTCGGGGCGGCGCTTGAGTTCCTCGTTTTCGATGACGATGAAATCGTTGCTGAAATCGACGTTGCTGGGCCCCTCGAAGAAGCGCTCGTACTGGCCGCCTCGGGTGTAGGGGTTGAGCATCACGGCCAGGTCCTTGATGCGCTGGTCGTTAACCAGGCCCAGGGCTTCGATGTTGCCGGTCTTGAAGGCCTCGCGCAGGGCCGTGATGGTCAGGTCGTTGCCGTGCTCGGCGAAGAGCTTGAGCACCATGGCCGATATGGCCTTGTACTGGACCTCTTCCAGCGTGTGCTGCATGGAGCACATCTTGGAGATGGCCGGCACCAGCATGTCGATGTCTTCGTGGATGTCAACGATGTTGGTGAAGGGGTTCAGGCAAATGTCCACATCGGGGCGGAACTCGATGTAGGTGCCCTTGGCCTTGCGGCACAGCTTCTCGAAAGAGCGGCCCAGGTCCAGCATCCAGACCTTGGCGTCGATGGCCCGGTAGGACCAGGCCATCTCGTTCATCAGCACCGACTTGCCCGAACCCGGTGCGCCGATGATGGCGAAGTTGTAGTTGCCCAGGTCATTGTCGAAGATGTCCAGGGTCATCAACTGCCCACGGCGCCCGCCGAAGACCAGGGCGGGGGTGCGTGTGCCGCGCCACTCCGCGATCAGGGGCGCCAGGTGGATCGCGTTGGCCATGGTCTTGCGCGAGACGCGGCGCATCTTGGCCAGATCGCCATGAAAGCGTGGCGTGAGGGTCATGGGCAGGCTGGCCAGCAGCGCCTGGCGGTGCATGTACACGTCGGCATTGAGCTGAAAGCCCCGGCCACGCCAGATGGCGTTGGCCGCTTCGTGGGCCGCCACGGCCTTGCGCGGTGGCGAGAAGATGGCCAACTGGTGGTAGAGGCTTACCAGGCTGCCGCCGGTGTCGATGGCCTGCGCGGCGGCCGTCCAGTCCTGCAGCTTCTTGCCCACGTCCGGCATCACGTCGGCCATCTTGCTCTTGGCGTTTTGCGTGGCGCGCACATGGTTGGCGGTGACCGTGGCCTTGGTGGCATTGGGGTCGAGCACATGCACGCCCATGGTCAGCAAGAATGGCGCGCTGTACTGCAGGGCGGGCTGCATCAGGTCGCCGATCAGCGAGCCCATCTGCCAAAGGGCGAAGCGCTCAGGGAAGGACTTGATGGAGTAAAAGCGCGCCTCCAGTTCATCCGATCCGGTCTCCTTCCACAGGCGCAGGCCGCTGGGGGTGGGGTCCTGGATGGTGTCGAAGTCGATGATCTGGTCGCGCAGTTCGCGCCCGTCGTCGTAGTGCAGGTCTGGCGCGTCGGTCTGCGAGATGCGGTCAGGGTTGGTGAACAGTGCGCACCAGTTGATCAGGTC
>JAHFQM010000015.1 GCA_023266355.1 Aquabacterium sp.
TTATCCTGGCTGCGATCTCAACGCTGTGAGTGCCTGAAGGGTTGAATGCTAAATATCAATTGCCAAAGGCAATTGAGGGGGATGCATTTGCTTGACAGATGGGGAAGCCCTTGTAGCCCAGGTTAACCGGCGCCGGAGCCGAAGGCGCAGGGCACCAACACTGGCCATGAAAATGGCGAAGCCATGGCCAGTGTTGGCGTCCGCGTTGAACCGACAGTTAGGCTGGGGCGCGTAGGCAAGGGAGGGCGAGTTCACTCCGAACGGTGACAGGTTTAATTGTCCACCAAAATCGCGCAAGCGCCTTGATCTATTCGGCTTCGTTGCTCATTTAAACCCACTGGATTCCTTAAAAAGGATTAGTGCAAAAAACATGAGGATGCCCGAGAGCCGCAGCAGCGATGACCTAAGCCATTGGCTTTGAATGGCTTGACTATCTTTGCTATACAGGATCTGTCCGTCCATCCCCGTTGCTTCAACGACAACGTTAGTCGAATCGAAGATCGCCGGCATGACAACATACTTCACGGTGATGACATGACCCGTCATGCCACGTATGTCCATGTTGCTGCCATGGCCGAAAAAGTGGCCAGATGTGTACAACGTCTTCCCGTTTACCTTTGAATCCGGGGGGTTCCGGAGTCGCTCCTCCATGACATAGGCGCCGGTGATGGTTTTGACCTCGGCGAACGCATCCATACCTGGGCGCTTCATGAGAATCGCAAGAGCGCCCGCGGCAGTAAATAGAATCAGAATCACCCAATACTTCATGACAGTCTTTTCGCTTATGGCTTGAGCGATACGGGCCGGTTCGCGCTCCTTGAGCTCGTTGGGCAGTTATATCTTGGCAGGCGACTATGAAATGCCTTACGAAGTGACGACCGATGATCGGATATGAACTGTGCGCGTGTCGTAAACACGGGATTTTCGTTAACGCGGCCTAACTTGTATTTGTACCAACTCCGCTCTCAGCGTCCGTTGGTCTAAAACGGTG
Source organism: Aquabacterium sp. (assembly GCA_023266355.1). Classification (GTDB taxonomy): domain Bacteria; phylum Pseudomonadota; class Gammaproteobacteria; order Burkholderiales; family Burkholderiaceae_C; genus Aquabacterium. The sequence goes on from JAHFQM010000015.1 coordinate 992, forward strand.
CGCGCCCAGGTGGCGAGCCTCTTTGTGTGGCCTAAAAACTGCCGCCTTCATCCGCCGCTTCCCACCGCCAAGCCCCCTTGAAATGCCCGCTTCTCAGCATGCCGCTCCCTCGTGTCACAGTTTTTACGTTGCCGCAGCCTACCCGAGCCCCAATCCCAAGGTCAATCGCCCGAAGCGCCGGTCGCGATGCCCCACTGACACGGCATTTTCGGTCAGGCGCAAACCTGTCCGCCCCGGCCGCGCCCCATGCCAGGTCACAAGCCGCGCATGCCTCTTGAGGTGCCGCCCCATTCCAGCCGTGCACGGCTTGACCGGAACCTCCGCGCTCACACGCCGGCCTTTCCGCCGCCAACATTGAGCGGCCCTTCGCCCACCCCCAGCGGCCTGCCGCCCAATTTTCTCCACCCGCCGCCCGTTTTCACCGGCCCGCCGAGTTCCCTTCACTCGCGCGCCGCTCAAACTGCTTTGCGCATGGCTCAAATTGACGGGTGGCCGAGTCATTGCGTGACACGCGCCGAGTTGCATCGTTTTGCGCGCCGAGCACGTCCACGCGGCGCACGCACCTCCCTGGGGCGTGGCCCGAGCCCAACGGCCGGCGCGTCGCTCACACCGGCTTGTGCACCGCTCAGAACAGGCGGCGGCCCGCACTTTTTCGCTTGCGCACCTCGTCTCAAGCCCCTGCACCCGGCGCTGAATCTCGGCACTGCCGCCCATCCGTGCCACCATCCCGCCACGACACAACGCGCCCGCAGTCCTGGGCCCCAAGCCCGCCCGCGCCACACCCGCTAGGTGTTTTCACCAGGGGGATAACGGGCGTCGGTGCATGGCCGCAGCGCCTGTGTCAGAATCTATCGGCATTCTTACAAGGCTTCTTGTCAGAATTGATCTGATCGCTGAGCGGACGCCGCTGGCCGTCCTGCCCCCACCTCGGGGCAGGGGGATGTCGGGGTCCGTGTGTTTCCACCGAACACTTTCCGACATTGCCATGAGCGCTACCTACCAAGTCACCGACGGCGTGGCCGTCATCTCCCTCGCCAACCCCCCCGTCAATGGCCTCGGCCAGAGCACGCGCGCCGGCATCGTCGATGGCCTGGCGCAAGCCAATGCCGACGCGGCCGTGAAGGCGGTCGTCATCATCGGTTCGGGCAAGGTGTTCTGCGGCGGTGCCGACATCAAGGAGTTCGGCAGCCCCAAGGCTTTCGCAGCGCCTGACCTGCACGTGACCATTGCCGCGGTCGAGCAATCGGCCAAGCCCGTCGTGGCGGCCATCCATGGCGTGGCCATGGGCGGTGGTCTGGAACTGGCCCTGGGCTGCCACTACCGCGTCGTCGCCAAGGGCACGCAGATCGCGCTGCCCGAAGTGAACATCGGCATCGTGCCGGGTGCCGGTGGCACGCAGCGCCTGCCGCGCGTGCTGGGCGTGGAAACCGCCCTGCAGATGATCACCACCGGCGCCTCGGTGCCGTCTGACAAGCTCGCCGCTGCGCCTGGCCAGAAGCTGTTCAACCAGCTCGTGGACGGTGACCTGCTGCCCGCCGCCATCGCCTTCGCCCAGAGCGTGGCCGATGCCCGCCCGCTGCCCTCGGTGCGTGACCTGAGCGTCGCCGCCCCGGCCGATGCGGACGCCTTCGCCAAGGCCCGCGCCGAGCTGGCCAAGACCCGCAAGAACCTGGAAGCGCCGCAGCGTTGTGTCGATTGCGTCGAAGCCGCCACGAAGCTGGACCTGGACGCCGGCATCGCCTACGAGCGTGACGTGTTCGCCAAGCTGGTCACCAGCGACCAGGCCCGCGCCCTGCGCCACGCCTTCTTCGGCGAGCGCGCCGCCAGCAAGATCCCCGATGTGCCCGACACCACGCCGCTGCGCGACGTCAAGAACGTGGCCGTGATCGGCGCCGGCACCATGGGCGGCGGCATCACCATGTGCTTCCTGAACGCCGGCATCCCCGTCAAGCTGCTGGAGATGAAGCAAGAGGCCATCGACCGTGGCGTCGGTGTCATCCGCAAGAACTACGAAGCGCAGGTGGCCAAGGGCAAGCTGGCGCAAGACAAGTACGAGCAGCGCATGGCCCTGCTGACCACCACCTTGAGCTACGAGGACATCGCCCAGGCCGACATGGTCATCGAGGCCGTGTTCGAAGACATGGGCGTGAAGGCCCAGGTCTTCACCAAGCTGGACGCCGTCATGAAGCCAGGCGCCATCCTGGCGTCCAACACCTCGACGCTGGACGTGGACAAGATCGCCGAAGTCACGAAGCGCCCCGGTGATGTCATCGGCCTGCACTTCTTCAGCCCGGCCAACGTCATGCGCCTGCTGGAAGTGGTGCGCTCCAGGCACACCGCCAAGGACGTGATGGCCACCGTGATGGCCGTGGCCAAGAAGATCAAGAAGGTCGCCGTGGTCTCGGGCGTGTGTGACGGCTTCATCGGCAACCGCATGTTCGAGCAGTACACCCGCCAGGCCTTCTTCCTGGTGGAAGAGGGCGCCACCGTGCAGCAGGTGGACAAGGCCGCCGAGGCCTTCGGCTTCGCCATGGGCCCCTTCCGCGTGGGCGACCTGGCCGGCAACGACATCGGCTTTGCCATCCGCAAGCGCCGCAAGGTCGAGCAACCCGACGTCATCTACAGCCCCGTGGGCGATGCCATCTGCGAACTCGGCCGCTTCGGCCAGAAGGTCGGCAAGGGCTGGTACGACTACGAGGTGGGCAAGCGCGAGCCCGTGCCCTCGGCCGAGGTGCAGGCCTGCATCGACAAGGTGCGTGCCGACAAGGGTGTGACGCCGCGCGCCATCAGCGACGACGAGATCGTGCAGCGCCTGGTGCTGGCCATGGTCAACGAAGGCGCCAAGATCCTGGAAGAGGGCATCGCCTCCAAGGCCTCGGACATCGACATGGTCTACCTGACCGGCTACGGCTTCCCTGTGTACCGCGGCGGTCCCATGCTCTACGCCGACATGCTGGGCCTGCCCCAGGTGGTCGCGCTGATGAAGGGCTTCGCGGCCAACCCCAACGGCGACCCCGCCTTCTGGACGCCCGCCCCGCTGCTGGCCCAGCTGGCGTCCGAGGGCAAGGGCTTCACCGGCTGATCGGCCAGGGACGCAGAGAACGCACAGGAGACACCCCATGGCGCACATCGACACGACGGTCAACGGCCACATCCTGGAGATCAAGGTCAACCGCGCGGACAAGCACAACGCGCTCTCGCCCGAGATGTACGTGGACCTGGCCCGGGCCCTGGGCGAGCTCAACCGCAACCCCGACCTGCGCGTGGCCCTGCTGCACGCCGAAGGCAAGCACTTCACCTCCGGCGTCGAGCTGGACAAGTGGGCGCCCATCTTCGGCAACGGCAAGGGCTTCGAGGTGGGCGAGGGCGAGGTGGACCCCTTCGGCCTCTTCGGTGAGCGCCACCGCAAGCCCATCGTCATGGCGGTGCAGGGCAACTGCTTCACCTGGGGTGTGGAGGTCATGCTCAACACCGAGGTGCGCGTGGCCGCCGACGACACGCGCTTCGCCATGCTCGAAGTCAAGCGCGGCATCTTCCCCTGTGGCGGTGCCACGCTGCGCCTGCCCCGCCAGATGGGGTGGGGCGCCGCCCAGCGCTACCTGCTGACGGGCGACTTTTGGTACGCCGAAGAAGCCCTGCGCACCGGCCTGGTCCAGGAGGTGGTGCCCGCGGGGCAGCAACTGGCCAAGGCCCGCGAGATCGCCGAGGCCATCGCCAAGGCCGCGCCGCTGGGCGTGCAGAACGTGCTCAAGTCCACCCGCACGGCCTGGAACGAGGGCGAGGCCGAAGCGGCGAAGCACCTTTTCCAGGACCTGCACCCCGTGATGCAAAGCGAAGACGCCGCCGAAGGCGTGCTGTCTTTCATCGAGCGCCGCGAGGCCGTCTTCAAGGGCCGTTGAGGCCTGGGCCCCTCTTTTTTCAGACACACCATGACCCACCGCGCCACCGTTGATTTCCTGCTCTACGACTGGCTGCAGGCCGAAAGCCTGTGCCAGCGCGAGCGCCACGCCGAGCACAACCGCGAGACCTTCACCGCCGTGCTCGACCTCAGCGAGAAGATCGCGCAAGAGCAGTTCGCGCCGCTCAACCGCCTGACCGACACGCACGAGCCCGAGTTCGACGGCGTCACCGTGACCCTGCCCAAAGAGACGGCCGTGGCCATGGCCGCCTTCAACGAGTCGGGCCTGATGGCCGCGAGCAAGGACGCCGAAGTGGGTGGCATGCAGCTGCCCACGGTGGTGGAAATCGCCTCGATGAGCTTCTTCTACAAGGCCAGTGTCTCGCTGGCCGCGTACCCGATGCTCACGCGCGGCAACGCCAACACCATCCTGGCGCACGGCACGCCGAAGCAGGTCGAGGTGTTCGCCAAGGGTGGCTTCGAGGGCCGCACCTTCGGCACCATGTGCCTGAGCGAGCCGCAGGCCGGCTCCAGCCTGTCGGACATCGCCACGCGCGCTGTGCCCGATGTGGCCGGTGACGGCACGGGCATCGGCTGGCAGGCCGACAGCCTGGGGCCGCGTTACCGCCTCAAGGGCAACAAGATGTGGATCTCGGGCGGCGAGCACGAGATGGGCGAGAACATCGTCCACCTGGTGCTGGCCAAGATCCCCGGGCCCGATGGCAAGCCGGTGGCGGGCGTCAAGGGCATCTCGCTGTTCATCGTGCCGCGCAAGCTGGTTCAGCAAGACGGCACGATCACGGCGCAGCGCAACGACGTGGCCCTGGCCGGCCTCAACCACAAGTGCGGCTACCGCGGCACCGTCAACACCTTGCTGAATTTCGGTGAAGGCAAGTTCCCCGTCAACGGCGAAGCCGGTGCGGTGGGCTACCTGATTGGCAAGGAAGGCGAGGGCCTGAAGTGCATGTTCACGCTGATGAACGAGGCCCGCACCAGCGTGGGCCTGGGCGCGACCATGCTGGGCTATGCCGGCTACGAGTACTCGCTGGACTACGCCAAGCAGCGCCCGCAAGGCCGGCGCATGGGCAGCGGTGGCAAGGACCACAGCGCGCCGCAGATCCCCATCATCGAGCACACCGATGTGAAGCGCATGCTGATGATGCAGAAGGCGATCGCCGAAGGCGGCCTGGCCTTGGGGCTGCTGTGCGCGAACCTGCTGGACGACGAGCAGACCGGCACCGGCGAAGAGGCCGAGAAGGCCGGCCTGTTGCTGGAGCTGCTGACCCCCGTGGCCAAGAGCTGGCCTTCGGAGTGGGCGCAGGAGGCCAACTCCCTGGCCATCCAGATCCTGGGCGGCTATGGCTACACGCGTGACTACCCCGTCGAGCAGTACTGGCGCGACAACCGCCTCAACATGATCCACGAGGGTACCCATGGCATCCAGGGCCTGGACCTGCTGGGCCGCAAGGTGGTGATGAACGGCGGCAAGGCCTTGAGCGTGCTGGCCGAGCGCATCAGCGAAACCATCCAGAAAGCCGGCCACGTCGATGGCCTGGCTGGCCACGCCAACGCCCTGGCCCAAGCGCTGCAGAAGGTGGGCGCCACGACCAAGGCGGCCTGGTCCACCGGCGTGCCCGAAGAGGCCCTGGCCAACGCCACGCCCTTCCTGCAGGCCTTTGGCCACACCGTGCTGGCCTGGGTCTGGCTGGAGCTGGCCCTGGCGGCCAAGGCGGCGCAAGCGGCCGGTGCCTGGGACGCGTCCCCGCTGGGCGCCGGCTTCCTGCAAGGCAAGTTGGCCACCGCCGATTACTTCTTCTCTTACGAGCTGCCCAAGATCGACGCCTGGCTGGGCGTGGTCTCGCGCCGCGACCTGACCTGCGCGCAAGCCCAGGCCGATTGGTTCTGACCCCACCGTTTCCTGAAAGCCCCGAGATGATCCGACACATCGTGATGTTCCAGCTCAAGCGTCCGGAAGACGCCCCCCAGGTCAAGGCCTTGCTCGACTCCTGCAAGGGCCTGGTGCCCGGCATGCACGAGTTCGACGTGGGCATCAAGACCGAAGGCCTGGAAGCCACCGCCGACGTGGTGCTGGTCTCCACCTTCGCCGACGCCGCCGCGCTCGCCGCTTACCAGCCGCACCCGCACCACCAGGGCGTGGTCGCGCAGATCCGCGAGATGGCCGCTGGCCGTCAGGTGATCGACTACTTCGTCTGAACCCGCTGAAGGCACCTCCGACATGAGCACCCCCCGCACCGTCCAGCAACTCTTCGACCTCACGGGCAAGACCGCCCTCATCACCGGTGGCTCGCGCGGCCTGGGCCTGCAGATGGCCCACGCTTTGGGCGAGGCCGGCGCCAAGGTCGTCATCAGCTCGCGCAAGGCCGCCGACCTGGAACAGGCCGTGATGGCCCTGCAAGACGCTGGCATCGACGCGCGCTGGATCGCCGCCGACGCGGGCAACCCCGCCGACATCCAGCGCCTGGCCGACGAGACCCTGGAGCGCGTGGGCGACGTGGACATCCTCGTCAACAACGCCGGCGCCACCTGGGGCGCGCCCGCGCAGGACCACCCGCTGGAGGCTTGGGACAAGGTCATGAACCTCAACGTGCGCGGCTACTTCCTGCTGTCGCAAGCCATTGCCAAGGCCAGCATGATCCCGCGCCAGCAGGGCCGCATCATCAACCTGGCTTCCATCGCGGGCCTGGGCGGCAACCACCCCTTCATGCAGACGATCGCCTACAACACCAGCAAGGGCGCGGTGGTGAACTTCACGCGGGCCCTGGCCTGCGAGTGGGGGCACCTGGGCATCCGCGTCAACGCCATCGCGCCGGGCTTCTTCCCCAGCAAGATGACGGCCGGCACCCTGGCCGCGGTGGGCGAAGAGCGCCTGGCCGCGGGCGCGCCGCTGCAGCGCCTGGGCGACGACGAGGACCTCAAGGGCGTGACCCTGCTGTTCGCCTCCGAGGCGGGCAAGCACATCACCGGGCAGGTCCTGGCGGTGGACGGTGGCGTCAGCGCCTTGATCGGCGGCTGAGGCGGCGCCGAACGGACACCCCATGGCCATCCCCTTTCCCGTTCACATCCCCTTCCTCGTCGGCCTGGGCTGCGAGTTGCAGCGCTTTGCCGATGGCGAGGCCGAGATCACGCTCGACGTCGAAGAGCGCCACACCAATTCCTTCAGCGTGGCCCACGGTGGCCTGCAGATGACGCTGATGGACGTGGCCATGGCCCACGCCGCGCGCAGCCGCAACCTGGACCAGCCGGACGGCGGCCCGGGCCTGGTGACCATCGAGATGAAAACCAGCTTCATGCGCCCGGCACAGGGCCGCATCCGCGTGGTCGGCACGGTGCTGCACACCACCGCCTCCATGGCCTTCACCGAGGCCCGGGTGCTCGACGCCCACGACCGCCTGTGCGCCCATGCCACGGGCACCTTCAAGTTCCTGCGCGCCTTGCCGGTCGGTGACCGCGAGGTCAAGCCACTGGCGCGCCACGCCGGCTCTGACTGAACCACGTTCGAGCCACCCACGCCCTTCCATCCCTTCAACGGATTCCCCAGGAGCGACCCATGAGCCTCGTCAACCACCAGATCCTGCTGGCCTCGCGCCCCGCCGCCGAGCCCACGCCTGAGAACTTCAAACTGGTCGAAGCGCCCGTGCCCACGGCCGAGCAATTGGCGGAGGGCCAGGTGCTGGTGCGCCACCACTACCTCTCGCTCGACCCCTACATGCGTGGCCGCATGAGCGACAGCAAGAGCTACGCCGAGCCCCAGCCCCTGGACGCCGTGATGATCGGTGGCACGGTGGGCGAGGTGGTGGCCAGCAAGCACCCGCGGTTCGACGTGGGCGATGCCGTCGTCTGCATGGGCGGCTGGCAGGAGTACAGCCTCATCGACGCCAGCCAGCGTGGCGCCATCACCAAGGTGGACACCCGCCAGATCCCGCTGTCGGCCTACCTGGGCGCGGTCGGCATGCCCGGCGTGACGGGCTGGTACGGCCTGGTCAAGATCATCGCGCCCAAGGCCGGTGAGACCGTCGTGGTCAGTGCGGCCAGTGGCGCGGTGGGCAGCGTGGTCGGCCAGCTGGCCAAGGCCCGCGGCTGCCGCGTGGTGGGCATTGCCGGTGGCCCGGAGAAGTGCCGCTACGTGACCGAAGAGCTGGGCTTCGACGCCTGCCTCGACCACAAGGCCCTGACCGACCTGCGCAGCTTCTCGGCCGCTTTGCGCGACGCCGCGCCGCAAGGCATCGACGGCTGCTTCGAGAACGTCGGCGGTGTGGGCCTGGACGCCGTGATGCTGCGCATGAACGCCTTCGGTCGCATCGCCTTCTGCGGGATGATCGCCGGCTACAGCGGCCAGCCCATCCCCATGGCCAACCCCTCGCTCATCCTCATCAGCCGCCTGAAGCTGCAGGGCTTCATCGTCAGCGAGCACCCCGAGGTCTGGCCCGAGGCCATGCAGGAGCTGGGCGGCATGGTCGCCACGGGCCGCATGAAGTTCCGCGAGTCGGTCGCCGAGGGCATCGCCAGCGCGCCGGAGGCCTTCCTGGGTCTGCTCAAGGGCAAGAACTTCGGCAAGCAGCTGGTCAAGCTGGTCTGAGCCACGCACACAAGCATCCAACCACACATCACAAGACACCCACCATGTCGAACCTCACTTTGCAAGGCGGCCAGACCGCCGTCATCACCGGCGCCGGCAGCGGCTTTGGCCTGGAGCTGGCCCGCTTGGCCGCCAAGAAGGGCCTCAACCTCGTGCTGACCGATGTGCAGCAGGACGCGCTCGATGAGGCCGTGGCCGAACTCAGCGCCACCGGCGAGCAGACCGGCACCAAAGTGGCTGCGCTGCGCGGTGACGTCTCCCGCGCCGAAGACGTGCAGGCCTTGGCCGACCTGTGCATGGAGCGTTTTGGCGCGCCGCACATCGTCATCAACAACGCGGGCGTGGCCCACGGCGGCCTGATCTGGGAGCACACCCAGCGTGACTGGGAGTGGGTGCTGGGCGTGAACCTGTTTGGCGTGGTCCACGGCCTGCGCGTTTTCACGCCGTTGATGCTGGCCGCCGCCCAGAAAGACCCGGCCTACCGCGGCCACATGGTCAACGTGGCCTCGATGGCCGGCCTGTTGAACTCGCCCAACATGGGTGCCTACAACGTCAGCAAGCACGCCGTGGTGTCCTTGAGCGAGACGCTCTACCAGGACCTGGCGCTGGTGACCGAGCAGGTGCACGCCTCGGTGCTGTGCCCGTACTTCGTGCCCACGGGCATCCACATGTCGCACCGCAACCGCCCGAAAGAGATGCGCAGCGAGGGCAAGCCCACGGCCAGCCAGATGATCGCCCAGGCCATGAGCACCAAGGCCGTCACCTCGGGCAAGGTCACGGCCTCAGACACCGCCGCGCTGGTGTTCGACGCCATCGAGAAGGGCCAGTTCTACATCTACACCCACCCGCAGGCACTCGGCATGGTGCAGACCCGCCTGGAAGACGTGGTGCAGGGCCGCAACCCGACCGACCCGTTCGCGGGCAAGCCGGAGATCGGTCAGCAACTCAAGACCGCGCTGCGCGAGGAGATGAAGGGCTGACGTCTTCGAAGACGCGCAGGGCGCCAGCGATGGTGCCCTTGTTCATTTGGCGTCCAGCTCGCGGTGCCGCGACAGCACCACGCCGCGCGGCGAGAAGCGCTGCGTCAGCTGCTCCACGCAATAGACCGAGCGGTGCTGGCCGCCGGTGCAGCCGATCGCCACGGTGACGTAGCTGCGTTGGTCGCCTTCGAGCGCCGGCAGCCAGCGCAGCAGGAAGGCCTCGATCTGCGCGATGAGTTCGGCCGATTCGGGCTGTTGCGCCAGGTAGTCGATGACCGGCTGGTCGCGGCCCGTCTGCGGCTTCAACTCCTTGATGTAGAAGGGGTTGGGCAGCATGCGCACGTCGAAGACGAAGTCGGCGTCCATGGGCACGCCCTGCTTGAAGGCGAAGGACTCGAACACCAGCGTCAGGCGCGCCGGTGCGGCCTGCACGATGTTGCGGATCCAGGTGCGCAGCTGGGCCGGGCGCAGCAGCGAGGTGTCGATGACGGTGGAGACCTCGCGCAGTGGGCTCAGCAGCTCGCGCTCGGTGCGGATGGCTTCGACCAGGGCCTGGTCGGCAGGTGGCGCGATGGTGGTGTCGTGGTCACGGGCGCGGCGGCGTGGCAGGTCCATGGCGGCGGGCGGCGTGGGCTGCGGCACCTGCGACAGGGGGTGCGGTCGGCGTGTTTCCGAGAAGCGCCGCACCAGGGCGTCGGTGCTGGCGTCGAGGAAGACCGAACGCACCTTGTGACCGTCTTGCTGCAGCTCTGCCAGCACGGGCATCAGGTGGGGCAAAGAGTGGGCGCTGCGCACGTCCACAGCCACGGCCACGCGGCGGCGCAAGCCTGGTTCACGGGCTTCTTCGAGCGTCATCATGCCGCTGAGCAATTCGGGCGGGAGGTTGTCCACGCAGAAGTAGCCGGCGTCTTCGAGGGCGTTGAGCGCCACCGACTTGCCGGACCCGGAGATCCCTGTCAGCAGCACGATGTCGAGCTTGCTCATGCGGTTTCCTTGTTGCGGCGCTTGGGGCCGTGGCCGGCGCTGGCCGGCGTGTCAGCCTGTGTGTGGGCCGCGTCCAGCATGGCGCGTGCATGGGCCAGGCTGGTGTCGCTGACGGCGCCGCCCAGCATGCGGGCAACCTCCTGCACGCGGGCCTCGTCCTCCACTAAGCGGATGTCGCTGGTGGTCTGGCCGCCCTGCAGCGATTTGCTGACGAGCAGGTGGTGGTGGGCGCAAGCGGCGACCTGTGCGAGGTGGGTCACGGCCAGCACCTGACGGCCTTCATTGCGCCCTTCATGCTGCGCACCCAGGCCCTGCATCAGCCGGCCCACGGTGTCGGCCACCGCGCCGCCCACACCCGAATCGATCTCGTCGAAGATCAGGGTGGCGACCTGGGCACCGCGTTGTGCGGCGGCCTGCTGCGAGGCCGTCACGGCGATGGCCAGCGCCAGGCGCGAGAGCTCGCCACCCGAGGCCACCTTTCCCAGCGGCCGCGGCGTGCTGCCCGCGTGACCCGCGACGAGGAAGTCGATGGTTTCCAGGCCCCAGGGCTGGGGTTCTTCTTGCGGCGTGAGGGCCACTTCGAAACGGCCACCGGCCATGCCCAGCGTCTGCATGGCCGCGGTGACGGCCTCGGACAGCTTGGGCGCGGTCTGCTTGCGCAGCTTGGAGGCGGCCTGCGCGGCCTTCAGCCAGGCGGCGTGGGCTTGGGTCACGTCGCGTTCCAGCGCGGCCAGGTCGGTGGCGGCGTCGAGCTCGGCCAGCTCGGCCTGCCAGGTTTGCAGCAACTCGGGCAGCTCGTGGGCTTGGCGGCGGTAGCGGCGCGCCAGGCCCATCCAGGCCGACAGGCGGGCATCGAGCTCGCCCAGGCGGTCCGGGTCGAGCTCGGTGTGGCCCAGCACGCCGTTGAGGCTGTGCGCGGCGTCCTGCAACTGGGCCTGGGCCTCGCGCAGCACTTCCAGGGCGTTGACCAGGCGGGGCTCGACACTGGCGACTTCGTCGAGCGCATCGATGGCGCGCGAGGTCAGGCCTTCGGCGTTGAGCTCGGCCTCGGAGACCATGTCGAGCGCCACGCGGGCCGCGTCCAGGATGGACTGGCCGTGGCTCAGGCGCGTGTGCTCGGCGTTGAGCGCCTCCCACTCGTCGGGCTGGGGCGCGAGTTTGGCGAGTTCAGCGATCTGCCACTGCAGGCGCTCGCGTTCGCGCTCCAGGTCGGCTTGTTTCGCGCGGGCCTCGTCCAGGCGGCGGCGGGCCTCTCGGCGGGCGGCCCAGGTGCTTGGCAGCGCGGTGGTGTCCACCGCGGCTTGCGCATCGACCAGGGCGCGCACGCTGTCGGCGCGGGTCAGGCTTTGCCAGGCGTGCTGGCCGTGGATGTCCACCAGCTGTTCGCCCAGCTCGCGCAACTGCGTCAGCGTGGCGGTGCTGCCATTGACCCAGGCGCGGCTTTTGCCCTGGGCATCGACCACGCGGCGCAGCAGCAGGCGGCCACCGCGTTCGTCCAGCTCGGCCGTGTCGAAGCCGGCTTCATCCAGCCAGGGGCGCAGTTGCGCGGCCAGGGCAGGGGAGACCTCGAACTCGGCGCTCAGGTCGGCGCGCTGGGCGCCTTCGCGCACCACGCCAGCGTCACCGCGGCTGCCGAGGGTCAGTTGCAGGGCGTCGATCAGGATGGATTTGCCCGCGCCGGTCTCGCCGGTCAACGCGGTGAAACCGGCGTCCAGCTCGATGTCCAGCTCGGACACGATGACGAAATCACGCAGGCTCAGGCGGCGCAGCATGGTCTTCAGCTCACTCCCTCGTTCCAGCGCAGCTTGCGGCGCAGGGTGGCGTAGTAATTCCAGCCTTGTGGGTGCAGGAAGCGCACCGTGTAGGCCGAGCGGCGCACCGTGACGCGGTCGCCGTGCAGCAGGCTGGCCAGGCTTTGCATGTCGAAGTTCATGCTGGCGTCGCGGCCGGCCACGATCTCGATGGTCACCGTGCCCGTGTCGGGGATGACGATGGGCCGGTTGGACAGCGTGTGCGAGGCGATCGGCACCACCACCCAGCCACCGAGCGCCGGGTGCAGGATGGGGCCGCCTGCCGACATGGCATAGGCCGACGAGCCGGTGGGCGAGGCCACGATCAGGCCGTCGGCACGGTAGTTGGCGATGAACTGGCCGTCCACCTCGGCGCGCACCTCGACCATGCCGGCGGTGGCGCCGCGGCTGACCACCACCTCGTTGATGGCGAAATCTTCGTAGATGGTTTCCAGCTCGCCGCCGCTGTGCGGGCGCAGCACGGCGCCTTCCAGCATGGCGCGGTGCTCTTCCTCGTACTGGCCGCTGAGGATCAGGGGCACGGCGGTGGCCACATCCTTCAGCTGGATGTCGGTGATGAAGCCCAGGCGCCCCTGGTTGATGCCGATGAGCGGGATGTTGAAGCGCGCCAGCTCACGGGCGATCGCCAGCATGGTGCCGTCGCCGCCCAGCACGATGGCGACATCGCACTGCTGGCCGATCTCCTTGATGGACAGGGCCGGGTAGTCGGTCATGCCGGTGTTGAGCGCGGTGTCGGCCTCCAGCGAGACGTCGAGGCCGGCGCGCACCAGCAAATGGGCCACGTCTTCCAGCACCGCGCGGATGCCGCGGGCCTGGTATTTGCCGACCAGGGCGGCGTGGCGAAAACGGCAGGGAGGCAGGCGAGACATGCGAAGAATTACACCACAGCGGCTGTGTCAGATCAGGACATCGGCAGGGCGGGCCTACCCTGTGCCGCGGGCGCCATCTAGAATGAAGACCATGCTGGACGACCGGGCCAAATACCTCTTGAAAGCGCTGGTGGAGCGCTACATCGCCGACGGGCAGCCGGTGGGCTCGCGCACGCTCTCGCGGGCCTCGGGCCTGGAGCTGTCGGCGGCCACCATCCGCAACGTCATGGCCGACCTCGAAGAGCTGGGCCTCATCGTCAGCCCGCACACCTCGGCCGGGCGGGTGCCCACGGCGCGCGGCTACCGCCTCTTCGTGGACACCATGATGACGGCGCGCCCGCTCAGCCTCGACGAGCTCGCCCACCAGACCCGCGACCAGCTCCAGCCCGACCAGCCCCAGCGCGTGATCTCGAACGCCGCGCAGATGCTCTCCAGCCTGTCGCAGTTCGTGGGCGTGGTGACGGCGCCGCGCAAGGCCACGGTGTTCCGCCACATCGAGTTCCTGCGCCTGGGCGAGCGCCGCATCCTCGTCATCCTGGTCGCGCCCGATGGCGATGTGCAGAATCGCGTCATCTTCACCGCCCAGGACCCCACCCAGTCGCAGTTGATCGAGGCCAGCAACCTGCTCAATGCGCACTACACGGGCTTGTCGATCGAGGAGATGCGCGAGCGCCTGAAAGGCGAGGTCGAGCAGCTGCGCTCTGACATGGCCTCGCTGATGCAGGCCGCGGTGCAGGCGGGCGGCGAGGTCATGGCCGAGAGCACCGACAACGTCGTGGTCTCCGGCGAGCGCAACCTGCTGACCGTGCAGGACTTTTCCAGCGACATGGGCTCGCTGCGCCGCATGTTCGACATGTTCGAGCAGAAGACCCAGCTGATGCGCCTGCTCGATGGTTCCAGCCGCGCCGAGGGCGTGAACATCTACATCGGCGGCGAAAGCCAGATCGTGCCTTTCGAGGAGCTTTCGGTCGTGTCGGCGCCGTACCAGATCGATGGCCAGGTGGTCGGCACGCTGGGCGTCATCGGCCCCACGCGCATGGCCTACGACCGCATGATCGAGATCGTGGACATCACCTCGCGGCTGGTGTCCAACGCACTGAGTCAGAAGTAGGGCCGCAGTGGGCGGCCGGCACCCGGTGCGGCCCCTACAATCCAGGCTTCCCTGCGGGGGCCGTTAGCTCAGTTGGTCAGAGCAGAGGACTCATAATCCTTTGGTCGTTGGTTCAAGTCCAACACGGCCTACCAATTATTCATCGATGTTTGCGGGCGATTTGGTCGCTGCGTCACAAGCCGAAATTTGCCGAAAGGTACAAATTCGGTACAGTGGCCAGTGACAGATCCTCAAAAGAGCCTGCATGCCAACCATCGTCAAGACCGATTCAGGGACCTGGAAAGCCGTCGTCCGCAAGACCGGCTTCCCCACCACCACCAAGACCTTCCGGCTCAAGCGAGATGCTGAGGACTGGGCGCGCACCACCGAAGACGAGATGGTGCGTGGCATGTACGTCAAACGTGGGCCGGCAGAGAAGATGCTGTTTGCCGCTGCCATCGACCGCTACCTGGCCGAGGTCACGCCCAGCAAGCGGCCATTCACCCAGGCGGGCGAGAAGCACAGGGCGGCCACGCTCAAGAAGTACTTTGGCAAGTACTCGCTGGCGGGCATCACGGCCGAGCTGGTGGCCAAGTACCGTGATGAGCGCCTGGCTGGTCTGGACCGCCTGGATGCCGATGGGAACCCCAAGCCGCGTGCCGCCAACTCGGTGCGGCTGGAGCTGGCCCTGATCGGCCATCTGTTCACCGTGGCCATTAAAGAATGGGGCTTGGGGCTGATCTACAACCCCGTGTTGAACATACGGCGGCCATCGTCGTGCTGCCGGGCAAGCTGTTCTATGGCAACAACGTGCCCGGCTGTCTGGTGCTGCTTAACAAGGCCAAGCCCGCCGATCGCAAGAACAAGATCCTGATGATTTGGGCCTCGCGCCATTTCCAGAAGGGCAACCCGCAAAACTTGCTGCGTCCGTCAGACCTGATGCGCATCCTAGTGCCGTGGCGCGCCTTCGGCGATTTGGCTACCGCACAGCGTCTGGTATCGGAGCATGAGGCGCAACTGATCCGCGAAGTTGAGGAGCAGCGTGATACCCGTCTCGCCGACATCGAGGACGCCTACGGCCCGGTGCTGGAACCGCTGTCACGGCTGCAAACCGAGTTGGCCACGCTGGATGCGTTGGACCTGAAGCAGAAAGCCGTCAAGGATGCCATCACGCCCGAGCATCCTTACTTTCACCCCCTGGCTCCGCTACAGGTTGATGTTGAACGCATCGAAGGGGAGATCGCCGTTGCCGGGCGTGGCGAAAAGGCAGCGCTGAAAACCCAGTTGATCACCCCCAAGGCAAAATTCGACGTCGCCCGCAAGAAACTGATTGACGCCATCAAGGCCCGCCACAAACAGGTGGCCCGAGCGGTCAAAGATTTGGGCAAGCTGCAGGAAGAGCGCGATGCCCGCGAACAGGAGGTCAGGCTGGCCGCCGAACGTGAGATCACGCACCTGTGCGAGGCATCCGCCGATCTTCTGCGTATTTGCAGCAGTGAAGACGAAGCTCGGCGCTACTTCACTTTGGCCGGGCAGGAAGAGATTGCGGAGAACGAGTTCAACCTGAACCTGCCGCGTTATGTCGATACCTTTGAGCCGGAGGCTACGAAGCCCCTGTTGGTAGCGATCAGCGAATTGGTTGCGGCGGAGTCTGCTGCCAACACTTCTGCAAAAGCACTCAAGGAGATGCTCATTGCGGCAGGAGTGCACGCGGCATGAAGGCGATTTACGACCAGCCTTTACCTGACGGATGGAGCGAAGAACCCCTTGGCAAAGCGGTCGTCACCCGCCGCGGCTATACGTGGGAGAAGGCGGATGAAGTCGATAGGGCCGAGGCCGACACGGTTCCGGTGATCCGAATTCCGAACGTTCAGGACACACTCGATCTGACCGAGCTCATTCATCTTCGCAATGTGTCGCCGGAAGCCTTGGAAAAGGCCGCCGTGACCAAGGACTGGTTGCTGTTCGTTGGCTCGAACGGTACCCAAGACCGTATCGGAGACTCGGTGCTCATTGAGGAAGATCGCCCGATGGTCTTCGCTTCCTTTCTGATTGGCATTAAACCCAAGGATCAGGGCCGCTTGAGATCTGATTTCTTTGCACACTGGATGCACATGCATCTCGTCCACGAAATTTTCAGCAAGACCTCACAGCAAACAACCGGCCTGGCCAACTTCAACTGGGGTGCGGTCAAGAAGCAGCCCGTGCGCTTTCCCACCTGCGTTGACGAGCAGCGCCGCATTGCCGCCGCCCTCAAACTGGCCGATGAAAATATACGAGTCGCAAAGAATGAAGTTGCCGCAATTAAGGAGGTCACAGCCTCTCTAAAGGCCAAGGTACTATTTGACGTGGATGCAGTGAATGGACATCAGGCATTTAAGTATGCAAGCCTACCTCGGGGCTGGACACTTCACAAGTTCAGGAATTTGGTCAAATACCGCCAACTTGGAACAAATGAAGTCGCAGATCATGGTGCCAGCCATACTCCGATCCTTAAGATGGCAGACCTCTCCTTTGGAGATCTTTCGCTTGATGATGTCGAGTACGTAGATGAATACAAAGCGGCCACTCTTAGTGACTTCCTTCTGGCCTGTGGGGATTTTCTTTTCAACACTAGAAACACGCCAGAACTGGTTGGGAAATCCGCGGTATGGAATATTGAGCGTGATAGGTGTCTATTCAACAACAACATCCTTCGCTTGCGTTTTGATGAAGCTCTGGTGATCCCTGAATTTATGAATATAGAGTTTGCCAGTTGGCGTGGTAGACGACGGTTGCGTGCACTCGCTACTGGCACGACCAGCGTTGCAGCAATCTATTGGCAAGACCTGGCAAGGGTATCGGTGGCATTGCCAGATGTCGGTGTCCAGCGTGCTGCAGTCGAGAAGTTTGCTGCGGCTCGTGAAACGCAAAGAAAAGCTGAGGCGAAGGTCGCTGCTCTACTTGAGTTGAAGCGATCCCTTCTGCAAAACCTGCTCACCGGCAAGATCAGAATTCCAGAGGGAGCCATTCATGCCTGAGGCAATGGAGGGGCCGGTCCCCTATACGGTACGCACCTTGTTCAACGAGGAAACCACCGTTGAGCGCGAGATCATCGAACACCTGAAGGCGGGCAAGCTGGGCTGGACCTGGCGCTCGCGTGAATCATTGAAGGAATACCGGCCCGACGAGCGCGAGGTGCTACTGCTACCGCTGTTGCGCGACAGGCTCAAGGCCCTGAACCCTGCCGTGCTGACCTGTGACGCGCGGGTCGATGCCATCATCACCAAGCTGCTCGGCTGCCGCGATAACCAGCAGTGGCTGGCATGGCTGAAGGATGGGGTCAATTACAAATTCGATGCAGCTGAGAACGCACAGGATGTGCGCCTGATCGACTATGAGAACATCGACGCCAATGACTGGTGGGTGACTAATCAGTTCTCGATTGATGGCAAGTCGACGCGTAGGCCTGACATCGTTCTGCTGATCAACGGCATCCCGATCGTCGTGATCGAGACCAAGACGGCCAGCCGCAGCAAGCCCGACTGGCGCGAGGGCGCCAAGCAGCTGGGCATGTACGCCGACGAAATCGACCAACTTTTCTACACCAACGCCTACGGCGTAGGCGTGAACGAGACGAGGATGATGTACGGCGTGCCCGGCCGTCGGCTGCAGTTCTGGCTGCAATGGCGCGACCCGTGGCCGCACGATATCGATGAATTTGACGAGATGAAAGTGTCGCTCTACGGTTTGTTCGACCGAGGCAACCTGCTCGACTTCATCCGGCACTTCATCGTTTTCGTGACCAAGGATGGCAAGACCGAAAAGGTCGTGGTGCGCTATCAGCAGTACCTGGCGGTGAAGGACATTCTGAACCGAGCCACCGATTTGACCTTGCCCGCAGAGAAGCGGCGCGGTCTGATCTGGCACACCCAGGGCTCGGGCAAAACGCTGACGATGATCTACGCCGCCCGCAGTCTGTGGGAAGAACCGAAGCTGCAACAACCCACCGTCATTCTGCTGGTGGATCGCGAGCAACTGGGCGACCAGATGGATCGCGAGCTCAATTCGACCAGCACGGACAACGTCCACGTGGCGGCCAGCAAACGCGATCTGGAAGAAAAACTCAGCGGCGATTACCGGGGTGTGATCCTAACCACGGTACATCTGTTTGAGGGTATGCCGAAGCACGTCACCAAGCAGCGGCCGAACGTGATCGTGATGGCCGACGAGGCACACCGCACGCAAGAGCGCGAGCTGGGTACCTACATGCGCTCGGCGCTGGAGGGGGCCTCGCTGTTCGGCTTCACTGGCACGCCTATCGAGAACGACGACCACAACACCCCCAAGGCTTGGGGCTATGTGAAGGAAGACGGCAAGATCGAGCGCTACATGGGCCGCCCGTACACGGTGACCGACGCCCTGCGCGATGGCGTGGTCAAACCCATCCATTGGCAGCCGCGGGTGACCGACTGGCAATTGCATGGCACCAAGCTGGACCTGGCGTTCAAGCGGGAGTTTGGGCATCTGCCAGAAGAGGAGCAGAACAAGCTGACGACAGAGGGCGCACGGCTCGATGCGCTGCTGTTCCACCCTACCCGGATCAACCAGATTGCCGATGACGTGGTTCAGCACTTCACCGAGCACGTCCGCCCCAATGGTTTTAAGGGCATGCTGGTATGCCGGGACAAGCAAGCGGTGAAGCTCTACGCCACTGCCTTGCGGGAGAGGCTACCGTGTGCCCAGGCCCAAGCGTTCATAGCTGATGGCGACACTGCGCCTAGCCGTGCATTGTTGTTGCGTGGCAGGGCTAGGCGAGCTATGCCGATCATCAGCGCATTTATGGCGTCTTGCCGTGCCCGGGTACACCAGGAGCTGGCGAACGACCACCACCAGATTTTGCCCCGGGAGTTGTGCTGGTCTTTCCGCCCCACCCCGAGCCTTGGCCGCGTCCGCCAACGCCGCCGTTTCCGCCTGCACCGCCTCGCGAACCACCAGCCGCGCCGGTTCCAGTTCCTTTTGCCATGAGAATTCCTTTCAACGCGCCCCAAGTCAGCCAAATGACTGACGGTCTTGTCGGGCGTCAAAACGAATGGTGAACGTGATGACGTTGCGCAACCGAGGAAATGTGGAAACGCTGTTGCCAGGGAGGCCCCGGACTCTCGAAGAGGCACTGACCCATCCCTTCGAGCCGTTGAGCATCCACCGCCCGATGACGCTTTTTCCTACTGCGCTTGGCTTGCAGCCTGAGCGACGGCAACTGCCCTCAGATGACTTTCTGGCGAACCTTCTGACAGGGCGGCGCAGTTACCTCGCCTTCGTTCGCCGCGGCTTTGGTCGGGACTTCAAGAACTTTGAGAATTACGCCCTTCAAAGGGTGCGGACCACCGCCGCTGTTCACGACCGCTTGGTTAAGGCCGTGGCAGGCGAGCCAGCAGTGCTGGAACTTCTTGCTGGGCTATTGCGCAGTGGCGTTCTGGGCAAGCAAATGGCGGGGTTGACTAAAGCGGGTGAAGGCTTTGTCTACCAGCTCATGTTGGCGCTCTCGTCAGGTTCCTGCAAGTGCACGAACTGCGGAAATGAAATGGTCTCTCGACCAGAGACCTGGTGGCAAGACCAAGGCTGTGCGCTTGGCGAAGCGGAGTACAGGTTTGTCGATCGCGTCCTCTATGACGTACTAGCGGCTGTGGCTATCCCATTGGTGTTTGAGAGTGGCTGGGCTGGGTTGCACGCTGCAGCTAAATCGCTGGCTGAGTTGTGCGAATCAGGAAGCCATCCTTTCAAGCATTGGTTGACCAGGGTGCGGCAGGCCTACCGAGCCAAAGACCTAAGGAAGGCCTGCACAAATGAGCGCTGACCATGGTTGGGTGTGCTGACATGACCATAAAGGTGGCTGGACGTACCGTTGGCAGGCGTTTTGGGCGCGTTTCGCGCCCATTTCCCGTGC
>JAHFQM010000006.1 GCA_023266355.1 Aquabacterium sp.
ATCGGTTGCGCTCACCTTGCCGCTGACAGGCTTGTCCTCGTCGGTGGTGGCTTTGTAGTGACCCGTTTCCGGATCGCCATTGCCGGCTGTGGGCGTGTCGAACTTGGGCGGGTCGTTGACGGGGGTGACGCCGATGTCGACGGTGGCGGTGGCGGTGCCGCCCTTGCCGTCAGACACGGTGATGGTGAACGAGTCCGAACCGTTGTAGTCCTTGTTGGGCGTGTAAGTCCAGTTGCCCTTGTCATCGACGGTGACGGTGCCGTTGGCGGGGTTGGATCCTTTGGCGAAGGTCAGGGTGTCGCCATCGACGTCAGAAGCTGCGACCTTGCCGGAGACGGGCTTGTCTTCGTCGGTGGTGGCTTTGTAGTGACCCGTTTCCGGATCGCCATTGCCGGCTGTGGGCGTGTCGAACTTGGGCGGGTCGTTGACAGGGTTGACGCCGATGTCCACGGTGGCGGTGGCGCTGCCACCCTTGCCGTCAGACACGGTGATGGTGAACGAGTCCGAACCGTTGTAGTCCTTGTTCGGGGTGTAGGTCCAGTTGCCTTGGGCGTCGACCGTGACGGTGCCGTTGGCGGGGTTGGAGCCCTTGGCAAAGGTCAGGGTGTCGCCGTCGACATCAGACGCTGCGACCTTGCCAGAGACGGGCTTGTCCTCGTCCGTCTGAGCGGTGTAGTGGCCAGTGACAGGATCGATGTTGCCGTTCGGATCTTCCACCTTGGGTGGGTCATTGACTGGCGTGACCTCGATGTTCACCGTGGACAGGGCTGTGCCGCCTTGGCCGTCGGACACCAGCACCGTGAAGCTGTCGCCACCGTGGTAGTTGGCGTTGGGGGTGTAGGTGTAGCTGCCGTCTTCGTTGACCACGACTTTGCCATGTTGCGGGTCGCTGGCCTTGCTGTAGTTGAGGCTGTCGCCGTTGGCGTCGCTGCCCTGCACTTGGCCCGACACCGAGTTGTCTTCTTTGGTGATCTGGCTGTAGTTGCCCACACTGGGGGCGACGTTGGCCGGCGTGGCCGGGTCGGTGGGCACGTCCGCCGCGGCGGTGCTGGCTTGCGGCGCCGTGGTCTGCACCAGGCCGGCAACGCCCTCGCGTGCAGCGCTCTCGCTGAAGGCTTGCGGTGTCACCACTTCGATCACGCGGTCCACACGCAGGCCCCCGCTCAGCGAGGCGCCACCACCACCGGTCAGGCCCGCCGCGGCTGCGGCATCTGCGTCACCGCGCTCCACGGCGCCCAGCACATCGTCCAGGTCCTGCGCTGCGGCGGCCTTGGCGGCAACGCTGGTGCGTCCCGATGTGCCTGCCCCTGTGGGCGTGCGGGGCGGAGCATCGGCAGCGGCCAGGGTCACATCATGGGGTTGCCAGGCCGGGCCTGCGCCATTGCTCACCTCGATGCGGGTGTCCGCCGCGGCCAGGATGACGTCGCCTGCGGCGATGGTGTCTCCCACCTTCAGCGCCTGTGGCGCCTCCTCGCCCGCCCGGATGACGTTGGCACGCCCCTGGAGGGTTGAAACGACACCACTGGGGGCATGCGCGGACGACTTGGGCATGGCAAAACCTCTCAAAATGTAACTGCGTTGTGAGTATGGCGTTGTGGCTTTGTCTTAGGACCGTGTCCCTCGGCGGCTTGTGTGAACAATTCCTGCCCTGGGGCTGAAATCGCATCGCCTAAGCACCGCCGGGCATCAGGGTTGGTGGCTTGTGGGGATGGATCACGCACCCACACGCCGACCAGACTGAACCAGCTGATCGGTTATCGGAGCGGGATGGGTGCCTCTGTAGGCAATTGATCACGCCGAAGTGCTCGGCGTGGGGCTTTAGGCCATGGGCTGTCCCAGGCGGAAAGCGGTGCGGCAAGTGGCGTGGCGAGGGACCCCTCCCGGGGCCCTCGCCGTGGGCATCAGCGTTCGCGCAGGGCGTGGCTGTGGGCCTTGAGCACCGGCTTGAGCAGGTAGGCCATCACGGTTTTCTTGCCGGTGAGCACGTCCACTTCGGCCGTCATGCCTGGGATGATGGGCATCTTGTCGCTGAAGTTGGCTTGCTTGGTGCGCACCCGCACCACGTAGAAGGTGTTCTGGCCGCGCTCGTCGGTGACGGTGTCGGGGCTGATGTTCTCCACGATGGCGTCCAGACCGCCGTAGATGCCGAAGTCGTAGGCCGTGAACTTCACGGTGGCTGCCTGACCTGGGTGGATGAAGGCGATGTCGCGCGGTTGCACCTTGGCTTCCAGCACCAGGGCGTCGTCCAGGGGCACGATTTCCAGGATGTCCTTGCCCGGGGTGACGACGCCGCCCACGGTGTTGGCCAGCAGGCGTTGCACGCGGCCACGCACCGGAGACTTCACCTGGGACTTGTCCACCTTGTCGGCCAGGGCCACGGCACCCTCGTTCAGCGCGTTGAGCTTGCCCAGCACTTCCGACAGCTCCTTGCGCGCCTCGTTGCGGAAGGCCAGGTCGGTTTCCTGGATCTTGCGGCCGGCCTCGGCCATGCCGGCGCCGGTGCGCGCGATCTGGGCGCTGGCTTGCTCCATCTCGCCGCGGGCGCGGGAGACTTCGCGGTCCAGGCGCAGCACATCGACCTCGGAGACGGCACCGGTGGCCAGCAGCGGGCGGGTCTTGTTCAGCTCTTGCTGGGCCAGCTCCTGGCTGCGGACGGCGGAGTCGCGGCGGGCGCGGGCCTCGGCCTGCTCTTGGCGGCGCTGAGCCAATTGCTGCTCGCTGATGCCGACCAGCGCACTGAGTTCATTGCGGCGCGAGTCGTAGAGCTGGCGCTCTTCCTCGACGATGCGAGCTTCTTCCAGATCGCCGTCGCGTGGCACGGGCGGGCTGAAAGCGGTGCCGCCCGAGAGGGCCTTCAGCCGGGCCAGCTTCACCCGCAGCGAGAACACCTGGGCCGCGCTTTCGCGCACGCCCGAAGTGGCGCGGGTCTCGTCGATCTTCAGCAGCAACTGGCCGGCCTCGACGACCTGGCCTTCCTTGACCAGGATCTCCGACACCACGCCGCCGTCCAGCGACTGGATGACCTGCAGCTGCTTGGATGGGATCACCTTGGCCTCGCCCTTGGTGACCTCATCGACCTTGGCCAGCGAGGCCCAGACGATCAGCAGCACGACCACCAGCAGCGCGCTGCGCACCAGTTTCTGTGCGCGCTGCGTGCCCACGGTGGACATGACGGCATCGGCGTCCTGCTCGAAGCTGCGCATGCCAGCGGCCGCTGCGGCTTGCGGCGTGACGCGCGGGCCGGTGACACGGTCGAGCACCGCATCGGTGAAGGGAGAGATGCCGCGGCGGATGGCCTCCAGCACGTTGACGAAGCGTTGGCCTGCGTTCAGCAAGGGGTTCATGGTGTGCTCCTTGCTCAAGATGCGCGGGCGATGCGGCCGGCCGACAGGGCCTGCATGATCCGCTCACGCGGGCCATCGGCGACGATCTTGCCTTGGTCCACGACGATGACGCGGTCCACGAAAGACAGCATCGAGGTGCGGTGCGTGACCAGCACCACCGTCTTGCCTTGCGAGAAGGCCTGCATCTTCTGCGTGACCAGGGCTTCGGTGGAGAAGTCCATGGCGCTGGTCGGCTCGTCGAGCAGCAGGATGGGCGCGTTGTGCAGCACGGCGCGGGCGATGCCCACGCTCTGGCGCTGGCCACCCGACAGCAACTCGCCGCGCTCGCCCACCGGCAGGTCGAAGCCTTGCGGGTGGCGCTTGACGAAGTCGCTCAGGCCGGCCGTGTCGGTCGCGGCCAGGATGGCATCGTCGGTCGCGTGTTGCATGCCGAAGGTGATGTTCTCGCGCAGCGTGCCGTAGAACAGCGTGACGTCTTGCGAGACGTGCGCCAGGTTGCGGCGCAGGTCGGCCGGGTCGAGCTGACGCATGTCGATGCCATCGACCAGCACCGCCCCGCCCGAAGGCTGGTAGAGCCCCAGGATGAGCTTTTGCAGCGTGGTCTTGCCCGAGCCGACCTTGCCGATCAGCGCGACCTTCTCGCCCGGGCTGACCTTGAAGCTGATGTCGTCCAGCGAGGGCTCGTTGCGGCCGGGGTAGGCGAAAGACACGTGGCGGAACTCGATCTCGCCCTTCAGCTCAGGCTGGTGGATGAAGTTCTTGTCGGCCGGGCGTTCCACCGGCTGGGCCATGATCTTGTCCAGCGACTCCATGGCCGTGCGCGCGCCCTGGTACTGCATCAGCAAGCCGACGATCTGGCCCGCGGGCGCCAGTGCGCGGCCGGCCAGCATGGTCGAGGCGATCAGGCCGCCCATGGTGAGCTGCTTGTCGGCGATCAGGTACACGCCGATGAGGATGATGCTCACGGACACCAGCTGCTGCAGCGTGGCCGTGGTGTACATGGCCGTCGATGACAGGCCGCGCATGCGCACGTTCAGCGCCGACAGGAACTGGTTGGCACGCTCCCAGCGGGCCTGGATCAGGCTTTCGGCGCCCTGGGCCTTGATGGTCTCGATGCCGGTGAGGCTCTCCACCAGCGTGGCATTGCGCTGCGCCGAGGCCTGGTAGGTGCTCTGCGACAGCTCGTGCAGGCGGTGTTGCAGCACATAGCCCGACACCAGCACGATGGCGAACACCGACATCACCGGCAGCACCAGCCACGGCGAGATCCAGGCCATCACGACCACGAACAGCAGCGCAAAAGGCAGGTCGATCAGCGCCGTGACCGTGCTGGAGGCGATGAAGTCGCGCACCTGCTCGAAGCCGCGCAGGTTGGAGGCAAACGAGCCCACCGACTGCGGGCGGTTTTCCAGGCGCATGCCCAGCACGCGCTCCATCAGCGAGGCCGAGATCTGCACGTCGATGCGCGCACTCGCCTCGTCCACGAAATGGCTGCGCAGCAAGCGGATGAAGAGGTCGCTGCCCAGCACCAGCACCACGCCGACGGCCAGCACCCACAGCGTCTCGACCGCATGGTTGGGCACGACGCGGTCGTAGACGTTCATGGAGAACATCGGGAAGGCGAGCGCGAACAGGTTGATGAGCAGGGCGGCCCACAGCACATCGCGGTACACAAAGCGCTGGGCCATGACCGGGCCCCAGAACCAGTGGCCCGACTTGGTGGCCTTGACCTCGGGTGTGCGCTCATCGAAGCGGAAATGCGGCTTGACCGCCACCACCACGCCGGTGAAACGCTCCGCCAGATCGGCCACGGGCAGCTTCACGGCGCCCTGGCCGGTCTGCGGCAGCAGCACGCGGGCCTGGGCATTGTCTGGGCCGTCCAAACCCAGCAACACGCAGGCGCCTTCGTCCTTGAGCAGGAGTATGGCAGGCAGGGTGATGGGGTCGATGTGTCCCAGTTCGGTGCGCTGCAGCTTGATGGCCAGGCCGGCGCGGCTGGCGGCACGCTCCAGCAGGGCCACGGTCAGCGGTTGCTTGTCCAGCGGCAGGCCCGCCGACAGCGAGGCCCGGGACGCCGCGATGCCATGCAGCCGGCAGACCTCGATCAGGCTGTCGAGCAGCGGGTCGGGGGTGACCAGGTCTTCGCGCACGCGGGGTGCGGCGGTGCTGGCCGGTGCCGCCGGGTGTGCCGGGGGGGCGGGTGTCTGGCCGGCGGCTTGCACGGGGGCGTCTGGCAGGGTGTCCTGGGGTGCGGTCATGGTTCAGGGCGTGAGGTGGACCACCGCACGGGACATCGGTCCGAACGGCTTGTTCAGCGGATATCGGCGCAATGGACGTCGAATTGACCCCGATCACGGTCGGCGAAGAATTTTTCCAGGGTCATGCGCACCGTTTTGAATGCCAGATCGTTCCAGGGGATCTCGTGCCGGTGGAAGAGCTGGGCTTCCATCGTCTCCGGGCCCGGGGCGAAATCGGTGTCCAGCAGGCGGGCGCGGTAGAACAGGTGCACCTGACCCGCCGCCACCACATTGATGATGGCGTAGAGGCCTTGCATCTCGATGCGCGCGCCGGCTTCCTCGTCGGTTTCGCGTGCGGCGCCTTCCTCGGTGGTCTCGCCCAGTTCCATGAAGCCGGCAGGCAAGGTCCAGTAGCCCTTGCGTGGCTCGATGTTGCGCTTGCACAGCAAGACCTGATCGCCCCACACCGGCAGCGTGCCCACCACGTTCAACGGGTTGACGTAGTGGACGTGGTGGCAGGCAGGGCAGACCGCGCGCTCGCGGTTGTCATCGTCCGGCACCTTGTGCTCGACCGGGGTGCCACAGACCTGACAGTGCTCGATTCGGCGTGAAAACAGCATGCCTGCAGTGTAGGGCATGGCGCCGTGCGCGCTGGTGCTCGGGCCCCTGGCTGGCCGCGCGCGTTGGGTGCAACTCAGCGTCGTTCGCTGGGCAAAGGCAGCATCCAGGGCGCAAAAGCTTCCAGCACCTGCAGGGGTTGGCCGCGGTGCCAGAACAGGGAGTGCCGGGCCCAGTGGGGCAGGGCGTCCGGGGGCAGGTTGTGGGCGAGAGGGTGCCCATGGCCCAGCCATGCTCTGGCCATGCGGCGCTGCAGCGGGCTGCCCGGCTGCAAGCGGCTGGCTTGCAAGGGCCCGCGCAGCACCCGCCGGTGGCTGAACAGCAGCTCGGCCAGCGGGCGCGTGCCCAGGCCTTCGATGGCCGCCCAGGGACCTTTGACCGCCGACAGCGGCGTGACGCTGCGGGCCCAGACCGCGGCGCGCCCGTCGATGCGCAGCAGCACCTCGCGCACGTGCGCCGCCTGGCAACCCAGCGCCTGGCGCTCTTGCGGCAGCAAGGGCATGTGGCCCTGCGCCAGCACATCGACCGTCACCACGCCGTGCAGCCGCAGCCGTGCCGTCAGTGAGCCTGGCGCGCTCAGCCAGCGCCGCAGGTGGGCGGAGGCGGGCGCAGCGGTGGAGCTCACGGTCGAGCGCGGGGTGGGCGAGGTGCTGGAGCGGGGTAGCATCGGGGCCGGATCATAGCGGCAGCCCATCATGCGGGGCGCCTCGGGCCCAGAGCCTCCCGCGTCCAGCCTGAACCATGCTCGCGCCACGTCATCCCGATGTCCGATGCCAGATCACCCGTTACCGCCTTCGCCCCCACCTGCAACTTTGCCGGCTGACACCGCCTTGCCCCGCGGCTGGCAGCGCCCCGGCGCGTGGCCCGCTGGCACCGGGGGCTCGGATGCCGGCCGGCGTGCCCACGCCCTCATGAGCGCACGTGCGGGCGGCATCAGCCAGCCGCCCTGGGACAGTTGCAACCTGGGCGACCACGTTCAAGACGATGCCGAGGCCGTGCGCCACAACCGGACCGTGTTCGCGCAGCACCTGGGCGCACAGCCCGTGTGGCTGCAGCAGGTGCATGGCGACCGCGTGCTGCGCTTGAGCGCCGACAACCTGCGCGCAGCGAGCACACCGATCGCCGACGGCGCGCTCACCACGGAGCCCGGCATCGGCTGTGTGGTGATGGTGGCCGACTGCCTGCCGCTCCTGCTGGCCGCGCCCGAGGGACGTGGCGTGGCCGCGCTGCATGCCGGCTGGCGCGGCCTGGCCGGGGCGGGGCAGGGCATGCTGGCCGGCCGAGGCATCGTGCACAGCGGCGTCGCAGCTTTGTGCGAGGCCGCGTCGTGCGACCCGGCCGACCTGTCCGTCTGGTTGGGGCCGTGCATCGGGCCTGCGCATTTCGAGGTCGGGCCCGATGTGCTGGCGGGCTTCGGCGTGGACCCGACCGATGCGGCGCGCACAGGTGCTCACCCGCGTTTCGCCCCTCGGGCCGCGGGCTCGGCGTCTGGCGATGTCGGGGGCGATGTGGGGGGTGTGGGCAAATGGCTGGCCGATTTGCCCGGTCTGGCGCGGGACATCCTGCGCGCCCTGGGCGTGCGTCACATCACCGGGGGCGATGCCTGCACGGTGTCAGACGCCACCCGCTTCTTTTCCTACCGACGCGACGGGCGCACCGGCCGCCAGGCCGCTGGCATCTGCCTGCGCTGAGTCGGCGGCAGGCTCTGGCGCCGAGGCGTTCGTGGCCAGGTGTTGCGCATGGGCAGCAGCCTCGGCCTGGCGCCTGGCGCGGCGGCGCCCGGGTGTGCCCAGCAGGTACATCACCAGGGCGGTGGGCGCCACGCCGTAAAAGACGAGGGTGATGACCGCGCCCAGGTAGGTGCCCTGAGGGCTGGTGGCCTCGGCCAGGGCCATCATCAAGGCCACGTACATCCAGGCGATCGCGACGATCCACATCTTGCGTTGCTCGGTTCGTGTTCAGCGGGCGCCCCGCGGGTTTGATCGGGATCAGTCCCGATCAGGCGCTTGTTGGAATGATGCCAAAGTTGTGTGATGGTGCCGCGCAACACTGCACCTGCGTTCAGAATATGGAAACATCTGCGGGTCAACATTCCTGATCTGGCCAGCTGAGATTCAGCACCTAGGAGACATATGGCTGTTCCACCACGGTCCCGCGCGCCCCGCGCGCAGGCTGCATCCGAAGCTTCCTCTCGTGCCACCGCAGGTGACCGATCTGATGCGAGTTCCGCACCGAAAAAATCGACGGTGACGGCCGCCCCCAAGACCGTTGCGCCAGCGAAGAAAGCAGCGGCCAAAGCTCCTGCCAAAACCGCTGCGAAAACTGCTGCCAAAACCGCGGTGAAAAAGGCGCCCGCCCGCAAGGCTGCGGCCGGCAAGGCCTCTGCGGCCCAAGCGGCTCCCCTGGCTGCCGAGCACGCGGCCGTGCCACCCTTCGGCGCAGCCTCTGCCGGTTTCAGCGCCTCCTCGGCCACGGCCGCCGCCTCTGTCACCGAGGCCTGGCGCGAGCAGGTCGCCGCGGCACAGGCCTCGATGGCCAAGACTTTCGGTGCCAGCGCCAGCCATCCCAAGGACATGATGGGCGGGCTGCGCCAGATGTTCTCCGGGCAAGGCCTGCCCGCATGGGCGACGCCCGGGCAGCCCCAGGCGCCGGCATTGTCCGCCCTGCAACCGATGGCCAAGGCCGTCGAGGCCATGGGCCAGAGCGTGGGCGCCACGCTGAAGTCGCTGGTGGGCTTGTCCATCGCGCCTGAGCAGCTCCAGGGCATCCAGCAGGACTACCTCCAGCAGGCCAGCGCGCTGTGGAACCAGGCCCTGAACCAGCCTGCCGATGTCAAGATCGGCGACAAGCGCTTTGCCGCACCGGAGTGGACGCAGCAGCCCGGCAGCGCCTTCATGGCGGCGCTCTACCTGCTCAACGCCCGCACCCTGCAACGCCTGGCCGACAACCTGCAGGGCGAGGAAAAAGCCCGCCAGCGCGTGCGTTTCGCCGTGCAGCAATGGGCCGATGCAGCAGCCCCGTCGAACTTCCTGGCGTTCAACCCGGAAGCCCTGGCCAAGGCCGTGTCCACCAAGGGTGAAAGCATCACCCAGGGCCTGCAGCACCTCTTCCACGACATCCGCCAGGGCCACATGTCCCAGACGGACGAGAGCGTCTTCGAGGTTGGCGTCAACGTGGCCACCACGGCCGGCGCGGTGGTGTTCGAGAACGATTACTTCCAGCTCATCGAGTACACGCCGCTGACGCCCAAGGTGCACGAGACGCCGTTCCTGTTCGTGCCGCCGTGCATCAACAAGTACTACATCCTCGACCTGCAGCCGGACAACTCCGTGGTGCGCTACCTGCTGTCGCAAGGCCACCGCGTGTTCATGGTCAGTTGGGTCAATGCCGATGACAACCTGGCGCAGTCCACCTGGGACGACTATGTCGAGCACGGGGTGGTCAAGGCCATCGACGTCACCCGCGACATCACCGGCGAAGACCAGGTCAACGCACTGGGCTTCTGCGTCGGCGGCACCCTGATCGCCACGGCCCTGGCCACGCTGGCCGCGCAAGGCCGCAAGCCGGTCAAGAGCCTGACCCTGCTCACCGCCTTCCTGGACTTCGTCAACACCGGCACGATGGACGTGTTCGTGGACGAGGCCATGGTGCGCATGCGCGAGATGTCCATCGGCCCCAACAGCCCGGCCAAGGGCGGCCTGATGCGTGGCGGCGAGCTGGCCACGACCTTCTCCTTCCTGCGCGCCAACGACCTGGTCTGGAACTACGTCATCGGCAACTACCTCAAGGGCGAAATGCCCCCGGCCTTTGACCTGCTGTACTGGAACAGCGACAGCACCAACCTGCCAGGCCCCATGTACACCTGGTACCTGCGCAACACCTACCTGGAAAACAAGCTGTGCCAGCCTGGCGCGGTGACGGTGTGCGGCGTGCCGCTGGACATGCGCGGCCTGGACATGCCCACCTTCATCTACGGCTCGCGCGAAGACCACATCGTGCCTTGGGACAGCGCCTACGCGTCCACCCAGGTCGTCACGGGTCCGACCACTTTCGTGCTGGGCGCTTCGGGCCACATCGCCGGTGTCATCAACCCGCCGGAGAAGAAAAAACGCAGCCACTGGACGAACTCGGCACGGCGTTTGCCCGCGACTGGGCAAGCGTGGCTGGCGTCCGCGCAAGAGCACACCGGCAGCTGGTGGCCGGTGTGGGCCGAGTGGCTGGCGTCGCACGCCGGTGACATGGTGCCCGCACCCCGCCAGCCCGGCAGCAAGCAGTACCCCGTCATCGAAGCCGCGCCTGGCCGGTATGTGAAGCGCAAGGCGTGATCCTGGCCCGCCACAAGCGGGCCGACACCGTTTCCGCCAACCTCAGCGGAACACCCTCTTTTGGAGAAGAGCATGTCTGACATCGTCATCGTTGCCGCCGCACGCACCGCCGTGGGCAAATTCGGCGGGAGCCTCGCCAAGACCCCGGCGTCCGAGCTGGGCGCCATCGTCATCCAGGACCTGCTGCGCCGCAGTGGCCTGCCTGGCGATCAGATCAGCGAAGTGATCCTGGGCCAGGTGCTGCAGGCCGGTTGCGGCCAGAACCCCGCGCGCCAGGCCGTGATCAAGTCCGGCCTGCCCAACGCCGTGCCCGCCATGACCATCAACAAGGTCTGCGGCTCGGGCCTGAAGGCCGTGATGCTGGCCGTCCAGGCCATCCGCGACGGCGATGCCGAGATCGTGATCGCCGGTGGCCAGGAAAACATGAGCGCTTCCCCGCACGTGGTGCCGAATTCGCGCGACGGCCAGCGCATGGGCAACTGGAGCATGGTGGATTCCATGATCAACGACGGCCTCTGGGACGTGTACAACCAGTACCACATGGGCATCACCGCCGAAAACGTGGCCAAGCAGTACAGCATCAGCCGGGAAGCGCAGGACGCGCTGGCCCTGGCCTCACAGCAAAAAGCTGCGGCAGCTCAGGAAGCCGGCCGCTTCAAGGACGAGATCGTGCCTGTGCACATCCCGCAGAAAAAGGGCGACCCGCTGGTGTTCGATGCCGACGAGTTCATCAACCGCAAGTCCACCGCCGAGGTGCTGGCCGGCTTGCGTCCCGCCTTCGACAAGGCCGGTTCTGTGACCGCAGGCAATGCCTCGGGCATCAACGACGGCGCTGCCGCGGTGATGGTCATGAGCGCCAAGAAGGCTGAGCAGTTGGGTCTGACGGTGCTGGGCCGCATCGCGTCTTACGCCAGCGCTGGCCTGGACCCGGCCACGATGGGCATGGGCCCGGTGCCTGCGTCGCGCCGCGCCCTGGAGCGCGCCGGCTGGAAGGCCGCCGATCTGGACCTGCTGGAAATCAACGAAGCCTTTGCCGCACAGGCCTGCGCCGTGCACCAGGAAATGGGCTGGGACACCAGCAAGGTGAACGTCAACGGCGGTGCCATCGCCATCGGTCACCCCATCGGCGCGTCTGGTTGCCGCATCCTGGTCACGCTGCTGCACGAAATGGCCCGCCGCGACGCCAAGAAGGGCATCGCTTCGCTGTG
Organism: Aquabacterium sp.; assembly: GCA_023266355.1. Classification (GTDB taxonomy): domain Bacteria; phylum Pseudomonadota; class Gammaproteobacteria; order Burkholderiales; family Burkholderiaceae_C; genus Aquabacterium. Next base: position 11,733 of record JAHFQM010000006.1, read on the forward strand.
CATCGGCGGTGGCATGGGCGTGGCCCTGACCATCGAGCGCTGAGCACGCACACCGCATTTCACCAAGAACTTGTCAACTGCAGTTTCTTACCCCAACGAGGAGCGTTCCATGAGTCAAAAAGTAGCCTACGTGACCGGTGGCATGGGTGGCATCGGTACCGCCATCTGCCAGCGTCTGCACAAAGACGGTTTCAAGGTCATCGCCGGCTGCGGCCCCAGCCGCGACCACGCCAAGTGGATCGATGAGCAAAAAGCCCTGGGCTACACCTTCTACGCTTCGGTTGGCAACGTGTCCGACTGGGATTCGACCGTGGAAGCGTTCAAGAAGACCAAGGCCGAGCACGGCCCCGTGGACGTGCTGGTGAACAACGCCGGCATCACCAAGGACGGCATGTTCCGCAAGATGAGCAAGAGCGACTGGGACTCGGTGATCGACACCAACCTCAACAGCCTGTTCAATGTCACCAAGCAGGTGATCGACGACATGGTGGACCGCGGTTGGGGTCGCATCGTCAACATCAGCTCGGTGAACGGCGAAAAGGGCCAGTTCGGCCAGACCAACTACTCGGCCGCCAAGGCGGGCATGCACGGCTTCACCATGGCCCTGGCCCAGGAAGTGGCCAACAAGGGCGTGACGGTGAACACCGTGTCCCCCGGCTACATCGGCACCGACATGGTTCGTTCGATCCGTCCGGACGTGCTGGACAAGATCGTGGCCACCATCCCGGTGAAGCGCCTGGGCACGCCTGAGGACATCGCGTCCATGGTGTCGTGGGTGTCGAGCGACGAGTCGGGCTTCGCCACGGGCGCGGATTTCTCGGTCAACGGCGGCCTGCACATGGGCTGATGCCTGGCGCGGGGGATGCCCCCCCAGCCCTGAAAAGCTCCCTAAAAAGCTTCCTCTAAAGCCCCCTGATGGTTTCGCCGCAGGGGGCTTTTTCTTGGCTTGCTGGCTGCGGCCCTTCAGGCAGTCAGGCAGTCAGGCTGTCAGGCGATGGCTTCTTGTTCCATGACCATGCGGTCCAGTGCGGCGCAGACCTCGGCAAAGCGACCTGCGATCACGGTGCGGCGTGCGTCTTGTGGGTCTGCGGAAATGCGCAGGCGCGGCGTGGCATGGGGTGGCGTGTGGCCGTTGGCGCGTGTGGACTGACCCGCCGCAGACGGCCGGGCAGGGCTGCCCCAGGGGGTGATGGGCCGAGGGCGCACCGGCGCTGGTGCGCTGGGCCGTGCCGGATGGCCGGGTTCTGCCAGAGCGGCGACCAGGCCAGACTGCTGGCGAACGGCGAAAGCGCGTGCAAGGTGATGAATCATGTTGAACTCCAGTGATGCTTGAGAAGTTCGGCAGGATTCAGACGATGAGACCACCACGCGGGATCGCACCACCAAGCTGGTGACGCAAATGCCCGCCACCCGCATGGTGGCGACGGATGTGATCAGGTGCGGACGCTGGGGCCTCAGGGCCCTCAGTTCAGCACCTGATTTCGGATCAGGCCCACGGCCAGTCCTTCGAGCTCGAAATCGGTCGAATCGGGCGGCACCACGATGGGTTGGAAATCGGCGTTCTCAGGCAGCAGCTCGATGCCTTGCGCGGTGCGCTGGAAACGCTTGACGGTGACTTCGTCGCCCAGGCGCGCCACGACGATCTGGCCGTTGCGGGCCTCGCGGGTGCGGGCCACGGCCAGCAGGTCGCCGTCGAGGATGCCGATGTCTTTCATGCTCATGCCGCGCACGCGCAGCAGGTAGTCGGGCCGGCGAGCGAACAGGCTGGGTTCGACCGCGTAGCTTTGCTCGACGTGCTCCTGGGCGAGGATGGGGCTGCCTGCGGCCACACGGCCCACCAGCGGCAGCACCAACTGCTCCAGGCCGGGCAGGGCGAGGTTGAAGGGCAGGCCGGTGCCCGAGTCGCTGTCGGTGTTCTTGCGGCGGCTTTCGTTGACGGTGCGCAGCGTGCCGGCCTTCAGGCGGATGCCGCGCGAGGTGCCGCCCACCAGCTCGATCACGCCCTTGCGGGCCAGGGCCTGCAGGTGTTCTTCGGCGGCATTGACCGAGCGAAAGCCCAGCTCAGCGGCGATTTCGGCCCGGGTGGGTGGCGCACCGGTGCGCGCGATGCTGCGCTGGATCAGCTCGAAGATCTGTTGCTGGCGCGGCGTGAGTTTGGGTTTATCGTTGGTCATGGCAACGAGGTGTGGGCGCTGGCCCACCTGGACCGTGGTGATGGGTGTGATTCTATACAGTACTGTTTGGATGTCCAGTGTTTTTGCGCAACACCCCTGTTGCGCGGCGGAGCGGCCATGGCGCACGTGCTGATCCTGGGCACCGGCGGCACCATCGCCGGCACGGGCACCGACCCTGCCCGTGCCTGGGCCTACCAGGCGGCCCAGTTGGGTGTGGCGCAGCTGGTGGCAGCGGTGCCCGAGTTGGCGGCCATCCCCCTGGCGACGCAGCAGGTCGCGCAGATCGACAGCAAGGACATGGCCTGGCCGGTGTGGCAAGCCCTGGCCCAGGCGCTGGACGCGGCCATGCAGGACTCGGCGGTCGAAGCCATCGTCATCACCCATGGCACCGACACACTGGAAGAAACCGCTTGCTTGCTGCACCACCTCCATGACGGCCGCAAGCCCATCGTGCTGACCGCGGCCATGCGCCCAGCCACGGCCCCCGACGCCGATGGGCCACGCAACCTGCGCGATGCCGTGCGGCTTGCGCACACAGCGGCCGGCCTGGGCCTGGGCGGTGTGGTCGCGGTGATGCAGGGGCGGGTGTGGGCTGGCATCCACGTGCGCAAGGCCCACAGCCATGCCTTGGACGCGTTCGACGCGGGTGGGGCCGCACCGCTGGCGGTGCTCAACGATGCCGGTGAGGTGTTGGCGAGCGCGGGGGCGGCCTCCTGGATGGCGGCCTGGCCCCGCGGCGACGGCATGGGGTGGGCGAGGGTGTCGTCACCGATGCCACCTCGCGTTGAAGTCGTGCTGAGCCATGCCGATGCCGATGGCTGGTGGGTGGACGCGGCCTTGCGCCAGTCTGCCGACGATGCGGCAGCGGGTGATCCCCAGCGCCATGCCCAGGTCTTGCGGGGACTGGTCGTGGCCGCGACGGGCCATGGCACGGTGAACGCTGGCTTGGAGGCTGCGCTGCAACGTGCCGCCGCGCAAGGCGTGGTGGTCTGGCGCAGCAGCCGCGTGGCGCGTGGTGGCGTGACGCCGCGAGAGGGCGATGTCTGGCCGGCGGCGGGCACGCTCACGCCGGCGCAGGCGCGCGTGGCCTTGCAACTGCGTTTGCTGGCGGCCCAGGTTTGAGCGTTGGGCAAAGGGGCGGGCTCAGCGTCCGCCGCTGACGTCCAGGATGGCCCCGGCCGTGTAGCTGGCCTCGTCCGACATCAACCAGGCAATCGCCTGGGCCACCTCTTCTGGCTGCGCGGCCCGCCGCATGGGCAGCACCGAGGCCATCTGCTGGGCTCGGTCGGGTTCGCCGCCGGTGGCGTGGATGCCTGTGTCCGTGATGCCTGGGCGCACCGCCGACACCCGCACGCCCTCGGCCGCGACCTCGCGCGCCAGACCTTGCGTGAAGGTGTCGATGGCGCCTTTGCTGGCGGCGTAGTCCACGTACTGGGCGGGTGAGCCCGAGCGCACCGCGCTGCTCGACACGTTGATGATGACGCCGCCCCTGCCCCCGTGGCGGCTGGACATGCGCCGCACCGCCTCGCGCGCGCACAGCATCGGGCCAAGCACGTTGACGTCCAGCATGCGCCGCAGGCGTTCGCCGCTCATGGCGTCGAGGCGCGCGGTTTGGTCCACGATGCCGGCGTTGTTCACGAGCCCGCTCAGCGCGAACGGCGACTTGTCCACTTCAGCGAACAGCGCCATGACCTCGGCCTCATGCGCCAGGTCAGCTTGAGCGATGATCGCGTGTGGTGCCCCCAAGCGCAGGCAATCTTGTGCCACGGCCTGGGCCAGATCGGCCCGGTGCGCGAAGTGGACGATGAGGGCGTGGCCGCGCTGGGCCAGCAGCCGCGCGGTGGCGGCGCCAATGCCCTGGCTGGCGCCGGTGACCAGGCTGAGCGGGGTGGTGGGGGTGGCTTGCATGGCGCCAATTTACATGCCCTTCACACGCCGGCGGCGAACCGGACACACGGATTTGAGACACTGACTGGATGAACTGGATGACATTCAAATGGTTGAGGGGCTGGCGCTTGGGGCTCGTCCTCGTGATGCTGGCTGCGGCGGCGTATGGCGTGAAGCGCGTGTTTTTCACGGCGCCCGCGGCACCGCAGGTGATCACCGCCAAAGTGGTGTCTGACGAGCTGGAGGACACCGTGCTGGCCAGCGGCACCATGCTGGCCTCGCGCGAGGTCAACGTCGGTGCGCAGGCCACTGGCCAGATCAAGCGCATCTACGTGGACCTGGGCGACAAGGTCAAAAAGGGCGACCTGATCGCCGAGATCGACTCCACCACGCAGACCAACGCCCTGCGCAACGCCGAAGCCCAGATCGCCTTGCTGCAGGCGCAACGCCGGGCCAAGCAGGCCTTGCTCAAGCAGGCCCAGCTCAACCTGACGCGCAAGCAGTCCCTGAGCCAGCAAGACGCCGGCTCGCGCTCAGACCTCGAAGATGCCGAAGCCGCGGTGGGCACAACGTCTGCCGATCTGGGCGCACTGGACGCCCAGATCAAGCAGGCCAGCATCTCGCTGGACACCGCCCGCGTGAATCTGGGCTACACGAAGATGACGGCACCGATCGATGGCACCGTGATCGCCATCGTGCTGGAAGAAGGCCGCACCGTGAACGCCTTGCAGGCGGCACCGACGGTCATCAAGCTGGCCAAGCTGGACCAGATCCTGGTGCGCGCCCAGATTTCCGAAGCCGACGTGGTGCGCGTGAAAGCCGGGCTGCCTGCCTACTTCACCATCCTGGGCGATCCCAGCCACCGCTACGAGACGACGCTGCGCGCCATCGAGCCCGTGCCGGAAGTGAACCAGACGGACACCAAGGTCACCACCGCCACCGCCACCACCACGGCCATCTACTACAACGGCCTCTTTGACATCCCCAACACCGATGGCCGCCTGCGCCCGCTGATGACGGCGCAGGTCAACATCGTGCTCAACAAGGTGGACAAGGCCCTCATCATCCCGGCCAGTGCCCTGGGCAAACGCGATCGCAAGACCAAGGCCTACACCGTCAGCGTGCTGGAAACCCAGGGCGAGACCAAGAAGGTGGTGCCGCGGCAGGTCAAGATCGGCCTGAACAACCGCGTGCAGGCACAGGTGCTGGAAGGCCTGAAAGAGGGCGAAGAGGTCGTGGTGGGCGAGGCCACCGGCGGCTCGGGCGGTGGCAGTGGACGTCGCCCGGGCGGCATGTTCTGAGCGATGGCTGACATGGCCCACCGCGAACTCGACCTCCACCCCAGCATCGCTGCGGCCTCGGCCAGCCCGGAGCGGGGCGCGCCCGTGCCTGCGTCGGTGCTGCTGGAGGTGCAAGACCTCTGGCGCGAATACCCCAGCGGCGATGGCACCGTGGCCGTGCTGCGGGGCGTGAACCTGCGCATCTTCGAGGGCGAGATGGTCGCCATCATTGGCGCTTCGGGCTCGGGCAAGTCCACGCTGATGAACATCCTGGGCTGCCTGGACCGGCCCACGCGGGGCAGCTACAAAGTCGCGGGCCAGGCCACCTCGGACCTGGCGCCTGACCAGCTGGCCGGCCTGCGCCGCGAACACTTCGGCTTCATCTTCCAACGCTACCACCTGCTGGGCGACCTGAGCGCCGTGGGCAACACCGAGATCCCGGCCATCTACGCGGGCTTGCAGAAGTCGGCGCGCACCGCCAAGGCCTCGGCCTTGCTGGGCCGTCTGGGCCTGAGCGAGCGCCTGGCCAACAAGCCGGGGCAGTTGTCGGGCGGTCAGCAGCAGCGGGTGTCGATCGCGCGGGCGCTGATGAACGGCGGCGACGTCATCCTGGCCGACGAGCCCACGGGCGCGCTCGACAGCAGCAGCGGTGAGGAGGTCATGCGCATCCTCAAGGAGCTGCATGCCGATGGCCACACGGTGATCATCGTCACCCACGATGCCAAGGTGGCGCAGCACGCGCAGCGCGTCATCGAGGTGGCCGACGGGCAGATCGTGGGCGACTCCACCGGCGGCGAGGCGCCCTTGCTGCCCCCGCGTGCACCACAAGCGCCTGCGGCCAACCTCTCATCCTGGCGTGCCCAGCTGGACCGTTTCACCGAAGCCTTCGCGATGGCCGTGCGAGCCATGGCCGGGCACCGCCTGCGCACCTTGCTGACCATGCTGGGCATCATCATCGGCATCGCCTCGGTGGTGTCCATGGTGGCGCTGGGCGAGGGTTCGCGCCAGCGCGTGCTCAAGGACATCTCGGCGATGGGCACCAACACCATCGACATCTTCCCGGGCAAGAATTTTGGCGACCGGCAGGCCGTGCGCATCCGCACCCTGGTGCCGGCCGATGCCACGGCCATCGAGCAACTGCCTTACGTGGACAGCGTGACGCCCACGGTGAGCACCAGCCTGACCCTGCGGCGCGGCAACCTGGAGGCCACAGCCAACGTGAATGGCGTGGGCGAGAGCTTCTTTCGCGTGAAGGGCTACACCCTGGCGCAGGGCCAGGCTTTCGATGCCGACAGCGTGCGCCGCCAGACGCAGGAGGCCGTGATCGACCCGGCCACCCAGGCAGCGATGTTCCCCAATGGCGAGAACCCGCTGGGGCAGGTCATCTTCCTGGGCGCGGTGCCTGTGCGCATCATCGGGGTGACGGCGCCGCAGGACAACTTGTTCTCCATGGGCGACAACCTCAACGTCTGGGTGCCGGTGACCACGGGCATGCGCCGCGTGATCGGCACGCGCGTGCTGCGCAGCATCACGGTGCGGGTGAGCGACGACGTGTCGTCCACCGCGGCCGAGTCGGGCATCACCAAGCTGCTGGCCCAGCGCCACAACACGCAGGACTTCTTCACGCGCAACTCCGACAGCATCCGCCAGACCATCGAGAGCACCACGCAGACGATGACGCTGCTGATCTCGTCGATCGCGGTGATCTCGCTGATCGTGGGCGGCATCGGGGTGATGAACATCATGCTGGTGTCGGTCACCGAGCGCACCCAGGAAATCGGCGTGCGCATGGCGGTGGGCGCCAGGCAGGGCGACATCCTCCAACAGTTCCTCATCGAAGCGGTGATGGTCTGCCTGCTGGGCGGCATCCTGGGCATCGCGCTGGCGCTGGGCATTGGCGAGCTGTTCGCCAAGTTCGGCGGCAGTTTTTCGATGGTGTATTCGCTGTCGTCCATCGTGACGGCGTTCGGGGTGTCTTCGCTCATCGGGGTGGTGTTCGGTTTCCTGCCGGCGCGCCGCGCGGCGCAGCTGGACCCGGTCGATGCCTTGAGCCGCGATTGACGTCCCTGCGATGAATCCCCCCGTTCGATGTTTGTGTTTTCAACCACTTTTTCCTGGCCTCCCATGACGATCCGTTCGCCCCTGTCATCGACCTGGTGTGTGCCTGCGGGCGCCCGGACCCTGGCCCTGCCGCTGGCCGCTGCGCTTCTGCTGGGCGGCTGCGCCACGCCCACGGCTTACCAGCGCACGGACGTGCAGGTGCCGGAGCGCTTCGCACAGTCCGCGCAGTCAGCCCAGGCGGAGGCAGATGCGGCCGCGCGCCAGGCCCTGTCGCCGTGGTGGCTGACGCTCAACGATGCCAGCCTGACCGCGCTGATCAACGATGCCCTGGCGCGCAACAACAACCTGGCGCAGGCCGCCCTGAAGGTGCGGCGTGCGCAACTGGTGGCGGCCCAGGCGGGCAGTGACCAGTTGCCCAGCCTGGCCGTGAGGGGCAGCAGCACGGCCAGTCAGGCGCTGGACGGCGGCCCGACCACGCGCCTGAACAGCGTCACGGGCACCGTGACCTGGGAGGCCGACCTGTGGGGCCGCCTGGCCTCGCTGCGCAGCGCCGCCGACTGGGAGGCCCAGGCCACCGAGCAGGACCGCATCGCCGCGGCCCAGGCCCTGGTTGCCACCACGGCCAACCTGTATTTCCAGGTGTCCTTCCTGAACCAGCGCGTCGACGCCAGCCAGCAGAGCATCGGCTACGCGCGCCGCACGCTGCAGTTGGTGCAGGCCCAGTACGACAGCGGCAGCACCTCGGGCCTGGAGTTGTCGCAGGCCCAGCAGGCGCTGGCCGCGCAAGAGGCCGCGCACACCCAGTTCCTGCTGCAGCGCGTGCAGGCCCGCAATGCCCTGGCGATCTTGCTGGACGGCCCGCCGGGTGTGGCCCTGAACGAGGCCCAGCGCCTGCCCGATGGCAGCCTGCCGGAGGTGCCTGCGGGCGTGCCGTCCGAACTGCTGGCGCGTCGGCCCGATGTGCGTGCGTCGGAGCTGCGCCTGCGCAAGTCCCTGGCCCAGGTCGACGCCACCCGCACCAGCTACTACCCGGCGCTGACGCTCACGGGCAGCGTGGGGGGCTCGTCCACGGCGCTGTCGAAGGTGCTGTCCGACCCCATCGGCACGCTGGGCGCAGGCCTGGTGCTGCCCTTCGTGCAGTTCCGCGACATGCAGCGCAACATCGCCATCTCGCAGACCGACTACGAATCCGCCGTGATCGGCTGGCGCCAGAGCTGGTACAGCGCGCTGTCTGATGTGGACAACGCCCTGGCCTCGCGCCTGCAGTACGAGCAGCAGGGCCTGCGTCTGCAGGATGCCGTGACCGCCGCGCGCAACACCGAGCGCCTGGCCGAGGTCCGCTACCGCGCCGGCGCCGTGCCCTTGAAGACCTGGCTGGACGCCCAGGAGACCCGCCGCCAGGCCGAGATCAACCTGGCGCAGAGCCGCCTCAACCGCCTCAACGCCATGGTCACGCTTTACCAGGTGCTGGGCGGGGATGTGCCTGCGCCCCAGGTCGCGGTGAAGGGATGAGCGGGTCAGCGCCGCGGGTCCGTCCCAGCGGCGCGTCGTGCTGCAGCCGGCTATGCTGGCGGCCATGATCACCGTCCACCACCTCGAAACCTCCCGTTCGCAGCGCGTGCTGTGGCTGCTGGAAGAACTCGGCCTGCCCTATGAGCTCAAGGTCTACAAGCGCCACCCGGTCACCAAGCTGGCCCCGCCCGAGCTGAAAAAAATCCATCCCCTGGGCAAGTCGCCGGTCATCACCGACGGCGAATTGGTGGTGGCCGAATCGGCGGCCATCCTCGAATACCTGGTCGAGCAGCACGGCGCACAGGCTTCGGGCGAAGCCGCTCAGCTGATGACGCAGCCGGGCACGCCCGAGCACCACCAGCGCCGCTTCTGGATGCACTACGCCGAAGGCTCGCTGATGAACTGGCTGGTGATGAAGCTGGTGTTCATGAGCATCCCGACCCAGCCCATGCCCTTTTTCGTGCGGCCGATCGCGCGCGAGCTGTGCAAGCGGGTGCAAAAGCAGCTGATCGACCCGAACGTGAACACAGCGCTGGCCTTCATCGAAGACCACCTCTCCCGCCACACCTGGTTTGCCGGGGATCGCCTCACCCTGGCGGATTTCCAGATGAGCTTTGCCGTGTCGGCGCTGGTGTCGCGCGCCGATGCGGCCGCATCCCACCCGCACCTGAAAGCTTTCGTGCAGCGCATGGAAGCCCGACCTGCCTACCAGCGTGCGCTGGCCAAGGGCGGGCCGGTCGTGATGGGGTGACCTGCGCCGGCTTCGCGCGTGCTTCAGCGGCTGCTGGCCAGCTTGAGCACGTCGAGGTAGCCGGGAGGCTCGGGCACTTCGGCCTGGGCGCGCAGCCATTGGTGCATTTGCGGCAGGCGGTAGAAGGGCACCGAGGCCATCACGTGGTGCTCCATGTGGAAGTTCACGTGCACGGGCGCCACCGTCATGCGCGCCAGCCAGCCGGCCCGCGTGGTCCGGGTGTTGAGGAACATGTCGGGCGTGCGGGCCAGGCAACCGTGTTCGGCGATGGAGCGGATGCGCACGAACAGCGGCAGGAAGTTCATGTACGCCACCACCCAGGCCCAGTACAGCCAGGCGTGTCCCATGGCGGCCAGGCAAGCCCACAGCGCCACGTTCGTGACCAGCATGGGTGCCATGTTGCGTGCCGTGGTGGCGGTGCGCTCGCCCCAGGTGCGACCGGCTTGCGGCAGCCGCTCGATGTGGTTGGCCACCGTCCACTTGAACACACCCGCGTCCATCATGAAGAGGCCGTACACCAGCTTCAGGCCGGTGATGCCGGAGAGGTCGCGCAGCACCTTGCGCATCAGCGAGCGCGGGGTGATGGGGTAGCCCGCGTGCAGGGAGATGTCCGGGTCGGCCTCGGTGCCGGTGCGGGTGTGGTGGCCCAGGTGGTGGACCTTGTACTTCGGCAGGTTCTGCCAGATCGGGCGGGCGCACAGCCAGTCGGTCAGCACGTCGTTGGCCCAGCGGCTCTGGAACAGCGTCCCGTGTGAGCCCTCGTGCTGCAGGATGGCCAGGCAGAGCTGCCGACCTGCGATCACGGCACTCGCCAGCAGGAACGTGAACACATTGGGCCAGACGGCCAACACCGCGAAGGCCGCCGCGATGACGCCCCAGGTCGAGGCGATGGCCCAGGCGCCGCGCACGTCGGAGCGTGCGGTCAGCACGGCCAGTTGCGCCGGGGTGAACAGGTCCTTGAGCCGGCGCCGGGTGGGGGCGGGCATCTGCGCGGCATCGGGCGTGGCGGAGCTTGCGCCTGCGGAGCGGGTGTGGGGTGTCATGGTGCGCAAGCCTCAGTGCAGCGGTTGTTCGGGCGGGGTGGATGCAGGGGTGTGCGCAGGGCTGCTGGCGTGGGGCACACGCAGCGAAGGCAGCAGTTTTTGCCAGATGCGGTGCCCCTCGGCATCGAACTCGACCACGGCGCGGTGGCATGCGCGGCGCGCGGCCACGTCCACGAGGGGCTCGGGCAGCAGCGGGTCGAACACCAACTGGCGGATGGCTTCGTTGCCCAGCAGGTAGGACTCGCGCGCGGCCGTTTCGGTGTCGAGCTGGTGGGCTTGTGCCAGCCATTGCGTCAGTTGCTGCTGGGTGCGCACGTAGGCCTGGTTGCGTTCGGTGGTGCGCCAGAGGTGGCGCGCGCGGCGGTCCAGGTGGGCGTCCAGGTCACTGGCCACGAACACCGGCGCTTCGGCTTCCAGGCCCAGCTTGTGCAGGCGTTCTCGGGCGCCTTCGGCATGGCCGATCAGGTTGTCCGGGCGCACGTGCAAGCCGTCTGCCAGGGCCTTGAAACCCAGCAGGGCCAAGGCGCGCTCCCGCTGGCGCAAGGGGCCACGCTCGCTGCGACCGAGGTGGGTGGTGCAGGCCATCAGCCAGGCGCCAGACCACTCGCACACGCGCTGCTCGGCGTGGCGCCAGAAAGAGAGGTCCTCGGCCAGGCTGGCCGCTTGCGGACCCAGCATGTAGGCACCGCGCCCACAGGACTGGAGCATGCCGGCGGCATTGAGGCGGACCAGCGCCACGCGCACGCTGTTCTCGCGGATGCCGAACAGGCCGGCCGACGCGACCGCGTCGCTGGCGCTCAAAGCCGCGCCGTTGGCGGCCAGCAGCAGGTTGAGGATGAGGCTTTTGGGCGTGGGTGCCCGGGTGTGAGTCGATCCCATGGCGGGCAGGTTACCGCCTGGAACATTTCTCCGTCAACAGTGTTTTGCCTATGTTTGTAATGTTTGGGTGCCTTGTCTGACACCGTCTGCACTGTCGGGGGCGGCACCTGCGCGCGGCTTGAGCAACATCAAGGAGGCGCGGGCCCGGTCTTCCCAGAATCCCCCTCAGGACCCCAGCCCCACCCACGAGGAACCGACATGTCCGATGGCCCAGCCGATGTCATGACCAGCCTGCGCAGCGCACCCGTTTTCCGGGACGTGCCCGAGGCCGTCTTGCAGCGCCTGGCCCCATCGGCGCGCCTGCTGCGTTTGTCCCGCAACGAGCCGGTGTTCCAGCGGGGCCAGGCCTGCGAGGGCCTGCACCTGCTGCTGGCCGGACAGGTGAAGGTCTATGCCCGGGTGGACAAAGCGGCAGACGCTTCGCCAGACGGCGGCACCGAGCGCGGGCATGAAAAAGTCATCGAGGTGATGATGGCGCCCGCCTGCCTGGGCGAGTCCATGCTCGGTGGCGAGGCCACCCACAGCGTGAACGCGACCATGCTGACCGATGGCGTCTTGCTGTTGCTGCCCCGCGAGGCCGTCATGCGCGAGTTGCACGGCGGCCCGGACCTGGCCATCCACCTGCTGGCCGATGTGTCAGGCCGCGTCAACCGCCTGGTGCACGACATCGAGGCGCTGACCTTGCGGACGGCGTCCGAGCGCGTGGTGGCCTACCTGCTGCGCGATGGCGTGGTGGAAGCCCCGCCGGTGCCGGGCGACGGCGGGCCGTGCACCGTCCTGCTGCCGGCGAGCAAGGGCACGATCGCGTCCCTGCTGTCGGTCACGCCGGAGCACTTCTCGCGCATCCTCCATGACCTGCAGTCGCGCGGCCTGATCGCGGTGAACCGCCGCCAGATCCACATCCCCGACGTGCAGCGACTGGCCTGCCACGCCTGAGCGCATGGGCTCAGATCGGCTGGGTGCGCAACGCCAGCCAGCGCAGCGCGTCGCCGCTCACCAGCGGGCGCAGGCGCTGCAGCACCTCGGCGTGGTAGCCATTGAGCCACTGGCGCTCGTCATCGCGCAAGAGCGACAGGTCGATGCAGCGGGTGTCGATGGGGCACAGGCTGAGCGTTTCGAAAGCCAGGTAGGCACCGTGATCGGGAGCGCCCGGTTCGGCATCGGGCACGGCCGGCGGCACGTCCACATTGAGCACCAGGTTTTCGATGCGGATGCCCCACTGACCCGGGCGGTACAGCCCTGGCTCGATGGACGTCACCATGCCGGCCTGCATGGCCATGTCACCGTTGGGCACAGCTTTGGAGATGGATTGCGGGCCTTCGTGCACATTGAGGAAGTAGCCCACGCCGTGGCCGGTGCCGTGGCCGAAGTCCAGGCCCTCGGCCCACAGCGGCGCACGGGCGATGGCGTCCAGCATGGGGGCCAGGGTGCCCAGGGGGAAGCGCGCGCGCGACAGCGCCATCGTGCCCTTGAGCACCAGGGTGAAGTCGCGCTTCTGGGCCGCCGAGGGGGTGCCGATGGCCCACACGCGGGTGATGTCGGTGGTGCCGCCCAGGTACTGCGCGCCGGAGTCGATCAGCAGCAGCCCTTCGGCCACCAGGCCTTGCGGGGTGCTCAGCCAGGCGAAGGCTTCGGGCGTGGCGCGGTAGTGGGGCAGGGCGCCGTTGGCGTTGAAGCCGGCGATGGTCGGGAAGCTCAGGCTGACGTAGCCGGGCTGCTTTTCGCGCTCGGCCGTCATGCGCTCGTCGATGGTCAGTTCGCTGACGGCTTCGCGGCCCAAGGCCTGCTCCAGCCAGGCGTAGAAGGCGCACATGGCCGCGCCATCGTGCGCCATGGCTTCGCGGATGAAGGCCGCTTCGGCCGCCGTTTTGCGCGACTTGGCCAGCGTGCTCGGGTTGATGGCCTCGACCACCTTCACACCCGCGGGCACGGCCTGGCGCAGGCCCCAGGTGATGCGCTTGGGGTCCACCAGCAGCACGCTGCCGGGGGGCAAGGTTTTCAGGGCGGACAGGGCGTCCGCGTAGGGGCGCACCGCCACACCGTCATCGGCCAGCCGGGCCTGCAAGGCCGCATCGACCTTGCCTTCGCCCACGAAGAGCTGCACGGCGTCCAGCGACACCAGGGCGTGACCGAGGAAGACGGGGTTGTAGTCCACATCGGCGCCGCGCAGGTTGAGCAGCCAGGCGAGGTCGTCCAGCGTGGCCACCCAGTGGTGGCTGGCGCCCTTGGCCCGCAGGGCCTCGCGCAGGGCCGCGAGTTTGTCGCGCCGCGAGGTGCTGGCGTGCGGTGGCAGGTGCTCGAACACGGGGGCGCTGGGCAGGCCCGGGCGCTCGGGCCAGATGCCGTCCAGCACGTCGTCGGTGGCGTGCAGGCGCCAGGCCGGTGCCGACAGCGCGGCCAGCGCATCGGCCAGTTGCTGGGTCTGGGCCAGGCCCATGACGCTGCCGTCCAGGGCCAGCGTGGCGCCTTGCAGTCCGTCCAGGCCCAGGGCTTGCAACCATTGCGTGTAAGCCGGCACGGGCGCGCCATCGAGCTTGACCAGATCGACGCCGCTGCCTGCCAGCTCGGCCTCGGCCTGCGTCCAGTAGCGGCTGTCGGTGAACACGGCGGCGCGCTCGGCGGCCACCAGCAAGGTGCCGGACGAGCCGGTGAAACCGCTGAAGTGCACACGCCCTTGCCAGCGCTCGGGCAGGTACTCCGACAGGTGGGGGTCGCTGCTGGGCAGCAGCACGGCCTGCCAGCCTTGCTGGGCCATGTGGGCGCGCAGGGCGCTCAGGCGGGCCGGGATGGGCGAGGCAGCGGTGGCGGAGGCAATGGGGGCAGCGGATGCGGTCACGGTCGGGGTGCGCTCAGGCGAGTGAGGCGGCTGTGGCGGTCTGCCCCGATGTTGCCATGGGCCGCGTCACGCTGCCGGCGGTGAGGGCTGTGGGGCTGGTGGGGGCGGCGGCGGGGATGGCGATGCAGGTGGTGGCACCCGCACCAGCATGGCGTTGGGCTCCAGCGCGTGCGGGTCGGGGAAGACGCGGGCGTGGCGCTGCGAGGTGAAATAGGCCCAGGCCCAGTCCATCAGCACGAGCATGCGGTTGCGGAAACCGATCAGGAAGTACACGTGCACGAACAGCCAGAACAGCCAGGCGGGGAAGCCGCTGAATTTCACCTGCCGCTTCGTGAACGGGATGTCCAGCATGGCCACCGCCGCGCGCTTGCCGATGGTGGCCAGCGAGCCATAGTCGAAGTAGCGGAAAGCCTGTGTCTCCAGGCCCTGCATGCGGCGCTTGATGTTGATGGCGGCCTTGCGCCCCATCTGTTTGGCGCCGGGGCTCACGCCGGGCACGGCCGTGGGGTGGTCGGGGTCCAGGTAGCTGCGCGCAGAGGCCAGGTCGCCCACCACGCAGATGTTCGGGTGCCCAGGGATGCTCAGGTCGGGCTGCACCACCACGCGGCCAGCGCGGTCCAGCTCGCAGCCGGTGCATTTGGCCAGAGCGCGGCCCAGGGGCGATGCGGCCACGCCAGCGGCCCAGACCACCGTGCGCGATGGCAGGAAGTGCGAGGTCACGCGGGGCTGGCCGTCGGGGCCGGGTTCGTGGAGCTGGTAGTGGATGCCGAAGGCGGTGATGTCCGTCACTTTGGCGCCGGTCAGCACCTCGGCGCCCAGCATCTGCAGCTGTTCGCGGGCACGCTGGGACAGGTCTTCCGTGAAGGTGCCCAGCACGCGCGGCGCCCCTTCCAGCAGGATGATGCGGGCCATGCGCGAGTCGATGCGGCGGAACTCGGTGCTCAGGGTCTGCTGCGCGATTTCTGCCAGCGTGCCGGCCATCTCCACGCCCGTGGGGCCCGCGCCCACCACGGCGAAGGTCAGCCAGGGTTCGCGGCGCGCCGGGTCGGTTTCGCGTTCGGCTTGCTCGAAGGCGGTCAGCACGCGGCGGCGGATGGTGAAGGCATCGCCCAGGGTCTTGAGGCCGGGGGCGTACTTGGCCCAGTCATCGCGCCCGAAATAGCTGTGGGTGGCACCGGCCGCCAGGATGAGGTGGTCGAAGTGGACATGCTCGCCGCCGTCCAGCACCACGCAGTTCGAGGCCGTGTCGATGGCGGTCACCTCGCCCATCAGCACCGTCAGGTTGCCGCGCGCGATCTGCTGGCGCAGGATGTGTCGGATGGGCGCCGCGATGGCGGGCGCAGGCAGGCCGGCCGTGGCCACCTGGTAGAGCAGGGGCTGGAAGAGGTGGTGGTTGGTGCGGTCGATGACGACGATTTCCACGTCCGCGTCCGACAAGGCTTTGGCCGCCTCCAGGCCACCGAAGCCGCAACCGATGATGACCACCCGCTGCCGCTGCAGAGGGTTCGAAGGTGCTGAAGAGGGTGGTGACGACAGGCTCATGCGCGACAAAAGGGAAGGCTGGGTCCAACAAGGTCCAGGCAAAGGGGCGACAAGGCCCGTTCGCGGATCGGTGTTTATACCAGTGCCCCACCCGCCCATGGCCCCTGCACTGGGGTGGTGCAGCCCTTGGTCAAGGGGGATGCGGCGTCACGCGGCGCCGACGTACAGGCCTGCGTGGCCCGTGCCCGCCGCGCCCCAGGCGCCTGCCGTGTCCAGCACGAAGCGGCCCTTGCCGGCGTGCTTGGCCGCGTACATGGCGGTGTCGGCGCGCTGGCAAAGGGCGTCCAGGTCTTCGTCGCGCGCCCACAGGGCCGCACCCAGGCTGGCGCGTGCCTGGACGGTGTGGGCGTCGATCTGGCAGGGCTGTGCCAGCCGCTCGATGATGCGGTTGGCGATGCGCGTGACCTCGTCCGGGTGGCCCGCGCCCTCCAGGATCACGGTGAACTCGTCACCCGACAAGCGGCAGACGCAATCGGTGGTGCGCACGCAGTCTTCCATGCGCCGGGCCACTTCGACGAGCAGCCGGTCGCCGGCGGCATGGCCCAGCTGGTCGTTGATGGCCTTGAAGCCGTCCAGGTCCACGTACATCAGCGCCAGGGTCTGGGGCTGGCGGCGTGCGCGGGCCATGGCCAGGCGCAGGCGGTCGCTGAACTCGCGGCGGTTGGGCAGGCCGGTGAGGCTGTCGCGGCGCGCCTGCTCGGTCAGCTCGCGTTGTTGTGCCTTGAGCCGCGATATGTCGTTGAACACGCGGATGTGCTGGGTGACTTGCTGGGCCTCGTTGCGCAACACGCTCACGCTCAGCCAGGTCTCCAGCAGCAAGCCGTCGGGCCCGACGAGGGGGCTCTCACCCGCCCAGCGCGGTCCGCCACGCAATGTTTCCTGGACGCCGATGAGGTGGGTTTCGCGCAGCGGCGCCAGGCCGAGCAGTTCGGCGTCGTGGCCGATCACCTCGTGGTGGCGCAGCCCCGACATCCGCAGGAACGCGGGGTTGACCATGACGACACGGTCCATGGCGTCCGTGACCATGACGGCGTCGCCCGTTTCGTCGATCACGCGGGAGGCCAGGCGCAGTTGATCGGCGGCCTGGCGCTGCACGGTCACGTCCTGCGCGATGGACAGGATGTGGTCGAGCTGGCCGTCCACGCCATAGATGGGCGCTTTGATCAGGTCCACCACGCGTGGGCCCTGGGGCGTTTGGTAGATCAAATTCGGGAAGTGGTGCACGCGGGGCTGCTGGGCCAGGGCCTGGTCCAGGGCGCGACCCCGTTCGACCATCTCTGGCGGCAGGATGTCTTCGGGGCGCTTGCCCAGCACCTGCTCGGCGCTGAGCTGCATGACCTCGGCGGCCTCGCGGTTCCAGACCACGTAGCGCCCGGCGTTGTGGGCGCGTGCGCTGCGTGCGAACACGGCCATGGGCAGGTGATCCACCAGACAGCGGTAGAAGGATTCCTGTTCGTGCAGCGCCTCGATGGCGTGGTGGGCCGCGCTGGTGTCGCGTGAAATCAGCGCCACACCGCCGGGCAGGGGGATCATCTGGTGAGACAGCCAACGCGGCGCCTCTCCCTGGCCCAGCGC
This sequence comes from Aquabacterium sp., assembly GCA_023266355.1. Taxonomy (GTDB): domain Bacteria; phylum Pseudomonadota; class Gammaproteobacteria; order Burkholderiales; family Burkholderiaceae_C; genus Aquabacterium. The sequence continues at coordinate 29,273 of JAHFQM010000006.1, forward strand.
ATGGCCGGGGTGCAACGCGTGCTCATCCACCTGCGGCTGGCGGCCCTCCCAGGCCATGTGCAGGCGTTCGTGGAAGCTCTCGGGCATGCCTGCCGGCAGCACGTCTTGCAGGCGCTGGCCGACCAGGGCCAGGCCATCGGGCAGGAACAAGGCCTGGGCCGGGGCATTCGCCTGCGCCACCATGTGGCCCATGAAACGGCCCAGGGGGTCGTGGCGCGGCGTCAGCACCATGACCGCGTCCTGACTGCCTTCCAGCCAGGCTTGCCAGACGGCATCGTCCAGACCACCGGCACTGCCGCGCGTGGCTGGCCGGGCACGCCAGCCGGCCCATGCCGCGCAGAGGGACAGGCTGACGCCGACCCATTGCCAGGCCGGATGATGCGAGGACGTCAGCGCAAGCCCCGCGATCAGGCCGATCAGGGGGATCGCCAGCCGGAGCCTCGGTGGCGAGGCAGGGGCTGACAGCGGGCGGGTGGGCGTCCCCATGCGCATCGATGTGATGAACGACATGGACACCCCGACGGTTGAGAAAAACCAGTACCTGGGTTGTCGGCGCGAAACGATGGCACTTGAGGGGGGCGCCTGGCGCCGATGTCGGGTTTCCGCCCTCAGGCGGCAGCGCGCTGCTCGGGTTGCACGGCGAGGTAGGTTTGCTGCAGCAGGCGCGCATCGGCGCTGGCGCGGTGGCGCTGCAGCCCCAGGCGCAGGGCAACGCTGCGCTTGACCTCGTGCCAGCGGGCCGCCTGGGCGTCGGTCAGCAGGGCGCGCAGGTTGTCCAGCTTGAAGTGCGGGCTGCAGCCAGCCACATCGAAGAGCCGCGCCAGCCAGGCGTAATCGTGCGCCCAGGCGTCAGAGTAGATGGTCTGGCCGCCCAGCCTGTCGTTGAGCACCGTGGCGATGTCGCTGGACGAGCGCCCGTGCCGCAGCAACTGCTCCCGCGTGATGCCATGCACCTGAGCGGCTTGAGGATCCCAGTGCTGCCAGTCGCGTTCCGGGCGCACCAGGCTGCACCAAGGCTGTCCCTCGGAAGTCACGAAGCCGATCTCGATGGGGTAGCTGCCCAGGCCGAAGCCTGAGGCTTCGATGTCGAGGATGGTGGGTGGCGCAGGGTGGGGCGCAGGTGGTTCGGTGGCGGCAAGCGGTGACATCTCAGACCCTGGTGAAAGTTGTGCTTATTCGGACATTGTTGCAGCCCCATCCGGCCCCGACAGGCAGGGTTTGAACGGCTGTCGTTCGTCCAGCTCGTTGACGTAGGCGCGCACGCCCTGGTCTTCGCGCTGCAGGAAGTCGGCCACAGCCTGGCGCAGACCGGGGTGGCGCAACCAGTGCGCGGACTGCGTGGTCACAGGCAGCAGGCCGCGTGCCAGCTTGTGTTCGCCTTGCGCGCCCCCTTCGAAGCGCCGCAGTCCCTGCGCGATGCACCAACTCAGGGGCTGGTAATAGCAAGCCTCGAAATGCAGGCACGAGACCGAGGCCAGCGCGCCCCAATATCGCCCATAGGCCACGTCTTGTTCTCGGTCCACCGCCAGCAAGGCGCAAGCGATGGGGCGCCCTTCATGCTGGGCGATGAACAGGACCCAGGCCTCTGGGCGGGCCAGGGCGGCGGCTTGCCAGAACGCTGGCGTGAGGTAGGGCTGCTGGCCGCGCTCCAGGTAGGTCTGGGCGTAGCAGCGGTAGAAAAAATCCCAATCGGCGGGAGAGATGTCTGTGCCTTCCCGGACCTCGAACTGCACCCCGGCCTCGCGGACCTTGCGGCGCTCCTGCAGGATTTTCTTGCGCTTGTCGCGGTGCAAGCTGGCCAGGAAGTCGTCGAAATCGGCAAAGGGCTGGGGCTCGCGGTTGCACCAGTGGAATTGCACGCCGTGGCGCAGCAACCAGCCGCTGCGCTCGGCCTGCTGCGCTTCGGCCTCGCTCAAAAACAGCAGGTGGGCCGAGGACCAACCCTGTTGCGCACACTCGGCCTGCAGCGCGTCCAGCAGGGCCTGGCGCACGGCCACCTGCGCCGCGGCGTCCAGCCCCGGGTGCACCAGCAGGCGTTGTCCCGGAATCGGCGAAAACGGCACGGCGCCCAGCAGCTTGGGGAAGTAATGGTGTCCGTGTGATGCGAGGGCGCGGTCATGGGCGTCGGCCCAGGCCCAGTCGAACACGTACTCGCCGTAGGAGTGCGATTTGGCGAAGGTCGGGCAAGCGCCCAGCAGCGTGCCATCGGCCCCGCGCACGGTCAGCACGTGCGGCTGCCAGCCGGTGCCGGCGCAGGCGCTGCCGCTGTCCACCATGGCCTGGAGCACGTCGCGACACAAGAAAGGGCGCGCGCCTTCCACGCCCGTGAGCAGGGCATCCCAATCGCCAGCGGGGATGTCGCCCCAGTCGCGGTGCCATCCAATGTGCACTTCGTCGCGCACCCGGGCCGAGCCCGCTACCATGTCACCTTGCGCACCCGCCATGGGTGAGCCGATTGTTTGAACCTTGTCCATGAACGCCGTGTCTTCCGTGAGCCGTCCCGCGACCCTGCCATCCCCATCGCTTGCTCAGCCGACGGCGCAGGCGCTGGACGTGGCCTTGCTGCAATTCAACCCCACCGTGGGCGACCTGGCAGGCAACGCCCGTGCCATCGTCGCGCTGGCCCGCCTAGCCTACGCCGATGGTGCCCGACTTGTCGTGACGCCGGAAATGGCCTTGTGCGGCTACCCCCCGGAAGACCTGCTGCTGCGCCCCGCCTTCCTGCAAGCCTGCGACGACGCGGTGGCGCTCATCGCCCGCGAGCTGGCCGACCTGCCGGGCCTGAGCCTGGTGCTGGGCCACCCGCAGCGCCTGGACCACCCGGGCGAGCGCACGCGCTCCTGGTCGGTGCCGCGCCTGCTCAATGCCGCCAGCGTGCTGCAAGACGGCGCCGTGCAAGCCACCTACGCCAAGCGCGAGCTGCCCAACTACCAGGTCTTCGACGAACGCCGCTACTTCATCAGCGGGCGCGAAGCCGGGCTGGGCCCCGTGGTGGTGGACGTGCAAGGCTGGCGCGTCGGCCTGCTGGTCTGCGAAGACGCCTGGTTCGACGAGCCCGCGCAAGCCGCTGCCGCTTTGGGCGCTCAGGCGCTGGTCGTGCTCAACGCCTCGCCCTTCCATGCCGGCAAGTCCGCCGAGCGCGAGCTGCGCATGGGCGAGCGCGCGCGCGGCCTGGGCCTGCCCTTGCTGTACGCCCATCTGGTCGGTGGCCAGGACGAGGTCGTGTTCGATGGCGCTTCCTTCGCGGTCGACGGCGCTGGCCGCGTCATGGCGCGCTCCCCCAGTTTCGAGCCCGATGTGCTGAAGGTCCGCTTGCAAGCCAGCGGTGCCCATGGCGTGCAGGTCGCCGGCCCCATGGCCGCGCCCCTGTCGCCCGAAGCCGAGATCTGGCAGGCGCTGGTGGTGGGCGTGCGCGACTACCTCGGCAAGAACGGCTTCCCAGGCGCCATCATCGGCCTGTCGGGCGGCATCGACTCGGCCCTGGTGCTGGCGATCGCCGTCGACGCCCTGGGCGCCGACAAGGTCCGCACCGTGATGATGCCTTCGCCCTACACGGCCGACATCTCCTGGATCGACGCGCGCGACATGGCCGAGCGCCTGGGCGTGCGCCACGACGAAATCGCCATCGCCCCCGAGTTCGAGGCCTTCAAGACCTCGCTGGCACCGCTCTTCGTGGGCCGGTCTGAAGACACCACCGAGGAAAACATCCAGGCCCGCATCCGGGGCACCCTGTTGATGGCCCTCTCGAACAAGACCGGCGCCATCGTGCTGACCACTGGCAACAAGAGCGAGATGGCCACCGGCTACTGCACGCTTTACGGCGACATGGCCGGCGGCTTCGCCGTCATCAAAGACCTGGCCAAAACGCTCGTGTACCGCCTCTCGCGCTGGCGCAACCAGCAGGCGGTGGCCGCTGGCGAGGTCGAGCCCATCCCCGAGCGCATCATCACCCGCCCACCCTCGGCCGAGTTGCGCCCCGACCAGACCGACCAGGACAGCCTGCCCGAGTACGACGTGCTCGACGCCATCCTGGAGCGCTACATGGAGCTTGACCAGTCCATCGAAGAGATCGTCGCCGCCGGCTTTCCGCGCGCCGACGTGGACAAGGTCACCCGCCTCATCAAGCTCAACGAGTACAAGCGCCGTCAGGCACCCATCGGCGTGCGCATCACGCACCGCTCTTTCGGGCGGGATTGGCGCTACCCGATCACCTCGCGCTTCCGTGCCTGAGCAGGCTTGACCTCACCCGAGCCCGCGCCCCAGTTTTGTGCATGACAGCAGTCGTGCTTAAATAGTCACACTGCAGTGCAGCAGCCCAGCTTTGGCGCGGGCGGCTGTCATCTGACGACGATTTTCCCCGGAGTTCCCACCATGACCATGAAGCAAATCACCGCCGTCATCAAACCGTTCAAGCTCGAAGAAGTCCGCGAGGCTTTGGCCGAAGTGGGCGTCACCGGTCTGACCGTGACCGAGGTCAAGGGTTTCGGCCGCCAAAAGGGCCACACCGAGCTCTACCGTGGCGCCGAGTACGTGGTGGACTTCCTGCCCAAGGTCAAGGTCGAAGTCGTGGTCAAGGGCGACGACGTCGAGCGCTGCATCGAAGCCATCATCAAGGCGGCCAAGACCGGCAAGATCGGCGACGGCAAGATCTTCGTGACCCCGGTGGAACAAGTGGTGCGCATCCGCACCGGCGAGACCGACGAGTCCGCCGTCTGAACAGGGCCTGAAGCCTGGGGTGCTGGGGCCGATCGGCCTCAGGTGCCCGGTGCCACGCCACCTGGCGCAGCTTCTGGCTGCTCGGGTGGCGTTTGCGCTTTCAGGGCCAGCACATCGGCGGCGAGCTGGTTCAGCAGCCGGTCGATGTCGGTGTCGGTGCGCAGCAGCTCCTGGACATCGGGCCACAGGAAGCCATCGGTGCGGCTGCGGTCGATGAAGCGCAGCAGCTCGTCGTAATAGCCCGCCACATTGAGCAGGCCCAGGGCCTTGTGGTGGTAGCCCAGCTGGCGCCAGGTCCAGACCTCGAAAATCTCTTCCATGGTGCCGATGCCGCCGGGCAGGGCGATGAAGGCGTCCGACTGCATGGCCATCTGGTGCTTGCGTTCGTGCATGCTGTCCACGACCTGCAGGTCGGAGACGCCCCCATGCCCCAGTTCACGCTGGATGAGCTTGTGCGGGATCACGCCGATCACGCGGGCGCCGTGCTGCAAGGCCGCATCGGCGACCGCACCCATCAGGCCCGTGCTGCCACCGCCATAGACGAGTTGCCAGCCGCGCAGGCCGATCTGGCGGCCGACTTCGCGCGCGGCCGCGAGGTGCGCAGGGTCATCGCCGTTGCGCGAGCCGCAATAGACACACAGGGACAGGCTCATGGGTGGCGCGTTGGCTTCGGTGTGATGGAGATCAGCTGCGGTGGTCAATGACCCGCGTGCGGCAGATGGCATCGTGCAGGAACTGCCGCTGGGGCAGCAGGCGCGTGAGGGCCGCATAGATCATGGCCCAGACCAGCATGGCGCCAAAGAGCAGCTTGCTCTGGTGCCAGCCGGCCAGCCAGCTGCCGATCCAGGCGGGCATGAACCACAGCCAGGACAGCAGGAATCGCAAACAGGCGGGCCACAGCCCGAGCGGTTCTCCCTGGTGCGTGACCAGGCGCACCTGCCAAGTTTTCATCGCCAGGGTCTGGCCACCGTGGGTCCAGAACCAGATGAAGTACAGGGCCAGCGCGAGGAACTGCGTGGCCATCATGCCGGTGCGGCCCTGCAGGGCGTGCACCTGTCCCGCAGACACGCTGTAGATGGCGCCGGCCACCATGAACAAGGCGAACAGCAGCACACCTTCGTAGATGAATGCCGCCATGCGACGGCGCAACGGTGCGGCCGAGCCTTCGGCGCGGACCCGCAATTCGGCAGCGCTCAGGCCGCCCTGGGTGGGGAGCTTGAAAACCGACATGTCAGGCGGTCAGGCGCGCGCCGGTCATCAGTGCTGTGCGCCTGTGCCGCTGGCGGGCAGCGAGGCCATGGCCGCGCTCTGTGCACCCTTGCGGGGCAGCAGGGTGACCGGGTCGACGAAGCTCTTGGTGGCCGTGATTTTGGGGCTGCCGCTTTGCTGGTGCGCTGGCGGCACGGCCTGGTGTGTGACCAAGTTGGTGGTGGCGCCGGTGCCAGCCTTGACCAGCGTGGGGGCCACGATGACAGGTTGTGAGCCTTGCGTGTTCAGGCCACTGCCGCTCTGCGGCATGCTGGGCACCATGTTCGACTTGCCGGGCGATGCCGCGGCCATGGCAGGTCGCTTGGTCGCGAAGACCTGACCGGCCTCGCGTGGTCCGACCATGTTGTCGGCCAGCATCACGGTGCGTGTGCGACGCTGTGCCTGGCGGTTGAGGTCTTGGCGGTCTTCGGCCGACAAGGCCTGGTAGGCGGCCCACTTCTGCTGGCGCTCGTCGGAGGGCAACTGGCGCGTCTGTTGGAAACGCAGGCGGGCTTCGCCCCGTTCACTCGGAGGCAGCGCGGCCCATTGCTTCATGCGCTCCTGGAGGCGCTGGCGTTCTTGCGGGCTCAGGGCGTCGAAGCGGCTGGCCACCTTGATCCACTTCTGGCGGCTGGTGTCGTCCAGTTGTGCCCACTGCGTGGCCAAGGGAGCCAGTGCCTGGCGCTGGACCGGCGTGAGGGCTTGCCAGGACGAGCCGGTGGCCGTGCCTGAGGTGCTCGGATGCATGTCTGCAGCGGCCATGGCCTTGTGCGCGTGGCTGGCCAGCGCGCAGGCCAGCATCAGCGTGGCTGCACAGGCAACCACGAGGCGGCGGGCGAGGGGCGGGCGGAGTGCAGGCATGCGGCTGGGGGCAAACGATCAGGCTGGGGTGGCAAAGGTCAAGGCGTGGACACGGCAGGGGCGGTGTCGCTGGTCTTGAGGTCGCCGTCGGCTTCGGGCACGGTGGTGTCCAGCGGGCGCACGGCGGTGCGGTTGTCACCGCGCAGGTATTCAGAGAACCCGGCGTCGGCGTAGGCGTCGGGCGGCAGGTCGTCGGTCAGCAGGGCCGTGTCGATGTCGGCGGCGGCCTGCACTTTTTCTTCGTCCTTGTAGGCGTGCACAGCCCACAAGCCAGCCACCAGGGCGAGCACTGGCAACACCGAGGCCAGGCGCCAGCCCCAGGCGATGGGGCCATCGGCCAGGCGGCCATGACCGGGTTGGCGGGACTGCCCCGCCTCGTTCCAGGTGCCAGCGGGATGGCCCATCACCACCGAGCCTTGTCCACCAGCCAGTTGCAGGCCCACGACCGCGCTGGCGGCACCAGCGGCCACGGGCGCCACGGCGGCACCCAGGCGGGCCAGGCGCGCAGCTTCCACCGCCTGCAGGCGGGCCACGCGCAGGCGCTCGGTGATGTCATGCGGCAGCGCCTGCACGCCATCTTCCAGGCGCGCGGTCAGGCGCAGCGCGAATCGGGCCTCCAGGGCTTCGCGCTGGGCATCGGTCAGCGGTGTGTTGGAACGTGTTTTCACAATGTGATACCCCGGGCTGGCAACGCTTTGGACAATGCTGCAACCGCGCGCGAGCAGTGGGTTTTCACGCTCCCTTCGGAGCAACCCATGGCCGCGGCAGTCTCTGCAACATCCAGTTCCTCCCAGTAACGCAGCAGGAAGGCTTCCCGTTGACGCGCTGGCAATTTGCCGATTTCGTCTTCGATTTCCGCCAGCACCTGCCTGCGGCTGACCTGGGTTTCGGCCGCCTCATTGCCAGTGTCTTCGACGTCCAGCGCTTCCAGCAAGTCAAAATCACCGTCTTCGCCACCGGCTGCGGCTTCCAGGTCACCGATGCTGGTGAACAAGGCATTGCGCACCTTCTGGCGGCGGAACCAGTCCAGTGTGGCATTGGAGAGGATGCGCTGGAAGAGCATCGGCCACTCACCCGCGGGGCGGTCGGCATAGCTCTGCGACAGGCGGATCATGGCGTCCTGCACGATGTCGAGCGCGGCGTCGTCCTGGCGCACGGCATAGACCGTGCGTTTGAAGGCGCGCAACTCCACGCTTTTCAAAAAGGCGTTGAGCTCTTCTTCTCGTGAGGGGCTGGGCAGCGGGGTCAAGACCGTGGAGGCTTACTTTTTCGGGCCGGGCGCATTATGGCACTGAGCTGGCACAAGCCCCTTCAGCGGGGGCTCAGCTTTGAATTGACCTCCAGCGGTGCGATAATGTTTGTTTTGCGCCATCTCGATCTGGCCTGAGTCCGGTTGTCCAATCGACGCCGGTGGCAGGCCGCGCAGGCTCCAAATCCGCCTCACAAGGGCGAGCGCACGGCCATCCGTGGTCGCAGCGTTGCTGCCATGCCCGCCCGTTTTCGTCGGGGGCATGACGGTGTAGAGGGGCACCGATCGTTTTTCGTTAGAGAAATTCGGAAAGGTTCTTTCACCATGGACATGTCTCAAGCTGACACCAAGCGCGCCGGCTCGGCCGACGCCCACGCCACCGCACCGACCCAGGGCTTGGCTTCGCAAGGCGAAGTGCTCAACGGCTCGGAAATCCTCGTGCGCTGCCTGCAGGCCGAGGGCGTCAAGTACATGTGGGGCTACCCTGGCGGTGCCGTGCTGTACATCTACGACGCGCTGTACAAACAAGATTCGATCGAACACGTGCTGGTGCGCCACGAGCAGGCGGCCGTGCACGCGGCTGACGGCTATGCGCGCGCCACCGGCGACGTCGGCGTGGCCCTCGTCACCTCCGGTCCGGGCGTGACCAATGCCATCACCGGCATCGCCACGGCCTACATGGACTCGATCCCCATGGTGATCGTGACCGGCCAGGTGCCGACGCCCGCCATCGGCCTGGACGCTTTCCAGGAATGCGACACCGTCGGCATCACCCGCCCCATCGTCAAGCACAACTTCCTCGTCAAGGACGTGGCCGACCTGGCCGCGACGATGAAGAAGGCCTTCCACATCGCGCGCACCGGCCGCCCTGGCCCCGTGGTGGTGGACGTGCCCAAGGACGTGTCGCTCAAGGCCACGACCTTCCACTACCCCGAGTCGGTGGAAATGCGCTCGTACAACCCGGTGCGCAAGGGCCACGGCGGCCAGATCCGCAAGGCCGTGCAGCTGCTGCTCAACGCCAAGCGCCCGTACATCTATACCGGTGGCGGCGTGATCCTGGGCGAGGCGTCCAAGGAACTGCGCGAGCTGGTCAACATGCTGGGCTACCCCAGCACCAGCACCCTGATGGGCCTGGGTGCCATTGCGGCATCCGACAAGACCTTCCTGGGCATGTTGGGCATGCATGGCACTTACGAAGCCAACATGACCATGCAGAACGCCGACGTGGTGATTGCCGTGGGCGCCCGCTTCGACGACCGCGTGATCGGCAACCCCAAGCACTTTGCCCAGGTCGAGCGCAAGATCATCCACATCGACATCGACCCGTCGAGCATCTCCAAGCGCGTGAAGGTGGACATCCCCATCGTGGGCGATGTCAAGGACGTGCTGATCGAGATGATCGCCCAGATCAAGGAATCCACCACCCGCGCCGACAGCAACGCGCTGGCCGCCTGGTGGAACCAGATCAACGAGTGGAAGAAGCGCGACTGCCTGAAGTACAAGACGTCGGACGAGGTCATCAAGCCGCAGTACGTGGTGCAGAAGCTGGCTGAGTTGACCGCCGGCACCGACTACTACATCACCTCGGACGTGGGCCAGCACCAGATGTTCGCGGCCCAGTACAGCAAGTTCGAAGAGCCGCGTCGCTGGATCAACTCCGGTGGCCTGGGCACCATGGGCGTGGGCTTGCCTTACGCCATGGGCATCAAGCTGGCCAAGCCCGACGCCGATGTGTTTTGCATCACCGGCGAAGGCTCCATCCAGATGTGCATCCAGGAGCTTTCGACCTGCCTGCAGTACAACACGCCGGTGAAGGTGCTGTCGCTGAACAACCGCTACCTGGGCATGGTGCGCCAGTGGCAGCAGCTGGATTACGGCAGCCGCTACTCGCACAGCTACATGGACGCGCTGCCCGACTTCGTCAAGCTGGCCGAGGCCTATGGCCACGTGGGCTTGTTGATCGAGCGTCCGTCGGACGTCGAGGGCGCGCTGCGCGAGGCCATCAAGCTGAAGGACCGCTCGGTGTTCCTGGACATCCGCACCGACCCCACCGAGAACGTGTGGCCGATGGTGCAGGCGGGCAAGGGCATCTCCGAGATGCTGCTCGGCTCCGAGGACCTGTGACCGGCCTTTGATGCACTGAACACCACCACGCCTGGTCGCCCCAGGCTGCCACGGACGGTCGCTTGCCGGCGACCTCATCCGGTGGCGGACCGAAGCGGCCAGGGACTTTGAAGCACACCGAACCCCATCGAACCGCAGGCCACAGCGCCGGGGTTACCGCCCCGATGACCCAAGAGCCTGCCAGGACGATCACCATGAAACACATCATTGCTCTGCTGCTGGAAAACGAAGCCGGCGCCCTGTCCCGCGTGGTCGGCCTTTTCTCGGCCCGCGGCTACAACATCGAGAGCCTGACGGTGGCCACCACCGAAGACCCCTCGCTGTCGCGCATGACCATCGTGACCACCGGCTCTGACGAGATCATCGAGCAGATCACCAAGCACTTGAACCGCCTCATCGAGGTCGTCAAGGTGGTGGACCTGTCCGAAGGCCCGTACACCGAGCGTGAGCTGATGCTCATCAAGGTGCGTGCCGTGGGCAAGGAGCGTGAAGAGATGAAGCGCATGGCGGACATCTTCCGCGGCCGCATCATCGATGTCACCGACAAGACCTACACGATCGAACTCACTGGCGACGCGGCCAAACTCGATGCCTTCATCGAGGCCATCGACCGCGCTGCCATCCTTGAAACCGTGCGCACCGGGACCAGCGGGATCGGGCGTGGCGAGCGCATCCTGCGCGTCTGATGGCTCGGCGCAGTTTCTGACGAGGCTGCCGAGCTCCCCCGCTTTTCTTGAACCTTGTGCCTGACCCGTTCAGGCCACCAACCGATTTTTCCGACGGAGATACACCATGAAGGTCTATTACGACAAGGACGCCGATCTGAGCCTGATCAAGGGCAAGAACGTGGCCATCATCGGCTATGGCTCGCAAGGCCATGCCCACGCTCAGAACCTGCGCGATTCCGGCGTCAACGTGACGGTCGGTCTGCGCAAGGGCGGCGCCTCCTGGTCCAAGGTGGAAGCCGCTGGCATCAAGGTCGCCGAAGTCAACGACGCCGTGAAGGCCGCTGACGTCGTCATGATCCTGCTGCCCGACGAGAACATCCCCGAGGTGTACAACAACAACGTCGCCCCGAACATCAAGCAAGGCGCCGTGCTGGCTTTCGCCCACGGCTTCAACGTGCACTACAACCAGGTCATCCCCCGTGCTGACCTGGACGTGATCATGGTCGCCCCCAAGGGCCCTGGCCACACCGTGCGCTCCGAGTACCTGAAGGGCGGCGGCGTGCCTTCGCTGATCGCTGTGTACCAGGACAAGTCCGGCAAGGCCAAGGACATCGCCCTGTCCTACGCTGCTGCCAACGGCGGCACCAAGGGTGGTGTGATCGAGACCAACTTCCGCGAAGAAACCGAAACCGACCTGTTCGGCGAACAAGCCGTGCTGTGCGGTGGTGCCGTGGAACTGGTGAAGATGGGCTTCGAGACGCTGACCGAAGCCGGTTACGCGCCTGAAATGGCCTACTTCGAGTGCCTGCACGAGCTCAAGCTGATCGTGGACCTCATGTACGAAGGCGGCATCGCCAACATGAACTACTCGATCTCGAACAACGCCGAGTACGGCGAGTACGTGACCGGCACGGAAGTGATCAACGAGCAGTCGCGCGCCGCCATGCGCAACGCTCTGAAGCGCATCCAGACCGGCGAGTACGCCAAGATGTTCATCCTGGAAGGCCGCACGAACTATCCGAGCATGACCGCTCGCCGTCGCCTGAACGCCGTGCACCCGATCGAGACCGTGGGTGCCGAGCTGCGCGCCATGATGCCTTGGATCTCCAAGAACAAGCTGGTGGACCAGTCCAAGAACTGATCGTTGTCGATCAAGGTGGCGTGCTGAGTTTCAGCGCGTCGCCAGCGAAGGCCGCACGGTGCGAACCGCGCGGCCTTTTTTCATGGCTGACCGGCACTTTTCCCCGAAGCGGTCTCGGTCTCAGTGGCGGCGGGCTTCGGCGCGGAGGCATCTGACCAACCGCCACCGACGGCCTTGTAGAGCGCCACGGTGACCAGGGCACGGGCGGTCTGCGCCTGGATGAGCTCGTCTTCGCGTTGCAGGGCGGCGAGCTCGGCCTCGATGGCGGATTGCAGCAGGCCCTGGCCTTCGCTGAAGAGCTGTTGGGCGTGGCGGGCACCGTCGGCGGAGGTGCGCCAGGCGGTGCTCAGGCGCTCGGCGCGCTGGTCGAGGGCGCGGCGGGCGCTGTAGGCGTTCTCGACGTCTTCGAGCGCGGTCAGCATGGTCTGTTCGTGCTGGGCCACGGCGGCATCGAGCTGGGCGTTGCTGGCGGCGATGCGCGCGCGGATGCGTCCGCCTTCGAAGATGGGCAGGCGCAGGCCGGCACCCCAGGACAGGAAGTTGCCGTTGGACGCCAGGTTGCCGATCTCGATGCGCCCCTCATTGGCCAGGAAACCCACGTAGAAGCGCGGGAACAGGTCGGCCTTGGCGCTGCCCACGCGGGCGGCCAGGGCTTGCACGACGCGGGCGCTGCCGCGCACATCGGGCCGGCGGCTGAGCACGTCGGAGGGCAGCACCGCAGGCAGCTGGGCGGGGATGACGCTGGCGTCGGCCGGGGCGGCTGCGGTGGGGCGGGGCAGGGTGATGCGTGTTTCGGGCGCTTGGCCTGTCAGCACAGACAGGCGCCTCAGGCGGGCTTGCAGCAGGCTTTGCAGCGGTGCCTGACCGCTTTCCAGCGCCTCGATTTGGGCGCGCGCACGGTCGATGTCCAGGCGTGTGGCCTGGCCGGCATCGAAGCGACCTTGGGCGTAGCGTTGCAATCGGCGGGCGCTGCTCAGGCTGCGTTGGAGCAGGCCGATGCGGTGTTCCAGGCTGCGTGCCTCGATGTAGTTGGCTGCCACGTCGCCGGCCACCATGAGCTGGGCGCCGTGCACGCGCTCACTTTGGGCGAGGGCGGCCTGGCGCGCGGCTTCGGCGTCGCTGCGGCGCGCGCCGAAGATGTCCACTTCCCAGGCGGCGGCGAAACCCTGGCCGCTGTAGCTGCTGATGGGGACGTTGGGGTGGGTCAGCGGGCTGAGGTCGGGCACCTGGATGGCAGGCAGGGGTGCGGGCAGGGCGGGCATCGTCACCTGCGGGATGGCCGGGCCGTGCAGCGAGTCGGTCTGGGTGCGGGCGGTGTAGCCGAAGGCCTGCAGGCTGGGGTAGAGCGCCGACTCGGCCTGTGTGACCACGGCGCGCGACTCGCGCACGCGCGCCAGGGCCACGCGGATGTCGGCATTGGCGGCCAGGGCCTGGGCGATGAGGCTTTGCAGCGTCGGGTCGGGGATGTCTTGCCACCAGCGAGAGAGCTCGGTGCTGGCGGTGCCTGGCGCTTCGTCGAACGCGTCGGGCGTTGCCACGCCGACGGACGGCACATCGACCTTGACCGTGGTGCAGCCGGGCAGGCTGAGCAGCAGGCCCAGCCCCAAGGTCAAGGTGAGGGCCGCGCCAGTGGCAGCCACCAGGGGATGGCGTCGGGGCGCGGTGGGCAGTGTCTCGGGCGAGTGCGGCATGGGCATCAAGGTGGTCGTCGGATGGCTGCGGGCGGTGTCGATCGGCTCAAGGGCTTGCATCGATCGCCTCGACCGCATCGAGGTGACCCTTCGCATGGGCCAGCAAGAGCGCCAGTGCCGCCGAGGCCAGGCGAGTGCGTGGGCTGTCGGTGGCATTGGTCAGGATGACGGGCACCTGCGCGCCGAGCACGATGCCGGCCACATCGGCGTCGGCCAGCAGGTGCAGTTGCTTGACGAGCATGTCGCCGGTTTCCATGTGGGGCACGACCAGCACATTGGCCTGGCCCGCGACAGGCGAGTCCGGGTGCGTCAGGCGCGCGATCTCGGGGTTGATGGCCGCATCGAAGGGCAGGGGGCCATCGACGATGCCACCGGCGATCTGGTGGCGCTCCAGCATCTTGCACAGGGCTGCGGCGTCCATCGACGAGCTCAGCTTGCTGTGCACCACGGGCGAGGCCGACAGGATGGCCACGCGCGGCGACATGCCCAGCACGCGGGCCAGGTCGATGGCGTTTTGCACGATGTCGCGCTTGTCTTCCAGCGTGGGCTGGATGTTGACGAGCGCGTCGGTGACGAGGAAGGGCGCGCCATGGTCGGGCACATCGGCCACATAGGCGTGGCTGATGCGGCGGTGTGTGCGCAGGCCGTGCTGGCGGTGGACGAGGGCCCGCAGCAGTGCGCCGGCGTCGACATCGCCTTGCATGATCGCTTGCACACGCCCGGTGCGGGCCAGGTCGATGGCTGTCTGCAGCGCCCCGGCTTCGGTGTCGGCGTTGATCCAGTCAGCATCGGTCAGTTCGCCCAGGTCGAGTTCCAGCGCCTGCGCCAGTGCGGCGATGCGCGCACGCGGACCGACGAGCACCGGCCGGATCAAGCCGGCATGGCGGGCTTCGATGGCCGCGCGCAGGCCATGGGCCTCGACCGGGAACGCCACGGCGCAGGCGATGGGCTCTGGCTCGACCGTCAGGGCCATCAACTGGGCGAAGCGTTCGTGGCGGTGCAGGTGCAGCTCGGGCAGGGCCTTGGGCGGACGGATGACCTTGGCCGTGGGCGCGATGACCTCGGCCTCGCCGGTGATGACGGCCTTGCCCTCCTGGTTGGTGCAGACGCAGGCCAGGCGCAGCCGGTTTTTCTCGCCTTTGTGCGTGACGCTGACGCTGACGTGGATGACGTCGCCCAGGCCCACGGGCCGCACGAAGTTGAGCTGCTGCGAAACGTAGATGGTGCCGGGGCCTGGCAGGCGGGTGCCCAGCACGGTGGAGATCAGCGTGCCGCCCCACATGCCATGGGCGATGACGTGGTGGAAGGGCGTTTCACGCGCATAGGCCTCGTCGAGGTGGGCGGGGTTGACGTCGCCGCTGAGGATGGCGAAGACCTCGATGTCTTCCTTGGTGAGCGTGCGCTGCAGCGAGGCGGTTTCGCCCACGCTGATTTCCTCGTAGGTGCGGTTTTCCAGCAGGGCCGGGGTGGTGTCGGGGCTCATCGCGATCACTCCTGCTGGACGTAGCTGCCGGGGGCATCGGGCAGGCGGCGTTTGCTGCCGGGCACGCCCATGGACGGCGGTGCGGTCAGGCCGCTGGAGTGCTGCACCAGCCAGTTCTGCCAGGCGGGCCACCACGAGCCTTCCTGGTGTGGCACCTCGGCCTGCCAGCGCTCGGGCGAGGTGTAGGCCTCGGTGGGGGGGCGGTGGTGCAGCTGGAAGTGGCGGCCCTTGTGGCCGGGTTCGCTGACGATGCCGGCGTTGTGCCCGCCGCTGGTCAGCGCGAAGGTGACGTCCAGCGGCAGCAGGTGCAGCTTGTAGACAGACTTCCACGGCGCGACGTGGTCGCTGACCGTGCCCACGGCGAAGCAGGGCACCCGGATGTCGGTGAACCAGATGGGTTGGCCGTTGACCTCATAGCGACCGGCCGAGAGGTCGTTGTGCAGGAAGAGCTTGTGCAGGTACTCCGAGTGCATGCGGTAGGGCATGCGGGTGGTGTCGGCGTTCCAGGCCATCAGGTCGTTGGGGTGGTCGCGCTCGCCCAGCAGGTAGTTCTTCATGGCGCGCGACCAGACCAGGTCGTTGGAGTGCAGCAGCGTGAAGGCGCCGGCCATCTGCGTGCCTTTGAGGAAACCTTGCTCGGCCATCATGGCCTCGATGAGGTCCACCTCGCTCTCGTTGATGAAGAGTAACAATTCGCCGGCCTCGGTGAAGTCGCCCTGTGCGGCGAACAGCGTCATCGAGGCCAGGCGCTCGTCGCCATCGCGGCCCATGGTGGCGGCAGCGATCATCATCAGCGTGCCGCCCAGGCAGTAGCCCACGCCGTGCACCTTGCGCTCGGGCAGGATCTGGCTGACGGTGTCGAGCGCGGCCATCACGCCGTGGGTGCGGTAGTCGTCCAGGCCCTTGTTGCGGTCGTCGGCGCTCGGGTTCTTCCAGGAGATCATGAACACCGTGTGCCCTTGATCGACCAGGTACTTGACCAGCGAGTTCTGCGGCGACAGGTCCAGGATGTAGTACTTCATGATCCAGGCCGGCACGATCAGCACGGGCTCGGCCTGGACCTTGTCGGTCGTGGGGCTGTACTGGATGAGCTCGATGAGGTCGTTGCGGAACACCACCTTGCCCGGCGTGGTCGCCACATCGTGGCCGATCTTGAACTGCTCGGTGCCGGCCGCCGGCAGGCCGCGCACCATGCGCTGGGCATCGTCGCCCCAGTTGTGGGCGCCGCGCAGCAGGTTCATGCCGCTTTCTTTGGCGGTGGTTTGCAGCACATCCGGGTTCATCCAGGGGATGTTGGCCGGGTTGACGATGTCCATCCACTGGCGGGCGGCGAAGTTCGCCATCGCTTCGTGGCGGTGGTTGAGGCCGGGCACGCAGCTGGTGGCCTGGTGCCAGACGTGCTCCAGCACCTGGAAGGACTGGGCATACACGTTGAAGGGCCAGTTCTGCCAGGCCGGGCTGGCGAAGCGGCGGTCGTGCACGGGCAGGGGCAAGGGGTGGGCGCAGCCTGGCTGCACCGGCGCGTCGGCCTCATGGTCGTGGCGGGCGCTGTCGGTGCCCCCTTGCACCAGCCGGTTCACGGCCAGGGTCACGTCGTCGGCGCTGCGCTTGACGATGTCGAGCTGCTTGCCCGGCGAGATCATCAGGTGCATCAGCCAGTCCAGGTACACCAGGGTGGACTGGATGGGCGAGATGCCGCCCATGAGCTGCCCCACCTGGCTGTGGGTGTGGAGGTCGAGGGCGCGGACCCAGTCTTCCCAGCTCATCTTGGGGGCGGCGGTGGGGGTGTGAGGCATCTGGGGCTCCTTGGGTGTGGTGGGTTGGGCAGGTGCGCCTCAACCCTGTCGGGCCAGCATCGACCTGAATCTTGTCAAGGCGATGACCAGGAAGAGACCACCGGCGGCCGACACCGCCAACAGTTGAGGCAGGACAAGCCGAACCCCCGCATCGCGGTACAACACGGCCTGCGTGAGCTTGACGTACTGCGTGGTCGGCGAAATCTGCACGATGTGCTGCATCAGCTCCGGCATGCTCTCCACCGGCGTGGCGGCGCCACTGAGCAGGTACAGCACCACGTACACCGGCGCGGCCAGCAAGCCGAACTGCGGCATGGACGAGGCCATGGTGGCCAGCAAGATGCCCAGGGCCGTGACGGCGAACAGGTACAGCGCCGTGCCCAGCATGAACAGCGGCACCGAACCCGGCAGCGGCACCTGCAGCCAGCCGCGGATGACCAGCTCCAGCGACAGCCACACCGCCAGCACGATGACGCCCCCGTTGGCCAGGATCTTCGCCATGGCGATCTCGCTGGGGCGCACCGGCATCACCAGCAAGTGCTCGATGGTGCCGTGCTCGCGCTCGCGGATCACGGCCGCCCCGACCAGGATGATGGCCAGCACCGTCACGTTGGTCTCGACGAGCATCACCGAGCTGAACCACTCCGACTGGTTGTTCGGGTTGAACATCAAGCGCACCACCGGCGGTGCCGGCAACATCGAGGCGATGCCGTGCTGGTGGAAGAAGTCGAGCTGCTCGCGCAGGAAGATCTCATTGAGGTAGACCACGCCCAGGCCAGCCTGCGTCATGGCCGTGGCGTCCACCGTCACCTGGATGGCGGGGCTGCGCCCAGCCAGCACATCGGCTTCGAAGCGCGGCGGGATGTCGATCACGAAGATGAAGTCGCCGCGGTCCAGGGCGTCGCCCGCGTCTTGCGGGGCGATGTCGCGCGGCGTCTGGAAATAGGGCGGACGCAAAGCGTCGCGCAAGCGCAGCGACAAGGCCGATTGATCGCCGTCGATCATGGCCACCGAGGCGTGCGAGACCTCGGCCTTCACGCCCTTGGCCGTGGTGTACACCGACACGGTGAAGGCGAACAGGATCAGGCCCATCAGCGGCACATCGGTCGCCAGGCTGCGCAACTCTTTCCACGACAGCCGCCACACATTGCTCAACCAGCGCCACATGCCTCAGCCCTCCTGCTTGCGCACGAGCAGGCGTGCCAAGCCCAGGTACAGCAGCCCAAAGCCCAGCAGCGCCGCGTACATCGGCCAGAAGCTGCCAAAGCCCAGCCCCTTGGTGAAGGCCCCCAGGCTGATGAGCTGGAACCACGAGGCCGGGAAGCCCTTGCCGACCCAGACCGCCGCGCCCGTCAGCGTGGACACCGGGTAGAGCAGCCCCGAGAAGTTCACCGAAGGGATCAGGCAGATGATGGCCGAGGCGAACGAAGCCGCGACCTGCGAGCGCAGGAAGGCCGACAGGAAGAGGCCCAGCGCCGTGGTGGCGAACACAAAGCACAGCGCGCCCAGGCTCAGCGCCAGGAAGCTGCCTTTGAGGGGCACCTGCAGCAGGAAGACGCTGAGGAAGACCAGCGTCAGGTAGCTGGCCATGGCCAGGGCCACGTACGGCATCTGCTTGCCCAGCAGGAACTGGCCCACGGTGGCCGGCGAGGCGTAGAGGTTGAGGATGGAGCCCATCTCTTTTTCGCGCACCACGCCCAGCGCCGTCAGCATGGCCGGGATGATGATGAGGCACAGCATCAACAGGCCCGGGGTGGACGCATAGATGCTGCGGAAGGACTGGTTGTAGGCAAAGCGAGGTTCCAGCCGTGCGGGCAGGGTGGGGGGTGTCAGGCCGGGTGTTTCGCGCGCGAAGCGCATGGCGTCCTCCAGCACGATGCCTTGCGCATAGCCGCGCACGTTCTCGGCCGTGAAAGGCTGGGTGCCATCGACGAAGAAACCCACCTCGGGGCGCCGACCGGCCAGCAGGTCGCGGCCAAAGCCCGGCGGGATTTCCATGACCAGGCTCACGTCGTGGCGGCGCAGGCTGGTTTGCACGGCCTCGTCGGTGTGCAAGTCGGGTTGCTGGTCGAAGTAGCGCGAACCCGCGAAGTGCTCGATGAGCCGGCGGCTGTCGTGGGTCTGGTCGTGGTCGAGCACGGCGAACTTCACGTGCTCGACGTCGAAGGAGATGCTCCAGGCCGCCGTCACCAGCAAGATGATGGGGCCCAGCAAGGCGAAGGTCAGGCGGATGCGGTCGCGCCGGAGCTCCATGCCCTCGCGCAGGGCGAAGGCCCACACGCCGGCCAGCCAGGCGCTCAGGCTGTGGCGTGGTTTGGCGCTCGGGGCCGTGGGGGCGCTGGCTGCAGGCGCGGTGCCGACGGTGGCCGCCGCCTGCGCAGCCTGCACGGTGTCGTCCGCCGCTTGCAGGTAGGCCACGAAAGCGGTTTCCAGCGAATCGGCTTGCTGGCTGTCGCGCAGCTCGGCGGGCGAGCCCACGGCCAGCACGCGGCCACGGTGCATCAGCGAGATGCGGTCGCAGCGCTCGGCCTCGTTCATGAAGTGGGTGGACACGAAGATGGTGACCTGCTGCTCGCGCGACAGCGTCACCAGCCGGCGCCAGAACAGGTCGCGCGCGGCCGGGTCCACGCCCGAGGTGGGTTCATCGAGGATCAGCACTTCCGGCTTGTGCAGGCAGGCCGCGGCCAGCTGAAGGCGCTGGCGGATGCCCAGCGACAGCGCCTTGGGGCTGGCGTCGGCGTGGTCTTGCAGGTCGAAGTCGCGCAGGGCTGCGTCGATGGCTTCGGTGGCGCGCGGGCCGTCCAAGCGGTAGAGGCGGGCGTGCAGGTCCAGGTTCTGGCGCACGCTGAGCTCTTCGTACAGCGAAAAGGCCTGCGACATGTAGCCCACGCGCAGCCGCGTGGCCAGGTCGCCGGCACGGATCGGCTGGCCCAGCAACTGCGCTTCGCCGCTGCTGATGTCGAGCAGGCCGGTCAGCATCTTCATGGTCGTGGTCTTGCCGCAGCCGTTGGAGCCGAGGAAGCCGAAGATCTCGCCGCGCTCGATGCGGAAGCTGACGTCATCCACCGCCACGAAGTCGCCGAAGCGCCGGGTCAGCCGCGTGGCCTCGATGGCTGGCGGCCCGTCGCTGTGCCCCCGCGGCGGGATGGTGAGCGGCTCGGTGTTGCCGCGCTGCTCGGGGGGCAACAGGTCGATGTAGGCCGCCTCCAGCGTGCCTTGTGACGTGCGTGCCAGCACCTCGCACGTGCGGTCGAACACCAGCACGCGGCCATCGTTCATGGCCACGAGGTGCTCGAAACGCTCGGCTTCCTCCATGTAGGCCGTGGCGACGATGACGGTCATGCCCGGTCGCTCGGCGCGCAAGGCCTCGACCAGGGCCCAGAACTGCCGCCGCGACAGCGGGTCCACGCCGGTGGTGGGCTCGTCGAGGATGAGCAAGTCCGGGTCGTGCACGAGGGCGCAGCACAGCCCCAGTTTTTGCTTCATGCCCCCTGACAGCTTGCCCGCAGGCCGGTCGCGGAAGGGCGTCAGGCCGGTGGCGTCCATCAGGCGCTGCAGGCGCTCGGCACGCTCGCGCGCACCTTGGCCGAACAGGCGCGCGAAGAAATCGATGTTCTCGGCCACCGACAGCGTCGGGTACAAGTTGCGGCCCAAGCCCTGCGGCATGAAGGCCACGCGCGGCGCGAGCACGGCGCGCTCGCGGGCCTGGGCCATGTCGTGGCCCAGCACTTGCACGCTGCCGCGCTGCAGGCGCTTCACCCCGGCGATCAGCGACAGCAACGTCGATTTGCCCACGCCATCCGGCCCCACCAGACCGATGGTCTGGCCGGCGGGCAATGTCAGGGAGACGTGGCGCAGCGCGACGGCATCGCCATGGCGGTGGCTGACGT
Source organism: Aquabacterium sp. (assembly GCA_023266355.1). Classification (GTDB taxonomy): domain Bacteria; phylum Pseudomonadota; class Gammaproteobacteria; order Burkholderiales; family Burkholderiaceae_C; genus Aquabacterium. Next base: position 50,140 of record JAHFQM010000006.1, read on the forward strand.
CCTGGAGCACCACGGCGGGTGCGGTGGCGTTCACGGCGTGGCCTGTGTTGCCGAGGTGACGGGTGCGGCCTCAGGCAACTTCACCTGCAGGGAGGCAGGCCAGGGCGTGCGTGCGTCGGTGCGCACATGGCCATAACCGGTCAGCCCGGCCTTGACGTAGCGGCTGTAGCGCTGGGTGACCTCGCGTGGCACCTGCAGCTTCACCCGGAAGACCAGCTTTTCGCGCTCGGCCTCGGTTTCCACATATTTGGGCGTGAACTGCGCTTCCGCCGCCACGAACGACACCTTGGCCGGCACCACGTACTGCGGTGCGGCGTCCAGCACGATGCGCGCCTCGTCGCCCACCTGCAGCTTGCCCGCCACCGCGGTGGGCAGGAAGATCGTCATGTGGGCGTCGGCCAGGTTGAGCAGTGTCACGACACGCCCGCCGGACGGGATGACCGAGCCCGGCTCGACCACGCGGTACTCGATGCGACCGTCCACCGGCGCACGCAAGCTCATGTCCTCGATGGCCACGGTCAGGCGGCGAATCTGCGCTTCGGCCTCGCCACGGGCTGCGGTGGCCTCGCCAATCGCCGCGGTGGCCACCTTCACACCAGCCTGTTCGCCATCGCGCTGGGCCGTGCGGCGCTCGACCTCGGCACCCGAGACCAGCGCGTCCTGCTTGAGCTTGCCCGCGTGGTCCAGCTCCAGTTGGGCCAGGCGCGCTTGCACCCGGCGGACTTCGGTCTCGGCCTGGGCGCGCTGCATGGCCTGGCCTGCGCGGTCGCGGGCGGCGGCCACGGCATCGCGCTGGGCCAGCAGGTCGGTGCTGTCTTGTCGGGCGATCAGGTTGCCGGCCTTCACCAAGTCACCTTCGTGCACAGGCAACTCGACGATGCGGCCCGGGTACTTGGCCGCGATGTCGATGCGCTCGACCTCCATGCGGCCATTGCCGCGTGCCAGGCCGTCGGGCAGGCCGCGGTCACGCGTGTGCAACCAGTAAGCCAGGCCGACGGCGCTGGCGATGGCGGCCAGGGGCAGGGTCCAGCGCAGCAGGGAGGTGTTCATGCGGAATGGGGGATGAATCTGCGAGTGTTGCGCTGCAGCATCGCGCCTGTGCTGTCATCCGTCAATCCGCCAAATTGATGTGCCTCAAGGATGGCGGCAACTTCGGTGGCGGGTGTGGCTCACAGTGTGCAGGCCATGAAGCGGGCGTCCGGTCCAAAGCTGGCCAGCTTGTCCCCGGGTGCTCCGGCCAGCATGGCCTGCGCGGCAAAGCCCTGGCCTTGCCAAAAGCTTTCCGAGCCTTGCACGGCCACCAGCACCATCTGCTGCAGGCCCATGTCGCGGGCGCACTGTTGCGCCCGAGCCACCAACCGGGGCGCCAGTGACCGGCCCCGTGCGATCGGTGCCACCGCCAGGTCGTGCAGGTAGAGCCGTTGCGCCTGGGCAGGTGCCTGCCATTGCGTCGCGTGGAGCGCCGGCAGGCTGTGGGCGTCCACCGGCAGGCTGACCAGATAGGCCAGGATGCCTTCGGTGGCGGTCGAAGCCACCCAGCAGGTGTCCGGTGCGCCTGCCAGCTTGCTGGCAAAAGCCGCCAGTGGCTCATGGAACGCAGGCCCGTAACACCGTTGCTGCACGGCCAGCACGCCGGGCAGATCGGTCGAGGTCATGGGGCGGATCAGCATGGCGCCTGCTTGCGGGGGTGGGGGGTGTTTCTCCGGACATGCCAGAGCCGTGGGCTGCACCGGGTGGCGTTATCCTAGACGAATCACGTCCATCTGCATTTGCTGTCGAACCCATGATCACTGTCGAAAAAAGCCGCTCCTGGCAAGGTGTGGCCATCGCGGCTGCCCTGGCGGCGGCCGCTGCTGGCGCTTACTGGGCCTTTGCCCCCTCGAACGACGGTGGCGCTGCCAATGGCGCCAGCAACGCAGGCAACGGCATGTGGCCCGGCATGGGCAACAGCGCCTCGGTGGTGTCCACCGGCGCGCCAGACCTCAACCCGCCCGTGCTCGCCGATGGCCGCCCGTCCGACCTCACCGAGGCCGACTGGCACTCCCTGGAAGCGGCGCTGAAACGGCAGCCCAATGCCAAGGCCGAAGCCACCCGCATCGTCAGCTACCTGCGCTACCAGAAGGCCTTCGAAACCTGGCAGAACCTCGACGAGCAGCGCGACGCCCGCAAGCGCCGTCAGATGGCCGAAGCGCTCATGAGCGAGTTGCCCGAGCGCATGAAATCGGGCGAATTCACCCTGGTGGAAGCCACGTTGATGGGCGTGGTGTTGGTGGCCGACATGGAGCCCGACGAGGCCAAGCGCACCCAGCGCGCCGAAGCCTGGCAGGCCAAGGTGGGCAGCATGGTGGCCAACCCCGAAGACGAAGCCCAGATGGCGGCACTCAACCGCGAAACCGAGTTCAAGCGCCGCCGTGCCTCGGCTTTTGGCGACTGGCAGCTCAAGACCGACCCGGCCGAGCGCTCGCCGGCCAAGCTCTCGCAGGCCATGGAAGACGTCCAGCGGATGTACAACAGCGGCGCCTCCAACTGAGCGCTGGCTTGGGCCCCAGGGCCTTCAGCGCAAGCGCGCTTCCAGCTGCTCGCGCACCGCGGGCCAGTCGTGGCGCGTGATAGCGTGCATCACCGAATCGCGGATGAACCCGTCGCGCATCACCATGTGGCTGCGCAGCGTGCCCTCCTCGCGCGCCCCGATGCGCACGATGGCCTGACGCGACGCCAGGTTGCGTGAGTCCGTCAGCAACTCCACGCGGTTGCAGGCCCAGTGCCCGAAAGCGTGGCACAGCATCAGGTACTTGGCCTCGGTGTTGATGTGGGTGCGCTGCCAGCTGCGGCCGATGAAGGTGAAGCCGATCTCCACCCGCCGGTGCGCTGCCTCGATGCAGCGGAACCGCGTGCTGCCGACCACCGCGCCACTCGCCACATCCACCGTGGCGAAGGCCAGCTCGCGGCCGGCCGCCAGCGCCGCATCGGCCGATTCGAAAAAGCCCGCCAGGTCACGTGGGTGTGGCACGAAGGTCACGGGCAGGGCCCAGAGCTCGCCATCGGCAATGGCCGCGGCGATGCCTGCTTCGTGCGCGGTGCGCGACAGCGGCTCCAGCCGCACGCGGCGACCCTGGAGGGTGATGGCAGAGATTTGCATCGACATGTTCAGCCCGGTGTGAGGCCCAGAGCTTGCCACGCTGCCGCGCAACCTGCACCGCGAGCCCGGCGCTGACGCGGGAACATTGTGCGCACAGTTCCCCCTTCAGAGGGGAGACCTGAGCAGGGCCCCTCGCGGATGATCACGGCAGATTCCTCCCGTGTGTCAACCGCCTGCTTCCACCGCCCATGGCCCGCGCTCATTCCTCCTCACCAGCCTGCGCCAGCCTGGCAACGCACCACGGCCGCAGGTGCCTGCCGTGAGTCCGTCAGGGGTGCAGCCAGCGCAAGGCCCCCACCCACAAGGGCACGGTGACCATGCCCAGCAAGGTGGACAGGGTGATGAGGCCTGCCACGAAGGGGCCGTTGCCACCCATGCGAACGGCCAGCACGTAGGCGCTGGAGGCCGTCGGCAGGGCGCCAAAGGCCACCAGGATGGCCCGCTGAGCGTCGGGCAAGGCCAGCCACTGCCCCAGCAGCATGGCCGCCAGGGGCAGCACCAGGTGCCGGATCGCCAGCAAGCCACCCGCCAGACCGGGGGCGGCGGCCAGCCCTGTCCATTGCAGGCCGGCGCCCACGGCCAGCAAGCCCATGGGCAAGGCGGCCTGCCCTATGCGGCCCACCGTTTCCATCAGCCAGTGCGGCAGGGGGATGTCCAGTACGCGCACGGTCAAGCCGGCCAGGGTGCTGATGATCAGCGGGTTGCGGGCCATCTCTCTCAGGGTGTTGTGGCCGCCGTGCCGTGCCAGGCTCCAGACGGCACCGGCGTTGCACAGAGGCACGCACAAGGCGATGAGGATGGCGATCAGCGCCACACCATGCGCCCCCAGCAGCCGGTCGGCCAGCGCCAGCGCGATGTAGGAGTTGAAGCGGAACGCGACCTGCGCACCACTGGCGTGCAGGCGTGCGTCCACGCCCGGGCCATGGCGCAGCAAGGTGGCCAGGCCCAGCCCCAGCAGGCTCAGCGCCACACCGGCGCCCGCCATGGCCGCGGCATCGGTCGGGCGCAGCGGGCTTTTGACGATGGAGGCGAACAGCAGGGCTGGGAACAGCAGGTTGTAAACCAGACGCTCGACCACGTCCCAGGTGGGGCGTTCGAAAGACGTGAAGCGGCACAGGAAGAATCCACCCACAATCAGCAGGAAATCGGGCAACAGCATCAAGGGGTCCAGCATGGGCTGGAGGTTAACGCCATCCCCTTGATTTGCGCGTGTGGAACCCCACATGCCCTGTCAGCCCCCAATGGGCCTCATGTTGGGCCTCACGTTGGGCCCAGCCTCTGGCAACAAGGACGAGATTGCATGGATTCCATTTCCTGGCGCCTGAGCGCCATGCGGCAGTTGGCGGTGGCCACGCTGCTGACGGCCTTGTCGGGCGCCTGGCTGGGCCATGCCTGCGCCGCCACGCTGGACGGGCAACAGTTCGATGACACCGCGGTGCTGTCCGACCGCACCCTGAGGCTCAATGGCCTCGGTTTGCGCGGCGTGGCCTGGGTCAAGGCCTTCGTGGCGGGGCTTTACCTCCCTGCGCCCACCCGTGACAGCGTCCAGGTGCTGACCATGCCGGGCCCCAAGCGCCTGCGCCTCAAGATCATGCTGGACGCGCCCAGCCACGAGCTCACCAAGTCGCTGACCAGCCGCATCGCCCGCAACGAGACCGAAGCGGCCCAGGTGCAGATGGAAGACCGGCTCACCCGCCTGGCAGCCCACCTCGACAGCATGGGCGACTTGCACGTGGGCGACACCATCGACATCGACTTCGTGCCCGAGCGGGGCACCGTGCTGCGCCTCAACGAACGTTTCGTGGGCACGCCGGTGGTGGGCGATGACCTGTACCGCTCCGTGCTCAAGATTTTCGTGGGCGACAAACCGGTGGACAAGCGCTTGAAAGAGGGCTTGCTGGGTGGCGGTGTCTGACACGCACATTGATCCGCACCTGGACCGCTTCATCGATGCCCTCTGGCTCGAAGATGGCCTGAGCGCCAACACCCTGTCCGCGTACCGGCGTGACCTGAGCGCGCTGGCCACCTGGCTGCACGAGCACGCCGGCGCCACCCTGGTGCAAGCCGCTGAACACGGTGTGCAGGCTTACATGGCCATGCGCCATGCCGAGTCCAAGCCCTCGTCCGTGGGGCGCCGCCTCAGCGTGTTCCGCCGCTTCTACCGCTGGGCCGTGCGCGAAGGCCTGTGCAGCCAGGACCCGACCCTCCGCATGGACGCCCCCCGCCAGCGCATGCGCTTGCCCGGCACGCTCACCGAACAGCAGGTCGAGCGCCTGCTGGCCGCGCCCGATGTGCTCGACAAGCTCGGCCTGCGCGACCGCGCCATGTTGGAGTTGCTCTACGCCAGCGGCCTGCGCGTCAGCGAGTTGGTCAGCCTGCGCACGGTGCAGCTGAGTTTGAACGAGGGCGTTGTGCGCGTCACGGGCAAAGGCAGCAAGGAGCGCCTGGTGCCTTTCGGGCAGGAAGCTGGCGAATGGCTGCAGCGCTACCTGGACGAGGCCCGTGTGCAGATCCTGGGTGTGCAGCGCGTCAGCGAAGCCCTGTTCGTGACCTCGCAAGGCCAGGGCATGTCACGGCAGATGTTCTGGAAGCTCATCCGCAAGTACGCCTTGGTGGCTGGCATCCACCAGCACCTCTCGCCCCACACCTTGCGCCACGCCTTCGCCACGCACCTGCTCAACCACGGTGCCGATTTGCGTGTCGTGCAGATGCTGTTGGGCCATGCCGACATCTCGACCACCCAGGTCTACACCCACGTGGCGCGCGAGCGCTTGCGGCAGTTGCATGCCCAGCACCACCCACGCGGTGGTGGCTCCGGCTAGCTTCCTGGCAGGCTGCCTCAGTCCAGGCCCAGCAGGAAAGCCATTTCAGCGTCCGTGAAGCCGGCCGCCTTGCGTGCGGCCTCGTTGAACGGCGGCCGCATCCGAGGGGCGTCGTACTGCTTCACCAACTGCGGGTAGAGCGCGATGGCGTCCAGCCCCCGGGCCTGACACAGGTGGTGGAACCAGTGGTTGCCAATCGCCACATGCCCCACCTCGTCGCGCAAGATGGTGTCCAGGATGGCCACCGCGTCCAGGTCACCTGCGCGCGTCAGCTTCTGCTGGATCAGCGGGGTGGCGTCCAGGCCTCGGGCCTCCAGTGTGCGTGGCACCAGGGCCATGCGGGCCACGATGTCGTCGCGCGTTTTCTCGCACATGCCCCACAGGCCATCGTGGGCGTCGAAGTCGCCGTAGTCGAAGCCCAGGGTTTGCAGGTGCGCACGCAGCAGGCCAAAGTGCAGCGCCTCCTCGCTGGCCACGCGCAACCAGTCCAGGTAGAACTGCACGGGCATGTCGGCGTAGCGCCAGACGGCGTCCAGCGCCAGGTTGATGGCGTTGAATTCGATGTGGCAAATGGCGTGCAGCAAGGCCGCGCGGCCTTCCAGCGTGAAGGGGCTGCGCGAAGGCACCTGCGTGGCCGACACCAGGTGTGGGCGGGCAGGGCGGCCGGGCATGGCCGCGGCTTGCTGGGGCGAGAGGGTGATGACTTCGGCGATGCTTTCGCCGCGCCAGCTGTTCTCAGCGAACTGGCTCGCCCCCTCGTGCAGCGCGCGCGCCTGCTGTGCTTTCAGGGCCGGGTCGGGCTGCAGCAGGGCGTCCAGCGCTAGGTGGCGGGGGGAGGGGCCGGGTGACATGCCCGGATTTTCTCACCCTCTGCCCACCGTGCTTGCCCGGGCTCACTCGGACCAGGACACCCAGTTGAAGTGCGCCGACACCAGGATCAGCACGCCGAAGGCAATCCGGTACCAGGCAAAGGGGATGAAGCTGTGGCTGGACACGTAGCGGATCAGCCAGCGCACGCACACCCAGGCCGACAGGAAGGCGAACACCAGACCGACGCTGAACAGGGGCAGGTCGGCCATCGACAGCAGCGCACGCTCCTTGTAAAGGCTGTACACGCCTGCGCCCACCAGGGTCGGGATGCCCAGGAAGAAGCTGAAGTCGGTCGCGGCCTTGCGCGACAGGCCCATCAGCATGCCGCCGATGATGGTGGCGCCCGAGCGGCTGGTGCCAGGCACCAGGGCCAGGCACTGGATGAGCCCCACTTTCAGCGCATCGACGAGGGTGAGGTCGTCCACCGTTTCGACGCGGGCACGCGGTGCGCGGGCCGCGATGCGCTCGGCGATCAGGATGATGATGCCGCCCAGGATGAAGGTCGAGGCCACCACCGTGGCGTTGAACAGGTAGGCCTTGACGATCTTGCCAAGCGCCAGGCCGATGACGACGGCGGGCAGGAAACCGATCAGCACATTGGCGGTGAAACGCTGCGCCTTGGGGTCCGAGCCCAGGCCGGTCAGCGTGTCGCGGATGCGCTGCATGTAGACCAGGATGACGGCGAAGATGGCGCCGGTCTGGATGGCGATCTCGAACACCTTGGCCTTTTCGGCGCCGGCGGAGCGGGCGAAATCCAGCAGGGAGTCGGCCAGGATGAGGTGGCCGGTGCTGGAGATGGGCAGGAACTCGGTGAGGCCTTCCACGATGCCCATCAGGGCGGCCTTGAAGAACAACACAACGTCCACCAGCGATTCTCCTGAGACGGGCTTGGCCGTCGTCTGCTCGACAGGCACCGCGCCCACCGCCGCCGTCGGCAGTCGGCCGACACGAGGCCGCATCTTAGGCGAGCCCCGTGACGGCAATGTCCCTGGTGCGCCCCAGGGACAGGGGGCTTGTCTACACTGCGCCACATGCCCACCCCCGCTGATACCTCCGCAGACACCGGCGCCCGCGCGTCTTCACACAACTTTGCCGCGCTGCCGGCCGAAGCCTGGCTCAACCGTTTCGCCCAGCTCAGCCAGGACACCCAGGCCCGCCTGGGCGTGCCGCTGGGCACCGCCTTGTTGGGCGAGCCCCTGCCCACGCCCCGCTGGGTGGCCACCAGCGATGGCCTGGCGCGCGAGCTGGGCTGGCCCGCCGACTGGCGCAACGACGACGCGCTGCAGGTCTTCAGTGGCAACGCCGTCTGGCCAGGCATGGCGCCCATGGCCACCGTCTACTCCGGCCACCAGTTCGGCCAATGGGCGGGTCAGCTGGGCGATGGCCGTGCCTTGCTGCTGGGCGAGGTCGATGCGCCCCAGGGGCCGCAGGAGCTGCAACTCAAGGGCGCCGGCATGACACCGTACTCGCGCCGTGCCGACGGCCGCGCCGTGTTGCGCTCCAGCATCCGCGAGTTCCTGTGCAGCGAGGCCATGCACGCCCTGGGCATCCCCACCACCCGGGCGCTGGCCCTGACCGCATCACCCGAAGCGGTGCGGCGTGAAACGCTGGAGACCGCCGCGGTGGTCACGCGCGTGGCGCCCAGCTTCATCCGATTCGGCCACTTCGAGCACTTCGCACACAGCGGCCGGCCCCGCCACCACGAGGCCCTGGCGGCGTTGCTGGACTTCGTCATCGCCCACCACTTCCCGCAGCTGCGAGGCCAGCCCCAGCCCGCCTTGGCCTTGCTGGACGCCGTGGTGCAGCGCACGGCCGAGCTGATGGCGGCCTGGCAGTCGGTGGGTTTCTGCCATGGCGTGATGAACACCGACAACATGTCCATCCTGGGCCTGACCATCGATTACGGTCCTTTCGGTTTCCTCGACGCCTTCGACCCCGACCACATCTGCAACCACTCCGACGACCGCGGCCGCTACAGCTGGAACAACCAGCCGCAGATCGGCTACTGGAACCTGCGCGCCCTGGCGCAGGCGCTGTTGCCCCTGGTGCCGGATGCGCAGGACGATCCGAAAGCCCTCACCGAGGTGCTGCAGACCTATGAGCAGCGCTTCCCGCAGGCCATGAACGCGCGCTGGCGGGCCAAGCTGGGCCTGCAGGCCGAACGCGCGGAAGACGTTGAACTCGCCATCGATTACCTGCGCTTGCTGGCTGCGGGCCGGGTGGACTTCACCATCGCCTTCCGGCGGCTGGGCGGCTTCGTGAGCGAGGGCTCGCCCGAGGCCCTGGCCTCCGATGCCCGCAACGCGCCGCTGCGCGACCTCTTCCTCGACCGCGCCGCCTTCGACGCCTGGGCCTTGCGTTACGCCCAGCGCCTGCAGGCCGAAGGCAGCACCGATGCCGAGCGCGCCCAGCGCATGGGCCGTGTCAATCCGCTCTACGTGCTGCGCAACCACCTGGCCGAAACCGCCATCCGCCGCGCACAGCAGGGCGATGACAGCGAAGTCCAGCGCCTGCACCGCCTGCTGCAGAATCCCTTCGACGCGCAAGCCGGCTGCGAAGCCGATGCCGACTTCCCGCCCAGCTGGGCGCAATCCATCGAGGTGTCCTGTTCATCATGAGTGATCACGCTGTCAACAAGACCGACGCCGAATGGCGTGAGCAACTCACGGCGCCCGACCGTGAGCCCTTGACCTACCGCGTCACCCGCCAGGCTGCCACCGAGCCGCCGTTCAGCGGCCGCTACTGGGACCACTTCGAAGCCGGCAACTACAAGTGCGTGTGCTGTGGCGTCCAGCTCTTTGCCTCGGACACCAAATTCGATGCCGGCTGTGGCTGGCCCAGCTACTGGCAGCCCGCGGCCGACGACCGCATCGCGTACATCCGCGACACCAGCCACGGCATGGTCCGCACCGAGGTCCGCTGCAAGAACTGCGGGGCCCACCTGGGGCACGTGTTCGAAGACGGCCCCCAACCCACGGGGGAGCGCTATTGCATCAACTCCGCCGCGATAGACTTTGAGCCAGGCTCCCGCTGATGGGGCCCTTGACCACACCCCATGAAAATCCTATTCGACCTGCTGCCCATCTTCCTGTTCTTTGCCAGTTTCAAATGGGCCGAAGGGCACAAGGACCTGGCCGCGCAATGGCTCACCGAACACCTGGGTTTCGCCGTCTCGGGCGGCGTGGTGGGCGTGACGGAAGCGCCCACCTTGCTGGCCACGGTGGTGGTGATCGTGGCCACGGCGCTGCAGATCATCGTGCTCAAGGCCTTGCGCAAGCCGGTGGACAAGATGCTGTGGGCCGGGCTGGTCATCGTGGTGGTGCTGGGCGGCCTGACGCTGTGGTTCCACGATGAGCGCTTCATCAAGTGGAAGCCCACGTTGATTTACTGGCTGATGGCGGTGGGCTTCCTGGTCACCGAAATCGTGCTCAAACGCAAGATGCTGCGCCAGATGATGGGCGGGCAGATGGACGCGCCGGACGCCGTCTGGCGCACCCTGGGCTGGGCCTGGGTGCTGTTCTTCGGCGCCATGGGCGTGCTCAACCTGTACGTGGCCTTCAACTTCCCGACCGATGTCTGGGTGAGCTTCAAGATGTGGGGCAGCCTGGGGCTGACACTGGTGTTCACGCTGGCCCAAGGCGTTTACCTGAGCAAGCACATGAGCCAGGCGCCGGCCGAAGCAGGGGGCTCGCAATGAGCGCCGCAACGGCTTTCGAGCCCGTCACGGCCGCTGAAATGCAGTCGGTGCTGAGCGCGGCGCTTCAACCCGAGTTCATCGAGGTCCAGGACGACACCGCCGCCCACCATGGCCACGCGGGACACAGCGGCGCCGATTTCGGCACGCATTTTTCGCTTCACATCCGTGCACGTTCTTTCACCGGGCTGTCACACGTGCAGCGACATCGCCTTGTGTATGATGCCCTGCGCGACCTGATGCCTCGCGGGGTGCATGCCCTGGCGATCAAGGCCGAGCTGCCGGCCACCCCCGTGTCGCCGTCACACTGATTCACCCAACCCTAGCGTTCTGCTCAACATGAAGACTTCCCGTCACGTCAAGGCTGCTCTGCTGGCCGCATCGCTGTCGCTGGCCGCTCCGCTGGTTTCGGCCCAGAACATCGCCATCGTCAACGGCAAGGCCGTGCCCAAGGCCCGCGTCGATGCCATGATCGAGCAGATCCTGAAGTCGCCCCAGCAGCCGGGTCAGCCGCCCATGACCAAGAGCCCCGAGCTGGAGCAGAAGGTCAAGGACGAGATCGTGATGCGCGAAATCCTCATCCAGGAAGCCGAGCGCCGTGGCCTGCAAAGCTCGCCCGACTACAAGGCCCAGATGGAGCTGACCCGCCAGTCCATCCTGATCCGCTCGCTGTTCCAGGACTTCGAGAAGAAGAGCGGCACCACCGACGCTGAAGCCCGCGCCGAGTACGACAAGATCAAAGCTGCCAACGGCGACAAGGAATACCGCGCTCGCCACATCCTGGTCGAGAAGGAAGAAGACGCCAAGGCCATCGTGGCCCAGCTCAAGGGCGGTGCCAAGTTCGAAGACCTGGCCAAGAAGAACTCCAAGGATCCGGGCTCTGCCGAAAACGGCGGCGACCTGGACTGGGCCAACCCCGGCAACTACGTGCCTGAGTTCTCGGCCGCCTTGGTCAAGCTGAACAAGGGTGAGGTCACCGACACCCCGGTGAAGTCACAGTTCGGCTACCACATCATCAAGCTGGAAGACACCCGCGCGGTGCAGTTCCCGGCCTTCGACGAAGTCAAGGCCCAGATCATCCAGCGCAACAACCAAGCCAAGGTCGCCAAGTTCCGCGAGGAACTGAAGACCAAGGCCAAGACGGACTACAAGTTCTCCAACTGATGCACGATTGACGCGATGGGCCTTGGCTGGCCCGTCGCGCTGTTCGAAGGCAGGCACATCCCAGTGGTGTGGCCTGCCTTTTTCGTGGAAGGTGCGCGGTTCAGGCACGCTTGCGGAACACCAGGTCCCACACGCCGTGGCCCAGGCGCAGGCCGCGGTTTTCGAACTTGGTCAGCGGGCGGTAGGCGGGCTTGTCGGCATAGCCTTCGGCGGTGTTGACCAGGGCCGGTTCGGCCGAGAGCACTTCCAGCATCTGCTGGGCGTAGGGCTCCCAGTCGGTGGCGCAGTGCAGGTAGCCGCCCGGTGCCAGGTGCTTGACGATCTGGGCCACGAAGCCGGCCTGGATGAGGCGGCGCTTGTTGTGCTTCTTCTTGTGCCACGGGTCGGGGAAGAAGATGTGCATGCCGGCCAGGGAGCCCTCGGGCACCATGTGCTTGAGCACCTCGACGGCGTCGTCCTGCACGATGCGCAGGTTGGTGAGCCCCCGTTCGCCCACCTGCTTGAGCAAGGCGCCCACGCCGGGCTCGTGCACTTCGCAACCGATGAAGTCGGTGTCGGGCAGCAACTCGGCGATCTTGGCCGTCGCGTCGCCCATGCCGAAGCCGATTTCGAACACCACGGGTGCGTGGCGACCAAACGTGGCGCCGAGGTCCAGGGCTTGCTGTGTGAACGGCAGCACGAACTTCGGACCCAGCTCGCTGAGCGCACGGGCTTGGCCCTCGGTGGTGCGGCCGGCGCGCATCACGAAGCTGCGGATGCTGCGTGGGTGGGCAACCCCTTGCGGGGCTTCGGCGGAGGAGGGGGCGTCGCTGCCTGCAGGCGGGCAGTCTTTCTCGGAAGGCGAACTCATGGCGGTATTTTAGGGCCGAGGGTTCGCGCGTGGGTCCGGCGTCACAGGCTGCGGCAGTGCCGTGACGAAGTTGACCAAGTGACCACCTGTGTGTGCAACAAGCTGTGTTTCACCTCGCTCATTCTGCGATCCTGATGGCCATGGAGGTGCTTGTTCGCAGGGGCCTCGCGCAACGCACAGGAGTTCAGCATGGCATTTTTGAGCACCACCGCCCGTCAGACGCTGCTGGGCTTCGCCCTGGGCGCGGCCTCCGCGGGCGCCAGCGCCATCCCCCTGACCATCCCCACGACTTACCTGGACGCCGAGGCGACTTACACCTTCGACGCCGACACGGCCAGCCTGATGTACCTCATGGGCGTCTCGGTCCATGCCTTGGGCAACACCCAGGCGGTCAAGGGCAGTGACTGGCAGTTCATGATGCCGGTGACGCAGGTGACGCTCAATGCCAGCATCCTGCCGCTGGGGCTCACGCCGGTGTCGGGCTTTGCCACGGGTTCAGGGTTGATGATCCAGAGCGAAACCGGCGCGCTGACGCTGGCGAATTTCGGGCTGGACTTCAAGCGCAATGTGCTGACGGCAGACCTCGGCACCAGCGCAGGCATCTCCAAAGCCTTTGACGTTTACAGCTTCACCGTGGACCAGGGCCTGCATGTGTCCACCAGCGGGGGCTTGTCGATGGCGATGAACCTGTCCCACATGACCTTGACCAGTGGTGCCCAGGCCCAGTTCGCCACGGCATTGCAACTCGATGAGTTGGCCGTGTCGGTGCTGCCCATGTTGAATTTCGGCACCCTCGATGTGAACATCTCGCCGGCACTGCGGTTTGGCGTGTCGGACAAATCTTTGGTGGCGGCCATCCCTGAGCCGCCGCGTTTTGCCACCCTGGGTTTGGGGCTGCTGGGCCTGGCCTTCGTGGCGCGCCGCCGACTGTCCTGAGCTGACATCGGGTGACGTGACGGCGTCTGGACGATGCCCTGGGGCTACAATTCGGTGCATCGCGGGCGTCGTTCAATGGCAGGACTCTTGCTTCCCAAGCAAATAACGTGGGTTCGATTCCCATCGCCCGCTCCATGTGCCCCCGCCTGAGGGGGACAAACGGACACAGAAACTCCTTACAGTATTGACTTCCCGTGTGCTGTCGCCCGTTAGGCGACCTCTGTCACCCAACCAACAGGCAGGAAGTCGTGAGTTTCAGTCGTCTGGATGGATTCCGCATCGCCGGTGTCTCCACGGTTGTCCCCGCCACGCAGCTGGACAACCTCGCGCTGGGTGAGCGCTACGGCGCCGACGATGTCCGCAAGGTGGTCTCGATGGCCGGTGTGCGCCACCGCCACGTGGTGAGCGAGGGCCAGACCTCGGCGGACCTCTGCACCGACGCGGCGCAACGCTTGCTCCAAGCGCTGGACTGGGCGCCGGACAGCGTCACCGGCCTCATCATGGTGACCCAATCGCCCGATCATTTCCTGCCTTCGTCGGCCTGCGTGGTGCATGGCCGCCTCGGCATGGGCGTGGACTGCGCGGCCTTCGACGTCGGCCTGGGGTGCTCTGGCTACCCCTATGGCCTGTACCTGGCCGCCACCATGCTCAAAGGTGGCGGGCACCAGCGCATCCTGATGCTCAACGGCGACACACCCAGCCGCTTCACCAGCCCCGATGACCACGCCACGACGCTGTTGTTCGGCGATGCCGGGTCGGCCACGGCCCTGGAGGCTGTGGCGCCGGGTGGTTTTGCCTCGCATTTCGGCTTGTTTTCGGACGGCACAGGCGCAGAAGCTCTGATCATGAAGGGCGGCGGTTTCCGCGACCGCTTCCCGGCCGACCCGCGCGATCTGTACGTGCGCATGGACGGTGCGGGCGTCTTCAACTTCACCATCAAGCGCGTGCCGCCTTTGATCCACGACACCCTGACGGCGGCGGCGCTGGACGTGCAGGACGTGGACGCCTACATCTTCCACCAGTCCAACCGCTTCATCATGAAGCACCTGATCAAGAAGTGCGGCCTGCCGGAGGACCGTGTGCCTTTCACTCTGGAAGACACGGGCAATTGCGGCGGCCCCTCGGTGCCGGTGACATTGACGCGTGCCCTGGCCGAGCGCCAGCGCGCGCAAGCGCAGGACCTCCGCGTCATGCTGCTGGGTTACGGTGTGGGCCTGTCATGGGCCTCGGCCGTCGTCCAGCTGGACGCCCGCGCCGTGCTGATGCACGGTGTGTCCGCACTGGCCGAGCCCTTCCTGGAACCGCAGCACGAGACCGCCCCATGAGCCAGACCCACATCACCCTGGCCCAAGCCCTCGACATGATGGCCGACGCCTTCAACGAGCCCTTGGCCAATGTGCAGCCCGAGACGGCCCGCGACAGCATCCCCGGTTGGGATTCCATGGGGGCACTGATGCTGATTGCCGAGCTGGACGAGCGTTTTGGCATCGAGCTCAGCGCCGAAGCGTCACGCCAGATGCGTTCGGTGCAGCACGTCCTGGACTTCCTGGCGCAGCACGGCGTCTTGTCGGCCTGAGGTCCGGCGGTGGCACCTCAGGCGTCCTTGTTGCGAAGTGCTTTGCCGACGCCATCGGCGACGGTGGTGAGTCCTCCGGGGAGCCGGCAGGCCGTTGCTGCGCCGATCTCACGTGAGAAAACCGCCCGACTGGTGGCCCGCGCCCTGGGCGTCACGCCACAACTGCTGGACGCCGGATTCCGTTCCGCCACACTGGCCGACCTGCCCGCGGTGCTGGCGCTGCGCCGCCGTGTGCTCGGTGACGATCTGGCTTGGGACGACGAGCGTTATGTGCGCTGGCGCTACCTGCCTCAGCCGGGCCAGCGTGGCTTGGCCATCTGCTGGCTGTGCACCCGTGGCGATGAGCTGCTGGGCATGATCGGCACCGAAGCCCTCTGGCTGCAAGCCGGTGACTCGCGCCAGCTGGTGCATGCTGCGATGGACCTCATGGTGCAGCCGGAATTGGCAGACAGCGGCCTGGGTGTGTGGGTCAACCAGACGGTGTGTGAACGCCTGGGTTGCGTGCTGGCCATCGGCTCCAACCCCAATTCCAAGAGCGTGCTGGCGCGCACCTTCGAGGCCTTGCCGGACCGCCGCACGCACACCCACCCGCTGCACTTTGCGCACTTCATGGCCAAGCGCCTGCACCATGGCCTGCTGGCCAGTGTGGCCGCGGGCCTGGCCGACGCCGCCATGGTGGTGCTGCGCACAGGCCGTTTGTGGTCCACCGGGTGGCGCTTGTCTGTGACGCCACTCAGCCAATGGGCGCCAGGCTCCTCGGAGCACCGCGACATCGAAACGCTGTTGCGGTCTGCCCGCAGGCCAGGCCGCGTGGAGGTGGACCGCGATGCCGACACCTTGGCACACCGCCTGCTGGCCAACCCGCGCACGCGATGCGAGGTCTGGCTGGCCCGCGACGGCGCCCGGCCGGTGGGCATGGTGGCCACGCGCTCGGTGCCCATCGACGGCGGACGTCACGCCGTGCAGGTGCTGGACGCGGTGATCGACCCGGCGTGCCAGCGCCCGGCTTTGCGTGCCTTGCTGGCCCGTGTGACGGCCCGCGCATTCCGCAGCGGTGCCGATTACCTGACCTGGACGCTGTACGACCCGACCCTGGAGGCCGAGCTCAAGCCATTGATGTTCCGGACCGCACCGCACCCGTACGAGACCATGTCATGGGTCTGCCCCGATGCGGCTTTCCGCGAGGCGGTGCTGGCGCGCGCCGGCTGGTCGCTCAGCGACATCCACACCGACCGGGATTCGGCCTGACCGGCGGATGAAGCACTGGCCTGAACGGCGTCAGTAAAAAATCGCCAGCAGCAAACCACCGATCAACACCCACTTGCCCACGTAGTAGGCGCTGCGGTTCGTGGCTTTGAGTTGCTTGGCTTTTTCGCGCGCCTTGTAGGCCACGCCGAAGAACTTGTTGATGCCACCGACCTGCTCGCCTTGCTCGTTCTGCGTGGCCGAGGCCTTCATGACGATGGCGGCGAACACCTTGTTGAGCCAGCGCACCACGGGCGTGTAGACCGGCCGCTCGACGTCGGCGAACAGGATGATGCGCGGCTGCTGCGTGGTGTTGGCGGCGTGGTGGATGTAGGTTTCGTCGAACATCACGACTTCGCCATCCTTCCAGTGGTAGCGCTGGCCATCGACCTCGATGTAGCAGCCCGGGTCGTTCGGCGTGATCAGACCCAGGTGGTAACGCAGCGAGCCGGCATAGGGGTCGCGGTGCTTGACCAGCGTGGCGCCCGGCGGCAGCGAGGCGAACATGGCGGCCTTGATGCCGGGGATCTGCTTGAGCAGGGCCACTGTTTTCGGGCAACGCGCCGCGGCCGAGGGCTGGTCCACCCCGTACCACTTCAGGTAGAAGCGCTTCCAGCCCGTGCGGAAGAAGGAGTTGAAGCCGATGTCGTTGTAGCCATCGGCGGCCTTGATGCTGCCGCCTTCGTCCAAGGCGAGGGCCTCGTCGCGGATCATCTGCCAGTTGTCCTGCAGCGCCTGCAGCTCCGGGAACTGCTTCTTGTCCAGGTAAGGCTGGCTGCCGACCTTGGAGAACAGCACCATCAGCGAATTGAAGGGCGCGATCAGCACGGTGAAGTCGGTGAGTGCGCGCACCAGGCCGAAGCGCACCTTGCCACGCAGGTGGGCATGCAGTGCGGCGGCGATGAAGGCGATGAGCACCCAGTGGCGCGGTGCCAGGGGCCAGAGGTCGTGGACGAAGTTCATGGGGCAGGGCGCTGGAGGCGGTTGCGGCGATGCGGTTCGGCGGTGTGGGTGTGATGTGCGTCTGGTGCGTTCAGCGGTCCAGGCCGCCCAGGCAGACGTACTTGGCTTCGACGTAATCCTCGATGCCCTGGCGCGCGCCTTCACGGCCCAGGCCAGATTGCTTGACGCCACCAAAGGGCACTTCGCAGGTCGAGATGACGCCGGTGTTGACGCCGACCATGCCGTATTCCAGCCCTTCGCTGACGCGCCAGATGCGGCCGATGTCGCGGCTGAAGAAGTAGCTGGCGAGGCCGAATTCGGTGTCGTTGGCCAGCGCGATGGCTTCGGCCTCGGTGTCGAACTTGAACACGGGCGCGACGGGGCCGAAGATTTCCTCGCGGGCCACGCGCATGGACGCGTTCACGCCAGACAGCACGGTGGGCTGGAAGAAGGCGCCCTGGCCACCAGGCACGACGGCGCGCTGGCCGCCCGTGCGCACTTGCGCGCCCTTGGCGAGCGCGTCGCCCAGCAGCTCCTCGACCTTGGCCAGGGCCTGGTCGTCGATCAGCGGGCCTTGCACCACACCCGCCTCGAAGCCGTTGCCCACGCGCATCTCGGCCACCTTGGCGGTGAGCTTCTCGACGAAGCGCTCGTAGATGCCGGCCTGGGCGTAGAGGCGGTTGGCGCACACGCAGGTCTGGCCGGCGTTGCGGTACTTGCTGACCAGCGCACCTTCGACGGCGGCGTCCAGGTCGGCGTCATCGAAGACGATGAAGGGTGCGTTGCCACCCAACTCCAGCGAGAGCTTTTTCACCGTGGGTGCACACTGCTTCATCAGGATGCGGCCGACCTCGGTGGAGCCGGTGAAGGACAGGTGGCGCACCACGTCGGAGGCGCACAGCGCTTTGCCGACGTCGATGGAGCGGTCTGCATCGGCGGTGATGACGTTGAGCACGCCCGGGGGCATGCCGGCGCGCTGGGCCAGCTCGGCCACGGCCAGGGCCGACAGCGGCGTGGCTTCGGCCGGTTTGATGACCACGGGGCAGCCGGCGGCCAGGGCCGGCGCGACCTTGCGCGTGATCATCGCGATCGGGAAGTTCCACGGCGTGATGGCCGCGCACACGCCCACGGCCTGCTTGAGCACCAGGAAGCGCTTGCTCGGGTCGGTGGAGGGCACGGTTTCGCCGTAGATGCGGCGGCCTTCCTCGGCGAACCACTCCAGGAAGCTGGCGCCGTAGCCGACCTCGCCCTTGGCCTCGGCCAGGGGCTTGCCTTGCTCGGCGGTCATGATGCGGGCGAGGTCGTCGGCGTGTTGGTGCAGCAGGTGGAACCACTTCATCAGGATGGCCGAGCGGGCCTTGGCGGGCAGGGCGCGCCAGGCGGGCCAGGCGCGGTTGGCCGCGGCGATCGCCGCCTCGGCCTCAGCGGCTCCGAGGTTGGCCACCTGGGCCAGCACGGTGCCGGTGGCCGGGTCGGTCACGTCGAAATGCTGGGCGGCGTCCACCCATTGCCCGTCGATCAGGGCCTGGGTTTTCAGCAGGGTGGGGTCTTGCAGCGCGGCCAGGGGGGAGGTCGAGGTGTTCATGGGCACAGGGCGAGCAGAAGCGCCAGCGTGGGGCGACAGCGCAGATTGGAGCACAAGCAGGGGCCCCGTTCGGGTCGTGGTGGCTTGGCCTGGGGGCGTGGGAGGCCCCCTCGTCCTGCGGCAGCTCGCCTGCGGTGTCACAGGCCGTATTTACAGTTGGGCGACATTCCAATCAAAACAGGTGAGATCCATGGGTTTCGTGATGCCCTCGCTGCAGTCTGGCCGTGGCTTGCGCCATGTGGCGCGTTTTGGGGCCTGTTCTGCCCGCGCCACGCTGGCCATCGCTTGCCTGACGCTGTGGTGTGTCGGCGCCCAGGCCGCGACCCGCGAGCCTTGCGCCGATGCCGCCACGGTGGCCTTGGTCAAGGCCGGTCAGTGGGCGCAGGTGCGCACGCTCATGCAGGAGCGCATCGAGCGCACCCCGGAGGCGCCCGAGCCCGCTTTGCGCATCTGCATGCGCACCTTGCTGGGCAGCGTCCTGGCCAGGCTGGGCGAGTTACCTCAGGCCGAAGCGCAGCTTCAGTCGTCCTATGCCGATGCGTTGAAGCTGCTTGGCCCCGGGCACGAGGCCACCCAGGAGGCAGCTTTCCACCTGGCCACCACGTACAGCAAGTTGGGCCAGTACGACAAGGCCATCCCGGTGTACCGGGCAATGCTGCCCATCGCCGAGAAGCGCCATGGCGCGTCGTCTCTGCCTGTGCTGACCCTGCTGCGCAACACCTCCACTGCGCTGCACTGGGTGGGCAATTACGCCGATGCCTTGCCGCTGGACACCCGTGCGCTGGCCATCGCCGAGCAACTGACGCCCGGGCCGGGCAGCTGCGACACGCCCGGGACCTGTGACGCGATCCGTGGCCGCGCCGCGCAGAACCTGGCTGGCACGCTGATCCGCCTGGGGCGGCACACCGAGGCCTTGCCGCTGGCGCAGCGCGGGGTGGACCTGCAGCGCGCCAGCCTGGGGCCGCTGCACGCCAACACCCTGGACGCGCAGCTGATCCTGGCCTCGGCCTTGATCGATGCGGGGCGCATCCCCGAGGCCCGGGCCCTGCAGCAGCAGGTGCGTGACCAGGCCCGCCAGGCACTGGGCCCGACCCACGAACTCACCCGCAAGGCCGAGTTGGACTTTGCCGCGTCGGCCCGCAGCGCGGGCGAGTTGCAGACGGCCAGTGAGGGGCAGAGGTCGCAACTGGCCCTGCTCAAGCAGCGCCTGGGCCCGGCGCACCCGGAAGTGCTGCTCACCAGTACCAACCAGGCGGCGCGCCTGATGAGCTTGTCGCAGAACGCCGAGGCGCTCAGCGTGGCCGAGACCGCCATGCGCGACACGCTCGCGCGGCCGGACACCCTCCTGTTCGACGACCGCAGCCTCGACGCCTGGCTGGCCATGCAGTCCCGTCTCCATGGCCTGTACATCGAACTGCTGCTGCGCAACCAGCGTGTCGCCGATGCCTTCCTGGTGTCCGAGGCGCTGAAGCTGCGCCGCCAGAGCCTCTCGCTCAACGGGCAGGAGGACGCCGACAGCGGGTCGGGCGAGGCCCGCGCCGCGCGCAAGGCCGCCTCGCGCCGCCTCCACCTGATCGACCAGAAAGTGGCCCTGGCCCGCAGCCTGAACCAGGACACCGGCCCGCTGTTGGCGCAGCGTGCTGTCGCTTTTGCCGTGTGGAAGCGCTTGCAGGCGCAAGTGCCCGCGGCAAGCTTGCCCAGTGTCCAGGCCCCGCCGCCCTGGCTGGCGGCCGTGGTGCAGCAACCGGGCGCGGTGGTGGGCTACCGCTTTTTCGGGCCCACGCTGGTGGCCTTCGTCACCGAGGGCAGTGGTGTCCGTGTCGTCGTGCTGGACACCCAGGACCGCGTGCGCCCCAGCATCGAGGCCTACCGCCTGACCATGCGCGCCATCGCGATGGCCCCACGGGGCAAGGCGCTGTCCGCGCTGCCGCTGTGGCGCCTGCCCAGCGGGGCCTACCAGCACAGCCTCACCGAGCCCCAGCCCGAGGCGCGCCGTGTGGGCGACATCGACGAGGTGCTGCGCAGCCTGTCGCAGTGGCTGATCGAGCCGCTGTGGCCGAAGCTGGCCGGGCGTGAGCGCCTGCTGGTCAGCGTGGACCACAACCTCGGGCACGTGCCCTTCGAGTCCTTGCCGCTGACGGCGGATCCGCAGGCCAAGGGCGCCTCGGGCGAGCCTGCCCTGCTGGGCGACCGCCTGGCCGTGGGCCTGCTGCCGTCCCTCGCTCTGATGGACACCCTCGGTGAACGCCAGCGCAGCTACGCCAAGCTGGAGCGCCGCCCCTTGCTGGCGGTGGGCGGTGCGCACTATGCGCGGGTCGCGAAAGTTGGCCTGGTCCAGTTCGTTCGCCCGGATGCCGGCCGCCAGCTCGGGGCCATGGACATGAAGCAGATCTGGCAAGGCGTGCAGCACGACCGCAGCCTGCTGCCCCTGGCGCTGGCGCAGTGGGCCCAGGGCGCTTGGGACGACCTGCCGGGGTCGCTCGCCGAGGTCGATGCCATCGCGCGCACGGCCGATGGCACCGGTCCTCGGCGCTCCTTGGTGCTGCGTGGCGCCCAGGCCAGCGAGGCCATGGTCCAGCAACTGGCCGACAGCGGCGAGCTGGCCAGCTACCGATTGCTGCACTTCACCACGCACGGCTTCCTGAGCGACGACGAGCCCGCGCTGAGCGCCATCGTCCTCAAACAGGTCAACCGCGAGCCCGGCACCGACGGCTACCTGACCGCGGCCGAGATCGCCACCCTGGACCTGCGCAGCGACCTGGTCGTCGTCTCGGCCTGTGACTCGGGCGCGAACGCCAGCCCGGGCGGTGGTGGCGCCACGGGCCTGTCGATGGCCTTGTTCCAGGCCGGCACCGTCTCGTCCATCCTGTCGCTGTGGCCCATCGAAGACGAGGACTCCCGTCGCTTCATGGAGCATTTCCATGCCGACCTGGCCGCAGGTGCCGACACGGTCGAGGCGCTGCGGCGCACCCGCGTCTGGGCCCGGGCGCAGAAGCTCTCGCGCCACGTCGTGCAGGGCCTGGTGCGCTGGGGGCCGTGACACCGGCGCTCTCTATAATCTAGGGTTCAGCCCCGCGCTGACCGCCCCCGACACCACCTCTCGAAAGCCGCCCATGAAAGCCGCCGACATCCGCAAGACCTTCCTGGAGTACTTCCAGTCCAAGGGCCACACCATCGTGGCGTCCAGCCCCGTGGTGCCTGGCGATGACCCGACGCTGCTGTTCACCAACGCCGGCATGAACCAGTTCAAGGACGTGTTCCTGGGCTTCGACAAGCGCCCCTACAGCCGCGCCACCACCTCGCAAAAGTGCATCCGCGCCGGCGGCAAACACAACGACCTGGACAACGTCGGCTACACCGCGCGCCACCACACCTTCTTCGAGATGCTGGGCAACTTCTCGTTCGGTGACTACTTCAAGAAGGACGCGATCAGCTTCGCCTGGGAGTTGCTGACCGAACAATTCAAGCTGCCCAAAGAGAAGCTCTGGGTCACCGTCTACCAGGAAGACGACGAGGCTTACGACATCTGGCACAAGGTGGTGGGCGTGCCCGCCGAGCGCATCGTGCGCATCGGCGACAACAAGGGCGGCCGCTACATGTCCGACAACTTCTGGATGATGGGCGACACCGGCCCCTGCGGCCCCTGCACCGAAATCTTCTTCGACCACGGACCCGAGATCGCCGGCGGCCCCCCGGGCAGCCCCGACGAAGACGGCGACCGCTACATCGAGATCTGGAACAACGTCTTCATGCAGTACAACCGCACGGAAGACGGCGTGATGCACCCGCTGCCCAAGCCCTCGGTGGACACCGGCATGGGCCTGGAGCGCATCGCCACGGTGCTGCAAGGCAAGCACAGCAACTACGAGATCGACCTGTTCCAGAACCTGCTGGCCGCCGCGCGCACCGCGGTTGCAGCCGCATCGCCCGGCGGCGAAGGCTTCGACGCCAACAGCCCCTCGCTCAAGGTCATCGCCGACCACATCCGCGCCTGCTCGTTCACGGTGGCCGACGGCGTCATCCCCAGCAACGAAGGCCGTGGCTACGTGCTGCGCCGCATCACCCGCCGCGCCATTCGCCACGGCTACAAGCTGGGCGCCCGCACCCCCTTCTTCCACAAGCTGGTGGCCGCGCTCACCGCCGAAATGGGCGAGGCCTACCCCGAGCTGCGTGCCAACGAGAAGCGCATCACCGAGGTGCTGAAGACCGAAGAAGAGCGCTTCTTCCAGACGATTGCAGCTGGTATGGAGTTGCTCGTCAATCGAATCGGCGAAATCGTTGGACCCGGTGACAAGCTAACTCCCGGCGTTGTCAGCTCGCGTGCGGCTTATGAGCTTGAGGCTTCAACCGCGTTTCAGTTGCACGACACTTACGGCTTCCCCATTGACTTGACTGCTGACGTTTGTCGTGAGCACGGTATGGGCGTTGACATGGCGGGCTTTGAGGTCTTCCTCAATGAGCAACGTCAGCGCTCCCGTGCCGCCGGCAAGTTCAAGATGGCCGCCGGCCTCGAATACACCGGTGTGGCCACGGGCTTCCACGGCTACGAACACCTGACGGTGGACGCCGCCAACGTGACGGCCATCTACGTCGATGGCGCTTCGGTGCAGCAGGCCCATGCCGGTGACGACGCCGTCATCGTGCTGGACCACACCCCCTTCTACGCCGAGTCCGGCGGCCAGTGCGGCGACAGCGGCGAGCTGCGCAACGCCACCAGCCGCTTCCTGGTGGAAGACACGCTGAAGGTCCAGGCCGACGTGTTCGGCCACCACGGCCGCATCGTCGAAGGCAGCGTCCAGGTGGGCGACAAGCTCAATGCCAAGGTCGATGCCGAGCTGCGCGCCAAGACCGTGCGCAACCACAGCGCCACCCACCTGATGCACAAGGCTTTGCGCGAGGTGCTGGGCGAGCACGTGGCGCAGAAGGGCTCGCAGGTCACGCCCGACCGCACCCGCTTCGACTTCTCGCACGGCCAGCCGCTGACGGACGAAGAGATCCGCGAAATCGAAGAACTGGTCAACGCCGAGGTGCTGGCCAACGCCGAAGCCCAGGCCCAGGTCATGGCCCTGGACGACGCCCAAAAAAGCGGCGCCATGATGCTGTTCGGCGAGAAGTACGGCGAGACCGTGCGCGTGCTGAGCATCGGCTCGTCCAAGGAACTCTGCGGCGGCACCCACGTGCAACGCACGGGCGACATCGGCCTGTTCAAGATCGTCGCCGAAGGCGGTGTGGCCGCCGGTGTGCGCCGTGTCGAGGCCATCACCGGTGCGAACGCCCTGGGCTACACGCAGAACCTCGAAGGCACGCTCAAGGGCGTGGCGGCGCTGCTCAAGGCCACCCCGCACGACGTGCCGGCCCGCGTGGCCGCCGCGCAGGAGCAGATCCGTGCGCTGGAAAAGGAAATCGCTGCGCTCAAGGGCAAGCTGGCCTCTTCGCAAGGCGATGAGCTGATGGCCCAGGCCACCGAGGTCAAGGGTGTGAAGGTCTTGGCCGCGACGCTGGAAGGCGCCGATGCCGCCACGCTGCGCAACACCATGGACCAGCTCAAGAACAAGCTGAAGACTGCCGTGATCGTGCTGGCAGCGGTCGATGGTGGCAAGGTGCAGCTGGCTGCGGGCGTCACCGCCGATGTGCTGGCCAACCCCGCCTCCAAGGTCAAGGCTGGCGAGCTGGTCAACTTCGTCGCTCAGCAGGTGGGCGGCAAGGGCGGTGGCAAGCCCGACATGGCCATGGCCGGTGGCACCGACGCATCGGCATTGCCTCAGGCACTGGCTGGCGTGCTGGCCTGGGTCACCGAACGCCTTTGAGCGCCACGGTTGCTTGACTGAAGGCTGATGGGCCCGCCGCTCACCCCGGCGGGCTTTTTCGTTCCAGCGCGGCGCGCTTGACGCGCGATTGAATCGGCTTGCAGCGGTACTTTTGCCTGGGGGCGGGCCGGGGTGTCGGCAGCGAACCCCTCGTGTCACGCAGCATCCTGTGTTGACACAGATCAAAGCGCGACATTCAAGTCCAGCACAGACCCATCCCGCCAGAGGAGACACCATGACCACCCCCGTTGCACAGCACCCCATCGTCCCCCGCGAGCGCCTGCAATTCGGCCTGGACGGTGACATCCCCCGTTTCTGGTACGGCGGCGACGCCTTCAAGACCCGCTTCTGGGACGCACTGTCCATCATCTTCCCGCCGGGTGAAAAATTCTTCATGACCTGCGTGCGCGACTTCCGCGACCAGATCAATGACCCCAAGCTGCTGCAGGACATCAAGGACTTCAACCGCCAGGAAGCCCAGCACGGCATGGTGCACCGCCAGGACAACGACCGCCTGCGCCAGCAAGGCATCGACGTGGACAGCCTGACCCAGTACGTGGACGAGCTGCTCAATGGCCACTACCGCAAGCACTACAGCCGCGACTACACCCTGGCCATCACCTCGGCCCTGGAGCACTTCACCTCCATCTTCGCGCACAGCCTCTTTGACAAGCGCGACGTCATGAAGGACGCTGACCACCGCGTGCGCGCCATGTACGCATGGCACGCCATCGAGGAAGTCGAGCACAAGGGCGTGGCTTACGACGTGATGGAGGACTACGCCAAGGTGGGCTACTTCAAGCGCGTCGGCGCCTTGCTGCATTCCACCTACATGTTCCCGGCCACGATCTTCCACATCCAGCGCCAGCTGATGATCCAGGACGGTTTCAGCCGTGCCGAGCGCCTGAAGATGACCGTCAAGGGCATCTGGTGGTTGCTCAAGCCGGGCGGCCTGCTGGCCCCGATGCACAAGCATTACCTGAGCTACTACAAGCCCGGCTACCACCCCTGGCACGAAGCCGACCAGCCTGGCTATGCCGAGTGGCTGGCCGCCTTCGACCACAACGAGCGCGACCCGGTCAAAGCCAGCGAGCAAATGCGCTCGGTCATGGCCATGGCTTGACACCTGTACGGTTCGGGCGCACAAAGGCTCCTTCGGGAGCCTTTTTTCATGGATTTGATCCAGCGCAAACCTGCGGGGCTCCCGGATGCCGTGCTGTCGTTGACGATGCCTTGCTGTCACGCGACATCCTGTTGCGTCACCCCAGCGCTTCCTACGATGGCGTCATTCTGGAGACAACCCACAGAGGACGATACATGGCAAACGCATCCGACAAGCAGCACCCCATCGTGCCGCGCGAGAAGCTGGATTTCGGTCTCGACGACCCCAGCATCCCCAAATACTGGTTCGGCGGCGACGCGTTCAAGACGCGCTTCTTCGACGCGATGTCCCTGATCTTCCCGCCGGGCGAAAAGTTCTTCATGGTCACCGTGCGCGACTTCCGCGACCAGATCAACGACCCCAAGCTGCTGAAGGACATCAAGGACTTCAACCGCCAGGAAGCCCAGCACAGCATGGTCCATGACCAGTACAACAACGTGCTGCGCAAGCAAGGCATGCCGGTGGACAAGCTCATCGGCTGGCTGGACCAGTTGCTGTTCGACAAGTACCGCAACCGCCACAGCCGCGAATACACCCTGGCCATCACCGGCGCGCTGGAGCACTTCACGGCCCTGGGTGCCCACGCCATGTTCGACGACCGCGACATCATGGGCGACGCGCACCCCAAGGTCCGCGCCATGTACGCCTGGCACGCCATCGAGGAAGTCGAGCACAAGGGCGTGGCTTACGACGTCATGATCGACTACGCCAAGGTTGGCTATTTCAAGCGCATTGGCGCCCTGATCCATGCGACCTTCATGTTCCCGCACGTGATCCTGAAGTTCGCCAACGCCATGCTCAAGGCCGATGGTTTCAGCTTCTTCCAGCGCCTCCAGCTCAACGCCAAGGGCATCTGGTGGTTGCTCAAGCCCGGTGGTTTCGCCGCGCCCCTGCACAAGCACTACATCCAGTACTACAAGCCGGGTTATCACCCCTGGCAAGAGACCGAGCAGCCCGGCTACGAGGAGTGGCTGCGTGGTTTTGCCAAGCACAGCGACCCGGTCGAGGCCAGCGAGTTGATGCGCGCGGATTTGGCCGCGGCGCGGTGAGTTCTGTCGCGCAAATTTCCTGCGTGACATCCCCGTAGTTGGTTAGACTTCGGCACACCTGTCTTGGGTGTGCCGATTTTCTTTATGCGCATTCCACTTCCCCCTGCGGCCATGCTGGAGGCCATGGGCATCAAGCCCATCCCCTTGTTCATGCTCTCGGCCTGGATCAAGGCCGGCGCCAAGTGCGGATTCAACGTCCAGCCGCTGTTCAAAGAAGCAGGCATCAAGATCGACCTGATCCGCCTGGAAGACGCCCGCGTGTCGCCGCTGCAGCTCATCTCCTTGCTGGAGCAGTGCGTCTCGCTGTCGCCTGACAAGCACTTTCCCTTCGTGCTGGGCGACACCTTCGCGTTCGAGTCCCTGCCCGAGTTCGAGACCCTGCTGACCACCAGCCCCACGCTGCGTGAAGCGCTGCGGGTGGCCGACCTGGCCAAGCGCATGGTCCTGCCCTGGCTGACGCTGGACGTCAAGGAAGAGGGCGAACTGGCGCGCGTCTGCGTGGGCTTTGACGTGCCCGTGCCCAATGCCGCCTTGTACGGCCTGCCCCTGCACCTGGTCACCGAAGCCATCCTGGCCTGCATCCGCAAATTCGGGCGCACCCTGCAAGGCTCTGACCTGGGTTTCGTGGGCGTCACCGTCAAGGGGCCACCCCCGAAGTACGCCGCCAGTTTCGAGCCCTTTTTCGGCGTGCCCGTGACCTTCAACGCGTCGGCCGATGCCCTCGTGTTCGAGCGGCGCATCCTCGATCTGCCACTGGAAGGCGCCTTCCCCGCCTTGCACGAACAAGCCCAGTTCCTGGCCGAGCAGCGCTTGGGCAAGGAGGCGCGCCGCCAGGGCGTGGCCGCCGAAATCGAAGAGATCATCACCCGCGAGCCCAACCTGCTGGCGCTGGGTGTGGAAGACATGGCCGACCGCCTCAACCTGCACCCGCGCACCCTGCAGCGGCGCTTGAAGGACGAGGGCGACAGCTACCTGCACGTGCAGGCACGCATGCGCCACCGCCTGGCCTGTCAGTGGTTGCGCCAGGGCGATGTTTCCATCGACGACATCAGCGCACGCCTGGGCTTCTCCGACCGCCGCGCCTTCACCGCCGCCTTCAAGCGCTGGGAAGGCACGACCCCGAGCGCCTGGCGCGAGCAGCAAGCCTGAGTGTTTCGCCAGGCCCGCCTGGGCCGAGCGTCACGCGCCAAAGGCATGTGCTGAGGTGTGCCGCGGTCACCACGTTTGGCCGCCAAAGCACACGGTATGCGTAGCAACGAGCACATCATTTGAGTGGTCGTGTCGTGTACGCGCCCTTTGTGACGCGCAAGGTTCCTTGCGTGGGGTCATTGCGTCACATAGATTAGTCCTCAGCCAGCCATTTGGCTGATCGTTAATCGATATTGGCTCGTCGTACCGCTATGCAACCTCGGCTGTCCTCGTCTTCCGTCCCTGTGCCTGCTCTCGGAAGCTGGCGTCAGGCGGCTTCGGTCTGTGGTTTCACCATCGACCCCGTCCTCCGCGAAGTGGGCATCAACCCGCATGACCCGCAGGTGCCGCTGCGCGTGCCACCTGCCAGCCTCTTCAAGGCTTTTTCGATGTGCGTGGAGCGTGCGCGCACCCATCACTTTCCCTTCGCCCTGGGCGAGAACTTCGTCTTCGAGCATTTCGCCGAGTTCGATGCCTTCCTGGACTCGTGCACCACGTTGCGCGAGATCCTGGAGCTCGCTGGCTGGGCCCGCGAAGTCCTGACGCCCTGGATGAACGTGCGCCTCGACGAGTTCGGTGCCGAGGCCCATGTGCGCGTCGTGATGACGGTGCCGGGACAGGACCCGCGCGAGTTCTGCCACGTGCGGGAAGTGCTGCTGGCCGCCATCAACCAGCTGCTGCGCCGCGCCGCACACAGTGCCCATGTGCTGCTGTCGGTGCGCATGGCAGGACCGGCCCCGGCCCACCCGGAGAAGTACACCGAGCACTTTGGCGTGCCTGTGACCTTCAACGAGGACGCCGACGCGCTGGTCATGGACCGCCGCTGGCTGGACCAGCCGCTCAATGCGCCACTGCCTCAAGCCTTGACCGAAGCGCGCCAGCGCATCGAGCGCCGCCTGAGCCAGGAAGGCGCCGAGCGCCACATCGTGGACGAAGTCCGCTGGGCCCTGGAGCGTCGCCCGGAGTTGCTGCGCGAAGGCCTGGAAGCCACCGCCGCCGCGTTGGGCCTGCACCCGCGCACCCTGCAGCGTCGCCTGCAGGCCGATGGCGTCAAGTACGTGGACATCCAGTCGGAGGCCAAGTGCCACCGCGCCCAGATCATGCTGCGCCGCCGCGCGATCAGCATGGAGTCCATCAGCGCGGAGCTCGGTTTTTCCGATCGCCGCGCCTTCACCTTCGCCTTCAAGCGCTGGATGGGCATGTCACCCAGCACCTACCGCACCAGCATCTGTGCCTGAATGAGGGCGTGGGCCTGCTAGAGTCGGGCCCATGTCAGAACGCGCAGACCTTCTGGGCCGGCACATCGTGCTGGGCCTCTCAGGCGGCATCGCCTGCTACAAATCGGCCGAACTCGTGCGCCTGCTCACCAAAGCGGGCGCCACCGTTCAGGTGCTCATGACCGAGGCCGCCGAGGCCTTCATCACCCCGGTCACGATGCAGGCCCTTTCGGGCCGCCCGGTGTACACCAGCCAGTGGGATGCCCGCGAGGGCAACAACATGGCCCACATCAACCTGGGCCGCGAGGCCGATGCGGTCCTGATCGCGCCAGCGAGCGCGGACTTCATCGCGCGCCTGGTGCAGGGCAGGGCAGACGAGCTCCTCAGCCTGCTGTGCCTGGCGCGTCCGCGCGAGCGCTGCGCCTTGCTGGTGGCCCCGGCCATGAACCGCGAGATGTGGTCACACCCGGCCACGCAGCGCAATGTGGCGCAACTGCAGGCCGATGGCGCCGTGGTGCTGGGCCCGGGCAGTGGCGACCAGGCCTGTGGCGAAGTGGGCGACGGCCGCATGCTGGAGCCCCAGGAACTGCGCGATGAGCTCGTGGCCTTTTTCCAGCCCAAGGTGCTGGCAGGACAGCGCCTGCTCATCACGGCCGGCCCGACCTTCGAGCCCATCGACCCGGTGCGCGGCATCACCAACCACTCCAGCGGCAAGATGGGTTTCGCCATCGCGCGGGCGGCGGCAGAGGCTGGCGCCCAGGTCACGCTGGTGGCCGGTCCGGTGCACCTGCCCACGCCGCGCGGCGTGCGCCGCATCGACGTGATGACCGCCCAGCAGATGTTCGACACCGTGTTGCCCCAAGCAGGTCAGCACGATGTGTTCGTGGCCACGGCCGCGGTGGCCGATTGGCGCCCCGCGTCCCTGAGCGAGCACAAGATCAAAAAAGAAGGCAAGAAGCTGGCACCGACCTTCGAGCTCACGGAGAACCCCGACATCCTGGCCGCTGTGGCCTCGCTGGCCCAGCCGCCTTACTGCGTGGGCTTCGCGGCCGAGAGCGAGCAGTTGCTGGCGCACGCGCGCGCCAAGTTGCTGCGCAAGCGCATCCCGCTGATCGTGGGCAACCTCGGGCCCGCCACCTTTGGCCGCGACGACAACAGCCTCCTGCTGGTGGACGCCCACAGCGAACGCCCCTTGCCCGCCGATGGCAGCCAGGCCGACAAGCTCAGCCTGGCGCGTGCGCTCATGGCCGAGTTGGCTCAGCGGCTTGCCGCCTGACGCCTGATCCCACACCCTGATCCCGCCCCCATGACCACCGTTGACATCCGCATCCTCGACCCCCGCATGACCGATGCCCTGCCGGCCTATGCCACGCCTGGCAGCGCCGGCCTGGACCTGCGCGCCTGCCTGGAAGAAGCCCTGGTGCTGGCGCCCGGGCAGGCCCAGCTCATCCCCACCGGCCTGGCCATGCACCTGGGCGATCCGGGCCTGGCGGCCATGATCCTGCCTCGCTCGGGCCTCGGTCACAAACAGGGCATCGTGCTGGGCAATTTGGTGGGCTTGATCGATTCCGACTACCAGGGCCCCTTGATGGTGAGCTGCTGGAACCGCGGCAGCCAGGCCTTCACCATCCAGCCGATGGAGCGCATCGCGCAGATGGTCATCGTGCCGGTGGTGCAGGCCAGGTTCCGCGTGGTCGAAGGTTTCGACGACGCCAGCCAGCGCGGTCAGGGCGGTTTCGGATCGACCGGACTCGGCTGACCCTGGCCCTGACCTGGGCAGGCTTCGGCCCCGCAGGGCCAGCGGTGTTCAGTGCAGCGTGGTGCCTTCGGGCGCCACGTGCCCCCCCAGCGAGAGCGGTGACAGCGCCACCGAGCCCTGCTCGGTTTCCTCTTGCGTGGCCGGGCGAACATCGCAAACCTGCAAGGTCAGGTTCAGCGAGATGCCGGCCAGCGGGTGGTTGCCGTCCAGCACCACGTGGGTCTCGTAGACCTCCGTGACGGTGTAGATGGCGTCCTTGGGCAGGTCGGGCGTGGTGCTGCCTTCGGGCGGGCCGTCGAACTGCATGCCCTCGGTCACGGCATCGGGGAAGATGTCGCGCGCCTCGAAAAACACCAGCTCGGCGTGGTAATCGCCGAAAGCGTGTTCGGGCTCCAGGTGCAGGTTCGCCTCGAAGCCCACGGTCTGGCCGATGAGCGCATGCTCCACCTTGGCCAGCAGGTCCTCGCCGCCCAGCAGGAACTCCATGGGCTCGGTCAACTCGTCGATCAGCTGCCCTTGGGCGTCTTCAAGGCGCCACGTCAGACTGACCACACAGGGGGAAGAAATGATCATGCTCAGATCATCTCACGACTGTGCACCGCCCCTGCGCCGGACGCAGCACAATGCGGGGCATGAACGCTCCCGCATCCTCCCTCCCGTTGCCGCCGTCCCCTGACACCCCGACGCCCCTGTTGGGCGGCCTGTCGCCACGTGCCTTCATGCGCCGCCACTGGCAGAAAAAACCCTTGCTGATCCGCCAGGCGGTGCCGGGCGTGCAGGCGCCGCTGGACCGTGCCGCGCTGTTCGCGCTGGCTGGCGATGAGGCGGTGGAGTCCCGCTTGATCGTGCAGCAGCGGCTGGCGCAGGGCAGCAAGGGCACGAAGGCATCGGCCGCGGACGATGCCGGCTGGACGCTCAAGCACGGCCCCTTGAACCGACGCAGCCTGCCGCCACTGACCCAGCCCGGCTGGACGCTGCTGGTGCAGGGCCTGGACCTCCACGTGCCGGCCGCGCATGAGCTGCTGCAGCGCTTCCGCTTCGTGCCCGACGCCCGCCTGGACGACCTCATGGTTTCCTATGCCACCGATGGCGGTGGCGTGGGCCCGCATTACGACTCCTACGACGTCTTCCTGCTGCAGGTGCATGGTCAGCGCCGCTGGCGGGTTGGCAAGCTCAAGGACGACAGCCTGCAGCCCGACGTGCCGCTGAAAATCCTCAGCCACTTCGAGCCCGAGGAAGAGTACCTGCTGGAGCCCGGCGACATGCTCTACCTGCCACCCATGTGGGCGCACGATGGCGTCGCGCAGGGTGAGTGCATGACCTGCTCCATCGGTTTCCGCGTGCCCGAGGCCACCGAGCTGGCGCGCGAGGTGCTGATCCGTTTCGTTGAAGAGCTCGACAGCGAGGCCCCGCGCCGCCTTTACCGCGACCCCAAGCAAGAGGCGACCGAGACGCCTGGCCTGATCCCCGATGCGCTGGAGGCCTTCGCCGCCGATGCCATCGAGCGCCTGCTCAAGGACCGCGACGGCCTGCGTTCGGCGCTGGGCGAAATCCTCACCGAACCCAAGCCGCGCGTGTGGTTCGAGGCCGGCGAGCCCTTGCCCGAGGGTGTGGGTGTGCGCCTGGACGCCCGCACCCGCATGGTCTATGACGGCCAGCGCGTGTTTGCGAATGGTGAGTCCTGGCGCGCCGCCGGGCAAGACGCCCGCCACCTGCGCGAGTTGGCCGATCAGCGCTGGCTGAGCGCCAAAGCCGTGGCACGCGCCAGTGCCACGCTGCGCGAGTTGCTCAACCAATGGTCGGAAGACGGATGGCTGCACCCGCAGCCCTGAAGTGCCGTCGTCCAGCCTGAGAATTCAACTGGAGCATGGCCATGGACACGCCTGACGAGCCCCGCCACACGGCCGATGATGCGAATGCGCCCGAAAGCGCTGCCGCCGTTCACCCTTCAGGTCGCATCGACGGTTGGCGAGATTTTCAAGACCGCCTGCGCGCGGCCTTGGCCATGGGCACCACCGAGCCGGCGGACTGGCGTTTGTGCGATCCAGACTTTGTGCCATGGCCTCTCGGTGAGCGGGCCATTGTCGAAGTCCTGCAACAAGGCGTCCTGGCGCATCCACGCACCCGTTTGACCTTGCTGGCCGCCCGGTTCGACGAGTTCCCGCGCAAGCACCCGCGCTGGCTGGCTTGGCGGCAGGACTGGACGCACCGCGTGCGCTGTCTGCAGGCCAACGAAGAGGATGCACCTCAGCTGCGCCCGATGCTGCTGTGGCCTGGGCGCTTGGGCCTGCGCTTGCTGGATGGCGTGTCCGGAAGGGGTGTTTGGAGCACGGATCCGGCCACACTTCACGTTTGGCAGGCTGATTTTGACGTTATTTCGCAACGCTCTGCCGAGGCAATGCCAGGCACGATCCTCGGTCTATAGGGAACTGCCCGATGCACCGTATAATCGATGGCTGAATGTGGAGCAACGCCAGTTGCGATGCATCCTATGCCCTTGTGGCCCGCACTGTGTTCGATCACTGACGGGTCTCGGGCTTTGAACACAGTTCCAAGACCACCGTTTTTGACACTCCTTTTGAGGACACAAGCATGAAAAAGTCGCTCCTGCTGGCTTCGCTGATCGCTGCCATGGCTCTGGCCGCCTGCGGTAAGAAAGAAGAACAAGCTGCCGCTACCGCCGCTTCCGAAGTCGCTTCCGCTGCTTCCGAAGTCGCTGTGGCTGCTTCCGCTGCTGTGGACGCTGCTTCCGCTGCCGCTTCCGAAGTCGCTGCTGCTGCTTCCGAAGTCGCTTCGGCTGCTTCGAACTGATCTTCAGTTCAGCGTACAAAAAAGCCGCTCGCAAGAGCGGCTTTTTTTCGTCTGGATGTCACGCTTGAGCAAGCAATCCTGACGCCAGCCAAGAAAAAACCGGCCACCTTGCGGTGAGCCGGTTTTTTTGCGTCGGATGGAGTGCCGGGTTGATCGCCCGGCGGGCCCGCTGGACTGTCAGCCCGGCGTCAGCTTCAGTTGAGCTCTTCGGCCAGGCGTTTGGCGATGCGCTTGCCCGTGGGCGAGTTGGCTGCTGCGCCATTGTCGGTCAGCACGCTGACCAAGGTGGCGCCGCCTTGCGGTTGCACACGCACCTTGTAGCGCGCCAGCGTTTCGGCTTCGCTGCGGCCGATCAGGCGTCCGAAGAAGCCTGGCTTGGCGGCTTCCGGGTCGTCCACCGAGATGCGCACTTCGTAGCTGCCGCTCTTGCGGTCGCGGTTTTCGACGGTGAAGCCGCTGCGGTCCAGTGCCAGGCCCACGCGGCGCCAGGCCAGATCGCCCTCGGCTTGCAGGACCATGGTGGTGCCGTCGGCGCCGAGCTTCACGGCCGAGGCGGGTGCCGCAGGTACCGGGATGGCCGCTTGCTCACGCACGGCGGCCGCGGCTTCCTTCGGTGCGCCCAGCTTGACCATCAGGCGGGCGAGCATTTCGGCTTCCAGGCCCGGGTCGCTGGGGCGGATGCGCCAGGTCGTCTGGTCCTTGCGGGTGCTGTCGACGAATTCCTCGGACATGCCGCGGTGGCTGATGTAGATCTCGCTGCCCGTGGCGGTGCGCTCGATGCGGGTGCGGAAGGAGTCGCGCAGGCCGGTGTCGTAGAGCATGTCGTAGACGCGGCCCAGCAGGTTGCGGACGCCGTCTTCTGGCAGCTTGGCGCGGTTTTCGGAGAAGTTGGTTTCCATCACGCCGGCTTCAGGGCGATCGACCGTCAGCTCGAAGCCGACGTCAGACCAGAAGCCGCGCACCTGGCTGTAGATGGCTTCGGGCGGCTGGTTCACCACCAGCCAGCGCGTCTGGCCTTGGCGCTCCAGCTTGATGCCGCCGCGTTCGGCCGGGGCGATGGCGACGGGCGCTGCTGCGTCGGCCTGAGGGGCCTGGCGGCTCAGGCTGCTGGCCGACACGATGGCCGGCGTGGCCTGGTTGTAGCGTTGCTGGCCGGGCAGCTGGCTCAGGTCGGGCGGCACGTCCAGGCGCACGCTTTGTGCGCCGCTGCTGCGGTAGTCGATCTTGTCGCCCGAGAGGGCGCTGGAGACGGAGGAGCAGCCGGTTGCCAGCATGGCCGAGGCCAGTGCCGCGCCCAGGGTCAGGACGTGCGTGGTGCGGGGTGTGATGCGCATGGGGTCAGGGCAATGTGACAGGCAATCTGGGGCCACCCGTCTGGCGCTGAGCCGGAGACGGGGGCCGGGGGCAGCCAGCAAGGCTCAGAGCACGCCGGCTTCGCGCAGCGCGGCTTCGACCACAGGCTGCGCAGAGGCCGACAGCTCGGTCAGCGGCAGGCGCAGCGTACCACCAGATTTGCCCATGCGGGTCAGGGCCCACTTCACGGGGATCGGGTTGGGCTCGACGAACAGGTGCTTGTGCAGCGGCAGCAGCTGCATGTGCAGCTCGACCGCACGGGCGGCGTCCTTGGCGATCGCGGCCTTGCACAGCTGGGCCATGGCGCGCGGTGCGACGTTGGCCGTCACGCTGACGTTGCCGTGCCCGCCCAGCAGCATCAGGGCCACGGCGGTGGGGTCGTCGCCCGAGTAGATGTGGAAGCCCTTGGGCGCTTGCTTGATCAGCCAGGCGGCGCGTTCCAGGTTGCCGGTGGCTTCCTTGATGCCGAACACGCCGGGCAGGCTGGCGCAGCGCAGGGCGGTCTCGACGCTCATGTCGGCCACGGTGCGGCCGGGCACGTTGTAGAGCATCATCGGCAGATCGACCGCTTCGGCGATCGCCTTGAAGTGCTGGTAGATGCCTTCTTGCGTGGGCTTGTTGTAGTAGGGCACGACCTGCAGGGTGCTGTCGGCGCCGACCTTCTTGGCGAACCGCGTGAGCTCGATGGCTTCGCGCGTCGAGTTGGCGCCCGCCCCGGCCATGACGGGCACGCGGCCCGCAGCCTGTTCCACCGCCACGCGGATGATTTCGCAGTGCTCCTCCACCGACACGGTGGGCGACTCGCCGGTGGTGCCGACGACGCCGATGCAATCGGTGCCTTCGGCGATGTGCCAGTCGATCAGGGCCCGCAGGGTGGGGTAGTCCACACTGCCGTCTGCATGCAGGGGCGTGATCAGGGCGACGATGCTGCCAATGATGGGTTCCATGGTGATTCCTTCAATCCCTGACCATTCTAAAGGGCATGGTCGGGTGTCATGCGGGTGTGCTGGGCGTCTGCGGCCTGATCTGTGCGGGTTCAGGGCTGCGTGGACGTCAAGCGCGAGCTCAGTGGGGGCGGACGTCCTGGTTCAACGCTTTGAGCGCCAATCGGTCGACAAGCCCGGGTGCGATCAGTTTCATCCAGCGGCTGAGCTTGCCTTTGAAGGACATCACGATGTCGCGCTCGCGGCGTTCCATGCCTTCGCGGATGAGGCGGGCGCATGTTTCCACGGTCATGGCGCCGGACTCGTCCAGGCCGCTCTTGCCCGCGGCATCGCCCTGGGCGTTGAAGCCGCGGTAGCGGATGTCGGTGGCCACCACGCCCGGGTAGGCGAGGGTGACCGACACGCCGTGCGGTTGCAACTCCACCCGCAAGGCCTCGAAGAAGCCGTTCATGGCGAACTTGGTGGTGCTGTAGGCGGTGCGGCCCGGCACGCCGACCAGTCCGGCCAGGCTGGAGACGGCCACGATGCGCCCCTTGCTGGCTTTCAGGTGCGGCAGCGCGGCGTGGGTGCACCACACGCTGCCCCAGAGGTTGATGCGCATGAGCTGCTCGTACCAGGCCAGGTCGGTGACTTCTTCCAGCAGGGCGTGGGCCGACATGCCGGCGTTGTTGACCAGGGTGTCGAGCTGGCCGAAGGCCTCCACGGTGTCCTGGACCAGGCCGCGGCAGTCGGCCTCGATGCCGACGTCGGTGGGGCGCACCTTGACGCGGGCGCCGTGCTGGCGGCACTGCTGCGCCACGGCTTCGAGTTTGTCGGCGCTGCGCGCGGCCAGCACCAGGGTGAGTTTCGAGCCTTGCGTTTGCGCCAGTTGGCGCGCCAGTTCGGCGCCGATGCCGTCGGACGCCCCGGTGATGATGACCACGCTCATGTCAGAT
This sequence comes from Aquabacterium sp., assembly GCA_023266355.1. Classification (GTDB taxonomy): domain Bacteria; phylum Pseudomonadota; class Gammaproteobacteria; order Burkholderiales; family Burkholderiaceae_C; genus Aquabacterium. The sequence goes on from JAHFQM010000006.1 coordinate 87,188, forward strand.
GCAACTCCACAGACGCCCGGCCATCTCGACAACGAGGTGCGGGCTGAGGTACCAAAGGAAAACGACCAGCAGCAGTGCGCCAGCGACCAGCCAGGCCAGCAGCGTGGCGAGGCGGGGGCGCTGACCCATGCGGTCCATCACGCGCTCACCAGCCGGCGCGCTGGCTGCAGCTGCTCACGGATGGGCAGGTTGATCAGCGCCGCGGCGAAGGCCAGCACGATGGCGATCCACCAGACCACCTGGTAGCTGCCCGTGGCATCGTAGAGCCTGCCGGCCAGCCACACGCCCATGAAAGACCCGATTTGATGGGAAAAGAAGACGATGCCGCCCAGCATGGACAGGTGCTTGACGCCCAGCATCTGCGCCACCACCGCGTTGGTGGGTGGCACGGTGGACAGCCACAGCGCGCCCATGGTGGCAGCGAACAGGCCGACGCTCAACGGGGTGGGCGGCGTGAAAACGAAGGCGATCATGGCCAGGCCACGCATGGCGTAGATGAAGGAGAGGATCCAGGTCTTGCGGATGCGCTGGCCCAGGGTGCCGGCCGCGTAGGTGCCGAACACGTTGAACAGGCCGATGAGCGCCAGCGCCGTGGTGGCGACTTGCGGGTCGAGGCGGTGGTCGCGCAGGTAGCTGGGCAGGTGCACGCCGATGAAGGCCAGCTGGAAGCCGCAGACGAAGTAGCCGGCGGTCAGCAGCAGGTAGTCGCGGTGGCCGAAGGCTTCCTTCAGCGCTGCGCCGGCCGACACCGGGGTGCCGTCCAGCAGGGCGGCGGTCTTGCCGTGCTGTGACGGCGCCACGGCAGGGGCCTGGCGGCGCGCTTCCCGCAAACCAAAGGCCAGCGGCCCGATCAGCAAGGCGGCGAAGGAGAGGCTGCTCAAGGCCGGCGACCAATCCATCTTGTGGATCAGGGTGCTGGCCAGCGGCACCATCAGGAACTGCCCGAAGGAGCCGGCCGCCGCGGTGATGCCCATGGCCCAGGAGCGCTGCGAGGCGTCGATGTTGCGTCCGACGACGCCGTAGATGACCGCGTAGGTGGTGCACGCTTGCGCCAGGCCGATGGTGACGCCGCAGGTGAGCACGAAGCTCAGGTGGTGGCTGGTGGTGGCCATGCCGAACAGGCCCAGCGCGTAGAGCAGGGCGCCCAGCCAGAGCACGCGGAAGGCGCCACTGCGGTCGGCCCACCAGCCCACGAAGGGGCCGGCCGCGCCCCACACCAGGTTCTGCACGGCCATGGCCACGGAGTAGTCCTCGCGGGTCCAGCCGTGGGCCAGGGTGATGGGCTGCAACCACAGGCCGAAGCTGTGGCGGATGCCCATGGACAGCGTCACGATGAGCGCGCCGCAGATCAGCATCTGCCGCAGGGGCAGCGTTCCCGCGGCAGGGGTGGAGGTGTGGGTCATGGTGTGTGAGGTGTTGGCGTGGCAGGTCAAGCCGCCACGCGCGACCTCACACCTGCATGTTCATGATATCGGTGTACGCCTGAACCAGCTTGTTGCGCACTTGCACGGCCGATTGGAAGCCCAATTGCGCTTTTTGCATGGCGATCATGGTTTCTTCCAGGCTGACCGTGGGGTTGTCGAACTGCACTTCGCGTTGCATGGTGCTGGCCTTGGTCTGCGCGGCGCTGATCGACTGCAGGGCGCCGCTGAAGGCGTTCTGGAAGCTGGCACCTTGCACGCCGGTGCTGCTGCCCGTGGCGTCCGTGCGGGTTTTGGCCTCGACGCGCCGGGCGACGTCGGCCATGCCAGCACGGGTGGCTGCCTGGGCGAAATCAAAGGGCTTGAGTTTGAGGTCCATGGTGCCGATAAGTCCGACAGGGCGTGGTTCAGATCACCACAGTTGCCACTCTAGGCACTTTCCTGGGCGCCGATGCTGCGAAGAGGTCGGCAAATGGCTTGCTGTTCCCGGCACTTTTGCCCGACCGGACTGCGAACATTGGCTCCGTTGAAGCTGGATTGCGGCATCGTCTGTATCGATGCGCGGCTCAACGAACTGCCCGCCCATGGAAGTCACTGTCGCACCCAACACCTCTGCCGCCGTTGCCTCACCTGCCAGCCAGGTGATCGACGCCACGCCGCCCGGTTTCGCGCAGCGCGTCATGGGCTTGCCCATGCAGCGCAAGCTGATGCTGGCAGGCGGCATCGCTGCCATCTTCGTGATCTTCGCGGCCATGCTGCTGTGGGGCCGCGAGGGCGACTACCGCGTGCTCTACACCAACCTGTCTGACAAGGACGGGGGCGCCATCCTGGCCCAGCTGCAGCAGATGCAGGTGCCTTACAAGCATGCCGACGGCGGCGCGGCCATCCTGGTGCCGGCCGACAAAGTTCACGATGTGAGATTGAAGCTGGCGTCTGCCGGCCTGCCCAAGGGCTCGGTGGTCGGCTTCGAGCTGATGGAGTCCCAGAAGTTCGGCGTGACCCAGTTCCAGGAGCGCCTGAATTTCCAGCGCGGTCTGGAAGGCGAGCTGACCCGCTCCATCCAGGCGATCGCCAGCGTGCAGAGCGCCCGCGTCCACCTGGCCCTGCCCAACCAGAACGGGTTCTTCCGCGAGCAGCAGAAGGCTTCGGCTTCGGTGGTGCTGACGCTCTACGCCGGTCGCACCCTGGACCGCGGCCAGCTGGCCGGCATCGTGCACCTGGTGTCGTCCAGCGTGCCGGAGATGTCGCCGAAGGCCGTCAGCGTGGTGGACCAGAGCGGCACCCTGCTGTCGGGCGCCCAAGACGGTGGCGCCAACGACCAGGCCGGCCTGGACGCCCAGCAGCTGCAGTATGTGCGCCAGATCGAGACCAACTACACCCAGCGCATCCGCGACATCCTGGAGCCGGTGCTGGGCAAGGACAACCTGCGCGCCCAGGTGACGGCCGAGGTCGACTTCTCTCAGGTCGAGTCCACCGCCGAGGAATACAAGCCCAACCAGGGCCAGGCGGTGACCGCCACGGTGCGCAGCCAGCAGACCAGCGAGAGCAACGGCCAGGGCAGCGCCACCCCCTCCGGCGTGCCGGGCGCGGCCAGCAACCAGCCGCCTGCCCAGGCCACCGCCCCCATCAATGGCGCCTCGGCTCCGCTGCAAGTCGCCAACGGCAGCACCGCCAGTGCCACCAGCCGCCGCGACGCCGTCACCAATTACGAGGTGGACAAGACCGTGCGGGTGATCCGCAGCGCCACCGGCAACATCCGCCGCCTGACCGCCGCCGTGGTGCTCAACCACCGCAGCGTGACCGATGCCAAGGGCAAGACCACGACGCAGGCCATCCCGCAGGAAGAGCTCGACAAGCTGACCTCGCTGGTGCGTGAGTCCATCGGTGCCGATGACAAGCGCGGTGATTCGATCAAGGTGATCAACACGCCCTTCCAGGTGCCCAAGGAAGAAGTCGACAGCACCCCGCTGTGGAAGCAGCCTGAGACGGTGGACCTGATCCGCACCCTGGCCGTGCCCGGCGCCCTGACGCTGGCCGCCCTGATCGTGGTGTTCGGCGCGATCCGCCCGGCCATCAACGCTGCCAAGCCGCTGCCGGTGCCCGAAGCCGAGGCCAACCGCCTCAATGCTTCGGTGGACGATGCGCTGGAGCTGCCCGCCATCGCCGGTGGCAATGGTCCGGTCGTGGTGGGGGCCGATGGCCAGGCGCTGCCCGCGTTGGGTGGCCCGGGCAACAACGGCGTCGACCCGCGGCTGGAAACCGCCCGCAAGCTGGCCAAAGAGAACCCCATGGCCATGGCCGGTGTGGTCCGTGGCTGGATGAACAACTGACCGAGGAAGCGCGCCATGGACGAAAAAGGCCTGGAAGACGCCGCCATCCTGCTCATGTCCCTGGGCGAGGAGGAAGCGGCCGAGGTCTTCAAGAACCTGGAGCCCAAAGAGGTGCAGCACCTGGGCGAGACCATCGCCAAGCTCAAGACGGTGACGCGCGAGCGCATCGACAACGTGCTGGACCGTTTCGCCCAGGAGTCGACCGAGATGGGCGTGCTGGTGGCCGACACCGACGAGTACATCAAGTCCGTGCTGCGCAAGGCGCTGGGTGACGACAAGGCCAACCTGCTGATCGACCGCATCATCCAGGGCAGCGACATCACCGGCATCGAGAGCCTGAAGTGGATGGACGCCATCTCGGTGGCGGAGCTGCTGCGCCACGAGCACCCGCAGATCGTCGCCGCCATCCTGGTCCACCTGGACCCGGACCAGGCTTCCTCGGTGCTGAAGGTGTTCACCGAGCGCCACCGCAACGAGGTGATGGTGCGGATTGCCACGCTGGACGGCATCCAGCCTGCCGCCCTGAAGGACCTCAACGAGGTGCTGTCGCGCGTGCTGGCCGGTGGCACGCAGATCCGCAAGTCCTCGCTGGGCGGTGTCAAGCCCGCCGCCGAAATCATCAACCTGATGGGCTCCAGCCTGGAGACCTCGGTGCTGGACTACATCCGCGAAGCCGACAGCGACCTGGCGCAGAAGATCACGGACAACATGTTCACCTTCGACGACCTGGGCAAGCTCGACGACAAGGGCTTCCAGTCCCTGCTCAAGGAAGTGCAGACGGAGTCGCTCATCATTTCGCTCAAGGGCGCCTCGCCGGAGATCCGCGAGAAGGTCTTCAAGAACATGTCCAGCCGCGCGGCCGAAACCCTGCGCGAGGATTTGGAGTCCCGCGGTCCGGTCAAGCTGTCCGACGTGGAGGCCGAGCAGAAAGAGTTGCTCAAGATCGTGCGTCGCCTGTCCGACGAAGGCCAGATCGTCATGAGCAGCGGAGGCGACGATGAGTACGTCTAAGCCCCAGTCTCGCCCCGGCGTGCCGCCCGCAGGGCAGGGCGCCAACGGTGCCGCCGGCAGCAACGCCGGCCCCAACCCCTACGCCCGCTTCATCCCGCGCGAAGAGCTGGGCAACTTCTCGGCCTGGGCCCCGCAGACTTTCGAACCCCGGCCTGCAGACCAGCCCGACGTGGGCGTGCGCAAGCCCACCCTGGCCGAGCGCGCTGCCGCCGAGATGCGTCCCAACATGAAGCCGCAGCAGCCGGCCCAGCACGCCCCCCAGGCCAAGGGTCAGGCGGCAGGGCAGGCGGCTGGGCAGGGCGCCCCCGCTCAGAACGGCGCTGCCGCAGGTGCCAAGCCAGCGGCCCGCCGCCCCGTGGTCGGTGGCATGCCCGGCCAGGCCGAAGCGCAGGAGCGCGAAGCCGCCCGCGCGGCCGAGGCCAGCGTGGCCCCCGCCGGCCCGCCCGTGGAAGAGTTGCTGAACCAGGCCCGCCAGCAGGGCTACCAGGACGGCTACCGCAACGGCCTGGCCGCGCTGGAAAGCTACAAACAGACCCAAGCCGCCCAGATGGCCGCCTACATGAGCGACCAGGTCGGCGCGCTCGCCTCTGATTTCCACCACCGCCTGGAGTCGCTGGAGCAGCAACTCGCCGGCCGCATCGCCGGTGTGGCGCTGGAGCTGGCCCGCCAGGTGGTGCGCACCGAACTGCGCCAATCGCCCGAGTTGGTGGTCGATGTGGCCGAGCAGGCCTTGGGCGCGCTGCTGGCCTCGGCCCGCCAGGTCATCGTGCGCCTCAGCCCCGATGACCACGCCCTGGCCCAGGCCCAGCTTTCCGAGATGCTGGCCGCCCGTGGCGCCCGCCTGGTGCCCGACGTCAGCGTGCAGCGCGGCGGCTGCATCGTCGAATCCGACATCGCCGTGGTGGACGCCACGGTGGAAGCCCGCTGGTCGCGCGCCGCCTCGGCCCTGGGCTATGAAGCGCCCTGGCACGACGGCCGCGAAGCCACCAGCGCCGCCGACGCCCACCCGATGGTGAGCGAAGAAGACGATGACGACACCGATGGCTTGACCGAAGCTGCCCGCACGGAGGACCACCCATGAACATGCCCATCCGAGCCCACCACGACGTCGCCCTGGGCCGCTGGAGCCGCTTCCTGGACGACCTGGACGCCTGCGCCGCCAGCCGCATGCCGCTGGAAAACCAGGGCAAGCTGGTGCGCGTGGCCGGCCTGGTGCTGGAAGCCACCGGCCTGCGCCTGCCCGTCGGGGCTGTGTGCGAAATCCACTCCGAAACCCGCCTGGAATCCACCCCGGTGCTGGCCGAAGTGGTCGGCTTTGCCGGTGACCGCGCCTACCTGATGCCCACGGCCGAAGTGCATGGCCTGGCCAGTGGCGCCCGCGTCATCCCCTGCCAGATCCCGGTCAACACCCCGGTGCTGGGCCGCCCCAACCACCCCTGGCGCCGCAGCGAAGACCGCACCCGCCACCTGCCCGTGGGCGCCGGCCTGCTGGGCCGCGTGGTCGATGCCCAGGGCGTGCCGCTGGACCGCAAGGGCCCGCTGCAGCACATCCGCAGCGAGCCGCTGGCCCGCCGCGCCATCAACGCCATGGAGCGCGACCCGGTCCGCCTGCCGCTGGACACCGGCGTGCGCGCCATCAACGCCATGCTCACCGTGGGCCGCGGCCAGCGCATCGGCCTGTTCGCCGGCTCTGGCGTGGGCAAATCGGTGCTGCTGGGCATGATGGCCCGCTACACCCAGGCCGACGTCATCGTCGTGGGCCTGATCGGCGAACGGGGCCGCGAAGTCAAGGAATTCATCGAAGACATCCTGGGCGAAGAGGGCCTGGCCCGTTCGGTGGTGGTGGCCGCGCCGGCCGACGCACCGCCGCTGACCCGCATGCAGGGCGCGGCCTACGCCACCGCCGTGGCCGAGCACTTCCGCGACCAGGGCCTGCACGTGCTGCTGCTGATGGATTCGCTGACCCGCTACGCCATGGCCCAGCGCGAAATCGCACTGGCCATCGGCGAGCCGCCCGCCACCAAGGGCTACCCGCCTTCGTGCTTCGCCAAGCTGCCCCAGCTGGTCGAGCGCAGCGGCAACGGCCTCAACGGCCACGGCTCGATCACCGCGTTTTACACCGTGCTGTCCGAGGGCGACGACCAGCAAGACCCCATCGCCGATGCGGCCCGCGCCATCCTGGATGGCCACATCGTGCTCTCGCGTGAGCTGGCCGAATCGGGCCATTTCCCAGCAATAGACATCGAACGCAGTGCTTCTCGGGTGATGCACAACGTCGCAGACGGGCAACATATCGACAGCGCGAGACGCTTCCGCCAGCTGTGGTCCAAGTACAGCAAGGCGCGCGACCTGATCCAGCTGGGCGCCTATGTGCCCGGGGGCGACCCCGATCTGGACCAGGCCGTGCACGCCCACCCGGCCATGGTGCAAATGCTGCAACAAGGCATGCACACCCAGGCCACGCTGGACGACTCGATCGGCGAGTTGCAGCAGATCGTCTCGCATTGACGTTGTGGCACCGGTGTCGGTGCGTGAGCCCGTCCCGGGCAGGAGGCAAGGTTGATGAGCGGTATCCAGGCCCTGCTGATGGTGTTGGAGTCGGCCGAGAAGGCCCGCGACGAGGCCGTGTCCGCGATGGAAGCGGCGCGCCAGGCGCACGAATCGTCGCGCCAGCAGGCCCAATCGCTCACCGACTGGCGCCAGGAATACCAGCGCCGCTGGCAGACGCAGTTCCAGCAGTCTGGCGGCATGGAGATCGTGCGCTGCTACCAGGATTTCACCGTCCGCCTGGGCGAAGCTGTTTCCGAGCAGGACCGCCGCGTCGCCATGAGCGAACAGCAGCTGGCGCGCTGCCGCGCCCAGTTGATCGAGCGCGAACGCCGGGTGGCGGCCGTGTCGCAGCTCATCGAGCGACGCCAGGCAGAGATGCAACTCAAGCAGAACCGCCAGGAACAGAAAGCCACCGACGAGCAGGCCGCGCGCTCGGTGCGCATGGCCCAGTCCCAGGGCATGGCGGCCAGCGGCATGGCCACCGGCACGCTGTGAGCGTGAGCTGACACCCCTGCGCCCCGACCCACGGACACCCTGATACACCGATCTCTCGAACGAGGCCCCCCATGAGCAAAGCCATCCAGTCTTCCACCAACGCCGTGACGGGCGTGCAAGGCACGGCCGCCGCGCAGCCCGCCGACTGGTTGGCGCGCCTGGGTTCGGACGGCCAGGGCGGCAACGCCGGCAGCTTCGCCCGCTGGATGGACCAGCACAAGCCGCAGGCCCAGACCCCTCTGCCGCAAGCCGCCCGGACAGCCCAGGCCACGCCGCCGGCACAAACACCCGCCAGCGCCTCGCCCACAGAGACGCCCACGGCCGCCAAGGGCCCGGGCTGGAACGCCACCCAGCAAAAGCTGGCGGCGGCGCGCAGCCAGTCCAACGCCACCCGCGCACCGGCTGCCGCCTCTCAGGCATCGGCAGGCGCTGCCGCTCGCCAGGCCGCGGTCACCCAGGGCCAGGCCCAAGCGCAGGCCAGGGCCGAAGCCGCGAAAGCGAACTCGGCCAATTCGGCCAACGCCGCCCAGAACGCACAGGCCAAGCGATCGGCCAGCGCGAAGGACGGCATGGGCACCGAGGCCACTTCGGAGGGCCACGAGGCCGAGGCCGCCAAGGCCGCTGACGAAAGCAAAGACGACACCCGCGTGGCCACCACCCCGGGCGATGGCACGGCCGTGGTGCGCGAGCTCACGCCCCCGCCCACCGTGCAAGCCAACGATCCCGCCGGCATGATGGCCTGGCTGGCCAGCCTCACCCAGGGCGGTGAAGCCGGCACCCACGCCGAGGGCAGCGAGCAGGCCGGCGCCGAGGGCGAAGGCCAGGGCCTCAAGCTCGGCCAGGACGAGGAGGGCCGCGGCAGGGCCCTCGGACACGGGCGCGGTCAAGGCCAAGGCCTGGCGCTGGGCCTGCGCAGGCAGGAGCTCGGCCAGGACGCCGCGGCCGGCAAAGCCGGTCTGGCGGCAGGCCAGGGCGATGCGTCGCTGCAGGTCGATGCCTTGCTGGGCAAGGGCCGCGAGGCCCAGGCCCTGGTCGGCGAGGGCGCCAAGGGCGTGGGGCAGGACGCCGCCGCCCTGATGGCCGCCGATGGCGCCCGCGTGGCCAGTTTCGGCCAGGCCCTGTCCGAGGCGCGCCAGGCCCTGCCGCACGCCCAGGCCAGCCTGCCCACCCCGCTGGACGCCCCCGAATTCACCCAGAAACTCGCCGACCAGGTCGGTCTCTGGGTGGGCCAGGCCCGCAACGACGGCCCCATGACCGCCGAGCTGCACCTGAACCCGGCCGAGATGGGCCCCATCAACGTGAAGATTTCACTGGATGGCCAGTCCGCGCACGTGGACTTCGCCGCCGCTGCGCTAGAAACGAGACAGGCCATCGAAGCCAGCCTCTCCCTGCTGTCGTCCTCGCTCAACGACGTGGGCCTGAGCCTCAGCGGGGGCGGCGTGTTCTCACAGACGCCCCAGCAGCAGCAAGCCTTCTCGCAGGGCCCGAATGGCGGCGCCAACGCCTCTGGGCGTGCTGGCCAGGGCCGCGGTGAGGGCGACGACGCCGAGCCCCTGGGCCTGCGCCAAGTCAGCGCGCCACGGCCCGGCCGCCTGGGCGGTCTCGACCTCTATGCCTGAGCACTGAGGCCGGAGGCCTGGAAATGCGAGCGATGTGAAAATCGCACGCCTTTCCCGCCGCTTATCCGTCCATCGCGGTGGGCGCTGACTTCGAATAATCCCCCCATGCCCCTCAAGGCATGACCCCAGGAGAAAACGCATGTCAGCAGCCCCCGCCGCTCCGGCCGAAGGCGACGCCCCCAAAAAGGGCAGCAAGAAACTCATCATCATCGGTGCCGCCGTGGCCGTGCTCCTGGCCGGCGGTGGCGGTGCTTTCTTCATGATGAAGAAGAAGGCCGATGCCGAAGCCGCCGCAGCGGCCGAGGGCGAAGACGGCGAGGCCGAGCACGCCGCCCCGGGCAAGCAAGCCAAGAAGCCCGAACACGGCAAGGACGAGCACAAAGGCCCACCCACCTTCGTGCCCCTGGACCCCTTCATCGTCAACCTGGCCGACAAGGAAGGCGAGCGCTTCGCCCAGATCGGTGTCAGCCTGCAGGTCGATGACGCCAAGATCGGCGAAGAGATGAAGGGCTACATGCCCGCCATCCGCAACTCGGTGCTGCTGATCCTCTCGCACAAGACCTCGGCCGAGCTGCTCTCCATCGAAGGCAAGCAAAAGCTGGCCGAAGAGATCCGCCGCGATGCCGCCCGCGCCATGGGCTACGAGATCGAGGACCCGGAAGACGAGGAAGCCGCGGCCAAGGCCGAGGAAGACGCGCCGAAGAAGAAAAAGAAGAAAAAGAAGAAGGTCGAGTCCTACAACCCGATCGTGCACGTCCACTACTCGAATTTCATCATCCAGTGAGCCGGGGTTGCCGCCGCTTGCCCGCCGTTTGAGAAGTCGCCTGCCATGAACCAGCAAATCCTCTCCCAAGACGAAGTCGATGCCCTGCTCCAGGGCATCACGGGCGAAAGTCAGAAGCTGGAACAGGAAGACGTTCCCAAGGAAGGCATCCGCGACTACAACCTGGCACAGCAAGAGCGCATCGTGCGTGGGCGCATGCCCACGATGGAGATCATCAACGAGCGCTTTGCCCGCAACATCCGCATCGGCCTGTTCAACTTCATCCGCAAGTCCCCCGAGGTGTCGGTGGGCGGCATCAAGGTGCAGAAGTACAGCGCCTTCCTGCGCGAAATCGTGGTGCCCACGAACTTCAACATCATGGCCGTGCGCCCGCTGCGCGGCTCGGGCCTGATCGTCTGCGAACCCACCCTGGTGTTCGCCGTGATCGACGCCCTCTTCGGCGGTGGCGGCAAGTTCCACACCCGCATCGAAGGCCGCGACTTCTCGGCCACCGAGCAGCGCATCATCCGCCGCCTGGTGGACGTCATCACCGAGGAATACAAGAAGTCCTGGCAGGGCATCTACCCGGTCGAGCTGGACTACCAGCGCTCCGAGATGCAGCCCCAGTTCGCCACCGTGGCCACGCCCAGCGAGATCGTGGTGTGCTGCTCCTTCACGCTGGAAATCGGCGACACCAGCGGCACCATCCACATCTGCATCCCCTACGCCACGCTGGAGCCCATCCGCGACATCCTGTTCAGCTCCATCCAGGGCGATTCGGCCGAGCCCGACCGCCGCTGGGTGAAGTTGCTGACGCAGCAGATCCAGTCCGCCGAGGTGGACCTGGTGGCCGAGCTGGGCCATGCCCCCGCCACCGTCGAGCAGCTGCTCGCGCTCAAGCCGGGCGACTTCATCGAGCTGGACCTCAACAAGATCATCCAGGCCAAGGTCGATGGCGTGCCCGTCTTCGACTGCTACTACGGCACCTCGGACAACAAATACGCGCTTCGCGTCGAGAAGCTTTTGACCACCGGCAACACCAGCTGGCTTGGAGACCAACATGTCTGAATCTGCAGCAGAGTTCCCGCCCGAAGGTGGCGCAGGCGAACAAGACGCCATGGCCGCCGAATGGGAAGCCGCGCTGGCGCAGCAGGGCAACACCGCCTCGGCCGATGCCGCCTTCGATGGCGCCATGGCAGGCTCGGCCGGCACCGCCAGCGAAGTCACCGCCTCGGCCCAGCAGATGACGCCTGCCGCCTTTGCCAACTTCGGCAACTCGGCCCCGACCAGCGGTGCGGGCAACGACATCAACATGATCCTGGACATCCCCGTGCAGCTCACGGTGGAGCTGGGCCGCACGCGCATCCCCATCAAGAACATCCTGCAGCTGGCGCAGGGTTCCGTGGTGGAGCTGGACGCGCTGGCCGGCGAACCCATGGACGTGCTGGTCAACGGCTTCCTCATCGCGCAGGGCGAGGTGGTGGTGGTCAACGACAAGTTCGGCATCCGCCTGACCGACATCGTGACGCCGTCCGAGCGCATGCGTCGCCTGAGCCGCGGAGGTTGAGATGGCAGCCAGCGGCATGTCGGTGGTGTGGTTCGTGCTCATCGTGGCGCTGATCCCGCTGAGCCTGTGGGTGCTCAAGCGCTCGGGCCTGGCTTCAGGTGCCTTGGCCGGCGCCAAGGCCGAAGCCCTGGTCAAGACGATCGGGCAGCTCAACATCGGCCCGGGCCAGCGCCTGCTGACCGTCGAAGTGGGGCAGGGCGATGCCCGCACCTGGCTCGTGCTGGGCGTGACCGGCCAGAGCATCCAGACCCTGCACACCATGGCGCCCCAGGCCCCGGCCGAAGCCGCCGCACCTGCAGTGCACCCTGGGTTTGCTGCCCTGCTCAAGCGCGCTGGCAAGGCCGGCGACACATCCCCGGGAGCCCAATGATGGCGATCGCCGCACCCCGTCGCGCTGCCGGCTTTCGCCTGCCGCACATCGACATCACGCCCTCGCGCTGCATCCGCGCCGCCTTGCTGCTGCTGTCCCTGCTGACGGCCGCCGCCTCGTCCTGGGCGCAGGTGGCCCCCGCAGGCCCCATCGGTGGCAGCACCTTGCCGCTGATGATCGGCCAGGGCGCCGGTGGCAACAGCTACTCGGTGCCCATCCAGACCCTGCTGTTCTTCACCGCCCTGGGCTTCCTGCCGGCCGTGCTGCTGATGATGACGGGCTTCACCCGCATCGCCATCGTGCTCAGCCTGATGCGCCAGGCCATCGGCACCCAGGCCGCGCCGCCCAACCAGGTCGTCATCGGCCTGTCGCTGTTCCTGACGCTGTTCGTGATGGGCCCGACGCTGGACAAGGTCTACAAGGACGCCTACGAGCCCTTCTCGACCAACCAGATCACCTTCACCCAGGCGCTGGAGCGCGGCCAGGCCCCCATGCGCAGCTTCATGCTCAAGCAGACCCGCCAGTCCGACCTGGGCCTGTTCACCAAGCTGGCCAAGCTGCAAGGCGAGGTCAAGCCGGAAACCGTGCCCTTCCGCGTGCTGGTGCCCGCCTTCGTGACCAGCGAGCTGAAGTCGGCCTTCCAGATCGGCTTCCTCATCTTCATCCCCTTCCTGGTCATCGACATGATCGTGGCCAGCGTGCTGATGAGCCTGGGCATGATGATGTTGTCGCCCGTGATGGTGGCCTTGCCCTTCAAGCTGATGCTGTTCGTGCTGGCCGATGGCTGGAACCTGCTGCTGGGCTCGCTGGCCGCCAGCTTCGTGCAGTGAACGCCGAGGAAAGCACGCGATGGATCCCCAACAAGTCCTGACCATCGGCCGCGACGGCCTGCTCACCCTGCTGACCGTGGCGGGCCCCCTCGTGCTCGTGGTGTTGGCCGTGGGCCTGGTGGTCAGCATCTTCCAGGCGGCCACGCAGATCAGCGAACAGACCCTGTCTTTCGTGCCCAAGCTGCTGGCCGCTTTCGCCACCCTGGCCGTGGCCGGCCCCTGGATGATCAGCACCCTGGTGGAGTACATCCAGCAGGTGCTGCAGTCCATTCCCAACGTGGTGGGCTGACGCCCGCATCCGGCCACCATGGTCAGCTTCACCGAAGCCGAAGTGCTCGCCTGGATCACAGCCTGGCTGTGGCCCTTCGTGCGCGTGCTGGCTTTGTTCACCTCGGCGCCCGTGCTGTCCATGAAGGCCGTGCCGCGCCGCGTGCGCATCAGCCTGGCCGTGCTGGTGGTGATCTGCGCCGAACCCAGCCTGCCGCCCATGCCCGATGTGCCCCTGAGTTCGGGCATGGCGCTGATGGTGCTGGCCCAGCAGGTGCTGATCGGCCTGACCCTGGGCTTTGCCGCCCGCGTGGTGTTCGCCGCCATCGAATTCGCCGGTGAAATCATCGGCCTGCAGATGGGCCTGAACTTCGCCGCCTTCTTCGACCCGCTGCAAGGCGGCCAGGCCACGGCCGTGAGCCGCTTCTACGGCACCATGGCCGCCTGGCTTTTCATCGTCATGAACGGCCACCTGCTGCTGACGGCCGCGGTGGTGGGCAGCTTCCAGACCTTCCCCGTTTCGGCCGAGCCCCTGGCCTTCCTGGCCGTGGTGAAGCCGCAGGTCTGGGGCGCCGAGGTTTTCAAGCTGGGCCTGTGGGTGTCTTTGCCCGTGGTGGCCATGCTGTCCCTCACGCAGGTGGTGATGGGCCTGGTGGCCCGCGTGGCCCCGCAGATGAACATTTTCTCCATCGGCTTTCCCTTCACCCTGGGCGTGGGCCTCACGGGCCTGTGGCTGACCCTGCCGACCATGCAGGTGCCGTTCACGATGGCGATCGAGCGGATGCTGGGGATGTTTGGGGGCTGAGGGGCTTTCTGGGAAGCGCTGTCAACCCTGCAGCAGTGCCCTTGGACTTTCATGGGGTAAACCCTTTTTGGATGTCATTGTCATGACAATGAGATTGGGCTTCACGGTGACGAAGCCGACAGAGGGAGCCCGCATGAACCCGCTTCAGATTGCCCATATCGATGTGCCCGCGACGGTCATCGAAGTGTTGCCCTCCATGGGGCTTGCTTGGCTGCGCGACGCCGAGATGCGCGAATGGGCCGTGACCAAGAGCACCCCGGGCGTGGAATGGGCCCAACTGGCACCCGGCAGTCGGGTTTGCCTGCACGTGTGCTCTGTGGATGGCAAAGAGTTCCCCTGCGGCTGCCACACGTGATGTGAGCTTGTGCCTTCGGGCACCCTCAAAATAAAGTAAAAAGAGCACATGCCAGCCGGCATCGCAGTCGGCACGGCTGCGCCGAGTCCTGGCGCCCAGATCCTTCAACGTGCGGAAGCGAGGGTTGCCGTGACGACGTCTCAGACCATCCTGATTGTCGAAGACGAAGCCGTTGTCGCGTTCGACATGAAAGCGCAGCTTCAAAAGCTGGGCTACGACGTGGTGGGCATCGCCGAAACGGGCGAAAGGGCCATCTGCCTGGCAGACCACCTGCGGCCTTCCTTGATCCTGATGGACGTGCGTCTGGCGGGGCGCATGGATGGCATTGCCGCTGCAGCAGCCATCCGCCGCACCTTGGAGGTGCCCATCATTTTCCTCACGGCCCACAGCGACGTGGACACCGTGGGGCGTGCCGCGCAGACCTCCGCCTATGGCTACCTGACCAAGCCCTATCAAATCCAGGAAGTGCGCGCGGGCATCGAAGTCGCCTTGAGCAAGTTCGAGACGGAGCAGCAGCTCAGGCTCGCCAACCAATGGTTCATCAACACCTTGCACTGCGTGCCTGACGCCGTGGTGCTGACCGAGCCGGATGGCCGCATCCGCTACCTGAACCCGGCCGCCGAACGCATGCTGGGGTGGTCGAACGAGTCTGCCGTCGGGCACGATGTGACCGAGGTGGTCAAACCCCAAGGTGAGGTCTCGCCCGATCTGGACGCTGCGGGCTGGCTGGCGCGCGTTTGCCAGCAGGGCGATGCCGGGCCCGTCGTCCATGGGCTCTCCGTGGTGGACCGCGGTGGGCAGGCCATGGTCATGGACGCCAGGGTGGGGCCTGTGCGCGATGGGTCAGGACAGCACTTGGGCGCTGCGGTGCTGCTGCGAGACGCCAGCGAACGCCTGGCGCACGAAGCCAAGTTGCTGGCCAGCGAGCGTCTGTTTCGGGTCGTGTTCGAGCACGCGCCCATTGGCATGGCGCTGACCTCTCCGTCGGGCGAGTTCATGGAGGTGAACTCGGCGCTTTGCCAGCTGATCGGCAGCTCGGCAGACGATCTGGTGAACGAAGGCGATGCCACGCTGTCGGTGGGGGCGGACATGGGGGTGAGCTCCCAAGACCTCGACGCCTTGCGCGCCCATCGGGGCGAGGTGCTGCAGTTCGATCGGCAATATCGCCGCCTCGATGGTGGCGACCCTGTGTGGGTGCGCGTCCATGTGTCCTTGCTGCCGAACGAAGACAACGACGAGGCGCAGCAGCACGGCTACCTCTACCTGATGTCGGACCTGAGCCAACAGAAACGCATGGAAGCGCAAGAGGCAGAGTTGCAGCAAGAGCGGCTCAAGCGCGAGGTCAGCGAGCTGGCCAGCCAAACGAAGTCGGAGTTCTTGTCGCGGGTCAGCCACGAAATGCGGACGCCCTTGAACGCCGTGCTGGGCTTCTCCCAGCTCCTGCAAATCCGACAAGAGCCCGGCGCCACGGACGCGCAGGCGTATGCGAAGCACATCCACAACGCGGGCGCGCACCTGCTGTCTTTGGTGGACGACCTGCTCGACCTGAACCGCTCAGCGACCGGCACGCTGCGCATGGCCTTGCAGCCCCTGTCGCTTGGCACGGTTTTGAGGGAAGTCACCGACATGCTGTCCGAACCTGCGGCGGAGCAGGGTGTGACCTTGGAGATCGCGATGGACGGCGATGTGCAGGTCCATGCCGATGCCTTGCGCCTGCGCCAGGTTTTGCTGAACCTGGGCTCCAACGCCGTCAAGTACAACCGCGAGGGGGGCTGGGTGACCTTCCGTGTCCATCCTGACACCGGCAGTGACGTGGCGCTGGTCATCGAAGACACGGGCATCGGGATGACGCAAGAGCAGCTCATCCGGCTGTTCCAGCCCTTTGACCGCCTTGGGCTTGAAAAAACCACCATCCCTGGGGTGGGCTTGGGGATGATGATCGCCCGCAGCCTGCTGGCCGACATGGGCGGCGCCCTGCGTGTCGAGAGCGAACCAGGGCAAGGCACCCGGATGGTGGTCCGCTTGCGCACCTTGCCGGCGGCATGACCTTGCGCCAAGTGCTCCGTGGCGGCGGCTTGGCCACGTGGGGAGAGCTTTTCGCAGCCCGACCGATCGGGGCGCGGCTGGCGCTCAGTGTGGCCATCTTCCTGGCGGCCCTGGCCCTGCGCTTTGCCATCATGCCGGTCGAGGCCGGCTTGGCCTACCTCACGTTTTACCCAGGCTGCGTGCTGGTGTTCTTGCTTTGCGGCACCGGGCCAGGCACGGTGTACGTGGCCTTGAGTGCGCTGGTCGGGGTGTACATCTTCACGCCGCCCTACTGGGAAATGCACTTGAGCTACCGCGCGCTCATGCCCGTGGCTTTCTTCGCGTTCTCCTCCAGCCTGATCGGTGCGGTGGTGTCGCAGACCAAGCGGACCCGGGAGGCCATCCGGCGGCTGCATGAAGAGACCCCCGCGATGCTGCACTCTTGCGATGAACAAGGGCGCATCGTGTCCGTCAGCGACCTGTGGCTGGCCAAGCTGGGGTACGAGCGCGAGGAGGTGCTGGGGCATCCATGGACCGACTTCCTGGCGCCCGTCGCAGGCGCCTGTCCGCCGGCCCTGGTCAGTGGGCAGGTGTACCAGCTGGCGCAGCGCAGTGGCGCCCGCATCGACATCCAGGTCGCGTCCGTGGCCGAGCGCAACCACCGCGGCGAGCCGTCGGGATCGATCGTCGTGCTGCAGGACGTGACCGAGCGTCAGGCCCAGACCCAGGCCGTGGACGACCTGTCTTTCATGCTCAAACTGGTGCTCAACAACGTGCCTGCGCGCATCAGCTACTGGGACACGAACTACCAGAATCGCTTCGCCAACAAGGCCTTCGCCGAATGGTTTGGCTGCGAGGAGGATGAGGTGGTTGGCCGCCAGCTCCGAGAGATCGTGGGTGAGGCCTGGACTGCGCGCATCATGCCCTCGGTGCAACGCGGGCTCTCCGGGCAGGTGACCCAGATGGAGACCACGGCCCAGGACCACACAGGCAAGTTGCGTGAACTGGAAATTCACTTTGTGCCGGACTTGCGCGGCGAACACGTCAACGGTCTTTTCGTCTTTGTGCTGGATGTGTCGGCGCAGCGCAGCGCCGAGCGCGAATTGGCGGAGCGAGAGAAGGTCTTCAGAACCTTGATCGAAGGGGTGCGCGACTACGCCATCTACATGCTCGACGCCCGCGGTCACGTCCAGACCTGGAGCTCCAACGCGTCTCAGAACACGGGCTACCAGGCCGACAACGTTTTGGGCCGCCACTTCCGCATGTTCTTCACGCCGGAGGATGTCGCCGCAGGGCTGGCCGAGGTTGAGCTGGCGGTCGCGGAGCAGCAGGGCGTGTACGAGTCGGAAGGCTGGCGCATGCGCGCCAATGGGCAGCGTTTCTGGGCCGGTGTGATGCTCACGGCGCTGAGGGACGAACACGGCCAACTGACAGGCTTCGCGAAGGTCACCCGGGACTTGACGGAGAGGACGCGCCAGCTGGACTTGCTGGCGCGGGTCACCGAGGTTGCGCCGTTCGCGATGCTGATGGTCAATGCAGAGGGCTTGATCACCATGGTGAACGCCCAGATGGAGGCCTTGTTTGGGTATGCCCGGGAGGAGCTGGTGAACCAGCCCGTGGAAGTGCTCGTCCCGCTGGGGCTGCGTCAGGCGCATCCCGGCATGCGCACAGGTTTTTTGCGCGGTCCGCAACAAGCGCGCCGCATGGCGTCCGGCCAGAAGATCCGCGCGGTGCGGCGCGATGGCTCCGAGTTTTCGGTGGACATCGGGCTCAGCCAAATGGAAACGGCCACGGGCCCCTGCGTTCTGGCTGCCGTTGTGGACATCACGGAGCGCGAGCGCCAGCAGGCCGCCATCGAGCAGGCCTTGTCAGACAAGGAGATCTTGCTCAAAGAGGTCTATCACCGCGTCAAGAACAACCTGCAGGTCGTGCAGAGCTTGATGCGCTTGCAGAGCGGGAGCTTGCCGGAAGGCGCCGCCAAGGAAGCCTGCGACGAAAACATCCAGCGCGTTCGGGCCATGGCGATGGTGCACGAGAAGCTGTACCAGTCAGGCAACCTGAGCGAAGTGTCGCTGCGCGAGTACACGGCGGACCTGTTGGCGCAGATCACCGAGGCTGGGCGCACCCAGGAGCGCGAGGTCCACGTCCATGTGGACGTGGACCCCATCACGACCGGCCTGGACGGTGCGGTGCCCTACGGCCTGCTGCTCACGGAGTTGCTGGCCAATGCGCTCAAGCATGCCTTCACGGGGCGTTCACGGGGCTGCATTTCGGTCTGCCTCAAGGCCACGGAGCAAGGGGCGCTGCTGAGCGTGGCGGACGATGGGGGGGGCCTGGCGCCCGACTTCAGTTTGTCCGCACAGACGTCGTCTTTGGGTTTGCAGCTCGCCTCCGGCCTGGCGCGTCAGCTGGGCGGGGAGTTGCAGGCGCACAGCGACAACGGGGCCAGGTTCTCAGCGGTTTTGCCGCGACTCTGAGCCCGTCACAGGTGCCCGTCGTGCTCGCCGGTTTGCACGACCTTGTAGGTGTTCTTGCCTGCGGCCTTGGCCTGGTACAGCGCCTTGTCGGCGGCATCCACGAGCTCTTGCGGTGACAGGGTGTGCTTGGCCATGAACGCCACGCCCAGGCTGGTCGTCACGTCCAGGCCGAGGTCGCCCGTGAGGTCGAACTTGGCAGAGATGGCGCGGATCACCTTGCGGGCGATGACCTCGGCCTCGTGGGGGTGCTTCAGCCCTTCCAGAAGGACGACGAACTCGTCGCCCGCCAGCCGGGCAACCACGTCGGACGAGCGCATGCACGAGGTCAGGCGCAGGGCGAAGGTGCGCAGCACCTCGTCGCCCAGGCCGTGCCCGAGGCTGTCGTTGATGCCCTTGAAGTTGTCGATGTCCAGGAAGGCCAGCGCCAGGGGCAGGCCCGAGCGCTTCTGGCGTGCCACGGCTTGCGCCAAGGCGTCATCGAAAGCGCGCCGGTTCGCCAGCCCCGTCAGCATGTCAGTGCGTGCCAGTTCGAACAGCTGGTGCTGCGCGAGCTTGGCGTCCGTGATGTCCGTGCCCAGGGCAAAGACGCCGACAACCTCGCCGGATTCGGACCGGTCGGGCAGGTAGGCCAGGTGCAGGTGGCGGACCTCGCCGTCCGAGGTGCTTTCGATGTCGAACTCGACGAATTCGCCTTGGCTGGCGCGGACCAGCAGGTCACGCCTTTGCGCGTAGGCCGCTTCGCCCAGCACCTCGCTCACGGG
Organism: Aquabacterium sp.; assembly: GCA_023266355.1. Taxonomy (GTDB): domain Bacteria; phylum Pseudomonadota; class Gammaproteobacteria; order Burkholderiales; family Burkholderiaceae_C; genus Aquabacterium. The sequence goes on from JAHFQM010000006.1 coordinate 106,834, forward strand.
CCGGCCCACGGCCGCACCGGGGTCGACGCCCAACCAGCTTTGGTAGGTGCGGTTGCAAAACACATAGCGCTCGTCCTGGTCCACATAGGCGATCAGGGCAGGGAGGTTGTCGGCGATGGTGCGCAGCCGGCGTTCGCTGTCGGCCAGGGCTTGCTCGGCCTGCTTGCGGTAAGAGATGTCGTGCAAGAACGAAAAGTACAGGGTCTGGCCCTGGCCGAGCCCGTCAGGCAGCGCATTGATCGTGACCTCGCACGGGATCTCCGAGCCGTCCTTGCGCTGGGCCGTGAGCTCCAGCCGCCGGCCCAGCACCTTGGCCTCGCGGGTGCGCCGCAGGTGGGCCATGCCGGTCTCGTGCCCGTCGCGCAGCCGCTGCGGGATGATGAGCTCCGACATCAAGCGCCCCAGTGCCTCGCTGCGCTTCCACCCCAGGGTGCGTTCCGCCTGCCGGTTCCATTCGACGATGTGCCCGCGCTCATCGACACAGATGAAGGCGTTGAGCGCGTTGCCCAGCACGGCGTTGAGCCAGTCGTTGCTGCGCTGCAGGTCCCGGGTGCGCTCGACCACGCGCTGCTCCAGGTCCGAGCGCAGGGCGGCCAGCGAGGCCTCGGCGCGCTTGCGCTCGGAGATGTCGTCGATGACGGCGATGAAGTAGCGTGGCAGGCCGTTGCGCCTGACCAAGGCCACGGTGAGGTTGGCCCACACCACGCCGCCGTCCGGGCGCAGGTAGCGCTTTTCCATCGCGTACTGGTCGGCCAGGCCGTCCATCAGCTCCTGCACATGGCGGAGGTCCAGCGAGAGGTCGTCCGGGTGCGTGATGTCCTGGAACGTGACCCCTTGCAGGCTCTGCGGTGTGCGCCCCAGGATGCTGCACAGCTTGGCGTTGAAGCGCAGCCAGGCGCCGTCCAGGCCCACCATGGCGATGCCCGCGGCGGCCTGTTCGAAAATCGCCTGGAACAGCTCTGCGCCGTCGGGCAAATCGGCCTGGCCGTCCGACGCCAACGCGCTGGCCTTGAGCGCGGCTTCGCGGCTGAGGACCTCGTTGCGCGCCATCTCCACCAAGTCGCGCAGGGTGTCCAGCTCCGCATCGGTGAAGGTGCGTGCCTGGTGGTCGATCACGCACAGCGTCCCCAGGGCAAAGCCCTCGGCGCTGGTCAGGGGGATGCCGGCATAGGCCCGGATGCCGGGCTCGCCCGTGACCATCGGGTTGTTGGCAAAGCGTGCGTCCAGGCGGGCATCGGGCACGATGAAGGGCTCGGTGGACTGGATCGCATGCGCACAAAACGCGAGCTCGCGGGGCGTCTGGGTCAGGTCGGGACCGATGCCGACGCTGGATTTGAACCACTGCCTGTGGCTGTCCACCAGGGAGATCAGGGCGATGGGCGTGCGCAAGAGCCGCGCCGCCATGCGCGTGATCACATCGAAGACGGGCTCCGGCGGGCTGTCCAGGAGCTGGAGTGCCCTGAGTGCATCGATGCGCCGTGCTTCGTCAGGCCTGGGGTCGGCAACCATGGGCGTGCAGCTCCTGTGCTGGAAAACGCCCGCCCGCCGACGGGCAGGTGAGCAGGGCGCCATTTTCGTGAATTTTCAACGGCACAGGGCGATCAGGTGCATTTTTCGTTGAATGCGATGGGTGGCCTGTGGCGACCTTGAGCCAGGCGCAGGGTCTGCGCCCTTCAACCCGCGGTGAGGACACCGTCATTCGACAGCGGCAGGCTCGTTCTCCGTGTGCCGGTCAGGCTCCGTGGTGCGGAGGATTTCGTTCAGCACGGAGGTGGCGTAATTCCCGGCGGGCAACGAGAACGTGAGCACGAGTTGGTCGGCCTGGTCACCGGCCTGATGATCGGCTTTCTGCCATGCCCATGCCATGTCCACCGGGCTCGCCACCAGGGCGCGGCGCTCCTGGTCCAGACCGGCGTGTTCCATGCCGTCGCACAAGGTGGCGTGCCGCTCGGCCACGCCGTTTTCCAGGGCCTGCGCTTGGTCGGTCGTGACCACGCGGCCGCGTCCCCAGAGCGGTCCGGTAGGCCGGCCCGCCTCGTCCATCACGTCACCGGGCAGGGTCTGGCCCCAGAGCCCCTGTTGAATGCGCAGCGCCAGCACCTCATTGAAGACGAAGGAGCGCACCGCCGACAGGTAGATGCCCTTCTTCTTCGGATTGCGCACGCGGATCTCGCGCGCCAGCATGGCCCGGCCCTGCTCGACGTTGCCGCCGTCAAAGCCGAAACGCTGCGCGCCGAAGTAGTTGGGCACGCCATGTGACGCAATGGCCTGGAGGTTGGCCTCGATCGCCTTCATGGCGTCAGGGTCGCCGGTCACGTCGCGCAGCACGATGCGGAACCGGTTGCCTTGCAGGTCACCGGGGCGCAGCTTTTTCACGTGGCGGCTCTGACCCAGCACCTTGAATTCCGGGTGCTGAATCTGGGTCAGGTCGGGCGTCTCGCCGGCTTTGCCGCTCGGCAGGTAGATGCTGAACCACTGACGGGTGATGGCGTAGCGGTCCTTGAGGCCGGCGTAGCCCACGTCCCTTTCCTGCACGCCAGCGGCCTCCGCCAGTTGCTGGGCGACGAAGGCGGTGTTGGCCCCGTTCTTTTCGATGTCCAGCCAGATGTGTTCGCCCTCACCGGAGGGCAGCTGCAGCGGCAGTTCCGTCACGGTGAAATCCTCGTTGAGGCGTTTCAGGGTGGCGCTGGCGCCGCTGGCCGGATAAGCGTTGGGCCACAGGGGCAAGGTCGTGTATGGGGTGTCGTTCATGGGTGGGCTGACTGCACCAACTGAGGATGGGGGCAGGCTGACAGGGGCAGGCTTTGGGGCCGACCTGGGGCAGTTCAGGTCGCGATTCTCTCCCGACATAATCAAGACCTGACTCCCGCTTGTTCGACATGCCTACCTTTCATCATGGATAAATTCTTGCTGCAGCAGCAGGTGCTGGAACGGCTCGCCGAAGACCTGCTGCAAGCCGAACAGGCAGCGCGGGTGGCCCATGAAACGGCGACGCACGAAGAAAACATCGCCGAAAACAAATACGACACATTGGGACTCGAAGCCGCCTACCTGGCCACGGGCCAAGCGCGTCGCGCCGAGGCCATCCGCCAGGCGATGGCCCATTGGCGCCAATTCCGCCCGCGCCCCTGGGACGCCAGCCAAGGCATCCAGCTCGGCGCGTTGGTCTGTCTGGTCGATGCCGACGACCAGCAGCAACAGTTCTTTCTGGGCCCGGATGGGGGCAGCATGCAGTTGGTCTGCGGCGCTCAGCGCGTTCAGGTCATCAGCAGCGAAGCGCCTTTGGGCAGGGCCATGCTGGGCAAATGCGAGGGGGATGAGGTGTCGGTACAGGGCGCCCCAAGCCGGCAGCAATTTGAGGTGCTGTGGGTTCAGTGAGCCGCAAGCAAGCCCACGCCGAATCAACCATCACACCCTGCGCAACACATGCATCTCATGGTTGATGCTGAACACGCTCAGACCATGGCGCGCGGCCAGGGCGCGCAGGCTGGCCGCGGTGCACAGGCTGATGTGGCCGTTGCGCGGGGCGATGTACCAGTTGCTCAGCGCCATGTCGGCGTCCAGCAACTCGGTGCTCAGCAGCACGGTGCCTTGCGGGCTCAGGTGGCCGAGCAGGGTGGTGAACCAGCCATCGAGGTCGCCATGGGGCACGTGCTCGATGACCTCGAAGCAGGTGATGAGGTCGTAGCTGTCCAGCAGCGCGGGCGTGTCTTCGCCGTGGAAGGGGTCCACGGTGTGGCAGCGGTGGCCCAGGGCCTGCAGGCGGCGCGCGAAGGTGCCGTCGCCGCCGCCGAAGTCCAGCACCACGCTGCTTTCCAGGGCGCGGTTCCACAGGGCCGCCACCATCTGGCTGTTGCGCGTGGGGCGGACGTCGGCGAACACCGGGTCGGCGCGCACGTAGTCGGCGTTGTAGATGTGGGCTTGGAAGTCCTGCGGTGACCAGCCGTCCAGCGCCGCCGTGAAGGTGAACTGGCAGCTGCCGCAGCGGTGGTAGTGCACGGGCGCGTCGGCTGGCGGGAACTGCGCTGTGCCCGCGAAGTGGTCGTTGCAGCTGTAGGCGAAGTCCTTGTCACCCAAAGGCTGCGGCGAGGCCGCGCCACAGGCGCTGCAGTGCGAGGGGGCCTGGTCGCTGAGATCGGGCAAGGCGGGCAGGGCGGTGGCGTCGGTCATGGGTGTCCACGGGGCAGGGCTGCCCAGTGTAGTGAGGCAGCGCCGGACAGAGGGTTGGGGGTGCGGTCACCCGCGCGTTTTCTTGGCGCGGAGACGGTGAACTTCGATAAACTGGTGTGCATCATGACCACGACCAAAGCCACCCAAGCCCAGCGCAAGAAGCCGAGCCAGAAGGCCGTGTTGCGTGCCGTGGCCAGTTCAACAGCGGTGGAAACCGGTCAAAACGTGGCACAGCTGGAGCAAAAGCTGCGGCAGCCGTCCACGCGCTTCGCTCACATCAAGCTGGCTCGCTGACCTTGTGGCTGTCGTTGCCCGCTGCCATGGCCTCGGCCACGAAGCGGCACATGGGTGCGTAGTCATTCGAGAACCCCGCGTGGATCGCCCCGATGTAGGCGGGCTTGCGCTGCTCCCAACTGCTGTAGTCCAAGGGCTCGCGCCCAGCCTGCACGGCCATCACATCGGCCAGCAGGCGAGACAGGCGTCCGTTGCCTTCCCTGAATGGGTGGATCAGGATGAATTCGACGTGGGTGACGGCGATGGCCTCGGTCAGTTCGTCTGGTGTGAGTGCGCCGCATGGCGTCCACCGACTCAGGCACTGGCGATCGAAGTCGGCCAGCAGACGGGGGATTTGCCCGGAGGCGGCGAACTGAAAACCACCCTTGCCCATGTTGACCGAGCGCTCCTGCCCCGCCCATGGGTACACGTTGCCTAGCCAGAGTTGGTGCCAGTGCTTCAGATCTGCTGCGGACAGCGTGCGGTCCGGCAGTTGCTGTAACAGCACCTCGTCGTACAACTGGCTCAGGAGCAGCAACTCCAGTTCGTCCATGTCATCCGGTGTCTGGATGCCGACCAGGTTGCGCAGCACCTGGCCACCCGAACCTGGTTCGAACTCGCCTTCAGCGCCATCGACTTGATATCGGTCAGACATGAGCCTTCACCTTTCGCGGGTGAGTGTAGGGCTTGCTGCGCTTGCGGGCTTTGTGCCAAGCCGCGGGGGCTGGCGCGCTAAGCTGCGTTCCCATGCCAAACACACCCTCTTCCTCACTGAAACTGCGGGCGGCGGCACTCGCACTGTGGGCTGTGCACGCGCAGGTCGCAGTGGCACAGCCCGTCACGCCCATCGCCACGCCCATCGTCGCGCCCATCGCCACGCTCGACGTGCCGCGCTACATGGGCACCTGGTTCGAAATCGCCAAGTACCCCAACCGTTTCCAGCGCAAATGTGTGCGCAACACCTCGGCCGCGTACGCCTTGCAGGGCGACGGCACCGTGCAGGTGGCCAACCGCTGTCGCACGGCACAGGGCGACACGATCGAAGCGATCGGCCAGGCCCGGCAAATCGGCGCCGCCACATCGCCCAAGCTGGAAGTGCGTTTCGCGCCGGCGTGGTTGTCTTTCCTGCCCATGGTCTGGGGCGATTACTGGGTCATCGACCTGGACGCGCGCTACCAGCTGGTCGCCGTGAGCGAGCCCCGCCGCGAGTTCTTGTGGGTGCTGTCGCGCACGCCGCAGGTGGACGCCCAGGCCTACGAGGCCCTGCTGGGCCGCCTCACACAGCAAGGCTTCGACACCGGCCGGCTGGAGCGCACGCCGCAGGATTGAGCCCAGGGGGGCTGGCCGGGGTCTGCGCCCCCTGCGCCCCCCGTTGGCGTGACATCGTGCACGTTTGCGCCGGGGGATGCGCGGCATGTGCCTTCGGCGGGTCAAGTTTCGAACTGAAAAAACCGATAACCGAAGCGTTGAGCAGAGATGGGACAAGGCTGCGTGCCGCAGTCCCAGGCTTGACGCCCGGTGAGGCGTGCAAGGAGGCACGATCCGGCGCAGTGTGTGGCCCTTGGATGGACCGATCTCCTTGCACAAGCATGCAAGCAGGAGTTCGCCATGCACGCCTCGATGAACCGCGTCTATCGACTGATCTGGTCGGAACACACCCAGGCCTGGGTGCCCGTCGCCGAAAGTCGGCCCGCGCGAGGCAAGCAAGGCCGTGCCGGACGCCTGTCAACGCTGGCGGCGGGTGTGTTGGCCCTGGCCGGCACCGCCGCCTGGGCGGGCGCGCCTTTGCCCACCGGGGGGCAGATCACCCAGGGGCAGGGCAGCATCGGCCAAAGTGGCAGCACCCTGACCGTGAACCAGGGCAGCCAACGCCTGGTGACGAACTGGGACAGTTTCAACATCGGGGCCGGCCAGACGGTGAGGTTCGTGCAGCCCTCGGCCACGGCCGTGGCCCTGAACCGGGTGACGGGCAGCGAGGCCTCCAGCATCCAGGGGCAGTTGCTGGCCAATGGCCAGGTCTACCTGCTCAATCCGAATGGCGTGCTGTTTGGCGCCGGCGCCCGGGTGGACACCGCGGGGCTGCTCGCTTCGACCTTGTCCATGAGCGATGCCGATTTCATGGCGGGCCGCGTGCACTTGGTGGGTGAGAGCCTGGCGTCGGTGCGCAACGAGGGCGCCATCGTGGCGCGCGAGCGTGGGATGGTGGCGCTGATCGCCGCACAGGTGGTGAACACCGGCAGCATCCAGGCCGATGGGGGCGCCGTGGCCTTGGCGTCCGGCCAGGATGTGACGCTGGACGTGGGCGGCAGCGTGCTGCTGCAGGTCAGCAAGGGCGCGCTCGATGGGCTGATCGCCAACGGCGGCGTTGTCCAGGCCGATGGCGGTCGGATCTGGATGACCGCCCAAGCGGCAGATGCCTTGAGCCGCTCGGTGATCAACCAGACGGGCGTGCTGCGCGCGCGCACGCTGAGTTCCGGCGCCAGCGGCGAGATCCTGCTGCTGGGCGACATGGCGCATGGCCAGTTGACCGTGGGCGGGGAGATCGACGCGACGGCGCCCGTGGCCGGCAACGGCGGGCAGATCGAGACGTCCGCGGCCCATGTGGACACCTTGCAAGGGCTGAATGTGCAGGCGGGGGCCCGCTCCGGCCTGGGCGGCACCTGGCTGATCGACCCCTTCGACTACGTCATCAACGCGACGGCGGCGGGCAACATCGTCACCTCGCTCAATGGCGGCACCAGCGTGACGGTGAGCACCCAGTCCAGCAACGCGAGCTATGGCGGCGGGGCCTCGGGCAGCGGCGACATCACGGTGTCCAGCGCCATCGCCAAGACCAGCGGAGGCAACGCCACGCTGACGCTGCGTGCCGATCGCAGCATTTACGTCAACAGCGCCATCACGTCCACCAGCGGCCAGCTGGGCATCACGCTGAGCGCGGCGAACAACGCCAGCAGCGCGCTCGGCGGGGTGAGCGTCGCGGCCAACCTGGCGTCCAACGGCGGGCGCATCCTCATTGGGGGAGCTGGGGGCAACAAGACCTCGGCCACCAGCTACGGCATTGGCTATGCCTTGAACACCGCCAGCGGCGCGCCCGCGGTGCAGATCGGCCGGAACGTGTCGATCACCTCCGGCGGTGGTGACATCACCCTCAATGGGCGCAGCACGGCCACGAACAGCGGCTCTTATTCCGCGACGGAAGGCGGCATCTACGTGCTGTCCGGGGCCACCGTGGACACGGGCGGCGGCACGCTCTACATGAGCGGCGTCAGTGGCGGGCCGGGCAGCGGCACCAACTACGACAAGGTGTTCGGCTTCGGGGTCGAGGCCAACTCCGGCACGGTCACCACCTTCAAGACGTCCAGCACCAGTGGCGCCATCGTGGTGGACGCGCAGAACCTGGCGGACCCGCTCGGGGCACTGGGCCTGGTCAACAACGGCAGCCAGGCGCGCGTGCAGTTCTGGGCACCCAGCGTGGCCCACATGCTGTTCCGCATCAACGGCAACAACAAGTCCACCGTGTTCACGCAGAGCCCGCCGTGCAACCCGGGCTACCCCAACTGCGGCACCATGGTCATCCCGGGTGGCAACCAGAGCTACACCTCTGCGGGCTACAACGTGGTGAGCATGGCGATGAACCCGCTGTACGTGTTCACCGACAGCGCGACGCGCGTGTACGACGGCAGCACCGCCGCCACGGGCCTGACGCCGACCTTCCTTGGCGGCCCTGGCGGCTTCACCATCGGCAGCCTGGGCGCACTGAGCTTCCTGACGCCGAGCAAGAACATCGGCAGCTACACCGCGTTGAGCAGCGCGGCCAGCAACCCCACCAGCTACACCAGCGGTGGCACGACCTACGCCGTGGCTTACTACAGCCAGGGCACGTACACGATCACGCCGAAGACGATCAGCAGCTTCACGGCGGGCAACAAGGTGTACGACGGCACCACGGCGGCCAACGTCACGGGCAGCGGCATCGTCGGCAGCGATGCGGTCACCGTCAGTGCCACCGGGGGCTTTGCCTCGGCGGGCGTGGGCAACGGCATCACCGTGAACGTGTCGGGGGTGAGCTTGACGGGGGCCGATGCGGGCAACTACATCGTGTCTGGTGGCGGCAGCATCACCACCACCGCCAACATCACACCGGCCCCGCTGACCGTGACAGCCAGCAACGCCAGCAAGACCTACGATGGCCTGGGCTACAGCGGTGGCAATGGCGTGAGCTACAGCGGCTTCGTCAATGGCGAAAACAGCAGCGTGCTGAGCGGCAGCCTGAGCTATGGCGGCAGCGGCCAGGGGGCGGTCAACGCCGGCACCTACACGATCGTGCCGTCCGGCCTGACGGTCGGCAGCAACTACAGCATCGCTTACGTGAACGGTTCGCTGACGGTCAACCCGGCGACGCTGACCTACACGGCCGGCGCGGCCACGCGCACCTACGGCGCCAGCAACCCGGGCCTCAGTGGCACGGTCACGGGCTTCGTCCATGGCGAGACGCTGGCCAGCGCCACGACGGGCACCCTCAGCTTTGCCACCACGGCCACGGGCAGCAGCGCGGTGGGCGGCTACGCCATCAACGGCAGTGGCGTGAGTGCGAACAACGGCAACTACACCTTCGTGCAGGCCGCGGGCAATGGCAGCGCCTTGGGCGTCACGCCCGCGACGCTGACGGTGACGGCCAGCAACGCCAGCAAGACCTACGACGGCCTGGGCTACAGCGGTGGCAATGGCGTGAGCTACAGCGGCTTCGTCAATGGCGAGAGCAGCAGCGTTGTTTCGGGCACCTTGGGCTACAGCGGCACCAGCCAGGGCGCGCTCAACGTGGGCACGTACAGCATCGTGCCCTCGGGCCTGAGCGCCGGCAACTACAGCATCAGCTACGGCAATGGCACGCTGAGCGTGAGCCCGGCCACGCTGACCTACACGGCCAATGCGGCCAGCCGCACCTACGGCGCCAGCAACCCGAGTCTCAGCGGCACGGTCACCGGCTTCGTCCACGGCGAGACGCTGGCCAGCGCCACGACGGGCACCCTCGGCTTTGCCACCACGGCCACGGGCAGCAGCCCTGTGGGCAGTTACGCCATCAACGGCAGTGGCGTGAGCGCGAACAACGGCAACTACACCTTCGTGCAGGCCGCGGGCAATGGCAGCGCCTTGGGCGTCACGCCCGCGACGCTCACGGTGACGGCCAGCAACGCCAGCAAGACCTACGACGGCCTGGGCTACAGCGGTGGCAATGGCGTGAGCTACAGCGGCTTCGTCAATGGCGAGAGCAACAGCGTCGTGTCAGGCACCTTGGGCTATGGCGGCACCAGCCAGGGTGCGGTCAACGCAGGCAGCTACGCCATCGCGCCTTCGGGCCTGAGCGCCAGCAACTACAGCATCGTGTACGGCCAAGGCACCTTGACCATCGACCCGGCCGTTCTGGCCATCATCACCGGCAACCTGACCGGCACGGTGAGCAAGGCCTACAACGGCAACAACGTGGCCACGCTGAACAGCAGCAACTACCTGCTGAGCGGCTGGCTCGGCCTGGATGGCGCCACGGTGACCAAGACAACCGGCACCTACGACAACGCCAACGCGGGCGTCGGCAAGACCGTGACCGTGAGCCTGAACCGCAGCGATTTCGCGGCACTCGGCAGCACCAACCTGAACAACTACCAGCTGCCCACGTCGGCACTGGGCAACGTGGGCACCATCACGCCGGCACCTGCGCCGGTGCCGGTGCCGGTGCAGACCGCGGTGAGCCAGGTCCTGCCCGTGGTGGACCAGTTCCTGCCCAAGACGGCCCCTGTGCCCAATTTCCCTGACAACGCGGTGCCCGCGCTGGGGCCAACACCGCAGACCGTCATGGGCGGCAACCTCAACTACGTGAGCGTCAGTGGGAACGCACCGGTCGTGTCGAGCACGCCGAACCTGGCCCCGGCCGATGGCGCAGGCTCGCCGGTCACCTTGGCTGGCAGCACCTTGCCCGGCAGCGTGCAGACCGAAGGCAGTGTCGGCGGTGTGCGGTCGCGCATCGCCCGCCAAGGCGTGGCAGCCACGGCTGTGCCCAGCGCCAACGGGCCGCTCGACATCTTCGTGGTCGATGGCGGGATCAACCTCGGTCTGAGCAGCAGCCAGCCCGCTGCATCACGCTGAACCCTGGCCAAACCACCCCATCAGACCGAGAACCTGACCATGCGAGCCCGCCGCGTTTCTTCCACCCTGTGCCTCAGCCTCCTGTGCCAACTGGCCTGGGCCGCCCCGGAGTTGCAGGGCCCGACCCCGCCTGCCCCGCAAGCGGCGGACCCCGCTGCCGTGCCCCAGGCGGCGGCACGGCCTGCGCTGCCGTCGAGCGCCTTGTCGGAAGGCGGCCGCGTGCGGGTGCAGCGGCTGTCGTTGCAGGGGTGCCAGGCCATCGCCTGCGACACGCTGATCGCCAGCTTGGGCGACTTGCCGCAGGAGGCCCTGAGCCTGGCCGAGATCGAAGCGCTGGCCCAGCGCCTGGCCGACGCCTACAAGCGTGCCGGCTATCCCTTTGCGCAGGTGCTGATCCCGCCGCAGCGCATCACCGATGGCACTTTGCAGCTGCGCGTGCTGGAAGGCGCGCTGGGGCGCACCACCGTGCAGGGCACAGACCCCCTGGCCCAGGGCGCCCAGCCATTCCTGGATGCCGGTCTGCCCTTGAGCGAGGCCCTCCGCGAGGACCGGCTGGAGCGCACCATGCTGCTGATCGACGACCAGCCAGGCTTCAAGCTGCGGCCCGTGCTGCGGCCGGGCCAGGGCGTGGGCGAAAGCGATTTGCTGGCCCAGGTCAGCCGGCAGAACCGGGTGTCGGGCGACATCGGTTTGGACAACACCGGCAACCGCAGCACGGGCGTGCACCGCCTGAAGGCCGCGCTGAACATCAACAGCCCCTTTGTTTTTGGCGACCGCGTGGCCATCAACGCCCTGACCACCGATGCCAACATGTGGCTGGGCGCGGTGAGCTACGAGCGACCCTTGGGCGCGCAAGGCTGGCGCGGGCAGGTGGGCGCCTCACGCACCAGCTACACCCTGGGCGGGGCCTTCAGCGCGCTGGGTGCGCACGGCACCGCGGACGCCGTCACGCTCAAGGCCAGCTACCCGGTGCTGCGCTCCCAATCGGCCAACCTGCTGACTTCGGTGAGCGTGCAGCACAAGGCGCTGCAGGACAGCTACGACAGCGTGGGCCTGGTGCGTGACAAGTCGAGCGAGCTCGTGACCGTCGGTGCCCAGTTCGACCGCCGCGATGCCTGGCTTGGCGGTGGCGTCACCTACGGCCAGCTCAGCTTCACCCACGGCACCTTGCACCTGGACAGCGCTTCCCTGGACCTCGACCGCAGCAGCGCCCGCACGGCTGGCGGCTTCGGCAAGTTCAACCTCGACCTGGCCCGCATCCAGAAACTGGCCGGGGCCTGGAGCCTGTACGCGCGGGTGTCCGCCCAATGGACCCAGGGCAACCTGGATTCCTCCGAAAAGTACGGCCTGGGCGGCTTCCTGGGGGTGCGCGCCTACCCGATGGGCGAAGGCACGGGCGACCGTGGCTGGCTGGGGCAAAGCGAGTTGCGCTACACCATGGGAGAGCTCACCACCTTCTTGCTGGCCGATGTGGGCCAGATGTCGGTCAATGCCCAGCCCTGGGACAGCAGCAGCCGGCATCGGCGCTCGATCGCCGGCGCCGGTGCGGGCCTGCGTTGGGGCCAGGCGGGTTGGACCATCGAGGCGCTGGTCTCTGCGCGGGTGCGCGGCCACGCCGCACAGGCCGAAGTGCCTGACCGCCCGATGCGGGCCTGGCTCTCGCTCGGCTACCGCTTCGACTGAACCCAGGGGCTTCAGCCTCAGCGCCCCCGCCGCTTCCACCCCTGTGCTGCAGCGGCCAGTTCCTTGTCGCTGAGCACATGGCCCGCGCCGTCCTGCAGTTGCTGGACGGCCAGGTCGATGAAGGCGCGCACCCGCTTGGGCAGTGCCGCGCGGCTGCCGTAGTAGATGTGCAGGCCGATGTGCGCGCTGACGTGCGGCAGCAGCAGCGGCACCAGGCGCCCGGCGCGGATGTGCGCGGCCGCCGAGAAATTGGCCAGTTGCCCGATGACCTGACCGGCCAGCACGGCCTGCAGCTCCAGCTCGGTGTCGTTGGTCGAGAGCGCTGGCGGCATCTGGCGCTGCATGACCTCGCCGTCCACGCGCAGGTACCAGGGCAGCACGCTGCCCTGGGTCGGGTGGCGGAAGACGCTGCAGCGGTGCGCCGCCAGCTCGTCCAGCGTCCGCGGCACGCCGTGGCGTTGCAGGTAGTCGGGCGAGGCGCAGACGATCAGCTGCACGGGGAACAGGCGCCGGCCGATCACGCCGTCTTCCGGCGCGGGGCCGATGCGGAAGCCGACGTCCACGCGGTCTTGCACCCAGTTGCCGATGCCATCGTCCAGCTGCACATCGGGCTGGATGTCCGGGTGCTGGCGGCAGAAGGCGTCCAGCAAGGGCATGAGGACGGGCGCGAAGGAGGATTTCGGCCCGACGATGCGCAGCGGCCCGGCGATGTCGTCCTTGCTCTCGCGGGCCAGCAGCAGGGCGCGGTCCAGGGCGGCGAGGGCGGGCTGGGTGTTCTCCAGGAACTGCCGGCCTTCTTCGGTGAGCGCCAGGCTGCGGGTCGTGCGGTGCAGCAGCCGCACGCCGAGGTGCTGCTCCAGCTGGGCGATGGCCTGGCTGGCCGCCTGTGGCGTCACGCCCTGCGACAGCGCTGCCTGGCGGATGCTGCCCAGCTCGACGGCCTTGGCGAAGGTGGCGATGCCACGGATTTTCTGCTTGAACATGGACGGCAGTATCAAGCAATGCTTGTCAAAGGTTCAAGCGATGGCGGCCTATTCAGGCATCCGTCGACCTCCTAAAGTCGGTGGTTTGGAGGGCCGAAGGCATGAAAGACGTGTTGGTGATCGTGGGCGCGGGCCACATCGGGCGGGCCATCGCCCGGCGGGTGGGCGCGGGCCGGCATGTGCTGCTGGCCAGCCTGACGCAGGAGGCCGCGGCCGAAGCGGCCGAGGTGCTGGCGGACGCCGGCTTCGAGGTCAGCGCCGCGGCGGTCGATGTGTCTTCGCGCGCGTCCGTGCAGTCGCTGGTGGAGATGGCCCAGCACCTGGGCCCCGTCACGGGGGTGGTGCATGCGGCGGGCGTGTCGCCTTCGCAGGCCGCGCCCGAGGCCATCCTGCGGGTGGACCTCTACGGCACCGCGCTGGTGCTGGCACTGTTTGGCGAGGTGATCGCACCGGGCGGTGCGGGCGTCGTCATCTCATCGCAATCGGGGCACCGCCTGCCGGCCCTGACGCCTGCGCAAGACCGGGCGCTGGCCACCACCCCGGTCGAAGCGCTGCTGCAACTCGACATGCTGCAGCCGGCGCAGGTGGCCGACCCCTTGCACGCCTACCAGCTGTCCAAGCGCGGCAACGCCCTGCGCGTCATGGCCGAGGCGGTGCGCTGGGGCCAGCGTGGCGCCCGGCTCAATGCCATCAGCCCCGGCATCGTCATCACGCCCTTGGCCCGCGACGAACTGCAAGGCCCCCGCGGGGCCGGCTATCGGCGCATGATCGAACTCAGCCCGGTGGGCCGCGCCGGCACGCCCGACGAGGTCGCTCAGGTGGCGGCGCTGTTGATGGGGCCAGACGGTGCCTTCATCACGGGCAGCGACTTCCTCATGGACGGCGGCGTCACCGCGGCCTACCACTTCGGCGCTCTCCACCCTCTCCACGCCACCCACACCCCCCACGCCATTCACCCCAAGGATCACCCATGAGCACCTCCGTTCGCAGCTACGCCGCCCACTCGCCCACCGGCCGCCTGGGCCTGTTCCAGTTCGACCGCCGCAGCCCGCGGCCCGACGACGTCGTCATCGAGGTCCTCTACTGCGGTGTCTGCCACTCCGACCTGCACACCGTGCGCAACGACTGGGGCGGCTCCAAGTACCCCATCGTGCCGGGCCACGAAATCATCGGCCGGGTCGTGGCGGTGGGTGCCGAGGTGAGCCGCTTCCAGGCGGGTGAGCGCGTCGGCGTGGGCTGCATGGTCGCCTCCTGCCGCCATTGCGGCAGCTGCGGCAAGGGCTGGGAGCAGTACTGCGAAAGCGGCGCCACCTACACCTACAACAGCAAGGACCCGATCGACGGCAGCGCCACCCAGGGTGGCTACAGCGAGCAGATCGTGGTGGCCCAGGACTTCGTGCTGAAGGTGCCCGAGTCGCTGGACCCGGCCGCAGCGGCACCGCTGCTGTGCGCCGGCATCACGACCTGGTCGCCGCTGCGCCACTGGCAGGTGGGGCAGGGCAGCCGCGTCGCCATCGTGGGTCTGGGTGGCCTGGGTCACATGGGCCTGAAGCTGGCCAAGGCGCTGGGTGCCGAGGTGACGCTGTTCTCGCGCTCGCCGGGCAAGGAGGCCGATGCGCGCCGCCTGGGCGCCGACCGCATCGTCATCTCGACCGACGAGGCGCAGATGGCCAGCGTGGCGGGCCGCTTCGACCTCATCATCGACACCGTGCCCTACGAGCACGACGTGAACCCCTACCTGCCCACGCTGGCATCGAACGGCACCCTCGTGATGGTGGGCTACCTGGGGCCGCTGAACGTGCCGCTGAACACCGTGCCCATGGTGCGCAGCCGCAAAGCCCTGGCCGGCTCCTTGATCGGTGGCATCGCCGAAACGCAGGAGATGCTGGACTTCTGCGGTCAGCACGGCATCACGTCGGACATCGAGCTCGTCCGCATCCAGGACATCAACGAGGCCTACGAGCGCCTGCTCAAGGCCGATGTGAAGTACCGCTTCGTGATCGACATGGCCTCGCTCAAAGACAAGGACAAGGACGCGGCCTGAGGGCTGTTGGCCTCAGGGCAGCGGCTGGCGCGGGTGCTCGCTCAACGCATGCGCCCTGCCTTTGATCAGCCAGGACGGGTCCGATGCGGCGCAATGCAGCCCCAGCCACTCCTTGGCGAAGTGTTCCGCGGAGGATGCGTTCACGGTGTTGTCCTGAGCCGCGCGCTCAAGCGCCTGTTTTGACCCGGTGCAGGGCGCAGAGCTTGTGGCCGTCCGGGTCCCGCACATAGGCCAGGTGCATGGCGCCCATGTTGCCCTGGCGCAGGCCAGGGGGCTCTTCGATGGAGGTGCCGCCATGCGCGACGGCCACGTCGTGGAAGGCCTGCACCTGCTCAGGCGAGTCGCACTTGAAGCCGATGGTTGCGCCGTTGGCGACAGTGGCGGGCTCGTCGTTGATGGGCTCCACCACACCGAAGGTGTTGCCGTCGTGGCGGTAGAAAAGCCGCGTGTGGCCGGTGGCATTCACGTTGCGCACCGGCTCCGGCGCGCCCAGAACGCCCAAGACGGCGTCGTAAAAGCGCTTGGACCGTTCGATGTCGTTGCTGCCGACCATGATGTGGTTGAACATCTTTGCTCCTGTGGCTGTTGAGGGTGAGGCCGGGGCAGCATACCAAGCGAGGCGGTGGGCTGCGTGGTTTTCAGGGTGGAGTGCTGGGTGGGTGAACGCGGGTGTCGGGCTTCGAGTGTCAATCTGCGTTGCGGCGAGTGGGCAGGGCTGGAAGTATTGATTCCGATGACGTTAGGTTGGAGTGTCCACAAAAGTCAGGCAAGGCTCCGCGTCCCCTGCAACGCCCAGTTAGGCTGTTTGTGAATGAGGCCAAAAACATTAGCATGTTCAGCCTGCATTATGTTTGCGGCCTTACTCATCGAGCGTGGCCGTGGCCAGCTTCCATGCGCCGTAGGCAAGTCCGCCACCGATGATAAGCGAGAAGTTCTTGAAAAAACCTTCGATACCTCCAGCATAGACAAGAAGCATGTAGCCGAAAAAGACGCCAAGAAATATTAGCGCCCCATTTTTGTGTGTCTTCTCACGGAGTTGGTTATATTCGGATTGTTGCTCACGAATAAAGTGGCATACATCTGATGCTTGATCAATCTGATTGTTCTCATACATCCAGAGTAGGTTGCGCATGCTCTGCTCATTGGGGTTGCGCTTGTAGTGCCCAGCAATTAATGCTTTTCCATAATGCAGGGCGGCCGCGTCATAATTTCTCTCACTGTAGTAGCGAGTGCCCTCTGCATCATGCTGCTCTGGCGTTAGATTGAATTCCGGTTCGTTCATTTTTTCTCCCGTTGCTTGTTATTAAAGCCTAACTGCCAAGTTCAGGGGCGCGCGCTGGGCAAGGCTCGCGTCCGATTGACCGCCCAGTTAGGTTTTGCAATTTTACTGCTTGATGGCACTGGCCTTCTTTTCCTTTTTTGCTGGGCGAGGAGGAATTTTTAGTTTTGCCGATTTCTTCTTGCTGATGTAGATTGACTCGATTAAATTTTCAATGACATCCATGATTGCTTCAACTTCGGCTGCGCTGGCTTTGAAGCCTCTGTGCATGCTGGCATGCCCAGCTTCAATAACTGGCTCTAGAGCTTCCCTCTGAAGCTTTGAAATGAAGCCATCAGTCTCGAATTTGGATAGGTTTGCAACAAAACTTCCTTGATCTTCAACTGATTCAATCATTATCTGCTCTAGTAGGGCTCTTATGCCTAGCACAGCCAATCTAAGATTGTTGGCTTCAAGTGATACATATATTTCTTGCAGGAAATCTCGCTTGAATGGATTGTCGATTGACTCCGAGAAAAGTAGTTCGTGCATCCATTTTGGTTGACGCCTAGAAACCTTTGGTGGCCATTGTGATTTCTCGGTGTCATCGAGCCCGCTGCACCACCAATCCATGTGAAGGCTGATATTCTCGCAGCCGTTGCATTCCACCAGGCGGTATGTGCATTTTTCTTCATATATTAGGTTGTCCTCTTCGTCGCCTTCTTGGTGCAGTTTTTTTGTGAGATACAGTGTTGTGTGCCACCTCTGTCCAAGGCACGCATTGCAGTGCAGCTTTATCTTTTCCGACCGACTCATTTTGAACTCCAAAACCTAACTACCAAGGTAAGCGGCGCCGGAGCACCGCAGGTGCGCAGGGTACCAACACTGGCCATAAAAATGGCGAAGCCATGGCCAGTGTTGGCGTCCGCTTGACCGCCCAGTTAGGCGCTGGAGCGCGAAGGTACAGCGTGTGTAGTACGGCTTACGAAGCATGACTCACTTGGCGATGACGTGAAAGTGGAAGTATGCAACGTGTTGCAGAGCTGGCCCGTTGCTAACAAACCGATAGTTTGAGTAACCTGCTTTAGCCACGTGAGATTTTGCGAGCGCCAAGCAATCCAAGAGGTACGGAGCATCTTCTGCCTGCAGTTCCATGATGTTACGAGCGTCTCGCTTAGGAAAGTAAGCAACGTGATAGCGGCCCTCGGGGCGCCAGTGCTGAATTCCGATGCATTTCTGTGATTCGACAACCTTGCCTGGAATGGCGTTTGGTGCTAGCTGAATGCCCGCGGAAAAAAGGAGTGCTGCGATATCTGCTTTGGCGTAGCAGTCGCCATCGCAAGGAGAGGGAGAAATAACTGAGCGCTCGATGGTTCGCGAGAACAGTGCGCCTCCTAGCAACAAGCCGATGCAGAAGATAAAACTAGCAATCAAGTACTTCTTCATACAGCTTCTGGTTGCCTCAAGCGGGGGGCCTAACTGCAATTAGATCAACCGGTCACATCGCCGCATGTTGGTCTAATCAACCCGCACCCGCGGGGGCAAATGAACGCAAGTATTTGATTGGCAACGGTTTTCCACGCTTGGCCGTCAGGCCGCGGTAGTTTTGTCCCGCCCTAAAACCAGCCGTACACCCAGCGTCACGGCCCGCCACCGTCTCACAGCCCGCCGTCGCCCAAGCATCCCGCCCCAGCACCCAAGCACACGCTCCCATGCCCCGCCCCCAAGTGTTTGTATTTGTATCGTCCTCACTATAACGAGGACGGTTGACACTTCCAAGTCGCGCACGGGCGCTCTCGCGCCAGCCAGTTCGCCCGGCGTGCCGAGCAAAAAGCCTTGTGCGCCGCCCCCATTGCCTCGCCCGCCGCATTCGGCTTGCGGGTGCAGCGCCACCGGAGCTTGCGCGCAAGCCACGCCGGGTCGCGCACCGCTCGCTGGCAGCCATGCGGCGCCGAGTTTGAGCGGGCTGTCGGCCGCAAAGCTCGGTGTGTCGCCCACCGTGCTGCGTGCGTCAGCCGTTTTCGGCGGCGCGCCGTGCGCAAAGGCGCCGGCGTTCCAGTCGCAAGGTGGGGTGCGCCGAGCGATGGGGTCGGCGCGCCAGGCATAACGGGGCAACGGTCGCCCCAACTGGGTGGCATGCGAAGTGGTTGAACTCGGCACACCGCTCCAAACCAGCGACGCGCCGCTCAGGGCGTGCGGCGCGCCCAGGCGATGGCGTTCCTCATGTTCCAAAAGGCCTGACTAGAATCGCGCCCATGGCCACCCCCGCACCCACCGCTTCCTCTTCCGCACCTTCGGCCGCTTACGGCGAAGGTTCCATCCGCGTCCTCAAGGGCCTGGAGCCCGTCAAGCAGCGTCCGGGCATGTACACCCGCACGGACAACCCGCTGCACATCGTCCAGGAAGTCATCGACAACGCCGCCGACGAGGCCCTGGCAGGCTTCGGCAAGCGCATTGGCCTCACCTTGCACGCCGATGGCTCCATCAGCGTGGAGGACGATGGCCGGGGCATCCCCTTCGGCCTGCACCCGGAAGAAGGCGTCAGCGTGGTGGAGATCGTCTTCACCCGCCTGCACGCCGGTGGCAAGTTCGACAAGGGCTCGGGCGGGGCCTACAGCTTCTCGGGCGGCTTGCACGGCGTGGGCGTGAGCGTGACCAACGCGCTGTCCACCCGCTTGCAAGTCACGGTGTGCCGCGACAAGCAGGTCGCCACCCTGGCCTTCAGCGGCGGTGACGTCATCGAGCCGGTGGCCGTGCGGCCGGCCGCGTCCGGTGACCGCAAGCAGGGCACCACGGTGCGCGTGTGGCCCGACGCCAAGTACTTCGAGAGCGCCGATTTGCCCCGCAGCGAGCTGGTGCACATGCTGCGCAGCAAGGCCGTGCTGATGCCGGGCGTGACGATCACGCTGACGGTGGAAAAAGCCGGCAAAGACGCCGAGGTGCTGACCTGGCTCTACAAGGGCGGCCTGCGCGATTACCTCTCGCAGTCGCTCAACGCCGAGCCGGTGATCCCGCTGTTCGAAGGCGAGCAGTACGCCGGCAGCAGCGAAAGCGAAAACTTCGCCGAGGGCGAGGGCGCCGCCTGGTGCGTGGCCTTCACCGAAGACGGCGCGCCCATGCGCGAGAGCTACGTCAACCTCATCCCCACGGTGGCCGGCGGCACGCACGAGGCGGGCTTGAAGGACGGCCTGTTCCAGGCGATCAAGGGCTTCATCGAGATGCACGCGCTCACGCCCAAGGGCGTCAAGCTGATGCCCGATGACGTGTTCAGCCGCGCCAGCTTCGTGCTGAGCGCCAAGGTGCTGGACCCGCAGTTCCAGGGCCAGACGAAAGAGCGCCTGAACAGCCGCGACGCCGTGCGCCTGGTGGGCACCTTCGTGAAGCCCGCGCTGGAGCTGTGGCTCAACCAGCACGTGGACCACGGCAAGAAGCTGGCCGAGCTGGTCATCAAGCAGGCGCAGGCCCGCCAACGCGCAGGGCAGAAGGTCGAGAAGAAGAAGGGCTCCGGCGTGGCCGTGCTGCCCGGCAAGCTGACCGATTGCGAAAGCCGCGACCTCAGCCTCAACGAAGTGTTCCTGGTCGAGGGCGATTCGGCCGGCGGCAGCGCCAAGATGGGCCGCAACAAGGAGACCCAGGCCATCCTGCCCCTGCGCGGCAAGGTGCTCAACGCCTGGGAGGTCGAGCGCGACCTGCTGTTCAAGAACAACGAAATCCACGACATTTCGGTGGCCATCGGCGTGGACCCGCACGGCCCGAACGACTCGCCCGATTTGAGCGGCCTGCGCTACGGCAAGGTCTGCATCCTGTCGGACGCCGACGTGGACGGCTCGCACATCCAGGTGCTGCTGCTCACGCTGTTCTTCCGCCACTTCCCCAAGCTGATCGAGGCCGGGCACATCCACATCGCCCGCCCGCCGCTGTACCGGGTGGACGCGCCGGCCCGTGGCAAGAAGCCGGCGGCCAAGCTCTACGCGCTGGACGAGGGCGAGCTCACCGCCATCCTCGACAAGCTGCGCAAGGAAGGTTGCCGCGAAGGCGCCTGGAGCATCAGCCGCTTCAAGGGCCTGGGCGAGATGAACGCCGAGCAGCTGTGGGACACCACGCTGAACCCCGACACCCGCCGCCTGCTGCCCGTGGCCTATGGCGAGCCGGGTTTCGACCTGACCGAGACCTCCTTCAACAAGCTGATGGGCAAGGGCGAAGCCGCTTCGCGCCGCGAGCTGATGGAGTTGCACGGCGACGAGGTCGAGATCGACGTGTGACGCGGCCATGGGCCTGGCAGCGTCACGTTGCGTCACGTTTTGCGCGGCACGGTGCGTTTTGTTAGCATGGGCCGCACGTCCATCGAATGGAATTTGTCATGCAGGTTGAACAGCAGCAGGCACGCCTCGACAAACTGGCGCACGACGAGGAAATCCGGTCCTTCCATGGCTACGTGTATGCCCAGCTCCAGTCGCCGCGCAAAGACGAAATCCTGCGGCGTGCGGCCGAACGCATCGATCTGTGGCAGCGCAACAAGCTGTGCAGCAGCTACTACATCCGCTTCTGGTCATCGGTGGTGAAAGCCGGTGACAGCGAGACCTTCAAGGCCAAGGTGTTGAACGCCCCGAAGCGGCGTGCTGACGCCATGATGCAGAACACGCCGTTCTCTTTCCTGATGCGAGAGCGCAGTTGAACCGCTTGCAGTTGCATGCGCTCTTGCGCGAAGCAAAGGCGCTGAGTGGACACGGTGAGTTTGTGATCGTCGGTTCCCTGGCCATCTTGGGGGCTGTCAGTGAGCCGCCCGATGCCATGGTCATGTCTGTTGACGTGGACACCTACATGAAGGCGGATCCCGGGCGCACTGGGGAGCTCTGCGAGGCCCTGGGGCAGGGCTCGCCTTTTGAAGACGAGTTTGGGTACTACCTTGACCCTGTTTCACCCAAATTGCCTTCGTTCCCGGAGGGTTGGCAAGATCGCCTCCTGCTGGTTGATTTTGGCGATGTGCGGGCGTTCTTTGTGGCGCCCAACGACGTGGCCGTGTCCAAGTACATCCGGGGTGATGCGCGTGACATGCGGTGGTTGCGCGCCGGCTTGATGCGTGGCCTTCTGAACCTGGATGTCATTGAGCGGATGGTGGGCAGTGCGCCGACCTTGGGCAATGAGCTGCAGGCGGCCAGAAAGCGCATGACCGGCCACAGAAAGAGACTGAAACTCTGATGCATGAACCACAGGGTCGAACAACCCCGGATGCTGAAGACGCCCTGTGGCGCATGAGCCTGTCGGGCTCGGAGCTGGCGCGCATCACCCGGGAGGGCGATGACCTCGTGCTGGTGTTCGCCGTGGCCCAGGTGCGACCCGAGCAGGTTCAGCGCTTTGGCCAGGGCGACGACACGGCTTACCTGGCCGGTGTGGTGTGGCGCTTGCTGGGTGCCACGGCGGTGGGCGCCGAGCCCGCGCCCGAGGGCCTGTGGGGCCGTTTGGCCGACAGCGAACTTTGCGTGGACGGCGAGGGGCGGGCCCGTGTGGCTTTCGCCTTGCCGGGCACGCTGGCCGGGCCGCTGACACTGACCCTGCGCAGCGCCCAGGGCGCCGAGTGGACGCTGCAGGCACAGGGCCTGGAGGCGGTGCTGCCCGATGCAGGCGTGCCCCGGCCGTCCCTGGCCTGCTGAACCGGAGCCTCCGGGGAGGCCCGCTCAGGTCGGCTGCACCGCGTACCAGACTTCGAAGTGGTTGTGGCGCACCTTGGCGCACATGGCGGCCGGCAGGGTGAGGGCCACCGGCGCCGGTTGGATGACGCTGTCCACGGCGCTGCGCACGCGCGCCAGCACGGCCTCGTCCACGCGGTCGGCGCAGTAGCGCAGGTCGTTGCGGGCCGGCGCGCGCTGGTTGCCCACCAGCTCGATGCCCGGCACGATCAGGCCGGCATCGCGCAGGGCCTTCTGGGCCGCGGTGGCCACGGGGCGGTCGGCTTCCCGGCCGATTTGCAGGTACACGCGGGCGGGCAGGGCGGTCTGGTCCAGGGCCTTGAGCAGCGGTGTGGGCGCGGCGGTGGCTGGTGCGGTGGTCGCGTCGGTGGTGTCGGGCCGGCGGATGGCGGCGATGCGGGCGCTGTCCATGTAGGCCAGGATGGCGTTGGCGTTGCCTTGCTCGGCCGGTGTGGCGTTCGGGCTCTGACCCTTGACCACGGTGTTCTGCACCAGCAGCAGCACGGGCTTGGCGATGCGGTCGTTCACGGCCTTGTCCACCAGCAGGGCATCGAGCAGGATGATGGCCATGTCGGCCTCGGTGCGGTTGTCCGAGGTGAGCATGGGGCCGAGCTTGAGCACGGTTTCCATGTCGGTGCGCGAGCGCTCGGCCGCTTGCCGCTGGGCGATCTCTTCGCGGTTGAGGAAGTTGCGCAGCTCGGTGTAGCCCGTGGCCGTGACGCCCGCCAGCACGGTGGTGAGCAGCCAGAACCCCGTCTTCGACTCGAAGAAGCTGGAGATGCGCGCCAGCAAGCCCGGTGGGGCCTGCTTGCCCCCCAGGGCCGTCAGCTCACGGCGCACTTCGTCGCGGAACAGCTCTTCGTCTCGGATGGCCTGGCGCTGGGCGTCGGTCAAGGGCATGGCGGCTTCCTGTTTGGGGGGAGGCGGCCATCATGCCCAGGGGCGGGATGCTTGGGCATCCCTAGAGGCGAAGCCGGGGGCGCAGCTCAGCGCCGCACCAGCGGCACCACCAGCTCGTGCGAGATGTTCGGGTGCTGCACCTGGGCATAAGGCGGCTTGGGCCAGTCCCACTGCGTGGCGGGGAAGAGGGCGCGCATGGCGTTGATGTCGCAGTGGTAGGGCGGGCCTTCGATCAGGCCTTCCTGCGTGGCCCCGGGCCGCACCATCTGCATGAACAGCGCGAACAGCGTGCCGCCGGGCTTCAGCCAGCGCTGCAGTTGCGCGGCGTAGGCCGTCCAGTGGTCGGGGTGGATGGCGCACAGGCAGGTTTGTTCGTAGATGGCGTCCAGCGGGGCGTCGGGCTGCCAGGTCAGCACGTCGGCGCGCTCGATGCGGGCCGTCAGGTGCTGCGAGGCCAGCAGCGCCCGCGAGCGCTCGACCGCCGCCTCGGTGTAGTCGATGCCGATGACGTCGAAGCCACGGCGGGCCAGTTCGGCCACCTCCCAGCCGCCACCGCAGCCGGGCACGGCGATGCGGCAGGGTGCCAGGGCGCCGCTGTCCAGCCAGGCCAGCAGTTGCGGGCTGGGGGCGCCGCGGTCCCAGCGGGTTTCCTGTTTGTCGAAGCGTTCTTGCCAGAAGGCGGAGGTGGGGCCGGACATGGGTTGGCGCCTTGGGGACAAGGCCTTGCATCGGGACGTTCAGTCTAGCGCGCTGGTATGCTGGGTTTTCCGCCTGACAGGCCTTTCCCGCTGCACTGGAGCCCATGCAGAACATCATCGCCATCGAAGGGCTGTCGAAGTCCTATGCCTCGGGTTTCCAGGCGCTCAAGGGCGTCAACCTGGACATCCGCCAGGGCGAAATCCTGGCCCTGCTGGGGCCGAACGGGGCGGGCAAGACCACGCTCATCAGCATCGTTTGCGGCATCGTCACGGCCAGCGCCGGGCGCGTGTCGGTGGGCGGCTTCGACACGGTGCAGGACTACCGCGCCAGCCGCGCGCTGATCGGCCTGGTGCCGCAGGAGCTGACCACCGACGCCTTCGAGACCGTCTGGAACACCGTGAGCTTCAGCCGCGGCCTGTTCGGCAAGCCGAAGAACCCCGCCTTGATCGAGCAGGTGCTGCGCGACCTCTCGCTGTGGGACAAGAAGGACAACATGATCATGACGCTCTCGGGCGGCATGAAGCGCCGCGTGATGATCGCCAAGGCGCTGTCGCACGAGCCGCGCGTGCTCTTCCTCGATGAGCCGACCGCGGGCGTGGACGTCAACCTGCGCCGCGACATGTGGGCCCTGGTGCGCCGCCTGCAGCAGTCGGGCGTGACCATCATCTTGACCACGCACTACATCGAGGAGGCCCAGGAGATGGCCGACCGCATCGGCGTCATCCGCCAGGGCGAGTTGCTGTTGGTCGAGGACAAGGACGAGCTGATGCGCAAGCTGGGCAAGAAGCAGCTGACCCTGAGCCTGCCCGAGCCCCTCGGCGCCTTGCCCCCGGGGCTGCTGTCGCTGGGCCTGAGCCTGGCCGAGGGCGGTGAGGCCCTGAGCTTCAGCTACGACGCCGCCGACGCCAGCGTCGACGTGCCCGGCCTGCTGCAGGCCGTGCAGGACGCCGGCATCCGCTTCAGTGACATCCACACCAGCCAGAGTTCGCTGGAAGACATCTTCGTCAACCTGCTGGAGGAGCGCGCATGAGCTTGAACATCCACGCCATCCGCGCCATCTATGCCTTCGAGATGGCGCGCACGCGGCGCACGCTGATGCAGAGCATCGTCTCGCCGGTCATCTCCACCTCGCTGTATTTCGTGGTGTTCGGCGCGGCCATCGGCTCGCGCATCCAGCAGGTCGATGGCGTGGCCTATGGCGCCTTCATCGTGCCGGGCCTGATCATGCTGTCGCTGCTGACGCAGAGCATCTCGAACGCGTCCTTCGGCATCTACTTCCCCAAGTTCACGGGGACGATCTACGAGCTGCTGTCGGCGCCGGTGTCGCCGCTGGAGATCGTGCTGAGCTATGTGGGCGCGGCGGCCACCAAGTCCATGGTGCTGGGCCTGATCATCCTGGCCACGGCGGGCTTCTTCGTGCCGCTGCACATCGAGCACCCGCTGTGGATGCTGCTCTTCCTGGTGCTGACCTCGGTGACCTTCAGCCTGGTGGGCTTCATCATCGGGCTGTGGGCCGACAACTTCGAGAAGCTGCAGGTGGTGCCCTTGCTCATCGTCACGCCGCTGACCTTCCTGGGCGGCAGCTTCTACTCCATCAAGATGCTGCCGGCGTTCTGGCAAACGGTTTCGCTGTTCAACCCGGTGGTCTACCTGGTGAGCGGCTTCCGCTGGTGCTTCCTGGGCCAGGCCGACGTGGACGTGGGCACCAGCCTGGGCATGACGCTGGCCTTCATGCTGGCCTCGCTGGCCGTGGTGGGCTGGATCTTCAAGACGGGCTGGCGTTTGAAGCGCTGAGCGGCTGTCTCACAAGGTGTCCAGCCGGGCCTTGATGCTGCGGGCTTGTTCCTCGATGGCGTCGCGCTCGGCCGCGTCCATCTTGTCGATGTTGCGGTAGACCATGCCGATGCGCGGGTTGCGCCGCAGCTTCTCGTCGTGGCGGAGGTGGAAGTCCCAGTAGAGCGCATTGAAGGGGCAGGCGCGCTCGCCGATGCGCTCCTTCTTGCGGTAGTGGCAGCCCTTGCAGTGGTCGCCCATGCGGTCGATGTAGGCCGCGCTGGACACGTAAGGCTTGGTGGCCAGCAGGCCGCCATCGGCGAACTGGCTCATGCCCAGCGTGTTGGGCAGCTCGACCCACTCGATGGCGTCGATGTAGACGCCCAGGTACCAGCGGTGCACGGCTTGCGGGTCCAGGCCGGCAAGCAAGGCGAAGTTGCCGATCACCATCAGGCGCTGGATGTGGTGGGCATAGGCCTCGCGCAGCGACTGGCCCAGGGCCTGGGCCATGCAGGCCATTTTCGTGTCACCCGTCCAGAACCACCCGGGCAGGGGCAGGCTGTGGCCGAAGTGGTTCTTTTCGTCGTAGCCGGGCATCTGCGCCCAGTAGACGCCGCGCACGTACTCGCGCCAGCCCAGGATCTGGCGGATGAAGCCCTCGGCGGCGGCCAGAGGGACTTTGCCTTCGCGCCAGGCGGTCTCGGCCGCATCGATGACCTCGCGCGGCCTGAGCATCTTCACGTTCAGCGCGAACGACAGCAGGGAGTGGAAGAGCCGCCAGGCCTGGGCGGTGAGGGCGTCTTGGAAATCGCCGAAGTGCGGCAGGGCGTGGGTGACGAAGGCGTCGAGGTGCTGCAGGGCCTCGGCGCGGTTCAGGGGCCAGGCCAGGCGCTCGGCCTGCGGGTCGCCGAAGGTCTTGACGCCGGCGGCCTCGATGGTGGCCCACAGGGCGCTGTGGTCGTGCGGGGTGCGCCAGTCGGCGGGCTCGGCCGGGGTGCCGGGCCAGGGTTTGCGGTTGTCGTGGTCGAAGTTCCACTGGCCGCCTTCTGGCTGGCCCTCGGCGTCCAGCAGCACGCGGTGCTGGAGGCGCATCTGGCGGTAGAAGTGCTCCATCAGCCACTGCTTGCGCTGGGCGAAGATCTCGCCAGCCTCTTCCCGCGTGGTGAGGAAATGGTCCGTGTCCACCATGGTGACTGCCACGCCACGCGGGCTTTGCTGCGCTGCCCAGTCGCGCAATTGCGCGTCCACCCGCCACTCGTCCGGGGCCTGGTACTGCACGGCGGTGGCCTGGTAGTGCGCCACCAGGGCGTCGAGGTTGTCGGTGAAGGACTGGCGGTTGCTCGGGTCGTCGATGGCCACGTAGCGCACGCGGTGGCCGGCCTCGCGCAGGTGGCGGGCGAGGTCGCGCATGCCGGCGAACATGGCCAGCACCTTCTGCGCGTGGTGCAGGACGTGGTCGGTTTCCTGGCGCACTTCCATGAAGACGTGCACGACGCCGTCATTGACCTCACCGCCCTCAGCGACCTTGTCGAACCAGGGGTGCTGCGGGTCGAGCTGGTCGGCCAGCAGCAGGCGCAGGGTGGTCATGCGGGGGCTTTCATCTCGGGGGCCTTCATGCGGAGACTGTCATGCCGTGCCCCACAGACGGCGGTAGGCCCCGTCGGGGTCGTGCTCGCGGGTTTGCTTGTCGGGGTTGAAGCGCCGGCCGCCGCGCGGGTCGGTGCCACGACCTGACACGTAGAGCCAGTTGCCCTGGTTGCTGTGCACGTCGAAGTCGATCAGGCAGGCCTCGAACCAGGCTGCACCGGCGCGCCAGTCGCATGCCAGGTCGTGGACCAGGTAGCTCGCCACCATCTGGCGCAGGCGGTTGGACAGCCAGCCGGTGGCGGCCAGTTCGCGCATGCCGGCGTCCACCAGGGGCTCGCCCGTGCGGCCTTCGCGCCAGCGCTGGAAGGCGGCTTCGTCGTGCGGTGGCGTGGGCAGCTGGCTCAGGCCGCGGGCGCGGTAAAGGGCGCTGCCGTGCTTGAGGTGCAGCAGGCGGAAATGCTCGCGCCACAGCAACTCGAACCACAGCCAGTAGGAGCCGTCGTTGGCGCCATGCTCGGCTTCGAAGCCGCGGATGGCCGCGATGGCCTGGGCCGCCGACAGCGCCCCCGTGGCCAGCCAGGGCGAGAGCTTGCTGGAGAAGTCGGTGCCGCTCAGGCCGTTGCGCGTGGCCTTGTAGCTGTGCGGCATGCGGCGTGCGAAGTACTGGGCGAGGTGGGCCTGGGCGCCGCGCTCGCCCGGCGCGAAGGTGGGCTGATGGAAGGGGAAGGACGAGCGGGCGTCGGGTGACGCAGTCGCGCACAACGTGGCCGGGTGAGGGATGTGGCCGGTGTGCGGGGCTGGCAGCTCGGGTGCCGGCGGCAAGGTCTGCGGTGCGGGCAGGGGCGTGCGCGGTGCGATGCTGGCTTGCTCGATCTGCTGGCGGAAGGTGGTGAACACGGCGGGCAAGGCCTGCGGGCTGAAGGGCAGGTCGTCTGGCGCCAGCATGGTGGACTGCCAATGCCAGGTGCAGGACGCCCCCAGGCGCTTGGCCGCACGGCCGATCGCTTTGGCCTGATCCGCTTCTTCCGGGGCGGGGATGTCTTCGGCGTGCAGGGCCAAGGCCTGGGTGGCCTCCAGCACTTCTGGCAGCAGGGCCTCGGGCGCACCGTGCAGCACCTGCAGGCGGCTGCCACGGGCTTGCAGCTCGGCGTCCAGCGCGGCGACGGTGCCGGCCAGCCAGGCCTGGCGCTGCCGGCCCATGCGCTGGGGCACCCAGCGGGTGGCGTGTGCCTGGGCAGGGTCCCAGACGAAGACGGGCAGCAAGGGCAGGCCGCGCACCTGTGCTTCGGCGATGGCGGCCAGCAGCGCGGGGTTGTCCGACACCCGCAGGTCGTTGCGGAACCAGTGGACGACGCAGCTCATGGCTTGGCGCTTGTCTTGGCACCTGTCTGGCGGCAGCGGTCGGAGCAGTACTTGACGCATTCCCAGTCGCGCTCCCACTTCTTGCGCCAGGCGAAGGGGCGTTGGCAGCACACGCACACCTTGGTGGGCAGCTCGGATTTTTGGCGCATGCGCATCTCAGAATTCCAGGGAGAGTTGGGGCGTGGCCTCGGGCGGTGCTTTCGCCCCGCGCTTGGGCTTGCCGCTGCGGAAGGTCCGCGAGCCGTGTTTGCGCACGATCTCGGCCTTGGCGGCCTTGACCTCGGGCTGGGCGCGCAGGCCGTGCACGCGCGATTTGGCCTCGCGCGTGGCCACGTCCAGGGCCACCAAGGGCAGGGGGATGTCGGCCTTGGCGTCGCTGCCCACGCGCAGGCCCAGGCTGGCTTGCAGCTCGGGCGGCATCAGCCAGGGCTCGAACAGCCACTCAGGCGGCACGCGCCGCATCGCCGGCAGCCAGCGGCGCACGAAATGGCCGTGCGGGTCGTGGTCGTGCGCCTGCTTGATGGGGTTGTAGACCCGCGTGGTGTTGATGCCCGTGGTGCCCGCCTGCATCTGCATCTGGCTCCAGTGGATGCCGGGTTCGTAGTCCAGGAACTGCGTGGCCAGCCACTCGCCCACCGGTCGCCAATGCAGCCACAGCGGGTAGCTCGCCACCGAAACCAGCATGGCGCGCATGCGGAAGTTGACCCAGCCCGTGTGGCGCAGCATGGCCACGCAGGCGTCCACCATGGGCCAGCCGGTGCGGCCTTGGCGCAGGGCGTCGAAGTGGGCTTGGTTGAAGTCGGGCTCGCGCAGGCCGTCGTAGCCACGGTGCAGGTTGCGCCACTCCAGCGCGGGCTCGCTTTCCAGTTTCTGGATGAAGTGGCAGTGCCAGTGCATGCGGCTCATGAAGGCGCTCAGCCCCGAGCGCTGGCGTTGGGCGCTGGGGCTGTCGATGGCATCGAGCTCGGCCATGCGCGCCACCGTGGCCTGCACCACCTCGCGCGCACCGAGGCAGCCGTGCGCCAGGTAGGGCGACAGCCGCGAGCAGGCCGTGGGCGCGGACAACGGCGAGGAGATGCCACCGCGGTACTGGCCGCAACGGTCGTGCAGGAAGTCATGGAGCACACCGAGCGCGGCGAGGCGGCCACCGCGCTGGCGGGCTGGGGGCAGGGTGTCAGTCAGCCCCAGGTCGGCGGGGGAAGGCAGTGCGCGGTCCAGCTGGGCGCGGGTGCGCATCGCTTCGTCGTCAGACAGGCCGTGCTCAATGGGTGCGGCCCAGGTGGGCGCCGACATGAAGGCCTGCCAGTGCCGGTGCCAGTGGTCGCGGTCGCGCAGACGTCGCACCACGCCGAACTGCGGCCATTCCTGCCAGCGCACGCCGCGCTCGCGGCACCAGCGGGCCACGGCGATGTCGCGCTGGTAGGTGAAGTCGTTGCCGGTTTCCTCGTGGGACAGCAGGGTGTCGAAGGGCTGGGCCTGCCATTGGCGCTCCAGCACCGCGGTGGCCTCTCCGACCGCCACGCTCAGCTCGCCGCCCACCGAGCGCAGCGCCACGCCCAGGTCCAGCAGGCTTTCGCGCACGAAGGCCCAGTGCTGGGGCGCGGCGTCCGGCAGGGCCCACAGGCCGGGCTCGGCGATGTAGAGGCCGCGCAGGTGCTGGCCGGGCGTGGCTTGTCCCGCCGCATCGCTGGCAGCGTGGACGGCAGCGTGGTCGGTGAGGCGGAGGTCGCGCTTGAACCAGACGAGGGCAGGCATGGGCCGAGCTTAGGCGGTGGCGCGGCGATGTCCACGGCATGACGCGGCCTGATCCGATGCAAAGGCGCGTCACGGCAAGTGCCACGCCAGCCCCCGGGCTATGCCCTACACTGCGGCGCGCACCCCCTCTCCGACCTGCCGACGCCTGACGTCCGACGATGACCCAGCAAACCATCGACTTCACCCCGCTGCCGCCTTCCGATGGCGGTGAGTCCCTGACCCTGGCCCACTACGCCGAGCGCGCCTACCTGGAGTACGCCCTCAGCGTGGTCAAGGGCCGGGCCTTGCCCGATGTGTGCGACGGCCAGAAGCCCGTGCAGCGCCGCATCCTCTATGCGATGGAGCGCATGGGCCTGGCGTTTTCGGGCAACAGTGGCCCGAAGCCGGTCAAGAGCGCCCGCGTGGTGGGCGACGTGCTGGGCCGCTACCACCCGCACGGCGACACCGCCGCCTACGACGCCATGGTGCGCATGGCCCAGGACTTCGCGCTGCGCTACCCCCTCATCGACGGCCAGGGCAACTTCGGCTCGCGCGATGGCGATGGCGCCGCCGCGATGCGCTACACCGAGGCGCGCCTGTCGCCCATCGCCCGCCTGCTGCTCGACGAGATCGACATGGGCACGGTCGATTTCATCCCCAACTACGACGGCTCCACCGAGGAGCCCAAGCAGCTGCCGGGGCGCCTGCCTTTCGTGCTGCTCAACGGCGCCAGCGGCATCGCCGTGGGCCTGGCCACGGAAATCCCCAGCCACAACCTGCGCGAAGTGGCCGCGGCCACGGTCGCCCTGATCAAAAACGACAAGCTCTCCGACGACGAGCTCTTCGAGCTGCTGCCCGGACCGGACTTCCCCGGCGGCGGCCAGCTGATTTCCGCGCCCAACGACATCCGCGAGGCCTACCGCACCGGCCGCGGCAGCCTCAAGGTGCGCGCCCGCTGGGTGATCGAGGACATGGCCCGCGGCCAGTGGCAGTTGGTCGTCACCGAACTGCCGCACGGCACCAGCACGCAGAAGGTGCTGGAAGAGATCGAAGAGCTCAGCAACCCCAAGGTCAAGAACGGCAAGAAGGCCCTGACGGCCGACCAGTTGCAGCTCAAGGCCGTGCTGCTGTCGGTGCTGGACACCGTGCGCGACGAGTCCAGCAAAGATGCCGCCGTGCGCCTGGTCTTCGAGCCCAAGACGCGCACCGTCGCGCAGCAGGAGCTCATCACCACGCTGCTGGCCCACACCAGCCTCGAAACCTCTGTGTCGGTCAACCTGACCATGGTGGGCGCCGACGGCAAGCCCATGCTCAAGGGCGTGCGCCAGATCCTGGGCGAGTGGATCGGCTTCCGCATGGAGACCGTCACCCGCCGCACCCAGCACCGCCTGGCCAAGGTGCTCGACCGCATCCACATCCTCGAAGGCCGGCAGCTGGTGCTGCTCAACATCGACGAGGTCATCCGCATCATCCGCGAGAGCGACGAGCCCAAGCCCGCGCTGATCGCGGCCTTCAAGCTCTCGGAGCGACAGGCCGACGACATCCTCGACATCCGCCTGCGCCAACTGGCCCGGCTGGAAGCCATCAAGATCGAGCAGGAGCTGGCCGAGCTGCGTGGCGAGCAGGCCAAGCTCGAAGAGATCCTGGGCAACCCCGGCGTGCTGCGCCGCACCGTGGTCAAAGAGATCGAGGCCGATGCCAAGCAGTTCGGCGACGAGCGCCGCACCCTCATCCAGGCCGAAAAGCGCGCCGTGGCCGAGGTCAAGGTCATTGACGAACCGGTCACGGTCGTCATCTCTGAGAAAGGCTGGGTGCGCGCCCGCACCGGCCACGGCCACGACCCGGCGGGCTTCGCCTTCAAGGCCGGCGACGGCCTCTATGGCACCTTCGAGTGCCGCACCGTGGACCCGCTCATCGTGCTGGGCAGCAACGGCCGCGTCTACAGCGTGGCGGTCAGTGCGCTGCCGGGGGCGCGTGGCGACGGCCAGCCCATCACCACCCTGATCGAGCTGGAGTCGGGCACGCAGCCGGCGCACTACCTGGCCGGCCACCTGGAGCAGACCATCCTGCTGGCCAACTCGGGCGGCTTCGGTCTGCTGGCCAAGCTGGGCGACCTGACCACGCGCCAGAAGGGCGGCAAGTCCTTCCTGTCGCTGGACGAGGGCGATGTGGTGCTGCCGCCCGTGGTGGTGCAAGCGGCGCACACGCAAGTGGCCTGCCTGTGCGCCGATGGCCGCATGCTGGTGTTCGGCCTGGA
This sequence comes from Aquabacterium sp., assembly GCA_023266355.1. Lineage (GTDB taxonomy): Bacteria > Pseudomonadota > Gammaproteobacteria > Burkholderiales > Burkholderiaceae_C > Aquabacterium. The sequence goes on from JAHFQM010000006.1 coordinate 139,385, forward strand.
CGAGCTCAAGCTGCAGCCCAATGGCGGTCGCGGCCTGACGCTGATGGAGGTCGATGCCAAGACGGCACCGCTGGCCTCGGTGGCCAGCGTGCACAACGGTGTGCGCGTCATTGGCACCACGCGTGGCGCCAAGCCGAAGGAAGAAGACGTGCGCAATTCGGCCTACACCGCCCACATCGGCAAGCGCGCCCGCAAGGGCAAGGCCGTCGAAGCCTTCCAGAAGGTGATGCGCCTGCAGGCGCTGGGCTGAGTTCCAGCGGCCCTGGGCCAGGGGCCTCAGCCCCAGACCCGCTGCACCACCCCGGCGTACAGCGGGATGCCGATCAGGATGTTGAAGACGAAGGTCACCGCCAGCGACAGCCCCAGGTAGAGGCCCGGCTTCGCCTCGGGGATGGCATGGCGCAACACCGCGGGCACGACGATGTAAGACGAGCTCGCGGCCAGCACCACCAGCAGGATGGCGTCGCCGGCACCCAGGTGCAGCACGGCCGCCAGCCCCATCGCGATCAGGCCGTGCACCAGCGGGCCGCACACGCCGTACAGCAGCAGCGCGGGGTGCACCGTGCGCAAGGCCGGCAACTGGCGCGCGACCAGCAGGCCCAGGTCCAGCAGGAAAAGGGCGAGCATGCCCTTGAACAGCGCGCCCGAGAAGGGCTCCATCATGGCCTTGCCCTGGTCGCCGGTGACGAAGCCGATGGCCAGGCTGCCCAGCAGCAGCAGGTTCGCGCCGTCGGTGAAAGCCTCGCGCACCACGTGGCCGATCGAGGGGCCGGCGGCGGTCGCCTGACCGTGCGCGGCCGCCCCCAGCGCTTCCTGCCGGCGAGCCCAGCTGGCCAGCGCCATGGCCATCAGGATGGCCGGCGACTCCATGAGCACCAGCGCCACGGCCATGTGCCCGCCGAAGTCGATGCCCTGCGTTTGCAGGTACTGCGTCGCCGTGATGAAGGTGGTCGCGCTGACCGAGCCATAGGTGGCCGCCACGGCTGCGGCGTCAAAGCGTGAGAGCAGGCGGCGCAGCAACAGGTAGCCCAGGGCGGGCACCAGCAGCGACAGCGCCATGGCCGCGCCCAGGCTGGCCACCACCTGCGGCCCGAAGCCGGCATGGGCCAGCGAGAAGCCGCCCTTGAGCCCCACCGACATCAGCAGGTAGAGCGACAGGAAGCGCGCGATCTGCGGCGGCACCTCCAGGTTGGAGCGCAACAGCCCGGCGGTCATGCCGAACACGAAGAAGAGGATGGCCGGGTCCAGCAGGTTGTTCAAAGCATTCATGGTGCGGATGCTAGGGATTTGGTGGCATCATGAAAAATCAAATGTTGTGATCTGATCCATAGAGATAAACCTATGCACGTCACCTGGCGACAGTTGCGCCTTTTCCGGGCGCTGGCCCACACCGGCTCGGTCACCGGTGCGGCCGAAGCCGAACACGTCACCCAGCCGACCGTGTCGATGCAGCTGCGGCAGTTGTCCGAGGCCGCGGGTGTGCCGCTGTACGAAGCGCTGCCGCGTGGCGTGCGCCTCACCGATGCCGGCCAGCGCCTGGCGCATGCCTGCGAAGACATCCTCCACCGCTGGGCCACCTTCGAGATGGAGCTGGCCGACCTGCAAGGCCTCAAGCGCGGGCGGCTCGATGTGGCCGTGGTCAGCACGGCCAAGTCCTTCATCCCGCGTCTGCTGGGTCCCTTCTCTCAACGCTACCCCGACATCGACGTGCACCTGGAAGTGGCCAACCGCGACAGCATCGTGCGGCGCCTGGAACAGTCGCTCGACGACCTCGTCATCATGACCACACCGCCCGAGCACGTGGCCGTGGAGGCCGAGCCCTTGCTCGACAACCCGCTGGTGCTGGTGGCCGCGGCCCAGCACCCGTTGGCCACGCGCAAGCGCCTGACGCTGGACGCGGTGGCCGGCGAGCGCTTCATCCTGCGCGAACCCGGTTCGGGCACGCGCATCAGCTGCGAGCGCCAGTTCGCGCAGTGGGGCTTCAGTCCGCGCGTGCAGATGTCCCTGGGCAGCAACGAGGCCATCAAGCAGGCCGTGGCCGGGGGCTATGGCCTGGCCGTGCTGTCACGCCATGCCCTGGACCGCGACCCCGCCCACGAGGGCCTGGCCGTCCTGCCGGTCAAGGGCTTCCCCATCCCTTCGCGCTGGTACCTGGTGCGCCGCCGCGAGCGGCAACCCACGCCGGTGGCGGCGGCTTTCCTCGACTTCCTGCGCGAATCCTTGGCGGGACCGGACGCCAGCCCGGACGCACCGGCTAGACCCGCACGACGGTGACCGAGCACTCGGCCTCGGCCACCACCTGCGCGCTCACGCTGCCCAGGTAGCGGCGCAGCGTGGAGTTGCCGCGCGCGCCCATCACGATGTGGTCCACCTGGTTCTTGGTGGCGAACTCGACGATGGCACTGGCCGTGTCGGGCGCCTCCAGCACGTGGAAGGTGAGGCGGTGCTCGTCCATCTGCAATTGCTGCTGCAGGGGCCGCGCCCAGTGCTTGATGGCCACCAGCTGCTGCACGTGCAGGCTGTTGCCTTGCTCATCGACCAGGGTGTCCATGCCGATGCGGGCGGTCTTCATGACGCTGACGCAGGCCAGGCGGGCGCCGGTCTCCATCTGCATGATGCGGCGCACCGTGCCCAGCAGCTTCTTGTCGAGCGCCGGGGTGCTGTTCTTGATGCCCACGGCCACCATGATGATGGGGCTGCGCTCGACGTGCTGGTTGGCGCCGTCTTCGCTCTTGGGCTCGGCGCCCATGGCCTTGAACCAGCGCTTGACGGTGCTCAGCGTGCTGCCCGTGGCCATGCGCTCGGCGCGGGCGGTCAGGGGGATCTGCTCAGGGTGTTGCAGGTCCAGCGCCAGCTGCGCGCCGGTCTGGTAGCGCAACTCGGGCTGCACTTCCAGGCAGCGCAGGATGACCTCCTGCAGCCACAGCGGCGTCTCCGAACGGTGCGCGCGTGGCGGCACCGGGTCGGTGTAGAGCCGCTTGCGCAGGCCCGAGACGCTGCTCGGGTTGCCAAAGGGGCGCTCCCCGGTGGTCAGGTGGTAGAGCATGACGCCGAGCGCGAACAGGTCGCTGCGCGGGTCCTTGCGCACGAACTGCACTTGCTCGGGCGAGATGTAGGGCCCGGTGCCCATGGGCAGCGAGAACTCCTCTTCCAGCAGGTCGGGCAGCTGGTCGTGGCGCGACAGGCCGAAGTCCACCAGCACGGCCTCGCCGGTGGGGCGGAACATGATGTTGCTGGGCTTGACGTCCAGGTGCACGAGGTGCTGTTTGTGCAGGTCGTGCAGGGCCAGGGCCACGCGCTGGCCGATGTCGGCGACTTCCTCGAAGGGCAGGGGCGCCTGATCAAGCCGCGGTCTCAGCGAGTCACCGCCGATGCGCTCCATCACGATGTAGGGCTGGCGCGTGAAATCGCCTTTGGCGACCACGCGCGGCACGTGCGTTCCCTTGAGCGCGGGCATGACCATCTGCTCGACCTCGAAGCCGACGATGGAGGCCGGGTCTTCGCCGCCCTTGATGCGCGGGATCTTCATGATCAGGGGCAGCGGCTGGCCCCGGGCGTCCAGGGTGCGCGGGCAGGGCTGGCCCTCCGCGTCCACCTCGGTCACGTCCCACACGGTGGCCATGCCGCCCTGGTGCAGCCGCTCCTTGAGCACGAAACCGTCGATGCGGTCGCCGGGTTGCAGCTTGGCGGGGTGGGTCATCATGGTGCGGGCCCGGGTGCGTCAGCTGCCATCGATCAGGCGTTGCGCAAGCGAGGCGGGCAGGCCGGCTTCCAGCACACGGCGCGCGGCGGCTTCGTGGTCGTAGGGCACGCGGTGGAAGGTCAGCTCCGCCTTGCTCACATCGAAGACGGCGTAGCAGGCGGCGGGGTTGCCATCGCGGGGCTGACCGACCGAGCCGGGGATGGTCAGCCAGCGGCGCATGGGCGAGAGCTGGATGGGCGTGCCATCGACAGGCTGGAATTCGCCCGACTTGCCGGTGGACGAGAGGTGGTAGAGGCAGGGCTCGTGCATGTGACCGCAGAACACGAAGGGTTGCTGGCTGGCGAACAAGCTGCGCGTGGCTTCGAGCCGGCCGTGCAGGTAGCCCCAGTGTGCCGGGTCGTGGACGTTGGCGTGGGCGAAGAGGCAGTCGTCCTTGACGATGGTCAAGGGCAGGGCTTCGACGAAGGCCACGTGGGCGGGTGTCAGCTGGGTGCGGGTCCAGGCCAGCGAGGCTTGCACGTGGCCACCCATCTGGTGGCTGCCTTCGTGGCGGATGGCGTCGTCGTGGTTGCCCTTGACGACGCTGGCGCCCTCGGCGTGGCGGGCCATCACGAAGTCCATGACCCAGGCCGGGTCGGCGCCGTAGTCCACGAAGTCGCCCAGCAGGACGGTGTGCTCACAACCTTGTGCTTGGGCGTGGGCCCAGACGGCTTCAACGGCCTGCCGGTTGGCGTGCAGGTCGGACAGGATGGCGAATTTCATGGGATGGGTGCAACGGCGAACGGGCCAGTCTAGCCCGCGCGCCACCCCCCATCAAGCTGGGGCAGTCAGGACTTGACGCCGCCTGCTTCCCGCATCTCGCGGCGCAAGGCCACGGCGTCGGGCTGGCGCACGCTGGCGGTGGATTCGATGCGGAAGACCTGCACGGTCTCCGACACCGTCTTGGCCCGGCTGGCCAGGCTCATCGATGCCGCAGCGATCTCCTCCACCGCGGCCGCGTTCTGCTGCGTGATGCCATCGAGCTGGGACACCGCCGAGTTGATCTGCGAGATGCCACTGAGCTGCTCGGTCGCGCCGCCGCTGATCTGGTTGACCAGGGTGGTGACGTGGGCCACGGCCTGCACGGCCTCGTTCATGGTGGTCTGTGCGGTGCGGGTCAGTTCGCTGCCGGCGCGGACCTTCTCGGCCGAGTCGGTGATGAGCTGCTTGACCTCGCGGGCGGCCGTGGCGGTGCGGCCGGCCAGGGCACGCACCTCGGAGGCCACCACCGCGAAGCCGCGACCTTGTTCGCCGGCGCGGGCGGCTTCCACCGCCGCGTTCAGCGCCAGGATGTTGGTCTGGAAGGCGATGCTGTCGATGACCTGGATGATTTCGCCGATGCGGTTGGACGACTCTTCGATGCCGCTCATCGTCTGCGTGACGCTGCTGACCACGTTGCTGCTGCGTTGCGTGATGGCCGAGGTTTGCTGGGCCAGATCGGCGGCCTGGTGGGCGGTGTCGGCGCTGTGCCTGACCGTGCCGGTGATTTGTTCCATCGATGCGGCAGTTTGCTGCAGGCTGCTGGCCTGCGCTTCCGTGCGGCTGGACAGGTCCTGGTTGCCCGCGGCGATTTCCCGGGTGGCCAGCAGCATCTCGTCCACTTCGGTGCGCGCGTCTTTGACGATGGAGCGCAGGTTGACGTTGAGCTGGTTGAGCGATCGCGTGAACTGTCCGATGAGGTCGTGCCGGTCTGTCTGGATGGACTGCGTCAGGTCGCCCGCGGCCATGCGGTTGGCAATCTCCATGAGGCCATGGATGGGGCCCAGGGTGATGTGGCGCAGGCGCAGGCTCACGCCCCATGCGACCGCCACACCGATCAGCAGGTAAGCGATGAGCCAAGGCGAGTGGAGGCCCACGCCTTGACCCGCGGCGAACAGGCCTGCGGCAAACGCCGACAGCGTGCTGACCGTGGTGACCAGGGCCAGGCGGGCGCTCAAGCCGGGGGTGAGGGCTTCCTTGATGCGGCCGGCCGTGTCGTCACGCACCACGCGACCTTGGCGCAAGACGTGGATGAGCGTGCCTTGTTCTTTTTCCCGTGCCATGGTGCGGTAGAGCGCGTCGGTGGCGATCACGTCTTCGCGGCTGGGTTCGGTGCGCACCGACATGTAGCCCACGGGGTGGCCGTTCTCCATCAGCGGCGTGACGTTGGCTTGCACCCAGTAGAAGGTGCCGTCCTTGCGGCGGTTCTTCACCGGCGCGGTCCAGGGCTTGCCTGAAGCGATGGTCTCCCACATGTCGCGGAAGGCTTCTTCCGGCATGTCGGGGTGGCGGATCATGTTGTGCGGCTGACCCAGCAACTCTTCGCGCTGGTAACCGCTCACCAGGATGAACGAGGGATTGCAGTAAGTGATGCGGCCTTTGAGGTCGGTGGTCGAGACCAAGGTCTCGCCTTTCGGGAAGGCGAACTCATGATCGGTGACCGGCAAATTCAGGCGCATGACGTCCCTTTCTCATCTGGTGTAGACGCGACAGGTCGTTTAACGCCCACCTGCCGGGGCTGGAAACCCTTGTGAGGTCTCACATGCATATCGGTCATATTGCCACTGGGTTTGAGCATCAGGCGCCAAATAAGCTCTGCAGGTGGGTACTTTTTGCTGCTTTGCAGCGAGCCTGGGTGCGTGCTTGATGCAGGTAAAGGCCGAGCGGTGTGGCGGCTTTGGTAACATGGGTCCGCATCGCCCCAGTGAAACGTGCTCCACGTCCACCATGAGAACAGCAGAGCAAGAAGCCGTGCTGCGTTCCGTGCGCAAGCAAATTGATTTCTGGCAGATCCAGGCCGAGGAACTGGCCGGCATCCCCGAGCCCGTGGCCACGGTGGCGCCTGTGCGCACAACCCCTGTGCACCGCTACCGCCACCCCATCACCAGCGAAACCTGGGATGGCGAAGGTGGCCAGCCCGCATGGCTGCGCGAGGCGCTCACGCGCGAGGGCTACACGGTCGAGGAACTGCGCCTGAGGGACGGCGAAACCAGCGGGGCCTGAGGCACAATCCCCCCGTGCCGGCTCCGTGGTGAAATGGATATCACGGACCCCTCCTAAGGGTCAAGTACAGGTTCGATTCCTGTCGGGGCCGCCACCTTTCAGCTCAAGCCTCAGGCCTTCAGCATGCCCTTGGCCTCGATGAAGGCAATCACCTCGCTCAGCCCGGCCTGCGTTTTCAGGTTGGTCATGACGAAGGGGCGCAGGCCCTGGGGCGTTTGCCGCATGCGCCGCGTGTCGGCTTCCATGATGTCCAGGTTGGCGCCGACGTAGGGCGCCAGGTCCGTCTTGTTGATGACGAAGAGGTCGCTCTTGGTGATGCCGGGGCCGCCCTTGCGCGGGATCTTTTCGCCCGCGGCCACATCGATCACGTAGATGGTCAGGTCGGACAGTTCCGGGCTGAAGGTGGCCGCGAGGTTGTCGCCACCCGATTCGATGAAGACGATGTCGGCGTTGGGGAACTGGCCCAGCATGCGGTCCACGGCTTCCAGGTTGATGGAGGCGTCTTCGCGGATGGCGGTGTGCGGGCAGCCGCCGGTCTCCACGCCCATGATGCGTTCGGGCGCCAGCGCACCGGCCACGGTCAGCAGGCGCTGGTCTTCCTTGGTGTAAATGTCGTTGGTGACGACGACCAGGTCGTAGGTGTCGCGCAAGGTCTTGCACAGCACCTCGACGAGGGTGGTTTTGCCCGAGCCCACGGGGCCGCCGACGCCAACGCGCAGGGGCGGGAGGTGCTTGGTGCGGCCGGGGATGTTGTGCAGGGTGCTCATGATCGGAACAGGCGTGAGTACTGGGTTTCGTGCTGGGCGCTCAGGATGGCCAGCATGGGCGTGAATGCCTGGCGCTGCGTGTCGGGCAGGGCCAGGGCGTGGTCGATGGCGTCGGGGATGGCGTCGATGAGGCCTTGCAGGATGCGCTGGCCGGCGCTCTGGCCCAGCGGCACGGACTTGATGGCCGCTTGCACCATGTTCTCGGCCCAGCCGAAGGTGAAGCTCAGCAAGGCCTCGCGCAGGGCCGGTTCGCCATCCGCGGTGGTGGTGGGCGTGGGCAGGGCTTGCGCCACGGCCAGGGCGAAAGCGATGGGCCAGGTGGGCGCCGGGGGCAGGGCGGCGCATTGCGGCAAGCGGTCATCACCGGCATCGGTGCGCGCCAGGCCACCGCGGTTGCGCAGCCACTCCACCAGGGAGCGGCCCATTTGCTCGGTCTGCAAGCGCAGCTCGCTGCTTTCGCGGGTGTGGCCCACCCAGTCGTTGAGTTCGCGCACACGGGCCAGGTCATGGCGCTGCCAGGCTGGCACGGCGCGGGCCACCACGGCCAGGTCGGCGCGGGCCACGGACAGCATCAGCTGGTCGCGCAGCCAGGCAGCGGCCTGGGCTTCGGTGGTGACGCGGCCACAGTCCACGGCCGCCTCCAGCCCCTCGGAATAGCTGAAGCCACCGACAGGCAGGGCGGGCGAGGCCAGCCACATCAGCTGCAGCCGCGCGGCGGATGTCAGGGGCGTGGGGCGGGGGGCGACGCGGGGCATGCGGGTGTGGGGTGGCGCGCCGTGCGTCAGTGCTTGTGGCCGTGTCCGTCACCATGGTCGTGGCCGCAGCCCGGGCCATGGACGTGGGGCGCGGCCTCGATTTTGATGGCGATGCCGATGGGCTTGCCGCGGGGGGCTGGCGCGGGTGCAGGGTCATGGGCGTGGTCATGCGCATGGCTGTGTCCGCAGCCCGGGCCGTGGACATGGCCGGGGGCGCCGTGCGGCGGATTGACTTCGGGGCTGTGCCCATGGTCGTGGGTGTGCCCATGCCCGCCCGCTGCGTACGCGCCGCCCTCGGGCTCGAAGGCCTCACTGGCTTCGCGCACGGTCAGGTGCATGGCGCGCAGCATGTCGGCCAGCACGTGGTCGGGTTCGATCTGCAGGCGGTCGGGGCGCAGTTCGATCTGCACGTGGCGGTTGCCCAGGTGGTAGGCCGCGCGCACGAGGTCGAAGGGTGAGCCATGCTCGGCGCACGGCGTGATCACCAACACCGGCTGCGGCGCGGCCAGCACGCGGACCATGTCGCCGCTTTCTGTCACCAGCACATCGCCGCCACGCACCACGGTGCCGCGGGGCAGAAAGACGCCCAGGTGGCGGCCCTGGCTGTCGGTGGCGTCGAAGCGGCTTTTCTGGCGCACGTCCCAGTCGAGTTCGACGGTGGCGGCGCGCTTGAGCAGCACGGGGGCCAGGCCCAGGCCTTGGGGGAGGATTTTGTTGACGGTCAGCATGTGGTCGATGTTATGCAATATCTGTGCGCAGGTGGCCGGTCTTGACGAAGAGCGTGCAGCCTGCGGTGCTGAAAGGCTGGTGCTCGCTGAGGTGCGGGCTGCGCAGCCAGGTGCCGGCGGGGTGGCTGCCATGCTCGTCTTCGAACACGCCGTCCAGCACCAGGATTTCTTCGCCCCCCCAGTGGCGGTGGGCCGAGAAGTGGGTTTGTGGCGCCCAGCGCACCAGGGCCGCATGCTCGGTGCCGTGCGAGGACAGCGGCAAGACCGTGAGCCCTTCGACCAAGCCGGGCCGCCAGAGGGCGGTGCGCGTGTCCAGCACGACCCGCTCGGCGTCGGTCGGTGCCAGGTGGCGCAGCTTGACGAACAGCAGGCAGCCGCTGTCCGAGCGCGGCGCGTGGCTGGAGCCCGGCGGGTTCTTGAGGTAGGTGCCGGGGCCGTACACTCCGTGCTCGTCCTGCAAGTGGCCTTCCAGCACCAGGATCTCTTCGCCGAGGTCATGGCGGTGGCTGGCGAAACTGGCGCCAGGCGCATACGCGACCAGCGACGTCGCGCGGGCCACCTCACCGCCGTCGCGGGCCAGCAGCTTGCGGCGCACCCCGGGCTGGGGCGACTCCACCCAGGGCATGTCGGCGGTGGACAGCACCACGCGCAGGGAAGTGTCGGCGTTCAGTTGCATGGTGTCACACCAGTTGTTGGGTTGGCGCATGGCGCTGGCGCAGCAGCCGTGCGAACAGCAGCGCCAGTGCCGGGGTGAGCACGGCCGACACCACGAAGGGGCTCAAGGGCCCCAGCCTGGCGATGGCCAGGGCCGCCAGCGACACGCCCACCGACTGCCCCAGGAAAAAGCTCGATGCGAACAGCGACACCGCGGTGCCGCGCACGCTGGGGGCCATCTGGGTCGCGTTGGTCTGCAAGGTGTTGTGCAGGGCGTAGTAGCCCACACCGCTGAGGTAGCAGGCCGGGAGGGTCCAGCCCCAGGAGGGCGCCCACATCAAGGTCAACCACGCCAAACACAAGGCGCCGCCGCCCAGCTTGGCCAGGCCGATTTCGCCCAGGCGTTGCACGAAGTGCCGCGCGAACAGCACATAGGACAAGCCACCCACGCCGAAGCAGGCCATCAGCCCCCCGGCAGCCGACAGCGTCAGGCCGAAGCGGTTGTGCACGTGGCTGGGCACGAAGGCCAGCGCCCCGAAGATCAAGGCGCCTTCCGTGAAGACCACCGCGAGGATGGTGCGCGCCCAGGGTGTCTGCCACACCGTGCGGATTTGCCCCAGCATGTCGGAGGGCGCAGCGCCCGGGCCCGTGCCAGCGGCGGCGCCTTGGCCCAGCCCGGCTTGCAGGCGTGACTGCAAGCGAGATTGCGCCAGCACGCCCACGCCCACCGCGAGGTAGAGCAGCGCCATGGCGCCAAAGGCCCAGCGCCAGCCCAGGGTGTCCGCGAAGATGCCGCCGATGAACTGCCCGCCGACCACGCCGAGCACCTGTCCGATGAGGAAGCGCGCCAGGGTGGATTGGCGCTGTTCGTAGGGCACGGTGTCACCGATCCAGGCCATGGCCAGGGGGATGATGCCCGCGGCGGTGACCCCGGTGAGCATGCGCGCAGCGATCAGGCCGTGCAGGGAGCTGGCCATGGCGGCCAGCAAGGACCCTGGCACGCAGGCGAGCGTGCACAGCGCGATCAGGCGGTACTTGCCCAGGCGGTCGCCCAAGGGGCCGAAGATGACCTGCAGGCAGCCGTAGGCCACGGCGTAGCCCGACACGGCCCAGGCGACCTCCGCGGCCGAGCCGCCAAAGTGCCGCGCCAGGTCGGGCAGCATGGGGTCGCACAAGCGGGTGGCCGCCGCGCTGGCGAACGCGGCCATGGACAGCCAGGTGATGGCGCGCAGGTGGCTCGCGCTGATCGGAGCGGGGCTGGGAGGAGTCGTGTTCAACGGCGGGCCTGTGGGGGCGCGCCGCGGCTGGCAGCGAACGGCTTGGCTGCATCCCCCGCGACGGCGAAGCCGCCATCGTAGCGGCCTGGGCGCGGGGCCGTGGCTTGCGCTGGCAATGTCCTGGGCGGCCGTGGGCTCAGGACGCTCAGGCCACTCAGAACAGGAAGTAGCGCTGTGCCATGGGCAGCTCGGTGGCGGGCTCGCAGGTCAGCAGCAGGCCGTCGGCGCGCACCTGGTAGGTCTGCGCGTCGATTTCCATCTTGGGCAGGTAGCCGTTGTGCACCATGTCGGCCTTTTTCACGGTGCGGCAGCCCTTCACGCCAGTCACCGTCTTCTTCAGCCCATAGGCGGCAGGCAGGCCCGCAGCGATGCCGGCCTGGCTCATGAAGGTCAGCGAGGTGCGTGACAGGGCGCCGCCAAAGCTGCCGAACATCGGTCGGTAGTGCACGGGCTGGGGCGTCGGGATGGAGGCGTTGGGGTCGCCCATGGCCGCTGCCGCGATGAAGCCGCCCTTGAGGATGAGGCTGGGCTTGACGCCAAAGAAGGCCGGGCGCCACAGCACGAGGTCGGCCCACTTGCCCACCGCGATGCTGCCGACCTCGTGGGCCACGCCGTGGGCCAGCGCCGGGTTGATGGTGTACTTGGCCACGTAGCGCTTGACGCGGGCGTTGTCGTGGCGGTTCGTGTCGCCGGGCAGGCCGCCGCGCTGCACCTTCATCTTGTGCGCCGTCTGCCAGGTGCGCATGATGACCTCGCCCACGCGGCCCATGGCCTGCGAGTCGGAGGAGAACATGCTGATGGCGCCCAGGTCGTGGAGGATGTCCTCGGCGGCGATGGTCTCGCGGCGGATGCGGCTCTCGGCAAACGCCAGGTCTTCGGCGATGGAGGCGTCCAGGTGGTGGCACACCATGAGCATGTCGAGGTGCTCGTCGATGGTGTTGACCGTGAAGGGCCGCGTCGGGTTGGTCGAGGACGGCAGCACATTGGGCTCGCCCACCACCTTCATGATGTCCGGTGCGTGGCCGCCGCCCGCGCCTTCGGTGTGGAAGCTGTGGATGGTGCGGCCCTTGAACGCCGCCACCGTGTCTTCCACGAAGCCCGATTCGTTGAGCGTGTCGGTGTGGATGGCCACCTGCACGTCGGTCTCTTCGGCCACGCTCAGGCAGGTGTCGATGGCCGCGGGCGTGGTGCCCCAGTCCTCGTGCAGCTTCATGCCGATCACACCGGCCTCGACCTGCTGGCGCAGCGCCTCGGGGCGGCTGGCGTTGCCCTTGCCGAGCAAGCCGATGTTCATGGGGAAGGCCTCGGCGGCCTTGAGCATCAGCGCGATGTTGTCGGGGCCGGGCGTGCAGGTGGTGGCGAAGGTACCGGTGGCCGGGCCGGTGCCGCCGCCGATCATCGTGGTCACGCCGCTCATGAGCGCCTCTTCGATCTGCTGCGGGCAGATGAAGTGGATGTGCGTGTCGATGCCGCCGGCCGTGACGACCATGCCTTCGGCCGCGATGATTTCCGTGCCCGGGCCGATGACGATGTCCACGCCGGGCTGCACGTCGGGGTTGCCCGCCTTGCCGATGGCCACGATGCGGCTGGCCTTGATGCCGATGTCGGCCTTGACGATGCCCCAGTGGTCGAGGATGAGGGCGTTGGTCAGCACGCAGTCGCAGGCGTCACCGGGGCCGGGCCCATTGGGGCGCTGGCTTTGGCCCATGCCGTCGCGGATGGTCTTGCCGCCGCCGAACTTGACTTCTTCGCCGTACCCGCCTGCCCTGAGCGTGAGGTCGTCTTCGACCTCGATGACCAGTTGCGTGTCGGCCAGGCGCAGGCGGTCGCCGGTGGTGGGGCCGAACATTTCGGCATAGGCGCGTCGGGAGATGCTGGCCATCGTGGGAATGTCTTTCAGAGTGGGCCCTGGACCAGGCCGCGGAAGCCGCAGACGATGCGGTCGCCGGCGAAATCGACGAGCTCGACGGTGCGTTGCTGGCCGGGCTCGAAGCGCACGGCGGTGCCCGAGGCGATGTTCAGGCGCATGCCGCGGGCGGCGTCGCGGTCAAAGCGCAGGCCGGCGTTGGTTTCGGCGAAGTGGTAGTGCGAGCCCACCTGGATGGGGCGGTCGCCGGCGTTCTCGACCACCAGGACGGTGGTGCGGCGCCCCGGGTTGAGGACGATGTCGGGCCCGTCGGTGAGCAGCTCGCCGGGCAACATCACGGGCGTCCTTTGAACCAGACGGCCGCGGCCACCACGAGGGCGCCGACAAAACCCAGCGCGTCGGTGCCGTGCCAGTGCGCCATGCCCGGCAGGCCATGGCCTTCGTGGGCCCAGGCGGGCAAGGCGAGCAGGCTGCACAAGAACAGGGCGGACAGGGCAGGGGTTTGGTGCTTCATGGGGGTGCCTGGTGGGGTTGTCATGCCATTCATGCAATGGGTTGGTGCACGGTCACCAACTTGGTGCCATCGGGGAAGGTGGCCTCGACCTGGATGTCCGGGATCATCTCGGCGATGCCCTCCATCACGTCGGCGCGGCTCAGCACCGTCTTGCCCTCGCTCATCAGCGCGGCCACGGTCTTGCCGTCGCGGGCGCCTTCCATGATGGCGGCGGTGATCAGCGCCACGGCTTCCGGGTGGTTCAGCTTGAGCCCCCGTGCCTTGCGGCGCTCGGCCAGCAGGGCGGCCGTGAAGATCAGCAGCTTGTCTTTTTCGCGGGGGGTGAGGTCCATGGTCGGTGCAGAGAGGTGACGGCACCTTCCATGCAAGAGGCAGACCAGCCCTCAGACCTTGTCGGGCACGTCGAAGGGCTGCGGGTCATGGCCCTGGGCGCGCAGCCAGTCGCGCAGCGCCAGGCCCGTGGCCACCGGCCAGTAGCGCGCCCGCGCCGGGTCGATGCGCTTGTACTCGGCCAGTTCCTCGCCCAGGGTGATCACGCCCGTGGCTGGCACGTGGAAAGCCAGGATGACCTGGTTCTGGCGCTCGAAACGGTAGTGGCCGATGAAGTGCACGCCGCTGGCGTCGAGGTCGAGCTCTTCCTTGACCTCGCGGGCCACGGCCTCTTCGGGGCTGGGGTCGGTCTTCTCCAGGAAGCCGGTGATGAGGGCGAAGAAAGGCGCCGTCCAGGCTTTGTTGCGCGCCAGGATGAGCGCGCCTTCGTGCTCGACCACCGCCGCCACCACCGGCACCGGGTTGTCCCAGTGGACGAAGCCACAGGCCGCGTCGGGGCAGCTGTGGCGCAGCACGTCCAGAGAGCCCGTGTGGGCGCGCGGCGTGAGCGGGCTGGCGCAATGCGGGCAGAAGGCGTAGCGGTTCGTCATGCGGGGCTCCGTGGCAGGGGTGGCGCTGAGGTCGAAAGAAGCTGAGCGCATTCTGCCGGCAGATGCCCAACGTGCAGGCTTGCGCATGTTTCTTGCATGGACACCGATAATGGCAGCACCTCCTGAAAGCCTGCTGCGATGGGCAAGAACATGAACCGATCCACCTCTGATTTCATCGTGCGGGCGCGCGAGCTTGAGCTGCAAGCCATGCAGCACCTCGCGGCACGCGCGGCCCTGGTCGAGGTCATCGGCAAGCTGGTGCATGCGCTGCAATGGGAGCGCGGCGCCAGCAGCCTCTACCTGGCCTCGGGCGGACGCAGTTTCGACGCCGAGCGCACCGAGGTCGTGGCCTTCGCCGAGCCCTTGGCACAGGCGCTGCGCACCGCGTTTGCCGAGCAACTCGATGCCGGCAGCGCCGCCAGCGCCCAGATGGTGTCCATGATGGGCTGGGTGCTGCTGGACCTCGACAGCCTGGGGCCCTTGCGCGCCGCCATCGCGCAGAAGGCGCCGAAGGTGGGCGACGCCATGGGCGCGTTCAGCCGCGTGATCGCCGGGCTCATCGAGCTGGTCTTCCATCTGGCCGATGGCGCGACCGACCCGGCCATCTCGCGCCTGCTCGTCACCCTGGTGCACCTGCTGCAGGTCAAGGAAGCGGCGGGGCAGGAGCGCGCGGTGGGCGCCTCCCTGCTGGCCTCCGGCGTGTGCAGCGAGCTGGAGCAGCAGCGCTTCATCCACCTCATCGATGCCCAGGAACGCGCCGCCGACGTGTTGCTCGACTTCATCGACGCCGACCTGCGTCCGCATTGGGACGACGCGCAGAACGGCCCGAACACCGCCCAGCTGGAGCGCCTGCGCCGCGGCCTGTGCATGGCCAAGGTCGATCAGCCGCTGGACGCCACGCAAAGTACGGTGTGGTTCGACGTGAGCAGCAAGCGCCTGGCCGACCTCGGTGTGCTGGAGGCCGCCCTGACGGCGCACTTGCAGGCGGCTTGCCAGGCGGCCATCGCCGCGGCCAGGCAAGACCTGGCAGATTCCACCGGCCTGGTGCAGCGCCTGCGCCAGAACCCCTCGCCCCACGCGCAGGCGGCAGACCGCTATTTCAGCGCAGCGGGGCAGCCGGCCTCGGTGCCCGTGCTGGCCACCAAAGGCGATGCGGCAACGCCGGCCGAACCTGGCCAGGCCATGGAGGCCGCGGAGGCCTCTTCGCGCATTGCCTCGCTGCAGGACCTGCTGCAACAGCAGACCGACAAGCTCGCCCAGACCGAGCAGGAATTGCGCAAGGCCAAACAGGCCATCCACGACCGCAAGGTCATCGAGCGCGCCAAGGGGGCCTTGATGAGCCGCCTGGGCATGACGGAAGACGCCGCCTACCGCGCCTTGCAGAAGGCCGCGATGGACCACAACAAGCGCCTGCTCGATGTGGCCGAGGCGACCCTGGCGCTCACCGACATCGCCCTGGCTTCGCCGAACGCCAAGGCCCAGACACCCAGCACCCCATGAGCTTTGACCTCGACATCGGTTTCACCAGCGAGCGCGGGCCGCGCACCGGCAACGAAGATTTCGCCCTGGTGCGCCAGCCCGGGCCCAGCGATGCGGCCTGGGGCGTCATCGCGGCGCTGGCCGATGGGGTCTCCACCGGCGGCCTGGGCCTGGAGGCCGCGCAAAGCACGGTGATGAGCCTGGTCGAGGACTGGTACGCCACGCCCGCCACCTGGGACCCGACCGTCGCGCTGGACCGCGTGATCCAGGCGCACAACGGCTGGCTGGTCGATCACAACCGGCGCCGCCTGGCCTTGGAGGGGCGCATGGCCCCCACGGGCACCTGCACCCTGACGGCCGTGGTGCTGCGCGCGCATGGCTTCACCCTGGCCCATGTGGGCGACAGCCGCGCCTACCTGATCCGCGATGGCGAGTGCACCCAGCTCACCCAGGACCATGTCATGGGCCGCACGGAGTTCCAGAACGGCCTGACCCGCGCCGTGGGCCTGGACGACGCCCTGCGCGTGGACTACCTCGATGGCGACCTGCGCATCGGCGACACCCTGGTGCTGACCAGCGACGGTGTGCACGGCTACATCAAGCCGGCCACGTTGCACGCGCTGGCGGGCACCGGTTCGGCCCAGGAGGCCAGCCAGGCCCTGGTGGACAAGGCCCTGGCCTCGGGCGGGCGCGACAACACGACGGCGGTGGTGCTGCGCGTCCAGGGCCTGGACGTGGCCAGCCTGGCCGACATGAGCCGCCGCGGGCACCAGCTGCCCGTGCCGCCCCGCCTGAAGGAAGGCGATGTCATCGACCAGCACCGGGTGGAGGCGTCGGTGTTCAGCAACGGGGTGCACCGCGTGTACCGCGTGCGCAGCTTGGTGCATGGCACCGTGCATGCCCTCAAGACCCTGCACGAGTCCCGCGCCAGCGACGCGCAGGAACGCGAGATGCTGGCCCACGAGGCCTGGCTGGCGGCACGCGTGTCCGAGCGCAACGCCGAAGGCCTGCTGCACGTCACCGAGCCGGTCCACCCGACGGCCTTCTACACCCTGTCCGACTGGCTGGAAGGCGAGTCACTGGCGAGCATGCTCGACCGGCAGGCCAGCTTTTCCGTGTCCGAGGTGGTGGCCGCCGCCAGCAGCCTGGCGCGCACGCTGGGGCGGCTGCACCAGCACGGCGTCATCCACCGTGACATCAAGCCCGACAACCTGCACCGAGGGGCCGATGGGCAATGGCGCATCCTGGACCTGGGCGTCGCGCTGTCGGGCAAGGAGCCCGAATCGCTGCGCGTGCTGCACGCTGGCACGCCCAGCTACATGAACCCGGAGCAGTGGTCGGACGACCCGGCGCTCGGCCAGGCCACGCCGCAGTCCGACCTGTTCGCGCTCGGGGTGACGCTGTATGTGTGGCTGACCGGTCGGCTGCCCTATGGCGAGATCGAGCCCTACCAGCTCAGCCGCTACCGGCGCGACCCGCTGCCGCCTTCGCGCCTGCGCCCCGATGTGCCCATCTGGCTGGACCACATCGTGCTCAAGGCCGTGGCCCGCGAGCCCAAGGCGCGGTTCGAGACGGCCGAAGAGCTGCGCCTGGCGCTGGAGCGCGGCGCCTCGCGCCCGCTGACGCCCGCCCGGGCCTCGTCCCTGCTGGAGCGCGACCCCGCCGCGGTCTGGAAGATCGCCTTCGGCGTGGCCATGCTGTTCAACGTGCTGCTGGTGTACTGGCTGGTGTTCCTGCCGAGGCGCTGATTCAAACCGTCGCCAGTCCAAAGGCCAGCATGTCGCGCTGCTGGGCCACCGACGCGCCCGAGCGGATCAGCTCGAAGTAGGCACTGCCGTCGTCGATGTCGCCATACAGGCAGGCGCCCACGAGCACACCGTCCTTCAGCACCAATTTCTTGTAGATGCCGCGCACCGGGTCGCGCAGCACGATGGCTTCGGTGCCGTCGGCGCCCATGAAGTCGCCGGCCGAAAACAGGTCGATGCCCGTCACCTTCAGCTTGGTGCTGACCTGGCTGCCCAGGTAGCGGCCGATGCCGAAGTCGGCCAGGTGGTTGGCGCAGACCACGGCCTGCTCGTACAGCGGCGCCACCAGCCCGTAGGCCATGCCCCGGTGGTTGGCGCATTCGCCCACGGCGTAGATGCGCGGGTCGGTCAGGGTCTGCAGGGTGTCGCTGACCAGCACGCCGCGGTTGCACTGCAAGCCGATGGCCGTGGCCAGGCGCACGTCGGGACGCACGCCGGCGGCCATCACCACCAGGTCGGCAGGGATCTCGGTGCCGTCCTTGAGTTGCACGGCGCGCACGCGGCCCTGGCCATCGTCCAGGCAGGCGGCGGTGTGGGCGCTCAAGGCGAAGCGCAGGCCACGCTCGCTCAGCTCGGCCTGCAGCAGATCTGCGGCCACGCGGTCGAGCTGGCGCTCCAGCAGCCAGTCGCCCAGGTGCACCACGGTCACGGCCATGCCGCGCAGGGCCAGGCCATTGGCCGCTTCCAGGCCCAGCAGGCCGCCGCCGATCACCACCGCGTGCCGGTGCGTGCGCGCGGCCTCGATCATGGCGTTCGTGTCGGCGATGTCGCGGTAGGTGACCACGCCTTGCAGGTCGTGGCCCGGCACGGGCAGCACGAAGGGCTGCGAGCCGGTGGCCAGCAGCAGGCGGTCGTAGCGCGCCTGCGTGCCATCGGCCGCGGTGACGGTGCGCTCGCGCCGGTTCACCGCCGTCACCGGCTTGCCCATGTGCAGGGTGATGCCGTGGGCCGCGTACCAAGCCACTGGGTTGAGGACGATGTCGTCCACCGTCTGCTCACCGGCCAGCACCGGCGACAGCATGATGCGGTTGTAGTTGGGGTGGGGCTCGGCGCCGAAGACGGTGATGTCGTAGAGGTCGGGCGCGATCTTCAGCAGCTCCTCGACCGTGCGGACACCCGCCATGCCGTTGCCGATGACGACGAGTTGCTTGCGGGGGCGGGGTGACATGGTGGCCTCCTGGCGTGGTGTGCTCAGCGGCAAGGTTCAGCGGCGCTTGGTTGCCGTCTGCCGGAAGGTCGCGGCGGTGCTGCCAGGCGTGCCGGTGCTGCGTGCGCGGCCGCCCTTTTCGGCCCAAGTGCGCGTCCAGCGGATCTGCATGATGCGCATCATCAGCAGCACGCCCACGCCCACAGCGGCGAAGGCCAGGAAGCCGTAGAAGTAGGTGCCGAAGTGCTGCTTGAACTGGCCCATGGCGTTGGGGATGAAGCCGCCGCCCAGGGCGCCCAGCTCACCGATCATGGAGCCCGCCACGGCGGTCGTGAGCGGCCAGCGCAGGGGCACCAGCTGGAACAGCGCGCCATTGCCTGCGCCCAGCGAGGCGAAGCACAGCATGAACAGCAGGGTGGTCAGTGCCAGGTTGTCGCCCATGGTGCCGCACACCACCAGCGTGATGACCACGAACACCAGCACGCCCGACAGGGTGTTGATGCCGCCCCAGCGGTCCGACAGCCAGCCGCCCACCACCCGCGTGGCCGAGCCCATCAGCGTGGCCAGCATGGTGAGTTGGCCGGCTTCGACCTTGGTGACCTTGAACTGGTCGTAGAAATAGGTGGGCAGGAAATTGGCCAGGCCGATGAAGCCGCCGAAGGTGATGACGTAGATCAGGCTGAAGGCCCAGCCGTCTTTCTCGAACAGGCAGGCGATGTGCTCGCGCAGGCTCTGGTGCTCGACGTCGGGTGGCTCTTTGGCGAACACGGCCATCACGGCCATGGGCAGCAGCATGGTGAAGGCGGCCAGGCCGTACACCGCCTGCCAGCCGAACTTCATGGCCAGCGGCGGCGCGAACAGCACGGCCAGCACGGTGCCGCTGTTGCCCGCACCGGCAATGCCCATGGCCAGGCCCTTGTACTTGGGCGGGAACCAGCCCGAACCCAGGGACAGCGCGATGCCGAAGCTGCCACCGGCAATGCCCAGCAGCACGCCCATGGCCAGCACCTCGTCGTGAGTGTCCACGAAGAAGTAGCCAAAAGCCAGGGCCAGGATGATCAGGGCCATCTCAACCAGGGCGGCGCTCTTGCGCCCGATGTACTGCGACAGCAGGCCCAGCGGGAAGCGCATCAGCGCCCCCGCGATGATGGGCACCGACACCATGAAGCCCTTTTGCGCGGCGGTCAGGTTGAACGACTCGCTGATGAAAGGGGCCATGGCGCCGTTGAGCACCCAGATGGCGAAGGTGAAATCGAAGTACAGGAAGGACGCGAACAGCGTGGGCGCGTGCCCTGATTTCAGGAATGTCTTGAAGTTGGACATGGGGAGCCTCAGGAGTTTGTTTGGATCAGTTTGCGCAGGGCGGGCACGCAGGAGCCGCAGTTGGTGCCGCATTTCAGCGCCCCCTGGAGTTGGGCCAGGCGTTCGCCGGCCGCGCCTTGGCATTGCGGCAGGAAGGCCAGGATCTGCGGTTCGCTCACGTTGAAGCAGGTGCAGACCTGCTTGCCGCGCGAAGCCACCTCGCCGGGCGCTTGGGCGCTGGGCGACAGCAGCCGGGTGCCGAGCGCTTCAACGGGCTGGCGCTCCTGCAGCAGCGGGCGCACCCAGGCGGCGGCCTCGACCTGGCCGGCCATCAGGAAGGCTTGCAGGCGCTGGCCCTGAATGGGGCCCTCGCCGCTGCCCACCACCCGCATGGCGCGGTGCTGGTGCCGGCTGGCATCGTCGTAGCGCAGGGTGTCGGTGGCCTGCACGCCGAACCAGCCTTCCAACCGGGCGATGAGGGGGGCGATGAGAGCGGCGTCGGGCGCTTGCGCATCGGCCAGGCGCAGCAGCACGCCGACGTGGCCGTCTGGTGTGCCGTCATGTCTGCCGCCTTGTGTACCGTCTTCCCTGCCTTCGTTGCCAAAGGGCACGCAGCTGAAGAATGCAAAGTCGCGCGCCAGTGCGGCCACGGCCTCGCGCACCACCAGGGCCTTGCCTGCGGGCAGCCAGGCCATGGCCACCAGTTGCCAGGGCAGCGAGACGGGCTCGATGGCCACCGCCGCGTGCTTGAGCTCGGGCTGTTTGGAGGTAGGGCAGAAGGCCGACTGGGTCAGGGCGTTGACGCCTTGCAGGCGCTCGCCACCGGCGCCGCGCCCGCTGAGGAACTCGCTGCCCCAGTGCATGGCGATGTGGACCTGGCCGGGCATTTGCGCGTCCGCCGTCACCGCGGAGACCAGCACCTCGCCGCGGCGCGAGCGCACGCGCACCAGGTCGCCGTCTGTCAGGCCCAGGCGCTGCATGTCGGCGGGGTGGAGGTCCACCGAGGGCTCGCTGACGTGACCGAACAGGCGGCCCAGCGTGCCGGTGCGGCTCATGCCGTGCCACTGGTCGCGCAGGCGGCCGGTGTTCAGGCTGAAGGGGAACTCGGCATCGGTGGCTTCTTGCGGGGGAGCGAAGGCCACCGCGGCGAACTTGGCGCGGCCGTCGGCCGTGGGGAAGCGGCCATCGGCGTAGAGGCGTGCCTGACCCTGGCTGGCGCCTTCGGGCAGGGGCCATTGTTGCGGGCCCGCGGTGTCCAGCAAGGCGTAGCTCAGGCCGGTGATGTCGAGGTCGCGGCCCCGGGTGCTCTCGCGGTGCTCCAGCCAGACCGATTCCGGCGTGGCATAGGGGAAGAGGGTGGTGGTGCCTGGACGGTAGGCCGCCACGCGCTCGGGCAGCAGCGCTTCCAGGCGGCGGCCCAGCTCGGTGAAGATGGCCCAGTCGTGGCGCGCTTCGCCCGAGGGCGACACGGCCGGGCGCACGCGGCTGATGCGGCGTTCGCTGTTGGTGACGGTGCCGTCTTTCTCGCCCCATGTGGTGGCGGGCAGCAGCAGGTCGGCGTAGGCGCAGGTGGCGGTCGTGGCGAAGGCCTCTTGCACCACGACGAACTCGGCGCGTTCCAGCGCGCGGCGCACCGTGGCCTGGTCGGGCATGGACTGCGCCGGGTTGGTGCAGGCGATCCACAGCGCCTTGAGCTCACCGCGCGCGGCGGCCTCGAACATCTCCACCGCGGTCAGGCCAGGCTGGGCGGGCACTTCGGGCACGCCCCAAAGCGCCGCCACCTCTTCTCGGTGCTGGGCATTGCCCAGGTCGCGGTGGGCGCTCAACAGGTTGGCCATGCCGCCCACTTCACGACCGCCCATGGCGTTGGGCTGGCCTGTCAGCGAGAAGGGGCCGGCACCGGGCTTGCCGATCTGGCCGGTGGCCAGGTGCAGGTTGATGAGGGCGGCGTTCTTGTCGGTGCCGCGGCTGCTCTGGTTGAGGCCCTGGCAGTACAGCGACAGCGTCGGCGTGTGCCCGCCCATCCAGCGGGCGGCCTGCAGCAGGTCGGCCACGGGGATGCCGCAGGTCTCGGCCACGGCGGCGGGCGTGTGTGCGGCCACCACGGCCTGCAAGGCCTCGAAGCCCTGGGTGTGGCGGGCGATGTGGCCGTGGTCCACCAGGCCTTCGGCCAGCATCACGTGCAGCAGACCGTGGAACAGGGCCACGTCGCTGCCCGGGCGGATGGGCAGGTAGAGGTCGGCCATGTCGGCCGTTTCGGTGCGGCGCGGGTCGGCCACGATCAGCTTCTGGCTGGGGCGGGCGGCACGCGCGTCTTCGATGCGGCGGAACAGGATGGGGTGGGCCCAGGCCGTGTTGGCACCGACGATGAACAGGGTCTCGGCGTGGTCGAAGTCTTCGTAGCAGGCGGGTGGGGCGTCGCTGCCCAGCGTGGCCTTGTAGCCGGCCACGGCGCTGCTCATGCACAGGCGCGAATTGGTGTCCAGGTTGTTGGTGCCCACCAGCCCTTTGACCAGCTTGTTGAGCACGTAATAGTCTTCGGTCAGCAACTGGCCCGAGCCGTAAAAGCCCACGGCCTGCGGGCCATGCCGGCGGATGACGTCAGCGAAACGCTCGGCCGCCATCGCCATGGCCGCGTCCCAGCCGATGGCTTGCGCCTCGCTGCCCCGCTGCGTGCGGTGCATGGGGCGCAGCAGGCGTGCTTGCTGCGTCACGCTGGCGGCGGCCGTCAGGTGCAGGGTGCTGCCCTTGGTGCACAGGCGGCCAAAGTTGGCCGGGTGCTCCGGGTCACCCTGCACGCTGACGATCTGCTCGCCCACCGACCCGATGAGCACACCGCAGCCCGTGCCGCAGTACGGGCAGGTGGAACGGGTCTGCTGGGAGACCGGGTGGATGGGGATGCTCATGCCAGCGACACCCAGACCTGGCCCTCGCGCACCTCGACGGGGTGGGCCTGCACCGACCACTCGGGGTTCTCGGTGCACTCGCCCGTGGCCAGCACGAAGTGGTGCTTGTAAAGCGGCGAGGCCACGACGACCTGATCGCCGAGGTTGCCGATCAGCCCACGCGACAGCACGCTGGCGCCGTTCTTGGGGTCGATGTTGTCGATGGCGAAGAAGTTGTCTGCGCCGACACCGCCACCCACGCGGAAGACCGCCACATGGCGGCCCGCCACCAGGGCGCACACGCCGGTGTTGGGGAGGATGTCGTTGGCGGCGCACACCAGGGTGGCGGTCGCTGTGGTGGTCGCTGTGGTGGAGTCGGTCACGGGTGTCATGGTCAGGCTCTGTCGGTGCGTTTCAGGCGAGGTTCAGGCGTCCAGCGCGCTGGTCGAAGCCAGCTCGCGCTCTTCGGCGAAGGCGGGCCGGATCTGGCCGCGCTCTTTCACGAACACCACGGTCTCATCGACCTGCTCGCTGTTGACGAAGCTGCGGAAGCGCTTGCGCACCTCGGGGTCGGTCACGGCCGTCTTCCACTCGCACTGGTAGGTGTCCACCACGTGCTGCATCTGCGCTTCCAGTTCGGCGCACAGGCCCAGGCTGTCGTTCAGGATCACGTCCTGCAGGTAGGCCAGACCGCCTTCGAGGTTGTCGCGCCAGGTGCTGGTGCGCTGCAGGCGGTCGGCGGTGCGCACATAGAACATCAGCACGCGGTCGATCAGGCGCACCAGCTCTTCCTGGCCCAGGTCGGAGGCGAACAGCTCGGCGTGGCGGGGCTTCATGCCGCCGTTGCCGCACACGTACAGGTTCCAACCCTTCTCGGTGGCGATGATGCCGATGTCCTTGCCCTGGGCTTCGGCGCATTCGCGGGTGCAGCCCGACACACCGAACTTGATCTTGTGCGGTGCGCGCAGGCCCTTGTAGCGGTTCTCCAGCGCGATGGCCAGGCCGACCGAATCGCCCACGCCATAGCGGCACCAGGTCGAGCCCACGCAGGACTTCACCGTGCGCAGCGACTTGCCATAGGCATGGCCCGACTCGAAGCCCGCGGCGATCAGCTCTTCCCAGATGAAGGGCAGTTGCTCCACGCGCGCACCGAACAGGTCCACGCGCTGGCCGCCCGTCACCTTGGTGTACAGGCCGTACTTCTTGGCGACCTGGCCCACGGCGATCAGGCCATCGGGCGTGACCTCGCCACCGGCCATGCGCGGCACCACCGAGTAGCTGCCGTCCTTCTGGATGTTGCCCAGGTAGTAATCGTTGCTGTCTTGCAGGCTGGCCAGGTCCTTCTTGAGCACGAACTCGTTCCACACCGAGGCCAGGATGCTGGCGGCGGTCGGCTTGCAGACGTCGCAGCCCAGGCCCTTGCCGTGCTTGGCCAGCAACTCGTCGAAGGTCTTGACCTGACCGACGCGCACCAGGTGGTAGAGCTCCTGGCGCGAGTAGGCGAAGTGCTCGCACAGGTGGTTGTTGACGGCCATGCCGCGCTTGGCCATCTCGGCCTTCATCACCTGCGTCACCAGGGGCACGCAGCCGCCACAGGTGGCGCCGGCCTTGGTGCAGGCCTTCATCTCGCCGATGGTGCAGACACCGTTGCCGACCGCTGCACCGATCTGGCCCTTGCTGACGTTGTTGCACGAGCAGATCTGGGCCGTGTCGGGCAGGGCTTCCACGCCCAGGCCGGGCTTGGCCTTTCCATCGCTGCTGGGCAGGATCAGGAATTCAGGCTCGGCCGGCAGGGTGATGCCATTGAGCGCCATCTGCAGCAGCGTGCCGTACTCGTCGGCATTGCCCACCAGCACGGCGCCCAGCAGCTGCTTGCCGTCGGCGCTGACCACGATCTTCTTGTAGACCTGCTTGACCTCGTCCACGTACTGGTAGCTGCGGCAGTGCGCCGTCTTGCCCTGGGCGTCGCCGATGCTGGCCACGTCCACGCCCATCAGCTTGAGCTTGGTGCTCATGTCGGCGCCGGCGAAGGTCGCCTCGGTGTCGCCAGCGATGTGCTTGGCCACCACGCGGGCCATGTCGTAGCCGGGGGCCACCAGGCCGAAGGTCTGGTCGTTCCAGGCCGCGCATTCGCCAATGGCATAAACCTTGTGGTCGCTGGTGCGGCAGTGGCTGTCGATGGCGATGCCGCCGCGCGCGCCCACGGCCAGCAGGCTTTGGCGGGCCAGTTCGTCGCGCGGGCGGATGCCGGCGGAGAACACGATCATGTCGGTTTCCAGGTGGCTGCCATCGGCGAACACCATGCGGTGGCGCGCCTCGCGGCCATCGACGATCTCGACCGTGTTGCGGCCGGTGTGCACGTGCAGGCCCATCGCCTCGATCTTGCTGCGCAGCACGCGGCCGCCGCCTTCGTCCACCTGCACGGCCATCAGGCGCGGGGCGAACTCGACCACGTGGGTGTCCAGGCCCATGTCGCGCAGGGCCTTGGCGCATTCCAGGCCGAGCAGACCGCCGCCGACCACGACACCGCTCTTGGAGCGCGCGCCGCATTCGGTCATGGCCTCCAGGTCTTCGATGGTGCGGTAGACGAAGCAGTCCTTGCGGTCGCGGCCGGGCACGGGCGGCACGAAGGGGTTGGAGCCGGTGGCCAGCACCAGCTTGTCGTAGGTGAAGGTCTCGCCATCGACCGTGGTGACGGTGTGGGTGCGGCGCTCGATGCCTGCTGCGCGGGCGGCCAGGCGCAGGGTGAAGCCGGTGCGCTCGAAGAAACCGGGCTCGACCACGGAGAGGTCTTCGGCCGATTTGCCAGCGAAGAATTCAGAGAGGTGAACGCGGTCGTAAGCGGGGCGGGGCTCTTCGCACAGGACCGTGACGTCGGCGCCTTGCAGGCTGCCCGATGCCACGTCGGCGAGGCTTTCCAGAAACTTGTGGCCCACCATGCCGTGGCCGATGACGACGATCTTCATGTTCACTCCTATCTCGCGTGGCGGGCTGCAGGGAGGTGCAGCGGCCAGCGCAAACCAACGAATCCAATGCGGTACGGATCAGATGCCGCGCAAGCGACATGCCCAGTCCACCTTCGTTAGCGGAGCGATGCTGAAATCTGTGTGAGCTTCTTTGCTTCCACCTGGAAACAGCAGGTTCTGTGCCAAGTGGATGCTGCCCGCTGGCGGCGTGTTCTGCCCGGGATTCGGCCCAGGCACCGTGGCATGCGCCCCGTTGGGGTGCGTGTGCGCACCATCCAGGTGCGGCGGCGGAGCGGGGCGCTCGGTGTGCAAGGCTTTTGGCTTCGCGTGCTCCGCCTCAGCCCAGTGGAAAGCCCTTGACCAGCGCCCGCTGCAAGCGGGTGGAGGTGGCGGCCAGGGTGGCCTGGTGCACCGGCGCCAGCGCGGCCCAGCGGGCCTCGAAGTCGGCGCCGCACTGCGCGAGCACGGGGCGCGTGGCCGCGCTCATGACCTCGTTGCCGCCTTCGTCGGACTCCACCGAGGCCACGGCGCCGTCGAAAGCCCGGCTCAGGCGCTGGCGGATCTCGCGGCTGCGCGCCGTGTCGGCCTGCACATTGGCCACCAGCACGCCGTCCTCGCTCAGGGCGGCGCGGCAGTCTTCGTAAAAGCGGCGGCTGCTCAGGGCCGGTGGCAGGCCGGCGCCGTCGAATCCGTCCACCAGGATCAGGTCGAAGCGGGCAGGGGGCGCGGGTTGAACGAGCTCCCGTGCGAACTCCCGGATGAACCGCGCCCCGTTGTCGCACACCGTGCGCAGCCGTTCGCTGTCCGGGGGAATGAGGAATTCACCGCGCAGGTCGATGACGGCCTGGCTGATCTCCACCACCGTGAACGTGGCGTCCGGCAGGTGGCGGTGCAGGTACTTGAGCATGGAGCCCCCGCCCAGGCCGATCATCAGCACGCGGCGCGGCGCGGGGTTCAGCAGCAGGCAGCCCATCATGGCGCGGGTGTAGTCCAGCAGCAGCTCGTCGGGCGCGTCCAGGCGCATGCTGCTCTGGATGAGCGAGGAGGTGAAGCTCAGCGAGAGCGTCTGGCTGTTGGTGTGCAGGCGGGGGGCGTCTTCCATGTCAGCGGCCATTGTCTCAGCCAACGCTGCGCCCCGGCTTGACAAAGGCCTCGCGGGCCCGTGCGGCCTGTGCCCGCACCACGCAGCCTTCGGCGTGGTCGTTGACCAAACCCATGGCCTGCATGAAGGCGAACAGGGTGGTCGGGCCGACGAACTTCCAACCCATCTTCTTGAGCGTTTTCGACAGGGCCACCGAGGTGTCCGAGGTCGATGCCGTCTGCGGCGTGCCGAGCGTGGCCGGGTCGGGCTCGTGCCGCCAGAAAAAGGCCGCCAGCGAGCCTTCCTGGGCGATCAGCGCCTGGGCACAGCGCGCGTTGTGGATGGCCGCCTCGATCTTGCCGCGGTGGCGCACGATGCCCGCGTCCTGCAGCAGGCGTTCGACGTCGTCGGCGGTGAAGCGCGCCACCCGGTCGATGTCGAAGCCGTGGAAGGCCGCGCGGAAGTTTTCGCGCTTGGCCAGGATGGTCCGCCAGCTCAGGCCGGACTGGAAGCCTTCCAGACAGAGCTTCTCGAACAGGCGGCGGTCGTCGCCGACGGGGAAGCCCCATTCGGTGTCGTGGTAGGGCAAGAACTCGGGCGCCGATGCGCACCAGCGGCAGCGGGGTTGGCCATCGGGGCCGGGGAGGGTGGGGCTCATGCGCGCGCTCGTGGGAGTGAGGGGTGGTGCGAGGTGGTGCGGGGTGGTGATCTTGGGGCACCCGGGCCGCAATGTCTGGCGAAAACCCAGCAAACGGCGGCAGCGATGGGCAGGATTTTGCTGGATTCGGCGCAGCATTTTCGCGCCCAGGCGGCATCTTCCCAGGGCGGTGCGCGCGGGTACGGAAGCTGCAATGTGGCCAGGCATGCACCACCTGACACCCACCCCAGCCATGCCCCGCGCTGTGCCCTTGACGCGGGGCGCTTTGTACCTGGTGACGCATCTGCTGACGCACCTGAAGTCACACCTGACGTCGCGCCTGCGGCCTGCCGCCTCGGCCGTGTGCGCCTGTGCGCTGCTGTGCGGGGTGCAGGTCCTGGCCGAGGGGGTGCCTGACGAGGGTGTGAATGTGGGTTCAGGTGTGGGCATGGGTGCAGGCGCCATGGTGCCGCTCGCCGAGGTGATCGAGGCCTTGCCCTTCCTGTGAGGTGCCCGGGTGGTGCCTGAGCGGTGGGGCGCTGCAGCCGGTCGGCCCAGCAGTTAGACTTCCGGCTCTTTCCCGAAGCCTGCCCCGACGCCTCCGTCACCCCCTACCTCCGAAAGGACCCGCCATGCCCGTCACCACCACCACCTCCGGCCTGCAATACGAAGACACCGTGGAAGGCGGCGGCGACATCGCCAAGGCAGGTGCCTACGTCACCGTGCACTACACCGGCTGGCTGTACGAGAACGGCGTCAAGGGCGCCAAGTTCGACTCCTCCAAAGACCGCCGCGACCCCTTCGAATTCCCCCTGGGCGCCGGCCACGTCATCCGCGGCTGGGACGAAGGCGTGCAAGGCATGAAGGTCGGCGGCACCCGCATCCTGGTGATCCCGTCCGAGCTGGGCTACGGTGCCCGCGGCGCCGGTGGCGTGATCCCGCCGAACGCCACGCTGATGTTCGAAGTCGAGCTGCTGGGCGTCTGAGTCCGGGGCCATCCGATGTTCGCTCCTTCGCAGGAACAGGTCCGGCGCTTCTTCTGTGAAGCCTGGGCCAAGCAGCAGGCCGGTCAGCCCCTGACGCCCCTGGAGGCGCAGGCGGCCGACTGGATCCTGGAGCACCCCGAGTACCATGCCGACCTGGCCGATGTCGAGGTGGCCTTGGCCGCCATGTACACGGTCGAAGAGGGGCGCACCAACCCCTTCCTGCACCTGTCCATGCACCTGTCCATCACGGAACAGGTCAGCATCGACCAGCCGCGTGGCATCCGTGCCGCCGTCCAGGCCCTGGCCCAGCGTCGCGGTTCCCTGCACGAGGCGCACCACGAGGCCATGGAAGCCTTGGGCGAGATGGTCTGGGCCTCTCAGCGCTCCGGCCAGCCCTTCGACGGCGAGGCCTACATCGAACGCATCCGGATGCGCGCCGGCCACTGAGCATGCCGAGGGGCGCGCGGCCCCGTCCTGCCCTCCACACGCGGGATGTCGCCTGCGCCAATCGGCCCTTGTAAAGCCCTAGACTGTGCACTTCGCACGATTTCCGTCTTTGGGTTGAACCATGCCGATCCTTGCCATGTCTTCCGGTACCGTCACCGCCGTCTGGGGCCAAGCCTTTTTGCGCCTGCCCAACGGGCAATTGCGCGCTGTGAAAGTCGGCGACAAGGTCGTCGGCGGCCAGCAGATCATCACGGAAGACAACGGCTTGGTGCAGATCGCGCCTGACGCGGTGCGCACGCTGCCAGCCCAGGCGGCCAAGCCCCTGCCCGCTGACGCCGTCATCGCCGACCTCAACAGCACCGTGCCCCTGGACCCGCCGGGCGCTGGCCTGCAGGGCGGCCTCGCCGGCAGCCTCTCGTCGGGCTTGCGCGTCGACCGCATCGCCGAGGGTGTGACGCCCCTGGCCTTCGACTTCGGCACCGACCGCGTGCTGCCCCCGTCGCTCGTTCCCGTCACGGCCCTGCAAGCCAGCACGCCTGCCGCTGCCGCTGCCGCCACCCCCGTGACGCCCACGCCCGAGCCGACCCAGCCCCAGCTCAGCATCAACGACGTGCGCGTCAACGAAGGCGCTGGCGTGGCGACCTTCACCATCACCCTGGACAAGCCCTCGACCCAGCCGGTCACCGTCACCTACACCAGCCGCAGCGGCACCGCCGTGGTCGGCAAAGGTGAGGGCGCCGACGCGGGCCTGGTCACCGAGACCGTCACCATCCCCGCCGGCCAGACCTCGGTCGATGTCACGGTGCCCATCTTCAACGACCGCACCTACGAAGGCAGCGAAACCTTCCAGGTCGACCTGAGCCAGCCCAGCAACGCCGGCATCGCCAAGGGCACCGGCACGGGCACCATCCTCGACGACGGCACCGGCACCCTCGGCCCTGACCAGCGCGTGCCTGATGACGACCGCCCCGCTGTGCAGATCGCTGCCGGCCCCGCGGTGGTGGAAGGCCAGCCGGCGGTGTTCACGCTCTCGCTGACCCACCCCTCGAACTTCCCCGTCGGCGTGGCCCTCAAGCTGCTGACGGGCACCGTGGACCCGGTCACGGGCCAGGGCAAGTACATCACCCCGGGCGAGGACAACACCCCGCTGGAAGTGCTCAACCCGACGACAGGCCAGTGGGAGCTGCTGACCGGCGCGCTGACCTTCGCGCCCGGCACGACCTCGCTGCAGGTGCGCGTGCCCACGCTGAACGACGGCCTGGTGGAAGGCACGGAAATCGTCGGCCTGCAGGCCACGGCCTCGGGTGACGCGGCCCCTGGCGGCGCCGGCCCCCTGACGGCCGAGGTCACGGTGCGCGACAACGATGCCGAGGGCACCGTGTACGAGTCCGGCCTGAGCACCACGATCCCCGTCGGCGACGACACCACCCGCGCCTCCGGCCCCTCGCCCTTGGTGGATGCCCAGGGCAACCCGGTGGCTGCCACGGTGACCGCCCCGACCCAGGCGGTGACCACGGCCTCTGGCCAGACCGTGGTGTGGAAGTCCGACGGCAACGGCGGCCTGATCGGCTACGCGGGCGACGCACCCGGCGCCCGCCCCGTGGCCGTGCTGACGCTGTCGGCCGACGGTCGGTACGCTTTTGAGCTCAAGCAGCCCCTGCAGCATGCCGACGGTCAGACCGACCTGGTGCTGGACTTCGGCCTGACGCCCAACGCCGCAGGCAGCGTGCCCGATGCCACCCTGCACATCCATGTGATCGACGCCCAGCCTGCGCTGCCGGCCGTGTCCATCGATTCGGTGACGGTCAACGAAGGCGCCGGCGTGGCGACCTTCACCATCACCCTGGACAAGCCCTCGGCCCAACCAGTCACCGTCACCTACACCAGTCGCAGCGGCACCGCCGTGGTCGGCACCGGCGAAGGCGCCGACGCGGGCGTGGTCACGCAGACCGTCACCATCCCGGCCGACCAGACCTCGGCCCAGGTCACCGTGCCTGTGACCAACGACGGCACCTACGAAGGCAGCGAAACCTTCCAGGTGGTGCTCAGCCAGCCGGTCAACGCGACCATCGCGCAAGGCACCGGCACGGGCACCATCCTCGACGATGGCACCGGCACCCTCGGCCCCAACCAGACGGTGGCCGACGACGACCGCCCCGCCGTTCAGATCGCCGCAGGCCCCACGGTGGTCGAAGGCCAGCCGGCGGTGTTCACGCTCTCGCTGACCCACCCTTCGAACTTCCCCGTCGGCGTGGCCCTCAAGCTGCTGACGGGCGCGGTGGACCCGGTCACCGGCCAAGGCAAGTACATCACCCCTGGCGTGGACAACACCCCGCTGGAAGTGCTCAACCCGACGACGGGCCAGTGGGAGTTGCTGACCGGCGCGCTGACCTTCGCGCCCGGCACGACCTCGCTGCAAGTGCGCGTGCCCACGCTGAACGACGGTCTGGTGGAAGGCACGGAAGTCGTCGGTCTGCAGGCCACGGTGGACAGTGGTGTCACCACGACCACCGCGCCGGTGACGGCCGCGGTCTCGGTGCGCGACAACGATGCCGAGGGCACCGTCTACGAAGCCAGCCTGTCGGGCGTCACCATCCCGACACCGTCCATCTTCAAGGGCAGCCTGGGCATGGTGGACGCCAGCGGCCAGCCTGTGCCGGTCACGCTCAAGGTCCCGACGGAGGTGCTGTTCACCAGCATCAGCGGCCAGAAGCTGGTCTGGACCAACGAGGCCAATGGCGACTTGGTGGCCCGCGCCGGCACCACCGCCGATGCGCCCTTGGTGGCGAGCGTCAGCACCGACGGCCAGGGCGGCTTCAGCTTCTCGCTGCTGCAGCCCATCCAGCACGCCGACGGCAGCGATGTGCAGGACATCCACTTCGCCACGCAGCCCGTGGGTGCCACCACGGACGCAGGCAACGGCACCCTGACCATCCACGTGGTGGACGACCAGCCGAGCCTGCCCGCCACCATCGGCATCGCCGCGACCACCCTGGACACCAACCTCCTGCTGGTGCTGGACACCTCCAACGCCATGGGCGCGGCCAGCGGCGTGGGCAACCTCACCCGCCTGCAGGCTGCGGTGCAGTCCCTGGTCCAGCTCATCGACCGCTACGACCAGTTCGGCGACGTGGCCGTGCGCCTGGTCACCTTTTCGGGCACGGCCCAGGCCCAGACCGACCACTGGCTCAGCGCCGGCGAGGCCAAGGCGCTGCTGGCCGCGCTGAACGCCGGTGGCGGCAACGAGCCCAACCACGCGATGGCCTTGCTGGCCGCGCGTGACGCCTTCGACAGCGTCGGCAAGCTGGGCGACGCCCAGAACGTGTCCTACTTCCTGGCCGGAGGCAATCCGTCGGACCTGGGTGGCGTCAGCCCCCTGACCGCCGCGGGCTGGACGACCTTCCTCAACGAGCACCAGATCAAGAGCCTGGCCGTGGGCCTGGGCGTCGATGTGGGCCCGTCGGGCCAGGCGGCACTGGGTGCCATCGCCTACGACGGCCAGGCTTCGTCTGACTTGAACGCCACCTACGTCACCGCTTTCGACGGCCTGACCAATGCGCTCAATGGTTCAACCCGGGACATCATCTCGGGCCGCCTGGTCAATACCGCCACCAGCGCGGGCGGTCAGGTCGGCGCCGATGGCTTCGACCACGTCGGCACCGTCACCATCGATGGCGTGACCCACGATTTCGTGGCCGGCCAGAACGCGGTGCAGTCGTTCACGACCAACGCCGGCGGTGTGTTCACCGTCAACATGCTGACCTCCGAGTACAGCTACACCGCGCCTTCGGGCAGCTTCGGCCTGCTCAAGGAGCAGATTGCCTTCACCCTGCTGGACCACGACGGCGATGCGGGCAAGTCGGTGCTCACTATCAACCTGGACCACACCGACGTCCGGGTGGGCACGGCGGCCGACAACGCGATCTCCGGCGATGGCAGCAGCCAGTTCCTGATGGGCTGCGAGGGCAACGACGCTCTGACGGGCGGCGATGGCAGCGACATCCTGATGGGCAATGCCGGCAACGACGAGTTGCGCGGCGGCCTGGGCCGCGACACCCTGGTGGGCGGTGCCGGTCACGACCAGCTGGAAGGCGGTCAGGGCAGCGATGTGTTCGCGTGGCGCTTCAGCGATGCGGGCACGCCGTCGGCACCCGCCGAAGACCACGTGCTCGATTTCGGCGCGGCCCTGCCCAACCGCGGCGGCGATGTGCTCGACCTGCGCGACCTGCTGCAAGGCGAGCACGGCGGCACGGGCCTCTACAACATCGGCCAGTACATCCACATCAATGCCGATGCGGGCAGCACCGTCATCCGCGTCAGCAGCATCGGCGATTTCAGCCCCACCGATGCCACCATGGGCGCGGCCGACCAGCGCATCGTGCTGGACAACGTGGACCTGGTGGCCCGCCTGGGCGCGGGCCTGAGCGAGCAGCAGCTGATCGCCAAGCTCGTCGAGCAAGGCAAGCTGCTGGTGGACGCCTGATCAGCGACGCAGCTTCGGCTGCGGCACCGTTTTGAGCTCGCCGGGCAGGCTGGCCACGTAGGTGGCCAACTGCTTGAGTTCTGTGTGGGTGAACAGCTTGGCCTGGGGCCCCATGATGGCGTTGGCGCGGCCGATCTGCGGGTTGCGTTCGGTCTGGTAAGCCTTCAGCGCCACGTACAGGTAGTCGGCGTGCTGCCCAGCGATCTTCGGGTAGCTGGCGTCGATGGGCTTGTTCATGTCGGCGCCGTGGCAGGCCATGCAGTTGCCCTTGGTGAGCAGGGCCTGGATGTCGGCGGTCGGTGTCGCGGGGGCGGCCGGGGCGGCGGGTGAGGGGATGTCCTTGCCGCTGGCCTCGTAGAAGGCAGCCACGTCGGCGATGTCCTGGTCGCTCATGGACGCGGCGATGCCCTTCATCGTCGGGTGCTTGCGCTCGCCCTTGCGGTAGGCGGTGAGCGCCGCGGCGATGTATTTCGCGTTCTGCCCCGAAATCTTGGGCACCTTGTGCACCTCGGGAAAACTGGCCTGGTAGCCCGTGATGCCATGGCAACCAATGCACATGGCGACTTTCTGGCGGGCGGTGGCCGAGTCGGCCGCATCGGCTGCATTCTGGGCTTGGGCGGTGGTGCTCAGGCCAGCGGCCAGGGCGATGACGGCCAGGGAGGTGAAGCGCATCGAGGGTGTTTTCATGGGTCGTCGGTCAGGAAGGGATGTCCGGCAGGGAAAAACACAGGGTTCGGGGCATTATTGGGGCTCGCCCTATACTCGAACACAGTAACAACCCGGTTGAGTCTGCGCATGAAATTCCAAGGAACCGACGAATACGTCGCCACCGACGACCTGAAACTCGCTGTCAATGCCGCGCTGAAACTCCAGCGCCCGCTGTTGGTCAAGGGTGAGCCTGGCACGGGCAAGACCATGCTGGCCGAGCAGGTCTCGATGGCACTCGGCATGCCGCTGTTGCAATGGCACATCAAATCGACCACCAAGGCGCAGCAGGGCCTGTACGAATATGACGCCGTCAGCCGCCTGCGCGACAGCCAGCTCGGCGAGGAAAAGGTCAAGGACATCCACAACTACATCGTCAAGGGTGTGCTGTGGCAGGCTTTCGATGCCGACCAGCCGGTGGCCCTGCTGATCGACGAAATCGACAAGGCCGACATCGAATTCCCGAATGACCTCCTGCGCGAAATCGACCGCATGGAGTTCTATGTGTATGAGACGCGCCAGCTGGTCAAGGCCCGTCACCGGCCGCTGGTCATCATCACCTCGAACAACGAAAAAGACCTGCCGGACGCCTTCTTGCGCCGCTGCTTCTTCCACTACATCCGTTTCCCCGATGCCACGACGATGAAGCAGATCGTGGACGTGCACTTCCCGCACATCAAGCAGGATTTGCTGTCGGCGGCCATGCGCCACTTCTACGAGGTGCGCAACCTGCCGGGCCTGAAGAAGAAGCCGAGCACCTCGGAGCTGATCGACTGGCTCAAGCTGCTGGTGGCCGAGGACATCCCGGCCGAGGCGCTGCAGAGCAAGGACGAGAAGGTCAGCGTGCCGCCGTTGGTGGGTGCGCTGCTCAAGAACGAGCAGGACCTCAGCCTGTTCGAAAAGCTGGTGTACATGGCCCGCCACAACCGCTGACCGCGGTGGGCTGCCGTCAGGCGGCCCGTGGGGTGGCCACTTCCACCCGGTTGCGGCCCTGGGCCTTGGCGCGGTAGAGGGCGTCGTCGGCGCGGCGCAACAAGGCGTCCAGGGGCTCCGTGGGGTTCGTGGCGCAGGCCACGCCGGTGCTGATCGTCACGCAGAGGGTGTCGTCGCGCCAGGCAATTTCTCGCGCGTGCACGGCGGCGCGCAGGCGCTCGGCGGCTTGCAGGGCGCCCTCGTGCTCGGTGTGGGGCAACAGCACGCAGAATTCCTCGCCGCCGTAACGGGCCACGCGGTCCACCTCGCGGCCTTGTTCCATCAGCGTCTGGGCCACCTGGCGCAAGACCTCGTCGCCGGCCGCATGGCCCAGCAGGTCGTTGATGCGCTTGAAGTGGTCGATGTCCACCAGCAGCACCGAAAACGGCTCGTTGAAGCGCTGCAGGCGGTGCGCCTCGCGGGCCAGGCATTGCTCGATGGCGCGGCGGTTGAGCAAGCCGGTCAGGCTGTCGTGTTGTGACAGGTGCTGCAGGCGGTTGACCAGGCGCATGACCACGATGTAGCCCTGCACGAACGCGACCACGATGGACAGCACCGAGGTCAGGAACACCAGCGTCACCTGGCGCACTTCCAGCGGGGGCAGCAGTGCCTGTGCACCGGCCTGGCCCATGAGCACGGCGACGCTGGTGAGCGTGAACACGAGGGCGGTGGCACACAGCACGGCGCTGGACGTCAAGGCCGTGCCCGGGCGGAATTCGCGGGCAATGGCGGCGTGGGTTTCCCTGGCGCACTTCAGCAGCAGGGTCACGATGACGAGGCAAGACGCGAAGATGCCCAGGGACGGCCACCCCAGCGGCGCGCACAGCAGCAGGTTGAAGGCCGCCACCCCGGCGATCAGGCGCAAAAAGTCGGACGTGGTGTGAGGCAGGCGCAGGAAGGAGAGCAGGCCGCGCCGCAGCGAGGCCGCCCCCAGCACCGCCAGGGAGCAGGCCAGCATCGTCTGCAGGTTGCTGTGGTTGCCGCCTTCGGTCACCGTGACCAGCAGCGCGGCGCCGTTGGCGATGCTGGCGCGCATCCACTCGGAGGCCGCGCGCCGCGACAGGCCCATCCAGCGACCGCCGATCAGCCACATGGCCGTGGTGAGGCTGTGCATCAGCAGGATGTAGGCGGTCAACAGCAGGTGGGGTGAGATGTGCATGCGCGCGGGGACTCCAACTCAATGCCGCCGCCATGTCGCCTCTGTGCTGCTTCGATGCCGGATCATGGCCTGGCCCTGGCATGACACCCGTTCAGGGGTCAAAATAGCGCCAGATTCGCAGGACAGCCTATGCTCATCGACTTCTTCTTTGCCTTGCGTGCGGCCCGACTGCCGGTGACCATCCCCGAGTACCTCAGCTTGCTGGAGGCGATCAAGGCGGACGTCATCGAGCCGTCGGTGGACGAGTTCTACCACCTTGCGAGGATGTCGCTGGTCAAGAACGAAGCGCATTTCGACAAATTCGACCGCGCTTTTGCCACCTATTTCAGGGGGGCCACGGCCGCGCTCGAGATGGGCAAGGACATTCCCTTGGATTGGCTGCGCAAGCACTTCGAGCGTGAACTCACGCCCGAAGACAAGGCCAAGATCGAGGCCATGGGCTGGGACAAGCTCATGGACCGCATCAAGCAGCTGCTCGAAGAACAGAAAGAGCGCCACGAGGGCGGCAACAAGTGGATCGGCACGGGCGGCACCTCGCCCTTCGGCGCGCATGGCTACAACCCCGAGGGCATCCGCATCGGCCAGGAGAAGTCGCGCAACCGCAGCGCGGTGAAGGTGTGGGACAAGCGCGAGTTCAAGGACTACGACGACTCGATCGAACTCGACACCCGCAGCATCAAGGTGGCGCTGCGCCGCTTGCGCAAGTTCGCGCGCCAGGGTGCGGCCGAAGAGCTGGACCTCGACCACACCATCCACGCCACGGCGGCCAATGCCGGCATGCTGGACATCAAGATGGTGCCCGAGCGCCACAACACCGTGAAGGTGCTGCTGCTGATGGACGTGGGCGGTTCGATGGACGACCACGTGCACCGCGTGGAGGAGTTGTTTTCGGCGGCCAAGAGCGAGTTCAAGCACCTGGAGTTTTATTACTTCCACAACTGCGTCTATGACTTCATGTGGAAGAACAACCACCGCCGCTTCACGGAGAAGGTCCCGACCTGGGACATCCTGCGCAAGTACAACAAGGACTACAAGCTGATCTTCGTGGGCGACGCGACCATGAGCCCCTACGAGATCCTGCAGGCGCACGGCAGCGTGGAATACAACAACGAGGAGGCCGGTGCGGAGTGGATCGGCCGCCTGACGCACGCGTTCCCCAACCATGCCTGGATCAACCCCGAGCCGCCGGGCGTGTGGGGCTACCGCCAGAGCGTGTCCATCATGCAGCAGCTGGTGGGTGGGCGCATGTTCCCCATGAGCTTGCAGGGCCTGGAAAGCGCCATGCGTCTGTTGAGCAAATGAGCTTGTCCTGGGCGCGTTGCCTGGCCGTGAGCAGGGCCTGGTTGCTGGCCTGGCCCTTGGCTTGTCCGCTGGTGGCGTGGCCTCAGGTGGCGCCCGTTGCACCCGTGGCGCCTGCCGTGGCGGGCGCTTCGGCAGCCGCCGCACCGCCGCGGGCCGTTCGCCTGCCCATGAACTGGCGCCTGGTCGTCGATGCGCCATCGCCCTTGGACAGTCTGCTCGAGGCCAACCTCGACCTGGCGCGCTTCCAGCAGGATGCCAACGTCAGCCGCGGCGAATTGCGGCGTTTGGTGGCGGCGGTGCCCGAGCAGGCGCGCAGCCTGCTGGACGCGGAAGGCTATTTCGCCGCGCAGGTGCGCATCCGGGTGCAGGACGAGGTGGCGGACAAGGTGACGAACAGGAGGGAGACTGACAAGGCGGATGCCGCGGACAGCGACGGCACGCTGGCCGTTGGGGCAGACAGCGCACCGGCGGCAGACCGCCAGGAGGTGACGGTGACCGTGACGGTCGAGCCAGGCCCGCGCACCGAGGTGAGCCGGGTGCAGTTCGTCTTTGAAGGCGGGCTGGACCAGCGCCTGTCGGACGGCGACGCGGTGGCCCAGGCCCTGGCCGACCAACTGGCGGCGAAGTGGGCCTTGCCCGAGGGCGAGGTGTTCCGCCAGGCCGACTGGTCGTCGGCCAAGACCGACACCCTGGCCCGCTTGCGTGCGGACACCTACCCGCTGGCATCCTGGAGCGGCACGGCCGCCACGGTGGATGCCACCGCGCACACGGCCAGCCTCTTCCTGGTGGCCGATTCAGGGCCGGCGTTCGCGTTCGGGCCCATCCAGGTCGAGGGGCTGCAGCGCCAGCCCGCCTCGGCCATCGCCAACCTGGCGCCTTTCAAGCAGGGCGGGCCTTACCGCGAGCGCCAGTTGCTGGACTGGCAGGAACGCATCCAGAAGCTGGGCCTGTTCGACAGCGTGTTCGTGTCGCCGGCGCTGGACGCCAGCCACCCGGAGGCCACGTCGCTGGTGGTGCAGGTGCGCGAGCTGCCGCTGCAGTCGGCCACGGCGGGCATCGGCATCAGCAGCGACAACGGGCCGCGCCTGTCGCTGGAGCACCTGCACCGCAATGCTTTCGGGCTGGACTGGCAGGCCAAGACCAAGGTGCAGCTGGGCGCGCGCCTGCAGGACGCCCAGCTCGACTTCACCTCCCACCCCTGGGAGGGCCACAAGCGCGGCCTGGTGTCGGCACAGACGACGGGCCTGACCGACAGCGACAACGCCGTCACCCACAGCCAGCGCCTGCGCGTGGGCCTGTTGCGCGAAGGCGAGCGCCTGGAGCGCTCCGATTACGTCGAGCTGCAGCACGCCAGCGTGCGTTCGGCCACGGACGTGCTGGTGTCGAACGCCACGGCCCTGAGCGCCACCACGCAGTGGATTTTCCGGGATGTGGACAACCGCCTGCTGCCGACCCGTGGCACGGCTTCGATGGCCCAGCTGACCTTCGGGCGCACCTACTCGGCGCTGGACCAGGATGGCTTCTTCGGGCGGGCGCACACGCGCCTGACGGGCTACCTGCCGCTGCCGCTGGCGTGGCAACTGACCGCGCGCGGCGAGGTGGGCCAGGTGCTGGCCAACGAGTCGGTCAGCGTGCCCGACACCCTCTTGTTCCGTGCCGGTGGCGATGACTCGGTGCGGGGCTATGCCTACCGGTCGCTGGGCGTGGAGATCGCGGGCGTGACCACCGGTGCGCGCTCCGTGGCCACGGCCAGCCTGGAGCTGGCCCATGCCCTGCCGGTGCGCGTGCCGGGCCTGCAAGGCGCCATCTTTGCCGATGTGGGCGATGCGGCCGACCGTTTCAGCAAGATGTCGGCCAAGCGCGGCTATGGTTTCGGCGTGCGCTGGCGCAGCCCGGTGGGGCCTTTCCGCCTGGACGTGGCCTATGGCGAAGCGGTGCAGCAATGGCGCCTGCACTTCAGCGTGGGGGTCAGCTTGTGAGTGTGGACGTCGAGCCCGATTCGGCGTCTGCTCCCGACGCCGCTGCGCAGCAGTCGCAGCTTGTCGCCGTGCGCGTGCTGACAGGCGCTGGCGGTGTGCTGGCCCGGCTGGCGCGCGCCCTGCTGCTCTTGCCGCTGCTGGCCGTGTCGGCCGTGGCCGCGCTTTGGGCCCTGGCCCACGGCGAGGCCTTCAGCGGCTGGCTGGTGCGGCAGGTGCCGGGCGTGACCGTCACGCAGGCCCGTGGCGCGCTGCTGGGCGATTTCAGTGCCGACCGCGTCGACGTGGCCTTGCCCCGCGGCGGGCGGCTGTGGCTGGTGGCACC
Source organism: Aquabacterium sp. (assembly GCA_023266355.1). GTDB lineage: Bacteria > Pseudomonadota > Gammaproteobacteria > Burkholderiales > Burkholderiaceae_C > Aquabacterium. The sequence goes on from JAHFQM010000006.1 coordinate 179,248, forward strand.
GCGCTGGCAAGGCCTGCGCCTGGTGCTGGACCCCAGCGCGCGTTTCGGCCTGGGCGTGCGCGCAGAGGCCGTGTCGGTGCAGCGCCTGGACCTGGATTGGGTGAGCGACCCGGCCAGCCCGCCCGCGACCGCGCCGGACAGCCTGCGCCTGCCGCTGACGGTGAGCATCCCGACGGTGCGCGTGGACGAAGCCCGCAGTGCCCTGTGGGGCGCGCCTTTGCAACAGCTGCGCTTGTCGCTGCAATCGCGCGATGACGCCCACCAAGTGCAGTTGCAGTCGCTGGACTGGTCGGGCTGGCAACTGGGGCCGCAGGGTGCCAGCTTGCGCCTGGGCACGTCCGCACCCTTGCCCGTTCAGCTGTCGGTGGTGGCCGTGGCGCAGACGGCGCCTGGCTCTGCGGTGGGCCCGGTTGGTGTCGATGTGGGGGCTGGTGCAGATGCAGGTGCGGCGGTGCCATCCCTGCCTGGCGAGCTGCGTTTGCAAGCGCAAGGGCCTTTGAGCGACCTGCGCCTGCAGGGCCTGGCACGTTGGGCCGAGGTGCGTGGCGAGCAGCCCCAGCTGGACCTGGAAGCGCGCCTGCAACCCTTCGCGGCCTGGCCGCTGGCGCAGGCTCGCGTGGTGGCGCGTGCGCTGGACCTCTCGGCCTTGCAGCCGGGACGGGGTGCGCTGAACCAGGTGGGTGCGCCGCAGGCCTGGCCACGCACCCGCCTGGATGGCGCGTTGACCTTGGCGCCCAGCGGGGCCCGTGGCCTGGCCCTGGACATCGACCTGCGCAATGCCGGCGCCACCGCATGGGGGCAAGGTGGCCTGCCGCTGCTGGGCCTGACGGGGCGGCTGGTGGTGCCTGAGGCCCAGAGGGTGGCGCAGGGGACACCTGCGAAGGCGCCGGCAGGATCAAGCCCCGACACCGCTTGGACCGCGGCCCTGCAGCACGCCAGCGCAGACCTGCGCCTGTCCTTGCCCACCCTGTCCGGGCTGGCACCGGCCACGGTGGCGTTGCAAGGCGCATGGGGCGCGGGCGAAGCGCTGCGCCTGACGCTGGATGGCGTGCAGCCGCAGGCCTTGCACGGCGCGGCACCGCCGCTGCGCCTGCAAGGCGAGCTGCGTTTGCAGCCGCAGTGGGAGTCTGCGCCGACATCGACATCGACATCGACATCGACATCACCAGCGCCCCGCGAGCAGGCCGTCGCCCGAGCCGCGCCCACCACGCCCACCGCGCCGGCCACAGCCGGCCTGCAGCGCGTTCAGATCGACGCCCACCTCAGCGGTACCTTTGGCCGCGAGCACGCCCAGCGCGCTCAGGCCGCGTCCTGGCCGGCGGCCCGCCAGCCCATCGCGCTGGACCTCGATGGCGCGTGGCGCCCGGAGATGTGGTCTGTGCGGTCTTTGCGCCTGCGCACGGGCGAGACGTCATCCGCGAAGCCGGGCAGCGAGGCCAGCTTGCGCGAGGCCAGCCTGCGCTGGCGCGGCCCGCAGGCCTGGCAGGCCCAGGGGGAGCTGGCCGTCGAGCGCTTCGACCCCCAGGTCTGGCTGCCCTGGCCCCAGGGCATGGACCGGCGCAACAGCCTGTCTGCGCAAGGCCGCTTCGACATCGACCAGCGCGGCCACGGGCAGGCCGATCTGTCGCTCCTGCCCGGCACCCTGGCCGGCTTGCCTGTGCGGGGCGAAGTGCACTGGCGGGCCAGCGAGGCCGCGGCCATGCAGCTCCAAGCGGACCTGGATGTGGCGGGCAACCAGGTGCGGGCGCAAGGGCAGGGCACGGCCCAGCAGCCCCTCCACGGTGCCTGGCAGGTGCAGGTGGCGGCGGGGCAGCTGCAGGCCCTGAGCCCCTTGGCACCGCTGCTCGGCCTGCGGCAGCTCCAGGGCGCTGTGCAAGCCGATGCCCGCTGGCAAGGTGGCTGGCCACCGCGAGACAGCCAAGGCACGCTCAGTGCCCGTGACTTGCGCCTGACCCGCAGCGATGGCTCGGCCGTGTCCCTGGCGTCGGCGCTGGGCGACTGGCGTTGGGGTGGGGTGGGGGCTGGTGGCACGCTGGCGTCCATGCCCTTGCACCTGCAGGCCAAGTTGCAAGGTCTGCGCACCAGCGGTTTGCAGATCGACCAGGCCCAGGCGACGCTGGGCGGCAGCCTCTCGGCCCACCAGCTTCGCCTGGAGGGCGATGGCCGCGTGTTGCCCTCGCCAGGTGCGACCGCGGGCGCTGGCAGCAGCGCACCGGGTCACCTGGTGCTGGCCCTGGACGGCGCTTGGCAGGGCGGCCGGCCCGATGGCCAGGCCACGCCGGCTGGGGCGTCGGTGTGGCGCGGGCGGCTCCAGCAAGCCAGCGTGAGCGCCAGCACCTCGCCAACGGCCCTCTCTGCGCAGAGCCCAGGTCCCAGCGCATCGCCGCTGGCCCAGGCACCCGCGTGGTTCCAGGCCCAACCCACCGACATCACCTGGCAGCAGGGCCCGGGTGGGCGCAGCCTGGTGGTCCAGCCCACGCGCTTGCAGCTCATGGGGGCCGAGCTCACGGTCGAGCGCCTGAGCTGGCAAGGTGGCGCATCCACGACCTCGCCCACACCCCCGCCGGCCGTTGCCGCTGCGCAGGCCACCCCGACCAACGACACCCAGCTCGACCTCCTGGTGCGCCTGGCACCGCTGAACCTGCCGCAGTGGCTGGCGCGCTGGCAACCGCAGGCCGGCTGGGGCGGGGACCTCACGGTGGGCGGGCAGCTGCGTGCGCTGCGCCAACCCGGACGGCCCTGGGAGATCGACGCCGAGCTGGCGCGTCAGGCGGGTGACGTCACCCTGTCCGAGCCCACGGTGGAGGGCCAGACGGCCCAGCGCCTGGGCCTGCGCGAGGCCCGCGCCAGCCTCAGCGTGCGCAACGGCCTGTGGACCTTGCAGCAAACGCTGGACGGCCGTGTGCTGGGGCGCTTGTCCGGCCGCCAGACCGTCCAAGCGCATGACCCGATGGCGTTGCCGCAGGCCGACGCCGCCTTGTCTGGCGAGGTGGACATGCAGGTGGCCAGCCTGCGCCCCCTGGCCACCTGGGCCCCGGCGGGCTGGCGCCTCAATGGCCAGTTGCAGGCCCGCGCCCAGATCGGCGGCACGCTCGGTGCGCCGCGCTGGTCGGGCTGGGTGCAGGGCGAACAACTCGCGATCTCGCAGTCCCTGCTGGGCGTGCACCTGAGCGAAGGCCAGTTGCGCATCGACCTCGACGGCGAACGCGCCCGGCTGACGCGCTTCGTGGCCTCGGGCGGGCCGCAGGGCGGGCGCGTGCTGGCCGATGGCGAGGCCACGCTGGGCGCGTCACCGCAGCTGAAGCTGCACGTGCAGGCCGAGCGCTTCGCGGCGCTGCAGCGCATCGACCGGCGCATCGTGCTCAGTGGCGACACCCAGGCCACCGTGGGCGCCGACAGCTTGCAGGTGCGTGGCCGCGTCCAGATCGACGAAGGCCTCATCGACATCGGCCATGCCAGCGCCCCGACCTTGGGCGATGACGTGACCGTGCGCCGCCGCCCGGGGGCGCAGCCTGACGATGGCGATGCGGCCTCGTCCGACAGCGGCAACGGGAATGGCAATGGCAATGGCAAGTCCACCGGCAACGGCCAGCGCAAGGTCGATGCCGACATCGCCCTGGACCTGGGCCAGCAGCTGCGCCTCAAGGGCCACGGCCTGGACGGCCTGCTGGTGGGCCAGTTGCAGGTGAGCACGCCGTCGAACAAGCCGTCCATCAAGGGCGTGGTCAAGCTCTCGCAAGGCACTTTTGCGGCCTACGGCCAGAAGCTGCGCATCGAGCGCAGCACCATCACCTTCACCGGCCTGATCGACAACCCGCGCCTGGACATCCTCGCCATGCGCCCGCAACTGCCCACGGCCGATGAGAGCGATGTGCGCGTGGGCGTGCGCATCACCGGCACGGCGCTGGACCCGCGCATCCGGCTGTACTCAGAGCCCTCGCTGACGGAGACGGAGCAGCTGTCCTGGCTGGTGCTGGGGCGTGCGCCCACGGGCCTGGGTGGCGCCGACATCGGCCTGCTGCAATCGGCCGCGGTGGCCTTGCTGTCGGGCGACAGCCGGGAGGGCTTGACGGACAAGGTCATCGGCCTGCTGGGCCTGGACAACCTCTCGGTGCGCCAGAGCGAGGGCACGGTGCGCGACACCGTGGTCAATGTGGGCAAGCAGGTCTCGCGCCACTGGTACGTGGGCTACGAGCGCAACCTCAACGCCACGGGCGGCAACTGGCAGCTCATCTACGCCTTGGCGCAGCGCTTCAAGCTGCGCGCCCAGGCGGGTGAAGACAATGCGGTGGACTTGATCTGGCAGTGGCGCTGGGACTGAGCCGGGCCATCCTGGCCATCCGGGATATCAGTGCCCGGCGTGCAGCTTCTTGTGCAACTGCCGCGTGCCCCACCAGATGCCCAGCAGCACCAGCGGGATGAGCGCTCCGGCCAGCAGCTCGGGGTTGACCGGCAGGCCCGCGGCCTTGCCCGCCTTGCCCAGGTACAGGATCAGGCTGACCACGTAGTAGGCGATGGCCGCGATCGACAGGCCTTCCACCGTGGTTTGCAGGCGCAATTGCAGCTCCTGCCCGCGCGTGAGCTTTTCCAGCAGCGTCTGGTTTTGCGACTCGGTGGCGATGTCCACGCGCGTGCGCAGCAGCGCGCTGGCGCGCTCGATGCGCTGCGACAGCGAGCTCAGGCGCTGGGCCGTGGCCTGCACCGTCGCCATCGCCGGTGACACCCGCCGCAGCACGAACTCGCCCACCGTTTGCGTACCGGGGATGGGGGTTTCGCGCAGTTGCTCGATGCGTTGCTCGACCAGGGCGTAGTAGGCCTGCGTGGCCGTGAAGCGGTAGAGGTGGGTGGCCGTGGCGCGCTCCACCGTGGCGGCCAGCGCGATGAGCTTGTCCAGCAGCTCCTGGTCGGAGGCGTCCTTGTTTTCCATGCGCGCAGTGATCTCGGCCAGGCGGGCTTCGGCGTCACCGAGCATGGGCGCCAGCGCCTTGGCCACGGGCAGGCCGCGCAGGGCCATCAGGCGGTAGGTTTCCAGCTCCAGCAGGCGCTGCGAGATGCGGCCCACGCGCTGCTCCGAGGTGTTGGTCGGTGAGATGACCAGCAGGCGCTCGAAGCCGCTGTCGCGCAGGCGGAAGTCCGTCATGGCGCACGAGCGGCGGATGCCCATCAGCGAGGCCAGGGTGTCGCGGCCATCGAACCAGGGCGCGGCGGTGGCGCGCATGGCCGCGGTGTCATCGACATCGCCGTGCAGCATGGCCATCATGATGGCGGCCACCGTTTTGCCGGGGATGCCGGCCAGCCAGGCCACATCGACCGCCAGCGAGCGCATCAGCGCGGCTTCGTGGGCGCCATCGGTGTGATCGCCGTCGGTGCCCGCGGCCAGGGCCTCATCGGGCAGGGTTTGGACGATGGAGTAGCGGCTGAACTCGGTGTGGCGCTCCCACTTGAGCGTGTGGTCGGCAAAGCGCAGGCGCACGAAGTTGCCCGACAGCGCCTGCAGCGGCAGGTCTTGCTGGCCGGGCAGGGCGCGCAGGTGGGCCCATTCGTCCTCGCGGCTCACGCCCTCGTTGAGCACGGCCACGTAGACCACCAGGGCCGGCAGGCGGATGCGGGCCGGTGGGCGGGCATGGACCTCGTTGTGCAGCAGCTCGCGCTGGGCGTCGTCGGTGGGCAGGGCGCGGGGGAGGGCGCACGGCAGGGAGCTTGGGCGGGCGTCCATGTGGCGTCCTCAGCGCAACTTGCCGAGCATGGCTTCCATCTGGTCGAGCACGGCGTCCACGACTTCGGCGGTGTGGGCCGCGGTGGGCGAGGTGGCCGATGCTGCCGATGAGGCCGTGTCACCGGCGTCTGCCGAAACCAGACGCTCGTTGAGCTCCTGCGCCATCAGGCAGCGCACCATGCGCAGCCAGGTGCTGTCCAGCGCCTTGCGCACGGCCGACATCTGCACGGCAACCGGCTGGCAGGGCTCGCCCGCCTCGATCATGCGCTGGATGCCACGCAGCTGCCCTTCGGCGCGCTTGAGGCGGTTGAGGATGTCGGTGCGGGCGTCGTTGTCCAGGGTGGCCATGGGCTGGGAGGTGTTGGCAGACCGCGCAGTCTAGGCATACCCGGCGGGGTAGGCAAGGGTGTTGGCCCTGATCAACCGGGGATCAGCCGGGGATCAGCACGCTGACCTCGGGCCGCGCCGGGTCGTGGAAAACCTTGACGCGCGCACCCACGGGGTAAGGCGCCAGGGCCTGTTCGGCTTCTTCGCGGCTGAAATAGTGGCGGCCGAAGGCCTGCAGGCGGTTGCCCTCGTGGGTCACGCCCTGAACGCTGTAGCGAAAGCGCACTTCGGCCATCCAGTCGTTTTTGCCGGCTTCGGGCTCGCCCGACTGGGCGTTGAAGGGCCTGGCGCGGGACTCGGTGATTTCGCCCTCCACGCTGGGCCACTGCGGGCTGGCCTGCTTGATCTGCCAGGCGCGCCAGGCCAGGAAACAGAAGGCCAGCACGAAGGCGGCGACGATGTACTTGCCAAGTTGATCGGGCATGGGGGCATTGTGCCTGTGCCCAGGCGGGTGCCGATGCCTGTGGTGTGCATGCGGTGTGTGTGAGCGGCGTGTCGGCGGCGTGCATGGCTTTTTGGGCGAAGATGCAGGCCGCACCCGCAGTGACATCGCCATGACGCCCCCCACCGACACCCCCCGCAGCGCCGAACACAGCCCTTTTTATGCCCACCTCGCCCGCCTGCGCTACATCAAGCGCTGGGGCCTGATGCGCAATGCCGAAGAGGAGGATGTGGCCCAGCACAGCTGGGAGGTCGCGGTGCTGGCGCATGCGCTGGCCGTCATCAGCCGGGACGTCTTCCAGCAGCCGGTGGACCCCAACGCCGTGGCCGCGCGCGCGCTGTTCCACGATGCCACCGAGGCCATCACGGGCGATTTGCCCACGCCGGTCAAGTACTCGCCGGCCATGCGCCACGCCACGGCCAACCTCGAAGGCGAGGTCTGCCGCGAGATGGTGTCCCTGTTGCCGGCGGCACTGCGGCCGTCGATGTCTGCCGTGATGGACCACGCGCACTGGCCTGCCCATGAGGCAGCGCTGGTCAAGACCGCCGACCGCCTTGCCGCCTGGCTCAAGTGCCAGGCCGAGTTGCGTTTCGGCAACCCCGAGTTCGCGCAGGCCGAGCAGCAGATCCGCCGCAAGCTCGACGAGCACATGACGCCCGAGCTGCGCTACTTCCTCGACACCTTCGCGCCGGCCTTCGCCCTCACGCTCGACTCGCTGATGCAAGGCGAGTGAGGCGGGGCAGGGCGCCGGCGTGGGCTCAGGCTCAGCGTCAGTCGCGCTGCGCCGTCATCAGCGCCACGTTGCCGCCCGCCGCGGCCGTGTTCACCGTGACCGTCTGCTCCACGCAGAAGCGCGGCAGGCAGTGTGGGCCGCCTGCCTTCGGGCCGGTGCCGCTGAGGCCCTCGCCACCGAAAGGCTGCAGGCCCACCACCGCGCCGACCATGTTGCGGTTGACGTAGACATTGCCGGTGCGTGCCCGAGCTGCCAGCGCCTGCGCGCGGCTGTCGATGCGGGTCTGGATGCCCAGGGTCAGGCCATGGCCCAGGGCGTTGATGTCGTCGATGACCTGGGCCGCGTCGCCACGCCAGCGCAGCACCTGCAGCACCGGGCCGAAGATTTCTTCCTGGACGTCCGCGATGCTGTCCACCTCGAAGGCCAGCGGGGTCTGCACATGCCGCACGGCCAGGTCGTGGGGAGGGCGGTCTGCCCACAGAGGACGGCCGTGGCGGCGCAGCCGCTCGACCTGGGCGCAGAGCTTGGCATGGGCTTCGGCGTCGATCAGCGGGCCGATGTCGGTGTCGATGCGGGCCGGATCGCCGACACGCAGCTCCGCCACGGCGCCCGCGATCATCGCCAGGGTGCGCTCGGCGATGTCTTCGTGCAGGCACAGCAGGCGCAGCGCCGAGCAACGTTGCCCGGCCGAGCGGAAGGCGCTTTGCAGCACGGCGTCGCAGACCTGCTCGGGCAGGGCGCTGGGGTCCACCAGCATGGCGTTGATGCCGCCGGTTTCCGCGATCAGCGGCACGATGGGGCCGTCTTTGGCCGCCAGCACGCGCTGGATGTGCTTGGCCACGGCCGTGGAGCCTGTGAAGGCCACGCCGGCCACGCCCGGGTGTGCGACCAAGGCGGCGCCCACCGTTTCGCCAGGCCCGTGCAGCACCTGGAGCACATCGCTGGGCACACCGGCGTCGTGCAGCAAGCCCACGGCGGCCAGGGCGACGCCAGGTGTTTGCTCGGCCGGCTTGGCCAGCACGGTGTTGCCGGTGACCAGGGCCGCGGCCACCTGGCCCACGAAGATGGCCAGCGGGAAGTTCCACGGGCTGATGCAGACCCACATGCCGCGCCCATGCAGGCTGAGCGTGTTGGTCTCGCCCGTGACGCCGGGCCAGGGGGCGGGCAAGGCCATGGGCGCCATCACCCGCTCGGCTTCGGCCGCGTAATAGCGCAGGAAGTCGATGGCCTCGCGCACCTCGGCCACCGCATCCGGCCAGGTCTTGCGGCCTTCATCGACCAGCCGCGCGCAGAACTCGGGCAGGCGGTTTTGCAGGGCGTCGGCGGCGTGCCGCAAGGTGCTGGCACGCTGGCTCACCGGGCTGTGGCGCCAGGCGGGAAAGGCCTGCAGGCTGCGCTGGGCGGCCCGGGCGATGTGCGCGACGACGGCATCGGCCGGCACCTCGTCCACCTGCGGCAGGGCCAGCGCACGGTGAGCTTGCAGCGAGCGCAGCAAGCGCTCACGCTCGTGCTGCACGCTGAGGTCCAGCCCGATGCTGTTGGGGCGCGACGGGCCGAACAGATCGCGCGGCAGCGGCAAGCCCGAGGCCGGTTGCAGCTGCAGCGGTGAGCGCAGCAGCTCGTTCACACCGCAAGCCGGGTCGGCCAGCTGGTGCACGAAGGAGGAGTTGGCGCCGTTTTCCAGCAGGCGGCGCACCAGGTAGGCCAGCAGGTCGCGGTGCGGGCCCACCGGGGCGTACACGCGGCAACCGATCAGCGGTTCGCGCAGCACCTCGCGGTACACGCCTTCGCCCATGCCGTGCAGGCGTTGCAGCTCGAAGCGGGCTTCGTGGCGCTGCGCCATCTGCAACAGGGCGGCGATGGTGCCGGCGTTGTGCGTGGCGAACTGCGGGTAGAGCGCATCCGGTGCGGCCAGCATGGCGCGGGCGCAGGCCAGGTAGGCGATGTCGGTGTGTGGCTTGTGCGTGAACACGGGGTAGTGCGCCAGGCCCGCTTCCTGGGCGCGTTTGATTTCGGCGTCCCAGTAAGCGCCCTTGACCAGCCGGCACATCAGCTTGACGCCATGGCGGCGCGCCAGCGCGATGACGTGCTCGACCAGCGCCAGCGAGCGCGTCTGGTAAGCCTGCAGGGCCAGGCCGAAGCCTTGCCACTGCGGCTGTTCGGCGGCGATGCGCGCGATCACTGCGTCGGCCACGTCCAGCGACAGCTCCAGGCGGTCCACCTCTTCGGCGTCCAGCGTGAGGTTGAGGTCGGCCTGGGCGGCGCGTTCGCACAGCGTCCAGACGCGTGGCACCAGCTCGGCCAGGACGCGCTCTCGCTGCGCATCTTCGCAACGCGGGTGCAGGGCGCTGAGCTTGATCGACAGGCCATCGGCCAGGGCCGGTGTGTGGGCCTCGCGCTGGCTGGCGGCGATGGCGTCCAGGGCGTGCGCGTAGCTGGCCAGGTAGCGTTGGGCGTCCTCCTCGGTGCGGGCACCCTCGCCGAGCATGTCGAAGCTGAAGCGCACATGGGGCTGGGCGCGGTGGGTGCGCGCCGACTGCGCCAGGGCGTGCGCGATGCTTTCGCCCAGCACGAACTGCTGGCCCAGCAGCTGCACGGCGCGCACGGTGGCGGTGACCACGGCGCGGGCGCCCAGGCGTGCCGCGAGGCCCGTGCTGCCATCGGCATCTGGCAAGAACTTCTTGGACAGCGCCACCGCAGCGTGCGACAGCCGCCCCAGGGCCGTGTCGCTGTGACCTGTGGCGCCTGCGAAATCGGCGCGGCCCAGCTGGTCGGCGGTCAGGGCGATGGCGGTGTCGGCGTCCGGCACGCGCAGCAGGGCCTCGGCCAGGCGCATCAGGGCCAGGCCTTCCTGGCTGGAGATGGGGAACTCCCGCAGCAGCGATTCCAGGGCCCAGAACGGTGCGGGATGCGCGCGCGCCGCCTCGATCCAGGGCCGGGCCACGGCGGCGGCGGCCTGCCAGTCGAGGGCACCCTCCAGGCTGTGCAGGTGCTGGCGCAGCACCTCGGCTTCGGCGCGGTCAGGCGGGGGCAGGCGCATGGTGGGGTCCTCCTGGCGGCTGGGTGGCGTGGTGTGGGCGCTCAGCCCTGTGGCTCAGGACGGCGCATCAAGGTGCTCTTGCCGAACAGGCTCTGGATCAGGTCCACGGCCAGCTCGGCGGTCTGGTTGCGCACATCGAGCGCGGGGTTGAGTTCGACCACATCGAGCGAGCCCAGCCGGCCGGTGTCCGCGATCATTTCCATGCACAGCTGGGCCTCGCGGTAGGTCGGGCCACCGCGCACCGTCGTGCCCACGCCGGGGGCGATGTCGGGGTCGAGGAAATCGACGTCCAGGCTGACGTGCAGGTGGGTGCGCTCGTCCAAGCCCAGCAGAGCCTGCGCCATGGTGTGCCGCATGCCGTTTTCGTCGATGAAGCGCATGTCGAAAACCTCGATGCCGAGTTCGTGGACGAAGCGCTTTTCACCCGCGTCCACGCTGCGGATGCCGATCTGGCGGATGTCTTGCGGCGACAGGGCCGGGCTGTGGCCGCCGATGCCGGTCAGCTCGGTGGGACCATGGCCGCACAGGCAGGCCACGGGCATGCCGTGCAGGTTGCCCGAGGGCGTCAGCGTGGCGGTGTTGAGGTCGGCGTGGGCGTCCAGCCAGAGCACGCGCAGGCGCCGTCCGGTGTCGCGGCAATGGCGCGCCACCGCGCTGATGCTGCCCATGGCCAGGCTGTGGTCGCCGCCAAGCATCAGCGGCAGCCGCCCTGCGCGGAGCTCGGCCAGGGTGGCTTCGTGCAGCAACTGGTTCCAGCGCGCCACTTCCGCCAGGTGCCGGAAGCCGCCCACGGCGGGCTGCTCGGGGTTGTCGGGGCCGTGGAGGTCACCGCAGTCGCGCACGTCGATGCCGAAATCGGCCACCGCCTGGACGATGCCCGCCACGCGCAAGGCGCTTGGCCCCATGCGTGCGCCGATGCGGCCGGCACCGACGTCGGTGGGGGCGCCGATCAGGCTGACGGAGAGGGGGGGGCTCATGGGGCTTTGGGGGCTCATGCGGCTTGCACTCGGGCGATGGCGGGCACGCTCAACAGCGCGAACAGGTCCTTCGGGTCGTCCAGCTCGGGCATCAGCGCCAGCGTGCGCAGCAGGCCCAGCTGCTGGGCGCAGTCTCGCATGAAGCGCAGGGCGGAGAAGTCCTCCAGCGCGAAGCCGACGGAGTCGAACACCGTGACCTGGTCGCAATGGCTGCGGCCAGGGGCCTGGCCCGTCAGCACCTGCCACAGCTCGGTCACGGGGAAGTCGGGCGGCATCTGCTGGACCTCGCCCTCGACGCGGGTTTGCGGCGCGTACTCGACGAACACATCGGCTGCCAGCAACACCTCGGGCGCCAGTTCCGTCTTGCCAGGGCAATCGCCGCCCACGGCATTGAGGTGCATGCCTGGGCGCAGCATGTCGGCCGTCACGATGGTGGCGTTGGCCTTGTCGGCCGTGATCGTGGTGACGATGTCGGCGCCCCGCAGGGCGTCTGCCGCGCTGTGGCAGGCCTGCACGCTCAAGCCCGTGTCGGCCAGGTTGCGCGCCAGTTTGGCCGTGGCCTGGGCGTCCACATCGAACAAGCGCAGGGTGTGCACGCCCAGCAGGTGGTGGAAAGCCAGGGCCTGGAACTCGCTTTGCGCGCCATTGCCGATCAGCGCCATCACGCGGCTGTCGGGGCGGGCGAGGGCACGCGCGGCCACGGCCGACACCGCAGCGGTGCGCAAGGCCGTGGTCAGGGTCAGTTCGCTGAGCAGCTCGGGCACGCCCGTGGCCACATCGGCCAGCACGCCAAAGGCCATCACGGTGGGCAGGCCCAGGCGGTGGTTGCCGGGGTGGCCGTTGACGTATTTGAAGCTGTAGGCCTGGCCGTCGGAAATCGGCATCAGCTCGATGACGCCGCCGGCCGAATGGTGGGCCACGCGGGCCGATTTGTCGAAGGCTGGCCAGCGGCGGAAATCGGCCTCGATGGCATCGGCCATGCCGCGCAGGCAATGCGCCAGCCCCAGCCGCTGGACGATGTGGGCGGCGTCGGCCGCGCCGAGGTAGTGCGTGACGATGGCGTGTCCCATGGCCGTGCTCCTGCAGATGAGCACCAGTGTGGCCGGCCCGCGCGTCAATGACAATCGCCAGGAATGTGCGTTTTGGGTGGCTCTCTTGCCAAAATGGCAGGCCACAGTGTCAAATCGCCAACATGGATGGCACCGACCAGCAACTGCTCGCCCTGTTGAGGCAAGACGCCCGCATGACCGTGGCCACCTTGGCGCACAAGCTCGGGGTGTCGCGCGGCACGGTCACCAACCGCATCCGCAAGCTGGAGGATGCCGGCGTGATCGTGGGCTACACCGTGCGTTTGCGGCCCGATGCCAGCCCGGACGAGATCACCGCCTGGATGAGCATCGCCGTCGAGGGCAACGAGGCCCGTGCGGTGATTGCCAACCTGCTGGGCGAACCGGGCGTCGCCCGCCTGAGCGACACCAACGGCCGCTGGGACCTGCTGGCCGAGCTGCGGGCCGAGAACCTGGCCGGTCTGTCCAAGGTGATGGAACGTGTGCGCCTCATCCGCGGCATCAGCCACACCGAGACCAGCATCCACCTCGAAACCTACCGGCTGCCTTGAGGCACCAGGCCCACCAGGCCCGCCAAGCGCGTTCAGCGGCCAGCGTGCTGCGTGGCTTGCTCACCCTTGACGCGGGCCACCTCCTGGGCGAAAGCCGGGCCGTTGCGCAGGCGCTGGTACTCGGCGAAGGCGGCTTGGTACTCGCGCGTTTCCATGCCGTATTGCTGGGCTTCGACGTAGCGGTCCACGCCGGCACGCTGCCACAGGTGCAGGTCGGCGATGACTTCGGCGCGGCTGAGCTGCGAGGCGGTCGGCTTGGGCAGGTCGAATTCCTCGGCATGGGCCTGGGGCAGGGCGGCGGCCAGCAGCAAGGAAGCGGTCAGGGCCAGGGTGGCGCTGAGGGACTTGGCTTGGGCGGTGCGGTTCGAGTTCATGGTGCGATCCTTTCGTGGAGTCTGGGAACGAGGGCCGGGTTTGCCCTTGGTTCACAGTGTGGTGATCGCGCTTCAATCATGCAAATTGATTGAAATGATGCGATTCATGCTTGGTGTCGATGGTGTGGCGTCGCCCAGAAAGCGGTCGCAATCCACGCCGAAGGCCGGAATGTGCGTGCGTGTGCGCAAACGCGGCAGAAAAGCGCCCTCGGCAGCGCTTGCGCTGGCTAGGATGCCATCAGGTTGTTCGCCTTGTGCGCCAACCCAGCCCACGCGGCGGTTGCACGCGAGTGCACCATGCGCCCATCACCCCATGCCATCTGGACGTGGGGTCAGGCCTCTCAGGCAGTGGATCCAACACAGGTCCCTGTCGCCTGGCTTCGGCCAGGTCAGGCTGAACTGAGATGGGCGCCTGCCGCGCGGGCTCGGCCCGATCCGTCGGGCGACTTCCCCAGGCTCCGGTCTCACGGCCGGGGCCTTTCTTTTGCGTGCAACGACCGCGGTGGCGGTGTGGCACGTGCTTGACGCTGGATTGACGCGTTTGGACCGATGCTCCAGGGCGCTGCTGCCGGTCAAAGCGGTGCACGCCCTCGTAAACTGATGGCATCTCTTGTCCATCAGGCACCCTGGCCGCCATTGCCACCGTGGGTCAACCCGCTCCTCACACCTACCCCGAGCACCTGAGGCCTTGCCTGGCCGACCTGCCCGCAGCGCCGGGCGTGTACACCTTTCATGGCGCGTCCGGCGGCTTGCCGCTGTACATCGGCAAGAGCGTGAACATCCGTGCCCGCGTGATGAGCCATTTCAATGCGCCCGACGAGGCCGCGATGCTGCGCCAGACGGTGCGCGTCAGCTGCGAGCGCACGGCCGGCGAGATCGGGGCTTTGCTGCTGGAGTCGGCCCGGATCAAGGCCGAGCACCCCCTGTTCAACCAGCGCCTGCGGCGGTCGAGGCAGCTGTGGTCGCTGCGCTTTGCCGCCGAGCGCCCGGACATCGTGCCCGCACGGGAGGCCGATGTCAGCGCCGCCGCCGAGGCGGGCCCGCTCTACGGCCTGTTTGGCAGCCCCCGCGCGGCCCAGGAGCACCTGCGCCAGCTGGCCGATGCGCATGGCTTGTGCGGCGGCCTGCTGGGCCTGGAGCGGTTGAGCTCAGGACGGCCCTGCTTTCGGTACCAAATCAGGCGTTGCCTGGGCGCCTGCTGTGGCGCTGAGCCTGCGCAGGCCCACCACGCGCGACTCATGGACGCTCTGGCGGCGCACCGTGTGGCCATCTGGCCGCACGAGGGGGCCGTGGCGGTGCTGGAGCGCGACGGCGAACGGCAAGACATCCACGTCGTGCGCAACTGGTGTCACCTGGGCACCGTGGGCACGCTGGCGGCGGCACGCCAGTTGAAGCACGTGAGCGCCACTTTCGATGCCGACAGTTACCACATCCTCAGCAAAGCCTTGCTCACGGGGGCGGCGGAGACGGTGGCACTGTGATCGTGACGCTTTGATCGCGACCCTGTGAGGGCGGTGCCACAAAGCAAAAAGCCACCCGAAGGTGGCTTTCGCTGAATTTGGCTCCTCGACCTGGGCTCGAACCAGGGACCTACGGATTAACAGTCCGGCGCTCTACCGACTGAGCTATCGAGGAATATGTCGGTTTGATTGTTGCTGACTTTGCTGTTGCTTCGTCGTCATCAACCAAGACCTCAACTATAGCATCTTTTTTCGTGACGGATCAAGTCAGCGGCCATTTTGTGCCTCGCGCAACAGCTTGTAGGCACTCTGCAACAGGGCCGGCGCCCACAGGTGTCCGCGGTGCCAGCCCAGTGGCCTGCGCGATCAGAAATCCAGCTGCGCAGACACGGTCACGGTGCGTGCCATCAGCGGGAACAGGTAGGTGTGGCCGCTGAGGGTCGAGGCTTCGCGCCAGGCTTGCACGTCGAACAGGTTGCTCACGCCCAGGCGCCAGGTCACGGCCTGGCCGGCCGCCACGCTCTGGGTGTGGCGCAGGCTCAGGTCGGTGCGCGTCCAGGAGGGCAGGCGCACGGTGTTGGCGGCGTCCACCCAGCGGCGGCCTTCGTGGACGAGGTCAAGCTGGGCCACCACGGCCACGGGTGCTGTGAAGGCGTAGCTGCCCGAGGCCTTGAGCACGCTGTCGGGCACGTTGATGGGGCTCTGGCCGTTCACGCCGGCTTGCGTGCTGCCGCGCCGCGTGGCGTCGAGCACCATCGCGCTGCCGAACAGGCCCCAGGCGCCTTGGCGGCCTTGCCAGCTGGCCTCGATGCCCTGGTGGCGGGCGCTGCCGTCGATCACGTAGTCGCCGTTGACGTCGGTGTCCTGTGGGCGGGTGATACGGAAGGCGTTCACGCCCCACTGCAGGTTCCAGCCGGACCAGGCGCCTTGGCCCTTGACGCCGATTTCCGTCTGGCGGCTCTTGATGGTTGGCAGGGGCGCACCTGCATTGGCATACGCCGGGTAATGGAAGAAGGGCACCGACATCAGCTCGACCCCTTCGCCCCAGCTGATGTAGGCCTGGGTTTGCGGCGCGATGGTGTGGCCCAGCGCCACCCAGGGCGTGGTCACGTTGTCGTTCAGGCTGGCGCCGGTGCTGCCGTCGGTGGGCGTCAGGCCGCGGTGCAGGCGGGTGTGGCGCAGGCCCACCCAGGCGCGGGTGGCTTCGGTCAGCGTCAGGCTGTCGCGGGCGCTGAATTCGGTCGTTTGTTCGCGGCGGGTGGCGGCGGGTGAGATCAGGTCAGGTGCCGGGTCCACGGGTGCGAAGTTGCCGCTGATGTTGCTGGTGCCTGCGTAGTTGAAGGCGGAATTGCCCACGCGGGTGGCATGCAGGTTGCGCAGCACGCTGAAGCTCAGGCCATGGCGCACACCGGCCGTGTCCACCTGCCCATCGACCTGGGCCAGCAGCGAGCGGGTGGTGCGGCGCTCGTTGTTGGAGCGGTAGTCGTCAAGGTCGAAGCTGCCATCGCTGCAGAAGCGCGTGTAGTCGCCACTGGTGCTGCAGCCGTAGGGAAATGCCGCGCGGTCATCGGTCTTGAGGCGCTGCTCGCCATAGGTCACGGTGCTGCGCCATCCGGCCGCCAGGGCCTGGGTCCAGCGCAGGGTGGCGGTGTCGCCGCGGAAGATCACGGGCTGCGTCCAGGGCTGGCGGTTGAGGTTGATGCCGGGGTCGATGCCTTTGGCCGACGGCAGGCGGTCGCCCAGCAGGCTGAAGCCCGGTGCGCTGGGCTGGCTGTGTGTGCTGTGCTCGAACTCGGCTTCCAGCTTGGTGTCTGGGGACACGACCCAATCGCCCGCCACGGCCAGCAACTGGCGGCGGCCACGGGTCTGGTCGATGTGGGTGGCCAGGCGCTCTGCCGCGGCGTTGATGCGCAGGCCAAACGCTTGGGGCGACTGCGCTGGGCCAAAGCGGTCGCTCAGGTCGATCGCACCGAGGATGGCGCCCGAGTCCTGCACGCTGAACAGCGCGCTGCGCACACGGCCTTCCGGGCGCTTGACCAGCAGGTTCACCAGGCCGCCGGGCGAGCTCACGCCCGCTTGCATGCCGCTGGTGCCCTTGAACAGCTCGACGGCGGATTTGTTGTCCAGCGCGATGCGGGTTTCGGCGTTGATGGGCAGGCCTTCGCGGCGCCAGTTGTAGGCGTTGCTCAGCGTGAAGCCGCGGATGCTCAGGGCGTCCCAGTAGCCGACCGCGTTGTACGAATCGGTGGTGCTGGCGTCGAGCTTGGTGAGGTCGGCCAGGCGCGTGACCTGGGCGTTCTGCAAGGCCTCGCGGCTGAAGCTGCTGGCCTGCAGGGGCGCTTGCCAGGCGGGCGTGTCACCCAAGCCGCTGATGCTGGCGCGGCCTTGGCGCTCGGCCGGCGCGGTGACGGTGATGGCGGGCAGGCTGGTGCTGGTGTCCTTCGGCGCTTCTTGCGCCTGGGCCGACTTGGCTGACAGGGCTGTCAGAGCGGCACAGGCCAGCGCGGTGGGGACGGCGGGGGCCATGTGACGAAGGTGGGCGAGGGCCTGGCGGGACAGGTCGCGGGGCAAAGAACGGCGCATGCAAAAACTCCATCGCAGTGAGCGCACTCCCGGTCAGGGAGTGGGGCTCGCGCAAGGAAGGGCGCGTGCAAACCGGGTGGCCATGCGCGAAGGCATGGCGGACACATGGCGGCGTCTCGGCTGGCTTCCCTACGCGAGGATGATCTCGGTCAGGTTCGAAGGGACTCTCTCAGCGGGCAACACGCACATGGCGTGGGCCCGCACCCCTAGCAAGCGCAGATTGTAAAGCGCAGATGCGCGTGCAACGGCCCGTGTCAGCGCGCGAACGGTGCACAAACAGTGCTCAACCGGTGTTCAGGCGGGGGCTCACACGCCCAGGCGTTGGTGCAGCACCGGGCTGGTGGTCGTGTAGAGCAGGTGCGAAGGCGCGTCGGGGCGCAGCTCGACGGCCAGCGCGTGTGCGGCCAGCGTGGCTTCGTGGAAGCCGCACAGCAGCAGGCGCTTCTTGCCCGGGTAGGTGTTGATGTCGCCCACGGCGTGCACTCTGGGCAGCGAGGTGGCGAACGTCGCCGTGGACACACTCACCTGTTTGCGCTCAAGCGCCATGCCCCAGGTGCTGAGCGGGCCCAGCTTGGGGCTCAGGCCCAGGCGCACGAGCAGGTGGTCCAGCGGCAGGCTGCGCGTCTGGCCATCTGCACCGAGCAGGCTCAGGGCCTGGACCGCATTGCCTTCGGTGACGCTGTGGCATTCGGCCGATTGCGGCAAGCCGATCTCCAACTGCACGCTGCCTTGATGGATGAGCTCGCGCACAGCGGCTTCCAGCGCAGCGTCGGCCTGGAAGACGTCGCGGCGGTGCAGCAAGGTCAGTCGCGATGGGCGGTGTGCTGGTTGGGCTGTCTGCGCGATGGCCAGCACCGCCGACAGGGCTTCCTCGCCGCCACCCGCCACCACGAGGTGTTGGCCGGCCCAAGGCGGTGCCGCGCTGTCGTCTTCCGTCAGGTGGTGGTGGACGTTGATGGCGCCGTCCAGCTCGGCCACACCCAGGCCCCGCGGCAGGAAGGCACCGGCGCCCGCTGCGATCAGCACGGATTGGGCCTGGAACACGAGGCCGCGATCGGTGGTGACGGTCCAGGCGCCATCGGCCGTGGCTGTGAGGCTTTGCACCAGCTGGCCCAGGTGGAGGTGCTGGGTGTGCTGGAGGTGCTGATGGGCGCGTGGTCCTTGCGCCTCTGAGGGCGGCAGGAAAGGCGCCGCCTGCTGGAGCAGGGACCGCGTCAGTTCACGGCCGGTGCACACAGGCACGCCGGGCACGTCGTAAATCGGCTTGTCGGGGTAGAGCGCCATGCACTGGCCGCCCGCGAAGGGCAGGGCGTCCACGACCTCGACGCTCAGGCCGAGCAGGCCCAGCTGGAAGGCCTGGAACAGGCCCACCGGGCCCGCCCCGATGACCAGGGCGTCGGTGTGGATCATGGGTTCAGCGGATCAGCTGGTCCAGCTTGCCGGTCTTGTCCTTCCACTCGTCGGCATCGGGCAGCGCAGCCTTGCGCTTGGTGATGCTCGGCCAGTTCTTGGCAAGGTCGGCGTTGATCTGGATGTACTGCTGCTGGTTGCCGGGCACGTCCTCTTCGGGGACGATGGCGTTGACCGGGCACTCGGGGATGCAGACGGCGCAGTCGATGCACTCGTCGGGATCGATGACCAGGAAGTTGGGGCCCTCGCGGAAGCAGTCCACCGGGCACACGTCCACACAGTCTGTGTATTTGCAGCGGATGCAGGCTTCGGTGACAACGTGGGTCATGTCAGGTCTCTTTGGGGTTCAAAGTTGAGGGAACTGCCGGGATTTTACCGGTCGCTCAGGCTTCGCTGTTCGGCGAGCCTTCTCCGCACAGGGCGATGTGGGTCAAAGGATGGTCAGGAATCTCGGTGGCGCCTGCGCCGACGATGACCAGGGTGGGGCGGCCGGCATGGATGGCGCTGGCGTCGTCCAGGCTGCCCACCGTGTGCACTGTGTGGCGCATGTCGGGCCAGCCGGCGCGCGACACCACGCTGACCTCGGTGTCGGCAGGCCAGCCGGCGTCCAGCAAGCCCTTGGACAGCGGCGCCAGCTGCCGCCCGGCCATGTAGAACACCTCGGTGTCGGCGCGCTGCCCCGGGCCCATGCCGCACTGCAGGTCGCCGGTGCGGGTCATGGCGGTGGTGAAGCTCACGCTGCGGCCACTGCCACGCCGCGTGAGCGGGCGTTGCGTGGCGGCCGCGGCGGCCAGCGCGGAGGTCACGCCGGGCACGACTTCGCTGTCGATGCCGGCTTCGCGCAGGGCGTGCAGCTCTTCTTCCAGGCGGCCGAAGAGGCTGGGGTCGCCGCCCTTGAGGCGCGCCACGATGGCTTGCGCACCATGCCGTTGGCCGACGCTGCGGGCTTGCGCCACCAGCAACTGGTTGATGCGGGTCTGGCCGTTGAAGTCGCTGCCTTCCTTGCCGGAAAAGCCGCGCTTGCCCACGTCCACCCAATCGGCCGAAGGTGCCAGATCGCGCAGGCCGGGGTCGGCCAGGGCGTCGAACAGCACGACCTTGGCCTGGGCCAGCAGGCGCGCGCCACGCACCGTGATCAGGTCGGCCTCGCCCGGGCCTGCACCGATGAAAACGATGCGGGCCGCAGGGGTGGTGGGCGTGTCAGCCATGCCGTCGTCTCACTTCACCAGCAGGGCGCCGCTGGTGCGGTTGGTGGTCGGGTCCACCACGATCAGGGCGCCGCTGATGCGGTTGTCCAGGTAGGCCTCGACCGGCAGGGGTTGCTGCGTCTGGATCTGCACACGGCCGATCTCATTGACGGCCAGCTCACCGGCTTCGCGGTCTTCCAGCGAGTGGATGTCCAGGCGGCTGTCGATGCTGCTGATGCGGGCCTGCACCCAGCGGTTGCCATGGCGCACCCAGTACTTGCGGCCGACCACGGCGGGTTCGGTGTCCAGCCAAGCCAGGGTGCCGCTGAAGCTGTCGGTCGGCTTGATCGAGCCGGGTGTGTGGATCCAGTCGCCGCGCGAAATGTCCACCTGGCGGTCCAGCACGATGCCGGCCGACTGGCCTGCTTCACACTGGTCCACGACCAGGGCCGAGTGGCGCACTTCGGCCACCAGCGCGGTCTGGCCGCTCGGGAAGATCTGCACTTCATCGCCGGCCTTGACCGCGCCGTGGGCGATGCGACCCCAGAACGAGCGGTACTGGTGGCCGGTGCCGGAGGCGGTGGCCTCACCTTCACCGACGCTGTCACGCGTCACGTACTGCACGGGGTGCAGCAGGGCGCCATCGTGGCGTTCGTCGGAGGCCGGCAAGGCTTCCAGCACCTGCAGCAGGGTGGGGCCCTGGTACCAAGGCCAGTTGGCCGAGGGCGTGGTGACGTTGTCGCCGCGCAGGGCCGACACGGGGATCACGCCCTTGACGTCGATGCCTGCTTGCGCCGCGAAGCCTTCCAGCGAGGCCTTGACGTTGGCAAAGGCCACGTCGGTGTCCTGCTCGATGGCGTCCAGCTTGTTGATGGCGAACACGATGTTGGGCACGCGCAGCAGGTGGGCCAGCAGGCTGTGGCGCTTGGTCTGCGCCAACAGCGGGACATGTTGAACGTCACCCTGGCCGGGCGACGTGGGCGACACCTTCCAGTCGATCTTGGTGATGTCCACCAGCACCACGGCGGCGTCAGAGCCGGCGGCGGCCGTCACCATGTTGCGCGTGTACTGCTCATGGCCGGGGGCGTCGGCGATGATGAACTTGCGCGTCTTGGTGGCGAAGTAGCGGTAGGCCACGTCGATGGTGATGCCTTGCTCGCGCTCGGCTTCCAGGCCGTCGGTCAGCAGCGACAGGTCGATGGGCGCGCCGGCGGCACGCTTTTCCAGCGCGTCCAGCTGGTCGGCCAGGATGGCGCGGCTGTCGAACAGCAGGCGGCCGATCAGGGTGCTCTTGCCGTCGTCGACGCTGCCTGCAGTCAGGAAGCGCAGGGCCTTGTGCGCGATTTCTTCGCCAGCTTCGCAGTGGGACACTTGGACTTGTTCTTGGTTGCTCATCAGAAATAACCTTCCTTCTTGCGGCGCTCCATCGAGGCCTCGGACGTGCGGTCGTCCATGCGGGTGGCGCCACGCTCGCTCACGGTCACGTGCAGGGTCTCGGCGACGATGTCGGCCGGGCTGGCCGCGTCGGATTCGACCGGGCAGGTGCAGGTCATGTCGCCCACGGTGCGGAAGCGCACGTCCACGGTCTCCACGGTTTCACCGTCGAGTGCCGGGGTGACCTCGGTCAGCGGCACCAACAGGCCCTTGCGGCGGATCACCTGGCGGGCGTGCTTGAAATAGATGTTGGGCAGCGGGATGTTCTCGCGGGCGATGTAGAGCCACACGTCGAGTTCGGTCCAGTTGCTGATGGGGAAGGCGCGGAAGTGCTCGCCCGGCTTGATGCGGGTGTTGAACAGGTTCCACAGCTCAGGGCGCTGTTCCTTTGGCTGCCACTGGCCGAAGCTGTCGCGGTGCGAGAAGATGCGCTCCTTGGCGCGGGCCTTCTCTTCGTCGCGGCGGGCGCCACCGATCAGGCAGTCGAAGCGGTTGTCTTCGATGGCTTCGAGCAGGGTCACGGTCTGGTGGCCGTTGCGCGACTCCAGCGGGTGGGCCAGGCGCACGGTGCCCTTCTTGATGGACTCGTCCATGTGCGCCACGATCAGGCGCTCACCGATTTCGGCCACGCGCTTTTCGCGAAATTCGATCACTTCAGGGAAGTTGTGGCCCGTGTCCACGTGCACCAGCGGGAAGGGCAGCTTGCCTTCCAGCTTGCCGGTGGCCGGGTTCTTCATCTTGAAGGCCTTTTCGGCCAGTTGCAGCACCACGCAGGAGTCCTTGCCGCTGGAGAACAGCAGGCCCGGTCGCTCGAAGCTGGCCGCGACTTCGCGCAGGATGAAGATGGCTTCTTCTTCCAGCGCATCCAGGTGGCGGTGGTCCACATCCGCCAGCAGTTGGTTCACATCACTCATTGTTTTCTCGCTCTTGAATTCACTTGTGGACGTGCAGGCCGCATTCCTTGGCCTTTTCGTCTTCCCACCACCAGCGGCCGGCGCGGAAGTCCTCGCCCACCGCGATGGCGCGGGTGCAGGGCGCGCAACCGATGCTGGGCATGAACTGGTCGTGCAGCGGGTTGTAAGGCACGTGGTTCACCGACACGTAGTGCCACACATCGCCCCAGGTCCAGTCGATCATGGGGTTGAACTTGGCGCGGCCCTTGTCGTCCGATTCGCGCGCGGCCATGTCGCCACGGTTGTTCGATTGCTCGCGGCGCAGTCCGGTGATCCAGGCGCTGCGTTCGGCCAGCATGCGGCTCAAGGGTTCGAGCTTGCGGATGCCGCAGCAGGCCTTGCGCAGGTCGATGCTCTCGTACATGGCCTTCTCGCCGTTCTTCTGCACGAACTCGATCACGGCATCGGCCACCGGCTTGTACACCTCGACGTGGACGCCGGCGTCAGCATAGTGCGTCTCGATGGTGCCGATCAGCGAGGCCGTCTCGGGGTTCAGCATGCCGGTTTCCAGCGTGCCGATGGCAATCGGCAGGCGGTGGCGCGCGATCAGGTCGGTCACGACCATGTCTTCCACGCCCAGGCTGGTGGCTTGCACGACCTTGTCGGCGTGCTCGAAGGCGGCGGCCTTGAGCAGCTCGATGGTCGCGTGCACCTTGGCGGCGTAATCGGGGCTGGCGTGGGCGTACAGCGTGATGGCCGACCCGGCGGGGGCAGGGCCGCCGAACAGGGATGAAACTTCACTCATGGCGTGCTCCTTCTTGCGAAGATCAGGCTGCGCGGCCGAACACGGGCTGGTGCTCCTGCACATCGCCCTGGTAGTGGCCACGCGCTGCGAAGAAACCCAGCGTGCGTTCTGCCGTGGCGCGGTCCTGGTCGCCGCGCAGGGCCACGGCGTCGAAGCCGGTGCGGGCCAGCAGGGGCATCATGTCCACGAGCACATCGCCGGTGGCGCGCACTTCGCCGCCGAAGCGGTAGCGGGCGCGCAGGATGCGGGCCTGGCTGTAGGCGCGGCCGTCGGTCCACTTGGGGAACTGCAGCACGACGAGGTCCAGCTTGGCGAGGTCTTGCTCCAGCACCTCGATGTCGCTGTCGTTCGGCAGGATCACGCCCACGGGCTTGTGGCCTTCGCTGCCCTTGGCGGGCCACTGCTCGCGCACGGCATGCCATTGGCCCAGCGTCAGCAGGCTGTGGGATTTGATGGGCGGGTGCGACATCGGGCCGTCTTCACCGCCAACGGTGTGCCACTGGTCGTGAGGGGTGTCGATGAATTTCATGGGGTCAGTCCTCTCGGGGGCGCGGGCGATCAGGCGGCTTTGGCCGTCGTGCGGCGAACGGCATTCGCGGCCGTCTTGAACGGGTCGAGGCCCACGCGCTGCACGGTGTCGATGAACTTCTCGTTCGCGGCGCGCTGCGCGCGGTAGGTGTCGATCACGGCTTCGATCACGTCGGTGACCTCATCGGCCGCAAACGAAGGGCCGATCACCTTGCCAGCCACCGAGACGGGCGCGTGGTTGGAGCCGTCCGAGCCGCCCAGGGTCACCTGGTACCACTCGCTGCCGTCCTTGTCCACGCCCAGGATGCCGATGTGGCCGCTGTGGTGGTGGCCGCAGGAGTTGATGCAGCCGGAGATGTGCAGGTCGATGTCGCCGATGTCGTAGAGCTCGTCGAGGTCCTGGTAGCGGGCGATCAGGTCGTTGGCGATGGGGATGGAACGCGCATTGGCCAGGGCGCAGAAGTCGCCACCCGGGCAGGCGATCATGTCGCTCAGCAAGCCGATGTTGGGCGAGGCGAAGCTGGCGGCTTTGGCGGCTTGCCACACGGCGAACAGGTCTTCCTCGCGCACGAAGGGCAGCAGCACGTTCTGGTCGTGCGTGACGCGCAGTTCGCCGCAGCTGAACTGGTCGGCGATGTCGGCGATGGCGTCCATCTGTGCGTCGGTGGCATCGCCCGGAGCCTGGCCCACGCGCTTGACCGACAGCTGCACGTTCTTGTAGCCCGCCACCTTGTGGCCGGCCACGTTGCGCTGCAGCCACTTGGCGAACTGGGCCTGGTCGGCGTCTGATGCGTCGGCGGGCAGGCCATTGCCGCTGGCGGTGTGCGCCTGGACAGCGGCCGGGAAGGCGAAGCTCGCGTTGACGCGGTCGAACTCGGCCTGCGGGATCAGGTGGGCCGCGCCATCGGCATCGCGCTCGATGATGTTCTTGAACTCGGCATTGACCTGGTCGAAGAACTTCTGGCCTTCGGCCTTCACCAGGATCTTGATGCGCGCCTTGTACATGTTGTCGCGGCGGCCGTAGCGGTTGTAGACGCGCACGATGGCCTCGATGTAGACTAGGATCTGCTGCCAGGGCACGAAGGCGTTGATCTCGGTGGCCGTGATCGGGGTGCGGCCCATGCCGCCGCCGACCAGCACGCGGAAGCCCACCTCGCCGGCGTCGTTCTTCAACAGGTGCAGGCCGATGTCGTGCCAGGCCGTGGCCGCGCGGTCTTCCTTGGCGCCACTGACGGCGATCTTGAACTTGCGTGGCAGGAAGGCGAACTCAGGGTGCAGGGTGGACCACTGGCGCAGCACCTCGCAGTAGGGGCGCGCGTCGATGACCTCGTCTTCGGCCACGCCCACCATGGCATCGGCCGTGATGTTGCGGATGCAGTTGCCCGAGGTCTGGATGCCGTGCATGTTCACTTCGGCCAGCAGGTCCATCACGTCGGCGGCCTGGGTCAGCGGGATCCAGTTGTACTGGACGTTCTGGCGCGTGGTGAAGTGGGCGTAGCCGCGGTCGAATTCGCGGGCGATGCGCGCCAGCTGACGGACTTGCTTGGACGACATCTCGCCGTAAGGCACGGCCACGCGCAGCATCGGGGCGTGGCGTTGCACATACCAGCCATTCTGCAAGCGCAGGGGGCGGAAATCGTCGTCGGCGAGCTTGCCTGCCAGGTTGCGCTCCAGCTGGTCGCGGAATTGAGCAGCGCGCTGGCGGACAAACTGTTTGTCGAATTCAGAATATTGATACATGGTGCGCAGCGAAAGAGAATGAATATGGGTTTGCGCGGTGATGGCTGGCGCGCAGGGATGTTCAGGTCAGCCGAGAGCCCGGTGCAGATTGTAAAGGCTGATGCAGGAGATGACGCCGCCCACCAACACCAACAGGGTCTTGGTGTTGAGGCGCCGGGTCAGCAGGGCCGCAAACGGCGCGGCGAACAAGCCGCCCACGACCAGGCCCGCCACGGTGGGCCAGGGGCCTTCTTCCACCAGGCCGGCGAACACGGCCGCGCTGGTGAAGGTCAGGAAAAACTCTGCCAGGTTGACGGAGCCGATCGTGGTGCGAGGGTCCTGCCCGGTGCCCACCAGCGTGGTGGTCACGACCGGGCCCCAGCCGCCGCCGCCCACGGCATCCACGAAGCCGCCAAACAGGCCCAGCTTGGCCACGTGCTTGGGGGTTTCCTTGCGTGGCGTGATTTTCTTGAAAACCTTGCTGACGATATACAAACCCATCAGGAAAAGATAGGCTGAAACCACCGGTTTGATGACGCTGGAATCCACGCTGGAAACCACCCAGGCGCCGGCGCTGGCACCCAGGATGCCGGGAATCAAAAGGCGCAGGAAAAGGGATTTGTTGACGTTGCCCAATTTGACGTGGGAAATGCCGGAAACCCCCGTCGTGAAAACCTCGGCGATGTGCACGCTGGCCGATGCAACGGCCGGCGACGAGCCGGTTGCGAGCAGGAAAGACGTCGAAGTGATGCCGTAGGCCATGCCCAACGCGCCATCGACCGTCTGTGCCAGCAGGCCGACCAGCAGGGCCTTCCAGAAGGCGTCGCCCGTCACGGTGGCAACGATGAGCTGCATGCCCGTTTGTTCGTGGTGGCCGTTGAACAACTTGGACGCCAGGTAGGTCACCACGGCGATCAGCATGAAGCCCACCGCCCACACGGCGATGCGCAGCACGGGGTGGTCGGACGGGTGGCTGACGTCGTCTTCGACGGGCGGCAGGCCCAGGGCCGTGTGTTCTGCGTTGATCGCGTTGTCGGAGAGGTCGAGGTTGCGGATCTTCATGGAGGCCGGAAAAACGTGGGCAGGCGACGTGACAATCGGGGAAGCGTGGATGCTATCCACCGTTTATATATATGAGAAGAACTTTTATGGAAGTTGTTTATAGCTGTTTTGCATATGGAAGGCGGGGCTGCTCGTGGCGGCTGCTCCTGGGCGGGGTGCTGCTCTCCTGCCTGAGCGCGTGCAGCAGCCTGCTTGGCGAGCGCGCGCCTGCGCCTGTGGTGGCAGAGCCCGCCCCCCAGGTCGCGGCCCCCAAGCCTGCGCCCAAGCCTCCCCGCATCGGCCTGGCCTTGGGCGGCGGTGCGGCGCGTGGCTTTGCCCACATCGGCGTGCTGCAGGTGCTGGAAGAAAACGGCATCAAGCCCGACTTGGTGGTGGGCACGTCGGCGGGCAGCGTCGTCGCGGCGCTGTACGCAGCGGGCAAGACACCGACCGAGTTGGGCAGCATGGCCATGACGCTGGACGAATCCAGCATCACCGACTGGGTCTTCCCTGGTCGTTCTTTCCTCAAGGGCGAGGCCTTGGCCAAGTTCATCCGCACCCAGACGGCGGGCAAGCCCATCGAGGCCATGCGCCTGCCGCTGGGCATCGTCGCGGCCGACCTCAAGAGCGGTCAGGCCATCCTGTTCCGCCGGGGCGATCCGGGCACGGCGGTGCGGGCGTCCAGTGCGGTGCCGGCCGTGTTCGAGCCGGTCAAGATGGAAGGGCGCGAGTACATCGACGGCGGAGCGGTGTCGCCCGTGCCCGTGCGCTTTGCCCGGCAGATGGGTGCCGAGCTCATCATCGCGGTGGACATCTCGGCCATCCCCGAGGGGCAGCCGACCAAGGGCGCGGTGGACATCCTGCTGCAGACCTTCAACATCATGGGCCATGCCATCAGCCAGCACGAACTCGCCGATGCCGATGTGGTGGTGCGGCCCAAGTTGCAGGGGGTGGGCAGCGCCGACTTCAGCGCACGCCGCCTTTCCATTCTGGCGGGGCGTGAAGCGATGCTGACGGTGATGCCGCAGCTGCGCGAGCGCCTCGCGGCCCGCACGCGGTGAGCGCGGTGAGGCTTCCGGGGCGCGGTGGGCTCAGCGTGGTGCGCCGAAGGGGGCGCCGCTGAGCTTCTGGCCGGGCTTGACGCCTTTTTTCTTGAACCAGCCGGTGTTCATTTCCAGCACGTAGCGCACGGGTTGCGTCGAGCAGTGGGAGTCCAGCGTCTGCGGCTTCATCTCGTCCAGGTTGACGACCGTGCCGTCGTCGGCCACGAAGGCCACGGCCAGCGGGATGAGGGTGTTTTTCATCCAGAAGCACTGCACACCCGGGCGGTCAAACACGAAGAGCATGCCCTCGTTGGCGCCCATGCTGGTGCGGTGCATCAGGCCAATGGCGTGCTCCTGGGGCGTCAGCGCCACCTCCACCTGCATGTTGTACATGCCTGCGCCGAGCGTGGTGTGGTTCTGCAGGCGCTGGGGCGTGTCCTGGGCCTTGGCCACAGCGCACACCGACGACAGGACGAAGGCGGCGGCCCATGCCAGCGCCATGCCCCGGCGGGTTTGACTCACAATTCCGTTCTTTGCCATGCGTGTGTCTCGGTCCGAGTGATCCTGTGGCACTGACTTTATCAGCGAGCGCCATGACCTCCGCTTCTCCATTGGCCGAGCCGGCTGCGCCGGCCTCCGCCCCCCTCCAGGCGCCGCTGCCGCCCTTGCCCGAGTTGTCGCCCGCCCAGGCGGCTGGCCTGGACGACCCCGACCTGCTGGCCCAATGCGTGGTGGACATCCCCTTGGGCAGCAGCCTGCGTCGCATCGGGCTGGGCTTGTCCGGCATGTACTGCGCGGCCTGCGCCATCACCATCGAAGACGCTTTGCTCAAGGTGCCTGGCGTGCGCGAGGTGCAGGTGCAGGCGGCATCGCAGCGCGCCAGCATCCTGGTGGACCCGGCGCAGGTCAGCCTCTCGGCCATGGTGTCGGCGGTGCAGCGCGTGGGCTACCGGGCTTGGCCCGATGCGGCCGCGCGTGCCGGCCACGAGCGCCTGCGCGAGCGCCGCGTGCTGGTGTGGCGCCTGTCCGTCGCGGCGTTCTGCATGATGCAGGTGATGATGATCGCGGTGCCACAGTACGTGGCGGGCCCCCACGAGATCCCCGAAGACATCTGGAATTTGATGAACTGGGCCAACTGGGTGCTCAGCCTGCCGGTGTTGCTGTTTTCCTGCGGGCCCTTCTTCACAGGTGCCTGGCGTGCCGCGCGCCAGGGCCGCATCGCCATGGACACGCCAGTGGCCATCGGCATCGCCGCCACCTTCATCGTCAGCACGGGCGTGAGCTTTGGCGCGCAAGACGTGTTCGGCCACGAGGCCTATTACGACTCCCTGACCATGTTCGTCACCTTCCTGCTGGCCGGCCGCTGGCTGGAAAGCCGAGCGCGGGAACGCGTCACGCAGTCGCTGGAAGCGCTGTGCGTGCGTTTGCCCGAGGCGGTCGAGCGCGCGGTGGACGAGGTGCCCGACACCGAACTCGGCACGGTGGCCGTGGCCTCGGTGCCGCTGTCTTCCTTGCGTCATGGCGATCGCGTCCGTGTGGCCGTGGGCCAGGCCTTCCCGGCCGATGGCCTGATCCTGCTGGGACAGACCGAGGTGGACGAGGCCCTGCTGACGGGCGAGTCCCGCGCTGTGTCGCGTGCGCCGGGTCAGACCGTGGTGGCCGGCAGCCTGAACCTGGGCGCCCCGGTGTGGATGTCCGTGGAGCGCCTGGGCCCCGACACCCGCTACCAGCAAATCGTTTCCCTGGTGCACCAGGCCATGACCGAAAAGCCAGGCTGGCTGCGCTCGGCCGACCGCATCGCCGGCCCCTTCCTGTGGGGCGTGCTGCTGCTGGCCGCGGGTGGTTTCGTCGCCTGGCAGTGGGTCGACCCCGCGCGTGCCGTTTGGGTGGCCGTGTCGGTGTTGGTGGTGACGTGCCCGTGCGCGCTCTCGCTGGCGGCGCCCTCGGCCCTGCTGTCGGCCGCAGGCGCCATGGCCAAGCGCGGCGTGCTGGTGCGCCGCCTGGATGCGCTGGAAGCGCTGGCCACCGTGCGGCAGGTGTATTTCGACAAGACCGGCACCCTCACCGAGGGCGAACTCTCTGTGGTGGCCCTGGTGGCCGGTGGGGTGTCTCACCGGCTGCAAGAGACTCTGCCCGAGGCGGTGGCCGCGCCGTGGCAGCAGGCGGTGTCGTTGGCCTCGCACTCGCAGCACCCCTTGTCACGCTCGGTGGTGCAGGCCGCGCGCGACGCAGGTCAGGCCGTGTCACCCGGTCATTGGTTGGATGTGAAGGAGCTGGCCGGCAAAGGCGTCGAAGCGCAGGACGCCGAAGGCCTGACCTGGCGCTTGGGCCGCAGCGACTGGGTGCTGGGCCCAGGTGAGGGTGGCCTGGACGCCGCCGACGCCCCGCGCGTCTGGCTGGCGGCCTGGCGCGACGGCCACTGCCTGCCCGCCACGGCCCTGGGGCTGCGCATGGACGAAGTCTTCCGGGCCGAGGCCATGCCCGCCGTGCGGCAACTGCGCGAGCTGGGTTGCACGGCGTCCTTGTTGTCTGGCGACCACGCCGACCGCGTGCACGAAGCCGCCCGCCACCTGGGCACCGACGTGGCCGGTGCCCAGTCCAGCCCCGAAGACAAGCTTGCCGTGATTGCCGCAGCGCAGCAGCAAGGCGCGCGCGTGGCCGTGGTGGGGGATGGCATCAACGACGCGCCGGTGTTGGCGCAGGCGGACGTGTCCGTGGCGCTGGACCAGGGCGCCGCGCTGGCGCAATCCCAGGCCGACTTGATCGTTCTGAACGGTCGCCTGACCGGTTTGCCCGAGGCTGTGTTGCAAAGCCGCCGTGCCATGCGCATCGTTCGGCAGAACCTGGCGTGGGCCGCGGTCTACAATTTCAGCTGCATTCCACTTGCACTGATGGGCCTGCTGCCGCCGTGGGCTGCTGGGCTTGGCATGGCGGCCAGTTCGCTGCTTGTCGTGCTCAATTCCCTGCGGCTGGGCGCCACACCATGGAAATCCTCTACGTCCTGATCCCCGTGTCCGTGTTGCTGGTGCTGGCCATCCTGGCCGTGCTGGGCTGGGCGATCCACAGCGGACAGTTTGAGGACATCGACCAGGAGGCCCTGCGCATCCTGCAAGCCGGAGATCAGAATTCTCAGGATAACGTTGAGCGGCATCAAAAGTGACTCCTGGTTTGCCCTCACAATTCGCTTTGTAACTTTGGAGAACAACAGATGGCAAACTCCCACTCTGCCACCTACAACGACACCGTTGTCAGGCAGTTCGCCGTCGCGGCGGTCGTTTGGGGTGTCGTCGGCATGGCCGTCGGCGTCCTGATCGCGTCCCAGCTCGCGTGGCCCGAACTGAATTTCGGCATTCCCTGGCTGACCTATGGTCGCCTGCGCCCACTGCACACCAACGCAGTGATTTTCGCCTTTGGCGGTTGTGCCCTGTTTGCCACGTCTTACCACGTGGTGCAACGCACTTGCCAAACCCGCCTGTTCGCAGGCCCCCTGGCGTCCTTCACGTTCTGGGGCTGGCAACTGGTCATCTTGCTGGCCGCCATCTCTCTGCCCCTGGGTTACACCACCGGCAAAGAGTACGCTGAACTTGAATGGCCGATCGACCTGCTGATCACCGTCGTGTGGGTGTCCTACGCCCTGGTGTTCTTCGGCACCATCGGCATCCGCAAGGTGCGTCACATCTACGTGGCCAACTGGTTCTACGGCGCCTTCATCATCGCCGTCGCCCTGCTGCACGTGGTCAACAGCGCCGAAATGCCTGTGCTGGCCAACGGCATCCTGGCACCCAAGTCCTACTCGGTCTACGCTGGTGTCCAAGACGCCATGGTGCAATGGTGGTACGGCCACAATGCGGTGGGCTTCTTTCTGACCGCAGGCTTCCTGGGCATGATGTACTACTACATCCCCAAGCAGGCTGGCATGCCCGTGTACTCGTATCGCCTGTCGATCGTGCACTTCTGGGCCCTGATCTTCACCTACATGTGGGCCGGCCCTCACCACCTGCACTACACCGCGCTGCCTGACTGGACGCAATCGGTGGGCATGGTGTTCTCGCTGATCCTGTTGGCGCCTTCGTGGGGCGGCATGATCAACGGCATCATGACCCTGTCGGGTGCCTGGTACAAGCTGCGCGACGACGCCATCCTGAAGTTCCTGATCGTGGCCCTGTCCTTCTACGGCATGTCCACCTTCGAAGGTCCGATGATGTCCATCAAGACCGTGAACTCGCTGTCGCACTACACCGACTGGACGGTCGGCCACGTGCACTCCGGCGCCCTCGGTTGGGTGGGCTTGATCTCCATGGGCTCGCTGTACTACCTGATCCCGCGCATGTTCGGCCGCACCACGATGTACTCGGTGCAAGCCATCTCCGTGCACTTCTGGGCAGCGACCATCGGCATCGTGCTGTACATCGCTTCCATGTGGATCGCCGGTGTGATGCAGGGCCTGATGTGGCGCGCGGTCAACCCCGACGGCACCCTGGTCTACAGCTTCGTCGAGAGCGTCAAGTCCTCGCATGACTTCTACGTCATCCGCGTCGCTGGTGGCCTGCTCTACCTGGGCGGCATGATCCTGATGCTGTGGAACACCATCATGACCGTGACCGCGGGCCGCGCTGTCGATGCGCCCATCCCGCAGGGTTCGGCGCAGCCGGCTCACGCCTGAGCCTAGAAGGAGAACAACATGGCTGACAACAATCACAAGCCTGCGCTCTTCTCGCACGAGAAGATCGAGACCAGCAACTTCCTGATGATCGTGCTGACGCTGATCGTCATCTCCTTCGGGGCCTTGGTCGAAATCGTGCCGCTGTTCTTCCAGCACAGCACGACCGAGCCGGTGCCGGGCCTCAAGCCCTACACCGCGCTGCAAGTCGTGGGCCGCGACATCTACGTCCGTGAAGGCTGCTACGGCTGCCACTCGCAGATGATCCGCCCCTTCCGCGCCGAGACCTTGCGTTACGGTCACTACTCGATGGCAGGTGAGTTCGTCTACGACCACCCCTTCCAGTGGGGCTCCAAGCGCACCGGTCCTGACCTGCAGCGCGTCGGAGGCAAGTACTCCGACGAATGGCACACGGCTCACCTGAACAACCCGCGTGACGTGGTGCCCGAGTCCAACATGCCAGCCTACCCCTGGCTGCTGGCCAACAAGGCAGACAGCGCGACCATCGGTGCGCGCATGGATGCCCTGCGCAAGGTCGGCGTGCCCTACACGGACGCCGAGATCAAGGCTGCTGCCGACGAGGTCAAGGACAAGACCGAGATGGACGCCGTGATCGCTTACCTGCAGGTGCTTGGCACCGCCGTGAAATAAGGAGTGGCGCACATGGACATGATCTTGGTGAGAAGCATCTTCACATTGGTGTGTCTGTGCGTTTTCGTGGGCATCGTTGCCTGGGCGTTCAAGCGCGGCAACAAGGCTCAGTTTGAAGAGGCAGGTCGTCTGCCTCTTTCAGAAGATTGACTGGAGGCTCAGACATGAGCGACTTCATTAACAGTGGCTGGTCGTGGTACGTCATCGCGATCGTGGTGTTTGGTCTGGTGTACTGCGCACTCGTGCTGATTGGCGCGGCCAAGCACAAGGTCGTCTATGACGCACAGGGCAATGTGGACAAGACCACGGGGCACGTCTGGGACGCGGACCTGCGCGAGTTGAACAACCCGCTGCCGCGCTGGTGGCTGTTCCTGTTCATCATCACCCTGGTGTTTGCTGTGGGCTACCTCAGCCTGTACCCGGGCTTTGGCAACAACCCCGGCAAGCTGGGCTGGTCCTCCAAAGGTCAGCTGGAGGCCGAAATGGCCAAGGCCAAGCTGGAGCAAGACAAGATCTTCGCCAAGTTCAAGAACGCGTCGGTGGAAGACCTCTCCCGCGATCCGCAGGCCCATGACATCGGCCAGCGCCTGTTCCTGAACAACTGCGCGGCTTGCCACGGCTCCGACGCCAAGGGCGCCAAGGGCTTCCCCAACCTGACCGACAACGATTGGATTCACGGCGGTGCGCCCGACAAAATCGTCGAAACCATCACCGGTGGTCGTCGAGGTCAGATGCCTCCCATGGCTGCCGCAGTCGGCACGCCGGAAGAGGTGCGTCAGGTGGCCAACTATGTGCTGAGCCTTTCGGGTTCGGGCCACAACTCCATCCTGGCTGAACTGGGCAAGGCCAAGTTCAAGCAGGTGTGCGCGGCCTGCCACGGCGCCGACGGCAAGGGCAACCAAGCCATCGGTGCACCCAACCTGACCGACAAGGTCTGGCTGCATGGCTGGGGCGAAGAGGCCATCATCAGCATGGTCAACAAAGGCAAGGTCAACGTGATGCCCGCCCAGAACGCGCGCCTGTCGGACGACCAGATCCGCCTGGTGGCCTCCTATGTGTGGAGCCTGTCGCACGCCACCAAGACGGCGCAAGCGCAATGAAGTCAGGCAACTGACCGCGCCACCGGCATCAGCCCGCCCAAGCAGGTTGATGCCGATCAAAATTGAGTCGATACTCAAATTGCGGCAGGTGAGGGTGTGATACCTTAGGGGGTATCCGGCCTGCCTGCCGCAAGTCCATCCAAAACACCATGAGCGCCCCCACTCCACCCAGCAACGCCCCCCAGCGGGTCATTCCCATCCAGGCCGTCGGCGTGCGGGAAGAGGTGGTGTCGCTGTACCAAAAGGGCGAGAAGATCTACGCCCGCGAGGTCAAGGGTTGGTTCACCAAATGGCGCTGGGTGTTCGTGTGGCTCACGCAGATCGTGTTCTACCTGTCCCCGTGGTTGCAGTGGCATGACCGCCAGGCCATCCTCTTTGACCTCACCACGCGGCGCTTTTACCTCTTCAACCTGGTCTTGTACCCGCAGGACTTCATTTACCTCACCGCGCTGTTGGTGATCTCGGCCTACGGGCTTTTCTTGTTCACCGCGGTGGCGGGGCGCTTGTGGTGCGGTTTTGCCTGTCCGCAGTCGGTTTATACCGAGATGTTCATGTGGATCGAGCGCAAGATCGAAGGCGATCGCACGCGCCGCATGAAGCTGGACAAATCGCCCTGGAGCCTGGAAAAGCTCGCGCGCAAAACCGCCAAGCAAGTGGCCTGGATTTCTGTGGCGCTGTGGACGGGCTACACCTTCGTGGGCTACTTCACGCCCATCCGCGTGCTGGCCGACGAGGTGCTCACCCTGAGCATGGGCCCCTGGGAAATCTTCTGGGTGTTCTTCTACGGCTTCGCCACCTACGGCAACGCAGGCTACATGCGCGAACAGGTCTGCAAGTACATGTGCCCGTATGCACGCTTCCAGAGCGCCATGTTCGACCGCGACACGCTCATCATCAGCTACGACGCCAAGCGCGGTGAGCCCCGTGGTTCCCGCAAGCGCGGCACCGATGCGCAAGGCCTGGGGCAGGGCGATTGCATTGACTGCACGCTGTGCGTGCAGGTCTGCCCGACTGGCATCGACATCCGCAAAGGGCTGCAGTACGAGTGCATCGGCTGTGCTGCGTGCATCGACGTCTGCGACTCCGTCATGGACAAGGTGGGCTCGCCGCGTGGCCTGATCCGCTACGCGACACAAAACAGCATGGAAAATGGCTGGGGGCGCCGTGAGATGTGGGCCCGCGTGACGCGGCCGCGTGTGCTGCTGTACACCGGCATCCTGGTGGCCATCGTCGTGGCTTTCCTGGTCAGCCTCTACAGCCGCCCGCCGTTCCGCGTGGACATCCTGCGAGACCGCGGCGCGCTTGCCCGTGTCGTTGACGATGGCTTTGTCGAGAACGTCTACCGCATCCAGATCATGAACGCCAGCGAAGCCACGCAGCGCTACCGCCTGGGTGTGGAGCAACTCAACCAGGCTGTGGTGGATGCGGGGCGCGACATCGAACTCGGCCCGGCCGAAGCGCGATGGGTGCCCGTGGCGGTGCGCGTGCCGCCGGAGGTGGCCGCGCGCATGGGCTCCGGGGCGCATGGCATCACGCTGTTCGTCGAACAGCTGCGCCGCGGTGACCAGGCCCAGGTCGATGTGCGTGAGCCCACCACCTTCATGGTGCCTCGCTGAGGCCTGTTGGCCCTGCGTGTCAGAATTTTTGCAAGGACATTGTCATGACCCACGTTTCGACCCAGCCCGAAAACACACCGTGGTGGCGTCTGCCCATCGTCTGGATGGTCATCGGTGGGCCCGCGATTGTGGTGGTGGCCTCCCTCGTCACCGCGGGCATCGCCATCAAGCACGTGGACCCGGTGCTGGACACCTCGAAGGGCGAGGTCAAGGGCGTCATCGACATGCCGGCGGTCCAGGCGCGCAACCATGCCGCCAATGCCGACGCGCGTGCGCCTGCCGACAAGTGAGTTGATCGCCTGGGGCTAGCCCTTGATTCAGGGGTAAGTCCTCGTTGAGATACGGTGACTCAGGCACAACATCCGAGGTGTGCACCTCGGATGCAAGGAGAACCGCATGTCACGTCGCACGCTGCACGTCGCACAAATCCTCTGGCCCGCCTTCTTCATGGCGGGTGTGCTGGAAATGGTGGTGTTTTCTGTCCTCGATCCCAGCCTGATCCACATCGGTGCCTGGGAGCCCGACGCACGCACCGTTTACAGCGTGGCTTTCCTGGTGTTCTGGGGGGTGTTGTCGCTCTCAGGGGCGCTCAGCCACCTGATGATGCGCGATGATGCCCACGGCACGCGCCACGCCCTGGCCCAAGGCCTGGTGGCACGGCGTCACCGCCGCCAGTCGCGCCAAGGCGGGGGCATCCCGCCCCAGCACTCGCACCAGCACTGAACCCGAGGTCAGCAGCGCACGCTGTTGACCAGTGCTTTCAGTCCGGGCTCGTCCGTGATGCGGATGTCGCGTTGCTTCACTTCCAGCAGACCTTCGTCCTGGAACTTGGAGAAGGTGCGGCTGACGGTTTCCAGCTTCAAACCGAGGTAGCTGCCGATTTCTTCGCGGGTCATGCGCAGCACCAAGGCCGAGGCCGAGAAGCCACGTGCATGCAGGCGTTGCGTCAGGTTCAGCAGGAAGGCGGCCAGGCGCTCTTCGGCGCGCATGCTGCCCAGCAGCAGCATCACGCCATGGTCGCGCACGATCTCGCGGCTCATGATCTTGTGGAACTGGTGCTGCAGGTCGGAGAACTCGCGCGAGAGGTCTTCCAACTGGCTGTAGGGGATCACGCAGACCTGCGAGTCTTCCAGGGCGATCGCGTCACAGGCGTGGCGGTCGGTGCTGATGCCGTCCAGGCCCAGCAACTCGCCCGCCATCTGGAAGCCGGTGACCTGGTCGCGGCCGTCTTCGGACGAGATGCGCGTCTTGAAGAAGCCCGTGCGCACGGCATACACCGACTTGAACGAATCGCCCGTGTGGAAGAGGGCGTCGCCGCGCTTGACCGACTTGCGCGCACCCACCAGCGAGTCCAGGTG
Source organism: Aquabacterium sp. (assembly GCA_023266355.1). GTDB lineage: Bacteria > Pseudomonadota > Gammaproteobacteria > Burkholderiales > Burkholderiaceae_C > Aquabacterium. Next base: position 216,023 of record JAHFQM010000006.1, read on the forward strand.
CGTCAGTTGCGGCTGGCTCAGGCCCACAGGCAGGCACAACTCGCGCAGGTTGCAGCTGGAGCAGGCGACCTTGAAGGCGTCGATCTTCATGGGGATGGGTTCGCGGCGCTCGGTGGTGGAGCGGTGCAAAGCGTCTTGCGGAGCGACGTCGGACGTAGGGGCGTTGGGATTCAGCATGCGCAACCTCAAAAGATGGTTCATTGTTGCCAGATTCAGGCGCGCGCCCTTGAGGCAGATCAACACTGGCGGACATGAGTTTGGCACAGTCTGCCCAATGAGTGAACCAGCCCTCGGCGTCTCGCCAGCATCATCCCGTCCCGCGGCCCCGATCGTGTCGCGCGAGTTGCTTTCGCGGCTGGACGTCAGAGGGCCGCGTTACACCTCCTACCCGACGGCCGACAGGTTCGTCGAGGCGTTTGGCGCCGAGCAGTACCAGCAGGCGCTGCAGCAGCGTGGGTACGGTGTGGGCGCACTCACGGGCGGTGCCAGCGCATTGTCCGTCTATGTGCACATCCCGTTTTGCGAGTCGGTGTGCTACTACTGTGCCTGCAACAAGGTCATCACGAAACACCACGAACGGGCGGTCGAGTACCTCGACGCGTTGCGCATGGAGATCGACTTGGTCTGCGCGCAACTGGGGCGGGGCCAGACGCTGTCGCAGCTGCACTTCGGGGGCGGCACGCCGACTTTCCTGACCGACGACCAATTGGAAGGGCTGCTGGGCACCCTGCAAACGGCATTCCGTTTCGTGCCGGGCGGTGAGTACGCCATCGAAATCGACCCGCGCACGGTCAGTGCCGAGCGCTTGCACCGGCTGGCGGCCATGGGCTTCAACCGCTTGAGTTTCGGTGTCCAGGACTTCGATGCGCAAGTGCAGCAGGCGGTTCACCGTGTGCAGCCGCGCGAGCAGGTGGCTGCCCTGGTGGACAGCGCCCGTGCGGAGGGGTTCGAGTCCCTCAACATGGACCTGATTTACGGCCTGCCCAGGCAGACCCTGACGAGTTTCCAGACGACCTTGTCGCAGGTGGCCGAGCTGAAGCCGGACCGCATCGCCCTGTACGCCTACGCGCACCTGCCGCAGCGCTTCAAGCCGCAGCGGCGCATCGACAGCAGCGCCTTGCCCGCGCCCGATGACAAGGTCGCCATGCTGGCCATGGCCATCGACACCTTTTCGGAGGCGGGCTACGACTACATCGGCATGGACCACTTCGCCCTGCGCCACGACAGCCTCGCGGTGGCCAAGCGGCAGGGGCGCTTGCACCGCAATTTCCAGGGCTACAGCACCCACCCCGACTGCGACATCATCGGCCTGGGGGTGTCGGCCATTGGCCGTGTGGGTGCGCACTACAGCCAGAACGCCAAGACGCTGGACGACTACTACGACGCCTTGCGCCGCGGGCAATTGCCCATCGTTCGGGGCCTGACCCTCACGCGGGACGACTTGGTGCGCCGTGCCGTCATCATGGCGATCATGTGCCAGGGGCGCGTGGACTTCGAGTCCATCGAGTTGGCTTACCTGGTCGATTTCCGGCAATACTTTGCGTCGGAAATGCGCCTGCTGGAGCCGCTCGTCGAGTCGGGGTTGGTGCAGATGGAGTCGGATGGCATCCGCGTCACGCCGTTGGGCTGGCATTTCGTGCGCGCCATTGCCATGCCGTTTGACCGACATCTCCAGGCAGACAAAACGGCCGAGCGCTTTTCCCGCATCATCTGAAGCGTTCGTCGTCGTTCTTGCCGCCTTCCTGACCCGAGGGCGTTCCTGCTCATGTTGACCGGTCTCTTGATCACCGCCTTCCTGATGGGGTTGGGTGGCATCCCCCATTGCACCGCGATGTGCGGTGCCGCCTGCGCAGTGGCCTTTCCGCGCGGCTTGCCCGTGACCACGTGGTTGGGTCGCTTGCTGGGCTATGCCGTTTTGGGCGGCGTGGCGGCGGTGAGCGCGGGCGTGGTGTCCCGGTGGGGGCGCGAGGTGGCCATGCTCAAACCTTTGTGGGTCATGGCGCAGGTCGCTGTCGTGATCCTGGGCATGCACCTGCTGATTCGCGGCCGCATGCCGGCTTGGTTGGACGGGGCTGGACGCGCTGCTTACGATGGCTGGCGCACCCGCATGGCGGCATGGCCGGCTGCGCTGCCGCCGTTCTGGCGCGGTCTGTGGCAGGCGGCTTGGCCGCTGCTGGGCGGCCTGAGCTGGGCCTTGTTGCCGTGCGGTTTGTTGTACGCGGCCCTGATGGTCGCGGCCTTGGCGCCTGACGCATGGGGCGGGTCGCTGGTCATGCTGGCCTTCGGTGTGCCCAGTTCCATCGGCGTGTGGGCAGCACCCTGGGTCGTGCGCCAATGGACGGTGTGGCGTCGGCATGCGGATGACGCGTCTGCGGTCGCTCCGGCGGTTTGCGCCACCAGCGTGGCCACCAGAGCGGCCGTCAGCACGACCACAGGCCCTGCCACGGTGCCCGTGATCTGGATGAGGCCTGTTGGCGAGTCCTCTCGTTCGCAGCCGCAGCCGTCAGTCTCCGGGGCTGCAGCGCTGCGCCCTGGCGAGCCCCTGGTGGACCCCCGCTGGGCCGTGCGCGCTTCGGGCCTGAGCCTGGCCGTCATGGGCGTGTGGTCGGTGTGGCACCAACTGGTCGCGCAGTGGCAGGCCTGGTGTGCCTGAAATGCGCCACATGCACGGCGGAATCGGGGCGAAATGACCACGCATTGCGGCAATCCCTGACCCTTGCCGTGCCCCTGATTCGGGGGCTCGCGTAGAATGAAGTCACCTTGCCGACATCCATGGCAATGTTTTCTCGGACACGCCAAACGCGGAGACCACACACATGTACCAGCACATCAAGGTGCCCGAAGGTGGGCAGAAGATCACGGTCAACCCGGACTTCTCCCTCAACGTTCCCAACAACCCCATCATTCCCTACATCGAGGGCGATGGCACCGGTTTCGACATCACGCCCGTGATGATCAAGGTGGTCGATGCGGCGGTTGCCAAGTCTTATGGCGGTCAGCGCCAGATCCACTGGATGGAAATCTACGCCGGTGAGAAGTCCACCCGCGTGTATGGCCCCGATGTCTGGCTGCCCGAAGAGACGCTGCATGTCCTCAAGGACTACGTGGTCTCGATCAAGGGCCCGCTGACCACGCCCGTGGGCGGTGGCATCCGTTCGCTGAACGTGGCCCTGCGCCAGGAGCTCGACCTCTACGTCTGTCTGCGCCCTGTGACCTACTTCAAGGGCGTGCCTTCGCCCGTGAAGGAGCCCCAGAAGATCGACATGGTCATCTTCCGCGAGAACTCGGAAGACATCTACGCCGGCATCGAATTCGAAGCTCAGAGCGACAAGGCCAAGAAGCTGATCAAGTTCCTGCAGGACGAGTTCGGCGTCAAGAAGATCCGCTTCCCCGAAACCTCGGGCATCGGCATCAAGCCCGTGTCCAAGGAAGGCACCGAGCGCCTGGTGCGCAAGGCCCTGCAGTACGCCATCGACAATGACAAGCCCAGCGTGACCATCGTGCACAAGGGCAACATCATGAAGTACACCGAAGGCGGCTTCCGCGACTGGGGCTATGGCCTGGCGCAAAGCGAGTTCGGTGCCGAGCTGATCGACGGCGGCCCGTGGTGCAAGTTCAAGAACCCGAAGACGGGCAAGGACATCATCGTCAAGGACGCCATCGCCGACGCCTTCCTGCAGCAGATCCTGTTGCGCCCGGCCGAGTACAGCGTGATCGCCACGCTGAACCTCAACGGCGACTACATCTCTGACGCGCTGGCCGCTCAGGTCGGTGGCATCGGCATCGCGCCCGGCGCCAACCTGTCCGACAGCGTGGCCATGTTCGAAGCCACCCACGGCACGGCACCGAAGTACGCTGGCAAGGACTACGTGAACCCCGGTTCCGAGATCCTGTCGGCCGAAATGATGCTGCGCCACATGGGTTGGACCGAAGCGGCTGACCTGGTCATCACCGCGATGAACAAAGCCATCCAGAGCAAGAAGGTCACCTATGACTTCGCCCGCCTGATGGACGGCGCCACCCAGGTGTCGTGCTCCGGTTTCGGCCAGGTGATGATCGACCAGATGTGATGCAGGGGTGAGCACGGGGCTGGCATGTTCGGCCCTGCTGCTGACCCACTCTGAGGCCGCACGATGCGGTCACAAAAAAGCCCGCCATTGGCGGGCTTTTGCTTGCGGGCTTTTGTGGGGCGCGAGGCCCAGCCCAGGCTTCAGTGTGGCAATCGCTGGCCTGCGCCGGAGACATCTCGGTAGTGCAGGTCGCTCAGGTCACCCATGCCGCTGGCATCGCCCATGCTGCCGAGCGTGCTGTGCTCGCCTTGCGCGTCGGCGTCCACGGGCTGGATGTTCTGCGCCAGCATGCCTTTGGGGCCTGCGACGAGTTCATAGCGAACCTTGGAGCCTTGCTTGAGTGTGCGAAAGCCATCCATCTGGATGGCCGAGAAATGGGCGAAGACGTCGCCCCCGCCTTGATCGGGTTCGATGAAGCCAAACCCTTTGGCATCGTTGAACCATTTGACAGTGCCGGTGGCCATGCTGTCCCTCCTGTTAATTTGTCCGCATTCTGTGTCCGGCAATGTGGGCTGTCAAGCCGCGTTGGATGCCCGACACGCGTGCATTTGTGCACAAATGTTTCGTTCTGAGGAGTGCCTACGCGATATTCCGATCGCGCCAGCTTGCAATCGCGCGCAAGCTTGATCTGGCTTGATGGAAATGGCGGTTTTGGCATGAATCTGGCTTTTGGAATGCATGGTTTTTCCTGACCCGGCGCGGCGGTGATGTCGGAGGATTTTTGCAAAGTCATGTGTGTGCGCTGCTTGCGCGCGCAAGGCCTGGCGCCGGTCCCCGGAATAGTCCGTCTGCCACCGTGAATTTCCTGACCTTGAAGAATGCTGGGAGACCCCAAGATGCCAACACATGAGCAAGGCGCCTCTCTTAGAATCGATCCATGATCAGACCCTTGCAACACCAGCTGTCGGCTTTGCCTGGCGGCCCTGCCGAAGACGGGCAGGGATCCGTTGTGGCCGAGAAGGAAGAGTTGGCCCTGGAGCCGCCAAGGCTTTACCAAGTCGTCATGCTGAATGACGATTTCACGCCGATGGAGTTTGTCGTGTTTGTCCTGCAGGAGCATTTCCGACACGACATCGATTCGGCCACGCAAATCATGCTGAAAATCCACCACGAAGGCCGTGGTGTGTGCGGGGTCTACACCAAAGACGTCGCGGCCACGAAGGTCGAACTCGTTCTTGCCGCCGCCCGCCAAGCCGGGCACCCCCTGCAGTGCATTCTGGAGACCGCATGATTGCGCAAGAATTGGAAGTGAGTCTGCACATGGCCTTCGTCGAGGCCCGTCAGCAACGCCACGAGTTCATCACCGTGGAACACCTGCTGCTGGCCCTGATCGACAACCCCTCTGCTTCCGAGGTGCTGAAGGCCTGTGCTGCGAACCTGGACGAGCTGCGCAAGAACCTTGACCAGTTCGTGCGTGACAACACGCCGACCGTGGGGGGCACCGACGAGGTGGACACCCAGCCCACGCTGGGCTTCCAGCGCGTCATCCAGCGCGCGATCATGCACGTGCAGTCGTCTGGCAGTGGCAAGAAGGAAGTCACCGGTGCCAACGTGCTGGTGGCCATCTTTGGCGAGAAAGACTCGCACGCGGTGTACTACTTGCACCAGCAGGGCGTGACCCGCCTGGACGTGGTGAATTTCATCGCGCACGGCATCCGCAAGGCCGACCCGCCCGAGGCGAGCAAGCAGTCGTCCGAGCAAGGGCAGATCGAGCCCGAGAAGGAAGAGGCCGAGGGCAAGGCTTCGCCTCTGGAGCAGTACACCCAGAACCTCAACCAGATGGCGCGCGAGGGCAAGATCGACCCGCTCATCGGTCGGGACACCGAGGTTGAGCGCGTCATCCAGGTGCTGTGCCGCCGCCGCAAGAACAACCCGCTGCTGGTGGGTGAGGCCGGCGTGGGCAAGACCGCCATCGCCGAAGGTCTGGCCTGGCGCATCACGCAAAAGGATGTGCCCGACGTGCTGGCCGACGCCGAGGTGTTTGCCCTCGACATGGGCGCATTGCTGGCCGGCACCAAGTACCGCGGTGATTTCGAGCAGCGCCTGAAGGCCGTCATCAAGCAGCTCAAGGAGCAGCCGGGCGCCGTGCTGTTCATCGACGAGATCCACACGCTGATCGGGGCCGGTGCGGCGTCGGGCGGCACGCTGGACGCGTCCAACCTGCTCAAGCCTGCGCTGAGCTCGGGCCAGCTCAAGTGCATCGGTGCGACCACCTTCACCGAGTACCGCGGCATCTTCGAGAAGGATGCGGCCTTGTCGCGTCGCTTCCAGAAGGTCGAAGTGGCCGAGCCCTCGGTCGAGCAGACCATCGAGATCCTGAAGGGCCTGAAGTCGCGCTTCGAAGAGCACCACAGCGTGAAGTACGCGCTGGGCGCTTTGCAGGCCGCGGCCGAGCTCTCGGCGAAGTTCATCAACGACCGCCACCTGCCCGACAAGGCCATCGACGTGATCGACGAGGCTGGCGCTGCGCAACGCATCCTGCCCAAGAGCAAGCAGAAGAAGACCATCACGCGGGCCGAGGTCGAAGAGATCGTGGCCAAGATCGCGCGGGTGCCTTCGACCAGCGTGTCCAACGACGACCGCAGCAAGCTCAAGACGCTCGACCGCGACCTCAAGAGCGTGGTGTTCGGGCAAGACAACGCCATCGACGCGCTGGCCTCGGCCATCAAGATGGCGCGTTCGGGCCTGGGCAAGCCGGACAAGCCGATCGGTTCCTTCCTGTTCAGTGGCCCCACCGGCGTGGGCAAGACCGAAGTCGCCAAGCAGTTGGCCTACATCCTGGGCATCGAGTTGATCCGCTTCGACATGTCGGAGTACATGGAGCGCCACGCGGTCAGTCGCCTGATCGGCGCGCCTCCGGGCTATGTGGGCTTCGACCAGGGCGGTCTGCTGACCGAGGCCGTGTCGAAGAAGCCGCATGCCGTGCTGCTGCTCGACGAGATCGAGAAGGCCCACCCGGACGTCTTCAACATCCTGCTGCAGGTCATGGACCACGGCACGCTGACGGACAACAACGGTCGCAAGGCCGATTTCCGCAACGTGCTCATCATCATGACCACGAACGCGGGTGCGGAGACGTTGCAGAAGGCGACCATCGGTTTCACCAACCCGCGCGAGCTGGGCGACGAGATGGCCGACATCAAGCGCCTGTTCACGCCGGAGTTCCGCAACCGACTGGACGCCATCGTTGGCTTCAAGCCGCTGGACGAAGAGGTCATCCTGCGCGTGGTGGACAAGTTCCTGCTGCAGTTGGAGGGTCAGCTCGCCGAGAAGAAGGTGGAGGTCACGTTCACGGACGCCCTGCGCCGTCACCTGGGCAAGCGTGGCTTCGATCCGCTCATGGGCGCGCGCCCGATGCAGCGCCTGATCCAGGACACCATCCGCAAGGCCCTGGCCGACGAGTTGCTGTTCGGCAGCCTGGTCGATGGCGGTCGCCTGACGGTGGACGTGGTGGACAACGACAAGGGCGAGCCCGAGGTGAAGCTGGACATCCAGCCGAACAAGAAGAGCGACAAGACCAAGCCGGAGGCGGCCACGGCCGAGTGATCGGCACGGGGTTTTCCTCGTCAAGCAAAAGGCCCGCACGCAGCGGGCCTTTTTTCTGGGCAGCGCGCTTCAACGAAGCTCGATGCGGCTGAAACCGTTGGCTTGCCAGCGCAGCACCTGGGCGCGGGGCTGGCCGTGGTCGAGGTCCCAGTCGCTCAGCACATGCCGTGTGCCGCTGCCAAAGGCTTCGGTTGCTGGCCGGTGCGTGTGGCCGTGGATCAGCAGCTCGGCTTGTGCAGCCTGCATCCAGTCGCGCGCGCAGATGTCATCGACATCGGCGTAGCCCGTGGCAACGGCCTGGGCTTGCTGGTGCTGCTGGCTGGCGGCGCGCATCTGGCGGGCCTGTGCCAAGCGGGTGGCCAATGGGTGTGCCAGGAAGGCTTGTTGCCACGCGGGCTGGCGGACCTGGGCGCGGAAGCGCAGGTAGTCGGTGTCGGCCAGGCAGAGTTCGTCCCCGTGGATCAGCAGGGCGCGTTGTCCGAAGGCGGCCAGCACGGTGGGGTCGGGCAGGGCGGTGGCGCCGCCATCTTCCATGAAGGCCTGGCCCAGCAGGAAGTCGCGGTTGCCCACCATGATGAACAGCGGGCGCGCTTGGGCGGCTTCGCGCAGCATGCGCAGACAGTCGGCCTCGAAGGGCTCGGTGCGCATGTCGTCACCCACCCAGGCTTCGAACAGGTCGCCCAGCACGAAGATGGCGTCTGCGGTGGTCGAGGACAGGTAACGCCGCAGCGCCGCCGTGGTGTGCGGCAGGCCTTCATGCAGGTGGATGTCCGAGATGAAGTCAATGCACCGCCACGAGGGCGGTGCAGTCAGGGTGCGGGCGCCGGGGAAAGCAGGTTTCCCCAGAACGTCTGCCGTCATCAGACCTCGGTGGCCTTGGTGATGAGCACGTCTTCCAGCGGCACGTCGTCGTGGAAGCCCTTGCGGCCAGTTTTGGCCTTCTCGATCGCATCGACCACTTCGGTGCCAGCGACGACCTTGCCGAACACGGCATAGCCCCAACCTTGGGCGGTCTCGGCCTTGAAGTTCAGGAAGTCGTTGTTGGTGGCGTTGATGAAGAACTGGGCCGACGCCGAGTGAGGCGCGCTGGTGCGGGCCATGGCGACGGTGTACTTGTCGTTCTTCAGGCCGTTGTTGGCTTCGTTCTGGATTTCGCCCTTGGTGGGCTTTTGCTTCATGCCGGCTTCGAAGCCGCCACCCTGGACCATGAAGCCCTTGATGACGCGGTGGAAGACGGTGCCGTCGTAGTGGCCGGCGTTGACGTATTCCAGGAAGTTGGCGACGGTGATGGGTGCCTTGGCGTCGTCAAGTTCCAGGCGGATGACGCCAGCGGTGGTTTGCAGTTCAACGGTTTTGCTCATGGTTCACTTCTCGATGGTGGCTTGTTGGATGATCACGGGCTCGACAGGCACATCTTGGTGCATGCCTTTGGAGCCCGTTTGGACCTTGCGGATTTTCTCGACGACGTCCATGCCCTCGACGACCTTGCCAAACACGGCGTAGCCATTGCCGTCCGGCGAGCGGGCGGCGTCGAGGAAGGCGTTGTCCTTGAGGTTGATGAAGAACTGCGCCGTGGCCGAGTCAGGCACGCTGGTGCGCGCCATGGCGATGGTGCCGCGCACGTTCGTCAGGCCGTTGCGGCTTTCCAGCGGGATGGGCGCGCGCGTGGGTTTTTCGCGCATGTCGGGCGTCATGCCGCCACCCTGGACCATGAAGCCGTCGATCACGCGGTGGAAGATCGTGCCGCTGTACTGGCCCGACTTCACGTACTGCAGGAAGTTGTCAACGGTCTTGGGTGCCTTGGCCGCATCCAGCTGCACCACGATGTCGCCTTGGTTGGTCTTCAGGCGCACGTTCTGGGCCTGGGCGAGTGTGGCGCCCATGGCCAGCGCGGCGGTGGCCGCAGCCACCATCAGTTTGCAAATCATCATCCGATCACTCCTTCGTAGAAGATTTTCCAGAGGCCACCCTCTTTGCCCCAATATTGACGTTTGACGGCGCCGGTGCGTTGACCCTCCGCGATTTCGCCGAAGGTCACGACGAGGATGTCGCTCTTGTCGCGCCATCCGAGGATGGACACGTCCTTGAGCTGCACGGGGCGGCCGCGGGCTTGCGAGAGGTCTTTCTCGATGAGCTGGCGCCACTGTGCCAGATCCTTGTTGCCATTGGCGAACTGGTTCGAGTAGAAGGCCATCAGGCGATTGAGGTCGCCGCTGGCGCGGGCCACGCGCCAGCCTTCGATGAGGTTGTGCAGGCTGCGGCGCTCGGGTTCCTTGACCGCGGGCGGCACCCATTGCAGGTTTTTGGCGATCACCACGGGGGTGCTGCGCGGCTGCACGCGCTCCATGATGTCGCGCAGCTCGGGGTTGGCCAGGGCGACGCAGCCGTCGGTGCTGTGCGGGCTGCGGGCGTAGCTGTCGCTGGGCACGCCGTGCAGCCAGATGCCGCTGCCGGTGCGGCCCTGGCGGCGGTCGTACTCGTTCGGGTAGTTCAGCGAGAGGGCGCCCACGCCGTAGAAATCGGTCAGCTGGCGGGCGTCGAGGCGGCTGGTGATGAAGTACACGCCGAGCGGCGTGCGCTGGTCGCCCTCGGCACTTTTCTCGAAGCCCAGGCGCCCGATGGAGGCGTAGTGGTCGGCCACCAGCTGCAGGCCATTGGGGCCGTTCTCGAACAGGTACAGGCGCGAGCGGCTGGCATCGACCGCGATGGCGTGGCGGGTCGTGGGCGGCAGCTCGATGAACTGGGCCGGCACCGTGCCTGCAGGTGGGCGCTCGCGCAGGGCACTCAGGCGCCTCTCGGCTTCTTCGCGGAGCTGGTCGAGGCGGGCGGGTGCCTTGGTGGCCAGCTCGCCCGGGGCATTGCCCATGGTGGGCAATGCTCGCGTCTGGGCGAGCAGGAGGTCGCCGTAGACGAGTTGGGCCAGCTGGAAGTTGGGCACGTCGCGCGCCAGCGTCTGGGCCTGGGCGAGCGCCTGACGCGACTGGCCTTTGCCGATGAGGCGGTAGACGTCCAGCAGCCGGGCTTCGGCCGAAGGCGACTGCGGCGTCAGAGGCGGCCGTGCATCACGGACACCTGCCTCGTTCGGCTTGTCTGCGGCTTTGGGGCTGGCGAGATGGGCCTGCTCCGCGTGTGGGCGTGGTGCCTTGTGCGGAGCGGCCTGTGCATGGCTCAGGGAGATCGCGAGGCCCAGTGTCAGCTGGGCCAGGCGACCGTGCATCGATCGGTTCATCAGATTCAGGAGCCGGTGCTTTCCTTGACGATCACCCAGGCGTTGCCGTTGCGAACCAGTTCCAGGCGTTTGCCGCTGCTGACGCTCAGGCTGTCTGCATGGTAGTCCTGCTTGAATTGCGCGATGGCCTTGTTGCCATTGACCGTGATTTTCAAGCTGGAGACTTTGACGGAGATGCTGCGCTTGCCCAGGATGCGTTCCTTGCGGTCTTGCTCCCAGGCCTTGCGGGACTTGCCGCCGTTGAAGTCCTTGCCGTAGGCCGAGATGTAGCCGTCCATGTCCTTGCGGCTCCAGGCATCGGCCCAGGCGCGCACGGCGTTGGCGACATCGCGCTCGCGGGCGCTTTCTTCGGCTTCGGCCTTGCTGGGCTTGGTTTCAGCTGGCTTCGTTTCGGCGGGCTTCGTCTCCACCGGCTTGGGCGCAACCGGTGCGGGTGTCGGTGCGGGCACGGGCGCTGGCGTGGGCTTCGGTGCAGGAGCAGGCGAGGGTGCCGGTGCGGGCGCTGGGGTCGCGGGTGCCGGCGCAGGTGTCACCGTGCTGGCCGAGGCGGTCACGATGCTGTTGCGCTCCTTGGGGAAGAGGTCGCGGATCATGGCCAGCTTGGGGGCCACGGCCGAGCGGGTGTCGATCTGCAGGGCCTTGGAGTAGGCCTGGCTGGCCAGCTTGGCGTAGACATCGCCGAGGTTTTCGTAGGCGGTGGCGTAGCTGGGGTTGGTGCGGATGGCCATTTCCAGCGCGTTGCGGGCCTTGTCGTACTGGCCTTGCTGCGCGTAGAGCACCGCGAGGTTGTTGAAGGGCTCGGGCAACTCGGGGTAGTCCTCGGTCAGCTTGGTGAAGGCGGTGATGGCTTCAGGCGCACGACCGGCTTGCGACAGGCTGATGCCGCGCAGGAAGCGCATCATCGGGTCGCGGGGCTTGGCGGACAGGAATTGATCGGCCTTTTGCAGGGCTTCCACGTTCTTGCCGGCGGCCAGCAGCTTCTGCACATCACCCACGTCATCGGCGCGTGCGCTCAGAGCGCTGAGGGACAGGGCGGCGACGGCAAGGCATTTCGCGGCGAGGGACGTCAGGCGGAGTCCGAAGTGGGGCACAGCAGTCTGCATGGAAGATCGTGTCAGAGGGGTTGTGGTGCGTTGGGGCATCGGTGCGGCGGCAGGGATGCCATCCAGGATGCAGCTCAAGAGGATAGCAGCCCAGTGGCCTGGGGCACCTGCCTGTTCACCCTCGTGTTGGGGTCGCCGTTATACTTGCCGAATTGTATCTGAGCGCTGTCCGTGGCCTGGGCCCTGCGACGGCTGCAGGATCTGAGCGTGAAGACACGCTGCACTGCGTGTCTGGTTCTATTCCCTGATTGCCCGCCTCCCTGTCGTGTGCCCATGAGTCTGCGCCTCTTCAACAGCCTGTCACGCCAGGTTGAGTCCTTCGTTCCGATGACGCCCGGTCAGGTCCGCATGTACGTGTGCGGCATGACCATCTACGACCTCTGCCATGTCGGCCATGCCCGCATGATGATGGCGTTCGACGTGGTGCAGCGCTGGCTCAAGGCCAGCGGCTATGGCGTGACCTATGTGCGCAACATCACGGACATCGACGACAAGATCATCCGCCGTGCGGTGGAGCGCGGCATCACCATCCGCCAGCTCACCGACGAGATGACGCTGGCCATGCACCAGGACATCGCCGCGCTGGGCATCGAGCCGCCCACGCACGAGCCCCGCGCCACCGAGTACGTCGGTCAGATGCTCGACCTCATCGGCAAGCTGGAACACAAGGGCCTGGCCTACCGCGCCGCGAATGGCGATGTGAACTACGCCGTGCGCAAGTTCGAGGGCTACGGCAAGCTGTCGGGCAAGAGCCTGGACCAACTGCGTGCCGGCGAGCGCGTGGCGGTCGATGACGGCAAGCAGGACCCGCTGGACTTCGTGCTGTGGAAGGCCGCCAAGCCGGAAGAGCCGACCGACGCCAAGTACGAATCGCCCTATGGCGCGGGCCGCCCGGGCTGGCACATCGAGTGCTCGGCCATGGCGTGCAGCCTGCTCGGTGAGCAGTTCGACATCCACGGTGGTGGCTTGGACCTGCAGTTCCCGCACCACGAGAACGAGATCGCGCAAAGCGAAGGTGCCAGCGGCAAGCGCTTCGTCAATTACTGGCTGCACAACGGTTTCGTCAATGTGGACAACGAGAAGATGTCCAAGTCGCTGGGCAACTTCTTCACCATCCGCGATGTGCTCAAGCACCACGACGGCGAGACAATGCGCTTCTTCATGCTGCGCACCCAGTACCGCAGCCCCTTCAATTACAGCGATGCCGGCCTGGAAGATGCGCGCAATGGCCTGCGCCGCCTGTACACGGCCCTGAGCAGCGTGGACGCGGGCGAGGTGTCGCTTGCCGACATCGACTGGTCGCAGCCGCACGCCGCGCGCTTCAAAGCCGCGATGGACGAGGACCTCAACACCCCCATCGCGCTGGCCGTGCTGTTCGAGCTGGCCGCGGAGCTGAACCGCGGCAGTTCGCTGGCCGTCGCGCGCCTGCTGAAGGCGCTGGGGGGTGTCATCGGCATCTTGCAGCAGTCGCCCCAGGCGTATCTGCAGGGTGATGCGGCTTCGGCCGGCGGTCTGGACGTGGCCGGCATCGAGTCCCTCATCGCCGCGCGCACCGAAGCCAAGAAGGCGCGCAACTTCGCCGAGTCCGACCGCATCCGCGACGAACTGGCTGCGCAGGGCGTGGTGCTCAAAGACGGCCCGCAAGGCACGAGCTGGGTGAAGGCCTGATGGGCACGTCCAAATCTTCCGCACCCAAGCCGGTGCTGCCTGACAACGCCGTGCTCGCTGCGAACCTGGTCACGCCCGCGTATTGGGACGAGGCCTGCAAGCACCTGAGCAAGCGCGACCGCGTCATGCGCAAGCTGATCGCCGACCACGGCTCGGCGCGCCTGGAAAGCCGCGGCGATGCGTTTACCACGCTGGCGCGCTCCATCGTGGGCCAGCAAATTTCGGTCAAGGCGGCGCAGTCGGTCTGGGAGCGCCTGTTGGCCGTGCTCGGCCTGCAAGGTGCCGAGGGCAGCAGCCCTGGCAGCGACCGCGGCCCGCTGAGCGCCACTGAACTTCTGACCAAAACGCCCGACCAGCTCCGCCAGGCTGGCTTGTCGGCCCGCAAGGTCGAGTACATGCTCGATCTGGCCCGCCATTTCGCCGAAGAGCGCGTCCACGTGGCGCAGTGGCAGGCTTGGGAAGACGAAGCCATCATCGACGAGCTGGTGGACATCCGCGGCATCGGTCGCTGGACGGCCGAGATGTTCCTGATCTTCCACCTGATGCGGCCGAACGTGCTGCCGCTCGACGACCTCGGCCTCATCAAAGGCATCAGCCAGAGTTATTTCAGCGGTGAGCCGGTCTCGCGTGCCGAGGCGCGCGACGTGGCCGAAGCCTGGTCGCCCTTCCGAACGGTGGGCACCTGGTACCTGTGGCGCAGCCTCGACCCCCTTCCCGTGGCCTATTGATTTCTCGATGGCCAGGTGCAGGTCACGAGCCTGAAGCGCCTGGCGGCCACGCTGACACAAAGGAAACAAGCCATGAGCAAACGACACTTCCTCGAATTCGAGCAGCCCATCGCGGAGCTCGAATCCAAGATCGAAGAACTGCGCTATGTGCAGAGCGAATCGGCGGTGGACATCTCCGAAGAGATCGACCGCCTGAGCAAGAAGAGCCAGCAGCTGACCAAAGACATCTATGCCACGCTGTCGCCGTGGCAGGTCACGCAGATCGCGCGCCACCCGCAGCGCCCCTACACGCTGGACTACGTCAACGAGCTGTTCACCGATTTCCAGGAAATGCACGGTGACCGCCATTTCGCCGATGACCTGTCCATCGTCGGCGGCCTGGCCCGTTTCAACGGCATGCCCTGCATGGTGCTGGGTCACCAGAAGGGCCGCGACACCAAGGAGCGCGCCGCGCGCAATTTCGGCATGTCGCGCCCCGAGGGCTACCGCAAGGCCCTGCGCCTGATGGAGACCGCGCAGAAGTTCAGCCTGCCCGTGTTCACCTTCGTGGACACGCCCGGTGCCTACCCTGGCATCGGTGCGGAAGAGCGCAACCAGTCCGAGGCCATCGGCCGCAACATCTTCGAGATGGCCAAGCTGGAAGTGCCTATCATCACCACGATCATCGGTGAGGGCGGCTCGGGCGGTGCGCTGGCCATCAGCGTGGCCGACCAGGTCCTGATGATGCAGTACTCGGTGTATTCGGTGATCTCGCCGGAAGGCTGTGCCTCCATCCTCTGGAAGACTTCGGACAAGGCCTCGGATGCCGCCGAAGCGCTGGGCATCACGGCCCACCGCCTCAAGGCCCTTGGCCTGATCGACAAGATCATCTCCGAGCCCGTGGGCGGCGCCCACCGCGACCACAAGCAGGCGGCGGCCAACCTCAAGCGCGGCCTGACCGACGCGGTGCGCCAGGTCAGCGACCTCAAGGTCAAGGACCTGCTGCAGCAGCGCTACGAGCGCCTGCAGGCCATGGGCCGCTTCAACGACACGACCGAACACTGAGCGGCCGCCCGTGGCCAAGGCAACGGAGGGCGAGCCCATGCCTTGCGTCGCCGTGGCCTACAGCGGCGGACGTGACTCGACCGCCTTGCTGCACGCGGTGGCGTGTGCGACGCGCGAGGCAAACCGCGAGATGCTGGTCAGTCCGCCAGCCCATGCCGGCGGTGAGCCGCTCGGTGTGGGGGCCATGTGCGTCGTGGCCCTGCACGTCCACCATGGCCTGAGCCCGAACGCCGATGCCTGGCTGGCCCATGCGCAGGCCACCTGCGATGCCTGGGCCGCCCAGGGCCTGCCTGTGCGCTTGGTGGCGCGCCATGTGCGCTTGTCGGCCGATGCGGGTCAGGGCGTGGAGGCCGAGGCCCGTGCGCTGCGCCACCAAGCCCTGCACGAGATGGCCGTCGAGGCCGGTGCGGACATGCTCTTGCTGGCCCACCACCGCCGCGACCAGGCCGAAACCCTCCTGCTGCAAGCCTTGCGCGGTGGCGGTTTGGCGGGCTTGGCGGCGATGCCCAAAGACGATCTGCGCGACGGCCTGCGCTGGGTGCGACCCTGGCTGGACCACCCGCGCGAGGCCATCGAGGCCTACATCGAGGCGCATGGCCTGCGCCACATCGACGACGAGAGCAATGGCGACCCGCGTTTCGCCCGCAACCGCCTGCGCTTGGCGGTGTGGCCTGCTTTGCAGGCGGCGTTCCCGCAAGCCGAGGTGGCGCTGGCGACGTCGGCAGCCAGGTTGGCCGATGCCCTGGTGCCTTTGCGCAGCTGGCAATCCCAGGCGCTGACGGTGCTGCAGGCGCCTGATGACGCTGCGGCCATGAACGTGCGCCTGTGGGCCCGTTGGTCGCCGGCCGAGCGCCGTGAATCGTTGCGGCATTGGTTCGCGTCGGTCAGCGGCCAGGCTTTGTCGGCCAACTGGACGCTGCGGCTGGCCGACGAATTGCCGCGCATGCTGGCCCATGCGCCCAAGCCGGAGGATGCGTGTGGTGTGTGGCCTGCGCTGGGCTTGAGCCTGTACCGCGGCCGTTTGCGATGGGCTCCGGCAGGCGCCGATCACGGCGAGGGTGGCGGCGGGGGTACAGCGATGCAGCCCGTCCGCATCGACGCCCCTGGCGACTGGCCCTTGCCTGCCTGGGGTGGCATGCTGCGCGTGACGCCGTGCACCCACGGTGGTGTGGCGCCCGAGCGCCTGCTGGGCATGACCGTGGCTTCGCGCACCGGTGGGGAGCGTTTCCAGGCAGGGCCCGGTCGCCCGCCGCGCACTTTGAAAAAGCAGTTCCAGATGCTCGGCGTGCCCGCCTGGGAGCGCGATGCGCCCTTGTTTTGGGCCGGCGATCAATTGCTGTTCGTGCCCGGCCTGGGCCTGGACGCCCGCTGCTGGGCAGCCCCGGGCATGCCCCAATGCGCGATGAGCTGGCATTGGCTCGACGCCGAGCCTGCGGCGGCGCTAAAATGCGAGGTTTGATCGCGCGCTGGTTCCGCCACCATCCCGGGTGATGGGGCAGGGGACACCGCTGAGGCCTGAGCAGGCATCGGCTGGCGCCCAAGGCGCGCGATGGCATCCAACAACATCTGACATGGCACTGATCGTTCACAAATACGGCGGCACGTCGATGGGCTCCACCGAGCGCATCCGCAACGTCGCCAAGCGGGTGGCCAAGTGGGTGCGTGCGGGTCATCAACTCGTGGTCGTGCCCTCGGCCATGAGCGGTGAAACCAACCGCCTGCTCGGCCTGGCCAAGGAACTCTCCGCGGACCCCAGCGCCCGCGAGCTCGACATGATCGCCGCCACTGGCGAGCAGGTTTCGTCGGGCCTGCTGGCCATTGCGCTGCAGGCCGAGGGCCTGGAGTCGGTCAGCTACGCCGGCTGGCAGGTGCCCGTCAAGACGAACTCGGCCTTCGGCAAAGCCCGCATCGAGAGCATCGACGATGCCCGCGTGCGCGCCGATCTGGCGGCAGGCAAGGTCGTGGTCATCACCGGCTTCCAGGGCGTGGACCCTGACGGCCACATCACCACCCTGGGCCGTGGCGGCTCCGACACCTCGGCCGTGGCCGTGGCGGCCGCCATGAAGGCCGACGAGTGCCTGATCTACACCGACGTGGACGGCGTGTACACGACCGATCCCCGCGTGGTGCCCGAAGCTCGCCGCCTGAACGCCATCAGCTTCGAAGAGATGCTGGAGATGGCCTCGCTGGGCTCCAAGGTCCTGCAGATCCGCTCGGTGGAATTCGCCGGCAAATACCGTGTGCCCCTGCGCGTGCTGTCCAGCTTCACGCCCTGGGACATCGACCTGGCCGTGGAAGCCAAGTCGGGCACGCTCATCAGTTTTGAGGAAGACGAAAAAATGGAACAAGCCGTTGTTTCGGGCATCGCGTTCACCCGCGACGAAGCCAAGATCACCGTGGTCGGCGTGCCCGACACCCCCGGCATCGCCTACCAGATCGTGGGCAAAGTGGCCGAGGCCAACATCGACGTGGACGTCATCATCCAGAACGTCTCGCACGATGGCAAGACCGACTTCTCCTTCACCGTGCCGCGTGGCGACCATGCCCGCGCCATGGAGCTGCTGAAGTCGCAGGTCGTGCCCGCGCTGGGCGCGCGTGAAGTGGTGGGTGACGCCAAGATCGCCAAGGTCAGCATCGTCGGCATCGGCATGCGCAGCCACGTGGGCATCGCGTCCACCATGTTCAAGACGCTGTCGGACGAAGGCATCAACATCCAGATGATCACGACTTCGGAAATCAAGACCTCGGTCGTGATCGACGAGAAGTACCTGGAGCTGGCCGTGCGCGCGTTGCACAAGGCCTTCGGTCTGGACGAGGTCAAGGCCTGACCCTGTCGTGAAGCTGGGCGTGTGATCGGGCGTGTTGTTTTGAACAACACGCGCTGTGGCCCGGTCTTTCTGGACTACAATTCGAATTGCTGCTGGAAACGTGACCGAGTGGCCGAAGGTGCTCCCCTGCTAAGGGAGTATGCGCCAAAAGCGCATCGAGGGTTCGAATCCCTCCGTTTCCGCCAATGAGCTACGAGAGCCCGCCCGGGAAACCTGGCGGGCTTTTCGTTTGGTCATCGCGACTTCAATTGGGGCCAGCTCTGGCGCATCAGGGCCTGCCGCCAGCGACGGACGTGCCGCGCCGTGTTCGTGGGGCAACAGGCCGAAGATTTTTCCCGCCCACTCCATGAGCGCCGCCTTCACCTGCGGGTCTTTCTCGCGCTCAAGCCGAGCGACCATCAGCACCTCGCCCGCCTCAATGCCTGCGACGGACGCCACTGCCAAAGCAAGCGGGTCCGTCATCACGCCGCGCTTCGCCCGGCTGATGTAGGACTGACCGAAGCCCCCCAGGCGTTCACCCAACTCCGCATCCGACATGCGGATGTTTCCTAGGGCTTTTTTCGCCTCGTTCAGGTACTGCGCAGCGGTTTTCATGGGTGATGCTCTCCGTTCGGATGCTCCAATTTTAAGCCAAGAAATGTGATATCGTTTATGCAAGAAAATTGCATATCGGCGGTTTCACCATGCACAGCTTCACACATGGCGTCCTGAAAAAGGGCGAAGTCACGCACCTTTACAAGGGTTCACCAGCCCGTAACGCGCCCACATGGGCGGTCCGCATGGAAGTGCCGGGCCTGCTGTGGTGGCCGTCCTGGGAAGGACGCGCCGTGGATGACCAGGCCGCCGCCGCGCTGGCCCTGGCCGACTTCCGCGCCAAGTGGGGCGGTGTCCCCATCCGCGTCACCAGCGTGTGCGAGGTGCGGGCATGAGCGGCATTTCAGCCATCTACTTTGACCGCTGGTTGCCTGATTGCGACGGGCTTCGATACACCGTGTGGATCGCGCTCCACTGGGCATGCAAGCAGACCAACGGGCGCTTCACGTCGCTCCCGGATGTTGCATTGGCTGTGGTCGATGACTTCGGCAACCTTGTCGAGGTGCACGCATGATGCGCCGCAGCTTGTGGGATCTGTGGACGGCTGCGGCCGACGAGGCCCAGCGCGAGGCCCGCGCCTATTCCTGGCATGCGGTGTACGGGGGGCGCTCGTGATCTACGCCATCCGATGCTTTCGGCCAAACCGCCAAGGGGTGCCATCGTGGGCATTCTTGGACGGCTTCAAGATCACCCGCGAAGACGGTGTGCATGGCGTCTATTGCATGTGGGGGCAGACCCAGGAACAGGCGCTTCAATTCGAGTCCGAGTCATGGGCAGAGCATCTTGCCGACATCGTGCACGAGTTCGCAGGCCTTGAACTTGTCGAGGTTGTCGAGGTGGCTGCATGAAGCAGGCCGAAGACGATCTGACCATCGACATGATCGAAGGTCAGCCGGTCAAAATGACCCGCACCAATGCCGACCGTGCGAAGGCCATGGGCTACGAAGGCCCCAAGGACCGGCCCGCGTGCCGCTCCTGCAAGTTCCTGCACGTGGTGGTGCACTTCGCTGACACGTGCACCCAGTTTGAACGCCAGTGGTGCCAGATCGGCGGCTTCCGCGTGAAGCTGGGCGGGTGCTGCGACATGCACGCCCGTGGCTTCGGTGCGAAGCGCGAGATCCGAAGCGGCGGTGAGTGGTCTTGAAACTCGTCAAGACGCATGCCTATACCACCCCGGGCAGCATCGCGCCACTGGTCACACCCGACGAGTGCGCCCGGCTCTTCACACTGCCCGCGCTGGCCTTCAAGCTCTTTGTCTGCCTGGTGCACGTGGTGGACTTCAAGAGCGGCCACGGGCACACCGGGTATCCCGAGCTGATCGCCATGCTGACGCCCGCCCAGCCTGAGCGCGGACGGCCTGTGGCCGTGCCGACCCGTGACGAGGTGAAGCACATGCTGCGCCGCTTTGATGACATGGGTTTGATCGCCCGTGACAAGGCCGCCAGCGAGGCCCGGGGCAACATCATTTTTCACATGCAGCCGCGCTCATGGGAAAGCGTGTCCAGCGAATTAGCTGCCCGGGTTTCCGCCCGGGGTGCATCGCCTCAGAAGGCCGATAAACACAGGGCAAAACCCAAACCGGCGACGACTTCCCGCCCGGGTTCTCGCCCCCATTCCCATGAACTTGATTCATTAATCCCCCTCCCCTTGGAAGAGCCGAAGTTATCCACAGGCACCGATGAAGCGACGGACCCGGCCGAGGGGGAAAAATTGGGCCCCCCAGGGGGCCATACACATGCCCCTGACGGGGCACGCCCCCCACCAGAGGCGCAAACGGACACCGGGGAAGGGGTGAGGGTGGGTCAGCAAGAGGGCCCCCCAGGGGGCCAGACAGATGCCCCTGCGGGGCACGCCCCCGGCGGGGTGCTGGTGAACGACCCGAGCACCTGGCAGAGAGACCCACAAGGGCGGCTGATCCTGCCCACCGAGCACGGCGGGCGACACGCACGCCCCACCGCGCGGCAAGCGCCGCAAGGTGGCCTGCGAAGGGTCGGCCTGTCTTGATGGCACGAAGCAACTTTTGAACGATGCGGGATGAACGAGCCCGCGACCACACACCCAGCAACGGCACCAGGAAGGCCAGCAATGCGCGAAAACAGCTCAACCCATACCCAGGCACCAACCGCACCCAGAAAACGCGCTGTAGGGCCGCAAAACGAAGCCGCTGAGGTGGCTGACGCGCTGTGGTGGCTGCTGGGCACTGGCCGCACTTACGGGCCGTACATGACCGAGCTGGACGGCTGGCGGGCGCTGCATGCGCGCACGCCCACCGCCCTGCAGGTACTGGCCGCGAAGGACCGGGGGTGGCGCGTGGTGCAGGGTGCCGCCGCCCGCGTGGCGTCCTGATCCATAGACGTTTTCTATAGGGCGGTCAAGTTTCGGCGGGGTCGAAGTGGCCCCGGCTTGCCCATAGGGCAGGGCGGGCCAGACCATGGCGGCTGTCTCAACCAACCACCACCATCGCCGTGAAAATCGACATCCTGACCTTGGCCCCGGCACTGCTGCCGCTGGTGCCCACCGCCTACAAACCGCTGGCCACTGCGCTGGTGGAAGAGGTGAAGGCCCGCCGCGCCGAGGCCGCCCAGCTCAACGCCCACATCGTGGCCCTGACCCAGACCGTGAACCACCATGCTGCCGTCCTGCGCAGCATGGCTCACTGATCGCCGGAGGCACCATGCGCGAAGCACTGCAAAACGTGGCCGATGGCCTGCAACGCCTGGCCGAGTCGGGCAACGTCCGCACCGATGGTGAATCCCTGCTGTCTGGCCTGCGCGTGAGCGTGGGCCAACTGCTGGAAGCTGACGCCACCAGCACCCAGGCCGCCGCCGCCGCGCAGCCTGATCCGGTGGACGTGCGCCTGGCCTACCTGGCCGAGAGCGTGACCGGCCTTTCGGAGAAGTTCTCCGGCGTGGTGGATCTGGTTGACCAGCTCGCCAAGCTGGCCGGCGATCTGCAAGCCGCGACCGTGAAGGGGGCCTAAGCCATGGCCCGCATCATTGGTCGAAAAGACTGCCCGTGGTGCGGGTTCCAGTCTGCCCACGTCAAGCAAAACGAAGGCAAGCTGCCTTACCACCACTGCCCCGAGTGCGGCACCATGACGCCCGCCCGCAACGGTGAGCAGGCCCGCCACATCTGCCGCAACATGCGCCCCGAGCCGGACTACCAAGCCCAGGCCCAAGCCGCGCAAGACCTCGCCACCCAGCCCCAGGCCCAGGCCAAGGCCTCGCCGCCCGTGCCGCCCCACACCGACGATCCGATCATCGTGCCCGGCGTCATCGTGAAGTCTGGCGTGAAGGTGGCCCCCGCCAAGACCACGCCGCCGCCGGTTCGTCCCGGTGGCAATGGGCTCTGGTCCCAACTGGTGAAGGGGGACGCGTGATGTCCGACCAAGAACAAGCCATCGCGCCCGACCTGGCCGCCGTGGGCAACGCCCTGGCCGCCGTGGATGCCAAGCTGACCGCA
Organism: Aquabacterium sp.; assembly: GCA_023266355.1. GTDB lineage: Bacteria > Pseudomonadota > Gammaproteobacteria > Burkholderiales > Burkholderiaceae_C > Aquabacterium. The sequence continues at coordinate 238,295 of JAHFQM010000006.1, forward strand.
GCCGAGGGCGTGCAACCGCCGCCCGGTGAGGCCCAGGCCGAAGCCGCGCCGGCTGTGGACCGTGGTGCCGAGCTGGGTGCCATGCTGACCCTGGGTGTGAGGATGGCCGCGCCCGCGCTGCCCTTCCTGCCGGACTGCTACACCCCCGAGGTGTGCGAACAGATCGGCCAGGCCTTCGCCGCCGTGGCCGACAAATACGGCTGGAACCTGGGCGGCATGGACTCCCCCGAGCTGGCCCTCGCGCTGGTGACGGTGCCGCCGACCCTGGTGGCCGTGAAGCTGGGGCGTGAGCACTTCGCCGTGAAGCGCATGGAAGCGGAGGCCCTGGCCGATGCATCCCGCCGCGGCCAGGTCATCGACGCGGCACCGGCCCGCGTGGTGCCGACCAGCGGCCACGCTGGGACCGTGCTGCAACCTGGGGCGGTCTGATGGCAGCCAGCAGCTCAGGCCAGTCCTGGGGCGTGCTGGCGGCATCTGAGATGGGCAAAGGCGTGTGGCTCAAAGCACGCCTGCGCAAGCTCAAGCCCAAGCGCCTGGCCGTGTGGGACACCAACGACGAATACGACGGCCTGGCCGAACGTGTGCCGTCGCTGTCGAGTCTTTTTGATCGCATCCAAGCGGGCACCTTCCGCGTGCGCTACGTGCCGCGGGGCAAGACCGACAAGGCCCTGCGCGAAGAGTTCGAGGCGTTCTGCACGGCTGTCTATCACGCAGCGGGCTCCGTCATCGTGGTGGAAGAGCTGGCCGACGTGACCAGCCCGAGTTACGCGCCGCCCGCCTGGCGCAAGCTCAACACCCGAGGGCGGCACCACCAGGGCCTGACCCTCTACTGGTGCAGCCAGTCGCCCGCGTTCATCGACAAGGCCAGCATGGGCAACGCCACGCACCTGCATGTGGGCTACCTGGGTGAGCCCCGCCACCGGCAGGCCGCAGCGGCGCACATGGGGTGCTCTGCAGAGGACATCGACGCCTTGAAACAGTTCGAGTTCATAGAGTACGTGAAGGCCACCAAAGAACGCACCTATGGACGCGTGAAGCTGTCAACTCCATAGGGCCGCCATAGAGGCGCGCACGCCACACCGAAGCCCCCCGTTTTCTACAGAGACGGGGGGCTTTTTCTATGGGGATTTGAGGGGCTTCTATAGAGCGCGGAGTCAATATCCATCGGGGTTCTGAGCCTTCAATCTGACGGCCATGGACATCAAAAAGCTCCTACCCACCGCACCCCAGGTCAGCCGCGAAGCCATCGCGGTTTTGGCCGCAACGCTCATTGCGAGCTGGGTGATTTCCAAGGTTCCCGCCTGGGCCCGTCTGGTCCGCGAGAACAGACCCCCAAACCCACTGTCCTGAAAGGCTCTCATGAAGGGTTATCTCAAGCTGGCCGCCGTCGCTCTGGCCGCCTACGCCGCCGCCGCTGCTGTGCAGCGCCACGTGTTCGCCGTCCCTGTGGTCGGTGCCTACCTGCCCAAGTGATCGGGAACATCGCGTGATCTACCTCAACCTGCCCCCCTTCAATCCCGTGGCGAACGGCGTCCGTTCGACCACCGTTGTGCAGCGCTGGGCCCTGACGCTGGGCCGTGTGGTGCTGTCCTTCCCCGGCGCCAACTCCATCACCAAGGCCACGATCTCCGAAATCGTGGTGAAGATCGGCGCCCGCGTCATCTTCGGCCCGATCAGCGGTGCCGAGCTGGACAAGCTCAACATGCACCGTGGCGTCTATGACCAGGCCGACCATCTGACCATCGACTTCACCGACCGCAACTTCCCCAACGTGCTGGAACGCGAAGTCGGCGGCATCGACATCCCCGCCCTGGGCGATGAAGACATCTTCATCGAAGTGGTGAACAACGCCAGCGCGGGCACGCCCACCATCTACGCGATGGGTGGCTTCACCTCGCTGCAGTTCGACCCGAAGCAGCCGGACCCGAACGGCCAGCTGATCAAAAAGACTCTGGCGATCACCATCCCGACTTCGGGCGGCACCTCCGTGACCTGGCTCCCCGACTTCCGTGGCGCGCAGATCCAGCGCATCCACTTTGCCTACACCGGCACCGACTGGACCACCAGCACGAACGGCAACCTGCAGCGCGTCGAGTGCCGCAAGAACGGCACGACCGTGTGGGACCGCATCCAGTGCATGGACAACCGCTTCATCTTGCGTGAGCACCAGATGGTGCCGCAGTCGCGCTTCTACACGCTGGACTTCACCCACGACAAGAACGTGCGGGCGATGCTGGACACGCGTGACGCGAAGGCGCTGGAGTTCAACCTGTCCTTCGGTGCCACCGACACCGTGAAGGCCCTGGTCGAGATGCTGGACGCGCCGCGCAACTTCTAAGGGGTCTCAACAACGGGCCGCCGGGTGCCCGTGCTCCGAAAACCCGGCACCTTTTCCACACTTCGAAGGACGCCCCATGAGCTTCATCGACGATGTTCTGAGCGGCTTGGATGTGACCGGCACGCCTGACGTGTCCGCCGCGCAGATCGCCGCCAACACCCAGAGCGGGGTTTACAACTCCGGCTCTGGCTTTTCCCTTTCCAGCGCCCTGCAAGGCTTCCTGACCGTCGGCACCGGCTACGCCAAGGGCCTGTCGGACCTGAGCCTGGCCAAGCAGGCCGTTCAGGTGCAGCGCCAGGCGCAGCAACCTGCGATCAATTCGACCCAAAGCCCGATCTACTTCGGCTCTGACCTGACCACCCGCGGCGCTGGTGCGCTGGGCTCCATGCGTGTCGGCAACCTGCTGCCCTTCATCCTGTTGGGTGTGGGCGCTTACGTGCTGCTGGGCAAGAAGGGCTGACCATGGACCCCGTAACCATGGCCGCCATGGCCCAAGCTGCGGGCCAAGTCGCCAACGGCCTGGGCCAGGCCCTGAAGGAACCCCCTGTGCAGCAGGGCGGCCCCTCCACGGCGTTTCTGGACGGCTCCGGCTGGACAGTCGCCACGGGTGGCAGCAAGGCCAGCGCCAGCCGCAGTGACGGCGCGCTGCCCTCGTTCGACCTGGGCGGCGTGGACCCCCTGTTCGCCATGTGCGGCCTGGCCCTGATCGGCCTGGTCATCCTCAAGCGGATGTCCAAGTGAAGACCATCGCCCACCGTGCTGACCTGGCCGCCGTGGCCGAGCTGCTGGCCCGTGCCGTGCCCTACGCCGTGACCGGGGAGGCCTCGTTGTCTCCCCTGGTCGATGGTGCCGAGCTGTACGCCATGCGGGACCACCAGGGCCGCACCGTGGGCGCTTTCGCCATGACGCGCACCGACACCGAAGCCGGTGCCTTCATGGACATCACCGCAGCGGGCGGCCTGCCGGGTCACGACCTGGTGGCCGACATCGACGCCGCCGCCGTCGCCCAGGCCCGTGCGCACCGCGCCGTGGCCGTCCGCTGCCTCACCAAGCGCCCAGCGCTGCGCCGCCGCCTTGAGCGTCAAGGCTGGCGCGTGGCTGGCTGGGTCATGACGAAGGAAGCCTGACATGGGCGGCATTTTCAAAAGCAGCAAGAACACCACCACGCAGGCCACGACCACGCAGGACAACCGCCAGGTCATGGACGCCAGCGGTGGCGGCAAGGTCATTGCCTCCGGTGGCGCGCTGGCAGAGGGCACCGGCTCCGTCACCAACGTGAACGGGTCCAACAACAACGTGACCGATGGCGGCGCGTTCGCCATCGTCGCCAAGCTGGCCGACCAGCTCGCCAACGTGAGCACGTTGCAGACCAACGTGGCGCGTGACATCGCGCTCCGTGACAGCCCCACCGGCATCAAGTACGCCGAAGCCGCTGTGAAGGCCCAAGAGGCCGCCGCAGCCGAGTCGGCCGCACCGATCAGCAAGACCGCCGCCGCGCTGGCCGTGACCGCGCTCATCGGCGTTTTGATCTGGAAGAACAAATGATTCAGACCTACACCTTCTCAGGCACCGGGCGTCAAATTGACGCACAGGGCGTCTTCTTCCGCTATGAGGCTGGCTCCGATGGTTCGGGCGTCACGTCCATCCGTGTCCTGGCTGACGGTGCCATCCTGGGCACGTTTGAGCCGGGTGACACCATCGACCTTCCGACCCCTGCCAAACGCTGGGAGGTCTATCCGACCTCCAATGGATGCATTGGCTCCGTGCGGATCGGCAATGCACGGGTCACGTCCAACAAGCTGCAAGGTATCGTCCAGATTGTGGATGGAGGCAAGACGCGAACGGTCGCAAATCAAGCGTTCTCCTCAAGCATGGCGACTCAAGGCAGCGCTGGAAACTGTGGTGTCGTGGCCCTCTACAACCCGGCTGGCAGTGGGCGGCGTGCAATTTGCTCATCGTTCATGACAAGTTGCAATGTGAACTCTGGCTATGTGATCGCCAAGCTCAAAACAGGCATCTTTGTATCTAGCACAGGAACGCGTTTTGGCATCAGTCGCAAAGTTGGAGGTGCTGCAGGTGTGTGTGCCGCCGGGGGAATGTCTGAGCAAGTTGTCCAGACAGGGCAGCCGGAAGAGGTCATTGTTTATGCAGCAACAACCACTCCACTGATTGTTCGGATGGATGAACCGTTCATCTTGGAGCCTGGTTCATTCTTGTCGGTTCAGGGGCCTGCCAACTCTTCCATCTCATCCTCGTTCCACTGGTATGAGGAACAGCTGTGATCCGCGCGCCGGAGGCCCTTGCCATCGTCGGCCTGGGCGGTCTGGCGTGGTGGGTGTACGGCCAGATGCAGCAGATCCAGGCCGCGCAGGACGAAGCCGAAGCCCCCGACCTTCCATTCTTTGACCCGTGGGGCGACATCGCTGCTGTCGCCTCTGACTTGCAGGTTTCCATGACCAACGACCAACGCGCCGCCGGCAATGAGGCGGCCTTTCTCAAGGTGATCCGCCACGCCGAAGGCACGGCGGGCCTCAACGGCTACCGCACGCGATTCGGCGGTGCCACGTTCCCCAGCCTGGCCGACCATCCGCGCATCGCCACGCAGTTCACCGACAAGGCGGGTAAGCGCCTGTGGACGTCTGCCGCTGGTGCCTACCAGTTCATGGCCGTAAGCCCGATCCCTGGCGGTGGATCCACGAAGGTGAACACCTGGGACCGCATCAAGTCGAAGCTGTCGCTCCCCGACTTCTCGCCCGCGTCGCAAGACCTGGCCGCGCTGGAGCTGATCCGCGAAGCCGGGGCCCTGCCTGACGTGCGCTCTGGCCGGTTCTCTGACGCCATCAACAAGGTGCGCGGCATCTGGGCAAGCCTGCCCGGTGCCGGCTACGCACAGCCCGAAAAGTCGCTGCCCGAGCTGGCCGCGGTGTTCCAACGCAACGGAGGTGTTTTCGCATGACCTACATGACCGGCAATGCAAAGCTGATCGCCGCCGCGGGCCTGGGCCTGCTGGCCGTGTTCTACGTGCTGCAAAAAAAAAGTCTGCTGGCGGGTGCGGTTGCGGGTGCGGTGGGTGTGGCGGCTGACGCTGGCGCTGGTGCCGTGCTGGGCGTGGGTGACGTGTTCGGCGTGCCCCGCACTGACGCCGCCAAGTGCGCCCAGGCCAAGGCTGACGGCTCTATCCTCATGCAGTCGCTGTACTGCACGGCGGGTGAGTTCGGCTCTTCCATGTGGCAGGCCGCCAAGAACGCACCGACCCAAGCTGTGCTGACCATCGGCGACACCATCGGCGTGCCCCGCACCAACGAAACCGAGTGCCAGAAAGCACAGCGTGAGGGCCGCACCTGGGATGCGTCCTTCGCGTGTCCCGCTGGCTCGTTCCTGTCCTACGTGTTCTCCTGAAAGGCCCCCATGAAGCTCAAGATCCCGACCAACCCCACCCGCCTGGCCAACGCCATGGTCGTGCGCGCCGCACGCGCTGGCGTCATCACGCACCCCGTGGTGAAGTCCAACCTGGCCGCTGGTCAGTTCGCCAAGCAGTTCCACCCCGCCAACAAGGGCTGACCCATGAAAGTCGTTCTCTTCATCCTGGCTCGTTTGCGTGAGCCCTCCACCCTGGCCGGCCTGGGCCTGCTGGCTGGCCTGCTGGGCCTCAACCCCGAGCACATCGACCCCGTGACGCAAGCCATCGGCGCGACTGCTGGCGCTGTGGCCGTGTTCCTGCCGGAGGCGCGCTGATGCCTGAATGGGTGCCCCAGTTGCTGACGGCCGGCGCTGGTGCCGTGGGCATGTACGCCGCCATCCGGGCCGACCTGGCCCGACTTCATGAGCGGGCCACGCACGCGCTGGAAAGCGCACGCAACGCCCACGCTCGCATAGACCACATCACCACCATGAAAGGATCTGCATGACCAAGCGCAAAACCCCGCCCCGTGGCAAGAATGGCCGCTTCAAGAAGCGCCGCTGATGAAGAACAGCACCATAGCCCTGGTGGCTGTCGCTGCGGTCGGTGCGTGGTTCCTGTACCGCCGCGTGAATGCCGATGCAGCGTGGAAGGCGACGATGGCAGGAAGCCCGTTCGGGCCGTCGAGGTTCACGACCATCGGCGGCAACACCTACGTTGACGGACAGTTGGTTTACACCTGAAAAAGGCCCGCCGCGTGCGGGTCTTTTTAATCCGCCCGTGCCAGTGCCCGCTTGATGCTGGACACATGGCACCCGTACTGCCGCGCCAAGCTGGCCTTGGTGGCAAGCCCGCCGCGCACCTGGCGCACCACAGCGGCTTCCTCTGCCGGCGTCAAGGCCCTGGCCCTGCCCAGGGTGGCCCCGCGTGACCTGGCGGCTTCCAGGCCCGCCCGCGTGCGCTCACGGATGATGTTGCGTTCGAACTCAGCGAAGGCCCCGATGATCTGAAGCATCATCTTGCCCGCTGGCGTGCTGGTGTCGATGGGCTCGGTGCAGCTGCGAAAGTGGACGCCACGCGCGGCGAGCCTGTCCAGCAGACCCAGCAGCTCACGCAATGACCGGGCGAGGCGGTCCACCTTGTAGACGATGAGCGTGTCACCCTCCCGGGTGGTGTCGATGCAGGCCCCGAGGATGGGCCTGTGTGCCGCGCTGCTGCGCTTCTCTTCGAAGACCCGCTGCACGCCCGAACGCTTGAGCGCGTCGAGCTGTAGGGCTGTCTCCTGATCGTCTGTTGAAACCCTGGCGTACCCTATGATCATTGTGTTTTATAGTTCGGAAACGGGGAACGGATTTTCGAGCTATCGGACCACCTTTTTGCACCAGAGAAGCGGGGCAAAAACCTGTGTAGTCCGAAACGGTCCGTTTCCGCCAAAACAGGAAGCCCCTGCAAGTTCTGCTTGCAGGGGTTTTTCTTTTCAGCATCGTTTCAGCGCTGTTTCGGCATTGCACAGGCGAACCATGTTCAAGAACCTCATCGTTTACCGCATCGGCGAAGGCTGGTCGGCCCAACCCGCGCAACTGGAATCCGAGCTGGCCAAGGCCCGCTTCGTGCCCTGTGGCGCCACGCAGCAGAAGTCCGTGGGCTGGACCGAGCCCCGTGGCGAGGCCCACGCCCCGATGGTCGAGGTGGTGGGTGGCCAGTGGGTGCTCAAGCTCATGAGCGAGCAGCGCGTGGTGCCGGGCTCGGTGGTCAAGCGCCGCACCGAGGAAATCGCCGAGCAAATCGAGCAGCAGACCGGCCGCAAGCCTGGCAAGAAGCAGACGAAGGAGCTCAAGGAGCAGGCGCTGCTGGAGTTGCTGCCCATGGCCTTCACCAAGCAGGGCTCGACCTGGGTGTGGATCTCGCCGAAGTCGCGCCTGCTGGTGCTGGACTGCGGCAGCCAGGCCCGCGCCGACGAGGTGGTCACGCTGCTGGTCAAGGCCCTCGATGGGCTGGCGTTGAGCCTGATCCAGACCGAGATGTCGCCGGCCGTGGCCATGGCGCACTGGCTGGGCACGGGCGAGCCGCCCTACCAGTTCAGCATCGACCGCGAGTGCGAGCTCAAATCCCCGGACGAGATGAAGTCGGTGGTGCGTTACGCCCGCCACCCGCTGGACACCGACGAGGTCAAGCAGCACATCCAGGCCGGCAAGGTGCCCACGCGCGTGGCCATGACCTGGCGCGACCGCGTGTCCCTGGTGCTGACCGAATCGCTGCAAGTCAAAAAGCTGGCTTTCCTGGACGTGGTGTTCGAAGGCGAGGCGTCGAAGTCCGCTGGCAGCAAGACCGACAAGGCCGAGGCTTTCGAGGCCGATGTGGCGATCTCGACCGGCGAGCTGGTGCAGATGATCCCGGACCTGCTGGAGGCGCTGGGCGGCGAGTCGCTGACGGTGGCGTCGGCGGGGACGCTCAAGCCATCGGCATCGGCGCCGCTGGCGTCCCAGGCCGCATCGCCTGCCACTGCAGCACCTGCTGCACCACCCACGGCCCCGCATCCAGCGGCAGATCATGCCCCGCCGTGGGATGTCTGAGCAGGGGCGCACCCCAGCTGGCCGCCAGAACGCTTGAACACGAGGGGTGGACCAGGCGGTCGCCCTCGCCATTGAGCAGCAGCACAGGCACGGGCGGCGCGCTGCGCGGCGCCTGATAGCGGGTGGCAGCCCAGAGCTGGCGCAGGCCGTTGGCCGTGGCCACAGGGTGCTGCTGGCGCAGTTGCAGCCAGTGGCTCAGCAAGGCCTCGGTGGCCACCGCGGGGTGCCGGGTCGTCATCTGCAAGATGGCGTTTTCCCAGTCCCTGGCCTTCGCCTGCGTCAACAGCAGTCGCAGGATGGTCGGGTAGTGCCTCGGTTGCAGGCGCCGCCACGGTGGGCTGTAGGGGCGCAGGCTGGTGTTGATGAGCACCGCATCAGTCACTTCTTCGGGGTGGCGATGCATCCAGTCCACCGTGACCATCGCGCCCAGCGACATCGCCAGCACGTGGCATGGCCCGCGGACGCCCAGGCTCTGCAGCTGCTGTCGCAAGGCATCGACCATCTCGGGCACCTTGGTCGGGCTGCGCGTTCGCCACAAGGCGCCGTTGCCGGGCAGGTCGGGCGTGATCACCTGGCTGCCCGGGGGCAGGGCGGCTTGCAGCTGGGCGGGGAAGTCGCCCCAATGGCCTTGCTCGCGTGTCAGGCCGCGCAGCAGGACCCAGGTCGATGGCGCTGTGACCGGCGCTGTGGCCATGGCCTGGCTCATGCCGGCACGGAGACCCGCGTCGGGCGGGGCAGCTCGGGGTACCAGCGCGCGCGGGCCTGGCGTTCGTGCAAGGCGCGTTCGGAGGGCTCGGGCATCCAGCGGGCCTGGCTGGCGGCCGCGCGCCCGACGAAATCGAGCAAGGCCATGTGACGGCGCAGCACGCGCTGTTGCCGGTGCGCGATCAAGGGGTTGAAGATGCCGTGGCGGCTGAACAGCTGACGCGGGTTCTTCTTCACCCACATCCAGGAGCCCATCTCCAGCGTCAGGGGCAGGAAGACGTGCTGCGGGTGGCGCTCGCGGCATTGCAGGTAGAGGTGGTCCCAGAGGTCGCCGTGCGTCAGGTACTGCAGGCTTTGCGGCTCGATCACGTAGTTGTGGTGCGCGTGCGTCTGGCCGAAGACGCGGTGCAGGGCGTGGATTTCGGCCAGGTGGTGCAGGGGTTGCGCGGTGTGCGCGAAGGGGAACCAGAGGCGGTCTTGCACGCCGAAGCCGGAGTGGCAGTCCAGCGCCATGCTGAAGCTGCGGCTGCAGAGTTCGTCCATGACCACGTCGCACAGGGCCTGGGCCTCGTCCTGCATGGGTTGGCCTTCAGCGCCGCGGTACCAGGGCAGGGCGGGGCTCAGGCGCTGGCCGCCCAGCAGGAAGGGCACCGACTCCTGCGAGCACAGCGGCGCGTTGCGCATCAGGTCGATGCCTTGGGGGTTGGCGCGCGTGTTCAGCCACATGCCGCCGGGGTTGACCATGGGCATGAAGACCATGCGCACGCTGGCGAGCTGGTGGTGCAGGACGCTGTCCCACTTCAGGCGCTGCACGAGGTTGCCCAGGTAGGCGATGACGACTTCCGCGCCGATGCGCTCCAGCCCGTGCACGCCGCCGAAGTAGCCGATGGCTGGGGCGTCGGGCGAGGGGTTGCCCATGGCGATGGCGAGCAGGTCGAAGCTGCGGCCGCTGGCGTCGACCTTGCCCAGGGTGCGCACGCGCAGGTGCTCCCCGCCCATCTCGATCAGCCGGTGCAACTCGTCCAGTTCTGGCAGGGAGGAGCGTTCGGTCAAGGTGACATCCACGGTGCGGGTTGGAAGGGGCTGCAGGCCACCAGGCTGCTGGCAAGGTAGCCGGACAGCATGTCAGAGGCACGACAGCGGGCGCAGGTCATTCGTCACGGAAATGTCATGACATCCACTTAGTGTGACAACTTCACACCCTTTCCAAGACCCACAGATGCAACGGATTCGCGCCGGTCATGCGGCTTTCAGGCTCGCCGCGCTCAGCTTGGCCTTGCTCACCGGCTTGAGCGAATGTGTGGCGCTGTGGCGCGCGCGCCTGCGCCTGCATTTCCTGCCGCGCTGAGCCTGCCACGCTGATAGGCCCAGGGCGCGGCTGGCGTCGGTGACAATGTCGCCATGACCGAAGCCGCCCCCTCTCTCATCATCCACAGCCCTGCGGGCATCGTGCCCGTGGCCGCACCCGTTCGCAAGGCCGCCAAGCGCCTGAAGGCCTTGGGCTTTGCACCCGAGGTAGATGCCTCTGCACTGACCCGCCACCAGCGCTTTGCCGGGGACGACGCCACCCGCTTGAACGCGCTGCACCGCGTGGCCGAGGCCGCGCCCGATGTGGCCCTGGCGACCCGCGGCGGCTACGGCCTGACCCGCCTGCTCGACCATCTCGACTGGCCCCTGCTGGCCCGCAGTGTGGAGCGGGGCACCGCCTGGGTGGGCTACAGCGACGTCACCGCGCTGCAGCTGGCCGCGCTGGCCCATGGCGCGGCGGGACCTGCGCAGCCAGGCGAGGGCGTGAGCGCCGGCTTCTGGGCCGGCCCGATGGCCTGCGACGACTTTGGCCGTGCCGACTCTCCCGAGGGCGGTGACGACGTCACCCAGGAGTGCTTCGTGGAGGCCGTGACCGGCAAGCTGGAGGCCGTGGGCTTCCGCACCGAGCAGGGCTTCGATGGCGTCGAGGTGTCCGGCCGGCTGTGGGGCGGCAACCTGGCCGTGTTGCAGGCGTTGCTGGGCACGCCGCATTTCCCCAAGGTGCGCAATGGCATCCTGTTCCTGGAAGATGTCAACGAGCACCCCTACCGCGTCGAGCGCGCCTTGCTGCAGCTGCACCAGGCGGGCATTCTGTCGCAACAGAAAGCCATCGTGCTGGGCGCCTTCACCGAGTACCGCAAGTCGCCACTGGACCGCGGCTACACCTTGAAGACGGCGATCGCGCACCTGCGCAGCCTCACCACCACGCCCATCCTCACGGGCCTGCCTTTCGGCCATGTGCCGACCAAGGTGTGCCTGCCGGTGGGACGCAAGGTGACGCTGTCGGTGCAAGCGCGTGATGCGTTCATGCTCTGGTAACCTGCGGCACGCGGTTGCAACAACACGTGGGATCACGGAGCAAGGATTGGGCATGCGCCTCGGGGTGAGCTGGAGGAGATGGGCTGGCTGGGTCAGGGCGCTGGCCGCCGTGACAACGGCCGCTGCGGCAGCCGTGTGCGCAAACCCAGCCTGGGCCGCCCACGCCTATGCCCAGTTCGGCGACATCAAGTACCCGGCGGGCTTTGACCACTTCGACTACGTCAACCCGAAGGCGCCCAAGGGTGGCAACTTCTCGCTGGTGGCGCCCACGCAGGCCAGCAGCTTCGACAAGTACAACCCCTTCACGCTCAAAGGCACGGCGCCGCCCGGGCTGGAAACGCTGGTCTTCGAGACCCTGCTGGAAGGCAACTTCGACGAGCCTGCCACGGCCTACGGCCTGCTGGCCGAAGACGTGAGCGTGGCGCCTGACGGGATGTCGGTGACCTTCCGCCTCCACCCCAAGGCACGTTTCCACAACGGCGACCCCGTGCTGGCCGCCGACGTCAAACACTCCTTCGAGGTGCTGACGAGCAAGCAGGCCGCGCCGCAGTACCCGGCCTTCTTTTCGGCCGTCAGCAAGGTCACGGTGCTGGGCGAGCGCAGCATCCGCTTCGACTTCCGCCAGCCGGACGCCGAACTGCCGCTGCAGGTGGGCAAGCTGCCCGTGTTCAGCCGCAAATGGGGCGTGGTGGACGGCAAGGCCAAGCCCTTTGACCAGATCGTCACCGAACACCCGATCGCCTCCGGCCCCTACCGCATCGGCAAGGTCACGCCCGGGCGCGACATCACCTATGAGCGCGACAAGGCCTACTGGGGTGCCGACCTCAATGTGCGCCGCGGTCAGTTCAACTTCGACCGCATCACCTACCGGATGTACCTGGACAACGTCACGGCCTTCGAGGGCTTCAAGGCCGGCGAGTTCGATTTCATCGAGTCCTACATCTCCAAGGACTGGGTGCGCCAGTACCGGGGCCGCAAGTTCGATTCGGGCGAGCTCATCAAGGCCACGCTGCCGCACCGCAACTCGGCCAATTTCCAGGGCTTCATCTTCAACACCCGCCTGGACAAGTTCAAGGATGCCCGCGTGCGCCGCGCCATCGGCCTGGCCCTGGACTTCGAGTGGATGAACCGCCAGCTCTTCTACGGCATCTACAAGCGCGTGGGCAGCTACTTCACCAACTCGGAGTACGAGGCCAAGGGCCTGCCAGACGCGGCCGAGCTGGCCCTGCTGACGCCGTTGCGCGACAAGCTGCGCCCCGAGGTGCTGGCCCAGCCGGTGCCCGTGCCGCCCACGACCACGCCGCCCGGCTCGCTGCGCGACAACCTGCGCCTGGCCCGTGACCTGCTGGCGCAGGCTGGCTGGACCTTGAAAGATGGCCAGCTGCGCAACGCCCAGGGCGAGCGCCTGACCATCGAGTTCCTGGACAACTCCCCCAGCATGGGCCGTGTGGTGACGCCGTTGCTGCGCAACCTGGAAAAGCTGGGCATCGAGGCCAACTACCGCGTGGTCGATTACGCCGTGTACGAAAAGCGCGTCAAGCGCTACGAGTTTGAGATGATGAGCCTGGCCTTGCCTGGGCGCCTGGTGCCGGGCTCCGAGTTGCGCCAGTTCTACCATTCCTCGCTGGCCAAGGTGGAGGGTGCCGACAACCTCAATGGGGTGAGTGACCCAGCGGTGGACGCGCTCATCGAGAAGGTGTCGGCGGCCAAGACGCGGCCCGAGTTGGTCACGGCCGTGCGGGCGCTGGACCGCGTGCTGCGACACAGTTATTACGCCGTGCCGCATTGGTACTCGGGCACCTTCCGCGTCGCTTACCGGGGTGGGCGCTTCGTGCTGCCCGAGACGCCGAGTTTCTACCGGCCCGAGCAATGGGCCCTGAGTTGCTGGTGGAGTCGCTGACATGTGGGTGTACATCCTCAAGCGCGTGTTGCTGATGGTGCCGACCCTGCTGGGCGTGCTGCTGCTGACCTTCGCGGTCATCCAGTTCGTGCCGGGCGGGCCGGTGGAGCAGGTGATGTCGCAGCTCAGCAACCGCACCAGCGGTGGCGAGCGGGCCGGTCCGGACGCCAGCTACCGTGGCCGCCAGGGCGTGGACCCGGCGCAGGTCGAGGAGCTCAAGAAGCTCTATGGCTTCGACAAGCCCGCGCCTGAGCGCTTCCTGGCCATGCTGATGTCCTACGCGCGCTTCGATCTGGGCGAGAGCTTCGTGCACCACAAGTCGGTGTGGGCGCTCATCCAGGAGAAGCTGCCTGTCTCCATCAGCCTGGGGTTGTGGACCTTCTTCCTGAGCTACCTGGTCTCGGTGCCGCTGGGCATCGCGAAGGCGGTGCGTGCGGGCTCGCGCTTCGACATGGTCACCAGCCTGCTCGTGCTGGTGGGCTATGCCATCCCTGGCTTCGTGCTGGGCGTGGCGCTGCTGGTGCTGTTCGGCGGCGGCAGCTTCCTGCAATGGTTCCCGCTGCGCGGCCTGACCTCGCCGAATTGGGATGAGCTGAGTTGGGCGGCCAAAGTCACCGACTACCTCTGGCACATCGCCTTGCCGGTGACGGCCAGCGTGCTGGGCAGCTTCGCCGTGGTCACCATGCTGACCAAGAATGCTTTCCTCGACGAGATCCGCAAGCAGTACGTGCTGACCGCCCGGGCCAAGGGCCTGGACGAGCGCAAGGTGCTGTGGAAGCACGTCATGCGCAACGCGCTCATCCCCCTGGTGACGGGCTTCCCTTCGGCCTTCATCGGGGCCTTCTTCACGGGCTCGCTGCTGATCGAGACGCTGTTTTCGCTCGATGGCCTGGGCCTCTTGAGCTACGAGTCCGTCATGCGCCGCGACTACCCTGTGGTGCTGGGCACGCTCTACCTCTTCACCCTCATCGGCCTGGTGACCAAGCTCATCAGCGACCTGTGCTACGTCTGGGTGGACCCCCGCGTGAGGCTGGACGCATGAGCCAAGAGATGTCCCGAGTGTCCCGCGCACCTGCCACGGCGCCAGTGGCTGCAGCTTCGCCATCGCCATCTCGCCGCGCCTGGCTGCGTTTCCGCCAGCAGCGCCTGGGCTACTGGAGCCTGCTGCTGTTCACGGTGCTGATGGTGCTGAGCCTGTGCGCCGAGCTGGTCTCCAACGACAAGCCCCTGGTGGCGCGCTACCAGGGCCATTGGTACTTCCCCATCGCGCAGAACGTGCCCGAGACGGTGTTCGGTGGCGACTTCGACAGCCCCACCGACTACCTCGACCCTTTCATCGTCGCGCAGTTCAAGCGGCCGGGCAATTTCGCCATCTACCCGGTCAACCGCTCGCACCACCGCACCATCAATTACTTCGCCAAGTCGCCGAACCCGGCGCCGCCTTCGGCCGAGAATTGGCTGGGCACGGACGACCGTGGCCGCGATGTGTTCGCCCGTCTGCTGTACGGCTTCCGCGTCTCGGTGCTGTTCGGCCTGGCGCTCACGCTCATCGGCGTGGTGGTCGGCGTGCTGACCGGGGCGGTGCAGGGCTTTTACGGCGGGCGCACCGACCTGTTCTTCCAGCGCTTCATCGAAGTCTGGAGCTCCATGCCCGAGCTCTACCTGCTGATCATTTTCTCGGCGGTGTTCACGCCCAGCATCTGGCTGCTGCTGGTGTTGCTGAGCCTGTTTGGCTGGATCGGCCTGTCCGACTATGTGCGCGCCGAATTCCTGCGCAACCGCCAGCTCGACCACGTGCGGGCCGCCCGTGCCATGGGCCAGAGCAACTGGCAGATCATCCGTCGCCACATCCTGCCCAACAGCATGACGCCGGTCGTCACCTTCTTGCCCTTCCGCATGAGCGCGGCCATCCTGGCGCTGACCTCGCTGGACTTCCTCGGTCTGGGGGTGCCGCCCGACACGCCCAGCCTGGGCGAGCTGCTGCTGCAAGGCAAGAACAACCTCGATGCCTGGTGGATTTCGCTGTCCACCTTCGCCGTGCTGGTGCTGTCGCTGCTGCTGCTGACCTTCATGGGCGACGCCCTGCGCGATGCGCTCGACCCGCGCAAGGAAGAAGCACGATGAGTGAGCGCAACACCGACTCCCTGCTGCTCGATGTGCAGGACCTGCGCATCGCTTTTGGCGACCGCGAGGTCGTGCATGGCGTGAACCTGAGCCTGGCCCGTGGCGAGAAACTGGCGCTGGTGGGCGAGTCCGGCTCGGGCAAGTCCATCACGGCCATGAGCCTCTTGCGCCTGGTGGCCGATGCCCGCGTCAGCGGCCGCGCCACCTTCCATGGCCAGGACGGTGCCCAGGGCGCCACGACAGGCCCCCGCGACCTGCTGACCCTGCCCGAGCGCGAGCTGCGCGGCGTGCGCGGCCGCGACATCGCCGTCATTTTCCAGGAGCCCATGACGGCGCTCAACCCGCTGTTCTCCATTGGCGACCAGATCGCCGAGGTCATCGAGTTGCACCAGGCCGTGCCGCGGGCCCAGGCCTGGGAGAAGGCCGTGGCCTTGCTGGCCACCACCGGCATCCCCGAGCCGGATCGCCGCGCACGGAGCTACCCGCACCAGCTGTCGGGTGGGCAGCGACAGCGCGCCATGATCGCCATGGCCCTGGCCTGCCAACCCCAGATCCTGCTGGCCGACGAGCCCACGACCGCGCTGGACGTGACCGTGCGCGGCCAGATCCTGGGCCTGCTGAGTGACTTGCAGCGCACGCATGGCATGGCCGTGCTGATGATCACCCACGACCTGCACCTCGTGCGCCGCTTCGCCGACCGCGTGGCCGTGATGGAGCACGGCGTGATCGTTGAAACCGGGCCGGTGGCCGAGGTGTTTGCCAAGCCGCAGCATGCCTACACCCGCAAGCTGCTGGACAGCCGCCCGCAGCGCGACCCGCAGCCCTTGCCCGAGAACGCTGCGCCGCCGGTCATCGCCGGTCGCGGCCTGAACGTGCGCTACCCCGTGCCCAAACCAGGCCTGGCGGGGTGGTTCAGCCACGGCTGGTTCGACGCGGTCAAGGGCGCTTCCTTCGAGGTGCCTGCCGGGCGCACGCTGGGCGTGATCGGCGAGTCGGGCTCTGGCAAGTCGACGCTGGCCCTGGCCGCGCTCGGCCTGCAGCCTTTTCAGGGCGAGCTCAACGTGGCCGGTGGCCAATGGCAGTTCCGCGCCAAGGCCGATCGCCCCTTGCGCCGTGCCGTGCAGGTGGTGTTCCAGGACCCGTTCTCGTCGCTCTCACCGCGCATGACGGTGGAGGAAATCGTGGGCGAAGGGCTGGAGGTCCACCAGCCCAGCTTGACGGCCGCGCAGCGCCAGGCGCTCGTCATCGCCGTGCTGGAAGAAGTGGGTTTGAGCGAGGCGCAGTTCCCGGGCCTGCTGCAGCGTTATCCGCACGCCTTTTCGGGTGGGCAGCGCCAGCGCCTGGCCATGGCGCGCGCGCTCGTGCTGGAGCCCCAGGTGCTGGTGCTCGACGAGCCCACCAGCGCGCTCGACGTCACCATCCAGAAGCAGATCCTGGGTTTGCTGCAGCGCCTGCAGCGCGAGCGTGGCCTGAGCTACCTGCTCATCACCCACGACGTGGAGGTGGTCGCGGCCATGGCGCACGAGGTCATCGTGATGAAGGCCGGCGAGATCGTCGAGCACGGCAGTGCCCAGCAGGTCTTGGGCGCACCGAAGCACCCGTGCACGCAAAGCCTGATCTCGGCCAGCCTGGTGGCTGACCTGGTCTGAACTGCGGGTTCAGATGCCCATCTTGCCCAGGCGGTCCATCAGCTCGCGCAAGGTGTTCACCAGATAGGGGTGACCGGCTTCGAGCTTGGCCTCCAGGGCCTGGGCCAGGGCGTTGATGTCGGGCTCATCCCCAGCTTCGGTCGATGCAGTCGCCGCAGCCTCGGTGGAGGCCTGGCTCAGCACCCGCTGGATGTCCTGGTCCAGGGCCTGCAAGGACTGCTTCAGGGCATCGTCCACCTGCGGGCTGGCGGCCAGTTCGGCGTGCAGTTTCTCCAGCAGCGCATTCAGTTCCTGACGGTTCATGGCAGAAGTCTCCTTTCGGTCCATTCTGCCAGCACCGTTTGAGAAGCCAAGCGCTGCCGTGCTCAGAACACGCCACCCTTCATCTGCCCGCGGTGCGTGTCGTACATCCGCCTCACCCAGGCCATGGCCGGGCGCTGGCGCCACGGTGCCACGGCCTGCTTCATGCCCTCTCGGTAAGCGGCATCGCCGTACACCGGGTGCTGGCTTGGGCAGGCCAGGGGCGCCAGCAGCGCCGCGGCGGTGATGTCGGCCACGGTGAGGCGGTTGCCCACCAGGTGCTGGCGACCATCGGCGATTTCGCGGTCCAGCCAGTCCATGGCCAGGCGGATGCGGTCTTCGGCCAAGGCCACGCGAGCCGGGCGGATGTGCAGCTTTTGCTTGAAGACCCAGCGCATCAGCGGATAAGTGGAGCGGATGATGGCGGCCTGCCAGGGCGAGGCGTGGTCGGTCCAGAGCTTGACGATGTGAGCGTCAGCTGTGCCGAAGCTGTGGGCGTAGAGGTAGCGCGCGACGTCCTTGCCAATGGCGTCGAAACGTTGCTCGACTTCGCGCAACTGTGGCCTCAGTTCGGGCGGCATCACGGCCAGCGGGCCGCGGTGCTGCTGCAGCCAGTCCAGGATGCGGGGGCTGTCCTGGATGGCTTCCTCGCCTGCTTGCAGGATCGGCAGCGTCGTCTGGCCGCGTCGCCCCATGCGGAGGGCCGGTGCGATGTGGAAGGCCGGGCTCAGACAGACTTCGCGGTAGGGGATGTCGCTCGTGTCCAGCGTCCAGCGGATCTTCTCGCTGTAGTGCGACATGGCGAAGGTGTAGAGAGTCAGCGGGGTGGGTGCCTGGGACATGTCTTACGCCACGGTTTGGAGTCGGTAGCCCACGCGGGGGAAGTGCACATGCACCTCGCCGCAGCGCTCGGTGTGCAGGCGCAGCGTCAGCCTGCGGGCGTTGATGGCGACCAATTCGCCTTGCACGCTGGTGCCGTGGCCGAGTTGCTCTGGTGTGATCTTCACTTGCTGGCCGAGGGCCACCCCGCTGGCGTCGGGCGAGACGCTGTCGGTGAGCAGGGGCGCTGGCAGGGCGGTTGCGGCTTCCAGCAAAGACGCCTCGGCGCTGCAGTCTTCCGGCTTGCCGTGACCGAAGGCGGCCATGCGGGCCATCCACGCGGCCACCGAAGGCAGCCCGGAAAAATCAAAGCGGCCATTGGCCAGGAACCACAGGGTCGAATAGAGCGTGAAATCACCGCCACCGGGGCGCGCGCCATTCACGAAGGGGGCGCCATCCGTGTGCGCCGCCGACAGGGCGCTTTCCAGCCAGGCCAGTTGGGTGTGCAGCTCCTGCGTGGCCAGGGGCAGGGCGGCTTTCAGCGCTTCACGCTCCAGCGGGGCACCGCGCAGCGCGGCGCGGTCGGCCAGCAGGGCGTCGGGCAGGAAGTCGGCCAAAGCGCCGAAGGTGTAGCCCACGGCGCGGGCGAACAGGTTCGTGTCCACCCAGTGTTCGACGATCTCGGTGAAGCGGCCGGGCTCGGTGCGGATGCTGGGCTCAGGGTGTCGGGCCTCCAGCACCTCGGCGATCAGGTGTGTGTCGCAATAGACGTCGGCGCCGATCTGCAGCACCGGCACCTTGCGGTAGCCGCCGGTCAGCGCGACCAGGTCCGGCTTGGGTGCCACGCGCGGCACCTTCACCGAACGCCAGGCCAGGCCTTTGTGGCCCAGCAGCACGCGGATTTTTTCGGCGTAGGGCGACTCGTTGTAGTGGTGCAGGATCAGGGTGTTCACATCGAACTCCAGGGCAAGGATGGGGATGTGAACGATTCTGCGTGGCGGGTTCAGCGCATGCTATTGTCGTCAAAGACATCTTTGAGGCTGATATGGACAAGTTGCTGTCACCCATCCCCGCGCCCAACGCCAGGCCGCCCCGCCAGGTCCACCGCGTGGCCGTGGTGGTGTGCCCGCAGCACAGCCTGGGCAGCGTCGGCCTGGTGCTGGACGTCTTCCGCATGGGCAACCAGCTGCCGGGTGCCCACCGCTTCGAGCTGATCCGCGTCAGCGAGGACGGCCTCGGCGTGCCGCACCCGGATGGCCTGCTGGCGGTCGAAGGTGGGCCGGAGCGCCTGCAGGAGGCCGAGCTGGTCGTCATCCCCTCGCTGTGGACGCAGGGGCCCGAAGCGGCGGCCTCCCACCCCAAGGTGATCGCGGCCCTGGGCGCCTTGCCCGCGGGCGTGCGCGTGGCCACGCTGTGCTCGGGCGTGTACCTGCTGGCCGCGACGGGGCGCCTGGACGGCCAGGTGGCCACCACCCACTGGATGCTGGCCGATGAGCTTCAGGCCCGCCACCCCGGCGTGCAGGTCCAGCCTGACAGCAACCTCACCCAGGCCGATGGGATCTTGTGTTCCGGCGGCTCGCTGGCTGGTGTCGATGCCTGCTTGCGCGCGGTGCAGACCTTGGCCGACCGCGACACCGCCCGGGCCCTGGCCCGCATGCTGGTCACCGAGCTCGACCGCGGGCCGCAATCGCTCTACATGCCGCCACCGGGCTGGCGCCGCCACACCGATGCCGATGTCCGCCGCCTGCAGGACCGCATCGAAGCCGACGTCGCCGCGCCCTTGTCCCTGCAGGCGCTGGCCGACGCCATCCACGTCAGCGTGCGCACCTTGCAGCGGCGCTTTCTGGCCGCCACGGACACCACGCCGCTCCAATACCAGCAAGCGCTGCGGCTGGCGCGCGCCCAGGGCCTGCTCGAAACCGCCCGGCTGTCGGTGGCTGAGGTGGCCGAGGCCGTGGGCTACCACGACCGCGTGGCCTTCGGGCGCTTGTTCAAGAAGCACTCGGGCATGACGCCAGCGGCCTGGCGGCAGCGGCACACCGTCAGCCACGACCGCGGCCACGATCAGCCATGAAAAAGGGGCCCGAAGGCCCCTGGTGTGTGCTGCCGCAGCAAGCGCTCATTCGGCGAGGTCGCCCAGGCCACCCATGACGTGGCTGAAGCCGCCGTCCACGTAGGTGATCTCGGCGGTCACGCCCGCGGCGAGGTCCGACAGCATGAAGGCGGCCACATTGCCGACGTCCTCGACGGTGACATTGCGGCGCAGCGGGGCGTTTTGCTCGACCACGCTCAGGATCTTGCCGAAGCCCTTGATGCCGGATGCGGCCAGCGTCTTGATGGGGCCGGCCGAGATGCCGTTGACGCGGATGCCCTTGGGGCCCAGGCTGGCGGCGGTGTAGCGCACGCTGGCTTCCAGCGAAGCCTTGGCCAGGCCCATGGTGTTGTACGCCGGCACGATGCGCTCGGCGCCCAGGTAGGACAGCGTCAGCAAGGCAGCTTGCGGGTTCAGGTAGGGCAGGGCGGCCTTGGCCATGGCCGGGAAGCTGTAGGCCGAGATGTCGTGGGCGATGCGGAAGCCCTCGCGCGACAGGCCTTCCAGGAAGTCACCCGCGATGGCTTCGCGCGGGGCGAAGCCGATGGAGTGCACGAAGCCGTCGAAGGTCGGCCAGGTTTTGGCCAGGTCGGCGAACATGGCGGCGATCTGCTCGTCGCTGCCCACGTCACAATCGAAGATCAGCTCGGAGTTGAACTCCTTGGCGAACTCGGTGATTCGGTCCTTGAAACGCTCGCCCACATAGCTGAAGGCGAGTTCGGCACCTTCGCGCTGGCATGCTTTGGCGATGCCGTAGGCGATGGAACGGTTGGACAGCAGGCCCGTGATCAACAGGCGTTTGCCGGCGAGAAATCCCATGGGGTCTCCAAATGAGGTCATTACCAGGGCAGGATTCTGGCACGGACACGGCCTTCAACAGAATTTCGGGCACAAGCCTTGCTGCGGCGCCTTCATCGGGGTAAAATCCGAGATTGGCTGCTTTTGGTAGCGCCTTGCATTGGCCCTGTTCACCCGTGAACATCCGGTGTGGGCGTGTCGGGGGCGGTTCGTCTCGTGTTGGTCACCTGGTGTGGCACCGGGCGGTGCGGGTCTTCGATCGGCGTCTCCGGGTGTGGCGTTGGGTCGGCGGACTTCAGAATGGGCGGATCACTCCAGCCCTTTTTTTTTGCTTGACCGCTTTTGCTGGCATGTTGCTGGCCTTTTTTGTTGGAAGCCCCTGGATCGGATGACCTGGCTGAATGTCGTTGAAACCACCGTGACCGGTTTGGGTTACGAGCTTGTGGACTGCGAGCGCAGTTCACACGGGCTGCTGCGCGTCTACATTGACCGCCTGCCCGAGCAAGCCTACGACCTGCCGGGTGAACTGGTGACCGTGGACGACTGCGAAAAGGTCAACCGCCAGTTGCAGTACGCCCTGGAAACGGTCGATGCCGATTACAGCCGCCTGGAGGTCTCCTCCCCCGGCGTGGACCGTCCCCTGAAAACGCCGGCGCATTTCGAGCGTTTCCTGGGTGAGCAGGTCGAGATCTCGTTGAAGGCCCCGTTCAAGGGTCGCAAGAAATACAGCGGTGTGCTGTGCACCTCGCAGGACGGCGACGAAGCCGCCATCGCTTCGGGTCAGGCCTGGGGCCTGGTGCTCAAGCCGGCCGATGCCGACAAGCCGCTGTCGAAGACGGCCGCCAAGAAGCTGGCCAAAGATCAAGCCGCGGGCATTGCTGCACCGCAGGATGTGTATGAAGTTTTAGGTTTCACGCTCGATGAAATCCGCGAGGCCCGTCTGGTGCCGGAAGTGAGTTTCAAGGGTCGTGTGCGCCGGGCGGCAACCCCGGCAGACGTTGCCGTCGATGAGGCGCAAGAACTCGGAGGTCAGAACAAATGAATCGTGAACTGTTGATGTTGGTGGACGCCATCTCCCGTGAGAAGAGCGTGGACCGTGACGTGGTGTTTGGCGCGGTCGAATCCGCCCTGGCCTCTGCCACCAAGAAGCTCTACCAGGGTGAAGTGGACATCCGCGTCGCCATCGACCGCGAAAGCGGCGTGTACGAGACGTTCCGCCGCTGGCTGGTCGTGCCCGACGAGGCCGGCCTGCAGAACCCGGAAGCCGAAGAAATCCTGTCCGACGCCATCGACCGCATCGCCGACATCGAGGTGGGCGACTACATCGAAGAGTCCATCGAGTCCGTGCCCATCGGCCGCATCGGTGCGCAAGCTGCCAAGCAGGTCATCCTGCAAAAGATCCGTGACGCCGAGCGCGAACAGCTGCTCAACGATTTCCTCTCGCGCGGCGAGCGGATTTTCGTGGGCACCGTCAAGCGCCTGGACAAGGGCGACATCATCGTCGAGTCGGGCCGTGTCGAAGGCCGCCTCAAGCGCGGCGAGATGATCCCCAAGGAAAACCTGCGCTCCGGTGACCGCGTGCGCGCCTTCATCCTCGGCGTGGACCCCACCCAGCGTGGCCCCCAGATCATGCTGTCGCGCTCGTCGCCCGACTTCATGGTCGAGCTGTTCCGCCAGGAAGTGCCTGAAATCGAGCAAGGCCTGCTGGAAATCAAGAGCTGCGCCCGCGACAGCGGTTCGCGCGCCAAGATCGCCGTGCTGTCCCACGACAAGCGCGTGGACCCGATCGGCACCTGCGTGGGCGTGCGTGGTTCGCGCGTCACCGCCGTGACCAACGAGCTCGCCGGCGAGCGCGTGGACATCGTGCTGTGGTCGGAAGACCCCGCCCAGTTCGTGATTGGCGCCCTGGCCCCGGCCAATGTGCAATCCATTTTTGTCGATGAAGAACAGCACGGCATGGACGTGGTGGTGGACGAGGAAAACCTCGCCATCGCCATCGGCCGTGGCGGTCAGAACGTCCGCCTGGCGGCCGAGCTGACCGGCTGGCGCATCAACATCATGTCGGCTGAAGAGTCGGCACAGAAGCAGGCTGTCGAGTCCGACTCCATCCGCAAGATCTTCGTCGACAAGCTCGACGTGGACGCGGAAGTCGCCGACATCCTGATCGCAGAAGGTTTCTCCAGCCTGGAAGAAGTGGCCTATGTGCCGCTGCAGGAAATGCTGGAGATCGCCTCTTTCGACGAAGACACGGTCAACGAACTGCGCACCCGCGCCAAGGATGCGTTGCTGACCATGGAAATCGCCAAGGAAGAAGAAGTCGAAGCCTTGTCGGAAAGCCTCAAGGGTCTGGAAGGCCTGACGCCGGAGCTGATGACCAGCCTGGCCGATGCCGGTATCCACACCCGTGACGACCTGGCCGACCTCGCAGTGGACGAGCTGACCGAGATCACCGGAGTGTCCGAGGATCAGGCGCGCGCGCTCATCATCAAGGCCCGCGAACACTGGTTTGCCTGACGCAGCCAGAACCCGCCCGACCACCGCATCCGACACCTCTCAAGCAAGCTCATCGCAAGGATCTACACAATGGCCGTGACCACCGTCGCACAACTCGCCGCGGAGCTGAATCGCCCGGCTGCGACACTGCTGGAACAGCTCCAGTCTGCCGGCGTGCCCAAGGCGGCAACCGACGACGTGCTGACGGAGGCCGACAAGGAGCGTCTGCTCGATCACCTGCGCACCGCCCACGGCTCGACCGGGGCCGACCGCAAGAAAATCACGCTGACCCGCAAGTCGACCACCGAAATCAAGCAGGCAGACGCCTCCGGCAAGGCTCGCACCATCCAGGTCGAAGTCAAGAAGAAGCGTGTGTTCGTCAAGCGCGATGAGGCGGGTGGCCCGGAAGAGGTCAACGAGGCCGAAATCGAGCTGGCCCGTCGCGAAGAAGAGGCGCGCGCCCAGGCCGATGCCTTGCGTGCTCAGGAAGAGCAGCTGGCCGAAGCCCGCCGCCAGCGCGAAGCGCAGGAACGCGCCGAGCGTGAGGCCCGCGAAGCCGCCGCCGCTGAAGCCGCTGCCCGTCAGGCCGCCGCCGAAGCCGCCGCGCGTGAGCAGGCTGCCCGTGAAGCCGCTGCGGCACAAGCCACGACGGCCGAGCCCGCCGGTGACGACGTCCCCGACGCCGCGGCCGTCAAAGAGGCTGCCGCCGCCAAGCGCGCCGCAGCCCAGGAAGCCGCACGCGCCGAAGCCGCTGCGCTGACGGCCGCTGCCCAGCGTGGTGCCCGCAGTGCCCGTGGCGGTGCGACCAAGGCCGCTGCCGACAAGCCCGCAGCCGAGCCGGTGGCACAGGCCGCTCCCGAAGCTGCCGTGCCAGCCGCTGCGCCTGCCGCGGTGCAGCCACCCGCCCCGCCTGTCGCCGAAGCCCCCAAGGCGCCGGCCGTGCGCGTGGTCAAGGCCGCCGACATCGAAGCCGAAGAGCAAAAGCGCCTGGCCGATCTGGCCAACCGCCGCAAGGCCGCCGAGGCCGAAGCCGCCGCCATCCGCGCGATGATGAACGCGCCCAAGAAGGTGCTGACGGCCAAGAAGCCCGAAGAGGTCAAGCCGGCCGCCGACGCCGCTGGCATCAAGGGCACCATCCACAAGCCCAAGGGCGCACCGGGTGCCACCGCGGCACCGGGCAGCACGGCCGCCAAGCCGGGTGACAAGAAATCGATCAAGTCCGAGAAGCTGTCCTCCAGCTGGGCAGGCGACGACAAGAAGCGTGGCGCACCGGCCGGCAAGGGCCGCAGCGATGGCGCTTCGGCTGGTCGCAGCAACAGCTGGAAGTCCCCGGGTGGCCGTGGCGGTCGCCGTGGCGGTGACCGTGGCGACAGCCAGTCCACTTTCGTGGCGCCGACCGAGCCGCAAATCATCGAGGTCCACATCCCCGAAACCATCTCGGTGGCCGACCTGGCCCACAAGATGTCGGTGAAGGCCTCCGAGGTCATCAAGCAGATGATGAAGCTCGGCCAGATGGTCACCATCAACCAGCAGCTGGACCAGGAAACCGCCATGATCGTGGTGGAAGAAATGGGCCACAAGGCGTTTGCCGCCAAGCTGGACGACCCCGATGCCTTCCTCGAGGAAGAACACGCCGAACAGACGGCCGAGGCCTTCCCCCGTGCGCCTGTGGTCACCGTCATGGGCCACGTGGACCACGGCAAGACCTCGCTGCTGGACTACATCCGCACCTCGCGTGTGGCTGCAGGCGAAGCCGGCGGCATCACGCAGCACATCGGTGCGTACCACGTGGACACCCCGCGCGGCATGATCACCTTCCTCGACACCCCGGGTCACGAGGCCTTCACGGCCATGCGTGCCCGTGGTGCCAAGGCCACCGACATCGTCATCCTGGTGGTGGCAGCCGACGACGGCGTCATGCCGCAGACGAAGGAAGCCATCCACCACGCGAAGGCGGCTGGCGTGCCCATCGTGGTCGCCATCAACAAGATCGACAAGCCCGGTGCCAGCACCGAACGTGTGACGCAGGAGCTGGTCGGCGAACAGGTGGTGCCGGAAGCCTACGGCGGTGATTCGCCGTTCGTGTCGGTGTCGGCCAAGACCGGCCAGGGCATCGACGACCTGCTGGAGCAAGTCCTGCTGCAAGCCGAAGTGCTGGAACTGACCGCACCGAAGGAAGCCATGGCCAAGGGCCTGGTGATCGAAGCGCGTCTGGACAAGGGCCGCGGCCCTGTGGCCACCGTGCTGGTGCAGTCGGGCACCCTCAAGCGCGGCGACGTCGTGCTGGCTGGTGCTTCGTACGGTCGCGTTCGCGCCATGCTGGACGAAGATGGCAAGCCCGCCAACGAGGCTGGGCCGTCCATTCCGGTGGAAATCCAGGGTCTGGCCGAAGTGCCAGCTGCTGGTGACGAATTCATGGTGCTGTCCGATGAGCGTCGTGCCCGTGAAATTGCCACCTTCCGCCAGGGCAAGTACCGCAACGTCAAGCTGGCCAAGCAACAAGCAGCCAAGCTCGAAAACATGTTCGAGCAAATGGGGCAGGGCGGCGACGTTCAGACTCTGGCGCTGATCATCAAGGCCGACGTTCAGGGTTCGCAAGAAGCTCTGGCCGCATCGCTGCTCAAGCTGTCCACGCCTGAAGTCAGGGTACAGATCGTCCATGCCGCTGTGGGTGGCATCTCCGAGTCGGACGTCAACCTGGCGATCGCCTCGAAGGCCGTCATCATTGGCTTCAACACCCGCGCGGACGCCAATGCCCGCAAGGTGGCCGAGCACAATGGTGTGGACCTGCGCTACTACAACATCATTTACGACGCCGTGGACGATGTGAAGGCAGCGATGGGCGGCATGCTGGCCCCCGAGCAGCGCGAAGAAGTCATCGGTTCTGCCGAGATCCGTCAGGTCTTCGTGGCCTCGAAGATCGGCACGATCGCGGGTTGCATGGTCACCGACGGCGTGGTGCGTCGCACCGCCAAGCTGCGCCTGCTGCGCGAGAACGTGGTCATCTACACCGGCGAGCTCGAAGGCCTCAAGCGCTTCAAGGACGACGTCAAGGAAGTCAAGGAAGGCTTCGAGTGCGGCCTCAGCATCAAGGGCTACAACGACATCAAGGAAGGCGACGTCCTCGAGTTCTTCGAAATCAAGGAAGTGGCACGCACGCTGTAACTTGCAGATGCCGCCCCCAAGCAGGGCTTGCCTGAAGCCTGCCCTGCCTGCATCCCCGCCTGAACCCCAGGCGGGGTTTGCGCTTGAGGGGTTGCCCACCGACACGACACCGCACCATGCGCCACAAACGTTCCACCCCCAACCGCAGCAACCGCGTGTCCGACCAGATCCAGCGCGATGTGGCCGAGCTCATCCGCGACCTGAAGGACCCCCGCATCGGCATGGTCACCATCCAGAACGTGGAGGTGACCCCCGACTACGCCCATGCCAAGGTGTTTTTCTCGCTGCTCATCGGTGACCCCGCCGAGAGCGAGGCCGGCCTGAACGAAGCCGCGGGTTTCCTGCGCAACAGCCTGTTCAAGCGCCTGCAGATCCACACCGTGCCGACGCTGCATTTCCACTTCGACCGCACCACCGAGCGTGCGGCCGAGCTCAGCGCCTTGATCAACCGCGCCGTGGCCGACAAGGCCAAGGACGCCGACGAGCCGGGTCCGGAGGCCACGAAACCGTGAGCGATCTGTCGGTTCAGCACATGGACGATGCCGAGGCGCGCGACGTGGTCGCTGCGCCGTTGCCGTCGCGTGCGGACCCAGGTGATGTGCACAATGAAGTGCGCAATGAAGTGCGCAGCCCCCGTGCGCCCAGGAAGCCGAAGTTGCCGCGCCGGCACCTGCATGGCGTGATCCTGCTGGACAAGCCGCTGGGTCTCTCCAGCAACGACGCGCTGCAGAAGGTCAAGTGGTTGCTGCGCGCCGAGAAGGCCGGCCACACCGGCACGCTCGACCCGCTGGCCACCGGCCTGCTGCCTTTGTGCTTTGGTGCGGCCACCAAGTTCTCCCAGGTGTCGCTGGACGCCGACAAGCGCTACACCGCGACCGTGCTGCTGGGCCAGACCACCGCCACGGGCGATGCCGAAGGCGAGGTGCTGCGCACCCGCGAAGTCACGCCCGAGATGCGCGCGCCCGAACGCCTGCGCGCTGCCTGCGACGCCTTCACCGGCGAGATCGACCAGATCCCGCCCATGCATTCCGCGCTCAAGCACCAGGGCCGAGCGCTCTACGAGTACGCCCGCGAAGGCATCGAGATCGAGCGTGCGCCACGCCGGGTCACGATTCACGGCATTGACATCCTGCACGTGCAAGGTGATGTGCTGGAGATCGACGTGCGTTGCAGCAAAGGCACTTACATCCGCACCCTGGCCCAGGACATCGGCGAGCAGCTCGGCTGTGGCGCCCACCTCATCGGCCTGCGCCGCACCGGCAGTGGCGGTGTGAGCCTGCAGGGCACCGTGACGCTGGAGGCGCTCCAGGCCATGACCGAAGCCGAGCGCGACGCCCATCTTTTGCCCGCCGACGTGCTGCTGTCCGACTGGCCCGAAGTGCGGCTGTCAGCCGACGATGCCGCGCGTTTCCTGACCGGCCTGCGCCGCCGCGTGACCCTGGCCGATGCGCCGCAGGTGCGCGTCTACGGTCCGGCCCCTGCCTCTGCCGACCACCACGTGTTGCTGGGCAGTGCCCACATCCGAGGCGGCGAACTCATCCCCATCCGCCTGCTCAGCCCCCTGGAAGTGCAGGGCATGCTGGATCAGGCCACCCCGCCTGACCACCCGATTTGATTTCTGACGAGTGAGATTCCCATGACCACCCCTATCCGCAACATCGCGATCATCGCCCACGTTGACCATGGCAAAACAACCATGGTGGACCAGCTTCTGCGCCAATCCGGCACCTTCGCCGACCACGAAAAGGTCGTCGACACCGTGATGGACAACAACGCCATCGAACGCGAGCGTGGCATCACCATCCTGGCCAAGAACTGCGCCGTGAGCTGGGAAGGCACGCACATCAACATCGTCGACACCCCGGGCCACGCGGACTTCGGCGGTGAAGTCGAGCGCGCCCTGTCCATGGTGGACGGTGTGGTGCTGCTGATCGACGCGCAGGAAGGCCCGATGCCGCAAACGCGCTTCGTGACCAAGAAGGCGCTGGCCCTGGGCCTCAAGCCCATCGTCGTGGTCAACAAGGTGGACAAGCCCGGTGCCAAGCCGGACGCCGTCGTGAACGCCGCTTTCGACCTGTTCGACAAGCTGGGTGCCACCGACGAGCAGCTGGACTTCCCCGTGGTGTACGCCTCCGGCATCAACGGCTGGACCTCGCTGGTCGAAGGTGCGCCGGGTGAGAAGTGGGGCGAAGACATGTCGGCCCTGTTCAACACCGTGCTCAAGCACGTGCCTGCGCAAAAGGGCGATCCGGCTGCGCCGCTGCAACTGCAGATCTCCGCGTTGGACTTTTCGACCTTCGTGGGCCGCATCGGCGTGGGCCGCATCAGCCAGGGCACGGCCAAGCCGGGCCAGGACGTGGTCGTGATGGAAGGCCCTGAGGGCAAGCCCGTCAAGGGCCGCATCAACCAGGTGCTGACCTTCCAGGGCCTGGACCGCGTGCAGGTCACCGAAGCCGGCCCCGGCAACATCGTGTTGATCAACGGCATCGAAGACGTCAACATCGGCGTGACCGTGACCGACCCGATCAACCCGGCGCCGCTGCCCATGCTCAAGGTGGACGAGCCCACCCTGACCATGAACTTCTGCGTGAACAACTCGCCCCTGGCCGGTCGTGAAGGCAAGTTCGTGACCAGCCGCCAGATCTGGGATCGCCTGCAAAAGGAACTGCAGCACAACGTCGCCCTGCGCGTGAAGGAAACCGACGAAGACGGCATCTTCGAGGTCTGCGGTCGTGGCGAATTGCACCTGACCATCCTGCTGGAAAACATGCGCCGCGAAGGCTACGAACTGGCCGTGTCCAAGCCCCGCGTGATGTTCAAGGACATCGATGGCGAGAAGTGCGAGCCGATGGAGTTGGTCACCGCCGACGTGGAAGAAATCCACCAGGGCGGCGTGATGCAGGCCCTGGGCCTGCGCAAGGGCGAAATGATCAACATGGAGCCGGACGGCCATGGCCGCGTGCGCCTGGAGTACCGCATCCCTGCCCGTGGCCTGATCGGCTTCAGCAACGAATTCATGAACCTGACCCGTGGTTCGGGCCTGATCGCCTCGATCTTCGACGGCTACGAGCCGCACAAGGGCGAAATCGGCGGCCGCAAGAACGGCGTGCTGATCTCCATGGACGACGGTGAAATCTTCACCTACGCCCTGGGCAAGCTGGACGATCGCGGTCGCATGTTCGTCAAGCCGAACGACCCGGTGTACGAGGGCATGATCGTCGGCATCCACAGCCGCGACAACGACCTGGTGGTGAACGCCACCCGCACCAAGCAGCTGACCAACTTCCGTGTGTCGGGCAAGGAAGACGCCGTCAAGATCACGCCGCCGATCGAGCTGACGCTGGAATACGGCGTGGAATTCATCGAGGACGACGAACTGGTCGAGATCACGCCCAAGAGCATCCGGGTGCGCAAGCGATTCCTGAAGGAACACGACCGCAAGCGTGCGAACAAGTCGGGCTGATGCCCACCATGAAAGGGCCGCACT
>JAHFQM010000011.1 GCA_023266355.1 Aquabacterium sp.
CCAGGGACTCCGGCAGCGCTGCGCAGTTGACGTGCACCATCGGCCCCTTGGCCCGCACCGAGCGTTCGTGCACGCGCTGCGCGAACAGCTCCTTGCCCGTGCCCGTCTCGCCCATCAGCAGCACCGGCAGGTCCGACTGCGCCACCACGTCCACCTCGTGCAGCACCTGCTGCAAAGCCGTGCTGTGGCCGATGATGCCGGTGCGCACGCCGGGCACAGGCGCATCGGCACCGCCCTCGCCCCCTGAAGCCGCCACCCTCGCCTGCCGCAGCAATTGCACCTCCTGCTCCAGCAGGCTCACGCGCACGGCCGCGGCCACCAACGGCATGCACGCCCGCAAGGCTTCGCGCGCCGAGGCGTCAAACGCCCCGGTCTGCAGGGCGTCCAGCGTCAGCACACCCCAGCGCCGGCCGTCGATGTGCACGCTCGCACCCATGCAGTCGTGCACGGGCAGCGGGTGGCCGGCCATGCCTTCGACCAGGCCGTCGTAAGGGTCGGGCAAGGTGCTGGCGTGCTCGAAGCGCACCACCTCGCGGCTCAGCAGGATGGTGGACAAACGCGGGTGGCGTGCCACCTCGAAAGCGCGGCCCAAAGCCTCGCGGCTCAAGCCCTCGGCGGCCACCGGTCGCAGGGCCCCGTCTTCTTCCTGCAGCAGCACGACGGCGTCGCACGCGAACTGCGCCTTGAGCTGCACGACCAGCCGCTGCAGCCGCACCGCGCGCGGCAGGCTCACCGCCAAGTCGGCCAGGCCCATGTGCTCGATCAGGGTCTTTTCAACCTCACTGATGGTCATTCATACCCTTTCAATGCAGGTTCATTTTACCCACATGCTCGCCAAGTGCTTGATTTTCAGGGGGACACGGGCTGGCCCACGGCTTGCGCTGTGAGAGGCAAGTCACGCCAAGCACTTTCGCCATCCCACCTGAACAGGAGCCCCCCATGAGCCACGCCGAACAATCCCTGGGCCTGCTGGCGCGCACCATCCCTGGTGCCACCCGCGTCTTCCACACCCACCACCTTGACTTCTGCTGCGGCGGCAAGCAAACCCTGCAGACCGCCGCCGACAAGGCCGGCCTGGACGCCACGCAGATCGCGGCCCAGCTCGACGCCCTGCAGGACGGTACCGACGAGGTCGTGGACTGGACCGAGGCCAGCACGCCCGACCTCATCGCGCACATCCTGGCGCGCTACCACGCCCGCCACCGCGAGCAACTGCCCGAGCTGATCCGCCTGGCGCGCCGCGTGGAGCACGTCCACGGCGACCGCCCCGAGTGCCCGCGGGGCCTGGCCGACCACCTGGAAAACATGCAGCAGGAGCTGGAGAGCCACATGCAGAAAGAAGAGACGGTGCTCTTCCCCATCTACCAACGCGGCATGGCCCACCCCAGCCTGCCGCCGGTCCAGATGATGCGGATGGAGCACGACCACCACGGTGAAGAACTCGCCAAACTCGAAGCGCTCACGAACGGCATCACCCTGCCGCGCGGCGCCTGCAACACCTGGCGTGCGCTCTACCTGGGCCTGCAGACCCTGCGCGAAGACCTCATGGCCCACATCCACCTGGAGAACAACGTGCTGTTCGAGCGCGCCTGAAGCACCTCGCGCCCCGGGCACCCAGGCCCCATGAAAAAAGCCTGCTCAGAAGAGCAGGCTTTTGCGCTCAATGGCCGCTGTTGCGGGCCATCAATCCTGGCAATGCTGGACGATGTAGTCCTTGACCCACTGCGTGTCCTTCGGGCAAACCACGAAACGCTTGGGCAGGTCTTCCAGGCCGTCCAGGCCGGAGATCCAGTAGGGGCGCGCCGGGCGCTGGCCCGTGGCCTCGACGATGGTCTCTTCGAACTTGCACGGCAGGGCCGTCTCCAGCACGATCATCGTCACGCCGGGCGTCAGGTGCTCGCGCGCCACCTTCAGGCCATCGGCCGTGTGGGTGTCGATCAGGGTGCCATCGCGCTCGAAGGCATCGCGGATGGTGGCCAGGCGGTCGGTGTGCGTGCTGGTGCCCGACACGAAGCCATAGCCCTGGACCTTGGCGAACTCTTCGGGCGACACGGTGAACACGCCCTGCTGCTCGACCGCGTCCTTGAACAGCTGCTTGACGCGGGCACCATCGCGGCCCAGCAGGTCGAACACGAAGCGCTCGAAGTTCGAGGCCTTGGAGATGTCCATCGAGGGCGAAGACGTCTCGTAGGTTTCTGCCGAGCCGCGCACGCGGTAGGTGCCGGTGCGGAAGAACTCGTCGAGCACGTTGTTCTCGTTGGTGGCCACCACCAGCTGGGCGATGGGCAGGCCCATCATGCGGGCGACATGGCCGGCGCAGACGTTGCCGAAGTTGCCCGAAGGCACCGTGAAGCTCACCTGCTCGGCGTTCGACTTGGTGGCCTGAAAGTAACCGGCGAAGTAGTACACGACCTGGGCCAGCAGGCGCGCCCAGTTGATCGAGTTGACCGTGCCGATCTTGTAATGGCGCTTGAAAGCCAGGTCGTTCGAGACGGCCTTGACGATGTCCTGCGCATCGTCGAACACGCCTTCGACGGCGATGTTGTGGATGTTGGGGTCCTGCAGGCTGAACATCTGGGCCTGCTGGAAGGGGCTCATGCGGCCGTGCGGGCTGAGCATGAACACGCGCACACCCTTCTTGCCGCGCATGGCGTACTCGGCCGCGCTGCCGGTGTCGCCCGAGGTGGCGCCCAGGATGTTGAGCTGCTCGCCGCGGCGCGCCAGTTCGTACTCGAACAGGTTGCCCAGCAGCTGCATGGCCATGTCCTTGAAGGCCAGCGTCGGGCCGTTGGACAAGGCCTCCAGGCACAGGCCCGGCTCGATGTGCTTGAGCGGCGTGATTTCGTCAAAACCGTACACCGCCTTGGTGTAGGTCTTGGCGGTCAGGGCCTTCAGGTCAGCGGCGGGGATGTCGTCTATGTACAGCGACAGGATCTCGAAGGCCAGCTCGGCATACGACAGGTGGCGCCACTTCGCGAGCGTGGCGTCATCGACCTTCGGGTAGGACGTGGGCAGGTAGAGGCCACCATCGGGCGCCAAGCCCTCCAGCAGGATCTCGGAGAAGCCGCGCTGCGTCTGGTCGCCACGGGTGGAGATGTACTTCATGCCAGCTCTTCCTTGCGAACGCGCACGATGGGCGCCAGCACGGTCGGCAGGGCCTGCATCGCGGCCAGGGCCTTGTTCATGCCGCCCTCGGTCGTGTCGTGGGTCAGGATGATCAGGTCGGTCTGGTTGCCATCTTCGCCACTGACCTCGTCGGCCTCGCGCTGGATGACGGCATCGATGCTGATGCCCTGCTCGGCCAGGATGCCGGTGATCTTGGCCAGCACGCCCGCCTTGTCGGCCACGCGCAGGCGCAGGTAAAAGGAGGTGACGACCTCGTCCAGCGGCAGGATGGGCAGCGTGGACATCTCGTCCGGCTGGAAGGCCAGGTGGGGCACGCGCGCTTCAGGGGCGGCGTCCAGCAGGCGGGCGATGTCCACCAGGTCGGCGACCACGGCCGATGCGGTCGGCTCGGCCCCGGCGCCCTTGCCGTAGTACATGGTCGTGCCCACGGCGTCGCCTTGCACCAGCACGGCGTTCATGGCGCCTTCGACGTTGGCGATCAGGCGGCGCATCGGCACCAGCGTGGGGTGGGTGCGCAACTCGATGCCGTTGTCACGGCGGCGCGCAATGCCCAGCAGCTTGATGCGGTAGCCCAGCTGCTCGGCGTACTTGATGTCGGTGGCCGACAGCTGGGTGATGCCTTCCACGTGGGCCTTGTCGAACTGCACCGGGATGCCGAAAGCGATCGCACTCAGCAGCGTGGCCTTGTGCGCGGCGTCCACACCTTCGATGTCGAAGGTCGGGTCGGCTTCGGCGTAGCCCAGGCGTTGCGCTTCTTTCAGCACCACGTCGAAGTCCAGGCCCTTGTCGCGCATCTCGGACAAGATGAAGTTCGTCGTGCCGTTGATGATGCCGGCCACCCACTGGATCTGGTTGGCCGTCAGGCCTTCGCGCAGCGCCTTGATGATGGGGATGCCACCGGCCACGGCGGCTTCGAAGGCCACGATCACGCCCTTGGCGCGGGCGGCCGCGAAGATCTCGGTGCCGTGCACGGCCAGCAGGGCCTTGTTGGCCGTGACCACGTGCTTGCCGGCCGCGATGGCTTCCAGCACCAGGGCCTTGGCGATGCCGTAGCCGCCGATCAGCTCGACCACCACGTCCACGTCCGGGTTGGCGATCACGGCGCGCGCGTCCGACACGATCTGGGCGGCATCGCCCACGACCTGCTTGGCCAGCTCGGTGTTCAGGTCGGCCACCATCGTGACCTCGATGCCGCGGCCGGCGCGGCGGCGGATCTCTTCCTGGTTGCGCTTGAGCACGGTGAAGGTGCCGCCGCCGACGGTGCCGATGCCCAGCAGGCCGACGCGCACAGGGCGCAGTTGTTCTTGGCTCATGGTGTGTTCTCTTGGGTCTTGCTGCGTGCAAGCTCGTGGGCTGCGCGCGGGGTCATGTCAATGTGGGAATTCAGGCGTGGCGCTTGCGGTAGCCGTCCAGGAAGCGCGCGATGCGGCCGATGGCGTCCGTCAGGTCGTCGCTGTTGGGCAGGAACACCAGGCGGAAGTGGTCCGGCGTCGGCCAGTTGAAGCCGGTGCCCTGCACGATCAGCACCTTTTCTTCGGCCAGCAGCTCGTAAGCGAATTGCTGGTCGTCGGCGATGGGGTACATCTTCGGGTCCAGGCGCGGGAACATGTAGAGCGCGCCCTTGGGCTTGACCACGCTCACACCCGGGATCTGGTTGAGCAGCTCATGGGCCAGGTCGCGCTGCTTGCACAGGCGGCCGCCCGGCTGCACCAGGTCCTTGATGCTCTGGTAGCCGCCCAAAGCGGTCTGGATGGCCAACTGGCCCGGCGTGTTGGCGCACAGTCGCATCGAGGCCAGCATGTTCAGGCCCTCGATGTAGTCCTTGGCATGGCGCTTCTCGCCCGACACCACCATCCAGCCAGCGCGGTACCCGCAGGAGCGGTAGTTCTTGCTCAGGCCGTTGAAGGTCAGGAACAACACATCGTCGGCCAGCGAGGCGATCGATGTGTGCGTGTGGCCGTCGTACAGCGTCTTGTCGTAGATCTCGTCGGCCATCACGATGAGCTGGTGCTCTCGGGCGACTTCGACGATCTCCTTGAGCAGGCTCTCGGGGTAGAGCGCACCCGTCGGGTTGTTCGGGTTGATGACGACGATGGCGCGGGTGCGCGGCGTGATCTTGGCGCGGATGTCGGCGATGTCAGGGAACCAGTCGGACTGCTCGTCGCAAACATAGTGCACCGGACGACCGCCCGACAGCGCCACCGCGGCGGTGTAGAGCGGGTAATCGGGCGCCGGCAGCAACACCTCGTCGTCTTCGTTGCACAGCGCATTGATGGCCATGACGATCAGTTCGGAGGCGCCATTGCCCAGGTAGATGTCATCGACCGTGACGCCTTTGATGCCCTTTTCCTGGCAGTAATGCACCACCGACTTGCGGGGCGCGAACAGGCCTTTGGAATCGGTGTAACCGGCCGCGCCAGACAGGTTGCGGATCATGTCCTGCACGATCTCGTCGGGCGGCTCCAGCCCGAACACGGCCAAGTTGCCGATGTTGAGCTTGATGATCTTGTGGCCGTCCTCCTCCATCTGCCGCGCCTTTTCCAGCACGGGCCCACGGATGTCGTAACAGACATTGGCGAGTTTGCTGGACTTGGCGATGGGTTTCAAAGTGTTCTCCGGGCCGCGGGCATGATGGGGGGAAAGATAGAATTTTCCCACAGCTTGGCCTCACCCTGGGGCCACCTCCGTTCGCCGACCGCCCGATCCCGCCCCATGAAACTGCATGCCGACAACGCCGAAGGCGTCAACCTGATCCATGCCTACACCCGCAGCAGCGTGTCGGTGAACGGCGAGGCCCACACCCGCAGCATCCTGGTGCCGCCCACCGGCCCCGTCATCGAGTGGCCGGTGCGTGCGCTGGAAGACCTCAGCGAAGCGCATTTCGAGGCCGTGGTGGCTGCGCGGCCCGAAGTGCTCATCCTGGGCACCGGTCCCACGCTGCGCTTTGCCCACCCCGGCCTGCTGCGCCGCTTGATGGCCGTGCGCATCGGCGTTGAAACGATGGACACCGCAGCCGCCTGCCGCACCTTCAACATCCTGGTCGCCGAAGGCCGCCAGGTCATGGCCGCGCTGCTGATCACCCCCTGAATCCCTCACTCGGGTGGCGCCCATCGCCCCTTGCATGCACGCAGGCGCCGAGGGCTTTACGGCCCGACTCTGGAAGTGCGCGAGAAGCACTTTATAATCGGAGGCTATTCACGCAGGCTGCTGATCCGTACCTCATGACTCCCGCTCTCAACAAATCGTTGCCGGACTTTGAAGCGATCGCCACCGGTGGCGTGAAATTCACGCCGCAGGCTTTCGTCGGCCAGACCGTGGTGCTGTACTTCTACCCCAAGGACCACACCCCGGGTTGCACCACCGAAGCGATGCAGTTCCGCGACACGCACAAGGAATTCGTCAATGCGGGTGCCGTGGTGTTTGGCGTGTCTCGCGACAACCTGGCGTCTCACGACAAGTTCAAGGAAAACCTCGACCTGCCCTTCGAGCTGATCGCCGACACCGAAGAGAAGCTCTGCCACATGTTCGGCGTGGTCAAGAACAAAATCATGTACGGCAAGAAGGTCAAGGGCATAGAGCGCTCTACCTTCCTGATCGGGCCTGACGGCGTGCTGCGCGAAGAATGGCGCGGCATCAAGGTCGCCGGCCACGTGGAAGACGTCCTCAAGGCTGTGCAGGGCCTCAAGCGCGAAGCCGCCTGACGCACGGATCCCCCCTTGACGCCACCTGCGGGTGGCGTTGTCGTTTCTGCGCCCCAAGATGTCTGTCGCCTGTGGCGCGCGAGGCACAGTGCCCACTCTCCCGCACGCTGGCGCTCAGCGGGGCACGGACTGTGCATAATGGGTTCATGCCCCTGAGCTTTGTCTGCCTCAGTCCCGGATGTGAAGAACCCGTTGGCCCGCCTCGGGCGCATGCCAACGCCGCCGCCCTCATCCACGCACCTCACACATTTCACACAAGGCCGCACACTCCCCTGTGCGGCCTTTTTGTTTGCCCGGACAACGTGTCCCTTCCATTTCGCCACCCTGCCTGATCCACCATGCCACTGCCCAAGCCGCCCACCAAACGCGCTGACATGCTGACCGCCGGCGACTACACGTCGCAACCCAAGGCAGCGCGCCCCACGACCAAAACCTCGGCCACACGCGCCGCCAAACCGAGTGCTGCCGCCCCTGTGCTGGAACTGGTGCGCCACAGTGGCGCAGCGGAAGCCTCCGCAAGCGCCCACGCCCTGCCCGTGGCCCAGCCCGCGCACGCCAACCCACCGGCCACCGCGCCCATCACGGCATCCGTCACCACACCAGCCACCAGCCCCAAGCGCCGCAGCCAGCCCACGGTCGCGGACAAATCTGGCCAAGACGCGCCCCGCGCCGCCAGCGCGCCATCGGCCTCGGCCAAACCGGCGGCCGGCAGCAGCACCCGCCGCCGTCGCCCGGTGAGCGAAGGCCCGGCCAAGCTCTTCGTGCTGGACACCAACGTGCTGCTGCACGACCCGATGTCCCTGTTCCGCTTCGACGAGCACGACGTCTTCCTGCCCATGATCACGCTGGAAGAGCTCGACGGCCACAAGAAGGGCATGACCGAGGTGGCGCGCAACGCCCGCCAGGTCAGCCGCGACCTCGACGGCCTGGCCGCCGACATGAACAACCGCCAGCAGATGGACCCGGCATCGGGCATCGCGCTGGCCAAGACCGGCCACGCCGAAGCCGCTGGCAAGCTCTATTTCCAGACCTCCGGCCTGGACTTCGAGCTGCCCATGGGCCTGCCCCCCGGCAAGGCCGACAACCAGATCCTCGGCGTGGTGCAAGCCCTGCGCAAGGCCCACCCCGAACGCGAGGTGGTGCTGGTGTCCAAGGACATCAACATGCGCATCAAGGCCCGCGCCCTGGGCCTGCCCGCGGAAGACTATTTCAACGACAAGACGCTGGACGACGGCGACCTGCTCTACACCGGCGTGCTGCCCCTGCCCGCCGATTTCTGGGAGCGCCACGCCAAGGGCATGGAGAGCTGGCAGCAAGGCGGCATCACCTACTACCGCGTCAGCGGCCCGATGGTGCCGGCGCTGATGGTCAACCAGTTCATCTACCTGGAAAGCCCGGGCGCCACGCCCTGGTACGGCAAGGTCGCCGAGATCACCGGCAAGACCGCCGTGCTGCGCACGCTCAAGGACTTCGCCCACCAGAAACACGCCGTCTGGGGTGTCACGGCGCGCAACCGCGAACAGAACTTCGCCCTCAACCTGCTGATGGACCCGGAATGCGACTTCGTGACGCTGACCGGCTCGGCCGGCACCGGCAAGACGCTGATGACGCTGGCCGCCGCGCTGTCGCAGGTGCTCGATGAGCGCCGCTACACCGAGATCATCGTCACCCGCGTGACCGTGCCGGTGGGCGAGGACATCGGCTTCCTGCCAGGCACCGAAGAGGAAAAGATGTCGCCCTGGATGGGCGCGCTGGACGACAACCTCGAAGTGCTGGCCCGTGGCGACACGTCTGCTGGCGAATGGGGGCGTGCCGCCACCAACGAGCTGGTGCGCAGCAAGATCAAGATCAAGTCCATGAACTTCATGCGGGGACGCACCTTCCTCAACAAGTTCCTGATCATCGACGAGGCGCAGAACCTGACGCCCAAGCAGATGAAGACGCTGATCACCCGCGCGGGTCCGGGCACCAAGATCATCTGCCTGGGCAACCTGGCACAGATCGACACGCCCTACCTGACCGAAGGTTCCTCGGGCCTGACCTTCGCGGTGGACAAGTTCAAGGGCTGGCCGCACAGCGGGCACGTCACCCTGGCGCGCGGCGAGCGCTCGCGCCTGGCGGATTTCGCCTCCGAGGTGCTCTGAGCCAGCGGCGCCCGCACACGCCGCCACTGCGGCACACCCCGCGCTCTGCCAAGGGCGCCCAAAAACCGAGGCCTCGCCTCGGTTTTTTCATGCCTCGGAAAATGGTGGGCATCCCACGAATGCGGGGCCCCCGGATGGCAGGAATTGGCACCAGCTGTGCCCCCTTCTTGCGCCCAGGCCCTGTGCACGCGCGGCACAGCGCCGGACAATCGGGGCATGGACTCTCCTCTGCAATCCGTGCAGTTGCTGATGCTGCTGGGGCTGGTGGCCTCGGTGATGACCATCGCCACCACGCGCCTGATGCGGCTGAACCCGCCGTGGCTGCCCGGCTGGCTGCGCTTTGCCTGGCTGAGCGACCTGGTGCTGTCGTCCGACCCTCGGCAAAAAGCCCTGGGGCGTCGCTTCATGGTCGGCGTGGCCAACTGCCTGGCGGGCGTCCTGGCCTTGAACGTCGGCGTGGTGCATGGCCTGATCGATGCCACGGCCTGCCTCTACCTCACCAGCGCGGCCCTGGCGACCCTGGCCGTGTTCTACGCCCTGATGCGCAGCGGCCTGAACCAGCGGCTGGCCGACCCCTCGATGGTCGAGCCGCAGACCTGGGTCATCATCGGCTTCCTGGCTTGGGGCTACCTGATCGGTGGGCCCGGCCGCCCGGTGGCGCTCTTGCTGCTGGTGGCCATCCTGACCTTCACCATGTCCACCACCACCTTCCCGCAACTGGCCCGCGAAAGCCTGCTGGCCGCGGTGCTGTTCGGCGCGGTGATGTGGCGGGTGGCCTCGCTGGAAGGCGGCTCCGCCTCCGCCGACGTGCTGCAGTGGGTGTTCTTCTGCGTGATGCTGCTCGTGCTGGTCACGCTGTGCCTGCTGGTCGCGCAGATGTCGCGCTTGCGTGGCGAGGCGCAATGCCACCAGGCCGAGCTCAACGACGCCCTGGGGCGCATCCGCGAACTGGCCACGCACGACGACCTCACCGGGCTGTTCAACCGCCGCCACATGCTGGAGAGGCTGAACAACGAGAAGCACCGCAGCATCCGTTCAGGCCGCAGTTTCTGCCTGGCCATGATCGACATCGACCACTTCAAGCGGGTCAACGACCAGTTTGGCCATGGCACGGGCGACCAGGTGCTGGGCAGCGTGGCCAACACCATCTCGGCCGGCCTGCGCGAAACCGACGTGGTCGCGCGCTGGGGCGGCGAGGAGTTCCTCGTGATGTTCACCGACACCGACCTGGCCACGGCCGAGCGGGTGCTGGTGCGCATCCAGCAGGCGCTGGCACAGACCACGGTGGCCGAGTCGGCACCGCAGCTGCGCGTGACCTTCTCAGCTGGCGTGACCGGCTACCAGCCCGACGAAATGCTGACGCGCACCATCGACCGGGCCGACCGCGCCTTGTACGCGGCCAAAGCGGCAGGCCGTGCCTGCGTGCTGCGGGACCCGCCCGACCTGCGGGCATCGTCCCAGGCGGCCTGAGCAGGCGGCCTGAGTCCTCCGAGAGAGGACTGAGCACAGCCCCGATCCGCAGCCCCGATCCTTCAGGCCCGCTCGAACACCGCCATGCTCTCGACGTGGGCCGTGTGCGGGAACATGTTGACCGCGCCTGCCATCACGCAGCGGTAGCCGCCCTGGTGCACCAGCAAGCCTGCATCGCGCGCCAGCGTGGCCGGGTTGCAACTCACGTAGACGATGCGCTTCGGGGGCACCCAGTCGGGCGCCAGCGACGGGTCCTGGTGCAGATCGGCCACGGCCTTGGCCAGGGCGAAAGCGCCTTCGCGCGGTGGGTCCACCAGCCACTTGTCGGCATGGCCGTAGCTGGCCAGCTCCTGGGGCGTGATCTCGAAAAGGTTGCGCGCCACAAACGACGTGCGCTCGGCCACGCCGTTGAAGCGGGCGTTTTCCAGCGAACGGGCCACCAGCGTTTCGCTGCCCTCGATGCCCAGCACCTCGCGGGCCTGGGTGGCCAGCGGCAGGGTGAAATTGCCCAGGCCGCAGAACCAGTCGATGACGCGCTCGTCGCGCTGCACATCGAGCAGGCGCAAGGCCCGGCCCACCAGCACCTGGTTGATGGCGTGGTTGACCTGGGTGAAGTCGGTCGGTTTGAACGGCATGGTGATGCCGAACTCGGGCAAGGTGTAGTCGAGCTTGGGCAGGGCCTCGTCCAGCGGGTGGACGGTGTCCGGACCCTTGGGCTGCAACCACCACGACAGGGTCTGCTGGCCACTGCCCACCGGGCCGTGCGCCTGGGCGAAGTCGCGCAGGTGCTGGGCGTCGGAGGCGCTCAGGGGCTCCAGGTGACGCAGCACCAGCACCGTGACCTCGGTGCCCACGGCCACCTCTATCTGCGGCAGGCGGTCGCGCGCTTCCATGCGGCCGATGAGCCCGCGCAGCGGCATCAGCAAGGCGCTGACGTGGGGCGGCAGCACCTCGCACACGCCCATGTCGGCCACGTAGCGGGATTTGCGCTCGTGGAAGCCCACCAGCACCGTGCCCTTCTTGACGACGTGGCGCACCGACAGGCGAGCGCGGTAGCGGTAGCCCCAGGTCGGGCCTTCGATGGGGCGCAGCAGCATCTCGGGCTTGACCTTGCCCAGGTGCCAGAGGTTGTCTTCCAGCACGCGCTGCTTGACGGCCACCTGCGCGCTGGGGTGGAAGTGCTGCATCTTGCAGCCACCGCACAGGCCGAAATGCACGCACTTTGGCGTCACGCGCTGCGAGCTTTCGGTGCGGCGCTCGGCCATCGTCGCCTGCTCCCAGTTGTTCTTGCGGCGGCTGACGCTGACGCGCACCTCCTCGCCGGGCAGCGCGTCTTCGATGAACACCACCTTGCCATTGGCGCGGTGGGCCACACCCTGCGCTTCAAGGTCGAGCGACTCGACCTTCAGC
Source organism: Aquabacterium sp. (assembly GCA_023266355.1). Lineage (GTDB taxonomy): Bacteria > Pseudomonadota > Gammaproteobacteria > Burkholderiales > Burkholderiaceae_C > Aquabacterium. Next base: position 11,852 of record JAHFQM010000011.1, read on the forward strand.
CACTCCAGATGGGGTGGCACGGGGGGTTCGGTGGACTCGGCAGGGGCAAGGCCTTCGGGCGCGGCAAGGGCCTCGGCGGGCGCGGGGGAAGCAGAAAGCAAATCGGGGGATGCGTCGGTCGTCATCCCCCGATTGTCTCAGGACTGGGCGGTGCTGCACGGGGCAGCCCGGGCAGATCAGCGGCTGGGCAGTTGCTTGGCCGGGTCCACCGGCTTGCCGCCCTTACGGATCTCGAAGTGCAGCTGCACGCGGTCGGAGTCGGTCGAACCCATCTCGGCGATTTTCTGGCCCTTGCGCACGACCTGGTCTTCCTTGACGAGCAAGGTCTGGTTGTGGGCGTAGGCGGTGAGGAAGTCGCCGCTGTGCTTGAGGATGACGAGGTTGCCGTAGCCGCGCAGGCCCGATCCGGCATAGACCACCCGGCCATCGGCCGAGGCCTGGACAGGATCGCCCGCCTTGCCCGAGAAGGTCAGGCCCTTGTGCTTGCCTTCCTCGAAGCCGCCGATGACGGGGCCGCTGGCCGGCCAACCCCAGTTGGGTTCGTCCACGTCTTTCGCTTCCGCCGCGGGGGCGGCGGGTGGCGTGACGCTGGGCTGCGCCGCGGCCGCGCCAGAGGCTGCCCCCGAGGCCGCACCCGAAGAGGCACCGCCCACAGTGGATGCGGTGGTGGCGGGAGCGCCCTTGCCGGCTGGCGTTTTGTTGTCGAGCCCGCGGGATTCGATCTTGGGGCTGGTCACGGGCTTGGTGGACACGCCACTGGCCGTGGTTTCGCCCACCGGCGGCGCCACGCGCAGCACCTGATCGACTTCGATGCGGTTGGGGTTGTCCAGGCCATTCCAGGCGGCGATGTCGCGCCAGTTCTGGCCGGCGTCCAGGGCGATGCGGATCAGCGTGTCGCCCGGCTTGACGCTGTAGTAGCCGGGCTTGCCGGCGTTTTCGGCGCCAGGCAGCACCTTGGCCGGGGACTGGCCAGACGCGCTGCTGGCACCGGTCACAGGCGCGGGCTTGGCGCGGTCTTCCACGGGCGCACGGCGGTTGGACGAAGCGCAGCCCGCGAGGACGAGCAAGGCGGCTGCGGCGGCAGCCAGACGGAAAGATGAGCTCATGTGCATGCGGATACTCGACGAGGCGCTGGACGCGGCCAGCACCTTTCAGGGATCACGTGGTGCCTGATTTTAGAGGGACGAACAAGACAGCACCCGCACGGCTGTGCTGCAGGCTGCCATCGGGCAGTCGGTCCACGATGCTCAGCACCTGCTGGCCACCGCGGGCGTCCTCGACCGGCGCCACCAGGCGACCACCGGGCGCCAGCTGGTCCAGCCAGGCCTGGGGCAAGGCGGCACCGCCGGCAGCGGCGATGATGGTGTCGTAGGGAGCTTGCGGCGCGTGACCGACCATGCCATCACCATACACCAATCGCACGTCAGGCCAACCGGGCAGGCTGTGACGCAACTGGTCAAGCTGCGCACGGGCCTTGAGGTGCAGGTCGCGCAGGCGCTCGATGGAGACCACCTGGCGCGCCAGGTGCGCCAGCAGCGCGGCCTGGTAGCCGCAACCCGTGCCGATTTCCAGGCAGGCGCCCAGGGGGCGCGCCTCGCTGCCAGGGCGGGCGGCGTGGAGCACGGGCAGGCCCGGGCGTGCACACAACATCTGGATCATGGCCGCCACCACCGAGGGCTTGGAGATGGTCTGGCCCAGGCCGATGGGCAGGCTGGTGTCTTCGTAGGCCTGGTTGACCAGGGCCGAATCGACGAACTGGTGGCGCGGCACCTGGCCAAAAGCGTGCAAGAGCGCCGGGTGCGAGATGCCCTCGGCCGCCAGGCGCTCGACCATGCGCACGCGCACCCGCACCGAGTCCAGGCCCACGCCCTGCGGCGTGGTGTGGCGCAGGCGCTCCTGGGCGGCGTGCTGCAGCGGCGCTTGCGGGCGCAGGACCTCTCGGCCATCGCGGGCCAGGCGCGCAGCGCCACCGGCGACCGGCACGGCCGAGACGCGGTCGAGCTGCAGCGGGAAGCGGCGAGGCTTGCGCTCGGGGTGGCCTTCGCTCATCGGCGGCCCACCCAGTCCTGCCAGGCGGGCAGGCGCGCGTGGTCGGTCATGTCCACCTGCAGGGGCGTGATCGAGACGCGCCCTTCGCGAACGGCGTGAAAATCGGTGCCTGCGGCATCGTCCAGGGCCTCACCGGCGGGGCCGATCCAGTAGAAGGTGTCGCCGCGGGGGTTGAGCTGCGCCACCGCCGGGAAACTGGCGTGGCGGCGGCCCAGGCGGGTGACTTCCCAGGCGGCTTGGTCGGCATCGGCCCGCGCGGGGATGTTCACGTTCAGCAGCCAGGGACGCGCGACCTGCCCGGCCGTGGTCTGGGCGGCCTGTTGCGCCAGCGCGTGCTCGATGACGCGGCGGGCCACGCGGGTGGCCACGTCCAGGTGCTGCCAGCCCTTCTCGGCCAGGGAAAACGCGATGGCCGGGACGCCGAACAGGTGGCCCTCGGTGGCGGCGGCCACGGTGCCGGAGTACAGCGTGTCGTCGCCCATGTTGGCGCCGTTGTTGATGCCCGAGAGCACCAGATCGGGGCGCGGGATCAGCCCGGAGGTCAAGGCCAGGTGAACGCTGTCGGACGGTGTGCCGCTGACGAAGCGGAAGCCATTGCCAGCCGTGTGCAGGCTGAGCGGCTGGTGCAGCGTCAAGGCGTTGGAGGTGCCGCTGGCGTTGCGCTCGGGCGCAAAGACGTCCACCGTGCCCAGGCCCGCGCAGGCTTCGACCAGGGCGGAGATGCCGGGCGCCAGGTAACCGTCATCGTTGGCAATGAGAATTCGCATCCGGGGATTGTAGAAGCGCAACGCCTCCCCCCGCACTTTCCTTCAAGCAGGGGGCATCGGAGGTGACGAGGGGGGCCAGTCGCGCAGATAATGCGTTGATGTCAATTGTCCGAAAGGACGACGGCAAATCACAAATCCGGCAGGGCTCCCCCCAGGAGCGTCGGCAACAAGACAACCCAGGCGACCAGCGACGGCGGCCTCGGGAGGACTCCATGGCTGTCAAGGTATTGATTCTCGAAGACAACCCGGTGGCCCGGGGCTTTCTCTGCCGCGTGGTGCGGGAGAGCTTCAGCGACATCCACAGCATCACCGAGGTGAGCGATCTGGATGCCGCCCGGCGCTTGCTGGGCCACCCACCCGGTGGACGGGCCGCACCAGGCATCGACCCCTTCCAGCTGGTCATGGTGGACCTGGAGTTGCCCGATGGCAGCGGCCTGGAGCTCTTGACCGAGCTGGCCAACTACCCGGCCACGCGCATCGTCACGACGCTGTACTCCGACGACGAGCACCTCTTCCCGGCCTTGCAGTGCGGCGCCGACGGCTACCTGCTCAAGGAAGACCGCTTCGAGGTGCTGGTCGAGGAGCTGCAGAAAATCGTGCGCGGCCAGCCACCGCTGTCGCCCGCCATCGCACGCCGCCTGCTGACGCATTTCCGCTCGGGCGACAGCGTGGCACCGCTGTCGGTGGCTTCGCCGCCTTCGGCCGCCGCCCCCGCGACCGTGATGATGACGGCCGACCACGAGCGCCTGACCCCGCGCGAGAGCGAGGTGCTGACCTACCTCAGCAAGGGCTTCACGATCAAGGAAATCGCCGCGCTCATGGGCATCAAGTGGTTCACCGTGAACGACCACATCAAGTCCATCTACAAGAAGCTCAACGTGTCCAGCCGGGCGGAAGCCGCCGTGCTGGCGAGCAAGCAAGGCCTGGTCTGAGCGCCGCCTGACGGCGACCGGGCAGGACGATCCCCATGCCGGCCGCCAACCCATCCGCCCTCGGCACGCGCCCCGCCAGCAACATGCAGGCCGACGCCTGGCCCTCGATCGAAGCCATCCTGCAGCGCCCGCTGAACCCGCCGCGGTGGCTGGGTTGGCGGCTGCGCGCGATGGTCCTCATCGTCGTGGCCGGCCTGGCGGGCGTGCTGCTGGTGGCGCACTGGCTGGCGGCCCAGCCCAAGTTCCCCTTGGGCCTGCAGGCCACGCCCAACGGCGACGTGCGCCTGGGCGCGGCCGACTACCCCACGCTGCAGCGCCTGGAAGGCCTGACCTTGCTGAGCATCGCGCTGGAGTCGACCGACGCCGATGGCCGCCTGCACACCCAGGTTGCGCCCGTCAACAGCGCCCTGCTGCAACCTTCAGGGCGCTGGATCATGGACCCTCAGATGCGCCAGGATTTCGACCGGCTGCACCGGCGCATGGGCGAGCTGCTGGGGCACTGGTCGTCCATCGGCCTGGTGGCGCAACTGCACTTCCAGAACGCGCCGGCCGAGACGGTGCTGATCGCGCCGCGCGGCTGGTCGGGCCTGAGCCCCCTGTTCTGGCTGACCAGCGGCATGGCCTTGCTGGTGCTGGCACTGGGCAGTTCGGTGCTGCTGGTCGGGCCGCATTGGCGCAATGCGGGCTTCGTGGTGCTGGCGCTGTGCCAGTGCGTGCAGCTCATGTTGATGGGCGTGGAGCTCAACCTGGAGGCCTTCACGCCGATGTGGCTGGTCTCGCTGGACGTCCAGCTGCGCACGGCCTGCGACCTGGCCAGCGCGGCCGCCCTGGTGCTCATGGCCGCACAGCAGTTCACGCCCAGCAAGGGCGCGATGCGGGTGACGGCACTGGCGTGGCTGGTCGCGGCAGGCCTGTGGCTGCAGTGCCAGACACTGTGCTCTCCAGCGCACTGGTGGCTGGTGCAACTGGGCTGCACGGCGCTCGCGGTGCTGGCTGTGCTCATGGCCGGGCAGGCGCAACGCCAGACCCCTCACCCCTTGACCCTGGTGATGCGGCGCATGCTCGTCATCAGCATCGTGACCTGGAGCCTGCTGACCCTGGCACTGTGGCTGGGTGCCAGCCGCGCCGACCTGTCGCTGCAAGTGGCCACCTACGGCGTCATCACCTGGGAGGTCTTCGTGACCTCTCTGGTGCTGATCTCGCCCTACCTGTCGCGCTCGCGGCACGTCTTGCAGGAGTTCTCGCTGCTGGCCGCCTCGGGCACCATCGCGGCTTCGCTGGACCTGCTCTTCGTGGCGCTGTTCTCGCTGGGGCAGTTCACCTCGATGACGCTGTCGCTGTTCCTGTCGCTGGGGCTGTACCTGAGCTTTCGCCGCTGGCTGCTGACCCGCCTGCCCCGCCCGGACGAGGTCACGATGGAGCAGGTCTTCCAGCAGATGTTCCGCATCGCGCGGCAGGTCGAGCGCCAGCCCGACGCCATGCACGACGCCCTGGTGCGCCTGTTGCGCGACCTGTTCGACCCGCTGGAAATCCACGTGGCTTGTGGCCACATCGCCGAGGCCGCCCTGCGCGGCAATGGCGCCATCCTGCTGGTGCCCGTGCCCTGCCGCGCCCGAGGCGGGCGGGACGGCCACACCACGCTGGTGCTCAAGCACGCACGCCGGGGCCAGAACCTGTTCACCGCCGAAGACGCCCGCCTGGCGCACCGCATCATGGAGCAGCTGCACCGCGCCTTGACCTTCGACGAGGCCGTGGAGCAAGGCCGCAGCGAGGAGCGCCTGCGCATCGCCCAGGACCTGCACGACGACATCGGCGCGCGCCTGCTGACGCTGATGTACCAGGCACCGTCTCCCGAGATGGAGGACTACATCCGCCACACCATCCAGGACCTCAAGACGCTGACGCGCGGCCTGGCGGCGCAATCGCATGTGCTCAGCGAGGCGGCGGGCGAGTGGAAGCGCGACATCGACCACCGCCTGAGCGTGGCGCGCTGCGAGCTGGTCTGGCGCATGCAGTCCGATGTGGACGTCCACCTCACGATGGTGCAGTGGTCGGCGCTGACCCGCATCCTGCGCGAACTGGTGAGCAACGCCATCAGCCACGCCCGGGCTCGCACGGTCGACATCAACCTGACCCTGGCCGATGACTGCCTGACCCTGTCGGTGAGCGACGATGGCCAGGGCACCGACCCCTCGGCCTGGGCGCATGGCCTGGGCCTGGGCGGGGTGCGCAAGCGCGTCAAGCAGCTCGGCGGCGCGGTGCGCTGGTTGCAGCACGGGCCTCAGGGCATCCGCTGCGAGGTGATCGTGCCCAACTTCGTGGGCGCCGGCTCAGGCCACGCAGGCACGGGCGCCGGGGCCTCGGGCCTCGGAGCGGACAGCCCCGGTCAGTTCTCCCACTGAGGCGTGTTGCGCAGGACCTCGTCCAGCGTCGTCAGCCCCTCGGCCACTTTCATCACACCCGACAGCCGCAGCGGCCGCAGGCCCTCTTTGGCGGCGGTGCGGCGCAACGCGGCCATGTCCACCGTGGGGTGCATGGCGCCACGGATGTGCTCCGACACCGGCAGCAGCTCGTACAGGCCCACGCGGCCCTTGAAGCCGGTCATGCGGCAGTCCAGGCAGCCCACGGGCTTGTAGGCATTGACCTTGCCGTTCATGCGCCAGGGCTTGATGGCGTCCATCAGGGTGCCTTCGTCCAGCGTGGTGTCGGGCTGCTTGCAATGCGGGCACAGGGTGCGCACCAGGCGCTGGGCCAGCACGCCGATCACGGTGGCGCTGATGAGGTAGCTGGGCACGCCCAGGTCGGTGAGTCGCGTGATGGCCGAAGCCGCATCGTTGGTGTGCAGCGTGGAGAACACCAGGTGGCCCGTGAGGGACGACTGGATCGCCATCTCGGCGGTTTCCAGGTCGCGGATTTCGCCGACCATGATGATGTCCGGGTCCTGGCGCATCAGCGCACGCACGCCTTCGGCGAAGCCCAGGTCGATGGCAGGCTGCACCTGCGTCTGGTTGAAGGACGCCTCGATCATTTCGATCGGGTCCTCGATGGTGCAGACGTTGACCTCGTCGGTGGCCACGCGCTTGAGCGTCGAGTAAAGCGTCGTCGTCTTGCCCGAGCCGGTGGGCCCGGTGACCAGGATGATGCCGTGCGGTCGGCCCACCAGCTGTTCCCAGACCTTGGTCTCGGACGGCGCGAAGCCCAGGGCTTCGAAAGACTTGACGGTGTTGTCCGGGTCGAAGATGCGCATCACCAGCTTCTCGCCGAAGGCGGTGGGCATGGTGGACAGGCGCATTTCGACCTCGTCGCCGCCCGGGTTGCGCGTCTTGATGCGGCCGTCGAGCGGGCGACGCTTCTCGACCACGTCCATGCGGCCCAGCAGCTTGATGCGCGCGGTCATGGCCTGCATCACCGCCAGTGGCACCTGGTAGACCGTGTGCAGCACACCGTCGATGCGGAAACGGATGGCGCCCATCTCGCGGCGGGGTTCGAGGTGGATGTCGGAGGAACGCTGGTCGAAGGCGTACTGCCACAACCAGTCCACGACCTGGATGATGCCCTGGTCGTTGGCGTCGAGCTGGCGGTTGCTTTTGCCCAGCTCGACGAGCTGCTCGAAGTTGTGCGCGACGCTGTCGCCCGTCTTCTTGTTGGCGTCCCGCACGGACTTGGCCAGGGTGTAGAACTCGGTGCGGTAGCGCTGCAAATCGAGCGGGCTGGCCACGACGAGCTTGATCGTCTTCTTCGTGTGCGCCAGGATCTCCTCCACCCAGCCCACGTCCAGCGGCTCGCTGGTGGCGATGGTGATCTCGTGGAGGCTGACCTGCACCGGCAGGGCCTTGCGGCGCTCGGCGTAATTGATGGACATGACCTCGGCCACGCGGGCCACGTCGACCTTGAGCGGGTCGATGCGCAGGTAGGGCAGGCCGACCCGGCGGGCCAGCCACTCGGTCAGGGGCTCCAGCTCCAGCACGGCACCCGTGTCCGCGCGCTTGAGGCCCAGGCCGGAGATGCGCACCAGCGGGTGCTGGGCGCTGTCGCCCGCGGCAAAACGCTGGGCGGCCAGCTCGGCATCGGTGGGGCTGAGCAGGCGGTCGGCGCTCAGCCAGTCCAGCAGCAGGCGCCAGGCCAGCGGGCCCTTGGGCGTGGCGTGCGCATCCGCGGCAGGGGTGGCCGCGCCTGCGGGGGCACGGGATGCCGTGGTGCGGGAGGCAGAGGTGGGGCTCATGGCGAGGCGGCCTTCTTTCTTGCGGATTTGGCAGCGGCTTTGGGTTCGGCTTGAGGTTCGGCTTTGGCGACAGGTTTGACCGACTTCTCAGGCGCCCAGGCCGACAGCAGCTTGACCCATTTTCGCGCCGGCAACGGCCAGCGGGTCGCCAGAGTTTCGGCCCTCTGGACCAGCACTTCGCGCTCCGGCAAGGTAAAGCCCTTCCAGGCGAGCACGATGGTGTTGCCATCCGACGTCGGTTTGAACACCGCCACGTGCGCATCGCCGAAGGCCGCGGCGATGCGCTGGGCGCTGCGCTCGAAGCTGGCTTCGCGCCCGAACAGGTTCACCGTCATCACGCCGCCGTCGTCCAGCACCTGCCAGCAAGCGCGGTAGAAGGCCTCGTCGTCCAGCGCGGGGCTGGCGGCTTCGTGGTCGTAAAGGTCCACGCACAGGGCGTCGGCGCTGCCGATGTGGGCGGCGTCGCGCACGTAGCGGTCGGCATCGCCTTCGATGACGCGCAGGCGCTCGTCGTCGTCCGGCAGGTGGAACCAGGCATGGCAGATGCGGATGACCTGCGGATTGAGCTCGACCACCGTGGTCGGCAGGCGCAGCTCGCTGTGGCAGAACTTGGTCAGGGCCGCCGCGCCCAGGCCGAGGTGCAGGGTGCGGGTGCCGGCGAACTGCTCGGGGTCGCGCAGCAGCAGCCAGGCCATCATGCGCTGGATGTATTCGAGCTCCAGCTTGTGCGGCTGGCGGATGCGCATGGCGCCCTGGATCCAGGGCGTGTCCAGGTGCAGGTAACGCACACCGGCCATTTCGGAAACGGTGGCGTCGGGCAAGGGCTCGGCCTTGGGGGCACGGGAACGGGCGGGTGTACGGGCTGATTTGGCGGCGGTCATCGCGGGCGAGTTTGGCACATGTGGCACAGTGCCTCCATGAGCCTGGAGACGCATCAACGCTGCAGCACGGCACGCCTGTCGGGGCTGGCGCCCGTGGTCGCGCCTGGTGCGCGGCTTCTGGTGCTGGGCAGCTTCCCCAGCGCCGCTTCCCTGAAGGCACAGCAGTACTACGCCCACCCTCGCAACCACTTCTGGCCGATCTTGTCGGCGCTGTGGGGCTTGTCGGGTGACGCAGCCTTGCAGCACCGGCCATACGCCGAGCGCCTGCCGGTGGCCCACGCCCATGGCCTGGCCATCTGGGACGTTTATGCCGGCTGCGAGCGCGAAGGCAGCCTGGACAGCGCCATCCGCGCGGCGGAGCTCAACGACCTGCACGGCCTCGTGCGCCAGGTGCCCACGCTGCGTGCCATCGCGCACAACGGCGGGGAGTCCGCACGGCACAGGCGCATCACCCAGGCCCTCGGCCTGCCCGTGGCCCAGTTGCCATCGACCAGCCCGGCGAATGCCTCCTGGTCCTTCGAACGCAAGCTGGCGGCGTGGCGGGCGGTGTTCGAGCAGGCGGGTGTGATGCAGCCCATCGAGGGGCATGCCGCATGAAGCCCCGCACGCTGGCCGCCCAGTTGGCCACCCAGTTGGCAACCCTCTGGCGCTCACAGGAGATCCGCTTGCTGGCGCCCATCGTGGCGCTCGGCATCGCGGTGTGGAGCTTCATGAAGATCGCCAGCGAGGTGCTGGAAGGCGAGGCGCATGCGCTGGACCTGCGCATCCTGAGCTGGTGCCGCGTGAACGCCCTGCCCGACCAACCCTGGGGCCCGCTGTGGTTCCAGGAGGGCATGCGCGACCTGACCGCGCTCGGCAGCCCGGCCGTGCTGGCCTTCACCGTGGTGGCCGTGTGGGGCGGGCTGATGCTGGCGCGTCAGCGCGGCATGGCCTGGCTGGCGCTGGGCTCGGCCGTGGGCGGGCAGGCCCTGGCGCTGACGCTCAAGGCGGTGTTCTCGCGCGACCGGCCTGACGCGGCCTTCCACGCCACCGTGGCCGCCGGCCACAGTTTCCCGAGCAGCCACGCGATGATGTCGGCCGTGGTCTTCCTGACCCTGGCCGCGCTGGTCGCCCGCCTGACACCCCGCACCGCCTTGCGCGCCTACGCGCTGGGCATGGCCGCCCTGCTCAGCGGCGCGGTGGGCGTGTCGCGGGTCTACCTGGGCGTGCACTGGGCCTCGGACGTGGCCGCTGGCTGGGCCGGTGGCGCGGCCTGGGCGCTGGCGTGCTGGTTGCTGGCGCGTCAGTTGGGTCTGGGTCTGGGGCAAGGTCAGGGGCCAGGCCGAGGCACAAGTTCAGATTCAGGCCCGACCGGCCACACACAGGCAAACACACGTCCATGACATCCCCCCACGAGCCAGATTCCTTCAAGGGCCAAGGCTTCGCCGCGCGCCTGGGCCACGCCCTGGACGGCCTGCGCGCTGCCTGGCAGCAGGAAGCCAGCGTGCGCACCCATGCCCTGGCCACGGTGGCCGTGGTCGCGCTGCTGGCGCTTAGCCACGCCCCGGCCCTGTGGTGGGCGGTGATGGCCTTGACGGTGGGCGCGGTGGTCAGTGCCGAGCTGCTGAACACGGCCATCGAGGCCCTGGCCGACCACCTGCATCCCGAGCGCCACCCCGCCATCGGCCTGTGCAAGGACGTGGCCGCCGGCGCGGTGCTGGTCAGCACCTTGGCGGCCCTGGCCGTGGGCGCGGCCTTCCTGGTCGGGCATGTGCTGCCCTGGCTGGGGTGGCTAGACTGGGGTGGCTAGGCTGGGGTGGCCAAGGCCGCCAGCTTGTGCAGGGCCACCAGGGCATTGCGCGTGGTGAGATCGCGCAGCGCGTCCAGTGACAGGCCGCGCAGCTCGGCCAGCGTCTGGGCGATGCGCGGCAGCTCGCCCGGCTCGTTGCGGCTGCGCTCGCCGCGGGCGCGCGCTTCGGCCGTCAGGTAGAGCCAGTGCGGCGGGATGTCGGGGGCATCGGTTTCCAGCACCAGGGCCTCGGGCGGCAGCTCGGCGGCGAGACGGCGGATCTGCAAGGCGCGCTCGAAGGTCATGGCGCCACCAAAGCCCAGCTTGAAGCCCAGCTCAACGAAAGCCTGGGCCTGCTGCGGGCTGCCGTTGAAGGCATGCGCGATGCCACCGGCCACAGGGCGCCCCGCATCGCGCAGGCGGCGCAGGTGCTTGAGCAGGCCATCGGCGCTGCGCCGCACGTGCAGGATGGCGGGCAGGCCGTGGGCCACGGCCAGGTCGAGCTGCGCGGCGTACATGCGTTCCTGCAGCGCGCGGCTGGCCTCGTCCTGCAACTCGGGCACGAAGTGGTCCAGGCCGATTTCGCCCACCGCCACCAGGCGCGGGTCCTCGCGCCAACGGTGCAGGGCCTCGTCCAGCAAGGCCAGGGCGTTGTCGGGCACTTGGTGGACGTACAGCGGGTGGACGCCCAGGGCGTAGGCACCGCCGAAACGGTGGGCCACGTCGCGGGCCGGCACGAAGGTCTGGGGCGTGACCGCGGGGATGACGATCAGGCCCACGCCGGCCTCGCGGGCGCGCTGCGCCACGGCCTCGCGGTCGGCGTCGAACTCCGGCGCGTCGAGGTGGCAGTGGGTGTCGGTCCAGGTCGGGATGGCCATGGTGTGCAGCCGCTCAAGGCTCAGGCCGCGCCTGGCTCAGTCCACGAAGCGGCCACCCACCAGGCGGCGGCGCTGGGCGCAACGCTGGGCCAGCTCGCCATCGTGGGTGACGATGACCAGGGCCGTGCCCTGCTGCGCGGCCAGGTCCAGCATCAGCGCGAACACGGTGTCGGCGGTCTGGCGGTCGAGGTTGCCGGTGGGCTCGTCGGCCAGCACGCAAGCGGGTTGCGTGACCAGGGCGCGGGCCACGGCCACGCGCTGGCGCTCGCCGCCGGACAGCTCGGCCGGGCGGTGTCCCACGCGGTTGCGCAGGCCGACGCGGTCCAGCCAGGCCTCGGCCTGGGCGCGCGCCTGGTCGATGGGCATGCGCCGGATCATCAGCGGCATGGCCACGTTGTCCAGCGCCGTGAACTCGGGCAGCAGGTGGTGGAACTGGTAGATGAAGCCCAGGTGCTGGTTGCGCCAGGCGCCCTGCTCCGCGGCCGACAGCTGCGCCAGGTCGCGCCCCATCAGGCGCACCGAGCCGCGCGTGGGCGCGTCCAGGCCGCCCAGCAGGTGCAGCAGCGTGCTCTTGCCCGAGCCCGAAGTGCCGACCACGGCCAGGGTGTCGCCCCGGGCCACGCTCAGGTCCACGCCATCGAGCACGGTGACGTCGAGCGCGCCTTCGTGGAAGCGCCGCACCAGGCCGCGCGCATCGAGGATCAGGCCCGCAGACAAATCTTGGAAAAGCGCCGACATGCCCACCTCAGATGTTCAACAGCCAGGCGATGACGTTCTTGGCCACGAAGCCCAGCAAGCCAAAACCCAGCACCAGGAAGAGCACGAAGGTGCCGAACTTGCCGGCCTTCGACTCGCGCGCCAGCTGGAAAATGATGAACACCATGTACAGGATGAAGCCGCCCACGCCAATGGTCAGCCCGAACTGCGCAATCTGTTCTTCTGTGAAACCGCCCATGTCAATCCGCTTCACCCGGATCCCGCACCACCAGATCGCGGTAGGCATGCCAGGTGGCATGGCCCAGGATCGGCATCACGAGGATCAAACCAAACATCAGGGTGCCCAGTCCGAGCAGGCTCAGCGACATCACGATCGCGGCCCACAGGCTCAGGCAAATGGGGTTGGCCAGCACGGCTTTCCAGCTCGTGAGCACGGCCTTCTGGACCGACACGCGGCGGTCCAGCAGCAAGGGGATGGCGACGACGCTGGAGGCGAACACCGGCGCGGCCATCAGCCCGCCCACGATCAGCCAGATCTCGAACAGGCCGCCATCGGGCGCCAGCACCACGCGCATCAGGAAGTCGTGCGGCGTGGTCACCGGCGGCTTGACGCCCAGGGTGATGAGCGCGGCGGAAGACACCACCCAGCCCGTGCCCAATGCGGTGAGCAGCACGCCGAACCTGACCAGGCGGCCATCGAGCGAGGCCCACACCTGCCAAACGGTGCCGAAGCTGGCGTCCTCACCGCGCAGCAGCGCCCGGCTGACGGCGTACAAGCCGGTGGACAGGATGGGCGCGACCATCAGGAAAGCCGACAGCGCACCGGCCAGCACCCAGAAGCGGTCCCAGGCCAGGAACATGATCAGGCCACCGAAGGCGCCCATCGCGGTGCCGTGCAACAGGCCGACCAGGGGCGCGTCCATGAAGTCGCTCCAGCCGCGCGCCAGCCACAGGAAGGTGCGCAGGGAGTGCACCTTGCGCACGCGCAGCGGGCGCTCGGTCGGCAGGCGGACGTGGCGGTGGGCATCACTCATATCGCAGGGCCTCGGCAGGTTGCACACGGCTGGCACGCCAACTCGGGTAGAGCGTGGCCAGCAAGGAGAGCAGCAGCGAAATCACGGCAATGGGCACGACGTCGGCCGACTGCGGGTCGGACGGCATCTTGCTGATCAGGTAGATGCTGCCGGGCAGGAAGTGCACGCCCAGCAAGCGCTCGATGAAGGGGACGATGACGTCGATGTTGCAGGCCACCAGCAGGCCCAGGCCCAGGCCGCCCAGCGTGCCCATCACGCCCGAGAGCGAGCCCTGCACCATGAAGATGCCCATGATGGAGCGCGGGCTGGCGCCCAGGGTGCGCAGGATGGCGATGTCGGCCTGCTTGTCGGTCACGGTCATCACCAGGGTGGAGACCAGGTTGAAAGCGGCCACGGCCACGATGAGCGTGAGGATGATGAACATCATGCGCTTTTCCACCTGCACGGCGTCGAACCAGTTGCGGTTGGTGCGCGTCCAGTCGCGCACGACGACGTCGCCGCCGAGGCGGTCGGACAGCTCCGCGGCCACGAGGCGCGCGTCCTGCGGGTCTTTCAGGCGCAGCTGCACGCCGGCCGGCCCGCCGGTGCGGAACAGCCGGGCGGCATCGTCGATGTGCATCATCACCAGGCCGTTGTCGTACTCGTAGTGGCCGGCGCTGAAGGTGCCCACCACCGTGACCTGCTTGACGCGGGGCACCACGCCCGCCGGCGTGACCTGGCCGCTCGGCGCCACCAGGGTGAGCGAATCGCCCTCCATGACGCCCAGCGAACGCGCCATTTCCTGGCCGATGACCACGCCCCAGCCGCCCGGGGTCAGGCGCGCGAAGGTGTCTTTCATGGTGGCGGCCAGCGGCGTGACCGTGGCTTCGGCCTCGGGCAGGATGCCGCGCACCACGGTGCCGCGCATGTCCTCGCCACGGGCGATCAGGGCCTGGGCGGGCACGAAGGGCGCCGCGCCGACGACGGCTGGGTGCTTTTTCGCCTCAGATGCCAGCACCAGCCAGTCGCGCAGGCCGATGCCGGAGGTGTCGAGGATCTCGACGTGCGCGATGACCGACAGCATGCGGTCGCGCACTTCCTTCTGGAAACCGTTCATCACCGACAGCACGATGATGAGGGCCGCGACCCCCAGGGCGATGCCCAGCACCGACACCCCGGAAATGAAAGAAATGAAGCCATTGCGGCGGGCCGAGCGGGCTGCGCGTGTGTAACGCCAGCCCACGCGCCACTCGTAGGGCAAATCGAAAGGCAAGTTCATGTTGCGCAGAGTGTACCCACTCGATAATCGGGGACCACGCCAACGCCCGCCATGCCGTCCACAGATTCCACATCCCGCCTGCTTCACCCAGGGCCCATCCCGCACTGGCTCATCCCGTTCGCGGCCAGCCTCTCCGAGCCCTGCCAGCACGCCCTGCCCCACCTGGACGCCGAGGGCCGCCTGCCGAACCTGCGCGCGCTGGCCTCGCGCCTGCGCGTGGTCGCCCGCAGCGAAGGCGACGAATACGCCCTGTCGATGCCGCACGAGCGGGTGCTGGCCGCCGCGCTGGGCTGGCCGGTCGGGCCGGACACCGACGGCCGCCTGCCCTGGGCGCACTGGTGGGCCGCGCAAGATGGCCTGCAGCTCGACGCCGACGCCTGCTGGGCCCTGCTCAGCCCCGGCCACTGGCTGATGGGCCGCGAGCACCTCACCCTGCTCGACCCGAACGCCCTGGGCCTGGACGCCGCCACCTCGCAAGCCCTGCTCGAAGCCCTGCGCCCGCTGTTCGAAGACGACGGCTGGCAGCTGCGCTGGGGTGCACCGACCCGCTGGTACGCCAGCCACCCCCTGCTGGACGGCCTGCCCACGGCCTCGCTGGACCGCGTCGTGGGCCGCAACCCTGACCTCTGGCTGAGCGCCGACACCGCCAACAACACGGCAAGCAAGACCGCCAGCGACGCCACACGCGCCCTGCGCCGCCTGCAGGCCGAGGTGCAGATGTTGCTCTACCAGCACCCGCTGAACGACCGGCGCGAGGCCGAGGGCCAGGACACCGTCAACTCCTTCTGGGTCAGCGGCTGCGGCCGGCTGCCCGGCGGTGGGCTGCACGACCGGCCCAACCTGCCAGACATGCCGGTATGGCCCGAAGGGCTGACCCTGTGCGACGACTTGCGCGCCGGTTTGCTGTCCGACGACATGCCCGTGTGGGTGGACGCCTGGCAGCAGCTCGACGCCACCGTGCTGGCCGCGCTGGTGCAGCGCCTGGACGCCGGTCAGCCCCTGCGCCTGACCCTGTGCGGCGAGCGCCATGCCGTGACGCTGGGCACCGGCACTGCCGACGGCGGTGGCCTCATGGGCGTCATCCAGCGCTCACTCCAAGCCCTGCGCCCACGCCGCACCGCCCCCCTGCCCTCGGCCATCCTGGCCCCGCTCTGACGCGTTCGTCCCAAGCCTCGCCCCGAAGCCTCCCCACACCGGCCCCGCATGAAACTCATCCCCCGCGACGTCCCGCCCCGCAGCGCCTGGAGCCTGGAGCAGGCCGGCGTGCCGCCCCTGCTGGCCCGCCTCTTCGCCGCCCGCGGCATCCGCACACCGGAAGAGCTCGACGACGCCCCCGCCCGCCTGCTGCCGCCCGACGCGCTCAAGGGCTGCACCGAGGCGGCCGTGCTGCTGGCCGACGCCCTCCAGCAAGGCCTGCGCATCTGCATCGTGGCCGACTACGACTGCGACGGCGCCACCGCCTGCGCCACCGGCCTGCGCGGCCTGCGCATGCTGGGCGCGGCACCGGAGCAGATCGGCTACGTCGTGCCCGACCGCGCCCTGCACGGCTACGGCCTGACGCCGCCCATCGTCGAGATGGTCCGCGCCCGCGGTGCCGACGTGCTGGTCACCGTGGACAACGGCATGGCCAGCCACGAGGCCGTGAACATCGCGCGCGCGCTGGGCATGAAGGTGCTCATCACCGACCACCACCTCCCCGTGATCGACGCGCAAGGCCAGGTGAGCCTGCCCGAGGCCGACGTCATCGTGAACCCCAACCAGCCCGGCTGCCCCTGCCCCAGCAAGGCCATGGTCGGCGTGGGCGTGATGTTCTACGTGCTGCTGGCCCTGCGCGCCGAGCTGCGCCGCCGCGGCGCCTTCGAGGCCGCCCAACAGCCGCGCATCGACGCCCTGCTCGATTTGGTGGCACTGGGCACCATCGCCGACGTGGGCCGCCTCGATGACAACAACCGCCGCCTCGTCAGCCTGGGCCTCAAACGCATCCGCGCCGGGCGCATGCAGCCGGGCATCGCCGCGCTGTTCGCCACCGCCAACCGCGACCCGGCCAAGGCCACCAGCCAGGACTTCGGCTTCGCGCTGGGCCCGCGCATCAACGCCGCCGGCCGCCTGGCCGAAATGGGACTGGGCATCGAGTGCCTGCTGACAGATGATGCGGCCCGCGCCCAGGCCCTGGCCCGCCAGCTCGACGCCATCAACCGCGAGCGCCGCGACATGGAATCCGGCATGCGCGAACAGGCCGAGCTGATGCTGGAAGCCGTCATGCCGCAAGACGAGCCGCCCGCCGCGCTGGCCCTGTTCGACCCCGACTTCCACGAAGGCGTGGTCGGCATCGTCGCCTCGCGCCTGAAAGACCGCCTGCACCGCCCCACCTTCGTCTTCGCGCGCGGCCAGGACGGCCTGCTCAAGGGCTCGGGCCGCTCCATCCCCGGCTTCCACCTGCGCGACGCGCTCGACCTCATCGGCAAGCGCCACCCCGGCCTGCTGGTGAAGTTCGGCGGCCACGCCATGGCGGCGGGCTGCACCATCGAGGCCAGCGGCTTCGACACCTTCCGCGACGAGCTGCAGCGCGTGGCCGAGGCCGGCATCGAACCCGCCCTGCTGGCCCGCCAGCTCAGCACCGACGGCCCGCTGGCGCCTGAGTGGTTCACCGCCGAGGCCGTGGCCCAGATGGACGCCGCCGTCTGGGGCCCGGGCTTCGACGCGCCCGTGTTCAGCGAAGAGGTGGAGGTGCTGGGCCAGCGCCTGGTCGGCGAACGCCACCTCAAGCTGAGCCTGCGCGTGCAGGGCACCGTGCGCGACGGCATCTGGTTCGGCCGCACCGAGCCGCTCCCGGCACGCGCGCAGCTCGCTTACCGCGTCAGCCTCGACGAATTCCAGGGCAGGCAGCGGGTGCAGGTGGTGGTGGAAGGGATGGCGGACTGAGGCCGCGGGAAGTGCAGAAACAGCTGGGTCAATACACAACACGATGGCCGGCATCGATGTCGATGCGATGGTGAATCGCTGGGCACAAGGCGTCGCCATCACACGGGACAAGTTGGCCTGCCGCATGGCATGCCCCGCACGCCACCTTGGCCAAGCCAGGTGCCGCGTCACGCACCTGGGCCTTGCCCCATTCCCAGCGGCCCGCCGCCCATCCCGAGCGGCATCTCGCCTGTTTCAGCTCGCCCGCAAGCCGGCACAACTGACCCGCCGTCCCCAAAGCCTCGCGCGCCGCACGTCAAGCTCGGCACGATCACACATTGGGGTCTTGCGCCTCGCCCACAAAGGCCGATGCGCGAAGCACTTTGGGCGGCAGCTGGCCTGATGTGGCTTGCGCCCGAGGCTCACCCACCCGGCGCACGGGTCAAAACGAGCGAGGCCCCGCTCAAAACGGGCGACGCTCCGCTCCAATCGGGCGATGTGCCGCTCACAACGGCCGGTGTGCGGTGGTTTTTGGCTCGCGGGCAGCGCGCACAGCGTGGCGTGCGAGCCTCATGGCCTCAAGATCGCCTTCTGGCGGCCTGGCCGGTGCGTCAGCGCCAGCCTCAGCGGTAAGCGCTCATCGCCCGGGCGCCCGGGCCTTGTCCCGGCACGCCGTAGGTGGCGCCCTGGGTGCCGTCCTGGCTGGGGAAGAGCACGCCCAGCGTGCGGCCCAGCGAGGCCGAGGCCAGTTGCACGGCCTGTTGCTGCTGAAGGCAGCGCGTGCGCGCCAGCGCCAGGCGCTGCTGGAGCGCGGTGGGCAAGGCCATGCCCGATGCGGCGGCCTGCCGGAAAGCGGCCAGCCCTTGGGCCAGGCCCAGTTGCAAAGCCTGCGACTGCAGCTCGATGCGGTCGGCGTCGCCCGAGGCCAGGGCGGCGTCCAGCGCACCCAGGTGAGATTCGATCTCACCCAGGTGGGTCTGGACGGCGTCGGTCACGGAGACAGCGGGCATGTGCGACATCGTGGAACTCAATGCTCTCAGTGCTGGCGGCCTTGCAGCAGTTCTTTGGCGTTGGAGATCAGCTTGTCAGCGATCACCTCGGGGTTGACTTGGTAGCTGCCGTCGTCGATGGCCTGCTTGACGCGGGACACCTTGGCCGCGTCCACCACACCGTCGTTGCCCGCCATGAAGCTGGAGGCCGAAGACAGCGTGACTTTGGCGCTCTGGCCAACCGCTTCATCCGTGGAGGATGCCTTGTTGGCGCTGTTGGTGGTCGAGGCAGATTCCGTTCGCGGATTGACGCCAAGCGCCTTGTCCAGGGGGTTGCCGATTTTCATGATGCACTCCTTGATCCCGGCAAATGCCGAGTGGTCACATCCGCGATATCGACGCGGCCTGGGGCGACTTTAGTCTGAAATGCCCAAACCCCCTGGTACAGGGGGGTGGATGCGGTAAAAAAGTGTGTGGTCACAGGGCGACCTCCACCAAACGCTCCCCCACGGGCTGGCCGCAGAGCACCCGGCCATTGTCCATGCGCACGCGGGCACAGCGGCCTTCGTCGCCCGGGGTCAGGGCCACGCCCTCCGAGGCCACGAGGAAACCTTCGCCACGCACGTTCAGGCGCACCGGGTCGCCGATGGCGAACCAGCGGCGGGATTTGACGTCGTCCTGGCGCACGCTCTGCCCGGCTTCCAAGGGGCGGATCACGGTGCGGCCCACGATGTCGGCCGCGCGCGTCAGGGCCGGCGAACCCGAAGCCGCCAGGTCCACCTCGCCCACCACCACATCGGCCTGGGCCACGGTGTTGCCGGGGCGCAGGGGCACGGCGGCCACCAGGGCACGGCCCCAGACCTTCACCGTCACCGGCCAGTACACATTCCAGCGCACCGGACCCTGTTCGCAGCGCAGGCCCACGCGGGTCTTGCCCCAAAGCTGGGCGTTGTCGGGCAGGTAGGCCTTGACTTTGTCACAGGGCGCGAGCTTGAGGCGCGGGTCCAGCTGGCCCAGCGTGACTTCCACACGCCAGGGCTGGCGTTGTGCGCCATCGGCCGAGCCGCTTTGCGGCAAGGCCTGTTGTTTCAGGAGGCCCTCCACCTGGGACTGCAGCGCGTCGGCGCCGGTGGTCACAGCCTGCGCGCGGGCAGCCATGGGCGCCAGGCCCAACAGCAGGGCCAGCAGCAGACGGGGTGAATCGAGCGTGTCCATGCGTCGCAATGTACGCAAGGCACCCGGCGCCTGAGGGCGAGAAATGCGCGGGCTTTGCCGCTTTATTCCGGCTCATGTTTTGGGGCCTGAAGGATCACCATCGGACCCATGCTGACTGAACCTGCATCCCGGTGGGAAACGCAGGCTCAGGCAGTCACCAGGCGGCAGATGTCGTGACCGCCGGAGGGCCCTGAAGATGCTGAACCAACTGACCGACTCGCTGAATTTCCAGGCCACCGCGCTCACGCTGCGGTCGGAGCGCCAGCGCCTGATCGCCAGCAACATCGCCAACGCCGACACGCCGGGCTACACCGCCCGCGACTTCAATTTCTCCGACGCCCTCAGCCAGGCCACGGGCCGGACCTCCAGCGCCCAGACCCCGCTGGCCGGCGGCGCGCGCCTGCAGATGGCGGCCAGCCAGGGTGGCCACATGGGCCTCAACGGCAAGGTGGGCGGCAGCGCCCAACCCGAGCTGAACTACGCCAGCGCCGCCCAGACCAACCTGGACAACAACACGGTGGACATGGATCGCGAACGCGCCAGCTTCGCCGACAACACCGTGCGCTACGAAGCCACGCTGCGCTTCATCAACTCCCAGGTTCGCACCCTGAACACGGCCATCACCGGCCAGTGACAGGTCGATGGCAGGAGCACACCATGTCGATGTTCAAGATCTTCAACGTCTCCGGCAGCGCGGTCAGCGCGCAGACGCAGCGCCTCAACGTCGTGGCCTCCAACCTGGCCAACGCCGACACCGTGGCCGGCCCCGACCGCCAGGCCTACAAGGCCCGCCAGGTGGTGTTCAGCACCACGCCCATGGGCGAAGTGGGCACGGCCGGCGTGAACGTGTCGCAAATCACGGAAGACAACTCGCCCGGCCGCCGCGTGCACGACCCCAAGCACCCCCAGGCCGACGCCGAAGGCTACGTGACCTACAGCAACGTGAACGCGGTGGAGGAGATGGTCAACATGATCTCGGCCTCGCGCTCCTACCAGAACAACGTCGAGGTCATGAACACGGCCAAGACCCTGCTGAACAAGACCCTGCAAATGGGCCAAGGCGGCTGATTTTCCGGCTGCAACACAGCGCTGACACCAAGGACACACCATGGCCACCGCCATCAACACCACCACCGGCACCACCGCCACGTCTTCCACCACGAAGACCGCCAGCCAGCAGGCCTCCGAAGCGTCCGACCGCTTCCTCAAGCTCCTGGTCACGCAGATGCAGAACCAGGACCCGTTGAACCCGATGGACAACGCCCAGGTCACCAGCCAGATGGCGCAGATCAACACCGTGACCGGCATCGACAAGCTCAACACCACCATGGGTGCGATGAACACCAGCATGGCGCAGATGCAGATGCTGCAAGGCGCTTCCCTGGTCGGCCACCAGGTGCTGCTGGACGGCAACCAGCTGGCCTTCGACAGCACCGGCAAGGTCGCCACCGGCGCCTACAGCCTGGACGGTGCGGCCACCAGCGTGCGCATCGACATCGTGAATGCGGCGGGCGTGACCATCGACAGCGTCAACCAGACCGGCGTGCCCTCGGGCCAGCAAGGCTTCCAGTGGACGCCGCCGGACGGCACCAGCACCAACGGCCTGACCTTCAAGGTCACGGCCAACAGCGGCAACAGCGCCATCAACGCCAGCACGCTGATGACAGACACCGTGGACGCCATCAACACCTCCAGCGGCACCCTCACCCTGGAGCTGCGCAACAGCGGCTCCACCGCTTACAGCAAGGTCAAGGCCGTCGCCTGACCTCCTGATTTCCCTGCAGTCACCGAAAGGACATCACCATGGGCTTCCAGCAAGGACTCTCCGGCCTGAACACCTCCAGCAAGAGCCTGGAAGTGATCGGCAACAACGTGGCCAACGCCAACACCTATGGTGCGAAGTCCTCGCGGGCCGAGTTCGCCGACATGTACGCGGCGTCCCTGGGCGGCGGTGGCAGCAACGGCATCGGCATCGGTGCCCGCATCGGCGCGGTGGCCCAGCAGTTCACGCAGGGCAACATCACCACGACCTCGAACAACCTGGACCTGGCCATCAACGGCCGCGGCTTCTTCGCCATGCAGACGGCACAGGGCGAAACGGTCTACACCCGCAACGGCCAGTTCAAGCGCGACGCCTCGGGCTACATCGTCAACAACGAAAAGCACCAGCTGCTGGGCCAGGCCCTGGACGACACCGGTGCGCCCTCGGGCCCCGCAGGCTCCCCCATCCGCCTGAGCAACGATGGCTCGCCGCCGCAAAAGGCCAGCGCCGTCACCATGACGGCCAACATGGACGCCAAGGCCACCATCCCGGCGGTCGCGGTCGATTTCTCGAACTCGAAGAGCTACAACTTCGTGACCTCGCAGACGGCCTACGGCGACAACGGTGCGCCCGTGGCCTTGAACTACTACTTCCGCAAGGTGACCGACGCCGTGGCCGCCAACCCCAGCGCCATCCCACCCGTGGCGGCAGCCGGCAGCCAGTGGTCCGTGTACCTCAGCGCCGACGGCAACACCAATGCCGCCTCGGTGAACACCGTGGCCGGCGCCCCGGCACCGATCGCCACCTTCACCTACAACGCCGATGGCACCCTGCCGGCCGGCACGGTCTTCACCATCCCCAGCATCCCGGGTGGCAAGAACGGCCAGCCGCTGACGGGCGTGACGCTGGACCTCTCCAAGTCCACCGAGTACGCCGGCAACTACGCCGTGACCGAGCTGTCCGGTGGCGGCTACGCCCAGGGCAACCTGTCGGACTTCCTCATTGAGACCGACGGCACCGTCAAGGCGCGCTACACCAACGGCCAGTCGAAGGCGATTGCCCGCGTGCAGCTGGCCGACTTCAAGAACCTCAACGGCTTGCAGCCCATCGGCGGCAACGAGTGGAAAGCCACCAACGCCTCGGGCGAACCGCTGCCCCTGGGCGCACCCGGCAGCGGCGTCTACGGCCTGCTGCAGTCCGGTGCCCTGGAAGAGTCCAACGTGGACCTGACCGGCGAGCTGGTCAACATGATCGTGGCCCAGCGTGCCTACCAGGCCAACGCCCAGACCATCAAAACGGAAGACCAGGTCCTGCAGACCCTGGTGAGCCTGCGCTGATTCGCTTTAGGAGCACGCCATGGACCGCATGATTTACCTGAGCATGGCCGGCGCCAAGACCAACATGGCGCAGCAGGACGTGCTGTCCAACAACCTGGCCAACGTCAACACCACCGGCTTCCGTGCGCAATTGCACGCGGTGCGCGCCGTGCCGGTGCGTGGCGACGGTGCCTCCACCCGCGTGTACTCGCTGGAGACCACGGTGGGCTACGACGCCAAGCCCGGCCCGCTGACCGTCACCGGGCGGCCGCTGGACGTGGCCGCGCAAGGCAATGCCTGGCTGAGCGTGCAGGCCCTCGATGGCACCGAGGCCTACACCCGCTTCGGCTCCTTCATGGTCGATGCCCAGGGCACGCTGGTGACGTCCAACGGCCGCCAGGTCATGGGCGATGGCGGCCCGATCACGGTCCCCACGGACAGCGAAGTCAGCATCGGCAGCGACGGCACGGTCAGCGCCAAGGGCGTCAACGGCCGCAGCACGGCGGTGGGTCGCCTCAAGCTGGTCATTCCCGAAGGTCAGCTGACCCGCGGTGACGACGGCCTGTTCCGTGCGCCCGATGGCGCCGATTTGCCCGCCAGTGCCGTCGCCCGTGTGCAGGAAGGTGCGCTGGAGGGCTCCAACGTCAACCCGATCGAGACCATGGTGCAGATGATCGCGGCAGCGCGCCAGTACGAGACACAGACCAAGATGATGCAGACGGCCGACCAGAACGAAAAAACCGCTTCCCAGCTGCTGTCGGCCGGCGGTTGAGCCCGCGGACAAGCCTCCCCCATTGACCGGCGTCACGCCAAAGGAGTCCCAACATGATGCGTTCCCTGTGGGTATCGAAATCCGGCATGGAAGCCCAGCAAACCCAGCTGGACCACATCTCCAACAACCTGGCCAACGCCTCGACCAACGGCTACAAGCAATCGCACGCCGTGTTCGAGGACTTGATGTACCAGAACCTGCGCCAGAGCGGGGCCAACACCTCCGACCAGACCACCCTGCCCACCGGCCTGCAAGCCGGCCTGGGTGTGCGCGCCGTGGCCACCTCGCGCCAGTTCACGCAGGGCAGCCTGCAGCAGACGTCCAACAACCTGGACGTGGCCATCCAGGGCAAAGGCTTCTTCGAGATCGAGCTGCCCGACGGCACCATCGGCTACACGCGTGACGGCTCCTTCCAGATCGACAACCAGGGCCGCATCGTCACCAACACCGGCTACCCGGTGAACACAGGCGGCGCGACCATCCCGACCACGGCCACCAACCTGACCATCGGCAACGACGGCGTCATCACGGCCACCCTGCCGGGCACGACCACGCCGCAGCGCATTGGCCAGTTCCAGCTGTCGAACTTCATCAATGCCGCCGGCCTGGACCCGAAGGGCCAGAACCTGTTCGCCGAGACGGCCGCTTCCGGCCCACCGCAGCAAGGCACGCCGACCTCGACCAACCTGGGCAGCCTGTCGCAAGGCTTTGTGGAAACGTCCAACGTCAACGTGGTGCAGGAGCTGGTGACCATGATCCAGACCCAGCGCGCCTACGAGCTCAACTCCAAGGCCATCCAGACCTCGGACCAGATGCTGCAAAAACTGGCGCAACTGTGATGAACACCGCCCACCGCTTCACCGCCCGGTCCCTCGGCTGGCGCGCCATCGCCCTGTGCGCTGCCGCGCTGGCGCTGAGTGGCTGCGAAACCCTCAGCCCCAAGGTCGATGTGGCCCAGCCCACGTCGGTGCGCCCCTCGGCCGCCACCTACGCCCCGGTGGCCAATGGCTCGCTGTTCCAGAACACGGCGTACCGACCGCTGTACGAAAGCCACCGCGCGCGCATGGTGGGCGACATCATCACCATCAACATCTCGGAGACGGTCACGGCCAAGACCGAGACGTCCAGCAGCCTGGAAAAGAAGGGCTCGGTCAGCAGCGAGATCACGGCCGTGCCCCTGGCCAACGTGACGCAGCTGGCCAAACTGGCCGCGGCCGGCAGCAGCAACAACAAGTTCGACGGCAAGGGCACGACCTCGGCGAACAACAATTTCACGGGCTCCATCACGGCGACCGTCATCGAGGTGCTGCCCAACGGGCACCTGATCATCTCGGGTGAAAAGCAGATCGGCCTGGCCAAGAGCGTGGACGTGCTGCGCTTCTCGGGGCAGATCGACCCCTACACCATCCAGCCGGGCAACACGGTGCTGTCCACCCAGGTGGCGAACGTGCGCGTCGAGCAGATGGGACGCGGCGCCAACCAGGATGCTCAGGGAATAGGCTGGCTTGCGCACTTCTTTTTGAGCATTTCGCCGTTCTAAAGGTTCGGACAATGGAGCCGAACCCCCAAGGAAGTCGGCGCCATGAACCCCACTGACCGTTTGCTCAAACTGCTGATCGCACTGGCCTTGCTGGCCGCGTCGGCAGCGCTGTGGTGGCCCGTCAATGCGCACGCGGTTCGCCTCAAGGAAATCGCCGCCATCCAGGGTGTGCGCTCCAACCAGCTGATGGGCTACGGCCTGATCGTGGGCCTGGACGGCACCGGCGACCAGACCGCGCAAACCCCCTTCACCTCGCAGAGCATCAACGCGATGCTGCAGCAGCTGGGCATCACGGTGCCCGCTGGCGCGCCCATGCAGCTCAAGAACGTGGCCGCGGTGCTGGTCACGGCCTCCCTGCCCCCCTTCGCCCAACCCGGCCAGCCGCTGGACGTCAACGTCTCCTCGCTGGGCAATGCCAAGTCGCTGCGCGGCGGCACCCTGATCGCCACGCCCCTCAAGGGTGCCGATGGCCAGATCTACGCCATGGCCCAGGGCAACCTCATCATCGCCGGTGCCGGTGCCTCGGCCGGTGGCGCCAAGGTGCAAATCAACCAACTCAGCGCCGGCCGCATCCCCTCCGGCGCCACGGTCGAGCGCGCGGTGCCCACCCCCTGGGCACAAGGCAGCGTGGTGCAGTACGACCTGCAGTCCGACGATTTCAACACCGCCCGCGACGTGGCCAACGCCATCAACAAGGCCAAGGGCCCGGGCACCGCCGAGGCCCTGAGCGGGCGCAGCATCGCCGTGCGCCTGCCCACCGCGTCGGGTGAGCGCGTGGCCTTCATGGCCGACTTGGAAAACCTCTCGGTGGACCGCGCCACGCCGGCCGCGCGCATCGTCATCAATGCCCGCACGGGCTCGGTCGTGATCAACCAGGCCGTGACCCTGGGCCCCTGCGCGGTGGCCCACGGCAACCTGTCGGTGACGATCAGCTCCACGCCCTCGGTCAGCCAGCCTGGTGCCTTCTCCAACGGCCAGACCGTGGTGACCGAGAAAAATGACATCCAGATCAACCAGGCGCCTGGCGCCCTGATCCAGCTGCCGGCCGGCAGCAAGCTGACCGATGTGGTCAAGGCGCTCAACACCTTGGGCGCCAACCCGCAGGACCTGCTGGCCATCCTGCAAGCCATGAAGGCGGCCGGCGCACTCCAAGCCGAGCTGGAGGTGATCTGATGAGCCTGAATTCCCCCAGCGGCCAGATCCCTGGCACCAACGCCGGCCTGACGATGGACGTGCGCTCCCTGGAGCGCCTGAAGTCGAGCTCCAGCGCCAGCCCCAAGTCCGCCATCCGCGAGACGGCCAAGCAGCTCGAAAGCCTGTTCATGCAGGAGCTGATGAAGAGCATGCGCGCCTCCACCATGAGCACGGGCATGCTGGACAACCAGGCCACCGAGATGGGCACCAGCATGCTGGACACCCAGTTCGCCGGCCAGATGACCGGCCGCCCCGGTGGCCTGAGCGACCTGATCGTGCGCCAGCTGGAGCGCCAGATGGGCATCCAGAATGGCAGTGGCGCCAGCGCTGGGGTCAGCGGCGGCGCCAACAGCGACACCGACTCGCTCCAGGGCCTGAGCATGAGCCCCGACCTGAACCAACGGGGGTTGCGCAGGACGGGCACCGCCCTGGACACCCGCGCCGCCGCAGCCGCACCTGCCGCCACCGCCGCAGGCGCGCCGACCAGTGGCGACAAGCGCCTGAGCGCCTCCGAACAGTTCATCCGCAAGCACCAGGCCGCCGCGCAAGAAGCCCAGGCGGCCACCGGCATGTCGGCCAGCCACATCCTGGGCCAGGCCGCGCTGGAATCGGGCTGGGGCAAGCACGAGATCAAGATGAAGGACGGTTCGTCCAGCCACAACCTGTTCGGCATCAAGGCCACGCCGGGCTGGACGGGCAAGGTCGCCGAAGTGACCACGACCGAGTACGTCGGCGGTGTCGCGCACAAAGTCACGGCCAAATTCCGCGCGTATGACTCTTACGCCGACGCATTCAAGGACCACGCCCGCCTGCTCAGCCAGAGCCCGCGCTACAGTCAAACGGTCGCGCAGGCAGACACGGCCAGCGGCTTTGCCAAGGGCCTGCAAAAGGCCGGTTACGCCACCGACCCCGCCTACGCGGACAAGCTCACCAAAGTGATCAACACGGCCCTGCGCGTCCAGCGCAGCATGGCCTGAGTCACTGAGCAGAGGACCACCCCATGGGCACCGGCATCTTCTCCCTCGGCACACGCGCCATGCTGGCCAACCAGGCCATGCTGGACACGACCAGCCACAACATCAGCAACGTCAACACGCCGGGCTACTCGCGCCAGCAGGTGCAGCTGGAAACCGAGGGCGGGATGTTCACCGGCGCGGGCTTTTATGGCCGCGGCGTCAAGGTGGCCACGGTCACGCGCAGCACCAACGAATTCCTGATCCGCGAGAACAACCTGAACGTGGCCACCTCGTCGGCCGACCAAGCGCGCCTGGACAAGCTCAACCAGCTGGAAAAGGTGCTGCCCACCGGCGAAAACGGCCTGGGCTATGCCGCCCAGCAGGTGCTCAACGCCTTCGTGGACGTGGCCAACCAGCCGCAGGACATGTCGGCCCGCCAGGTCGTGCTGGCGCGCGCTCAGGACTGGGTCAGCCGCGTCAACACCGCGGGCAAGCAGCTCGACGACCTGCAGGCCGGCACCGTGTCCGACATGCAGACCACGGTCAGCCGCATCAACTCGCTGGCACAGCAGATCGCGACGTCCAACCAGGCCATCGCCAGCTACACCGGCATCGGCCACGAACCCAACGACCTGCTCGACCAGCGCGACCAGCTCGTCAAACAGCTCAATGAGCTGGTGCAGGTCAACACCGTCGAGGCCGATGACGGCTCGCTGAACGTGTTCATGGGCGGCGGCCAGTTGCTGGTGCTGAGCAACTCGGCGCAGACGCTCAGCGTGGTGCGCGACCCGCTGGACAGCACCTTGGGCCGCGTGGCCCTGCGCACCGGCGGCACCGACCGCATCCTGGAATCCGACCAGATGACCGGCGGCGCCATCAAAGGCCTGCTGCAGTTCCAGGACAAGGACATCGCCGACACCCGCGCGGGCCTGAACGCCTTCGTGTCGCAATTCGCCACGGCCCTCAACCAGCAACAGTCGCTGGGTGTGGACGCCACGGGCGCCCTGCAGACGTCCTTCAATGCAGCGGGCACCCCGGTGGGCACGCCGCTGTTCCTGAACACGGCCAGCGCCACCAGCATCAGCCTGAACCTGCTGCAACCCAAGGGCCTGGCCGCGGCCTCGCCCCTGGTCGCATCGGTGCAGCCCTCGAACACCGGCACGGCCACCGTCGACTCGCTGACCATGGCGCGGGCCCTGCCACAGGCCAATGCGCCCGACTTCGCCACCTCGCTGCCCACCACGGCCAATGGTTTGACCGTGGTGTTCGAGACCAGCGCCACAGACCCCACCCAGCTGACCTACCGCTTCACGGACAGCGCGGGCACACCCTACAAAGACACCACGCCCAAGCGCATCTGGACACCCGGCACGCCGCTGAACGACGCCGACCCGGCGTCCACGCCCAGCAGCCAGCTGTTCAACCTGAGCATCTCGGGCGTGCCGCGCGCCGGCGACAAGGTCACCATCGCGCGCACCACCTACCCGGCCAGCAACAACGGCAACGCCCAGGCCTTCCTGGCCCTGCGCGACGAGGCCATGGTGACGCTGGACGGTGCTTCGTACGCGACCGTCACCGACGCCTACTCGCAGATGATCGGCAACCTCGGCGTGGCCGTGCAGGGGGGCAAGACCGCCGCCAGCATCTCCAGCACCTTGGCCAAGACCTCGGAGCAGACGCTGTCCAGCACCACCGGCGTCAACCTCGACGAGGAAGCCGCCCGCCTGATCCAGTTCCAGCAAAGCTACCAGGCGGCCGCCAAAGTGCTGCAGATCGCCCAGTCCCTGTTCGACACCCTGCTGCAGACCGCCCGAGGCTGAGGAGATTGACCATGCGCATTGCCACTGCCCACGCCTACGACACCTCGATCCAGAACCTGCAGAAACGCCAGCAGGACCTCAGCGAATCGCAGATGCAGCTGACCTCCGGCAAGCGGGTGAACTCGGCCAGCGACGACCCCACGGCCGCCGCCCGCGCAGAGCGCGCCCTGGCCAGCATCGCCCGCAGCGACGCCAACAAGCGCTCTCTGGACGCCAGCCGCAACGTGATGGCCATCACCGAATCGGCCCTGGGCGACACGGTCGAGCTGATGCAGACCGCCCGCGAAACCCTGGTGGCCGCCGGCAACGGCACCTACAGCGACGGCGAGCGCAAGGCCCTCGCCATCAAGCTGCGCGAAATCCGCAACCAGCTGCTGTCCGTGGCCAACCGCCCCGACGGCGGCGGCGGCTTCGTTTTCGGCGGCCAGGGCTCGGCCACCCCGCCCTTCGTGGACGGCAACACCGGCGTGACCTTCGTCGGCCAGGGCGGCGAAACACTGGCCTCGTCCAGCGAGAAGCTCAACCTCACCGTCGATGGCGACCAGGTCTGGCTGAAGGCACGCGGCGGCAACGGTGTGTTCACCACCGCACCGGGCACCAACGCCAACACCAGCGGCCCCAACAGCGGCAGCGGCTGGATCACCTCCGGCACCGTCACCACGCCTTCTCAGCTGCCCTACCCCACCCCGTCGGGCGGTAGCTCGCCGAACTACAGCGTGCAGTTCCACGTCACGGGCGGCACCACCACCTATGACGTGCTCGACAACTCGACCACGCCAGCCACCGCCCTGAGCTCGGGCCAGCCCTACAACAGCGGCAAAACCATCGACATCACCGGCAAGGGCATGTCGGTGTCCATCGCCGGCGCGCCGGCCGATGGCGATCGCTTCACCATCGGCGAGGCCACCAACAACCTCAACATGTTCAGCAGCCTGGACAAGACGATCGCGGCCCTGAGCCAGACGAACGCTTCGAGCAGCAGCATCCAGCAGGCCGTCAACACCGGCATGACCGAGATCGACAGCGTCCTGGGCAATGTGCAGGCGGCGCGTTCGGCGGTGGGCGAGTCGCTCAACCGCATGGACGGCATCGAAAGCCGCATCGAGACGCTGAAGCTGGCCGCCGCCAATGAGCGCTCCAATGCCGAAGACCTGGACATGACCGCGGCCATCTCGAACTTCCAGAACCGCCAGACGGGCTACCAGGCCGCGCTGCAAAGCTACGCCTCGGTGCAAAAGCTCTCGCTGTTCCAGTACATCAACGGCTGACGCACCCCACACCCCCACAGAAAAACAAACGCATGGACCACGCCATCCTGGGGCAGACCGCCCTCGCCTACAGCCCTGTCATCGACCGCAACCGCAGCGTCGCCGCGACCCGCCTGACCGTCTGGCCCCTGCAGCAGGGCACCCAGCTCGACGCCAGCATGCTGCTGCAAGCCCTGGCCGAGGCCTGGCCCGTGGGCGGCCAGGCGCTGTGGCTGAACGTGGCCAGCGAAGGCCTGCTGCAGGACCTGATGCGCGCCCAGCCCGGCAGCCACATCCTGCTGGAGATCCCGGCCTTCATGGCCTGCGACGAAGCCCACGTCGATGCCCTGTGCACCCTGCACGCCAACGGCAACACCCTGCTGCTCAAGGACCGCCCCCTGCAGGAACTGCCCCGCGCCGTGCTGCCCTGCTTCAAGCAGTCCATCATCGACTACGACGACGACCGCCGCAACGACCCCCACGCGGACGCCCACAGCGCCCCACACGGCGCACCACACGGCGCCGCGCCAGGTGCCGGCAACATCCGCAGCATCACCAGCATCCAGGCGGGTGTGCGCACCATCGGCGAGATGGAAAACGCCTTCCGCAACGGCGCCACCGCGGTGCTGGGCTGGCCCATCGACGACGTCATCCAGGAGTCCGGCAAGCCCGCCGACCAGCCCGCGCTGCAAGTCATCGTCATGCTGATCGACCAGGTGCACCGCCAGGAAGACATCGAGGTGCTGGAGCACACCCTCAAGCGCGACCCGCCGCTGGCCTACA
Organism: Aquabacterium sp.; assembly: GCA_023266355.1. Taxonomy (GTDB): domain Bacteria; phylum Pseudomonadota; class Gammaproteobacteria; order Burkholderiales; family Burkholderiaceae_C; genus Aquabacterium. The sequence goes on from JAHFQM010000011.1 coordinate 42,853, forward strand.
AACTGATGCGCTACATCAACTCGCCGGCCTTCGGCCTGTCGGTGGAGATCAGCTCCTTCCGCCACGCCATCATGATCCTGGGCTACCAGCGCCTCAAGCGCTGGCTGGCCCTGCTGCTGGCCACCGCCTCCAAAGACCCGAACATGAAGCCGGTGATGTTCGCCGCCGTGCGCCGTGGCCTGTTCATGGAAGAGCTGGCCCGCGTCAGTGGCGACGAGGACATGCGCAACGAGCTGTTCATCTGCGGCGTGTTTTCGCTGCTCGACCGCATGTTCCGCCTGCCGTTCAACGAGCTGCTGAAAACCATCCCCGTGCCCGAGCGCGTCTTCCAGGCCCTGGCCGAACGCAGCGGCCCCTACGAGCCCTACTTCAAGCTCGTGCAAGCCATGGAAGGCAGCGACCTCTTCGAGATCAAGGACGCCGCCGACGGCCTGATGATGGGCTTTGGCGACATCAACCCGGCCCTGCTCAAGGCCATGCAGTCGGCGGCCCAGCTGGACTGACGGCGGCCCGGGCGGGGCCGCTTGAACCCACGGCGGGCACATCGCGGGTCGTAAGATGCCGCATGCACCCTGACCTGCCCAGCCAGCCCTACGGCGACCTCACCCCCGACCTCACGCTCGACGCCCTGGAGGCGCTCGGGCAGCGTGTGGACGGCCGCCTGCTGACCCTGAATTCCTACGAGAACCGCGTCTTCCAGGTCGGCCTGGAGGACGGCGGCTTCGTGGTCGCCAAGTTCTACCGGCCCGGCCGCTGGAGCGACGCGCAAATCCTCGAAGAACACGCCTTCGCGCAAGAGCTGGCCGATGCCGAGGTGCCCGCCGTGCCGCCGCTCACGCTGACGGTGGACGCGGCGGCCGCCCGTGGTCCGGCCTCGGTCTGCGGCACACCGCCCACCCTGGGCCACTTCGGCGGCCACCGCCTCTCGGTCAGCCCGCGCCGCGGCGGACGCTCGCCCGAACTCGACGACCCCGAGGTGCTGCGCTGGCTGGGCCGCTTCCTGGCCCGGCTGCATGGGGTCGGCGCGCGCCGGCCGTTCGCGCACCGTGCGCGCCTGGACGTCACCCAGATGGGCCGTGCCGCGCGGCAATGGCTCCTGGACAACGAGGCCATCCCGCTCGACCAGCGCTCGACCTGGCTGGCCGCGGCCGACCAGGCGCTCGATTTGGCGCAAGCGGCGTTCGACCGCATCGACGGCCTGCGCTGGCGCCGCACCCACGGCGACTGCCACCCCGGCAACGTGCTGTGGACGCCCGAAGGCCCGCACTTCGTGGACCTGGACGATGCCTGCATGGCACCCGCCGTGCAAGACCTGTGGATGCTGGTGAGCGGCGACCCGCAGGAGCGCCAGGTGCAGCTGGGCGCGCTGATGGACGGCTACGAATCCGTGGCCGATTTCGACTGGCGCGAGCTGGCCCTCATCGAGCCCCTGCGCACCCTGCGCCTGGTGCACCACAGCGCCTGGCTGGCGCGCCGCTGGTCGGACCCGGCCTTCCCGGCCGCCTTCCCCTGGTTCGAGTCGGGCAGTTACTGGGGCCAGCAAACCGGCCTGCTGCGCCAGCAGATCGACCTGCTGCAAAGCGGTGACATGCCGGGCGGCATGCACGACGACCCTTACGGCGCATGAACAACGCATGAACGGTGACAAGCGCTGAGCAGCAGGACCTGCTGCCCAGCTCGGCTCAGATCACACCGATCACTTCGCGGCTTCGCCCAAACGGCGACCCAGCGACACCCCGTAGGACGCAGGACGTGCGGCCAGGATGGGGTCGGCGGAGGCCTTGATGCCCTTGGGCAGCACCAGCGGGTTGAAGGTGATCTTGTCGCAAGCCCCGCCCATGTCCGCTTCGACCTTGTCGATCACCAGCGTGCCGGCGGGCACCACGGTGCGGCTCTCGGGCCAGACCTGGGTCGGATCGACCAGGGTGTCACCGGCCTGGGCCAGTTGCAGCTTGAAATCGAAGGACACCGGCGCCTGGGCCACGCGCTGGCGCAGTTCGTCGAACAGGAATGCGTCGGGCATGGTCTTGAGCTGCTCCTCGCTCAGGCCCACCACCCCGGCCGAAGGCACGAACTGCCAGCGCACGAACTGGCCCTGGCCTTTGGCATTGACCAGCTCGAAGGCGTTCACGCCCCAGTACTGCGCGCTGGCGTAGCTGGCCGGCACGGCCGCCTTGGCCAGGAAGGCGCCCTGGCGCAGGCTCTCGGGGTGGGCATCGTTGTAGGCCTTCAGCTTGACCGGGTCGGGCTTGCCCGTGGCCGGGTCGTTGACGCGGGCCTGCACGAAGGGCACGAAGTCCTCGATGCGGGCCACGAAAAACACCGGCGCCGAGATGTTGGCCATCATCCATTGCTCGCCCTTGGGCAGCATGAACTGCAGGGCCAGGCCACGCGCTGTCTTGCCCTTGTCGGACGCCTTGGGGTTGCCGCCGCCGACAGAGAAGCGCGCCACCACGGGCACCTTCTCACCAGAAAACACCGATGCGCTGGACAGCGCACGGCCCACGGCATTGCCCGTGAAATGGCCACTGGCGCAGATGCCCTTGGCGCCCGAGCGCCGCATGCCGGGGTGCTTGCCGGCCAGCGCTTCCAGGGCATCGACCTGCTCGGCAGGGGTGCTCATTTGTGCGTGGGCTGCCGACACGGGCAACCAAGCGACGACCGCAGCGGCCAGGGTGCCGCCCAACAGGGACAAGGACAGGTGTTGTGTCATGGGGTTCCTTTTTGTAGTGGGTGTGTCCTTGTAAGCGACATGGGCTCTGCGCGGGGGATGAAGCCCTTGCCCACACATGGGCTTAACGAGAGGCCTTCCATGCCCCCCGAATCCGGTTGATCGGATCGGCTCAGGCCCGATCACCGGAGCTACTTGCGCAACAGATAAGGTCTGCGTCCGGCGTGGTGCGTGAAGCGCATGCCCCTTTCGCGCTCCCCGCGCCCCTTGCCCGACCGCCGCCCACCATGCCCCACACGCCCCACCCCGCCGCCCCGCTCGCCCGCCAGCACCCAGGCCGCGGCCTCGCCCGGCTGGGCTGGGGCCTGCTCATCGTGGCCGTGGGTGGCACCGGGCAGGCACACGCCGCCGAGGGCCAGGCCCAGGACAAGGCGCCAGGCCCGCTGGCCGTGCCCCGCGTGCTGCGCGAGGTGCGCAACGACGAGCGCGTCACCGTGCCGGGCAGCGCCCACCCGCGCGCCCGCGCCGAAGACGACCGCGGCGCGGTGGACAACGCCCTGCGCCTTGACCAAATGGTGCTGGTGCTGCAGCCGAGCGCGGCGCAGGAACAGGCCCTCGCGGCCTTGCAGCAGGCCCAGCACGACCCCGCCTCGCCCGACTACCGCCAATGGCTGAGCCCACAGGCCTTCGCACAGCGTTTTGGCCTGGCCCAGGCCGACATCGACGCCATCACCGCCTGGTTGACCCAACAAGGCTTCCGCGTCGACGAGGTCAGCGCTGGCGGGCGCAGCATCGTGTTCAGCGGCAATGCCCGGCAGGTGCGGGAGGCTTTCGGCGTCAAGCTGCGCTATTACGAACGCAGTGACGGCATCGATCGCCAGCGCCACATCGCCCACGCCGACCCGGTGCAGTTGCCCGCGGCGCTGGCCGAGGTGGTCGCGGGCATCGCCTCGCTGCACGACTTCCGCAGCGAGCCACAGCACCTGGCCACCCCCCTGGCCACCTACGGCAACGCGCACTACCTGGCCGCGGGCGACTTCCACACCATCTACAACCTGAAGTCGGTGCTGGCACAGGGCCTCAACGGCACCGGCCGCACCATCGCGGTCATCGGACGCAGCAACATCGCGCTGAGCGACGTCACCCAGTTCCGCAACAGCATGGCCCTGCCCAGCAACCCGCCGCAGATCGTCAACGGCGGCACAGCGCCGGGCTTCGTGTCGGGCGACGAGCTGGAGTCCGACCTCGACGTGCAATGGGCCGGCGCGGTGGCCACCCAGGCCACGGTGAAGTTCATCACCACGGCCAGCACCGCGACGAGCGATGGCATCACGCTGTCGGCACAGCACGCCGTCAACAACAACATCGGCGACGTCATCACCGTCAGCTACGGCCTGTGCGAAAGCCTCATGGGCGTCAGCAGCGTCAACTTCTACAACAGCCTGTGGCAGCAAGCTGCGGCGCAAGGCCAAACGGTGGTTGTGTCCTCGGGCGACAGCGGCGCAGCAGGCTGCGACCTCGCCAATGCCACCACGGCCACCCGGGGCCTGGGCGTCAACGGCATGTGCACCTCGCAGCACAGCACCTGCGTGGGCGGCACCCAGTTCAACGACACGGCCAGCCCCTCGACGTGGTGGTCGGGCAGCAACGACGCGGGCGGCGCCTCGGCCCTGTCCTACATCCCCGAAGTGGCTTGGAACGAAAGCGGCGCCAATGGCGGCACAGGTTTGCTGTCCTCGGGGGGCGGCGCCAGCACGCGCTTCACCAAACCCAGCTGGCAGAACACCGCCGGCGTCCCCGCCGACGGCAGGCGCGACGTGCCCGATGTGTCGCTGAACGCGTCGAGCCGTGTGGGCTACCTGGTCACCTCCAGCGACAACACCGGCCGCACGCCCACCACCTACGTCGTCGGTGGCACCTCGGCCTCAGCGCCTGCCCTGGCCGGCATCCTGGCCCTCGTCGGCCAGAAAACTGGCTACCGCCTGGGCAACATCAACCCGACGCTCTACGGCCTGGCCAACCTGCAGGCCAGCACGGGCAAGGCCTACTACAACCTCATCACCTCGGGCAACAACAGCGTGCCCGGCGTGACAGGCTTCTCGGCCAGCACCAGCACGCCGCGCTACAACCAGGTCACGGGCCTGGGCACCGTCAACGGCGCGGTCTTCGTCAACAACTACACCGACACCCTGCCCGCCACCAGCACGGCCTTGGGCACCTCGGCCAGCAGCCTGAGCACAGGCCAGAGCCTCACGCTGACGGCCACCGTGACGGGCAGCGGCGCCACAGGCACGGTGCAGTTCACCGACAACGGCGGCAACCTGGGCACGGCCGTGGCCCTGAGCAATGGCTCGGCCACCCTGAGCACCACGGCCCTGGGCGCCGGCAGCCACAGCCTGGTCGCGGTGTATTCGGGCGACAAAACCCACCAGCCCAGCACCTCGCCGGCCGCGACCGTGTCGGTGCTGGTGGCCAGCACCACCAGCCTGAGCGCCACGCCCACCCTCGCGACCGTCGGCCAGGCCGTGACGCTGACGGCCAGCGTGGCCGGCAACGCCCCCACGGGCACCGTGCAATTCAAAGACGGCGGCAACAACCTGGGCACGCCGGTGGCGGTGGGCAATGGCGTGGCCACGCTCAGCACCAACCAGCTGGCCGTGGGTTCGCACAACGTCAGCGCGGTCTATTCGGGCGATGCGGGCAACGCGCCCAGCACCTCGTCCAGCACCCCGGTGAGCGTCAATGCCAGCAGCACCAGCACGGCCTTGGGCGTGTCACCTGGCCAGGCCACGGCCGGCCAGGCGGTGACGCTGACGGCCACGGTGACCGGCTTCCAGCCCAGCGGCAGCGTGACCTTCCTGGACGGCAGCACCCCCCTGGGCAACGCCACCCTCAGCAACGGCACGGCCAGCCTGACGGTCAGCAGCCTGGCGGCCGGCAGCCACAGCCTGAGCGCCAGCTACGCGGGCGACGCCAACAACCAGGCCAGCAACTCGGCGGCGGTGGCCACCACCATCGCGAGCGCTGCAGAGGCCTCGGACGGCGATGTGCCCACCCTGCCCGAATGGGCGGCACTGCTCTTGTCGCTGCTGCTGGGCGCGCAGGCGTGGTGGCAGCGTCAAGGCAAGGCTCAGGGTCGCTGATCGGCGGGTTTCAGCCGCCAACGCCGCGGCGCACCTGGCCACGCTCGGCCAAGGCGTGGGCCGCCGCCAGCACCCCTGCGGCACAGACCAGGCCCAGGGCCATGCGGCCGCCGCTTTGCACGAAGTCCAGCCAGAGCAGCAAGGGCGAGAACAGCCCCGGCGCGAAGGCATCGACGTGCAACTGCCACAGCGAAGCCCACAGCACCATGGGCACGTCGAGCGCCAGCAGCAGCGCCAGCCCCACCAGCAAGAGCGGCAAGCGCCACGCAGCCTCCCGCCAGGAGGCCGGCGGCCAGGCCAGCACCGCGGCCACGGCCAGGGTCGGTGGCAGGGTGAGGTGGCCCAGCAAGGTCGAGGCCTGGGCCTGGGCGCGCGGGTCCGCGCAGTGCGCGCCATCGGGCAGCACGACGCAACGCGCCAGCGTCACCACGATGCGGATGAGCTCCTCGCCACCGCGCTGCACCACCTCGAGCGCAACGATGCGGTAGGTGTTGTCCAGCGCGTTGATCTCGGCGGCGATGAGGGGCAGCAAGGCCTCGGCCAGCGCGTGCCCCCAGCGCAGCGTGGCCGCCAGCACCAGGGCCAGGCACAGGGCAAAGCGCCAGGCGAAGCGCACCGCCACCGACGCCGGCGCACGTTCAGGCTCAGACTCAGACTCAGGCCGCATCGAAGCCCCCAGCCCCCGCAGGCACCGCCAGGCGCTGCGATGCGTCGTGCCGGCGGTACACCCAGGCCACGAACAGCAAGGTGGCCGCCACCAGCAGCCCCGGGGCGACCAGGCCATGCAGCAGGTTGAACAGGGGGCGGTCATCGCGGTAGCTGTAGAACAGGGCCAGCAGGCGCAGCTGGTTGAGCGCGAACACCCACAGCGCGCCCAGCAAGGCGCCCTGCAGGCGCCAGCGCCACGACAGCGGCGCCGCCAGCAACGCCGCCCACAGCAGGAACAGCACCTCGGTGCCCTCGCAGCCATTGAGCACATTGATGCCACCGCCCGCCGCCTGGATGCGCGACCCCTTGGCCTGCGCGGCCACCTCGGGCGTGAGGCGGTTCACCAGGGCCACGGCCGTGCCCACGGTGGCCTGGTCGATCACGGCGCGCTCGGCCGCCGAGCCCCGCAAGGCCGACCAGCCCCCCTGCAGCGCCGCCAGGGCCAGCAGGAACACCAGGGCCACGCGCCAGATGGGCGCACGCGGGGGCTGCGCCTGAGAAAGTGCTTCGTCCGTCATGGGTGAGCCTTATGGCCCACGCGCTTGACCCGGTGATGACAAGCCGTGTTCACCCCAGGGCAGGCCCGGGGGCGATGGCCCCGGCCTTCGGGCAAGATGCGCGCACCCCAGCCGTTGAAGGACACCCCGCATGCCCACGCTCTACGACTTCACCATGGCCCCCAGCCCGCGCCGCGCCCGCATCCTGCTGGCGGAAAAAGGCATCGCGTGCCAGAACGTGCAGGTCAACCTGATGACGGGCGAGCACCTGGGCGACGCCTTCCGCGCGCTCAACCCGCAGTGCACCGTGCCCGCGCTGCAACTCGACGATGGCACCGTGCTGCCCGACAACGCCGCGATCGCCGCCTGGGCCGAAGCCGCCCACCCCGAGCCCGCGCTGATGGGCCGCACGCCGCTGGAAAAAGCCGAGATCGCCAGTTGGAACAGCCGCACAGAGTTCGAAGGCCTGCTGGCCATCGCCGAAGCCCTGCGCAACAGCGCGCCGGCCATGAAGGGCCGCGCGCTGACCGGCCCCGCCGCGGTGGACCAGATCCCCGAGCTGGCGCAGCGCGGCCTGGCGCGCGCCCAACGCTTCTTCGACGTGCTCGACGCCCACCTGGCCGGGCGTGACTTCATCGCCACCGACCGTTTCAGCATCGCCGACATCACCGCCGTCGTCATGGTCGATTTCGCCCGCGTGGTGCGCCTCAAGCCCACCGAGACGCACCCGAACATCCGCCGCTGGCGCGAGGCCCTGGCCAGCCGACCCAGCCTCGCGGCATGATGGCCGCCACACCGAAGGACATCCCATGATCGACCTCTACACCGCCGCCACGCCGAACGGCTGGAAGGCCTCCGTCGCCCTCGAAGAGCTGGGCCTGCCCTACACGGTGCACCCCATCGACCTGGGCCAGAACGAGCAGAAGCAGCCCTGGTACCTGGCGCTCAACCCCAATGGCCGCATCCCGACCATCGTGGACCGCGAGGCCGATGACTTCGCCGTGTTCGAGTCCGGCGCCATCCTCATCTACCTCGCCGAGAAAACCGGCCGGCTGATGCCTTCGGATGCCAAGGGCCGCTCGCGCGTCATCCAGTGGCTGATGTTCCAGATGGGCGGCGTGGGCCCGATGATGGGCCAGGCCAATGTGTTCTACCGCTACTTCCCCGAGAAGATCCAGCCCGCCATCGACCGCTACCAGAACGAGTCGCGCCGGCTCTTCGAGGTGCTCGACGGGCAGTTGGCCAAGGAAGAATGGCTGGCGGGCGATTACTCCATCGCCGACATCGCGCACTGGTGCTGGGTGCGCACGCACCGCTGGTCGGGCGTGTCCATCGAGGGGCTGACCCACCTGCAGCGCTGGATGGACGCCATGAAGGCGCGCCCGGCCTGCCGCAAGGGCGTGGAAGTGCCGGTGAAGGTGGACAGCCTGGTGGACAACGCCGCCCAACGCGAAGACACCGAGGCCTTCATCCGCCAGGCGCAGACGCTGGTGCAGCGCTGAACCCACGGCCCTGGCGCGCCAGCCAGGCCGCCAGCGGTTCGGGGCGCCCATAGAAATAGCCCTGCAGGCAGTCGCAGCCGCGGCTGCGCAGGAACTCGGCCTGCTCGGCCGTTTCCACGCCCTCGGCCACCACGCGCAGCCCCAGGTGCTTGGACACCGACAAGATCGCCTCGACGATGGCCGTGTCGTTGGGGTCGTCGGGCGTGTCGCGCACGAAGGTGCGGTCGATCTTCAGCTCATAAAGCGGCAGCTTCTTCAGGTAGGCCAGGCTGGAATAGCCCGTGCCGAAGTCGTCGATGGAAAAGCGCAGGCCCAGCGCGACCAGCTCGTCCATGCGCGAGACGGTGTCGGCCCAGTGCTCGATCAGCAGGCCCTCGGTGACTTCCAGAATCAGGCCCTCGGCCCGCGCACCGGCGCGCGTCAGGGCGTCGCGCACGCGGTCCACGAAATCGGCGCGGCGGAACTGGCGCGGGCTGACGTTGACCGACAGGTCCAGGCGCAGGCCATCGCGCTGCAACTGCGCCAGGGCCTCGCAGGCACGCTGCAGCACGAGGTCGCCCAGGCGCAGGATGAGCGCGGACTCCTCGGCCAGCGGGATGAACTGGTTGGGCGGCACCACGCCGCGCACGGGGTGGGTCCAGCGCATCAGCAGCTCGCCGCCCACCACGGTGCCCTGGGCATCGACCTGGGGCTGGATGTGCACGTCGAACTGGCCACGCTCGATGCCGTCCTGCATGTCGTGCTCGATGGCCAGGCGCTCCTCGACCTCGGTCTGCATGCCCGCTTCGAAGAACTCGATGCGGTTGCGCCCGCCCGCCTTGGCGCGGTACATGGCCGTGTCGGCCTCGCGCAGCAGGTCGTCCACGCCCTCGTGACCGCGCGGGAACAGGGTGATGCCGATGCTGCCCGAGCTGTTGTAGGAGAAGCCGTCGATGTCGTAGCGGCTTTCCAGCACCTCGCGCACCTTCTCGGCGACGGCGCGGGCCTGGCGGGCCGCGCCTTCGGTGTCGCTGCCGAGGTTGCCGATCTGCACAACGAACTCGTCGCCGCCCAGGCGGGCCACCGTGTCGTCGTGGCGCAGCAGGCTGCCCAGGCGCAGGGCCACTTGCTGCAGCAGCGCATCGCCGACCGAGTGGCCGCGGGCGTCGTTGATGTGCTTGAAGTTGTCCAGGTCGATGAAGAACAGCGCGCCCTTCTGGCCCGAACGCTGCTGGCTGCCGAGCGCGTGCTCCAGCCGGTCGATCAGCAGGCGGCGGTTGGGCAGGCCGGTGAGCGCGTCGAAATAGGCCAGGCGGTGGGTGACGTCCTCGATGCGCTTGCGCTCGGTGATGTCGGTGATGAAACCGTGCCACAGCACGCTGCCATCGGGCAGGCGCTCGGGCTGGGCATCGCCCTGGCGCCAGCGCTCGCCCTGCTGCGGCAAGACGACGCGGTACTCGTGCCGCCAGGGCTGCAGCGTCAAGGCCGAGGCCTGGATGGACAGCGCCACGCCCTCGCGGTCCTGCGGGTGCAGCCTCTGGTACACCAGGCCCGCATCGGTGGCGACCTCGTCGAGCTGGACCTCGTAGATGTCCCACAGCCCCTGGCTGGCGTAGGGGAAGCAGGAGTGCCCGTCGGGGAAGAGGCGGTACTGGTAGATGACGCCCGGCACATGGCGCGAGAGGTTGTCCAGCAACTGGGTGTGGTGCTTCAGGCTGTCGAGCGCCACCGACAGGGCGGCGTGGCGCTTGCGCAGCTCCAGCTGGGCCATGACCTGGCGCGACAACAGGGCCAGGGTGGCGCGCTGGTGCTCGCCGAACTCGCGCGGCTGGCGGTCGATGATGCACAGCGTGCCCAGGGCCTCGCCCTCGGGGTTGAGCAGCGGCGCGCCTGCGTAAAAGCGGATCTGCGGGTCGCCTCTGACGAGGGGGTTGTCGGCGAAGCGCGGGTCCAGCGTCGCGTCGGGCACGACCATGACCCCATGGCCACGGATGGCGTGGTCGCAAAACGCCTGGGAGCGCGGCGTTTCACAAACATCCAGCCCGACCTTGGACTTGAACCACTGGCGGTCGCTGTCGATCAGGCTGACCAGCGCGATCGGCACGCCCAGCACCTGTGCGGCCAGGGCGGTGAGGTCGTCGTAGGCTTGCTCGGACTCGGTGTCCAGCACGGCATAACTTTGCAGCGCACGCAGGCGTCGGGCTTCATCGTCCTGGGGGACGGGCTGGGCAGCAGGCATGGCGCAGGTCTCGTGATGCGTGACGCATTCAACAGCAAAAGGACACCGACCGAATTTTAGGGGTGAGCGGCCGACGGGATGCCCCGAAATGCGGCGCCATGGCTGGGGTGCTTTCCCGCACAGGGCGGCTGCGGCGCCCCTTTTTGGGGCGTGGTTGCCGATTCAAGGGGGGAAACGTGCCCGCAGCAGGGGACCGCCCGGGGCCTGCAGGCCCTGCCTCCGTGCGTCGAGCCCTGGCACGCGCCTTGCTCACCAAAGGATCAGAGAGGCGCGGTGCTTGCACCGGCTCTTCGAAGGATGGCTAGGGTTCCGATCTCGCTCCACAGAGTGCAGATGGCTGGTCCGAGAGCCATCGGCCGGTTCGGTCGCAGGTGGCAACGCCTGTGCCCGAGCGGGCTCCACGGCGGGACAAAAGCCCGGGAGGTCCACTTCGCAAGAGGTGCCTCTTGGCCATTGTCCCGATCAACCACTGGAGTCCGCGATGTCTTTCAAGCCTGCTCACCTCCTCGGCACCACCGCCGCACGCCCTTCCGCCCTGCGCCGCGCGCTGCTGTCCTCCTGTGCGGCCCTGGCCGTGGCGGCCGGTGTGCTGTCCATGCCCCGCCCTGCCGCGGCCGAGGTCAAGGTCGGCGTGTCCGACTGGCCGGGCTGGGTGGCCTGGTACGTGGCCGAGCAAAAAGGCTTCTTCAAGAAGCACGGCGCCGACGTGAAGCTGGTCTGGTTCGCCAACTACACCGACTCCATCGCGGCCCTGTCCTCGGGCCAGCTCGACGCCAACTCGCAGACCTGGTCCGACACCATGGGCCCGCTGGCCAAGGGCCTGCCGCTGAAAACCATCCTGGTCAATGACAACTCGGCGGGCAACGACGCCGTCGTGGTCTCGCCCAAGCTCAAGTCCATCAAGGACCTCAAGGGCAAGACCGTCGCGCTGGAAGAGTTCAGCGTCTCGCACTTCGTGCTGGCCACCGCCCTGGCCAAGAACGGCATGAAGCCTTCGGACGTGAAGATCACCAACCTCAGCGCCGGTGATGCCGCTGCCGCCTTCATGGCCGGCCGGGTGGACGCCGCCGTGGTCTGGAACCCCTGGATCCACCAGATCGAAGCCAGTGGCAAGGGCCACGCCGTGTTCACGTCGAAAGACATGCCCGGCCTGATTCCGGACCTGCTGGTCGCGCAGGACAAGGCCATCAAGGCCAAGCGCAAGGACCTGGTCGGCATGATCAAGGCCTGGTTCGACACCGTGGCCTTCATCGCGGCCAAGCCCGACGAGGCCGCCCAGATCATGAGCAAGGTCGTCAGCCTCAAGCCCGACGAGTACAAGGTCTTCCTGCCCGGGACCAAGTTCTTCGACGCCGCCGCGAACAGCGCCGCGCTGGACGCCAAGAACCCGCAGTCGCTGGTGGCCGTGGCCCCGACCGTTTCGTCCTTCCTGCTGGCGCACAAGCTCATCGACGGCAAGCCCGACGCCGCCAAGGGCGTGGACGCCTCGCTGCTGGCCGAGGCCCTGAAATGAGCCAAGGCCCCTCCCACCGCTCCTGGCTGGCCATCCGCCAGGGCATCCCCTCGGGGCTGTACTGGGGCCTGGCGGCCTGCGGGCTGACGCTGCCCTTGCTGCTGTGGCTGCTGGCCGCGGCGGGCCACGCCGACCCGGTCTTCCTGCCCAGCCCGGCGCGCGTGGCCGAGCGCATCCACCTGTGGTGGGACGACGGCCTGATGGGCGACGTCGGCATCAGCACGATGCGGGTGGTGGTGGGTTGGGCCGTCTCGGCGCTGTTCGCCCTGCCCCTGGGCCTGATGATCGGCACCTGGCGGCCGGTGCAGGCCCTGCTGGAGCCGCTGACCGACTTCATCCGCTACATGCCGGCGGTGGCCTTCATCCCGCTGGTGATGGTGTGGGTGGGCATCGACGAAGCCGCCAAGGTCGCCATCATCTTCATCGGCACCTTCTTCCAGATGGTGCTGATGGTGGCCGAAGACGTGCGCCGCGTGCCCATGGCCCAGATCGAGGCCGCCCAGACCATGGGCGCCACGCCGATGGAGGTGGTCGAGAAGGTCATCGTCCCCTCGGCCAAGCCGGCCCTGCTCGACACCCTGCGCGTGACCATGGGCTGGGCCTGGACCTACCTGGTGGTGGCCGAGCTGGTGGCGGCGAACTCGGGGCTGGGTTACGCCATCCTGAAAGCACAGCGCTTCCTGCAGACCGACAAGATCTTTGCGGGCATCTTGCTGATCGGCCTGATCGGCCTGCTGATCGACCAGCTCATGCGCCTGGCCCACCGCAAGGCCTTCCCCTGGCTGCACGCACGCCACTGACCCCGAACTCCGAGCAAGACCAGGACCCCGCATGACCCCCACCGCCCCGTCCCAGGCCGGCGCCAGCGCGCTCGGCATCCAGTGCGCGCAGCTGTGCAAGACCTACCCCGGCGCCACGGCCCCGGCCCTGCAGGACGTGAACCTCACGGTGCAAGCCAACGAGTTCATCGTCTTCGTCGGGGCCTCGGGCTGCGGCAAGTCCACGCTGCTGCGCACCATCGCGGGCCTGGAGGCCTTTGACCAGGGCACGCTGACCGTGGGCGAACGGCCCGTGACCGGCCCCGGCCTGGACCGCGCCATGGTCTTCCAGCACTACAGCCTCTACCCCTGGCTGACGGTGCAGGAGAACATCAAGTTCTGCCGCCAGCTGAAGGCCCACACGGCCGAGCGCACCAGCGCCGATGTGGAAGATGCCGCCGGCCGCGCCGATGCCTTGCTGCGCCTGATGGGCCTGACCCACGTGGCCAAGGCCTACCCCAGCGAGCTCTCGGGCGGCATGCAGCAGCGCGTGGCCATTGCCCGTGCGCTGATGAGCCGCCCCCCGGTGCTGCTGATGGACGAGCCCTTCGGCGCGCTGGACGCGCAAACCCGCGAGGTCATGCACGACCTCATCCAGCACGTGCACCGGCTGGAGCGCACCACCATCGTCTTCGTCACCCACGACGTGGACGAGGCCATTTACCTGGGCGACCGCGTGGTGCTGATGGCGCCCCGCCCCGGCCGCATCGACAGCATCCACGCCGTGCCCCTGCCCGAACACCGCACGCAGGACATGAAGCTGGCGCCCGAGTTCCTGCGGCTCAAGCGCCAGTTGCTGGACCGCATCCGCGACACCTCGGGCATGAAGACCGACCTGGACCTGCTGGCCCAGCTCAGCCGCTCGGCCGCCGCCGTGGCCTCGGGGGCCGGTGCGGCCAACGACCCCACATCCTGAGGAGACCCCATGAACCCTCTCACCCACACCGCCACCACCCCATCAACCACTGCCACCCCGGCCATCGACGCCCCCGCCTTCTGGCGCACCTTCGCGCCCGAGCTGCAGGCCAGCCGCGTGATGTGGTCCGAAGTCGTGCCCGGCGGCTGCCACTGGTCCTGGGTGATGCCGCGCGGCAGCCGCCTGCGCATGGTCGCGCTGGACGCCGGCGCCAACCTGAGCATGGTGCTGTACCACGCCCGCGACAAGCTGGAGCGCTACAACATGCCCGACTCGCTCAAGGCCCAGCACACGGCGCACTGCACGAAGGGCCATGTGCTGATGAGCGACATGGGCCGCGCCCTGGCCAGCATCACCGAAGACACCCTGGGCTGGCACGACCCGCTGGGTGGCCTGCTGGACGCCGAGCGCCTGCAGGCCAAGTACGCCGCGCAAGGCGAGCACAGCTTCCACACCCACCGCAACGGCATGTTCCGCAGCGGCAAGGACGGCCTGCTCATCGAGATCGGCAAGCACGGCCTGGCCCGCCGCGACCTGATCGCGCCGGTCAACTTCTTCAGCAAGGTGGCGGTCGATGAGGAAGGCCGCTTTGCCTTCGCACCGCAGCACGCAGCGGCCGGCGCCATGGTCGAGCTGCGCTTCGACATGGACACGCTGATCGCCATCAGCACCGCGCCCCACCCGCTGGACCCGCGCCCCGACTACGCGCCGGGCAAGGTCGGCCTGGCCGCATGGAAGTCGGGGCCGGCTGCGCCCGATGACTTCAACCGCGCCTTCCGCCCGGAGTGCGCCCGTGCGCTGCACAACGCCGACATGCTCTACCTGTGACGCCTGCGAGGAAGCCATGAACCACGCCATGAACACCCCCCCTCCAGCCACCGCAGCCCGCCTGCAAACCAGCCCGCTGGACCCGGCCCAAGCCACCGTCAACCACACCCTGCCCTCGGGCGAGCCCTACCTGCTGCACATCGCCCGAGGCCAGACGCTGCGCATCGTCGACCTCGAAGGCAACCAGGCCGTGGACGTCATCTTCTACAACGCCCAGGACCTGGCAGAGCACTACAGCGCCACCGACACGATGCTGGCGCAAGGCGGCATCTACCTGAGCACCGGCTCGGTGCTGATGAGCAGCGAAGGCCGCCCGATGCTGACCATCACCGCCGACACCTGCGGCCGCCACGACACCCTGGGTGGGGCCTGCGCCGCCGAGAGCAACACCGTGCGCTACGCCTTGCAAAAGAAGTACATGCACAGCTGCCGCGACAACTACCTGATCGCCCTGCAGCACGCCGACCTGGGCTTGGGCAAGCGCGACATCGTGCCCAACGTCAATTTCTTCATGAACGTGCCGGTGACGGCCGATGGCCAGCTCACCTTCGCCGATGGCGTCTCCGGCCCCGGCAAGTACGTGGAGCTGCGCGCCGAGATGGACATCCTGATGCTGGTCTCCAACTGCCCGCAGCTCAACAACCCCTGCAACGCCTACCACCCCACGCCAGCGCAGTTCCTGGTCTGGGACACCCCCTCCACGCAGGAAGCCCTCTGATGTTCGACACCGTCCTCATCGCCAACCGCGGCGCCATCGCCTGCCGCATCGTCCGCACGCTGAAAAGCCTGGGCCTGCGCAGCGTGGCCGTGTACTCCGAAGCCGATGCCGATTCGGCCCACGTCGCCATGGCCGATGTGGCCGTGTGCATCGGCCCCGCACCCGCCGCGCAGAGCTACCTCAACGCCGAGCGCATCCTGCAGGTGGCGCGCGAGACCGGCGCGGGCGCCATCCACCCCGGCTACGGCTTCCTCTCGGAAAACCCGGGCTTTGCGCAAGCCTGCGAAGACGCGGGCATCGCCTTCATCGGCCCCACGCCCGAACAGATGCGCGCCTTCGGCCTCAAGCACACCGCGCGTGCCCTGGCCGAAGCGCACGGCGTGCCCCTGCTGCCCGGCAGCGGCCTGTTGGGCGATGTCGCCGAGGCCCTGCGCGAGGCCGAGCGCATCGGCTACCCCGTCATGCTCAAGAGCACGGCCGGCGGCGGTGGCATCGGCATGCGCCTGATCCGCAGCGCCGCCGACATGGCACCGGCCTTCGAGGCCGTGCAGCGCCTGGCCAGCGCCAACTTCAAGGACGCCGGCCTCTTCCTGGAGAAGTTCGTCGAGCGCGCCCGCCACATCGAGGTGCAGCTGTTCGGCGATGGCCAGGGCCGCGTCGTGGCCCTGGGCGAGCGCGACTGCTCGGCACAGCGCCGCCACCAGAAGGTCATCGAGGAAACGCCCGCACCGGGCCTGAGCGAGGCCACCCGCCACGCCCTGCACGAGGCCGCCGTGCGCCTGGGGCAGGCCGTGGCCTACCGCTCGGCCGGCACGGTGGAGTTCGTGCTCGACGCCGACACCAGCGCCTTCTATTTCCTCGAAGTCAACACGCGGCTGCAGGTCGAACACGGCGTGACCGAGCAGGTGTTCGGCGTGGACCTCGTGGCCTGGATGGTGCAGCTCGCCCGCGGCGACCTGGCCACCGGCGCGCTGACGCTGGACGTGCCGCAACCGCAGGGCGCGTCCATCCAGGTGCGCCTGTACGCGGAAGACCCGGCCCGCCAGTTCCAACCCTGCGCCGGCACGCTGACCGAGGTGGTGTTCCCGGCCGACGCCCGCATCGAAACCTGGGTGGGCACCGGCAGCGAAGTGCCGCCGAACTACGACCCGATGATCGCCAAGCTCATCGTCACGGGCAGCGACCGGGCCGACGCCGTGCGGCGCCTGCAAGCCGCGCTGGCCGAGACCCGCCTGGCCGGCATCGAAACCAACCTGCGCTACCTGCGCGCCCTGGCCAGCGCCGAGGTGTTCGCCAGCGGCGAGGTCATCACGGCCACGCTGGGTGGCTTCGCCTGGCACCCGCAGGCCTTCGAGGTGCTCGACGGCGGCGTGCAGACCACCGTGCAGGACCACCCCGGCCGCCAGGGCCACTGGGACGTGGGCGTGCCGCCCTCGGGCCCGATGGACGACTTCGCCTGGCGCATCGCCAACCAATTGGTCGGCAACGCCCCGCACGCCGCCGGCCTGGAGTGCACGCTCAGCGGCCCCACGCTGCGCTTCCACAGCGACGCCACCATCGCCATCTGCGGGGCCGACATGGCGCCCATGCTCGATGGCGCGCCCGTGCCCCTGTGGCAGGCCGTGCGCGTGCCGCGTGGCAGCGTGCTGCGCCTGGGCGCGGTGCAAGGCGGCGGCGCCCGCACCACCGTGGCCGTGCGCGGTGGCCTGGACGTGCCGCTCTACCTCGGCAGCCGCAGCACCTTCACGCTGGGCCAGTTCGGCGGCCACGCGGGGCGCACCCTGCGCACCGGCGACATGCTGCACATCGCCGAAGGCCCGATGGCGCAACTGAGCGGTGAGCCGCCCGAAGCGGCTGGCCTCACACCGCCCAGCTACAGCCACCACTGGGACATCGCCGTGCTCTACGGCCCGCACGGCGCGCCCGACTTCTTCACCGACGGCGACATCGGCGCCTTCTTCGCCCACGACTGGCAGGTGCACTACAACTCCAGCCGCACCGGCGTGCGCCTGATCGGCCCCAAGCCCGAATGGGCGCGCACCGACGGCGGCGAGGCCGGCCTGCACCCGTCCAACCTGCACGACAACGCCTACGCGATTGGCGCCATCGACTTCACCGGCGACATGCCCGTCATCCTCGGGCCCGACGGCCCCAGCCTGGGCGGCTTCGTCTGCCCGGCCGTGGTGGTCGCGGCCGAGCGCTGGAAGCTCGGTCAGTTGCGCCCCGGCGACACGGTGCGCTTCCGCTGCGTGCGTGCCGAGGAAGCCGCCGCACTGCAGGCCGCGCAGGACACCCTCATCGCGCGCCTGGCCGGCAGCCTGCCCGTGCTGCCACAGCACGCAGGCGCCGTGGGCTCGCCCATCCTGGCGCAACGCGCCGCTGTCGGTGGGGCCCAGGGCGACCGTCCCCAGCTCGTCATCCGCCAGGCCGGCGACCGCTACCTGCTGGTCGAGCTCGGCGAGATGCAGCTCGACATCGGCCTGCGCCTGCGCGGCCATGGCCTGATGCTGGCGCTGCAGGCACGCCAGCTGCCCGGCATCGTGGACATGACCCCGGGCATCCGCTCGCTGCAGCTGCACTTCGACCCCAGCGCCATCGGCCAGCGTGCGCTGATCGACGCCGTGCTGGCCGCCGACGACGCCCTGGGCGACACCGACCAGCTCGTCGTGCCCTCGCGCACCGTCTGGCTGCCGCTGTCCTGGGACGACCCGGCCACGCGCCTGGCCATCGAGAAGTACATGCAGTCGGTGCGGCCCGACGCGCCCTGGTGCCCCAGCAACATCGAGTTCATCCGCCGCATCAATGGCCTGGACAGCATCGACGAGGTCCAGCGCATCGTCTTCGAGGCCAGCTACCTCGTGCTCGGCCTGGGCGACGTCTACCTCGGCGCGCCCGTGGCCACGCCCATGGACCCGCGCCACCGCCTGGTCACCACCAAGTACAACCCGGCACGCACCTGGACGCCCGAGAACGCCGTGGGCATCGGCGGCGCCTACATGTGCGTCTACGGCATGGAAGGCCCCGGCGGCTACCAGTTCGTCGGCCGCACCCTGCAGATGTGGAACCGCTGGCGCGACGCCCGCCACGGCGCCGTCGAGTTCGAGGCCGGCAAGCCCTGGCTGCTGCGCTTCTTCGACCAGATCCGCTTCTACCCGGTCAGCGAGGCCGAGCTGCTGCAGATCCGCCGCGACTTCCCCGCCGGCCGCCACCGCCTGCGCATCGAACCCGGCAGCTTCGGCATGCACGCCTACCGCCAGTTCCTGGCGCAACACGCCGACGAGATCGACGCCTTCAAGGCCCGCCAGCAGACCGCCTTCCACGACGAGCGCGAGCGCTGGCGCCAGGCCGGCCAGGCCGAGCACATCGCCGAGGCCGACAGCAGCGCCGCGACGGTGAGCGATGGCGACCTGCCCGAGGGCGCCCGCAGCGTCTTCACCCAGGTGCCAGGCAGCGTGTGGCAGGTGCTGGTGGCCGAGGGCGACACGGTCCAGGCCGGTGACACCGTGGCCGTCATCGAGTCCATGAAGATGGAGTTCCCCGTGGTCGCGCCCTGTGCGGGACGCATCGCCCGCGTGGCTTGCAAAGAAGGCAGCGCGGTCTCGGCGGGCCAGGCGGTCGCCGTCGTCTTGCCCGAGGAGGCCGCATGAGCACCCATCCCCATCCCATGCCACTGCCGCTGACCCTGGCCGACTGGCAACGCGCCTACCGAGAAGGCGGCGCCGACCCGCACACCCTGCTGGCCGATTGGCTCACCGCGCCTGACGCATCGGCCAGCGCCGACCCCGCCTGGATCCTGCGCTGCGATGCGGCCTGCGTGTCGGCGCAGATCGCGCGCCTGGCCACGCTGGACCGCGCCAGCCACCCGCTGTGGGGCGTGCCCTTCGCGGTGAAGGACAACATCGACGTGGCCGGCCTGCCCACCACCGCGGCCTGCCCGGCCTTTGCCTTCACGCCCACGCAACACGCCAGCGTGGTGCAGCGCCTGGTCGATGCCGGCGCCATCGTGGTCGGCAAAACCAACCTCGACCAGTTCGCGACCGGCCTGGTGGGCACGCGCTCGCCCTACGGCGCGGTGCCCAACACCTTCGATGCGGCCTTCGTCAGTGGCGGCTCCAGCTCGGGCTCGGCCTCGGTGGTGGCGCGCGGCATCGTGCCCTTCGCGCTGGGCACCGACACGGCCGGCTCGGGCCGCGTGCCGGCGGGCTTCAACCACATCGTCGGCCTCAAGCCCACACCGGGCAGCGTGCCCATGCAAGGCGTGCTGCCGGCCTGCCGCACGCTGGACGTGGTCTCGGTGTTCGCGCTCACCGTGGCCGATGCGGCACAGGTGATGGCGCTGATGGCTGGCCCCGACGGTGGCCCCGTGTTCCAGCACCACGCGCCGCGCCCGGCCTGGCTGGGCCGCTTGGGCCAGCCCTTGCGCGTCGGTGTGCCGGCCACGCCCGAGGTCGATGCGGCGCTGGGCTTCGACAAGGCCTGGGCCCAGGCTTTGGCACAGGTGCAGCAGCTGACCCAGGCGGGTTTTGCCACCGAGCTGGTGCCCATCGACATGCGGCCCCTGTTCGACGTGGCCCGCCTGCTCTACGAAGGCCCCTGGGTGGCCGAGCGCCACACCGTGCTGCAAGGCCTGATGGCCGCACAGCCCGAGGCCATCGACCCCGTGGTGCGGGCCGTCGTGGCCCAGGCCAGCCAGCACGATGCCACCGCGGCCTTCCGCGCCCGCTACGCCCTGGAAGACCTGCGCCTGCGGGCCGAACGGCTTTGGGATGGCATCGACGTGCTGATGGTGCCCACCGCCCCCACCTGCCCGACGCTGGCCGAGGTGGCGGCCGAGCCGGTGCTGCGCAACAGCGCGCTGGGCCGCTACACCAACTTCGTCAACCTGCTGGGTTGGGCCGCCCTGGCCTTGCCGTCCAGCATCGGCGCCCGTGGCCTGCCCTTTGGCGTCACCTTCATCGCCCCTGGCGGCAGCGACGCAGCCCTGGCCGACTGGGGCCTGCGCTGGCAAAGCGCGCGCCAGGCCGAGGGGCTGACGCTGGGCGCCACGGGCGAGGTGGGGCCTGCCATGCCGGCCAAGGCGCCCTTGCCCGCCGCCGCGCCCACCCTGGCCTTGGCCGTGGTCGGCGCCCACCTGCAAGGGATGCCCCTGCACGGCCAGTTGGTCGAGCGCGGCTGCCGCCTGCTGGCCCGCACGCGCACGGCGGCGGCCTACCGCCTCTTCGCCTTGCCAGGCACCGTGCCGCCCAAGCCCGGGCTGGCCCGGGTCACGGCAAATGGCGGGGATGACGGCGTGGCCATCGAAGTCGAGGTCTACGAGATGCCGCTGGACGCCGTCGGCTCCTTCCTGGCGCTCATCCCCTCGCCGCTGGGCCTGGGCACGGTCGAGCTGGCCGATGGGCTCTGGGTGAAAGGCTTCATCTGCGAACCGGCCGGCCTGGTGGGCGCGCAAGACATCAGCCACCACGGCGGCTGGCGTGCCTACATGGCCGAGCGCAACCGAGAGCCTCAGGCGCCCCATTCACCGGCTTGAGGGGCAGGCGGCCGGCGGGGCTTGAAATCCCCCGCCCCGGCCCACAATTGCGCCCCAGTCGCATTGAACAGGCCGAACAGGCCGCGCCACCTTGCCCATCCTCATCGTCGCCCTCCTCTCCCTGCTGCTGGTGGCCTGGTTCATCGGCCAGCCGCGCTGGGTGGCCTGGCGGCGCGGGAAGGCCCAGGCCGACGCCTTCCCACCCGAGTGGCGGCGCATCCTGCGCCGGCGCGTGCCCGGCGTGGCCCTGCTGCCCGCCGACCTGCAGCTGCAGCTCAAGAAGCACATCCAGGTCTTCCTCGCCGAAAAGGCCTTCATCGGCTGCAAGGGCCAGGCCATCACCGACGAGGTGCGCGTCACCATCGCCGCGCAAGCCTGCCTGCTGCTGCTGAACCGCCCGGGCGACTACTACCCCGCGCTGCGGCAAATCCTCGTCTACCCGAGCGCCTTCCTCGTCGCCCACGAGCAGGTGGACGGCGCGGGCGTGGTGCAGTCGCGGCGCGACCTGCGCTCGGGCGAATCGTGGAGCCAGGGCCAGGTCATCCTCGCTTGGGACGACACCGTGCGCGGCGCGGCCGACCCGCACGATGGCTGGAACGTGGTCATCCACGAATTCGCGCACCAGCTGGACTCGCAAACCGGCCTGACCAATGGCGCACCCGACCTGGGCCCGGCCGAGCGCTACGCGGCCTGGTCGGCGGTGATGCAGTCGGCCTATGACGCGCTTTGCGACGCCACCGATGCCATGGACGCGGGCGGCCCCGCCCCCTTCATCGACCCCTATGGCGCCACCGACCCGGCAGAGTTTTTCGCCGTCGTCACCGAGGTGTTTTTCGAACGGCCACGGGCGCTGTCGGTCGAACACCCGGCGCTGTACCGGGAACTGAGCCGCTTCTACCGGCTGCACCCGGCCAGTTGGTGAGGTGATCCGGTGATGAGGGGGTGACGTCCTGAGGTCTGGTGACGGCGACCGTCCCCCAAGCCTCAGGCTGTCAAACGGAAGCGTTCGATCACCGCCATGAGCGTCTGCGCTTGCTGGCGCAGCGAGGCCGCGGCCGCCGAGGACTCCTCGACCAGGGCGGCGTTTTCCTGGGTCCAGGCGTCGAGCTCCTGGATGGCCTCGGCGATGCGCGAAATCTCTTCGGACTGCACGCCGATGCGCTCGCTCATGCCCGACATCTTGTCGGCCACCTGATCGACCGAGCTGAGCACGTCCTGCATCTCGGCGCGCGCGGCCTGCACCAGCGTGCTGCCCTGCGCCACCTGCTGGGTGGAGGTGCGGATGACCTGGGAGATCTCGCGGGCCGCTTCGGCCGAGGTCTGCGCCAGCTGCCGCACCTCGGCGGCCACCACGGCAAAGCCTTTGCCCTGCTCGCCGGCGCGCGCGGCCTCGACCGCGGCATTGAGCGCCAGCAGGTTGGTCTGGAAGGCCACCTGGTCGATCAGGCCCACGGCCTGCGCGATCTGGCGCGAACCGCCTTCGATCTCGCCCATGTTGGTGACGACCTGGTGGACGATCTGGTCGCCCTGGCGGGCCGAGCTCAGCGTCTGCGAACCCAGGCGCGAAACCTCCAGGGACTCGGTGCGCGAGGCCTGCACGATGGTGGCCAGCTCCTGCATGCCCGAGGCGGTGTGCTGCAGCTCGGCCGCGGCCCGCTCGGTGCGGTTGGACAGGTCGAGGCTGCCATGTGCCACCTCGCTGCTGGCCGCCAGGATGGCGTCGCCCGCCGTTTTCACGCGGGCCACGATGTCGCGCAGGTTGGCCTGCATGCTGGCCAGGGAACGCATCAGGGCCGCGACCTCGTCCGAACCCTGGACCTCGATGCGCTGCGACAGGTCGCCCGCCGCGATGCCATCGGCCAGCGCCACGGCATGCCCGATCGGCCGGGTGATGGACAGCGCCGTCCACCACGTGGTGGGCACGAACACCAGCAAGGTCGCCCCCGCCACGCCCAGGATCACCCACAACAGGGTGTCGGCCATGTCACCGACCTGCTGTGCGCGCTCGGTGGCATCGTCTTGCAAATCCTTGGCCAGGGCCTCGACCAGCGGGTCGCCTTGGCGCATGACCTCTTTGGCAGGCGCCATCAGCTGGTTGGCCTCGGTCGATGTGACGATCTGGCCATTGATGCTGCGCTGGAGGACCTCGCCGCCGCGCGCTTCGTAGTCCTGGAGCAAGGCCAGGATGCGCACCGCTTCGTCGGCGTGTTGCGTGGTGCCGAGGCCGCCCAGGACCTCACGCGCACCCTGCATGGCCGAGCGCCACTTGAGCTGGTAGGACTTGGCCGCATCGACCTCGTCGATGCTGAGCAGCACGTCTTTTTCGTAGCGGCGGATGTTGCCCAGGTGCTGGCGCAACTGCACGAGCTGGCCTTGCTGGGTGAATTCGTGGTCGCGGAAGTCGGCGAACTGCTGGGTGAGGTGGCGCAGGCTGTAGGCGTTGACCACGCCCACCACCGCCAGGGCCAGCACCACGAGGGTGCCGAGCACGCCCAGGCGGGCACGCAAAGACAAGGATGGCGCAGACAGCATCTGATCGGTCTCTTCCCTGCCTGACGGCAAGCCTCGGCGCGATCCATGCCCCCTCAGGGTGGCCCTGGCCTCCTCGGACGCATCGCGCCGCGCACCACCGGGAGGCTGCCGGCGACAGGGCGCCGAACCGGACGAGTGGAAACAAGCGGTGTGACATCGGCGTGACACCGCGACGCCAGGCTGAACGTCACGGCCGCGACCGTGTCAAACCTCACGCAAGTTCGCGCTGCGCTGCATGGCGCTGGGTGGCGCCGGATCGCGCCCAGCCGTGCAGCCTCAGCCCGCCTGGCAGACCGGCGTGCGCGAGGGGGGCCAGGCCGCCTCGGTGGCCGGCGCGTTCGCGCGCACCCCGCGGCGAACCGCAACCAGTTGGGCCGCGATGGCCACGGCGATTTCAGGCGGCGTGCGGCTGCCAATCGGCAGGCCGATGGGACCGTGGAGGCGGTCCACCTCGGCCGTGCTCAGGTCGAAGTGCTCGCACAGCCGGGCACGCCGGACCTCGTTGTTGGCCACCGAACCCAAAGCGCCCGCGTAGTAAGCGGGAGAGCGCAAAGCCTCGATCAAGGCCAGGTCGTCGAGCTTGGGGTCGTGGGTGAGCGCCACCACCGCGGTGTGCGGGTCCGGGCGCATGGCCAGCACCACGTCGTCGGGCATGCCGGGCAGCCAGGGCGCATCGGGCACGTCCCACTCGGTGTGGTATTCAGGGCGCGGGTCGCACACGCTCACGGCAAAGCCCAGCGATTGCGCGATGGGCACCAGGAAGCGTGCGGTCTGCGCCGCGCCGATGACGAGCAAACGCCAGCGCGGCCCGTGCGTGGTGCGCAGCACCTCACCATCCCACTGCACCTCGGGCCCGGCATCGGCGTCCATGACGGTGACCGAGCCGTCGCGCAGGTCCACGCGCCGGCGCATGAGCCGCCCGGCCTGGATGCCTTGCGCCAGTTGCTGCAAGGACGCCAGGTCGGGTTCGGGCTCCACCACCAGCGCCAGGGTGCCGCCACAGGGCAGGCCGTAGCGGCGGGCGGCTTCGCGCGTGCCGCCATAGGTCACCAAGGTGGGCGCTGCACCGGCGGCACGCAAGGCCCCTGAACGCATGCGCTCGATGAGGTCGTCCTCGATGCACCCGCCCGAGACCGAGCCCTGCACGCGCCCGTCATCGCACAAGGCCAGCCAGGCCCCGGGCTGGCGCGGCGCCGAGCCCCAGGTCTGGGCCACGGTCACCAGCGCAAAACGGTGGCCTTGCGCGTGCCAGCGCGCCATGGCGTCCAGCACCTGTTGGTCGAGGCTTTCCATGGGCGTTGACCTCGCGGTTCAGGGCATGCGCGATGCGGCGAGCTTGATGGCCGCGCGGATGCGGCCATAGGTGCCACAGCGGCAGACGTTGTCGATGGCGTCGATGTCGGCGTCGGTCGGGGTTTTGGTGCGGTTGAGCAAGGCCACGGCCGCCATGATCTGGCCCGGCTGGCAGTAGCCGCACTGGGCCACGTCCAGCTCTAGCCAGGCCTGTTGCACCGGGTGCAGCGTGCCGTCGGCGGCCAGGCCTTCGATGGTGGTGATGTTCTGGCCGCGCACGGCCGACACCGGGGTCGAGCACGGCGTGAAGGCCTTGCCGTTGACGTTGCAGGTGCAGGCCTTGCACACGTTGATGCCGCAGCCGTACTTGGGACCGGTGACGCCGAGCTTGTCACGCAGCACCCACAGCAGGGCCATGTCGTTGGGGGCGTCCACCGAGACGGGCTTGCCGTTGACGCTGAAATTCTGGATGGTCATGGGTCAGTCTCCTCAGGCGGGCAGGGGCAACATCGGGCGGGTGGGCAGCTTGCCCGGTGGGAAGGGCGTGAAGTCCACCGGGAAGAACAGCGGGAACTTGCGCGGTTTGATCCCCGTGGCGCGGCCGTAGGCGTTCGCGATCGCCGCACTCGACGCCGACAGACCGACCTCGCCCAGACCACCGATGGCCTCGCCGTTGGGCGGCATGATGATGACCTTGACGTCCTTCGGGTAGTGGCGGTTGCGGCTGAAGTGGTACTGCGAGAAGCTGCCTTCCAGCGGCAGGCCGTTCTGCACGTGCAGACCCGAGCTCAGCACGATGGAGATGGACTCGGCCAGCGCGCCTTGCACCTGGGCGTCGATGCCGCTGAGGTTGATGGGCTTGCCCACGTCGATGGCGATGACGGCCTTGGTGACCAGCGCCGGGCCCGTGCCTGCGATGGCCGGGCGGGCGTCGATCTCCACCAGGCAGGCGGTGTAGGAGCGCGTCTCCTGGTGCACGGCGATGCCCTGCGCGAAGCCCTTGGGCATGACCTTGCCCCACTGTCCGGTCGCGGCCACGGCCTTCAGGCAGGCGATGGCGCGCGGCGAACGCAAGAACTCCAGCCGGAAGGCCACGGGGTCCTTGCCCAGCGCCTTGGCCAGCTCGTCCACCATGATCTCCTCGCACATCCGCGTCGGCTGGATGTGCACCGAACGGTAGGAGGCAGTGTTCATGATGATCGGCGCCGGCAGCAGCAGCTTGTTGCTCACGCCGAAGTTGTAGGGCGAAGACACCATGGTCTTGAAGAGGAACTCTTCCACGCCCAGGTTGCCGGGGGTCTGCTGGAAGACGGAGGGCATGGCGCCAGCCGCTGCCGTGACCAGGTCGCCGAAGCCATGCCGGCCGTCCAGGCGGGGGCTGGCGATGCGGTGGTCGAACAGCGCGACCTGGCCCAGCGCCGTGGTGGCGCGCACCCGGTGGTACTGCGGTGGCCGCATGCGGCCATGGCGCATGTCGTCGGCACGGTGGTACATCAGCTTGCACGGGTAGCCCAAGGCCTTGGACACCTGGGCCGCCTGCTGGACCGGGTCCCAGAACAGGCGGCGCCCGAAGGAGCCCCCCGACGGGATCACGTGCGCCTTCACGGCCGTGGGCGGCAGGCCCAGGTCGATGGCCACCGACTGCGCGGCCGCGATGGGCGTCTGCATGCCGGCCCAGATCTCGCAGAACACCGCGTTGCCATTGGCATCGCGCTTGACGTCCACGATGGCGCAATCGGTTTCCAGCGCCGCGTGCGACAGCGGCGCCATCTCGAACTCGGCGTCGATCGTCACCGAGCCCAACAGCGGGATGCTCACGGGCGGCACACCCAGCGCAGGCACCGAGGCCTTGAGCTTGGCGGTGATGGACGCGTTGCTTTCGCCGTCGATGGTGCCGGCGCCCCAGGTCACATCGAGCGCATTGACGGCATCCCAGGCCTGGCCGAAGGTCTCGGCCATCACGGCCACGCCCGGCGGGATGGGTACGATGGCGCCCCCACCCGGCAGCACGCACACGCCGATCACACCCGGCATGGCCTTCACCGTGCCCAGGTTGTTGACGCGCACCACGGTGCCCAGGATGGTGGGCGGACGGCGCACCATGGTCGGCTTGGCGTTGGGCACGGGGATGTCCAGCGTGAACTGCTTGCGCCCGGTCACGATGTCGAGCGCATCGATGCGACCGGCGGCCTTGCCGACCACGCGGTACTGAGACACCGACTTGGGCGCCACATTCAAAGGCGCCGGGATGAGCGACGCGGCCAGGGTCAGCGTGGCGTAGGCGGCCTTGCGGCCGTCCGTGGCCAGCACGTAACCGTTCGCGGTGTTCAGCGAACTGGCGGACAAGCCCCACTGGCGTGCAGCGGCCTCCAGCAAACGCGCACGAGCTTGTGCCGCCATCAAAGGCAGCACGCCGGCGAAGCTGCGGATCGTGGTCGAACCGCCGGTCAGCTGGTTGACCAGGAGCTCAGGCCGCGCATCGGACAGCGTGACATCCACCATGTTCAATGGCACGTCCAGCTCTTCGGCGATCATCATCGCCAAGGCGGTGGAAATGCCCTGCCCCGACTCGGCGCGCGGCAGCTCGAAGGCCACTCGGCCGTTCTTGCCCACCGACAGGCGCACCAAGGGCATCGTGGACAGCGAGGTCAGCGTGACCGCGTCGCCCAGGTCGAAGAAATCGACGGTGTCGGGCGGGGTCAGTGGCAAGGCCGCTTCGGCCTCGCGCGGTGCGGCGAAACCGGCCGCGACCGTCAGCACCGGCGCAGACAGCGCATACGTCAGCAGACCCCGGCGGCTGATGCCTGCCGGCGCTTCAGCCTCAGGGGTGTGGGGGGGGATGTGGGCGTGGGCCTCGCCAGGCAGAGCGCCAGCGTCGGGCGCAACAGGGGGTACAGCTTTCACGGGCGTCTCCATCGGATGGGCGTGCGAACCGGGCACGCATCGCGAGGTCAGGGAGGCTGGAGATGCAGCCCGCTGCCAGTGCGATGACGGAAATTGTGTCCAGTTCAACCGCCATCGGCGCCGTCACTTTCCCTTGGGTAATTCCGCCTAAGGAAGGTGAGGTGATGGGACGGGAGGAGGTGGTAGGCCGTGTTGGACTTGAACCAACGACCAAAGGATTATGAGTTGGCGGGCAACGGTGTGTACCTAGGCAAGGGTACCGGATGCAACCGTAGCCTAGAAGAGTTAAAAGTACTTTGGTGACAGTAACTTAGCGAAGTTTGCCGGAATCGGTCAAAGCTGATGACTGTACCGCTGGCGTACCTGAAAAGGCACTGTACCGGGCGCCCCATCCGCCCCTCGCCAACGACCAAAGTCTGCCATGAAGAACGTGAGATAGTTGCTGACCAACAGGCAAAGCCACTCGGTTCAGTGGCCTTTGAAGCACCAACGCATGGTCACCGCTGCGCCTTTGCGGTACCATCAAACCCATAATTTTTATGAGCTTCAAGACCAAGTCGAGGCCTCAACTCCAGAAGCACATCCGTGCGCTGGCCAAAGACTCGGCGAACGTGTTCATCACGGTTCATGCTTCCAAGCGGATGAAAGAACGCAAGGTGATTTCGTCTGAAGTCTATGCCTGCCTGCTGGCGGGCTCCATCCGGATCGCACCGGAAGAGGACGTGAAGACTGGGCACCTGGTCTGCAGGATGGAGAGCTATGTAGCGGGCAGGAACCTGGCCGCCTGCGTGGCACTTGATGATGAAGACCCGACCATGTTGGTCGTGACCGTGATGGTTGTTGGCTGAAGAACGCCAAGAGGGCTGCTATGTACCATTACACGATGTGCGGGCTCGACAACGTGTGGCTGGAGAACGGCTACACCGAGAAAAAGACCGCCTACGGCAATGCGGTGTCCATTGACGCCGCAGAGGATCTGCACAGGGTGATCGCGCTCAGCGTGTGTGGCAAGCCGCACCGCCTCACTGGCAAAGAATTCAGATTCCTGCGAACCACGATGAACATGAGCCAGGGCGGCATTGCCAAGCTCCTGGGCGTCACCGAGCAATCCGTGAGCTTGTGGGAGCGCACGGGGAAGGTGCCCAAAGCGCCTGACACTTTGACCAGGCTTGCCTTCCTGGCGAAGCATGATGGCAATGCCAAGATCAGTTCAGTCATCGACCGCATCAACACGGTTGAACGCATCTGCCACCAGCGCATCGTGGCCAAGGAAAGCGCCAAGGGCTGGACATCCAAACTGAAAAACGAAGACGCCTTGACAGCCTGAGGCCAGGCTTCGAGGTTGTAGAACTGGACCAGGCGCTGGACCTGCCTGCCATTCTCAGATCGAACCTGTAAGTCAGACTGACAGGTTGCCTCAAGTATGTCCGGCAGGGCCAACAATTGCCTTTGGCTCATGTGCTGCCGGAAGCGAAGACGCCTGCCTCATCTGGCCTGCAGTGCTCAGCCGCAAGTCAGCCTCAATCTGCGTGATTCGCGCCTTGACGATGGCCTGGGCATCCTGCCAAGCCAGATGCTCCGCCCTGCCATCTGCAGCCACCAGGAAGTCGACGGCAAAGGCAACAGCGCGCGCATGCATTCCTTGAGATCGCAGGGATTTGGGGTTGGGAAGCCGTGCGGTGACCGCCTCGATCATGTCCACAGTGAGCATCTCACCCCTACTGCAGCGCTGGAGGTGACTGTCGGGAAACTGACCGTCCAGCCCCGCACGTACCGCAAGCGCCGTTAGGGAAGGTCTGCATAAACCGCCCGGACACGTGCTTGGCGCAAGCCTGATTGCCTGAGACCATTGAGCCCATGAAGCAGAGCAGCCTTGGATTGGGAACGTCGACGAAGCGCACGCGC
>JAHFQM010000020.1 GCA_023266355.1 Aquabacterium sp.
GCTTCCTGTCCGGCCTGACCGAGGGGCTGGCCGGATTTACCACGGCGCTGAATGACCCGGGCATGCGCGCCGGGCTGGCGGCATTGGGCACCGGGCTGGGCAATCTGATTTCGCTGGCTGGGCGGGCCGCTGCGCGCTTCAAGGAGTTGGCGCCGCTGATTGGCACGGTGGGCGGCGGGTTTACCGGCGGGCGCATCGGCGCCGTCCTGGGCAGCGCGTTCGGGCCGGTGGGCACGGCTGTGGGCGGCACCATTGGCCTGGTCGGCGGCGCCATCCTCGGCAATTTGGAGGGCCGCGACCTGCGCGGCGATAACGCCGTGCCCGGCACGGGCCTCATCGAGCGCCGTCCTCCGCCGCTGCAATCGCCGCCGCCCGCCGCCCCGCCGCCTGGCGCGACCGACGATGGTTCCGCGGCCAGGGCCGCCGAACAGCGCGCCAAGGCCATCGCTAGCGTCATCGATGCCCTGCGCGAGGAGGCCGATACCTTCGGCCTGACGGCCGAACAGGCGCAGGTGTATCGCCTCAGCGTGCTGGGCGCCAGCGACGCGCAAATCGAGCAGGCGATGGCACTGGCTTCGCAGATCACCGCCTTGCGCGACAAGGAGACGGCCGACAAGGAAGCGGCACAAGCCCAGGCCGAGCGCGCCAAAGAGGCCGAACGCACCGCCGCCGCCGACCGCGGCGTGGCGGAAAGTCTGGCCGAGGAGCTGCGCCTGATCACGCTAGGCGAGCGCGCAAGGGCGCAGGAAGTGGCCGTGCGCCGCCTGTCGGCGGACGCCACGGACGAGCAGCGGCGCGCCGTGGCAGCCCTGGCAGGGGCGCTGTTTGATCAGCAGCAGGCGGCCAAGGAAACCGGCGAAAAAATGTCCGAATTCGCCGTCCAGGCCGCCCGCAACAGCCAGACCGCATTCGCCAATTTCCTGTTCGATCCGTTCAAGACTGGGCTGGACGGCATGCTGAGTGGATTCATCGACGTGCTGCGCCGCATGGCCAGCGAGGCGCTGGCCGCCAAGCTGGGCGAAAAGCTGTTCGGCGATCTGCTCACGGGCGGCGGGGGCGGTGGCGGCGGCAATCTGGGCCTGTTCGGCGGCCTGCTGACCGGCATATTTGGCGGCGGCGGTGGCGCGGCCGCCACGGGCGGTGCGTCGGCCGCGGCGCTGTTCCCGATCATGCACACCGGCGGCATTGTCGGCAGCGCGGGGGCCGCGCGGCGCATGCCGCTGGCCGCATTCGCTGCGGCCACGCGCTACCACGGCGGCGGCCTGGCCGGCCTGGCGCCGGACGAAGTGCCGGCCGTGCTGCGCCGCGGCGAGGAGGTGCTGACCGGCGCCGACCCGCGCCACCGCAGCAATGGCGGCCTGGCGCCGCAGGCGGCGCCGGTGGTGCAGGTGCGCAACATCAATATGTTCGATACGCAGGCGATCGGCGATTACCTGGCCACATCGGGGGGCGAAAAAGTGGTGCTCAACATCGTGTCGCGCAACAAGGCGGCGCTGGGGCTGGCGCGGTGATCCACGGATATTCCCATGCCCTTTGAAACCGGCACCGCCAACGGCCACGGCGACCTGATGCGTCGCCTGCGCCGCTTTTTGCGCGGGCAGGGCACGCTGGGCACGCCGGCCTACACCGGCACCGGCAACGGCGCGCTGCGCTACCTGGCCGCCAGCCCGGCGGTGGTGACTGAGACCTGGACGCTCACCTGCACGGCGGCGGCCACCAACAGCGGCACGTTCTCGGTGGTCGGCTCGGTCAGCGGCGCCAAGGCCAGCGCCACCGTGGGCACGGCCTACGACAACGGGCTGATCAGTTTCCGCATCGACGACGGCAGCACCGATTTCATCGTTGGCGACGTGTGGACCATCGCCGTCACGCAGGGCGCGCTGGCGGCCGGCCGGGTGGTGAGTTTCGCCGGCACCGGCACCGGCACGCTGACACCGGCGGCCGTGTATCCGGGCTATCAGTTCGAGGCGTGGACCATCAAATGCACGGCCGCAGCCACCAACAGCGGCACGTTCTCTGTGGTCGGTTCGATCAGCGGCGCGCAGGCCAATGCCACGGTCGGCGCCCACTACGACAACGGCAAGCTCAAGTTCACGCTCAACGACGGCGCCACCGACTTTGCCGTGAACGATACGTTCACGCTGACCTCGCCCATCTGGGATCCGCTGCGCTGGGTGCCGGTGGCGCCGCTGGCCGGGCAGCCGTACCTGGCCAGCAGCCAGGATTCGACCGGCACCACGCCCGCGCTGGCCTTCGACGGCATCATCACCGGCGCCGTGGGCTGGCGCACGTTCTCCGGGCAGGCGACGCCAAGTTGGATTCAGTGCCATTTCGACGACGCGGTCGAGATCACGGATTTTCGCATCCGGGCATGGTCCACCAACCCCAACCGCGCGCCCAAGGATTTCACGCTCCAGTATTCCGATGACGGCCTGGCCTGGACCACGTATTACACCGTCACCGGCGCCACCGCCTGGGGCGCCAACGAGTCGCGCACCTACACCGTGTCGCCGACCGCCGAGCAAAAACATGCCTGGTGGCGCATCAACATCACCGCCAACAACGGCGACGCTACCTACACCGAGATCAACGAGATCGAGCTGCGCGACACCGCCGCCGGCCCCAACCTGGCGATCAGCTCGCAGATCCCGGAGTTGATCGTCAAAGGCCCCGGCGCGGCCGGCGTGGATCAGGTGTTCGTGGGCCTGCAGCGGTACGCGCTGAGCACGGCGGACTGGTTCAACTGGCGGGCATGCGCCTTCATTGGCTACGTGTCCGGCAACGTGTTCGCCAGCCAGCCGGGCGCCAGCCCCGCGCGCGGACTGCCGCTGTGGGATCAGTCCATCCCGTACTGGTTCGTGGCCAACGGCCGGCGGTTTGCCGTGGTCGCCAAGGTCAGCACGGTGTACGAGGCGCTCTACGGCGGCCTGGTGCTGCCGTATGCCACGCCGGCGCAATATCCCTACCCGGTGATGATCGGCGCCACGCTGGGCACGGACAGCAGCACCCGCTGGTCGGATGCCTCCGCCGGGCATAGCGCCTACACCTACAGCCCCGGCACGCTGGCCCTGCGCAACGTGGTCGGCAGCTGGCTGTCGCCAGACCTGCACCCCACGGCGCCGGGCGCCAGCGTCGGGCTCTACAACTATCGCCCGGCGCCCGGCGACAGCTACCCCCTGCTGCCGATCGAGCTGGAAGATTCAGGCCCCAACCGCTACGGCTACCTGGACGGCGTGTTTTTCACGCCCGGCTACTCGGCGGCGGTGGAGGATGTGGTGCAGGTGGGCGGCGTGGATTACCTGATGGTCGAAAACGTATTCCGCACCGGCGTGCGGGATTTCTGGGCACTGAAGCTGGCATAAGCAATGGCATTCCAAACTGGCACCGCGACGAGCTTCATCAACTTGGCGGACGCCCTGCGCCTGTTCGCCACGGCCAATGGCTGGACCGAGAACCTGTGGGCGGCCGATGGCGCCAATCAGCGGCTGCACCTGCAAAAGGGCAGCATCTACGCCAATTTCCATGCCGAGGCGACGGCGCTCATCCTGATGGGCTCGCTGGGCTATAACGGCGCCAGCGCATGGGATGCACAGCCGTCCAACCATGCGGGCGCCAAACCACTGATTCGGGACGGCTTCTACGGGTCGTTCAGCTGGCCGGTGACGTACTGGTTTTTCCAGCACACAGCGCCGGACAGCATTGAGGTGGTGATCCGCTATCAGCCGACGCGTTTCCAGTACCTTCAAATTGGCACCATCACCAAATACGGCACCTGGCCCGGTGGCGAGTATTACGCCGCCAGCTCCGAGCATCCGACGGTGGGGATCGATGGCAGCGGGGCGATGGGGGTGCAGCTGCCCAACCAGGCGTGCAATTTCCCCGGGTTGTTCTGGTCTAAGAGCGGCGCGTTTGGCTACGCAGCCGCACCGGACCTGCTGCATTGCGAGATCGATAGCGTGGTGTGGGGTAGTGCGGTAAGAGGTTTTGGCGGCGGCGCGCCGTTGCCATCTGGTTTGCTGACAAGCGCCAGTGAGCATCTGTACCCGCTCCCCCAGCGCAGCAATAGCGCCTTCAACGGGCTGACCACGCTGCAACCGATCGAGCTGTATGCCCTGCGCCCGGATGCGCACCACTCGCCGCTGGGCCGCGTCGAGCACGTGCGCTACGCCATCGTCACCAACCACAACGCGGCCGACATCATCGACATCGGCGGGCAAAAGTGGATGCTGTTTCCGTGGGTCGAGAAGGGCGGCCCGACCGATGCCGGCGGCCAGCATTACGGCATGGCCATCAAATACGACGGCCCATAACCCGTGGTCGCGCACGTTGGCCACCTGCAAGCCGCGCCGCCCGAGCAGGAGGGGCTGCACGTCCGCGTGACGGGCAGTTTTGACCGCTACGCGGCGGACTACTACCCCTACCGCGACCTGGACGGTGCCCTGGCGCCCGGCGCGCAGGTCCGCACCATCAACCTGCCCGTGTCGCAGCAGGCCAACCCGCAGGCCGGCGTGCTGGCCGGCGGCTTCGGCCGGCTGGACTGGTACGACCGCATCCACCTGATCCCCGGCGTGCTGGCCCTGGGCAATCTGGTCCAGGCGCAGCAGCGCACCATCGAGGTCTGGAATGC
>JAHFQM010000007.1 GCA_023266355.1 Aquabacterium sp.
ATCGCAGATTTGAAAGTGAACAGGAAAGTCAATGAAATCAACGATCTACCAACACCACCTCCGCGCCAGTGCTAGCTTTTCGTACCGTCACTTATTGCACTGAAAACGAGGAGACCCCTTCACCTTCTCATGGTGGTGCAGGCAGACGTCCAGCGGCACGGGCCCCACGCCCCGGCCTTCCACCAGCATGCGGTGGCCGGCCTCGGGGTGGCTTTTCATGATGGCGAACTCTTCGCGCGTCAGGGCGCCCGGCTTGTTGAGCACCTCGGGCGGCATCAAGGCCTTGCCCAGGTCGTGCACGAGGCCCGCCAGGCCGGCTTCGCGGGTGTCGGCGTCGTCGAGCTTGAGCTGGCGCGCCAGGCTGACCATGAGCGCGCACACGGCCACCGAGTGCATGTAGGTGTAGTCGTCGCTGGTTTTCAGGCGCGCCAGGCTGACGATGGCGCCCGGGTTGCGGCTGACCGACTGGGTGATGTCGTCCACCAGGGGCAGGCAGTGCTCGGCATCGACCGCCTTGCCCAGGCGCACGTCCTGGAACATGGACTGCATGGCCGTGCGGGACTGCGCCACGATGCGCGAGGCACGCAGCACCTCGTCCTGGAAACTCGCGGGCTTGGGCTGGGAGGGCAAGGGCGCGCCCGAAGGCGGCAGCGCTTCGGTTGGGCCGATGGCGACCTCGGCACCCTCCTCGCAGGCCACGTCGTTCACCTCGACGTCGTCCAGGAAGGTGGTCTGACTGGTCGGGCTTTCGGCGGAGGCCACGTCCAGGCCCTTGAGCGTGTCGATCACGACGTGCGGCACCGCGTCGCGCAGCTGCGCCAGCTGCTTCTCATCGGCCAGCTTGAAGGAGGCGCGCCAGAACGGGTGCGACAGCCAGGAGCCGGGCACCTCGTGGATGTGCATGCCGATGCGGAGCTGGTGGGGAGAGATCTTCCTGAGCATGGCCTGTGAGAGGCGCACCGGGGTGGTGCGCCGACTGCGATGCCCTGATCCTAGCCGGCCGGGTTGCATGCCATCCATGGAATAAGGCGCGGCAAGCGGGCTTTTGTGGACTGGGTCACGGCTCAAGCCCCCAGCCGTCTGGCCGATATCCATGCACCAGACCGGTGTGCCGGTCGCTGTGCGCCAGGGTCCGGGCCCTCGCACGGCCGTCCCGTCCTCCCCGGAAGTCTCGCATCGGGAGTCGGTTCCTCATGTTCAAGCATCTGAGCATTTCGGGCAAGCTGTGGACCGCGGTCGCAGCCTTGATCATCGCCATGATGGGCATCGTGGCGATGGCGGCATGGCGTTCCGTGTCGCAACAGCAGGCCGCCGATGCCGCGCTCAAAATCAGCGACGACAAGCTGCACTCGGCCACCGTGTGGGCCACGAAGAGCAGCATCACCGTGGCCCGCGTGGTGGCCGGCAACCTGAGCAGCGACCCCATCGTGGCCCAGACCTATGCCAAGACCAACGCGGACATGATCGCGGACATCAACCGCCTGCACAAACACATCGAGGAGCTGCCGCTGACCGACAAGGACCGCGCGCAGATGGCCAAGATCACCGGGCTGCGCGCCCAGGTGCTGGAGATGAACAAGTCGCTGGCAGGCATGAAAGCGGCAGGCCAGCACGACGAGGTCCGCGCCAAGGTCCTCAGCGAATTCGCACCGCTGGCGCAGGCCTATGCCGACGAGCTGCAGGGCTTCATCGGCCTGCAGGAAGCGCAGTCCACCGAGATCCGCGGCGAGATCGCCACGGCGCGCCGCAGCATCACGGCCACCGCCGGCATCATGGTGCTCTGCGTGTTGCTGGCCACAGCCGTTGGCGCACGTTTCCTGATCCGCTCGATCCAGGCACCGCTGAAAGAGGCCGTGCGCGTGGCCTCCCACATCGCCCAGGGCGACCTGAGCGTGCGCGTGGACACCTCGCGCTCCGACGAGTTCGGCGAGCTGATGAAGGCCCTCAACGGCATGGTCAGTTCGCTGGGCACCCTGGTGCACGACGTGCGCCAGAGCACCGACGCCATCTACACGGCCTCCACCGAGATCGCCACCGGCAACCACGACCTGTCCACCCGCACCGAGCAGACGGCGTCCAGCCTGCAGGAGACGGCCTCGTCGATGGAACAGCTGACCAGCACGGTGTCGCAGTCGGCCCAGGCCGCGTCCCAGGCCAACCAGCTCGCCACCTCGGCCAGCGATGCCGCCCAGCGCGGCGGCCAGGTGGTGCACCAGGTGGTGGCCACGATGGAAGAGATCGCCACGGCGTCGCGCAAGATCAACGACATCATCGGCGTGATCGACGGCATCGCTTTCCAGACCAACATCCTCGCGCTGAACGCCGCCGTGGAAGCGGCCCGCGCCGGCGAGCAGGGCCGTGGCTTCGCGGTGGTGGCCTCCGAGGTGCGCTCGCTGGCGCAGCGCTCGGCCAACGCCGCCCGCGAGATCAAGGGCCTGATCGCCGCCTCGGGCGAGCGCGTGGACTCGGGCGCGCAACTCGTGGGCGAGGCCGGCCAGGCCATGAACGAGATCGTCTCGGCCATCCAGCGCGTGACCGACATGATGGGCGACATCAGCGCCTCGACCTCGGAGCAAAGCGATGGCATCCACCAGGTCAGCCTGGCGGTGTCCCACCTGGACCAGATGACGCAGCAGAACGCCGCGCTGGTCGAGCAGTCGGCCGCGGCCTCGCAAAGCATGCGTGACCAGGCGCAGCGCCTGTCGGGTGCGGTGAACGTGTTCCGCACGACCTGATCGCGCGCCAGAGCCATGAAAAAAGCCCCGCAGTGCGGGGCTTTGGTTTTGGCGCGGCTTGTCCGTCTTTTGGCTGCTCAGCAGATGGCCGAAGCCCTCTGCCGCTTGCCGAAAGCCGGACACCGCGCTGACGCGCGGCGGGCTTACAGCCCGGCAGCTGCCCGCAGGGCCGCTGCCTTGTCCGTCTTTTCCCAGGTGAACTCGGGCTCTTCGCGGCCGAAGTGGCCATACGCGGCGGTCTTGGAATAGATCGGGCGCAGCAGGTCCAGCATCTGGATGATGCCCTTGGGACGCAGGTCGAAGTGCTCGGCCACCAGGGCGGAGAGCTTGTCGTCGGGGATGACGCCGGTGCCTTCGGTGTAGACCGTGATGTTCATGGGCTTGGCCACGCCGATGGCGTAAGCGACCTGCACCTGGCACTGGCGGGCCAGGCCGGCGGCCACGATGTTCTTGGCCACGTAGCGGGCGGCGTAGGCGGCCGAGCGGTCCACCTTGGACGGGTCCTTGCCCGAGAAGGCGCCACCGCCGTGCGGGCAGGCGCCGCCGTAGGTGTCCACGATGATCTTGCGGCCGGTCAGGCCACAGTCACCCTGTGGGCCGCCGATGACGAAGCGGCCGGTCGGGTTGACCAGGTAGCGCGTGTTCTGCAGCATGTCCTTGGGCAGCACGGGCTTGATGATCTCTTCGATCACGGCCTCGATGAAGGAGTCCTTCATCTTGTGCTGGGTCTCGGACTGGTCGGGGCTGTGCTGGGTGGACAGCACCACGGTGTCGATGCTGTGGGGCTTGCCATCGACGTAGCGCATCGTGACCTGGCTCTTGGCGTCCGGGCGCAGGAAAGGCAGGCGGCCATCCTTGCGCAGCTGGGCCTGGCGCTCGACCAGGCGGTGCGCGTAATAGATCGGCGCGGGCATCAGCTCGGGCGTTTCGTCGCAGGCGTAGCCGAACATCAGGCCCTGGTCGCCGGCACCGATGTTGAGGTGGTCGTCGGAGGCGTGGTCCACGCCCTGGGCGATGTCGTTGGACTGCTTGTCGTAGGCCACCAGCACGGCGCAACCCTTGTAGTCGATGCCGTACTCGGTGTTGTCGTAGCCGATGCGCTTGATCGTGTCGCGCGCCACCTGGATGTAGTCGACGTGGGCGTTGGTGGTGATCTCACCGGCCAACACGACCAGACCGGTGTTGGTCAGGGTCTCGGCGGCCACGCGGGAGCGGGGGTCTTGCTCGAAGATGGCGTCCAGGATCGCGTCGGAGATCTGGTCGGCGACCTTGTCGGGGTGGCCTTCAGAGACGGATTCGGATGTGAAGAGGAAATCGTTTGACACGCTGTGTGCTCCTGAAAAAATGACATCAACCTCGGCGTCGCCCAGGCTGTTGAAAGCAGTTTTTCCACAGCGGCGAACGCTTTAGCGGCATGTTTGAATCGCCCCGCAAGTTGTCCTGTTAACTCGGCGATGGGCGTAGTGTAGAGGAAATGGGCCGTTCGGTGCACCGAACAAGCGACCCCCTAAGCGTTCGACAATCCGAACGAGGATGCACCTCCGCCACGGCCCACCTCCAATGAAATCAAGGACTTGGCGATCACGGCCCGCCAAATTCACGCTGGCACGGGCCGTGCGT
Organism: Aquabacterium sp.; assembly: GCA_023266355.1. Lineage (GTDB taxonomy): Bacteria > Pseudomonadota > Gammaproteobacteria > Burkholderiales > Burkholderiaceae_C > Aquabacterium. Next base: position 4,356 of record JAHFQM010000007.1, read on the forward strand.
TGTATGAGCAGACCTCAACGAGCTTCAACGAGCCCCCACGCAAAGGACACGCCCCATGAACGCCAAGCTGATCCGCCCCTTGTTGCCGAGCCTCTTGCTGAGCCTGCTGCTGGCCCCCCTGGCCGCCCAGGTCCATGCGCAGGCTTCGCCCACCCTGCAGAAAATCGCCGAGAGCGGCGTCATCAGCCTGGGCCACCGGGAGTCGTCGATCCCGTTCTCGTACTACGACGACAAGCAGCAGGTCGTGGGCTATTCGCACGAGCTGATGCTCAAGGCCGTGGACGCCATCAAGGCCGAGCTGAAAAAGCCGGGCCTGACCGTCAAGCTGGTGCCGGTGACCTCGCAAAACCGCATCCCTCTGGTGCTCAACGGCAGCGTGGACATCGAGTGCGGCTCGACCACCAACAACGCCGAGCGCGCCAAGCAGGTGGACTTCTCCACCAGCATCTTCGTGGTGGGCACGCGCCTGATGACGAAGAAGGATTCGGGCATCAAAGACTTCGCCGACCTCAAGGGCAAGAACGTGGTGGTGACCGCCGGCACGACCTCCGAGCGCCTGCTGCGCAAGTACAACGAGACCTCGGGCGCGGGCATGGCCGTCATCTCGGCCAAGGACCATGGCGAGAGCTTCCTGACGCTGGAAACCGGCCGCGCTGTGGCCTTCATGATGGACGACGCCCTGCTGTACGGCGAGAAGGCCAAGGCCAAAAAGGCCGACGACTGGGTGGTGGTCGGCAAGCCCATGTCCAACGAGGCCTACGGCTGCATGATGCGCAAGGGCGACCCCGCCTTCAAGAAGATCGTGGACACCGCCTTGACCAAGGCCATGACCTCGGGCGAGGCCGCCAAGATCTACGCCAAGTGGTTCCAGCAACCCATCCCGCCGAAGGGCCTGAACCTGGCCTGGCCGATGTCCGATGACGTGCAGGCCCTGTACAAGGCGCCCACCGACAAGCCTTTCGAATGAGTTTCGACTGAGCTCCGAGTGACGCTCGGAGCTTGACGCAGCGGCCCGCAGAAGGCCGCATCCCCCGCGCTCCCCCTGAACCCAGCCCATGCCGAACGGTCCCCACGGCCGGTCGCAGCCGCTGCATTGCCTGATCCCCACACCGGACCTTGTCCAGGAGAGACCCCATGAAGCACCCCGTGACCCGATTGCTGAACGCCCTGGGCTGTGCCCTGGCCTTCGGCTTGCTGCCAGCCGCCACGGCACTGGCCCAGACTGCCGCCACCAGCGCCACGCCGGCCAAGAAGGCCAACGTGGTCATCCTGGCCACCGGCGGCACCATCGCGGGCGCCGGCGCCTCGGCCGCCAACAGTGCCACCTACCAGGCCGCCAAGGTGCCGGTGGACAAGCTGTTGGCCTCCGTGCCGGAGCTCTCGAACGTCGCCAATGTGCGCGGCGAACAGGTCTTCCAGATCGCCTCGGAGAGCTTCACCAACGAGCACCTCGTCAAGCTGGCCAAGCGCGTCTCGGCGTTGGCCAAGCAGGCCGATGTCGATGGCATCGTCGTCACCCACGGCACCGACACGTTGGAAGAAACCGCCTACTTCCTGACGCTGACCGTGCACACCAGCAAGCCCATCGTGGTGGTGGGCTCGATGCGACCGGGCACCGCCCTGTCGGCCGACGGGGCGCTGAACCTGTACGACGCCGTGGCCACTGCCGCCTCGCCGAGCTCGGCCGGCAAGGGTGTGCTGGTGACGATGAACGACGAGATCCTGTCAGGCCGCGACGTGGCCAAGACGGTGAACATCCGCCCCGATGCCTTCAAGAGCCCCTGGGGTGATCTGGGCATGGTCGTGGAAGGCCAGACCTACTGGTTCCGCGCTCCGGTGAAGCGCCACACCGTCAACAGCGAGTTCGACATCGACCAGATCGACAGCCTGCCGGCGGTCGAGATCGCCTACGGCTACGGCAACGCCTCGCCCACCGCCCCGCAAGCCCTGGCTGCCGCTGGCGCCAAGGCCATCGTCCACGCCGGCACGGGCAACGGTTCGGTGTCGGGCGCCGTGGTGCCCGCGCTGCGTGAGCTGCGTGCCAAGGGCGTGCACATCGTGCGTTCGTCGCGCGTGGTCGGCGGCGGCTTCGTGATCCGCAATGCCGAGCAGCCCGACGACCAGTACGACTGGGTCGCGGCCCACGACCTGAACCCGCAGAAGGCCCGCCTGTTGACGGCCCTGGCCCTGACGAAGACCAACGACGCCAAGACCATCCAACGTTTCTTCCTGGAGTACTGAGATGAACGCCCCCACATCCACCAAGACCCTCGTTTGCCGCGCCGCGCTCGGCGCCATCGCCCTGGTCGCAGCTTCTGCCGCCCAGGCCCAAAGCACCGTCCAAAGCGCCGCAACGTCGTCGGTGACCCTCTACGGCATCATCGACATGTTCGTGCAGTACGGCAAAGGTGACGGCACCCAGCTGGCCGTGCAATCGGGCGGCGTCAGCGGCTCGCGCCTGGGCTTCAAGGGCAGCGAAGACCTCGGCGGCGGCTTGAAGGCCCAGTTCCAGCTGGAAGCCGGCATCCTGACCGACACCGGCGCGCAGGCCAATGCCAGCAGCTTCTTCACCCGCCAGTCCTGGGTGGGCCTGAGCAGCAGCACCTGGGGCTCGCTGAGCGCCGGTCGCCAGACCATCCCCCAGTACGACATCCTCGACGCCTTCGACACCTTCGGCACGGGCGTGGGTTCGTCGGCCTCCAGCAGCATCGTGTCCACCACCAGCCGCGCCAACAACAGCGTCAAGTACAGCTCGCCCAACCTGGGTGGCTTCAGCGGCGTGGCCCTGGTCGGCATGGGCGAGACCGCCCCCACCGCGACGAACAGTGGCGACAACGCCAACGTCTACGCCCTGGGCGGCACCTACACGGGCGGCCCCTTCAGCGCGGGCCTGGCGCTGAACATGTTCAAGCGCGGCACCAACGCGCAGGTGGACGCCCGCTACGTGCTGGCCACCGCGTCGTACGACTTTGGCGTGGCCAAGCTCTCGGGCGCGGTGCAGAAGGTGCGCAACCTGTCCGGCACCGACAGCGTGGACCGCACCGAAGCCATGCTCGGCGTGAACGTGCCGGTGACGGAGCGCAACACCGTCAGCGCCGCCGTCGGCCAGGTCACCACCTCGCACCAATCGTCCTTGAACGCCCGCCAGTGGACCCTGGGCGCCACCCACGTGATGAGCAAGCGCACCAGCTTCTACGGCGTGCTGAGCCACATCGGCAACGGCGCGGCCACCAGCTACACGACGACGGCAGCCAACGGCTTGGGGCCCATCACCTCGGCCGGCAAGGACGTGAGCAGCCTGCAAGTGGGCGTGCGGCACGCATTTTGATAGCGTGTTGACCGGGTGGCCCCGCACCGGGGCTGCCTGGTTTGAAAGGAACAACGATGAGCTACCAATGGAATTGGTCCGTCTTCACGCAGGAGACGGTGGTGGGCGATGGCAGCACCTACGCGGGCTGGATGCTCGCTGGCCTGAAGATGACGTTGACGGTGTCGCTGAGCGCCTGGGTCTTGGCCCTGGTGATGGGCGCCATCGTCGGCGTGTTGCGCACGGTGCCGGGCAAAGGCCTGCAGCGGGTGGCCACGGCCTACGTGGAGGTGCTGCGCAACATCCCGCTGCTGGTCCAGCTCTTCATCTGGTATTTCATCGTGCCGGAGTTGCTGCCCACGGCCTGGGGCAACGCCATCAAGCAATTGCCGCCTGACATGCAGCAGCTGGGTGCGGCCATCCTGTGCCTGGGCCTGTTCACCTCGGCGCGCGTGAGCGAGCAGGTGCGCGCCGGCATCGAGAGCCTGCCCATCGGCCAGACGCGGGCTGCGCTCGCTTTGGGCCTGACACTGCCGCAGGCCTACCGCCTGGTGCTGCTGCCCATGGCGTTCCGGCTCATCGTGCCGCCGCTGACCTCGGAGTTCCTCAACATCTTCAAGAACTCGGCCGTGTGCTCAACCATCGGCCTGCTGGAGCTGGCCGCGCAAGGTCGCCAGCTGGTGGACTACACCGCGCAGCCGTACGAGTCCTTCATCGCCGTCACGCTGATGTACCTGCTCATCAACGTGGTCGTGATGACGCTGATGGGCTGGCTGGAGCGCCGCGTCAAGGTGCCCGGCTACATGGGCCAATGAGCCTGAAGGAGACCCGACATGGCTTATGAATTCGATTGGTCGTCCATCCCTGGCTCCCTGCCCTTCCTCGCGGAAGGTCTGGGGGTCTCGCTGAAGATCACGCTGGTGGCCCTGGTGGTCGGCATGGTGTGGGGCACGGTGCTGGCGCTGATGCGCCTGTCGCCCGCCGCGCCACTGCGCTGGTTCGCCACCGGCTACATCAACCTCTTCCGCTCGGTGCCGCTGGTGATGGTGCTGCTGTGGTTCTTCCTGCTGATCCCGCAGCTGCTCAGCCAGCTCTTCAGCCTGTCGCCAGGCACGGACGTGCGCCTGACCTCGGCCTTGGTGGGCTTCGCGCTGTTCGAGTCGGCCTACTACGCGGAAATCATCCGCGCGGGCATCCAGTCGGTGCCCAAGGGCCAGCTGTCGGCGGCCACGGCGCTGGGCCTCAGCCGCGGCCAGGCCATGCGCCTGGTGGTGCTGCCGCAGGCCATGCGCAACATGGTGCCGCTGCTGCTGACGCAGGCCATCGTGCTGTTCCAGGACACCTCGCTGGTCTACGTGTCCGCCCTGGCCGACTTCTTTGGCTCGGCCTACAAGGTGGGTGACCGCGACGGGCGTCTCGTGGAGATGCTGCTGTTCGCCGGCGCCGTTTACTTCGTGCTTTGCTTCGCCCTCTCGCGCCTCGTGCAGGCGCTGCAGAAGCCCAAGGCCCAACACTGATCCCCCCCTGACAGCCCCCGGGAGTCCCCCATGATCCAGATCGACAACGTCTCCAAGCACTACGGCAGCTTCCAGGTCCTGACCGACTGCACCACGAACGTCCAAAAGGGCGAGGTGGTGGTGGTGTGCGGGCCCTCGGGCTCGGGCAAGTCCACCCTCATCAAAACCGTCAACGGGCTGGAGCCCTTCCAGGCCGGCCGCATCCTGGTCGATGGCACCTCGGTGGGCGACCCCAAGACCCAGCTCTCCAAGCTGCGCAGCCGCGTGGGCATGGTGTTCCAGCACTTCGAGCTGTTCCCGCACCTGTCCATCGTGGACAACCTGACGCTGGCGCAACGCCACGTGCTGGGCCGCAGCACCGACGAGGCCGTGGCCAAGGGCATGGGCTTGCTGGAGCGCGTGGGCCTGAAGGCGCACGCCGCCAAGATGCCCGGTCAGCTCTCGGGCGGCCAGCAGCAGCGTGTGGCGATCGCCCGTGCGCTGTGCATGGACCCCATCGTGATGCTGTTCGACGAGCCCACCTCCGCGCTCGACCCCGAGATGGTCGGCGAGGTGCTGGACGTGATGACCGAGCTGGCCCAGGAGGGCATGACCATGATGTGCGTGACCCACGAGATGGGCTTCGCCCGCCGCGTGGCCGACCGCGTGATCTTCATGGACGCCGGCCGCATCGTCGAAGACCGCCCCAAGGCCGACTTCTTTGACCACCCCGAATCCGAGCGCGCCCAGCAGTTCCTCGCGCGCATCCTGCACCACTGACACCGTTCCTGTTTGCCACAACGGGCGCGCAGGGCGTGCCCACAGAGGAGACCCGTCATGAGCACCCGCCTGCCGTCGTACCTGAACGCCGCCGAGCCCGGCCCCTGGGCCATGTTCCTGCAACAGCTCGACCGCGTCGAGCCCCACCTGGGCGAGCTGGCCCGCTGGACCGACACCCTGCGCCGGCCCAAGCGCACCCTCGTGGTCGACGTGCCCGTGCGCATGGACGACGGCCGCATCGAGCACTTCGAGGGCTTCCGCGTGCAGCACAACCTTTCGCGCGGCCCCGGCAAGGGCGGCGTGCGCTTCCACCCGGCGGTGAACCTGTCCGAGGTCATGGCGCTGTCGGGCTGGATGACCGTCAAGAACGCGGCCGTCAACCTGCCGTATGGCGGCGCCAAGGGCGGCGTGCGCGTGGACCCGGGCCAGCTGTCGCGCGGCGAGCTGGAGCGCCTGACACGGCGCTACACCAGCGAACTCGGTGACTTCATCGGCGCCGAACGCGACATCCCCGCGCCCGACGTCGGCACCAACGATCAGGTCATGGCCTGGATGATGGACACCTACTCGGTCAACCACGGCACGATGCAACCGGGCGTGGTCACCGGCAAGCCCGTCAGCATGGGCGGCAGCCTGGGGCGGCGTGACGCCACCGGCCGCGGCTGCTTCGTCGTGGCCCGCGAGGCCATGCGCCGCCTGGGCCTGCCGCTGGCCGGCGCCCGCGTGGCCGTGCAGGGCTTCGGCAACGTGGGCAACGCCACGGCCCGCGCCTTCCACGACGAAGGCGCCCGCCTGATCGCCGTGCAGGACGTGCATGGCACGGTGTTCAACGACGCGGGCATCGACCCGCACGCGCTGCTGGCCCACCTGAAAGCCGGCGGCAGCTGGTCGGACTTCCCCGGTGCCAGCCTCATCCCCGATGACCAGTTCTGGGGCCTGGACTGCGACGTGCTGGTGCCGGCCGCGCTGGAGGGGCAGATCACGCCGGAGGTGGCCGCCCAGGTCCGCGCGCGCATCGTGGTCGAGGGCGCCAACGGCCCGACCACGCCCGAGGCCGAAGACATCCTGCACGACAAGGGCTGCACCGTGCTGCCCGACGTGCTGGCCAACGCCGGCGGCGTGACGGTGAGCTATTTCGAATGGGTTCAGAATGCCACCAGCTTCTTCTGGACGGAACAGGACATCCACGCCAAACTCGACCGCGTGCTGTCCGAAGCCTTCGACAGCATCTGGCGCAGCGCCCACGACAAAGGCGTGAACCTGCGCACCGCGACCTTCATCACCGCCTGCTCGCGTGTGCTCGAAGCCCGGGCCATGCGCGGGCTCTATCCCTGAACGCATGGCCGAGGCCCCCCTCCTCCCCTCCGACAACAGCCTGTCCAGCCGCGCCGACATGGCGGGCGAGCGCCTGTCCTGGCGCGACATCCTCTTGCGCAGCCGCCGCGGCCTGGCCAGCGGCATGGCGCTGGTGCTGATTCTGGGGGTGGGGGTGGCGGGCTACCAGGCCACCTGGCGGCAGGAGCTGGGCCAGGTGCGCAGCAACGCCGACCACCGCCTCGACCTCTTCGCCTCGGCGGTGGAAGGCATGCTCAACCGGCTGGAGCACGTGCCGGCCACCATCCAGCTCAACCGCGACGTCGTGGCGCTGCTGCGGCCGCGCAGCGGGCCGGTCTCGACCGACGCGGTCAACAGCTTCCTGCAGCGCCTCAACCAGCAGCTCGGCAGCCTGGCCGTCTACGTCATCGACGAGCGCGGCCGCGTCGTGGCCGCCAGCAACGCCTCCGAGCCCGGCAGCTTCGTCGGCGAGGACCTGTCGTTCCGGCCCTACTTCATCGAGGCGCTGTCGGGCCAGGTGGGCCGGCACTTCGCCATCGGCAACACCAGCAAACAGCCCGGCTACTACCTGGCCAACCCCATCCGCGATGGCGAGCGCGTCATCGGCGTGGCGGTCATCAAGATCTCGCTGAGCCCGCTGGCCCAGGCCTGGAGCATGCTGGGCGTGCCGGCTTTCATCGCCGACGACAACAACGTGATCATCCTGTCGTCGCAGGCCGAGTGGCTCTACCAGATCCTGGGTGAACCCGACCTCGACAAGCTGGTGGATTTCCAGATCCGCCAGCTTTACGTGGACCGGCGCCCGCAACGCTTCGGCGCCAGCGAGCAACTGCTGCAAGCGCACCAGGACGCCGGGGCCGACGGAGTGCTGCTCACGGGCCAGCCCCTGGGCGCACGGCTGGGCCGCCAGGTGCTGGCCCAGGCCCAGGAGCTGCCCAAGATGCGCTGGCGTCTGTGGGTCTTCACCGACGTCGATCAGGCCGGGCGACACGCCTTCACCGTGGGCGTGCTGTCGGCCATCGCCGCGGCGTTCGTGGCCTTGCTCTGGCTGGCCATCGAACAGCGCCAGCGCATCGTGCGCGACAAGCTGGCCGCCCGCCACATGCTGGAGCAGGCCAACGCCGAGCTCGAAAGCAAGGTCGCGCGGCGCACCAGCGCGCTGGCCCAGACCAACGAGCGCCTGCGCCGCGAAGTCACCGAGCGCGTGCAGGCCGAGCTCACCCTGCGCGAAGCCCAGGACGAGCTGGTGCAGGCCGCCAAGCTGGCCGTGGTGGGGCAGATGTCGGCCGGCATCACCCACGAGATCACCCAGCCCCTGGGCGCCATCCGCACGCTGGCCGGCAACTCCCAGGCCTTCCTGGCGCGCGACGACCTCGACACCGTGCGCAGCAACCTGGGCCTCATCACGCGGCTGGCCGACCAGATGGGCGAGATCGTGCAATCGCTCAAGGGCTTCGCGCGCAAAGCCCCGCCGCAGCCGCAAACCACCGACCTCGCCCAAGCCGTGCACAACGCCTTGCTGCTGTTCATGGCGCGCATCCGCGCCGACGACGTCACCCTGGTCAACGACTGCCAGGAAGGCCTGGCCCAGGCCTGGTGCGAACCCAACCGGCTGGAGCAGGTCATCGTCAACCTGATCGGCAACGCGCTCGACGCCATGCGCGGGCAACCGCGGCGGGTGCTGCGCCTGCACACCTTGCTGATCGAGCAGGACGGCGTCAACCGCGTGCAGCTCATGGTCGATGACACCGGCTCGGGGCTGACACCCGAACTGCACGGCCGCCTCTTCGCGCCCTTCTTCACGACCAAGCCGCACGGCCACGGCCTGGGGCTGGGCCTGGCCATCTCGCGTGACATCATCCGGTCCTTCCAGGGCGACCTGCGCGCCGACAACCATGCCGGCGGCGGCGCCCGCTTCACCATCGAACTGCCCGAGCGCCACCCCCACGAGACGCCCCTGACCGCGCCTTGACCGCCATGACCACTGCCACGCCCCCGCCCGACACCGTCCTCATCGTCGAGGACGACCCGCACGTGCGCCTGGGCTGCGTGCAAGCCATGCAGCTGGCCAACCTGGCCGTGGTCGGCGTGGGCAGCGCAGAAGAGGCCCTGCCGCTGCTGGCCCAAGGCCACATCGGCGCCGTGGTGACCGACATGCGCCTGCCCAAGGCCGACGGCCTCAGCCTGGTGCGCCTGTGCCAGCAGCAAGACGCCCACCTGCCCGTGGTCATGATCACCGGCCATGGCGACATCGACCTGGCCGTCGAGAGCATGCGCGCCGGCGCCTACGACTTCATCACCAAGCCCTTTGCCTCCGAGCGCCTGGTCGACGTGGTGCGGCGCGCGCTGGAAAAGCGCCAGCTCACCCGCGAGATCGCCCGCCTGCGCCAGCAGCTGCACCAAGGCGACGACATCGAATCCCGCCTGATCGGCCAGTCGCAGGCCATGGTGGCGGTGCGCCGCCTCATCCTCGACGTGGCCGACTCGCCCGTGGACGTGCTGGTGCATGGCGAAACCGGCTGCGGCAAGGAGCTGGTGGCCCAGGCCCTGCACGCCGCCTCGCCGCGGCGCAAAGGCCCGTACGTGGCGCTGAACTGCGGCGGCATGCCCGACAACCTGCTCGACAGCGAGCTGTTCGGCCACGAGGCCGGCGCCTTCACCGGCGCGCAGAAACGCCGCATCGGCAAGATCGAGTTCGCGCAGGGCGGCACGCTCTTCCTCGACGAGGTCGAGACCATGCCCATGAGCATGCAGATCAAGCTGCTGCGCGTGCTGCAGGAGCGCCGCCTGGAGCGCCTGGGCTCCAACGCGCCCATCGACATCGACTGCCGCATCGTGGCCGCCACCAAGGACGACCTGCTGGAGCGCGGCCGCCAGGGCAGCTTCCGCTCCGACCTGTACTACCGCCTCAATGTCGTCACCATCACCTTGCCGCCGCTGCGCGAACGCCGCGACGACATCCCCCTGCTGATGGCGCACTTCACCACCGCCGCCGCCCAGCGCTTCAACCGCCCGCCGCCCGAGCTCAGCGGTGCGCAACTGGCCGCGCTGATGCGCCACGACTGGCCCGGCAATGTGCGCGAGCTGCGCAACGTGGCCGACTGCCTGGTGCTGGGCGTGCGCCACGCGGTGCTCGACCAGGGCCACAGCGCGCCGGCCCCCGCGGCGGTGGGTTTGAGCCTGGCCGAAGCGGTGGAGCATTTCGAACGCGAGCTGATCGCCGCGGAGCTGGCGCGTCAGGGCGGCAACATGACGCGCGCGGCCGAGGCGCTGAAAGTGGCCAAGACGACCCTGCACGACAAGGTCCGCCGCATGGGGCTGGGGCCGCAGCCTTGAGGAGCGGGCAGAATCTGCCCCCATGCTCCGACTGTTTTCCCTGCTGTCCACCTGGCCCCTGGCCGTGCTGCACCCCATCGGCTCGCTGCTGGGCTGGCTGGCCTTCCTGCTGTCGCCCACCTACCGGCGCCGGCTGGTGGCGAACGGGCGCGCGGCCGGCCTGAGCGCCTGGCAGGTGGCCAGCGCGGTGGCGCATGCCGGCAAGATGGTCGGCGAAACGCCCCGGCTGTGGGGCCGCGCCCGCGAACAGGCCCTGGGCGATACCGTGCAGTGGACGAACCCCGAAGCGGTGGCGCAGGCCCTGTCCGAAGGCCGCGGCCTCTTGCTGCTGACGCCCCACCAGGGTTGTTTCGAGGTCACCGCGCAGGCCTACGCAGAGCGCTTTGGCGCCCAGCAACCCATCACGGCGCTGTACCGCCCGGCCAAGCAGGCCTGGCTGGCCGAGATGATGAAAAACGCCCGCAACCGCCCGGGCATGCTGACCAGCCCGGCCACGCTCGGCGGCGTGCGCCAGATGCTGCGCGCGCTGAAATCGGGCCAGACCGTGGGCCTGCTGCCCGACCAAGTGCCACCCGAAGGCATGGGCGTGTGGGCGCCCTTTTTCGGCCGCGAGGCCTACACGATGACGATGGCCGCCAAGCTGGTCGCCCAGACGCGTTGCGCCGTCGTGCTGCTGCGCGGCGAACGCCTGGGGCCGCTGGCGCGCTGGCACCGCGGCTGCGCGTACGTGGTGCATGCCACGCGGGTGTCGCCCGAAACGGAAAGCCTGCTGGCCGCGGGCGATGCGGCACAATCCGCAGCCGCCATCAACCAGCTCATGGAAAGCCTCATCATGCAAGCGCCCGAGCAGTACCTGTGGGGCTACAACCGCTACAAGGGCCCGCGCGCCGAGATCCTGACCTCGGCCACACCCACCGCCACGCCAGCGAACAGCGACGAGGGCCGCGCATGAGCGCCAGCGCGCGCCTGGGGCTGTGGGCTCAGGAAACGGCCAAGGAAGGCGGCATCCGCCTCGGTCTGGGCCTGCTGTGGCTGCTGCACTGGCTGCCCCTGCCGCTGCTGGCCGCCCTGGCGCGGGGCACGGGCGCCCTGCTCTACCGCCTGGCGGGCCCCCGCCGCCGGGTCGGCCTGCGCAACCTCGAACTGTGCTTTCCCGCCATGCCCCTGGCCGAACGCCAGGCCCTGCTGAAGCAGCACTTCCAGTGGCTGACGCAAAGCCTGCTAGACCGCGCCGTGCTGTGGTGGGCGCCGGCCGCGCGCATCCAGGGCCTGATCCAGGTCGAGGGCGACATCGCACTGGCCGAGCGCGTCTGGCGCGAAGAAGGCCGCGCCACCATGTGGCTGTGCCCGCACTTCGTTGGCCTGGACGTGGCCGGTGCGGCCATCCTGCTGTGCCAGAAGCAACCCGGCGCGTCCATCTACCAGACGCAAAGCCACCCCCTGCTGGACCGCCTGATGAAGCAGGGTCGCCTGCGCTTTGGCGACGCGGAAATCTTCCCGCGCCAGGATTCGATCAAGCCGCTGCTGCGCGCCATCAAGGTCGGCCGGGGCTTTTTCAACCTGCCCGACATGGATTTCGGCATGCAGGACGCCGCCTTCGTGCCCTTCTTCGGCGTGCCTGCGGCCACCCTGCTGGCGCCCTCGCGCATGTCGCGCATGCTGAACATGGTGGTGCAGCCGGTCATCGCCGAGCTGCTGCCGGGCGGGCGCGGCTGGAAGGTGAACTTCCTGCCCCCGCTGGCCGGCTTCCCCACGCCCGATGCCGAGGCAGACACCCTGGCGCTGAACCGCTTCATCGAAGGCGAGATCCTGAAAAAACCGGCCCAATACCTCTGGGTGCACAAGCGCTTCAAGACCCGTCCGCCGGGCGAGGCCGGGCTGTACTGAGCCATGCTGCGCCGCATTTGAGCCACATCAACTCCAGCGGACAACCCTGATTCAAGTTGCGCCCCGGCGCGCCGATACCAGAACACGTTGTCAGAGAACCACCCCCGTGGTTCCGATCAAACGAGGAGTTCGGGTTCATGAACTGGATCACATGGCTGCGGGGCTTTTCCATCCGGTCCCGGCTGATCGCCTGCATGGCATTGGTGGTGGCGATTGGCACCATCGTGGGGGTCGGCATGAGCTGGCGCCTGCTGACGCTCAAAGGCGAGTTCGACACCTTCGCGCAGCAGGAATTCACCGCCACCCAGCGCATGGCGACGCTGGCGCTGAACCTCAGCAAGCTGCGCGGCCACGAGAAGGCCGCCATCATCAACACCGGGGATTCGGTCACGGCCGAAAACCATTTCAAGGCGTGGAAAGTGGCGCTGACAGATTCGGGCAAGGCCGCACAGGACCTGGTCGCGGCCGCGCCCAACGCGCAAATCCGCGAAGAAGCCGAGACCGTCAAGGCCAAGCTGGAGACCTACGGCAAGGGCCTGACGCCCACGCTGGAGCTGATCGTCTCCAACGCCCTGGGCTCGTCGGCCGAGGCCTACCAATCGAGTGAGCCCGCCCGCGTCGAGGCCGACCAGGTCGAAGCGATTGCCGCCAAGCTCAACGGCGAAGTCACCGAAGTGGCCGACCGCCACCGCGACACGGTCGCCGACGAGGTCACGGCCGCCATCACCTCGCTGTGGGCCCTGCTGATGTCGCCCGGCATCATCTTCCTGCCGCTGATGGCCGCGACGATCTTCTCCATCACCGGCCCGCTCAAACGCGCCGAAGACATCACTCAGGCCATCGCCCACGGCGACCTGACGCGCGAGATCCAGCCCAACGGCAAGGACGAAATCGCCCACCTGATGACGTCGATGAAGACGATGCAGGACGGCCTGCGCCAGATGGTGGCCTCGGTGCGCGACTCGTCGGAGAGCATGCTGACGGCGTCCACCGAGATCGCCGCGGGCAACCAGGACCTGTCCACCCGCACCGAACAAACCGCCTCGAACCTGCAGGAAGCCGCGTCCTCGATGGACCAGCTGAGCAAGACGGTGGAGCACTCGGCCGACTCGGCCAACGAGGCCAACCACCTCGCGACGACGGCCAGCCAGCGCGCCAGTGCCGGCGGCGAGGTCGTGGGCAGCGTGGTGCAGCACATGAACGAGATCAGCGAGGCCTCGCGCAAGATCGCCGACATCATCGGCGTGATCGACGGCATCGCCTTCCAGACCAACATCCTCGCGCTCAATGCCGCGGTGGAAGCGGCCCGGGCCGGCGAGCAGGGCCGCGGCTTCGCGGTGGTGGCCGGCGAGGTGCGCTCGCTGGCGCAGCGCTCGGCCGAAGCCGCCCGCGAAATCAAGGGCCTGATCGGCCAGTCCACCGAGCGCGTGGAAGTGGGTTCGCAGAAGGTGCGCGAGGCCGGCGAGGTCATGAGCGAGATCGTCAACGCCATCCAGCGCGTGTCCCTGGCCATGGGCGAGGTGGCCGACGCCACCCGCCAGCAGTCCAGCGGCATCGGTCAGGTCACGCAGTCGGTGACCCAGCTGGACCACATGACGCAGCAAAACGCCGCCCTGGTGGAGCAGTCCGCCGCGGCCGCCGACAGCCTGCGCCAGCAAGCCATGGACCTGTCGCAAACGGTGCAGCGCTTCCACATCCAGGCCTGAAGCCCCTGCCGGCTTGGCGCCGGGCTGCCATCCGTCACAGAGCGTCACAGACAGGCGGATAATCTGCAGCCATGAAGCTGCGTTTCACCAAGATGCACGGCGCGGGCAACGACTTCGTCGTGCTCGACGCCACCCGCGGGCCGCTGGCGCAAGGCCTGACCTTGAGCGCGGCCCAGTACCGCTTCCTGGCCGACCGGCGCTTCGGCATCGGCGCCGACCAGATCCTCATCGTCGAGCCGGGCGACCCCGCCCGCGGCACCGACTTCACCTACCGCATCATGAACGCCGACGGCGGCGAGGTGGAGCAGTGCGGCAATGGCGCGCGCTGCTTCGCGCGCTTCGTGCACGACACCGGCCTGAGCTCGAAAGACGTGATCCGCGTGCAGACGATGAAGGCCGTCATCGAGCCCCGCCTGCAGGCCGACGGCCGCGTCACCGTGGACATGGGCGCGCCCTTCCTGGTGCCCGCCGAGGTGCCGTTTGACGCCAGCGGGCTCACGCCGAAGCTCGTCAACGGCTGCGAGCTGTGGCCCCTGCCGCTGGCCGATTACCCGGTCGATGTGGCCGTGGTGTCCATGGGCAACCCGCACGCCGTGATGCGCGTGGACAGCGCCGAGCACGCGCCGGTGGACGAGCTCGGCCCCCAGATCGAAAGCCATGCGCGCTTCCCGCGCCGCGTCAACGCCGGCTTCATGGAGGTGGTGGACCGCGGCCACATCCGCCTGCGCGTCTTCGAGCGCGGCTCCGGCGAAACGCTGGCCTGCGGCTCGGGCGCCTGCGCGGCCGTGGTCGCCGGCATCCGCCTGGGCTGGCTCGATGCCACCGTGCACGTGGACACCCGCGGCGGGCGCCTGACCATCTCCTGGGCGGGCCCTGGCCAAGCGGTGATGATGACCGGCCCGGCCGTCAAGGTGTTTGACGGCGAGATTGACATCCCGGACACCGACGTTCCTGAACTCTGAGTTGCGAGTACCCCAGACATGACCCTCCAAGGCATCACCGAAGACGAGATCGCGAACTACCTGGTGCACACGCCCGGCTTCTTCGAGCGCAACGCCCAGCTGCTGGCCAGCATCCAGCTCACCAGCCCGCACGGCCAACGCGCCGTCTCGCTGCAGGAGCGCCAGATGGAGATGCTGCGCGACAAGATCCGCGGCCTGGAAAAGCGCATCATGGAGATGATCCGCCACAGCCAGGAGAACGAGGCCATCGCCGACCGCCTGCACCGCTGGGTGCGCGCCACCATGCTGGCCCACGACAATGCCGCCCTGCCCGAGGTGCTGGTGGAGACGCTGCGCCACGAGTTCCTGATCCCGCAGGTGGCGGTGCGCGTCTGGGGCACGGCCGAGCAGGCCCTGCGCGCCGAAGTCGCCGCCCTGCCCTGTGCCGAGGCCGTGAGCGAAGACGCCCGCAGCTTCGCGGCCAGCCTGGGCCAGCCCTACTGCGGCCTGAACTCCGGCTTCGAGGCCAGCAAGTGGCTGGAAGACAGCGCCCACATCACCTCGCTGGCGCTGATCCCCCTGCACCACGGCGGCGAGTGCTACGGCCTGCTGGTGCTGGGCTCGCCCGACGCCACCCGCTACACCGCCGACATGGGCGTGGACTTCCTGCTGCAGGTGGGTGACATCGCCAGCGCCGCCATGGCGCGCTTGCTCAGCCGTTGAGCCTGAGCTGCTGAACGGCCCCCAGGCTGCCGTCAACCGGCGGTCACGGGGCTGTGGCACCATCCCGGTACACCAAAAATCCGGGAGATTCCGATGCACGCACACCACCGCACGGTGCTGGCCATGTCCGCCGCACTTGCCAGCTTCACCGCCCTGTCCACGGTCGCCACGCCCGCCCAGGCGGCCTTCCAGCTCAGCAACGTCGGCCTGCAATGCAGCGACAGCCTCGTGGTGCAAGAAGGCGACGCCTACGTGCTGAGCTGCGTCGGTGACCTCACCGTGCAAGGCCTGAGCGGCCAGGGCAGCTTCATCGCCGACACCAGCATCAACCTGAACGCCACCGGCAACCTGAGCCTGCTGGACGTGATGCTGCGGGCACCCAACATCGTCCTGACCGGCGGGACGAGCGTGACCTTCGACAGCGGCACCACCTTCTACGGCGGAGACGTGCAACTCACCGCGACCGGGGGGCCAACGCCCCGCGAAGGGGGCGGCATCGTCATCTCCAATGGCGGCAGCCTGGGCAGCAACGACCCCAAGTTCGGCGGCGTCCTGCCGACCTTGGGCAGCGCCGTGCCCGAAGCCAGCAGCTTCGCCATGATGGCCTCGGGTTTGATCGCCTTGCTCGGCCTGCTGGGCGTGACCCGCCGCACCCGGCCTTGAGGCGCGGACAGGCGCTGAAGCCCGGCGCGCGCAGCAGCGTGCCGGTGCCGGATTTCCGGCACACAATGGCCGCATGGCCCTGCCCCGCCCCGCCATTGCCGATGCCCCTGCGGCGTCAGACACCGCCTCGCCCGAGGCCGCCCTCATCGCGCGGCACCTCGAACACCTGCGCGTGCAGCGCCGCCTGGCCGACAGCACCCTGGGCATGTACGGCGACGCCCTCGCCCGCCTGAGCGCCTTCTGCGAGCGCGACGACCTGGCGCTGGCCGATGTCAAAGCCCACCACGCGCGCGGCTGGCTCGCCCGGCTGCACGCCCAGGGCCTGGGGCCGCGCAGCCTGGCCATCACCCTCTCGGGCTGGCGGGGCTTTTACCGCTGGCTGGGCCGCGAGGGGGGCATCGCCGCCAACCCCATCGACGGGCTCAAGCCGCCCAAGGCGACCAAACCGTTGCCCAAGGCGCTGTCGGTGGACCAGGCCGTGGCCCTGGCCGAGCATGCGCCGGCCGACCCGTCCGCGCACGCCGCCTCCCCGGCCGCGGCCACCCGCTCGGCGCGCGAGGCGCCTTGGCTGCAGGCGCGCGACCACGCCATGGTGGAGCTGCTTTACAGCTGTGGCTTGCGCAGCGCCGAATTGCTGAGCCTGGACGCGCTCGCCGGCCCCGACGCCATCGGCTGGCTGGACCTCGATGGCGCCGAGGCCCACGTGCTGGGCAAAGGCAGCAAACGGCGCACCGTGCCCATCGGGCAGGCGGCCTTGAGCGCACTGCGCGCCTGGCTGGCCGTGCGCGAGCAGCTGACGCCGCCCGACGGCCCGGCCCTCTTCCTCAGCCGCCTGGGGCGCCGGCTCACGGCCATGCAGCTGCGCAACCGGCTCAAGCAACTGGCCCAGGCGGCGGGCCTGCCCACGCACGTGCACCCGCACATGCTGCGCCACAGCTTCGCCAGCCACCTGCTGCAGTCCAGCGGTGACCTGCGCGCCGTGCAGGAGCTGCTGGGCCACGCCCACATCAGCACCACGCAGGTCTACACCCGGCTGGACTTCCAGCACCTGGCCAAGGTCTATGACGCCGCCCACCCGCGGGCGCGGCGCAAGGACAGCGGCGGCTGATCAGCCCACCGAGACCTCGGCGCTGGCCGGTGCCAGGCTGTCGGCCAAGGCGCCCAGCATCTCGCACAGGGCCTCGACGGCCTGGCGGGTGCCCGCGTCCAGCTGACCGCGCTCCGCGCTGGCCTGCACGCGCTGGGCCGCCTCGCGCAAGTCGGGCAGCAGCACGTTGGCGGCCATGCCCACCACGCCGTGGGCCAGCTGGCGCAGGGCTTCGGCATCGCCACGCTGCACCGCCTGGCGCAACAAGGCGGGCTCGTCCTGGCAATGGGTGTGCACCATCTCCAGCAGGCGCGGCACGAAGCCGGGCACCGCGCGGTAATGGGCTTGCAGCGCGGCTTCGTCCAGGCGCGGCAAGGGCACGGGGGCCTCGGGCACGCATGGGTCGGTGGACGCAGCCTGCGGCTTCAGCCGGGCCAGGCACTGCACCAGCTCGTCGATCATGTAGGGCTTGGTGAGGTAGCCGCTCATGCCGGCCGCCTCGCCACGCTGGCGCGCGTCCTCGAAGGCATGGGCCGTCAAGCCGATGATGGGCAAGGCGGGCGCCATGGCGCGCATGCGCCGCGTCGCTTCGTAGCCGTCCATCACCGGCATTTCGACGTCGCACAGCACGGCATCGAAGGCCTCGGGGCCACCGTCCTCCAGCGCACACACGGCCTGCAGGCCGTTGTCCACCATGGTCGCCTGGGCGCCTTCGAGGTCGAGCAACTGGCCCAGCACCATCTGGTTGATGGGGTGGTCTTCGGCCACCAGCACGCGCAGGCCCTGCAGGCGGGGCTGGCGCGCCGCACCGGGTGCCCGGCTCGCCTCGGCAGGCGTGGCCGGTGCCGCCCCCCCCGGCTCGCAACCGGCCACCTGGGTGAGCAAGGGCCGCAGCGGCAAGCAAACCTCAAAGCGCGAGCCCTGCCCCACGTTGCTGCTGACGCCGATGCTGCCGTGCATCAGGTCCACCAGGCGCTTGCAGATGGACAGGCCCAGGCCCGTGCCGCCCACGCGACGGGTGCTGCTGTTGTCGCCCTGCTCAAAGGGCTTGAACAGGCGCTGCAGCACGGCCGGGCTCATGCCGCTGCCGGTGTCGCTGACGACCAGGGCCATGCCGCCATCGGGCCACTGCACCGTCGCCGGCGTGACACTCAGCACCAGCTCCACCCGGCCCAGGTCGGTGAACTTCACCGCGTTGGTCAGCAGGTTGATGAGCAGCTGCGCCATGCGCACCGGGTCGCCCACATAGGCATCGGCCAGCTGCGGGTCGCGCGAGATGCGCAGCGACAGCCCCTTGGCCTTGGCCTGCTGCGAGACCATGGTCACGGCCTGGTCGATCAGCTCGGTGATGTCCACCCGGCCGACTTGCAGCTCCAGCTTGCCGGCTTCGATCTTGGAGAAATCCAGGATGTCGTTGATGACGCCCAGCAGGTGCTGGCCCGCCTGCACGATGTGGCCGAAGGTGCCCGCCACCGGCTCGCCCTCGTGCTGGCGCTGCGCCAGTTGCGCCAGGCCCAGCACGGCGTTGAGCGGCGTGCGGATCTCGTGGCTCATGTTGGCGAGGAACTCGCTCTTGGCGCGGTTGGCGGCCTCGGCGGCGACCTCGGCGCGCTTGAGCGAGGACACGTCGAAGCCCATCACGATGAAGCCCTTGACCCCACCGCTGTGCACATCGGGCACGAAGCTCACTTGCCACACCGGCGGCGCGCCCCCGTCCTGCGCCGGCAGCGGCGAGCACTCGAAGGCGCAGGCCTCGCCACGCAAGGCCTGTTGCACGTGCGGTGCGATCTGCCCGTAGAGCTCGTCGCTGAGCAGATCACCCATGGTCAGCTCGCCATCGCTGCGGTCGCTGTGCCCCAAGGTCTCGCGGTGCACCCGGTTGGCAAAGCGCAGGCGCAAGGCATCGGGCGTCGCCTCCCAGTAGGCCACCATGCCGGGCATGCCGTCGAGGATGGACTGCAGGTGGCGCTCCTTGTCGGCCAGCTCGCGGGTGCGCTCGGCCACCAGCGAGGCCAGCCGGGCGTGGTCGGCGCGGCGGGCTTCTTCGATGGCGATGCGCTCGCTGATGTCGCGGGCGATCTTGGAGATGCCGACGATCTGCCCCTGCCCATCGCGGATGGGCGACAGCGTCACCGACACGGGCAGGCGCCGGCCATCGCGGTGCATGCGCACGGTGTCGAAGGAAGACACCGTCTCGCCCCGGGCGATGCGTGCCAGCAACATGCTCTCTTCGTTGTGCAGCTCGGGCGGGAAGACCATCAGCATGGGCCGGCCGATGGCCTGGGCCGCGCTGTGACCGAACAGGCGCTCGGCCGCCGGGTTCCAGCTGGTGATGACGCCGTCCAGCGTCTTGCCCACGATGGCATCTTCCGAACTGGTGACGATGGCCGCCAGGCGAGAGCGCTCGACCTCGGCATGGCGCAGCTCGGCCACGTCGGTGAAGCTGAGGATGGCACCGTGCAGCAGGCCATCGGCATCGCGCAGCGGCGACAGCTGCATCAGGTAGTGGCGCTCGTCCTGGTCGATGCGCGAGACCAGCGCTTCGCCCGTGGCCAGCACCTGGGCGATCTGCTCGGACAGGCCGGTCAGCGGCAGGCTGCAAGGCACCGAGGCCAGCGCGCGGCCCACATCGTGGTCCAGCAGGCCGAAGATGCGCACGGCCAGCGGGTTGAAACGGCGCACGCGCTGGTGGGCGTCCACCACCACCAGGGCCACCTGCATGGAGCTTTCGATGCTCAGCAGCGTGTCGTTGAGGCCGGTGAGCTCTTCGGACTTGGCCAGCAGCTGCTCGTTGAGCGTGGTCAGCTCTTCGTTGGAGGCCTGCAGCTCCTCGTTGGACGATTGCAGCTCTTCCGACGAGGCCTGCAGCTCTTCGTGCAGGGACTGGCGGTCGTCGTTGGCGCGCTCCAGCTGCTGGACCATGGCGTGCAGGTGCTCGCGGGCCACGGCGAGCTCGTCGCGCAAGCGGTGCCGTTCGGCGGTGTCGGCTTGCGGGTCCGGGGCGCCACCCGCACCGTCCCACAGGCCCTCGTCCGCCAGCGGCAGGGGCGCGAAACGCACCCCTGGCGGCGCCACCACCTGCACCTCGAAGCTCATCACCACGCCCTGCACCTCGCCCACGGCGCTGCACAGGGCCTGGGCGTGCAGGCGCACGGCTTCGGCCGCTTCAGCGCCATCTGGCACGGGCAAGGTCACCGGCAAGCTGACCAGCTCCGAAGGCGCCGCCGTGGTGGCCAGGTGCAGCAAGGTGCGGACCTCGGCACGCAAGGCCGGCACGCACAGCCCGGCCAGGGAGAAGTCCGCCTTGCCGCCTTCCAGCTTGAGGAAGCGGTCCACATCGCCCCACAGGTGCTGGACCAGCCCTTGCGCATCCACCAGCACGCTGGGCAGGGCATGGCGTTGCAGCAGGTGCCGGTGAAAACGCAACTCGCTGGCCAGCAGCGCCTCGGCGGGCTCGGGCCGCGCCTTCTGTGACGCGGCCGACGTGCCGATGCGCCGCCACCCCATCGACAGCTCCAGCAAACGGGGCGATGGCACCGTGCGCCGGCGGAACAGCTTGACGTGGCCATCGATGGGCTGGAAGAGCTCGCTCAGCGCCCCGACCGACTCCGACTGCCCCAACAGCAGGCAGGCCTGCGGGCGCAAGGCGTGGTGGAAGCGCGAGAGGATGTCCACCTGCGCCAAGCCCTCGAAATAGATCAGCACATTGCGGCAGCTCAGCACGTCCAGGTTGACGAAGGGCGGCTGCGACAGCAGGTCGTGCTGGGCGAACACGCACAGGTCGCGGATGTGGCGGGCCGGTCGCACACCGTCCTGATCGACCACGAAATGGCGCGCCACCAGCTCGGGCGGCACGCCTTCCAGGGCGGCATGCGGATAAACGGCGCGGCGGGCCTGGGCGATGGCGTCGGCGCTGATGTCGGTGGCGAACAGGCGCACGGGGCAGCGCGGCAGCCGGTCGCCCAGCGCCTCGGCCACCAGCACGGCCAGGGTGTAGGCCTCCTCGCCGGTGGCGCAACCCGGCACCCACAGGCGCAGGCCTTCGGCATCGGGGCGCACGGACACGATCTCGGCCAGGGCCTCGGCCAAGCGCACGAACACCTCCGGGTCGCGGAAAAACCGCGTCACCGAAATCAGCAGGCTGCGCTGCAGGCGCTGCAACTCGGCGGCATCTTGCTGCAGGTGGGCGACATAGGCATCGAGGTCGGGCACGCCCAACTCCAGCATGCGCCGCTGCAACTGTCGGCGGAAGGTGCTGTCCTTGTAGTGCGACACATCGACCTGGGTGGCCTGCCGCACCAGCTGCACGATGACGTCCAGCAAGGCCGCCTCCTGGGCCTCAGGAACGCCTGCGGCGTCACCGGGCCCACTGGCCTCCCGCGTGACAGGGGACGTCGCCATGGCGAGCGAGGAGGTTCGGGGGGGGAGGTGCCGCATGGAGGGGGCTTGGGGTGCCGCTGGGGCCGCACCGGACAGGTTGTGGAAAAGGGCCCAGCCAAGCACCCGAAGATACCGTGCCGGAGGCTCCGTGGGAACAGGGATCATCGGACACGCGCTCAGCGGCACATTGTGCGGTCAGACATAATGGAATTGACAAATATCACGCACCCGACATCAGATCAGCGATGAGCTTGAAAACCGTGCCCAGGCAGCTCTGGGATTTCCGCCGCGGCATGGCCACCGTGCGCGTCCTGTGCCAGCTGGGCCAGGACCACGGCCTGCCCCTGGCCGATGTCTTGCGCCACACCGGCCTCAGCCAGGCCCAGACCGAAGACCCGCGGGGCCAGATCGACGCGCAGCAGGAAATCCAGCTCATCCGCAACCTGGTGAACCTGCTGCCGCAGCACCCGACCTTGGGGCTGGAGGCAGGCTGCCGCTACCACGTCACCACCTACGGCCTGTGGGGCTACGCCGTCATGGCCAGCCCGACCCTGGGCATGGGCATCAGCATGGCCTCGCGCATGCTCAACCAGACCTTCTCGCTGACCACCAACGAGGTCGAGCAGGTCGGTGACCAGATCATGGTGACTTACCACTCCGACCACCTGCCGGCCGAGGTGAGCCAGTTCATCATGGACCGCGACCGCGCCGCCGTGGTCACGCTGCAGCGCGAAATCCTCGGGCGCCCGCTGGCCTACCGGGCCATCCTGATGCGCCGCCCCGAGCCCGCGCCCGAGGTCGTCGCGGCCTACACCGAACTCTTCGGCGTGCGCCCGCTGTTCAAGCAGGCGCAAGACCGCAGCCTGTTCGCCGCCGCGCTCATGCACGAGCCCCTGCCCCAGGCCGACCCCCACACCGCCGCCTTGTGCGAGCAGATGTGCAAGCGCCTGGTGGACGAGCGCGGCGCCCGCACCGGCGTGGCCGCCCAGGTGCGCGACCGCCTGATGCGCACGCCCGGCCACATCCCCGACATGGAGGAAATCTCCGCCGAGATGGGCATGACGTCCCGCACCCTGCGCCGCCACCTCACGGCCGAGGGCGCCTCCTTCCGCGCGTTGCTCGAAGAAGTGCGCTCCACCCTCGCCGAGGAGCTGATGACCCGCGCCACGCTCACGCACAGCGAAATCGCCGAGCGCCTGGGCTATGCCGACGTCACCACCTTCATCGAAGCCTTCCGGCGCTGGCGCGGCGTGCCCCCCAGCGAGTTCCGCAAGGCCCAGGGCGTGGAGCGTCCGGGCGCGGGCGGGCCGGTGCGTCGCCGTTTCATCCCTCGCTGAGCTTTTCCGCCGGCATGCCGGGAGATGCGTGCCATAAGCCACGTAAAAGTGGCCTTGCCGGGTGCAGTTCCATGCTTTTGGGCGATGCCAACGGCCTAGACTGGTCAGGTTTCCCAAGGACTTCGCCATGAGCATCGCGCCCCAACTTCGCAACCTGAACATCGACCTGCCGGCCTGCCCGAGCACCCTGGTCAAGCTGTCGTTGTTGATGGCCGACGAGAACTGCTCGACCGACCAGCTCGCCTCGCTCATCGAAACCGACATGGCCCTGTCCTCGGCCGTGGTGCGCACCGTCAACTCCGCCCTGTTCGGCCTGCTCAAGCGCGTGGAAACCGTGCACGAGGGCATCCGCTACCTGGGCATGGCGCAAGTCGCCGGCCTGACCTACGAGATCGGCCTGCGCGGCGCCTTCCCGCCCAGCCCGCTGCTGCAAAACATCTGGGACCGCGCCGGCATCCGCGGCCTGGCCATGGGCCGCATCGCGCGCCAGCTCGACGTGGACCCGTGGCTGTCGCACACCGCCGGCCTGTTCGCCGAAAGCGGCCGCGCCGTGCTCTTCGCCTACGACCGCCAGCGCTACGCGGCGCTGGACACCGATGGCTCCGACGAGGCCTTGCTGTGCGCCGCCGAGATCGAGGCCTTCGGCGTCAGCCACTCGGCCCTGGGCGCGGCCCTGTGCCAGTCCTGGGGGCTGTCGCGCGAGGTCAGCGACAGCGTGCGCGCGCGCCCCAACAGCGCCAGCCAGTGGACGCAGGAACGCCCCGCCGTGCAAAAGCTGCTGACCATCGGCGCCGCCGTGGACAAGCTGCTGCTCAACCCGCTGGGCAACACCGACCCGCAGGCCGTCTGGGCCGAGCTGGAGCCGGTTGCCCACCAGGTCGGCTTGCACTTCCAGGCCTTCCAGCTGGCCACCATGCGGGTCTGCGAGCGCCTGAACATCCCCCAGTCCGAGGGTTGAGGCCGGCGGCCCAGTGTCCGCCCGATTGACACCTGGCGCCAATCGCTGCAGCATCGGCTGCAACGATCAAACCGAGAGGATGTCCCTGTGACGGGCGCACAGGCGCGCCGGTCTGCGGCCTGAAGCACCTGCCTTCCGGCGGCTCACCGCGCACGCCCCTGCCCACCCGCCAGCGCGGCCGCCCCGACCAAAGGACCGCATGCCGTCTGGCTTTCCCGCGTTCGCGCCGCCCCTGCACGGCCACGACGCCGCCCCATCTCACGACCCCGAACTCACCCGGCTGATCCGGGCCGAGCGCATCCGCATGCTGTTCGCGCCCACCGTGCCGGTGTCGGTGGTCAGTGCCCTGGTCGCCATCGGCCTGGCCATCGCCGTGGCCGACCAGATCGGCCGCACCTGGGCCATCGCCTGGGCCTCGCTGTGCGTGCTGGCCTCGGTGGTGCGGCTGCTCCAGTGGCAGGCCTACCGCCGTGCCGGTCAACACGCCACGGCCCGCGGCACCGAGCGCGACGACCCGCGCTGGCTGCACAAGCTCACCCTGACCTGCGCGCTGCATGGCGCCTGCTGGGGCCTGGCCGGCGTGATGATGCCGGTGCGCGACATGGTCACCAGCGCCGTCATGGGCGCCACCCTGGTGGGCGCCTGCGCCGTGTGCACCTTCACGCTGCAGGCGCACTTCCGCCCCAACCTGGCCATCAACCTGCCCATGCTGGTGCCGGCCGGCCTGGCCCTGCTGGCGCGCCAGGACACCTACGGCCTCTTTGGCGGCGCAGGCCTGCTGTCGCTGCTGGCCCTGCTGCTGTTCGAAAGCCGCCGCGCCGAACGCCGCATCACCGAGCTGCTGTGGCTGCGCTTCACCACCGACCGCATCGCCCGCGAGCGCACGGCGGCGCTGGTGATGGCGCAACGGCACAGCGCCATCAAAGACCAGTTCCTGGCCACCATGAGCCACGAGATGCGCACACCGCTGCACGGCATCCTGGGCCTGGCGCGCCTCACGCTGGAACGCCTGCCCGCGCGCCCGGGCGTGCTGGCCGAAAGCCGCCACCAGGTTGAGCTCATCGAGCGGGCCGGCGAGCACCTGCTGCACATCATCAACGACGTGCTGGACTTCTCCCGCATCGAGGCCGGCAAGCTGCACATCGAGCACGCCCCCTTCGAACTGCGCGCCCTCATCGACGATGTGCTGGGCCTGCTGCGCGTCAACGCGGCCGACAAGGGCCTGCGCCTGCTGACCGATGTGCGCCTGCCGCAGCCCTGCTGGGTGCAAGGCGATGCCTCCCGCATCCGCCAGATGCTGCACAACCTGCTGGGCAACGCCATCAAGTTCACCGACATGGGCGAGGTACGGATGGTGGTGGCGCGCGACAAAGCGGAAAGCCAGGGCGAAGGCACGCTGCGCTTCACCATCCAGGACAGCGGCGTGGGCATCCCGCCCGAACAACTGCCCCTGATCTTCGACGCCTTCCACCAGGCGGACGGCAGCTTCGTGCGCCGCCACAAGGGCACAGGCCTGGGCCTGACCATCACCCGCGAAATCGCGCGGGCCATGGGCGGCGACGTGGTCTGCGTGAGCGAGTGGGGGCGCGGTTCGGTGTTCACCATCACGGTGCCCCTGCCCGACATCCCGGCGCCTGGGCCGGCCGTGGGCGAGCTGCGCAGCGAGCCCTCACCGGGCGGGCTGGTGCATTTCAAGGCCCACGTGCTGCTCGTGGAAGACAACCCCGTGAACGCCCTGGTGGCAGACGCCATGCTGCGCCGCCACGGCCTGAGCGTGACCCGCGCCGACAACGGCCGCGAGGCCCTGGCCCTGCTGACGCACGACAGCCGGCCCTTCCAGCTGGTGCTGATGGACCTTCAGATGCCCGAGATGGGCGGCATGGAGGCCAGCCGCCTGTTGCGCCGCTGGGAAAACGAGCACGGTGTGCTGCCCATCCCGGTGGTCGCGCTCACGGCCAACGCCCTGAGCAGCGACTGCGCACAGTGCCTGGCCGCCGGCATGGACGACCACCTGGCCAAGCCCTTCCGGGCCGATGAGCTGCTGGCGGTGCTGCAGCGCCATCTGGCCGATCACGTCAGCGCGGTCGGCCACAGTGGCCAAAGCAGCCACACCGGCGACTTGTCAGCGGGTCACACCCACTGAGCCCAGCCGCCGGCAGGCATCACACAAACATCACTGCTTGACGGCTTCGACCTGGATCACCAGCTTGATGTCGTTGGGGATGAAGGGCAGGCCGTAGCCCATGCCGAACTCACCGCGCTGGATGGTGGTCTCGAAGTCGCCGCCGCAAACTTGGCGCTTGAGCATGGGGTTGTCGTAGCAGCCATAGCTGTTGGCCTTCAGGGTCACGGTCTGGGTCTTGCCCAGCAGGGTCAGGTCGCCCACGATGGCCACGACCTTCTCACCCTCGAACACGACCTTGCTGCTCTTGAACGTGGCCTGGGGGAAGGCTTCGGCGTTGAAGAAGTCTTTGCTCTTGAGGTGGTTGTTGAAGGCTTCGGTGCCGGTGTTGATCGAACCGGTTTCGAGGGTGATGTCCACCTGGCCGGTCTTGGCGGCGGTGTCCAGCGTCACGGTGCCCGACTTCTTGTCGAAGCGGCCGCGGTTGGTCGAGGTGCCGAAGTGCTTGGCTTCGAAGGTCACGAAGGTGTGGGTCGGGTCGATGGCGTAGGTGGCCGGGGCAGCGTGGGCGGCGGTGGCGACCAGGGAGGCCAACAGGGCGGAAGCGATCAGGGTGCGGGTCATGGGAATCTCCAGTGAAGGGATGGGTCGGGAAAAAAGGGAAGGATGAAGGCGATGCTCAGAGCGCAGGCACGCCCTGCAGCACGAGCTTGAAGCTGACCTGGACGTCGTTGGCAACGATGGACGCGTCGGCCCAATCGCCCTCGCCCACTTTGAAGTCCAGGCGTTTGAGCACGAAGCTGCCGGTGGCCGTGCTCAGGCCCTGGGCCTGGCTGACCTGCACCGGCACGACCAGGTCGTGCGCCTGGCCCTTGAGCGTGAGCTTGCCGGCCACTTCGAATTTGCCGCCGCCCAAGGCCTTGATGGCGCTGGACTGGAAGGTGGCCTTGGGGAACTTGGCGGTGCCGAACCACTCGGGCTTGGACAGCTCGCGGTCGGCATCGGCGTTCAGCGCCACGCTGCCCAGGTCCAGGCTGAACGCGATCTTGCTGGTGGCCGGGGCCTTGGGGTCGAAGGCCGACTGCGCCTGGAAGGCCTTGAAGCGGCCCTGCAGGGGCACGCCCAGCTGCTTGGCCACGAAAGTGACCTCGCTCTTGGCGGGCACCAGGGTTTGGGGAGCGGATGCGGCGGGCTGGGCCAGGGCCGACCCAGCGGCCAGCGTGGCCAGGGCGGTCAGCGCCACGGTCATGGAACGGCGAGAGATCATGGAAAACTCCTTGGCAGGCAGGATGGGGTGGGGAGGTGTCGGGAGGACTCAGCGTCCCGGACGCATGCGGTCCAGCAGGCCATCGCGGTCGATGAACTGGTGCTTGAGCGCCGCCGCCACGTGCAGGCCGACCAAGCCGATCAGGCCCCAGGCCGCCAGGGCGTGCAGGGGCTTGAGCGCATCGGCCAAGGCCGGGTTGGGCGACACGAAGTCGGGCAGCGGCAGCACGCCGAACCACACGATGGGGTAGCCCTTGGCCGAGCTGTAGGCCCAGCCCAGCAGCGGCACGGCGAAGAACAGCAGGTACATCAGGTGGTGGGTGCCGTGGTGGGCCACGCGCTGCCAGCTGGGCATGGCCTGTTCGATGCGGGCCGGCAAGGCGGGCGGGCGGTGCGTCAGGCGCCAGACCAGGCGCAGCAGCGACAGCGCCAGGATCGTCACCCCGGCCCACTTGTGCCAGTTGATGAGCTTGAGCTTGTTGGGCGAGAACGGCAGGTCCTCGACGTACAGGCCCACCGAGAACGCGGTGAGGATGGCCACGGCCAGCACCCAGTGCAGCAGCATGGCCACCGCGGTGTAGCGCACCGGAGCGGGGTTCAAATCAGGTTGGGACGGGGTTGTCATGGAAGTCACCTCCAGGGGCTGTGCATCACCATCGTCAGCGTAAGGACCCACCCATTCAAGCAGGTTGAGTGAGATTCACGCCAAGCTTCAAATCATTTGAATGTGTCGGCGCAAGCCCCCTTGCCTTTCACGGCCTGCCTACAGTTCAATGGCAATGACGCCGATGCCCCAAGCAAGGTGGTGAAAAGTCCATGCAGACATCCGCGACATCTTCGCTCTCCGACTGGCTGCTGAGCGCTGACCCGAAGCAGCGCCTGCGCATCCAGCGCTCGCTGCTGGCCGCCAACGTGTTCCTGGCGTGCTGCGGCCTGCAGGCCTATGCCGTGTGGATGGGCTTCATGAAGGCGCAAGACGCCATCTGGCTGTCGGGCGCCATCGTCGCGAACTGCCTGCTGTGGTACGCCGTGCTGCGCTCGGGCCTCAACCAGCGCTTCGCCGACCCGGCCCTCACCCTGCCCCAGATCCTGGCGGCCCTGACCATCATCATCGGGGCCTACTCCGTCACAGGGCCGGTGCATGGCTCGACCATGATGCTGCTGGTGCTGGTGCTCGTGTTCGGTGTCTTCAACCTGCAGCCGCGCGGCGCCCGCATCGCCGCCGGCTACACCGTGGTGGCCATGGGCGTGGCCCAGGGCGTGATGATGGCGCGCGACCCGGTCAACTACCCCTTCAAGCTGGAGATCGTGCACTTCCTGCTGACGGCGGCCATCGTGCCGACCATCTCCTCGCTGGCCGCCCAGCTCAGCAGCCTGCGCGCCCGGCTGCAAAGCCAGAAGGACGAACTCGGCCAGGCGCTGGTGCGCATCCAGATCCTCGCCACGCGCGACGAGCTCACCGGCCTCGTCAACCGGCGCCACATGATGGACGTGCTGCACCAGCACCGCAAGCGCCTGGAGCGCACCGGCCACCACCGCTTCTGCCTGGCCCTGATCGACCTCGACCACTTCAAGCGCGTCAACGACACCCACGGCCACGGCGTGGGCGACGACGTGCTGCGCCACTTCGCCCAGATCGCGCAGCAAGCCCTGCGCGACACCGATGTGCTCGCCCGCTGGGGCGGCGAAGAGTTCCTGATGCTGCTCAACGACACCACCACCGAGCAGGCCAACGTCGGCCTGGAGCGTGTGCGCGACATGGTGGCCGGCGCCACGATGTCCGCGGCGGTACCCGAGCTGCGCACCACCTTCTCGGCCGGGCTGACCGCCTACGACTGCGCCGAGCCCCTGGACGCCTGCATCGAACGCGCCGACCGGGCCCTGTACGCCGCCAAAGCCGCGGGCCGCAACCGCACGGCCGTCGAGCCAGCCCCAGAACCGACGGCTGAGCCAAAGCTCCTGCCCGCATCCGCGCCGGCCCACGCCGCGCCCCTGCGGCAAAGTGATGCAGCAAGCATCATCTGAAACCACCCACAAGGATGCTGGTGCATCCACGCCGCTCGCGTTATGCTC
This sequence comes from Aquabacterium sp., assembly GCA_023266355.1. Lineage (GTDB taxonomy): Bacteria > Pseudomonadota > Gammaproteobacteria > Burkholderiales > Burkholderiaceae_C > Aquabacterium. Next base: position 33,753 of record JAHFQM010000007.1, read on the forward strand.
CCCGCCAGCGCGTCGCGTTCAACGCGGTGCTCAACACAACATTCAGAAGACGGTTGACCGGGGCTCACCACCCCCCGGTCGATGCCGTGGAGGCGGGGCCCAGGCTTGTGCAAGACCGGGACCGTGGGTGGTGACTGTCCTAGCAGTGCCATGTCGAGCTTGTCCTCAGGAGTCCCGGGGCCATCGGGTGTGCCCGACCCCTTCCCCCATGCCCCCGCCCCAGACCGCGATGCGGTGGCGGCCCCCTACCAGCTGATTTTCGAGGCCGCTGGCATCGGGATGGTGCGGGTGTCCCTGCGCGGCCGCATCCTGGAGGCCAACCCACGCTTTGCCGACATCGTCGGGCGCCGCCGCGCCGACCTGGTGGGCCTGCACGTGCAGGACATCACCCATCCGGACGATGTCTCGGCCTCGCGCGCCCACATGGAAGCGGCGGTCCACGGCCGCACATCGGGCTATGTGACCGAGAAGCGCTACGTCCGCCCCGACGGGCAGGTGGTGTGGGCCTCGCTGAACGTGGCCTTGCTGCGTGACGCACAGGGCGAGCCGGTGCAGTTCATCGCCGTGGTGGAAGACATCACCGCGCGCCAGCAGATGCAGGACGCGATGAACTCCGCGCGCGCTGCCGAGCGCGCCAGCAAGGCCAAGACGGAATTCCTCTCGCGCATGAGCCACGAGTTGCGCACCCCGCTCAACGCCATGCTGGGCTTCGCGCAACTGCTGCGCGTGGACCCGCGCCACCCCCTGCACCCCGACCAGCGCGGCAAGGTGGACCACATCGAGCGCGCCGGCGCCCACCTGCTGGCCATGCTCACCGACGTGCTGGACCTCTCCCGCATCGAGGCCGGCAGCCTGCCCATGGCCATCGAGCCCCTGCCCCTGTCCGATGTGCTCGACGCCGCCGTGGCCATGGTGAGCAACCAGGCCAGCGATGCCGGCCTGCGCCTGGTGTGCACGCCCCCTGAGCCCGACCTGTTCGTGCACGGCGACGCGGTGCGCCTGCGCCAGATCCTGGTCAACCTGCTCTCCAACGGCATCAAATACAACCAGCAGGGTGGCCGTGTCATGGTCGAGGCCATGGGCCTGGACCGCGAGGTGATCATCACCGTCAGCGACTCGGGCCGCGGCATGACCGAGGGACAGCTGGCCCACCTCTTCGAGCCCTTCAACCGCCTGGGGGCGGAGCGCACCAGCATCGAGGGCACCGGCATCGGGCTGGTCATCGTCAAGCGCCTGGTGGAGCTCATGCACGGCCGCATCGAGGTCAGCAGCCGCCAGGGCGCGGGCACGCACTTCCGCGTCTGGCTGCCTCGCGCCGCCGCACCGACCGAGGCCCTGGACCAGGCCACCCGCCCGCGCACGGGTTTCGGCATGCTGGACGACGGCATGGCCGACGGGCTGACGGTGCTCTACGCCGAAGACAATGTGGTCAATGTGGAGTTGCTGCGCCAGGTCATGCGCATGCGCCCGCAGTGGCACCTGGACGTGGCCACCTGCGGGCAGGAAGCCATCGCCATGGCCCTGTCGCAGCCGCCCGACCTCTTGCTGCTGGACATGCACCTGGGCGACATGAACGGCCTGGACGTGTCCGACGCCCTGGCCCTGCATGCCCACACGGCGGCCATCCCGCGGGTGGCGCTGTCGGCCGATGTCATGCCCGACCAGATCAGCGAGGCGCGCCAGCGCGGTTTCGCCGAATACCTCACCAAGCCGCTGGACGTGGGCCGGCTGCTGGCCCTGCTGGACCGCTGCGCACGGGGTGACGAGCTCTGAGTTCTCGCGGCGGCGGCCACGTGCCGCCGGTCCCGGTCGATCAGATCGGCAAATCGGAGAAGAAGCGCCCGCCGTGGTAGACCAGGGGCGTGGCGCCCACACGGCGGCTGCAGTGCGCCACCTCGCCCACGAAAATGATGTGGTCGCCCTCGGCGTGCTGGCTGCGGTTGCGGCACTCGAACACCGCCACGGCACCGTCGATGACCGGGGCCCCGGTGAGGCCCGCGCGCCAGGCCACGCCGTCGAAGCGGTCGATGCCCTTGCGTGAGAAGCGCTCGGCCAGCAGGCGCTGGTCGGCCGCCAACACGTTGATGGCGTAGTGCGTGGCCGCCTGGAAGCCCGGCATGGAGCTGGACTGGCTGGACAGGCTCCAGAGCACCAGTGGCGGCGACAGCGACACCGAGTTGAAGGAGTTGGCCGTCAGGCCCAGCAAACGGCCGTCGGCCGCACGCGCCGTGACGATGGTCACCCCGGTGGTGAACTGGCCCAGGGCGGCGCGGTAGTCCTCCTGCGTGAACGGCGCGGCGGGGGCGGTGGGCGGTGCGGACATCGGCTTGGGCAGTCTGAGTGGAACGCGAGAGTGTAGTGCGGGGCCCGGCCGGGCGTGCGCCGAAGGGTTGGCGCGGGCCTGTTCAGCGGCGGCTGGGGCGTGGGAGGGGCGCCAGGCCGGGCGCTGAACCGGCATCGGCATCGGCACCTGCATTGGCAGACGGCGCACCCAGGCGGTAGACCCACACAGGGCGCCCGCCGGCCAGGTCGATGCGGGCGTGCGGTGACCAGCCGATGGCTTCGAACTCCAGGCTGACGAGCCAGCTGCCCGGGCGCATCTCCTGCGCGGCCTTGGCCATGGCGCGGGGCATGGTCTCGGGGCGCTGGAACAGGTAGACGAGGTCGAACGCCGCCCAGTCGTCGGCCCACATGTCACCGCGGCGCACCCGGGCCCAGGGGCAGCGCCAGGCCGACACCCCGCGCCACAGGGCGCTCCACTCCACCCCTTCCAACCGCGCCTGGGGCCAGGTTGGGTGCAGGGCTGCATGCAAAGCCATGAGGCCGTCGCCCATGCCGCAGCCGGCGTCCAGCACACGGGCGCCATCGGGCAGGTGGATGTGGGCAGGCAGCGCGTCCAGGGCCCCGCGCGGCGTGGGGAAAACCGGTGCATCGCGCCAGGCGCGGCGGGGGTAGGCCAGCAGCAGCAAGGCCAGCGGGGCCAGCCAGAGCCAGGACGGCATGCCTGCGCCGAAGCCCCCGCCCTGCCCCGGCAGCCCGCTCTGGACAGATTGCGCCAACACGCTCAGCGGGAAGCCCCCGGCCACGAAGACCCGGCGCCAGGCCGTGGTGGCCACCCAGGGCAGCAAGGCCGCCAGGGCGCCCAGGGCGGTCGGCAGGCCCAGCGCGGCCCATGCAGGCGCGTCCACCGCCCGCAGGCCCAAGGCCAGCGCCCAGGCCAATGCCCAGGTGGCCGCGGCCGGCAGGGGCCAGGTCAGCAGGCGGGAGGGCATGGGCCGCAGCCTCAGGCCTCGGGGCCGCCGCGCAGCTTGTCGATCAGGCCATTGAGCTCGTCGAGGCTGCCAAACTGGATGGTGACCTCACCCTGCTCGCCGCGCTTGGTCTTGCGCTTGATGTGAATGCCCACTTGCGCGGTGAGCAAGTCGGAGAGCTGCTCCTCCAGGCGCAGCACGTCGCGCGATTTCTCGCCCTTGACGCGCAGCAGCGGTGCCTGGCGGCCCACGCCCTGCACCCTGGCGACGAGCTTTTCGGTCTCGCGCACATTGAGCTTTTTGGCCGCCACCTCGTTGGCCGTCGTGATCTGCACGGCCTTGTCCAGCGGCAACAGCGCGCGGGCGTGGCCCATGTCGATGTCACCGGCCATCAGCATGCCCTGCACGGGCTCGGCCAGGTTGAGCAGGCGCAGCAGGTTCGAAGCGGCGCTGCGCGAACGGCCCACGGCTTGTGCGGCTTGCTCGTGCGTCAGGCCGAACTCGGCGGTCAGGCGCTGCAGGCCTTGCGCTTCTTCCAGCGGGTTGAGGTCCTCGCGCTGGATGTTCTCGATGAGGGCCATGGCCGCGGCGGCCTCGTCGGGCACGTCCTTGACCAGCACCGGCACCTCGGTGAGGCCCGCCAGCTTGGCCGCGCGGGAGCGGCGCTCGCCGGCAATGATCTCGTAGCGGCCCTCGGCCGGGTCGCCCACCGGGCGCACCAGGATGGGCTGCATGATGCCCTGGGACTTGATGCTCTCGGCCAGCTCGTACAAGGAGCCCTCGTCCATGCGCGTGCGCGGCTGGTACTTGCCCGGCTGCATGCGGTCGAGGCGCAGCACCGAGGGTGCGCCGTCGGTACCTGCGTTCGCTGGGGGGGTGTCGCTGACTTTGGGGCCCAGCAGGGCCTCCAGGCCCATGCCGAGGCCTTTGGATTTCTTGGTCGCCATGGGCGTGATTGTCCGCGCTTTCCGGCGGTTTTCTCAGAGGGGCTCGGGCAGGGTCAAGCCGCAGCGCCCAGGCTGGGCGCCACGCGCCGCACCAGCTCCTGGGCGAAGGCCACGAACGCCTGCGCGCCCTTGGAAGACGGATCGAACACCACGCCAGGCAGGCCATAACTGGGCGCCTCGGCCAGGCGCACGTTGCGCGGGATGACCGTGTCAAAGACCTTGTCACCGAAGTGCGACTTGAGCTGATCGCTGACCTGCTGCTGCAGGGTGATGCGCGGGTCGAACATGACGCGCAACAGGCCGATGAGCTGCAGTTCGCGGTTGAGGTTGGCGTGCACCTGCTTGACGGTGTTGACCAAGTCGGTGAGGCCTTCGAGCGCGAAGTACTCGCACTGCATGGGCACGATCACGCCGTGGGCGCAGGTCAGGCCGTTGAGCGTGAGCAGGCTCAGGGACGGCGGGCAGTCGATGAGCACGAAGTCGTAGTCGGCCGCGGCCGCCTCGATGGCCGTTTTCAGGCGGCGGTCGCGGCGCTCCAGGTTGACCAGCTCGACCTCGGCGCCCGCCAGTTCGCGGTTGGCACCCAGCACGTCGTAGCCGGCCTTGTCGCTGCGCACGCGCGCCTCGGCGATGCTGGCATCTTCCAGCAACACGTCATAGACGCTGTGCGCCAAGGTGCGCTTGTCCACACCCGAGCCCATGGTGGCGTTGCCTTGCGGGTCGAGGTCCACGATGAGGACGCGCTGGCCCTCTCGGGCCAGGCCGGCCGCCAGGTTGACGGTGGTGGTGGTTTTGCCCACCCCGCCCTTTTGGTTGGCGATGCAGAAGATGTGCGGCATGGGGAGATTATCGCCTGGAGGGTGGGGCATCAGACTCCGTGGCGGCGAGCGGCGGAGGCCGTGCCCGAGGGCGCGGCTTTGGCCGAACGCACCGACGCGGTGTGCTTCAGCGACTGGGCGGCCTTGGCAGGCTTGGCGGCGTGGGTGGCCGTGCGGGTGGCTTGGTGTTTTGCCGTTGATTTGACCCTGGCCACGGCCTTGGCCTGGTGCCCGGCCTTCGCAGAGAGAGCCCCGCTTGGCCGGCCGGCAAGCGCCCGCGCTGGTTTCTGATGGGCGGTGGCTGCGGCACGCGATGCATGCGCCGCCTTGGCATGGGCATGCTGTGCCGCGATGGTGCCGTGGGCCTTGGCTGCGCGCCGCTGGGCCAGCGTCTGCGGGCCTTTCCCGTCGCGCTCGTGTCGGGCGATGCGCGAACGCGGTGCTTTCGACCGGGCCCCCGAGGCGGTTTCACGTGAAACATTGGGGGGTACCGCCCGCGCCATGGCCGGCTGCTGGCGTGCCCCGACGATTTTGCCGACCTTGGCCACGGGCGTGCGGGCTGCGCGGTCCATCCGACCGAGGTCTTTGCCATCCGGCGCGGCGGGCGACGCGACAGCGTGTGCGAGCAGGTCGTGCGGCGCGGCAGGCAGGTGCGCGGGCGCAGGCACCTGCACCGCGGTGGACACCGCCTGAGGCGCCACGGCCGTCGGGGCATCGTTGCCCACCCGCCCGATCACAGGGGCAGGCCGGCGCGGCTCAAACCGTGCATCGCCCTGCCCCGCCACCGTGCCAGCGCACGCAGCGCCCACCGCCAGGGTCAAGGCAAAACCCACGGCCACCGAAGTGGTCGACGCCGCGGCGCGCAGCCCCCGCGTCAGATGCGCTTGAACCCACAGGTGCTTGGCAGGGATTGGCAAGGTGATCTCCAGAAAATCGTGCGAATCCATTATCGACCCGCACGTCCCTCCAAACAGCCACGGAGCCCAACACCGCACCACACCGCACCACAACGCACCTTGCGCACCTCACGCGGCGCACAAAATGACGCCATCCCGCCACGAACCAAGCGCCGCTTGAGTGCGGCGACCCGTGCCCTCAGTCGGCTGGCAGCCCAGGTTTCAAGCGCAGCCAGATCAGGCAGCGCTCCGCATCCAGGCCCGGCACCTGCAGGTGTTCCACGTGAAACACCTCCACATCGGACGGCAAGGCGGCCAATTCGTCGTCGGGCAGCTTGCCCTTCATCGCCATCCAGACGCCACCGGGCGTGAGCTGCTGGCGGGTGAGCGCCACGAAGTCGGCCAGCGACGCGAAGGCGCGGGAGGTGATCAGGTCGTATCGGCCCGTCAATTGCTCGACGCGGGCATGTTCCCCGCGCAGATGGGGCAAGCGCAACTCGGCCGCCACCTGGCGGATGAACGCGGCCTTCTTGCCCACCGTGTCCACGCAACTGATGTGCAGGTTCGGGCAGCAAATGGCCAGCACCACCCCCGGCAGACCACCACCGCTGCCCACGTCCAGCAGCCGGAGCGGTGCGCCCCCCTTCCCTGGCGCGACGTTCGCCCCCGCATCCAGTTGCGCCATCAAGGGCCGCAGCACCGCCAGGCAATCGGCCAGGTGGTGGCTGAGCATGTCGGGCGCGCTGCGCAAGGCCGTGAGGTTGTAGGTCGCGTTCCAGTGGCTGAGCAGGCCCATGTAGCGGGCCAGCTGGCCCAGTTGCTCGGGCGACAGGCTCAAGCCCACGGCGTCCAGCACCGGCGGGATGGCCGCCAGCCAGGTGGCCTCATCCCATGGAACGGGCCGCTCCGTGGTGCGGGGCGCCACCGGCGTGGCAAGACGGGGTGCCGCGCGGGGGGCCTTGCGGGCAGGCGGCAGGCGGCCGAAAGAAGGTCGGGTCATGCTGGAAGGGGCTCAAAAGTTCGGGGCGCGGCAAGGCGTGCTTGCACCGACGGGCAGGCGCAAAGCAGCATCAGGCCACCTTGGGCGCCGCGCTGGCGGCAGCGTCGGACACGGCATCGGCACGGGCAAAGCCCTTGAAACGCCCTTTTTTCAGGTGGATCAGCAGGAGCGAGATGGCCGCCGGCGTGATGCCCGAGATGCGCGAAGCCTGGCCCAGGGTCTCGGGCCGGTGCTTGCTCAGCTTCTGCCGCGCCTCGAAACTCAGCGCGGACACGGCCGTGTAGTCCAGGTCATCGGGCAGGCGCAGGTGCTCGTAGCTCGCGGCGCGCTCAACCTCGTCGTTCTGCTTGTCGATGTAGCCGGCGTACTTCACGCTGATCTCCACCTGTTCGATGACGGCATCGGCCAGGGTGTCGCCCAGCTCGGCGCGCAGGGAGGTGCGGTCCACGACCGGCAACGGCAGCGCGGCATCGTCCGTGACCACGCCGTTGGCGGCCTCGGCACGCAAGGCAGCATGGCGCTCGGCGCCCAGCTTGCCCGCTTCGGCCACCCGGTCGTAGCCCACACCGGGGCGGCGCAGCAGGTCTTCCAGCTTGTACTCGCGCTCCAGGGCCTTGCCCACCAGGCGCTCGGCATCGGCCGGCGGCAAGGTCACGGGGCGCACCCAGGTCGTGCGCAAGCGCTCTGTTTCACGTGAAACAGCGTCGCGCTTGCGGTTGAAGGCGCTCCACCGGGCATCGCCCACCAGGCCCAGTTGGCGGCCGATTTCGGTCAGGCGCAGGTCGGCGTTGTCCTCGCGCAGCTGCAGGCGGAACTCGGCGCGGCTGGTGAACATGCGGTAGGGCTCGGTCACGCCCTGGGTCGTCAGGTCATCGACCAGCACACCCAGGTAGGCCTGGTCGCGGCGCAGGGTGAAGGGTTCTTTGCCCTGAGCCTGCAGCGCGGCGTTCACCCCGGCGAACAGGCCCTGGGCCGCCGCCTCTTCGTAACCCGTGGTGCCGTTGATCTGGCCGGCGAAGAACAGGCCGCCGATGGCGCGGGTCTCGAAGGTGGACTTCAACTCGCGCGGGTCGAAGTAGTCGTACTCGATGGCGTAGCCCGGCCGCAGGATGCAGGCATTCTCCAGGCCTGGCATCGATCTCAGCGCGGCCATCTGGATGTCGAAGGGCAGCGAGGTGCTGATGCCGTTGGGGTAGAACTCGTTCGTCGTCAGGCCCTCGGGCTCCAGGAAAATCTGGTGCGAGTCCTTGTCGGCGAAGCGGTTGACCTTGTCCTCGATGCTCGGGCAGTAACGCGGCCCCACCCCTTCGATGACGCCGGTGAACATCGGGCTGCGGTCGAACCCCGAGCGGATGATGTCGTGCGTGCGCTGGTTGGTGTGCGTGACCCAGCACGGCAGCTGGCGCGGGTGCTGGCTGGCCGAACCGAGGAAGCTGAACACGGGCACATCGGGGCCGGTGGGCGCAGACAAGGGCGCACCCGGCGCGCCCCAGCCGCCCAAGAGCGGCACGCCGTCGCCCGGCTGCTCGGTCAGTTTGGAGAAGTCGATGCTGCGGCCATCGATGCGCGGTGGCGTGCCGGTTTTCAGGCGGCCTTGCGGCAGCTTGAGCTCCTTCAGGCGCGCCGACAGGGTGATGGCCGGCGGGTCACCGGCGCGCCCGGCGCTGTGGTTCTGCAAGCCGACGTGGACCTTGCCGTCCAGGAAGGTGCCGGCTGTCAGCACCACCGTGCGGGCGCGGAAGCGGATGCCCACCTGCGTGACCGCCCCCACCACGCGCGCGCCATCGCCATCGCCCTCCACCATCAGATCGTCAACGGCCTGCTGGAACAGCCACAGGTTCGGCTGGTTCTCCAGACGGTGGCGGATGGCCGCCTTGTAGAGGATGCGATCAGCCTGGGCACGGGTGGCGCGCACGGCGGGCCCCTTGCTCGCGTTGAGGATGCGGAACTGGATGCCGCCCTCGTCCGTGGCCTCGGCCATGGCACCGCCCAAGGCATCGACCTCCTTGACCAGGTGGCCCTTGCCGATCCCGCCAATGGACGGGTTGCAGCTCATCTGCCCCAGGGTCTCGATGTTATGGCTCAGCAGCAGCGTTTTGCAGCCCATGCGCGCAGCGGCCAAAGCGGCCTCGGTGCCCGCGTGGCCGCCACCGACCACGATCACGTCAAATTCTTCGGAGTACAGCATGCAAGCCTCGCTGGCCACCGCCGGCACCATCGCCAACGGACAGATTGCCACATTTTTGAGCAGCCTTCCATTTTACCGGGATCGCCCTCTCCTGTGGCGGTGTGCCGCACGGGCAGGTCGCGCCGCGTCAAAACCCTCATGTCGCCAGGGATGCCACGGCCTGTCATCTGCCCCCGTTAAATTGAACGCAACGCTGTCATCGCGCCAACATTCAATCAGGGGCCCTCTTCTGCGCCAGCCGCGCCACAATGCGCGGCATGGACTGCCGACCCGGCTGCGCGGCCTGCTGCATCGCGCCTTCGATCTCATCGCCCCTGCCCGGCTTGCCCCACGGCAAACCCGCTGGCGTGCCCTGCCCTCATCTGGACGACGCCTTGCGCTGCCGCCTGTTCGGTCAACCGGAACGGCCCGCGGTGTGCGGCTCGCTCCAACCCAGCGAGGAGATGTGCGGAGACAACCGCGAGCAGGCGCTGCGCTGGTTGGGCCGACTCGAAGACCTCACACGCGCCGAGCCTGCCCCACCGGGGTGAAGGCCATGGCGTCAGGCGCACCCGTCGCGGCAGGCACCTCGCCCACCGGCACGGGCTGGCCCTCCAGCAACCACTCAGGCGGCACGCCCGCCGGCTGCCCCGTGAGCGAGGTCATGGCCTGGCGCAGGCCTTCCGTCGTCAGCCCTCGGCCATGCGGCGCCCAGCCTGGCGGCCCGAACAGGTAGCCCACAGCGTGCAAAGGGTTGCGCACCTTCAGCAGGTCCCGCCCGATGGCCGCCCACTCCGCCAGGCACACCCACAGCGCGTTGCGCGAGGTTTGCGCCTTGACCAGGCCGTAGCGGATGGGCACGCCGTCCTTCTCCCCGACGTAGGTGCCGAAGAGCCGGTCGAACAGCATGATCGTGCCGCCGTAGTTGCAGTCCAGGTACTCGACGTTGGCGGCGTGGTGCACGCGGTGCGCCGACGGCGTGTTGAAGACGCCTTCCATCCAGCCCAGCTTGGGCACCAGGTCGGTGTGGATCCAGAACTGGTAGACGAGGTTCAGACCGTAGGAAATCAGCACCGCATCTGGCGAAAAACCGAAGAGGCACTGCGGCGCGAAAAACACGAAACCGCCCGTGACCTTGCCGGTGATGGACTGGCGGAACGCCGCCGCCAGGTTGTACTGGTTGCCCGAGTGGTGCACCTGGTGCGAGGCCCAGTACCAGCGGATGCGGTGACCGGCGCGGTGCATCCAGTAGTAGAAGAACTCGGTGCAGAAGAACATCGCCACCCAGCCCCACCAGGTGTCCATGGGCACCGTCCACAGGCGCTGCTCGTACATCCATTGCCCGAACGGCAGCGACGCGCCCAGCACCACGCCCATGGGGATGGCCTCCACCAGCACGCGCCACAGGTTGATGCGCACCGTGACCCAAAAGGCCGACCAGTCGTAGGGCTGGCGACCTGGCTGGCCGGCTTTTTGGCGATTGGCCAAGCGACCGATCAACACCCCTTCGAGCGCCGTGACGGCCACCGCCGAGGCGCCCAGCAGGGCCATCATGGTCTGGATGACGTTCAACTTCTCGATCATGGCGAACTCTTTGCCTGACAGGCAGCTGGGACAACGCCTGCACCTTAAAGACAAGCCTGCCGCTTGTCGCCAGGGGAAGCCCTTTCGGGGCGCGTTAAACCCCGTGAATCAGGGGGCGCGCGGCTTGCGCTGGATCAGCCCCCCGAGCGATCAGGCTCAGGCAGCGTCGTCCAGGGCGCAGGTGTAGAACCACCGCCCACCGTCGCGCACGAAGCCACTGCGTTCGACCAGCCGGTGCGCCCGGCCGCCCAGCTTGCTGCGCGCCACGAAGCTCACCTCGCCCTGGTCCGGCCCGGTCAGCTTCGCGGCCGTGACCTGCAGGCCCAGCCAGCGCAGGCCCGGCTCGGGCGGCTCGATGAGCGCCGGTCGGTGGTCAGGGTGCCAGGTCGCCATCAGGTAATCGCGCAGGTCGAGCACGAACGCGCTGTAGCGCGAACGCATGAGCGATTCCGGGTCGGGCGCCTGCAGGTGCAAGGGCCCGGCGTGGAAGCGCCCGCAGCATCCGGCATAAGGCATGGCGCCGCTGGGGCCGCCCCCGCAAGGGCACAGGCTGTCGGGACTGGGCATGGGCTGGGCCATCACGTCCACCGCAGGCTCAGGCCAAAGTCTGCACGTCGGCCGCCGGGTCGGCCAGGCCTGCGACCGCATCCGCGTCGGACGCGCGCAAGGCCAGGTAGACCTCGCACACCCCGCGCAGGTACACCAAGGTGGGCATCACCAGCGCCAGCGCGAACACCATGCCGCCGCCCACCGTGGCCGCCGAGATGTAGCTCAGCGCCTTGGCCGGCACCACCGCGCCCTGGGTGATCTGCACGGTGCGGCCCAGCAGGCCCGCCATCAGGGCCTCGGGCGGGATGTCCACGCCCAGCACGAACACCGAGACCTCGGCCATGACCCGTCCGCCCAGCAGCACCATGGCACTGGCGGCCGCACCGACCAGGCCGGTGGCCAGGCTCAAGCCCCCCACCAGCACCGCCGCCTGGAGCAGGCGGTCGCGGATGAGCCGCCCGATGGTCGCCACCGCCTGCACGGACGATGCCCCCGCCCACACGGTCGGCCCCGTCAAAGGCGCCACCACCACCACGCCCGCCAGCACCGTCAGCCCGATGATCAGCACCGTGGCCGGCACCACCAACACGAACAGCCAGGGGCCGATGCGTGGCAAGCCACTCAACCAGTACAGCCCCAGCAGGCACCCCGCCAAGGCCGCCGCCAGCACCAGCATCATCGCCAGCGCCAGCAGCACCCGATGCGCGATGCCCAAGGCGTCGAACACCGCATCGGCCACATCGCGGGGCGCACGGCCCATCGCCCGGTCCATCAGCAACAGGCCGGCCGCGTTGGCGCCGTAAAACGCGATGAACAAGGCCGCAGCGCCCTGCCCGATCGCCCAAGGCAGGTCTTCGCGCCCGAACGACGCCATGGCCGAGGCCGTCGCCAACCCTGCGCCACAGAACGACGCCAACAGCACGTACAGGGCGCGGCCATCGCGCACCGCCTCGATGCTGGAGAGCACGCGCACCAGGGCCTGCCACCAGTCAAAGCGGCGACGCGAGGCCAACAAGGACGCGAAGGATTCGGGCGGAGTGGGCATGTCGCTCTGTCGCTCAAAAGGGAGGGGAAATGGCGGCGCGAAAGGGGTGGATGCCGAAATGGCGGGCGAAAACAGCTGAATGGGGTCCGATCATAGGGGCTAGCCCCTAGAAAAACCTGCAGACGGGCCGCCACATGCGCATCAATGGTTGACATCCATTCAAAAATTTGGGTGCAAAACGCTGGCCGAAGGCTCAGGCTTCACACATAATGGATTGGTCTGTGTCTGGAAGCGGCACCGTCTTTGGAATGGGTCCTGATGGGTTGAAGCTCCACATGGTTACTTTGTTACTTTGAAAGGGGCTCTCTCGTGGGCAACAAACTTTACGTGGGCAACCTGGCCTACAGCGTGCGCGATCAGGATCTGCAAGACGCTTTCTCTGAATTTGGCGCAGTTTCCTCGGCCAAGGTCATGATGGACCGCGAGACCGGCCGCTCCAAGGGTTTCGGCTTCGTCGAAATGGGCTCTGATGCCGAAGCACAATCGGCCATCAACGGCCTGAACGGTCAGCCCGTGGCCGGCCGTGCGATCGTCGTGAACGAAGCACGTCCCCGCGAAGAGCGTCCTGCTGGTTTCCGCAGCCCCTACGGTGGTGGCAACGGCGGTGGCGGCAATGGCGGCGGCGGCTACGGTGGCGCTGGCGGCGGTGGTCGCCGTGAAGGCGGCGGTGGCGGCTACGGTGGTGGTGGTGGCGGCGGTGGCCGTCGCGAAGGTGGCGGCGGTGGTTACGGTGGTGGCCGTGGCGACGGCGGCGGTGGCTACGGCCGCGGCGGCTACTGATTCCAGATGATGCAAGCCTGAATCACTCGCTTGCACATCTTCACGAAGGCGACACCCGACGGTGTCGCCTTTTGCTTTGGTGGCTGCGTTAAAGGGTCACAATCCCAGTCGCAACCACAGCAGGACCGCACCATGTCGATCTCGAAAAACACCATGACCCGCCTGGCCGCCGCGGCCGCCCTGGGCTTGGCTGGCCTCTCCGGCGCGATGTCTTCGGCGCAGGCCGCCACCAACGTCGGCGTGAGCGTGAGCGTCAACCAGCCCGGTTTCTACGGCCGCGTGGACATCGGCGAGCAGCCGCCCGTGCTGCTTTACCCGCAGCCGGTCATCATCCAGCAATCGCCGTACGGTGCGCGCCAGCGCCCCATTTACATGCGCGTGCCGCCCGGCCACTCGAAGAACTGGTCGCGCTACTGCGGCCAGTACAGCGCCTGCGGCCAGCCGGTGTATTTCGTGCGCGATGCGCAGCCCCCGCGCGGCGACCGTTACGGCCGCGATGACCATGACCGCCACGACCACGACCGAGGCGGTTGGCGCGAAGATGACCGCGGTGGCCGTGGCGATCGCGGAGACCGGGACGAGCGCGGCCATGGTCGCGGCAAGGGCCGAGGCCACGGTCACGACTGACCGGCCAGCGTCAGAGCCGGCCTGACACCCGTGCCACGGGCGTCGGTCGGACCAGCTCAGCGCGGCTGACCGTCCAGGCGGCCGTGCACGCGCCCACCCAGCAGGGTGAGGCCAGCCACATCGTCGTGCTGCAAGGTTTGCGCACGGACTTCGCTGTGGTCGCGGGTCATCGTCACGGGCAAGGTGGAACTGAGCACACGCGCGTGGGTGTCCAGGCGCAGGCCTTCGCCCACCACGCGGGTGGTGCCCGTGCGCAAGCCGGTGCCGGCATCGCCAGAAACGCCAGCGCCCTGCGCACCCAGTGTCGGTGCGGGCATCAGGCGCACGTCAGCGCCACCACTGAGCGTGACCACGCCGGTGGGCTCCACCCATTCGCCTTGCTGCGCCGTGGCGTGCATGCTGCGGCCGTCTTCGTGGCGGGCCGACAGCACCATGGCATCGACTTCCATGGCGTTGCTCACCGGCCGGTGGCGCATGGTGTCGCCGTCGAGCACGGCCTCCAGCCGGCCTTGGGCGTCAAAGCGGGCGATGCGGGCCCGGCTGAGGATGTAGTCGGGGCGGTCGTCGGCCTTGGCGGCGGTCGCTGCCTGGCGTGGCGCGGGCGAAGACGACACCAACCACCAGCTGAAGCCGGCCAGGCCCGCGGCCACCACCACGGGCAATGCGGACTGCAGGCGGGCCAGCCAATCGGGGCCTCGGTTGAAGGGGCCACGGTTCAAAGGGGCCTGGCTCATGCGGTGGGGGCTCCGGGTGCAGAGGACGCGGCGGGTGCGGCCACATTGGTGTCCAAGGTCTGCAGGTGGCCGTGGAGCAAGGCTTCGTAGCGGCCGGTGGCCCACAGCAGCAAGTCGCAGCACTCGCGCGCAGCACCCTGCCCGCCCTTGAGCTGGCTGACGTGGTGGGCCACGGCCTTGACCTCCGCGTGCGCATTGGCCGGCGCCACCGCCAGGCCGGCGCGCACCAGCAGGGGCAGGTCGGGCCAGTCGTCGCCCATCACGGCGAGCTGCGACCACGTCAGGCCCAGTTGCGCCAGCAAGGGTTCGGCCGCAGCGAGCTTGTCGTGCGCGCCAAAAACGGCGTGCGTCACGCCCAGGTCTTTCAGGCGGCGGCGCACCGAGGGCGAGTCACGGCCGGTGATGACGATGGGCGTGATGCCGCCTTGCGCCAGCAGCTTCAAGCCGTGCCCATCCAGCGCGTGGAAGGCCTTGAGCGTTTCACCGGCTTCGCTGATGAACAGGGTGCCGTCGGTCAGCACGCCATCGACGTCGAAGATGGCGGCGCGCACGCCCTGAGCGTGGTGGCGCAGGGCCGCTGGGAATTGCAAGGAGGGCGTGAGGCTGCGCATCAGATCACCTTGGCGCGCATCAAGTCGTTGGTGCTGACGGCGCCCACCAGCAGGCCGGCGGCGTCGGTCACCAGCAGGGTGTTGATGCGGTGGGTTTCCATCAAGGCCACGGCCTCGGCGGCGAGCACGTCGTCGCGGATGGTGCGCGGTGCGGCGGTCATGAGCTGCTGCGCGCTGAGGCTGCGCAGGTCCAGGCCGGCTTCGATCTTGCGGCGCAGGTCACCGTCGGTGAAGACGCCCAGCAGCGCGCCGGCCGCATCGACCACGGCGGTGGCGCCCAGGCCCTTGCGACTCATCTCGGACATCACCTCGCCAAAGCCCGCCTCGGGGGCCACGCGCGGCACGGCATCGCCCGAGCGCATCACGTCGCGCAGGTGGGTCAGCAGCTTGCGGCCCAGGGCACCGCCCGGGTGGGAGCGCGCGAAGTCTTCGGCCTTGAAGCCACGGGCATCGAGCAGCACGACGGCCAGCGCATCGCCCAGCGCCATCTGCGTGGTGGTGCTGGCGGTGGGCGCGAGGTTGAGCGGGCAGGCTTCCTGGGCCACGGCGCTGTCGAGGACGATGTCGGCGTGGCGGGCCAGCGCGGATGTGGGCTTGCCCGTCATGGCGATCAGGGTGACGCCCTGGCGCTTGAGCACGGGCAGCAGGCCGGTGAGCTCTTCGCTTTCGCCCGAGTTGGAAATCGCCAGCACGACGTCGCCGGGCTGGACCATGCCGAGGTCGCCGTGGTGGGCCTCGGCCGGGTGCACGAACAGCGCGGGCGTGCCGGTGGAGGCCAGCGTGGCGGCGATCTTGCGCCCCACGTGGCCGCTCTTGCCCATGCCCATCACGGCCACGCGGCCCTTGGAGGCCAGCACCGCCTGGACGGCGCGCGTGAAGGCCACGCCGGCCTCGCCATCGAGGCGGGCGCGCAGCTCGTTCAAGGCGCGGGCTTCGGTGTCCAGGGCCTGGCGGGCCAGGTCGAGCAGAACGTCAGGCGTCATGGGGGATGCGTACAAGATTTCAGGGATGGCTGTCGGGCGGCTGCCCTGCGCCGCCACCGAGGCAGTTAGGATCGGGTGATTCTAGGGACAACATGGCCTCTACGCTCGACCTGACCCTCCTCTATCTGCTCGCGGCCGTCGTCGGCGTGGTGCTGTGCCGCCTGATGAAACTGCCGCCCATGCTGGGCTACCTGGCCGTGGGCGTGGTGATCGGCCCGAACGCTTTGGCGCTGGCCAAGGACTCGGCCGGCGTGCGCTACCTGGCCGAATTCGGCGTCGTCTTCCTGATGTTCGTGATCGGGCTGGAATTCAACCTGCCCAAGCTGAAAAGCATGCGCTCGCTGGTGTTCGGCCTGGGGCTGGGGCAGGTCAGCCTGACCATCCTGGCCACGCTGCTGGGCCACCTGGCGCTGGGCGGCGCCATGGCCTGGATGGGCCACAGCGACGGCCTGTTGGGCTGGGGCATCCACTGGCAAAGCGCGGTGGCCCTGGGCGGCGCGCTGGCCATGAGCTCCACCGCCATCGTGGTGAAGATGATGGCCGACCGGCTGGAGCTGGAGTCCGAGCATGGCCGCCGCGTCATGGGCATCTTGCTGTTCCAGGATCTGGCCGTGGTGCCCCTGCTGGTGCTGATCCCCGCCCTGGGCGACAGCGCCTCCGAGATGACGCGCACCTTGCTGGTGGCCAGCCTGAAGGCCGGCGCGCTGCTGGTGATCCTGCTGGCCGGTGGGCAACGGGTGATGCACCTGTGGCTGGACCTGGTGGCGCGGCGCAAGAGCGAAGAGCTGTTCATGCTCAACGTGCTGCTGGTGACGCTGGGCCTGGCCTGGTTGACCGAACACTTCGGCCTGTCGCTGGCGCTCGGTGCCTTCGTGGCCGGCATGCTGATCGCCGAGACCGACTACAAGCACCAGGTGGAGACCGACATCCGCCCCTTCCACGACGTGCTGCTGGGCCTGTTCTTCATCACCATCGGCATGAAGCTGGACTGGCGCAGCCTGATCGACAGCTGGGGCCTGGTGCTGCTGCTGGCCACGCTGCCGGTGCTGTTCAAGCTGGGCCTGGTCACCTCGCTGGCCAAGTGGTTCGGCGCGCCCACGGGCGTGGCCTTGCGCACCGGCCTGTACCTGGCGCAGGCGGGCGAATTCGGCTTCGTGCTGCTGTCGCTGGCCACGCAGGAAAAGCTCATCCCGCCCCAGGTGGAGAGCCCGCTGCTGGCGGCCATGGTGCTGTCCATGCTGGCCACGCCGCTCATCATCCAGTACAGCAACCGCATCGTGAACCGGCTGTCTTCGACCGACTGGATGATGCAGTCGCTGGCCATGACCAAGATCGCGTCCAAAGCCATCAACACCGAGCGCCACGTCATCATCTGCGGCTACGGGCGCAGCGGCCAGAACCTGGCGCGGATGCTGGAGCAAGAAGGCATCCCCTACGTCGCGCTGGACCTCGACCCCGACCGCGTGCAGCAAGCCGCCGCCGCCGGCCAGAACGTCTCTTTCGGTGACGCCACGCGGCTGCAAAGCCTGGTCGCGGCCGGCCTGTCGCGCGCCTCGGCCCTGGTCATCACCTACCCGGACACCCTCTCGGCCAAGAAGATCCTGCACCTGGTGCGCGAGCACGCCCCCGCGGTGCCCGTGGCCGTGCGCACCATCGACGACGCCCGGCTGGACGCCCTGCAGGCCGCTGGCGCCACCGTGGTCGTGCCCGAAGCCATCGAGGGCTCGCTGATGCTGGCCTCCCAGACGCTGGCCCTGGTGGGCGTGCCCATCCGCCGCGTGATCCGGCTGGTGCAGGACCAACGGATCGCCCGCTACGGCCTGCTGCGCGGCTACTTCCACGGCGCCGACGACGATGGCGTCGATGAAGGCGAGTTGCAGCGCCTGCAGTCGGTCACTGTCATGGCCGGTGCGGCCTGCCTGGGCCAGCGCCTGGGCGACAGCCTGGACACCGAAACGCTGGGCGTGGCCGTGGTCTCGGTGCGCCAAGCCGGCGGCCGCGTCGTCATCCCCGAGCCCGGCATGACGCTGCAGGCCGGCGACACCCTGGTGCTGTCCGGCCGCCCCCAAGACCTCGCCCGCGCAGAAGGCCTGTTGCTCAAAGGTTAAATCCGCACGGTTCTCGGGTTGATGCCGCTGGCCCCAGTCACAGACTGCAGGCACACTGCGGGCAAACAACGTCTGCCGCGGACGCATCACCCAGCGGCCCGACAGGAGACCCTCAGGATGAGCGCCGCGTCCCCCGGAGCCAAGGCCCGCACCGCCGACACCGAACGTCCCGCCATCGGCCTGCGCCAGACCTGGCGCAAGCTGTGGCAGACCGCCGCCGTCTGGACCCTCGCGGTCGCGGGTGCCACCGTCTGGTGGACCCAGCATGAGCTGGAGCAGCACCGCCAGGACACGCTGCAATCGTCAGGCCGCCGCCTCGACAACCTGCAAGGTGCGATCGAACTGAGCTTCCAGCAACTCGGCGCCCTGCCCGGGGCCTTGGGCCGACAGGCCAATGTGGTCGCTTTCCTGCAGTCACACCGGCTGGACACCACGGTCGTCCTGGACGATGCCCAGCGCCAGCGCCTGCGCGAGCAAGCGGTGCAGGACCCCGCATGGCGGCGGCTCAACCAGCAGTTGCAGGAGGAGGTCCAGGAACTGCGCGTCGGCCGCATCCTGTTGAACGCGGCCAATGGCACGGTGCTGGCCGACAGCGCGTTCGACCAGCCCCACAGCGCCATCGGCATCAACAACCGCGGTCGCCGCTACCACGTGCAGGCCCTGGAGCACCCCAGCGGCAAGGGCTCGCAGTACGCCGTCAGCCAAACGCTGAAAAACCCCGGCTTCTATTTTTCGTCCCGTGTGGGCAGCAGTGACATGCCGCAGGGCGTGGTGGTGGTCGCGCAAGACGCCACGGCCCTCGACCGCCTGTTCGACGACCCGATCCGCCGCGTCTTCCTGACCGATGAGCAAGGCGTCGTGCTGGCCGGCAACCATGCAGGCGATGTGCTCAAGCGCAGTCCGCTCATGGGCGTGATGGCCAGCGACCGCGATGACGACCTGCGCCTCTACCAGCAGCAGCCCGCTGCGCTGCCCTGGGCCATGGACAGCACCCGCGTGGGTGGCCGTGCCATGCCACTGGTGAGCATCGACGGGCAACGGCACATGGCCATGTCACGCCCTTTGCCCAACAGCAAGCTCACCGCCTGGGTGCTGGTGCCCCTGCGAGGCGAAGCCCCGCTGATGGCGCGTTGTGGCGCCATGGGCCTGGTGGTCTTGGTGTGTGGCTACTGGGCGATGGCCATGCGCGCACAACGCCTGCGGCGCTTGGCCGAACTGCAACAGTCGGAACAAACCTTGGCCGACATGGCCCACGCCCTGCCACTGACGGTGTTCCGCTGGCACCAGCCCGCCGAAGGCGCCGGGCGCTTCACGTTCATCGGCGATGGTGTCCAGCAACTGCTGGGCATCAGTGTCACGGCCCTGCAGGCGCAGCCCGAACTGGCTTGGCAGCTCATGGGCGCCACGCATGCCGGCCCCCCCGAGCGGGCCGTGGAGTTCAGCCTGCAACGCGACGGGCTGCCCGTCTGGGTGCGCTGCGAAAGCCGCTGCACCCGCCAGGCCAATGGCAGCCACACCTGGAACGGCTACTGGGCCGACATCACCGCCCGCAAGGAAGTGGAAGCCCGCACCAACGCTGTCTTCCGGCACACGCCTTCGTCCTTCATCTTCTACAACCCCGAAGAAGGCATCACGCGCTGCAACCCCAGCGCGGTGGCCCTCTTCCGCGGTGACAGCGAGCAGTCGCTGCTGGGCCTCATGCCTTCGCGGCCACCCTTGTCACCGCCCGGCGCCATCCCCGCCGAAGTCGAGTTGGCGCTCGACCGCATCCGCGAGACGGGCCAGGCCGAAACGCTGGAGTGGCGCCACACCCGCCTGAATGGCGAGCCCTTCGACGCCGAGGTCGTGCTCATCCCCTTCGTGCACAACGGCCGCCAGCAGTTCTGCGGCATCGTGCAGGACATCACCGCGCGCAAGCACACCGAACACGCCCTGCGCTCGGCCCAGCAAGCCGCCGAAGCCGCCACCCTGGCCAAAACGCATTTCCTGGCCAACATGAGCCACGAAATCCGCACGCCCATGAACGCCATCATGGGCATGAGCCACCTGGCCCTGCTCGACGAATTGCCGCCCAAGGCACGCAACTACATCGAGAAGGTGCACCGCGCCGCGGCCAACCTGCTGCAGATCCTCAACGACGTGCTCGATGTCTCCAAAATCGAGTCAGGCAAGCTGGAGATGGAGCGCACCGACTTCCAGCTCGAAACCGTCATCAGCCACATGGCCGACGTGCTGGGCGTGCGCGCCGAGGAAAAGGGCATGGAGCTGCTCTTCACCGCACCGCCCGACATCCCCACCGCCCTGATCGGCGACCCCACCCGCCTGGGCCAGATCCTCATCAACCTGGGCACCAACGCCATCAAGTTCACCGAGCGCGGCGAGGTGCTGATCGGCTGCGAGGTGCAGTCCCGCGATGCCGCCAACGTGGTGCTGCACTTCTGGGTGCGCGACAGCGGCATCGGCATGTCGCAGGAACAGCTCGACCGGCTCTTCTTGCCCTTCACCCAGGGCGACAACTCCACCACCCGCCAGTACGGCGGCACTGGCCTGGGCCTGGCGATTTCGCGCCAGCTGGTCGAGATGATGGGCGGCGAGATCTGGGTGGACAGCGAGGTCGGCAAGGGCTCGACCTTCCATTTCACCGCGTGCTTCGGCGTGCAAAACCAACCGGCCAACCGCCGCGCGCTGCTCGCCAGCGAGATGCAGGGCAAGCGCCTGCTGCTGGTCGATGACAACGCCGCCGCCCGCGAGGTGCTGGGCGACATGACCCGCCGCATGGGCCTGGACGTCGAAGTCACCGACAGCGGCGAGCACGCCCTCAACCGCATGCGCGAGGCCATGGCCGAGGGCAAGCCCCACCACATCTTGCTGTCCGACTGGAAAATGCCCGGCATGGACGGCATCACCTTCGCGCGCCACGCCCTGTCCGTGCCGCCCGGGCAGCGCCCCTGCGTGCTGCTGGTGACGGCCTTCGCCCGCGAAGAAGCCATGAAAGCCGCCGAAGGCGTGGGCCTGGCCGGTGTGCTCAACAAGCCCGTCACGCCCAGCACCCTGCTCGACACCTTCAGCCGCGTGCTGGGACAGAGCGTCCCGGCCGATGCCACCGAACCCAAGACGCAGGCCATGCTCAAGCAGGCGCAGCGCCAACTGGCCGGTGCCCGCGTGCTGCTGGTGGAAGACCAGCCCCTGAACCAGGAGCTCGCCTGCGACCTGCTGGAGCGCGCCGGCCTGTCGGTCGTCACCGCGTCCAATGGCCAGGAATGCCTGGACAAGCTCGCCAAGGAAGGCCCCTTCGACGGCGTGCTGATGGACTGCCAGATGCCCGTGATGGACGGCTACACCGCCACCGAGCGCATCCGCGCCCACGCCGACTGGAAAGAGCTGCCCGTCATCGCCATGACCGCCAGCGCCATGGCGGCCGACCGCGAGCGGGTGCTCCAGTGCGGCATGAACGACCACATCACCAAGCCCCTGGACCTGGACCGCATGTTCGGCATCATGGCGCGCTGGATCACGCCATCACGCCCCCTGCCCTCCGAAGGCACGGGCGTGGCGAGCCCCAGCGCCTCGCTGCAACTGGCCAGCCTGGACACCACCGACGGCCTCAACCGCTGCATGGGCAACCTCGACCTCTACCGCCGCCTGCTCAAGGGCTTTGCGCGCACCCAGCGCGACTTCGCCCAGCAAATGAGCGCGGCGATGCCCACGGTGGGCCAGACCGACGACGCCATCGCCCTGGTGCACACGCTCAAGGGCCTGGCAGGCAACATCGGCGCGCGCACGCTGCTGGAACGCACGACGGTGCTGGAAGCCGAACTGCGCAGCCCCCCCGCCAAGGACAAGGACGGCCACCTGCCTCATGACACGGTGAAAACCGCCCTCGACGCCACGCTGGCCGCCCTGGACGCCGTGCTCGCCGACATCGACCGCATGGGCCGCCCCAGCAGCGAACCCGTGTGGGGCAACGGCCCTGACCAGGAGGTGCTGCAAGGCCACTGGACCCACCTGGGCCGCCTGGTGGGCGACCAGGACGCCCAGGCGCGCGAACTGCTGCAGGAGTTGCTGGGCACCTGGCCCAGCCTGCGCCAGCACCCGCAGGTCACCGCGCTCAAGCAGGCCCTGGACCGCTACGACTTCGACAACGCCCGCGACGTGCTGGCGCAGGTGCAGGGCTGACGACCTGCCTGGCCGAGATCAGGCCAGGGTGTCAGGCACCGAGCCGCGCTCGTCGGCGTAGAGGTCCATGATGCGCAGGATCTCGAACTGCGCCAGGAAGAAGCAGTCCAGCAACTCGGGGTCGAAGGCCTTGCCGCGCTCCTCGGCCATGATGGCCAGCGACTGCGCGGCGCTCATCGGCGCCTTGTACGGGCGCCGGTTCATCAGCGCGTCGAACACATCGGCAATCGCCACGATGCGCCCGAACACCGGGATCTGCTCGCCCTTCAAGCCCTGCGGATAGCCCTGGCCATCCCAGCGCTCGTGGTGGGTCAGCGCGATGGTGCGCGCCGCCGACAGCAACTCGTTGTCGTGCTTGCCGATGATGTCGGCGCCGATCTGCGGGTGCAGGCGGATCTGGGCGCGCTCCTCTTCGGTCAGCGGGCCCGGCTTGAGCAGGATGGTGTCGGGCACGCCGATCTTGCCCACATCGTGCAGCGCGGCCGTCTGGAACAGCAGCTGCACGGCCTCGGGGCCCATGCCGGCCTGCTGCGCGATCAGGCGCGAGATGTGGCTCATCCGGACCACGTGGTTGCCGGTCTCGTTGTCCTTGAACTCGGCGGCACGGCCCAGGCGGCGGATGATCTGCTGGCGCGTGGCCACCAGCTCCGACGTGCGCTGCGCCACCATGCGCTCCAGCTCGCGGGCCTGGTCGTACAGCGCCAGGTGCGTGCGCACGCGGGCCTGCACCAGCGGCGGGCTGATCGGCTTGGTGATGTAGTCCACCGCGCCCAGGCTCAGGCCCAGAGACTCGTCCTCGATCGTGGTCATGGCCGTCACGAAGATGATGGGGATGCGGCGGCGGTCCGGGTTGGCCTTGATGCGGCGGCACACCTCGTGGCCGCTGAGGTCCGGCATCATGATGTCGAGCAGGATGAGCTCGGGCGGCTCGTCGGAGTAGACGATCTTGAGCGCCTTGTCGCCCGAAGTGGCCACCTTGACGCGGTACTCCTGGCCCAGGATGCGCGACAGCAACTCGATGTTCTGCGGTGAATCGTCGGCCACCAGCACGGTCGGCCGGCGCATGCCCAGCATGGAAGACATCTCTGGTTTCGCTCCGCTTGAATGGTTTTGTCTGTCCGCGGGAGGGTCGCCCCACGTCGAGGATGAGATTGTGGACCCTGGCGCCACCGGTTTCACGCCGAAGGCACCAGTCTTGTGAGGTTGATGCGCGTGCGCTGCACCATGACGGCGCC
Source organism: Aquabacterium sp. (assembly GCA_023266355.1). Lineage (GTDB taxonomy): Bacteria > Pseudomonadota > Gammaproteobacteria > Burkholderiales > Burkholderiaceae_C > Aquabacterium. Next base: position 57,264 of record JAHFQM010000007.1, read on the forward strand.
CGCGGCCCGCAACACCTCCAGCGCCACCGCCGGCGTGCGCGCGGCCATCTCCTCGAAACGCGGCAGGCGCAGCGCGAACACCACGCAAGGCGTCATGGCCTCGACGTGGGCCATGCGCGGCGCGTCGGCGAACAGGCCGGGCTCGCCGCAGATGGCCCCCGGGCGCAGGATGCCGACGCGCGCGCTCCCGGGCTCGCCGCCCGTGACATGCACCTGCAAGGAGCCCTGGCCAAGCAGGTACACCGTGCGGTCACGCTCGCCCTGCGTCACCAAGGCCTGGCCGGATGTCAGCTCGTGGCGCGTCAGGTACTGCGTGAACAGCCGCCATTGCGCCGCGTCCAGGCGCGGACGGAAGGCGTCTTCCGTGTTCAGCGTCTGGATGGCCTGGATGAGTTCGCCGACGTCCATCTTGAACCGGCCGGCAAACATGCCCGCCGCAGTGACCGAGGAATGGACAATTTAATCCATCAGGCCCGCACGGCGGCAGCTTTTGTGCCTTGCCGCCAGGCGGCATGTCGCGCCCAGCCTGCACGGCGCGTGAAAAATGCACGGTTTTGGCGTCATTTGCCAATGCAGAAGCGCGTGAAGATCTCGCCCAGCAGGTCGTCGGCACTGAACGCCCCGGTGATGCGGCCCAGCGCGTTGTGCGCCAAGCGCAGCTCTTCGGCCAGCAGGTCGAGGGCGCCATCTCGCTGCGCGGCATGGGCCTGGGCCAGCGACAGGTGTTCGCGCGCGGCGTTCAAGGCCTGCACATGGCGCTGGCGGGCGATGAACACGCCCTCCTGCGCCGCCTGCCAGCCCGCTTGCCGCAGCAAGGTCTGGCGCAAGGCCTGCAGGCCCTCGCCCGTGCGCGCCGACAGCGTCAGCACCTCGCCCGGCGGCTGCGGCTCGGCACGCACATCGGCATCCACACCTGAAACGGCCTGTGCCGCATCGGCCTTGTTGAAGATGTGCAGCACCGTGGCGCCCTGGCCAGGCGCGGGCAGGCGCGCGGCGATGTCGGCATCGGCCTGGGCGTAGGCCGGCTCGTTCACGCGCGTGAGGTCGTGCAGGAAAAGCACCGCATCGGCCTCGGCGATCGCCTGCCAGCTGCGCGCCATGCCGATGCGCTCGACCTCGTCCGAGGCCTCGTGGTCGGCGCGCAAGCCCGCGGTGTCGATGATGTGCAGGGGCACGCCCTCGATCTGGACCGTTTCGCTGACCTTGTCGCGCGTGGTGCCCGCGATCGGCGTGACGATGGCCAGCTCGGCCCCGGCCAGCGCATTGAGCAGCGAGCTCTTGCCCGCGTTGGGCTGGCCGGCCAGCACCACCTGCAGGCCCTCGCGCAGCAAGGCGCCCTGGCGGGCCTGGCCCAGCACGCCGTCCAGCGTGGCCTGCAAACGGTCGAGGCGGCCGCGGGCGTTGGCCTTCTCCAGGAAGTCGATTTCTTCTTCGGGGAAGTCCAGCGTGGCCTCGACCAGCATGCGCAACTGCACGATCTGCTCGCGCAGTGCGTCGATTTCCCGCGAAAACGCCCCGCCCAGCGAGCGCGTGGCCGAGCGGGCTGCGGCCTCGGTGCTGGCGTCGATCAGGTCGGCGATGGCCTCGGCCTGGGCCAGGTCGATCTTGTCGTTGAGGAAGGCCCGCTGGGTGAACTCACCGGGCTCGGCCAGGCGCAAACCGGGCAGGCAGGCGCGTCCCGTGGCGGCATCGACCTCGGCCGCCGCCTCCAGGCAGCGCGCCAGCAGCAGCTGCATCACCACCGGGCCGCCATGGCCCTGCAGCTCCAGCACGTCTTCGCCGGTGTAGCTGTGCGGCCCGGGGAAGTAGAGCGCCAGGCCCTGGTCGAGCGGCTCGCCACGGGCATCGCGGAAGGGGCCATAGGTGGCCATGCGCGGCACCAGCTCGCGGCCACACAGCGCCCGCGCCAGCGGCAGCAGGCCGCGGCCCGACACCCGCACGATGCCCACCGCGCCCCGCCCAGAGGCCGTGGCCACCGCCACGATGGGTGCGTCCCGATCCATGCCCGTCATGCCCTTGTTGCTCCTGCTTGGGGCCGTCCGCCGTGGCCGCCCGTCCCGATTGTCGCCGCCCCCACACACCATTCGGCGGATGGCCCGTCACACGCACATCACTCAGGGTTTACACCATGGCATTCATTTTGCAGTGCACAATTTGACAATGCACGCCTCTTGGACACCGCCATGCTCACCTTGCTGGAAAACTTCCTGATGATCGGCCAGCCCACCACGCCGGAATCCCCGGTGTGGGCGCTCCTGCTCACGCCGCTGCTGGTTGCCGCGGTCGTGCTGCGACGCACGCCCCGGGCCTGAGCCCGCGCACCAAGCTGGATCTCACCCATGACAAAGGGCCCCGCAGGGCCCTTCGAGGGTGCACAAGTGTGTGCATGAGGGTGCGCGCAAGGGTGCGTTCAAATGCGCCCCCTGCCTCAGCTTGTGGCTTCAGTTCGTCACGCCCAGCTGCTTGTTGATCATCCACTGTTGCGCGATCGACAGCACGTTGTTGGTCAACCAGTACAGCACCAGGCCGGCGGGGAAGAAGAAGAACATCACGCTGAACAGCAGCGGCATGATCCACATCATCTTGGCCTGGACCGGGTCCGGCGGCGTCGGGTTCAGCCAGGTCTGCAGCAAGCTGGACAGCGTCATCAGGGCCGGCAGCACAAAGAGCGGGTCCTTCACCGAGAGGTCGGTGATCCAGAGCATCCAGGGTGCGTTGCGGATCTCGACCGACGAGGACAGCACCGAGTACAGCGCGATGAACACCGGGATCTGGACCAGGATGGGCAAGCAGCCACCGATGGGGTTGACCTTCTCCTCGCGGTAGATCTTCAGCATCTCCTGCTGCATCTTCTGCGGGTCGTCTTTCAGGTTCTCGCGCATGGTCTGGATGCGCGGGTTCAAGGCCTTCATCTTGGCCATCGAGCGGTAGGCGCTGGCGTTCAGCCAATAGAAGGCTGCCTTCAGCAGCACCACCAGGGCCACGATCGCCCAGCCCCAGTTGCCGATGAGGGCGTGCAGGTGCTTGAGCAGCCAGTACAAGGGCTTGGCCAGGATGGTCGTCCAGCCGTAGTCCTTCACCAGCTCCAGGCCCGGGGCCAGGTCGGCCAGGCGATTTTCGTCCTGCGGGCCCACGAACAAGCGGGTTTCCAGGGACTTGCTCTGGCCTGCGGCGACTTCGCCCAGTGGCAGCAGCATGCCGGTGGCGTAGAGGTTGGTGCCGACCTTCTTGACGTAGAACTCGCGGCTGAGCTTGTCGCCCACCAGCCAGGCCGAGGCAAAGTGGTGCTGCACCATGGCCACCCAGCCGTTGTCATCGACCTTCTCGTACTCGGCCTTGCCCTCTTCGATGTGGCTGAAATCGACCTTCTGGTACTTGCCCTTGGCGTTGTAGACCGCCATGCCGGTGTAGGCCTGCGGGCCGCCCATGAAGGCGGGGCCTTGGGCTGCGGCCGGCGGGGTGCCGTCGCGTTCCAGCTGCACGTAGAGCTGCGGCTTGATGGTGGCGGCCGAGCCGTTCACCACGTCCTGCTTGACGTCGATGGCGTAGTCGCCGCGGTGGAAGGTGTAGGTCTTGACCAGCTTGACGCCGTTGACCGGCTGGGACGCCAGCGTGAACACCAGCGCCTTGGCGCCATCGGCCAGGGTGCGCTCGGTGGTGGTCGGCGTGAACAGGGTCAGGTGGTTGGGCAGGGCGCCATCGGCCGCCGACTGCGCCACCAGGCCCGACTGGGCTTCGTAGGTGTGCGTGGCCGTGTGGTCCAGGATGACCATGTTCTGGTCGGTCACGTCCTGGTTGCGGTGCTGCAGCAGCTCCAGCTTGACGACGTTGCCACCCAGTGTGTCGATGGTGGCCTTGACCACATCGGTTTGCAGGGTGATGCGCTCGCCCTTCGCCGTTGCTGCTTCTGCAGCGTTCGGCGCACTGGCGCCCGCCACCGGTGCCGCAACACCACCCAAGGTGGCACTGGCTTGGGGCAGGCTGTTGGCGCCAGAGGCACCAGACGCACCACCACTGGCCGCCTGGGCCACTTCGGAAGCCGCCGGGGCCGGCGCGAACAGGGAAGGCTGACCGGTGTGTCGCAGCCAGCCATCCCACAACATCAACAGCGAGACGGCGAACACCGACCACAGCAGGGTGCGACGCAGATCATTCATGAGCGAGGTGAATCCGACGAAGGGTTGGAAGAAGAAAAGCGGGACAAGAGCCCTGGCAGCTGTGCAGGCACAGGGTCATGCCCGCCTGCGCAGCCTGGGTGGCAGCGCAACAGGCGGTGGGCCGCCAGGTAGCTGCCGGCGCCCGGACCATGTCGCTGCAAGGCCTCCAGCGCATAGGCCGAACACGTCGGGGTGAACCGACAGGCCGAGCCCAGCCAGGGACTGAGGAAAAACCGATAGCCACGCACCCCCGCCATCAAACCAGCGTTGACACAACGCGACAGCGCCGATGCCAGCCGGGACAGGGTGTGTGTGAGCACAGCGCGCATCATGCCTGAGCCCGCGCGGAATCTTGCGCCAGGCGGCCCCAGAGCTCGTCGAGTTCGAGGCGGACCACGGCGCTCAAGGCAGGCGAAGCCGCGCTGGGGAAGAGCTGGCGGTCGAAAGGCGCGCGCAAACGCAGCACCCAGGCGTCCAGCGAGGGGCCGAAACGCTCTTGCGTGGCCAGGCCGGGCGCATGACGCCGCACGGCCTCGCGGGCCTGGTGGCGGATGAGCGAACGCGTCACCGAGCGACGTGCCTGCTTCTTGGGCAGGACCAGGCCGAAGCGGCAAGGCCCGACCACGCCCAAGTCATCCACATCCGATGGGGACACCAGGGCCTCACCTGTTGACAACTCGGCAGGAACGGCTGCAACGCCGAGGTCGATCGGCGTTTTTTCAGCACGCCGGGGGGCCACCTGGTCGTTGACGGACAGGCGCGGCAGGGCGTACAGGAAAAAATGTGCCGTGCGGGCCACCGGGCGGGTTCCCAGAGCCCGTTGAAAATCGGACGATTTCAGGCTGGGTGCACGCACGCTGGAGGGCACAGTGAAGGTGTCACATCAAGACAAAGCCGGGCGCATGACCCGGCCTTGTGCATGTCTGCAGCCCGCCAAGCCAGGGCCCATGGGGCCCCGCGGCGGGCAAAGCGCCGTGGCACAGGCACTGCGCAAGGCAGCCTGTGCCGGCGCCTCGATCACAGACCCAGACGCTTGCGACCCTTGGCGCGGCGGGCGCTGATGACCTTGCGGCCACCCTTGGTCTTCATGCGAACGAGGAAGCCGTGGGTGCGGGCGCGACGGGTCTTGGAAGGTTGGTAAGTGCGTTTCATGATGGTCCTTCAGGGCCACAAGCGGCAAGCCGAACCCCATTGAAGGGAGTTCGAAGCGAACCGTGGTGAGCCGCGATGCGCCGGGGTCACCGGCATGCGAAATCCAAAACTCTGGCTGAAACTGTGGAGCGCACGTGCGCGCCGCCAGCCACAAGCCGGAGGAACCCGCGATTACAGCAGCTTTCGGCCCACAGGTCAATGCCCCCACACCCCTGGGTGCGGGTTGGGCCCGTTTGCGGGACGTCAAAACCCCATCGCCCCAGGCTTGGCCATGCCCTCTGCTGGCACGGAAATCGCCTGTCGGCCAGGGGGGAAATTTCTGTGGATAACCTGCCCCGCGGTGGCTTGTCCACGCTTAGAATTCGCGTCCCAAGGAAGGACTTGTCCACAACATGAGTGCTGCCGAATTGCCACTGACCGCCTCGGCACCCCTGCCCCGCCCTGACATGGGCGCAACCTCGGGCACCCCCACGCCAGACACCCTGTGGCAGCGCTGCTGCGCCCGCCTGGCCACCGAATTGCCAGAGCAGCAGTTCAACACCTGGATCCGGCCTCTGCCACCGGCCGAGGTCTCCCGCGACGGCGCCCTGACCGTGGTGTGCGTGCGCGTGCCCAACCGCTTCATGCTGGACTGGATCCGCACCCAGTACAGCGGCCGCCTCGAAGCGCTGCTGACCGAAACCCTGGGCAGCGCCATCCGGCTGGAACTGGCACTGGCCCCGCGCGCAGCCGCCCCCATGGCCGGACAGCGCCCCGGCGCCATGCCGGCCGTGCGCGCCCTGCCGCCCAACGCGCTGCCATCCCAACATGCCCAGGTCCACCCACGTGGCCCAGCAGGCCACGACCCGCGCGACGGACAAGGTCACCCAGGCCACCATGGCCAGTACGAAGGCCACCGGTCTCCACGCCAGACGCCCCAGGTCATGGGCCTGAACCCGGCGCTCACCTTCGACAACCTCGTGCCCGGCCGCGCCAACCAGATGGCCCGCACCGCCGCCCTGCACGTCGCCGGCGCCCCCGGTCAGATGTACAACCCGCTGTTCATCTACGGCGGCGTGGGCCTGGGCAAAACCCACTTGATGAACGCCGTGGGCAACGCCCTGCTGGCCGACAAACCCGACGCGCGCATCCTCTACCTGCACGCCGAGCAGTTCATCTCCGACGTGGTGAAGAACTACCAGCGCAAGACCTTCGACGAGCTCAAGGCCAAGTACCACAACCTCGATCTGCTGCTGATCGACGATGTGCAGTTTTTCGCCGGCAAGGACCGCACCCAGGAAGAGTTCTTCAACGCGTTCGAGGCCCTGCTGGCCAAGAAGGCGCACATCATCATGACGTCGGACACCTACCCCAAGGGCCTGGCCAACATCGATGAGCGCCTGACCTCCCGCTTCGACGCCGGCCTGACGGTGGCCATCGAGCCGCCCGAGCTCGAAATGCGCGTGGCCATCCTGATCAAGAAGGCCGCCCAGGAAGCCATCGAGATGCCCGAAGACGTGGCTTTCTTCGTGGCCAAGAACGTGCGCGCCAACGTGCGCGAGCTCGAAGGGGCCCTGCGCAAGGTGCTGGCCTTCGCCAAGTTCAGCCACAAAGAGATCACCATCACCCTGGCGCGCGAGGCCTTGAAGGACCTGCTGAGCATCCAGAACCGCCAGATCTCGGTGGAGAACATCCAGAAGACCGTGGCCGACTTCTACAAGATCAAGGTCGCGGACATGTACTCCAAGAAGCGCCCGGCCAGCATCGCCCGCCCGCGCCAGATCGCCATGTACCTGGCCAAGGAGCTGACGCAAAAGAGCCTGCCCGAGATCGGCGAGCTCTTCGGCGGCCGCGACCACACCACGGTGCTGCACGCCGTGCGCAAGATCGGTGGCGAACGCGCCAAGGACTCCGAGCTCAACCAGCAGCTGCACGTGCTGGAGCAGACGCTCAAGGGTTGAATCCAGGGCTGAACCTGGGGCCAAACACAGCGCCCTGGCACGCGCCAACCCCACCCCACAGAGGCCTTCGGGCCTCTTTTTTTGGGCCCATTTTTCACCAAACGCCTCTGCAAACGTCCCGAAACGCACCCGGGATCTGCCCGCTGTCAAGTGACAAGGCTGTGGACAACAATCGAACAAGCAGGTGCTTGTCCACAGGCAGACGCATTTTTCAGAAGTTGTTGTCTGTGAGCCCCATCGCGAACACGGGTACGATCCACACGCTTGTCCTTGGCGTAAATCCTTGATGGAACAGGACAAAATAGCGTTGTTCACAGAAAACGTCGTTCTCTACTACAACGACTAATTTGAAAGACTAAGATGATTGTGTTGAAAGCAGCCCAGGAACAAATTCTTGCTGCGCTCCAGTCCGTGAGCGGAATTGTGGAAAGACGCCACACCCTGCCCATCCTGGCCAACGTGCTCATCCGCAAGAACGGTCCCGAGCTCGAACTCATCACCAGCGACCTGGAAATCCAGATCCGCACGCAGGCCCAACTGGGCGGTGACGAAGGCAACTACGCCATCACCGTGGGCGCCAAGAAGCTGGGCGACATCCTGAAAAGCCTGCCCAGCGACCAGACCGTGTCGCTCACGGCCAACCAGAACAAGCTGACGCTGCAAGGCGGCAAGAGCCGCTTCACGCTGCAAACCCTGCCGGCGGAAGACTTCCCCCTGGTGCAGGAAGCCGCCGACTTCGGTCCCGCCTTCAGCATCCCGCAGAAGACGCTCAAGCTGCTCATCAGCCAGGTGCACTTCTCGATGGCGGTGCACGACATCCGCTACTACCTCAACGGCATCCTCTTCGTGGCCGAAGGCAACACCCTGACGCTGGTGGCCACCGACGGCCACCGCCTGGCGCTGTCCCAGGCCACGCTGGACGTCGACATGCCCAAGCAGGAGGTCATCCTGCCCCGCAAGACGGTGCTGGAGCTGCAACGCCTGCTCAAGGACGGCAAGGACAGCAAGGAAGGCGAAGAACAGCTCATCGAGATGCGCTTCGCGGGCAACCAGGCCAAGTTCAGCTTCGGGGGCCTGGAATTCGTGACCAAGCTGGTCGAGGGCAAGTTCCCCGACTACAACCGCGTCATCCCCAAGAACCACAAAAACCACATCACCTTGGGCCGCACCACCCTGCTGGCCTCGCTGCAGCGCGCGGCCATCCTGACGTCGGAGAAGTTCAAGGGCGTGCGCATGAACTTCGCACCAGGCACCCTGGGCATCGCGTCGAGCAACGCCGAGCAGGAAGAGGCCAAGGAAGAGCTGGACATCGACTACGGCGGCGACAGCTTCGAGATCGGCTTCAACGTGGGCTACCTGATGGACGTGCTGGCCAACATGGGCCAGGACATGGTGACGGTGTCCCTGCAGGACGCCAACAGCTCGGCGCTGATCACCAACCCCGAGTACGAGGGGTTCAAATACGTCGTGATGCCGATGCGGATCTGACAGGCGCTCTTGCGGCGTGAAGGCCGCTCCTGTAGGGTGTTTGCACAAACACTCACAGGAGGATTCCATGCGCCAGCACACCCGTGCCTTGTTCGCCTTGAACCTGGGCCTTGTGCTCGCTCAGGCCCACGCTGCCCCATTCACAGCCGAAGCCTCGGCGAGGGTCACCGGCCTGACTTTCCGCCTGGTGGACCTCGACCCCAACGATGGCGTCACCCCCTGGTTCCAGCTGAAACCCAACCGCGAGACCGAGCTGTATGTCGCGGGCGACGAATACTTGGTGAACCGGCAAGCCGGCAGCATCTTCACCGCACCTGCGGTGAGCTTGAGCACCGCCAACGGGGAGGCCTCCGGCGCCTACTCGCCCGGTCAAGCCAGCGTCTCTGTGGGTTTGCAAGGCGATGTCAGCCAACGCACCAACAGGGCAGCTTTGTCTGAACGCACCAACCTGCCCGATGACTTTGAGCTCGGGCAGCCCCTCTCATTGGCCGCTTTCACCCTCTCGGCCAACACGGCCTTGTACATCGACGGCTTCATCACCCTGAAGGCCGCTGCCGACGGCAGTGCTTACATGACCGACGAGGTGCGTGCTGAGTTGGCCGCCAACGCCCAGGTTCAGCTGCTTCAGGCCAGAGCCAGCCTGCTGACGTCGTTGGGTGCGGATCTGCCCATTGGCAGCGAGGTTCCGTTTTGGGAATTTGACATTGACGGTGTTTCCAACTTGGGCTGGCCCTCTGTCAGCGGCGCGCTGGAGATGACGGGCGCCGACGGCGAGGAACGGCAATTCAGCTTCGAAGAAACCAAGACGCTGTCGATGGGGGTCCGCAACTTTTTGTCGACCAGCACCGACTTCAACATGAATTTCTACATGGACGTCGAGGCCATCGCTAGCCGCGCGGACCTCGGCATCACACCCACGCCGACCCCAACGCCGACCCCATCCATCCCCGAACCCTCCACTTGGGCCTTGATGGGCCTGGGGCTGGCCGGCGTGGCCTTTGCAACGAGGCAACGCCGCGCTCAGGCCCGCCGCTGAAGCCTGGTCAACCCAGGCTAAAATCCCAGAGCCCTGACGAATGAGTTGGGGCTTTTTCCATTTCCAGGGCCGACATGACCGATTCCACGCCGTCCGCACAACCTGAGCAACTGCCTGACACCCCTGTGCCTCAAACCGAGGCTCAGATTTCGGCGGGCTACGGTGAAGGCAGCATCCAGATCCTCGAAGGTCTGGAAGCCGTGCGCAAGCGCCCGGGCATGTACATCGGCGACACGTCCGATGGCACCGGCCTGCACCACCTCGTGTTCGAGGTCGTGGACAACTCCATCGACGAGGCCCTGGCTGGCCACTGCGACGACATCGTCGTGACCATCCACACCGACAACTCGATCTCGGTGACGGACAACGGCCGTGGCATCCCGACCGGCGTGAAGATGGACGACAAGCACGAGCCCAAGCGCTCGGCCGCGGAAATCGCCCTGACCGAGCTGCACGCCGGTGGCAAGTTCAACCAGAACAGCTACAAGGTCTCGGGCGGCCTGCACGGCGTGGGCGTGTCCTGCGTGAACGGCCTGAGCAAGTGGCTGCGCCTGACGGTGCGCCGCGATGGCAAGACCCACTTCATCGAGTTCAAGCAGGGCGTGCCGCAAGACCGCGTGATCGAGATCCGCGACGGCGTCGAGACCAGCCCGATGCGCATCACCGGTGACACCGACAAGCGCGGCACGGAAGTCCACTTCCTGCCCGACGTCGAGATCTTCAAAGAGAACAACGAGTACCACTACGACATCCTGGCCAAGCGCTTGCGCGAGCTGAGTTTCCTGAACAATGGCGTCAAGATCCGCCTGATCGACGAGCGCAACAACAAGGAAGACAACTTCGCCTACGCCGGTGGCGTCAAGGGCTTCGTGGAGTTCATCAACAAGGGCAAGGCGACCCTGAACCCCAACATCTTCCATGCGCAAGGCGACAAGCTGTCCGACCAGGGCACCAACGTCGGCGTGGAAGTGGCCATGCAGTGGAACGAGAGCTACAACGAGTCGGTGCTCTGCTTCACCAACAACATCCCCCAGCGGGACGGTGGCACCCACCTGACCGGCCTGCGCGCCGCAATGACCCGCGTCATCAACAAGTACATCGAAGACAACGAGCTGGCCAAGAAGGCCAAGGTCGAAGTCGCCGGTGACGACATGCGCGAAGGCCTGGCCTGTGTGGTGTCGGTGAAGGTGCCAGAGCCCAAGTTCTCCAGCCAGACCAAGGACAAGCTGGTGTCCAGCGAGGTGCGTGCGCCGGTGGAAGACATCGTCTCCCGGCTGCTGACCGACTGGTTGCTGGAGAACCCGATCGACGCCAAGATCATCTGCGGCAAGATCGTGGAAGCCGCCCGCGCTCGCGAGGCTGCCCGCAAGGCCCGCGAGATGACGCGCCGCAAGGGCGTGCTGGACGGCCTGGGCCTGCCCGGCAAGCTGGCCGACTGCCAGGAAAAAGACCCGGCGCTCTGCGAAATCTACATCGTGGAGGGTGACTCCGCAGGTGGCTCGGCCAAGCAGGGCCGCGATCGGAAGTTCCAGGCCATCCTGCCCCTGCGCGGCAAGATCCTGAACGTCGAGAAGGCCCGCTACGAGAAGCTGCTGACCAGCAACGAAATCCTCACGCTGATCACGGCCTTGGGCACGGGCATCGGCCGCGGCGCCGGTGGCGACGACTTCAACCCGGACAAGCTGCGCTACCACCGCATCATCATCATGACCGACGCGGACGTGGACGGTGCCCACATCCGCACGCTGTTGCTGACCTTCTTCTTCCGCCAGATGCCGGAGCTGGTCGAGCGCGGCCACATCTACATCGCCCAACCGCCGCTTTACAAGGTCAAGCACGGCAAGCAGGAGCAGTACCTCAAGGATGCCCACGCGCTGGACGAGTACCTGATGAAGGTGGCGCTGGACGGCGCTGTGGTCGAGCCTGGCCAGGGCAAGCCCGCCATCACCGGCGAGGCCCTGCAGGAGCTGGCCCGCGCCTACGTGACCGCCAACAGCGTGGTCGAGCGTCTGGGCAACTGGATGGACATCGAGGCCTTGCGCGCGATCGCCAACGGCCTGACGCTGAACCTTGACACCCAGGAAGCCGCCGAGGCAAGTGCTGCGGCGCTGAAGGCCGCACTGCACAACGCCGAGGTCACGGCCGAGCTGGACCCACGCACGGACAAGCAGATCCTGCGCATCAGCCGCATCTTCCACGGCAACACCAAGTACAGCATCCTCAATGCCGACTTCGTGCATGGCGCCGACTACGAAGCGCTGAGCAAGGCCGGCACGACCTTCAACGGCCTGCTGACCTCGGACGCCCTGGTGCGCCGTGGCGAAGGCGAAAAGGCCAAGGAACAGAAGGTGGTGGACTTCCGCGCCGCCATGGCCTGGCTCATCACCCAGGCCGAGAACAGCGTGGGCCGCCAGCGCTACAAGGGCCTGGGCGAGATGAACCCCGCGCAGCTGTGGGAGACCACGATGGACCCGACCGTGCGCCGCCTGTTGCGCGTGCAGATCGAGGACGCCATCGAGGCCGACAAGGTCTTCATGATGCTGATGGGCGACGAGGTGGAACCGCGCCGCGAGTTCATCGAGAGCAATGCGTTGCGGGCGGCGAACATCGACGTGTAAGTTTGTAGGTTCTCAATGAATCTGCGAATTTTCTCAATAGTTGCGAATAGCTCCTGAAGATGTCGTAGGGCGCCAGATTGTTTGAGACTGGCGCCACAGTTCTGCAACTGCACGGCTAACGCGACTCGCCTAGTGTGCTGGTCACAATTGCCGGGTGACACTAGCGCAGTTGTTGAGATTCAAGGGTCTCCGGATCGCTATCCCTTTGCAAGGACGGGTGTTAGCGCCTTAAGACCTGAACACGCGTACTAGGCCAAGGCGCTGTTTCTGTCCATCCGTTGGTGGATTGAACCGTGTAAGGCCTCCAACCTTTCTGCTCGGAGGTTGAGGCTACCTAGAGTCCCTATTCGTCAACGAGCCATGCTGCCAATATCGCAGCCTCAACGGCTGTCCAGGGCAGTCTCTCTTGCTCGACCCTTGGCTTCAACCCCCAGCGCCCCGACTTCAGTCCCTCGAAAAGTTCCGCCTCTTCTGCTGCCAAGTGCTCAAGTCCTGATTCCACCGCCTGAACTGCCTCATGCACGGCCAGCTCCTTGAACTCAAGCATAGTCGCCACGTCCATGAGTACCGATTGCAAGCCTGGCAGCGCCGCCCTGGCTGAATTCAGGATGACCAAGCCATGGGTGTCGATATCGCCCCAGTAGAGCGCGGGGACGCCTTTGGCCCAAGGAACACGGCCAAGCACGCCCACCGCCTTCCCAAGGCCAGCGAAGGCGACACACCCCGGCATGTCACGGAGCGCTGTGCCGCAAGCGTGGTTCTCGACCACCAAGACACGTTTTGGCTTCAATCCAAGCCAGACTACCTCTTCGATGGGTGCTTCGAAGTCGCGTAGGCCGCCAACTGATCGCCTGAGTTCAGGGCAGAGCACCATTACCCGGACGCGATGCGGCAACCGCTTCAGCCCAGTACCGTTGAATTTGTTCGTGTCCACGCTCTGGATCTCGAGTACTGCGAGGGGCTGAACAGACATACCCACCTGTTGATTCGACAGCAAGTGCGTGCGCGGTTCGGTGACGAATGGACGCAGCAGCAGTTGCGTGAAGCCAAGGCTGAGATTCAGCAGATGATCTCGCACGCCATGCTGGACCATAAGGCCGCCAAGCGCAAAAAGGCAGCGTCTCTCAAGCTCAGGGACAGCGAGGACGTTCTCGGGGCGCGCGCGGAACAGGCTCTTAAGGGCGCCATAGCACCGCATGTACTCGACGATCAACCTGACTTTCCGCTATAGGTTGAGGTTGGCTGAAGCGAACCTGCTGCCGCAGACCTGGCTGGACGTTGATGTCTTTGCTCTCGACGATGGAGGAGTGGTTGACTCACCCATGTTTCAGCGGTGGCGGGCCCTGAACGCCGATGGTGCGGCCTGGGTCATCCTTGAGTACTTCACCGGCGTTTGCCCGCCTGCGTACTACGAAGCGCGCGCAAAGAAAGGTCAGCAGTCGCGTGTGCTGGATGAGCACCGTCGCGAGCTGAAGTTGCTGGAGCGAACATTGGACCGTTTCAGCCGCACTGTACCGGTGCATGGGCCGAAGCTGAGCGCTGCGAACTTCGAGGCTGAAATCGAGCAACTGAGGCGTGCAGCTAGTTCGCGCAGGACACGCGCATCCTCAGCAAACTGCAGCAGGTCTAGGAATGGCTTATCGTGCTCTGCGTGACAAGTGGGGCAAATGAGCGGCTCACTTCCTTCCTTCCGAATCCATGCCGCATCACTGTTGTAAGCCTTCAGTGCCTCGTCGGCCATGCGAGTCTGATGGTCCAGGCTGGTCAGTAACTCCTGTTCGCGAACGGCATCACTTCGGAGCTTCTCCTGGCGACCGTTGAGCTCGGTGACCTCGCGGGTCACGGCGCTAACGCCACGTACGATGTTCCAGTGGTCATCGACTCGCCCAACCAACAGGCGCAAGACGATGTCAATCTTCCCGCAGTGCTCGCGTTCATCGCTAAGGACTTGCCGGACGACATCCAGCTCATCGTAGGACTGGAGACGCCCACCGAGTTTCCGTTCGACTACGAACTGCACCTCGAGCGGAAATACTCAATCCTCATTGACGAAGAATGGGATGCCACCTACAGCGCAGTAGAGCCCCTGCTTCAAGCAATGTATGCCAACTTGCTGGCTCCCTCGGCCAAGGCTACGCCGGAATCGCGTTCAAGCGATATCTAGTGTAACGACGGGGTCAGCTGTGGGCCCGGAGCAAGCGTGTGTCTTCGTGGGCGAGTTTGGCCCGTGGTGCGCAGCGAAGGACGGTGAGTTCCATCTGCCGCCCGACAAGGCCGAGGCCCTGCTGCGAGGAACGATTGCCACCTACCAGCAGCAAGACGGGCGGCCGTAGAAGGAAGTCCCCTGCACTCCACTCTGACGTCAGTGCAACCACGGGCGGCTCGTCACAAACCAAAACCGGTGCGCAAGAACCAACGCAGACATCTCGCCCACACGACTTAACGTAAAGCGCGCAGATCTGCTTCAGAATTGAAGCAAGTCTGCTTAAAATGTGAGGATGGTTGGGCTCCAATTTACCGCAATGCACGTTCGAGGCCTCCTAGGCCTGACCAGGACGGACTTGCAGCGCTGGTTGAACGTGCTCCCACCATTCGATCAAGTGCCTACGCAAGCGCGCACTGCCCGACGGTTCGCAATCACAGACTTGGCATTCTTCAGCCTGGTCGCTCTGTTGCATCGAGGCCTGGGCTTGCCGGTGACTACGATCGCGCGTTTCTCCACATCGCTGTACGACCACGTGAACCGAACTTCATCTCTCAGCTCGCCCGCCGCGCGACTCTTCTTGAATCAGGTCAGCGAAGGTGTCTGGGAGGCCGCCCTCGAGCCAGCAGGGGGCCTATCGATCTCGATCGATCCCGAGCCCGTTTGGAAGGATGTTTATGCGTTCATCGGCTTGCAGATGCCCGTGCAGCGCGAACTCGCGCTGGGGCTGGTGTCCGTGACCCCCCCGCTTTTAAGGGACCCCGTTCGTGGCCGCCGCGCAAGTTAATACCGCAGAGCGTTTTGGCGTTCCTGCAGAGTCGTTCGTGGATTTCCGGGAGCGTCCGTCGGCACGTCATTTGCGGTACATGGACCTCTTGTCCGCGCCCGAAGACCCCTCCGATGGGCGGACCTCATTGGAAGGCGTGATCGAAGTTTCGGGTAAGGCCGCCTTGTACGTTGTGCGAAGCAACGTTCCGGCACAGCGAGGAGCGGATGGATCCATTGTTCAGCTCATGCGGTCGCTCGCCTGCCGCGCCGATGCAGGTTACTTGGCTGTCGTTCGGCCTGGGTCGATAACCGTTTATCTCGTTGGATTTTATGCCGAGGGTCAGGCACCCACTGTAGAGGCGGTGATCGACGGCGAGGATCCCTTGAGCGTGCGAAAGCTCCTCAATGGCGGGCGCGAACTGACGCCGCAAGAGCGGGCCAATCGACTTTGGCTCGACGACTTGCTCTTCGATCTGCTGACCAAGGCGGCTGACGGTCTGCGGGATGCGGTACCTGGATTGACCCTTCCAGATGGGGAGGTTCTGTCTCTTATTGGGCGCGCACTGTTCACGCGATTCCTTGTAGATCGGGGAATCCTCAAGCCTCACGATATCAACAAGATCGTCGCCGGAGTCCAGCGTTCAGAGAACCTTTTTGGAACCGTCGATGCCCTCGTGGGCACTTTTGAGTGGCTCGATCGGACGTTCAACGGCGACTTGTTGGACCTCGGTACCAAGGACTATCGGGGCTATCTCTCCGACCTCGGGCAAGCGAGCGAGAAGATTTGCTCCACGTTGAGCAACATCATGGCGCGGTCAGCCGATGGGCAACTCTCGTTGGACTGGGACGGTCTACGCTTTGAGCACATCCCTGTGGACGTGCTCAGCCAGGTCTACGAGCACTTCGCGCATCGCTTCATGCCCGAGCACGCGCATGCAACCAGCATCCATTACACGCCGCGCGACATCGCGGAACTGTTGGTCGATGGCGTGTTCGCAGCCACCCCTGCGCCCAAGCGTCACCTTGCACGGGTTCTGGATCCGGCAGCAGGCGCGGGGGTGTTCCTCGTTTTGGCGTTCCGCCGTCTCGTCTCGGAGAGATGGCAACACAGCGGACGACGTCCGCAGAGGGACGCGATCCGGAAGATCCTGACCGAGCAGCTTTGTGGCCTCGACATCAATCCGACTTCAGTCAAGGTGGCGGCGCTTAGTCTCTATCTGGCAGCACTGGAGTTGGACCCGCAACCGCAGCCATTGTCTGACCTTAAGTTCGAGCGCCTCTTCGATTCGACGCTTCACTGTGTCGAGGCCGACCGACTCGGTGACGCAGTCGATGCCAAGCTCGGCAGTCTGAGCGCTAGCCTGAGCACGTGGGGGCCTTTCGACATCGTGCTGGCCAACCCCCCGTGGAACAGCCTTGATGCGAAGTTCAGAAAGCAATTGGAGTCGATTGCGCCTCAAAGGCCAGCAGGTGTGGGGGACATGGATTCACTGACGGGCAAAAGCCCAGTGCCTCACCAATGGCCTGACGTGGCGTTCATGTGGCGGTCACTGCAATGGTGCCGGCCAGGCGGCGTCATTGGCATGATCGTTCACGCACGTTTACTTTTCAGCGACGAAGCCACTGAGGTGCGTGCTCGGTGGTTCTCCCTCGCGCGAGTGACAGGCGTCTTGAATGGGATGTTTCTCCGCAAGGAGCGCCACATTTGGCCGTCCAACAGTCAACCCTTTTGTGCGGTCGTGGCTCTGAACGAGCCTCCCCAGCCCGAAGACTCGTTCTACTACCTTTCGCCTCGTCTGGAGCCGGCACTCAGCCAGAACGGTGAGTTCCGCTTGGATCCACGCTCGGCGATGGCTGTGCCGCTTAAGCTGGCTGCCCGCGAACGACATGTGTTCAAGACGCTTGCACGCGGTTCGGCGCTGGATCTTGACCTAGTCCGCAGGCTCGGGCGGGAGCCACGCATTCCCTTGTGCGACTACTTCAAGCAGTTGAGCTTGACTCTGCGCCAAGGCTTCATTGCTGGCAAGCGGCAGTTGCAGGATGCTGATGCCCTGCGAGGACTACCCATCCTCGAAGGAGATGACAAGCCCGAGTACGCAGTTGAGGTAGCCGGCCTCGCGAAGATCGAGCAGCGATTCCCCGAGTTGAAACTGCAATGGCCACGCGATCCGATCATCTACCGCGGACCGCACGTGCTCTTTCGGCAGGCACCCAAACTCGCGATGGCTCAGCGCGGTGCCGTCTCCACGGACGGTGACGTCGCATACAGCCGTTCGTTCTATGGCGTCCCAGTATCGCGCTGCCCGAAGGTAGTGGCAGATTTCATGTTCGTTGTCTCATATGCGGATCTCTTCCTGTATTGGACATTGATGACGAGCTCTCAGTTTGGCGTCGAACGCGAGACGTTCAATATGGCCGACATCGAGGACTTTCCCGTCCCGCCGATGACCGCCCTGGTTGGTGAGATAGCGAAGAAGATATCTGATGTGGCCGAACGCATTCGTGTGGGAGGCGCACCTTGGCAACAGGTGAACCGACTGACGGCAGAGGTCTACGGGCTCTCGACCTTCGACCAGCAGTTGATAGAAGATGTCATCGCTCATGAAGCACCGTATCCGAAGACGCTTGCCGCCGGGCTCCGTGAAGTGTCGCGCAATGGCGAGGTTGTACAAGCCTTCGCGCAGGTGCTCGTGTCAACGCTTGCCGAACTCGATGAGCTATCTTTGAGCGCTCAGCCGCATTCCGTTGGCGACGATGATGGGCCGTGGCAATTCCTTCGCATGGGCGTTGACCTTCAACGCACGCCCGATTTGGCGCTCGTGCAGCGGCTTTTGAAGCTTGTTCGCGAGCCGTTGCAAGCCTCGGAGATTCGACTGCAACTGGGAGATCAGGATTGGTTGATTGGCCGTATTCGCCACGCCAGGTATTGGACGCGCAGCCAAGCCCGTCTGCTCGCGCTTGACCTGATTGATGACGGCCTGCTGACTCGACCGTTCTTACACTGAGGTCGCCGTTTAATGTTTCTCAATCTCGGCACTGCGCCACACGGTCCTCCGCCTCCGTTCAGTGCTTGGTCGAGGAAGCAAGTACAGACCGTCGAACGTGCGATCGTGCGAGCTTGGTCGCAGATCACGGAGGATCCCCACTGTCAGGCGGTGCTCAGCGGGGGAACGGAGCCGCAGATCACCGCGATGCTTCAAGATGCCCTGTGCGAGTTGCTGAACTCCGGGCAACTTGCTGGCTTCAGTACCGCCACTTACCTGTGCCCAATTCGAGGGCAAGAGCTCGACGACCACACGGGTAAGCTCCTGGAAAAGAGACCGGATCTCACCTTTCCTCGCCTGTCCTCGCGACCGGCCAGTAATCACAACGCTTTGTTCTTCGAGTGCAAGATTATCGGACGCGGTCGTACATTGGATGATTACGTGCGGAACGGTGTCCGTCGCTTTGAGGAGGGCATCTATGCTTGGGCCATGCCGCACGCGGGCATGCTGGCCTATGTCATCAGCGCTGAAGCAGCCGATCCGTGCAGCTCACTGGGAGCAACTTGGAGTACCGACCCCGGCCCCGCTGCGCCATATGCACCCATTGAGCCTATCAGCGGCGAGGGAGGTATTCCCGCGATTGCGCTGTCGCGACACGCTCGCACCTTTACCCTACGTAATGGCGAAGCGCCAGGCCAGATCCTGCTTCGCCATCTGTGGCTGCACTTTCCCCTCGACGAAGATAGCAGAGCTAGTCGATGAGCGACTGGCGATCAATGGCGTGAGGTCAGCTAAGGCAGTTGAATGATCAGACACGCTGCGTAACGGGCACTCACTAGCCCAGGGCTGCTTTTTTCCGAGCAAGGGAGGAGCCCACATTTTAGCCAGTGCGAACAGGGCAAGCAGACTTGAATGTTCTGAATCATATCCAAATGGGTGGTTCGCAGCTTCCACAGCACAGCAAACCATCTCGGCTCACTACGACGTCGGGAGCAACACCATAGTAAAATGACGTATTAGTCGGTAGTACACCATCAGCGCGGCCCATGCTGGAACTGCGTATGTAGGATCTTCGCAAGTATCTGAGAAAGGTGGCATGTGGTGTTCTCGTTGAAGTTGCGAAAGTCATTGATCTGCGAGCCATGCGCTTCGCAGATTCATTGAGAACCTACAAAGTTCTGTCTGAGTTGATGCCTGGTACTTAAGAGGCCTGTTCGAGTTTGTTTCGCAAGCGATTGCGAGAGAGCTTGAACAGGCTTCTTGCATTGGAATGCTGTGGGTTGAACACATGAAAAATCACGAGGCACTCAAACAACAAGGCGATGTCATCTGGAACATCGCCAATCTCTTGCGAGGCCCTTATCGCCCGCCGCAATACCGCCGCGTGATGATTCCATTGACCGTATTGCGCCGCCTTGACTGCGTGCTGGAGGCCACCAAAGCCGACGTGATCAAGCTTCACAAGAAGCTGAAGGCCGATGGCAAATACGAGCCAGAAGCCATCGAAAAGCTGATCAACAACAAGTTCAAGCTCACCTTCCACAACACCAGCGACTTCACGTTTCAAAAGCTGCTGGGCGATGCTGACAAACTGGCCGCCAACTTGAACCACTACATCGCAGGCTTCTCGTCCAAGGCCCGCAAGATCATCGAGAAGTTCAAGTTCGACGAAGAGATCGAAAAGCTCGATGAGGCCAACCGCCTTTTTGAAGTGATCAAGGAAGTCGCTGCGGTTGATCTGCACCCCGACCGCATCTCGAATATCGAGATGGGCTACCTCTTCGAAGACCTGGTCAGGCGCTTCAACGAACAGGCCAACGAGGAGGCAGGCGATCACTTCACGCCGCGCGAGGTCATCAAACTGATGGTGAGCATTTTGTTCACCCATGACGATCTGGTCTACCGCGAGAGCAAGGTCATCCGGATTTATGACCCCACCTGCGGCACAGGCGGCATGTTGTCGGAATCAGAAAAGCTGATTGCCGATCCTGACAGCGGCCTCAACCCCAGCGCCAAGGTCAAGCTGTTTGGCCAGGAATACAACCCCGAGTCGTTTGCCATTTGCGGCTCGGACTTGATGATCAAAGGCGAGGACACCTCGTTCATCGTGTTTGGCAACACCCTGGGCACGGGCAAGTCCAAGGAAGGCTTTGTGGATGGCGACGGCCACCCCAATGAGCGCTTTCACTACATGCTGGCCAACCCACCCTTCGGCGTGGAATGGAAGCCTGAGAAAGACAACGTCACCAAAGAGCACAACGAGTTTGGTGAGCGTGGGCGCTTTGGCCCTGGCTTGCCCCGCATCAACGATGGCGCCTTGCTGTTCTTGCTGCACATGATCTCGAAGATGGAGCCCGCGCCATCTGACGGTGGCGAGGGTGCGCGCATCGCCGTGGTGTTCAACGGCTCGCCCTTGTTCACGGGCGATGCAGGCAGCGGCGAGAGCAACATCCGCCGCTGGATCATCGAACACGACATGCTGGAAGCGGTGATCGGCTTGCCCGACCAGTTGTTCTACAACACGGGCATCTCCACCTATGTGTGGATTGTGACCAACCGCAAACCGCCTGAGCGTGCGGGCAAGGTGCAACTGATCAATGGCGCCGAGTTTGCACGCAAGATGAAGAAGAGCCTGGGTGACAAACGCAAACGTGTGGGCGATGGCACCGATGGCAGCAACAACACGCCCGATGGTTCACCCAACCACATTGCCACACTGACACGGCTGTACGCCGATTTCAAGCACGACGTGCGCATGAGCCTGGGCGATATCCAGTCCAACATCGACACCAAGCGCGACCAGACCAAATCGCTGTTTGTCAGCAAGGTGTTCGACAACCAAGACTTTGGCTATTTGAAGATCACGGTGGAGCGCCCCCTGCGCTTGAACTTTGCCGTAACTGACGAGCGCATTGCGCGTGTGCAGCGCACAGGCGCTTTCGAGAACCTGGCCATCTCGCGCAAGCGCAAGAACAAAGCCAAGATTGAAGAAGAGATCCTGGTAGGCCAGGCCGCGCAAACCGCCATCTTGACGGTGCTGGGGAGTCTCAAGCCAGCCTTTGCCAAGGGTGAGCTGGCGATGGACCGTGCCGCGTTTGATGCGCAACTGAGCGATGCCTTCAAGGCCGCTGACATCAGCCTGGACACGGCCCTCAAAGCCGCCTTGCTGGCCCCCGGAGCTTTGGGCGAGAAAGATCCCAAGGCCGAGGTGTGCTGGAACAAGAAGGGCGAGTCCGAGCCCGATCCGGATCTGCGCGATACCGAAAACGTGCCCCTGCCGCCCGGCATTGCCCTGCCATTGCCCCTGGCCTACGAGAACAAAAAGAAGAAGGGCAAGCTGGACCTGGAGCCTTTGCTGGCCTTGGTTCAAGAGCACTGCGAGGCCTACCTGAAGGCCGAGGTGCTGCCCTACCGGCATGACGCTTGGATCGATCACAGCAAAACCAAGGTGGGGTATGAGATCCCGTTCAATCGGCACTTCTACGAGTACGAGCCGCCCCGCCCGCTGGAGGCCATTGAGCACGACATTGAGAGCCTGGAGCGCGACATCATCGCCATGCTCAAGCAGGTGACGGCATGAGCGAGCTGCTCATCTACCAGACCGAAGATGGCCTGGCCCGCGTGCAGTTTCGGGCCGTGGATGGCAGCCTGTGGCTGACCCAACTGGAGATCGCCGAGCTGTTTGGCGGCACCGTGGCCAACGTCAACATCCACATCCGCAACGTGCTCAAGGAAGGCGAATTGCAGGCCGATTCAGTTATTAAGCAAGACTTAATAGCTGCCGCCGATGGCAAGCGCTACCGCACCAAGCTGTACCGGCTGGACATGATCCTGGCGGTGGGCTTTCGTGTGCGCTCACCCCGTGGCACGCAGTTCCGGCAATGGGCCACGGCGCACCTGGCCGAATACCTGGTCAAAGGCTTCGTCATGGACGACGAACGCCTCAAGAACCCCAGCGGCTGGGACTACTTTGACGAGCTGCTGGCCCGCATCCGAGAGATCCGTGCCTCTGAAAAGCGCTTCTACCAAAAGGTGCGCGACCTGTTCGCGCTCAGTGCCGATTACCAGGCCAGCGATGCCGCCGCACACCTCTTCTTTGCCGAGGCGCAAAACAAGCTGCTGTTTGCGGTGACGCACAAAACAGCCGCCGAGCTGATCGTGGCCCGCGCCAATGCCGATGCGCCCAACATGGCGCTGAACACCTGGGATGGGCAAGAGCTTCCAGTATTTGGCGAGTTGGGGCAGGGCCGCGTATGCGGGGTATCTGATCCGGTGTCGACTGGATCAAGAACAGGTGAGCCCTCGTTTCGTCAATTACTACTTTCAAACTGCGTGCTATTGGGCTTGTATTCGTTCAACGCTGATCCAATCAACCATCGAAAACTTCAGTGCAGAAAAGTACAAGGAGCTTGCGGTTCCATTGCCAGCGCTGCCGGAGCAAGAACACATTGCCTCCTTCCTGGATTGGAAGACCGCACAGATCGACACGCTGATCGCCAAGAAGCAAGCCCTCATCGAGAAGCTGACAGAAGAGCGACTTGCGATCATTACCCTGGCAGTGACCACAGGCCTGGATCATGGGGATAAGCCAACCAAAGCAACGAAGTTAGCAAGCGCGGCAAGAATTCCTGAACATTGGCAGGTGCTCAGAATGTCTCGCGCCATCCTTCGCATCGAACAAGGGTGGAGTCCATCTTGTGAGGACCGCTCAGCATCCGAGGCCGAATGGGGTGTTTTGAAATCTGGATGCGTGAACGGTGGCGTTTTTCGGGAATCGGAGCATAAAGCACTGCCTGGAGAACTCTCACCAATGACTGAGCTTGAAGTAAGGACTGGCGATATCTTGATGTGTCGAGCGAGTGGGTCTATCCACCTTATTGGATCGGTTGCCAAGATTGGGCCATGTCGTGCTCAGCTGATGTTCTCTGACAAGACGTATCGCATCACCATTGATGAGCAGCAGCTGAATAGTGACTTCTTTGTCCTGATGATGCAGGCCAAGGTGATGAGAGATCAAATCGAGCTGTCTGTGAGTGGTGCTGATGGCCTTGCCAATAACATTCCGCAATCGTCTGTTCGCGCTTACCACTTCATTTGCCCGCCCCTTAAAGAGCAAGTGACGATAGTGAGCTACTTGGCAGGCAAGGTGCAAAAACTTGCTGCGGGTGTGACTCAAATCACTGCGGCGATCATGAAGCTTCAAGAATACCGCACCGCCCTCATCACCGCCGCCGTCACAGGCCAGATCGATGTGCGTCACATCTCTATCCCCGAACCAGCCTGAACGTTGGCCAGCACCAGCATGAAAAAACACACAGAGGCCCGCCTGGAAGACGCCATCGTCGCGCACCTGTGTGAACACGGTGGCTACCAGTTCATTGACTACCGACACGGCCCCGCACAGGGCCGCTACAACAAGGCCCGGGCGCTCGACCCTGCGCTGGTGCTGGGCTTCATCCAGGTTGCGCAGCCCAAGCTGTGGCAAAGCTTGGTCAGCATCCATGGTGATGAAACGGGCGCTGTGGTGCTGGACCACCTCGTCAAAGAGCTGGACACCAAGGGCCTGCTCAAGGTGCTGCGCCAGGGCTTCAAGTGCTATGGCAAAACCTTGCGGGTGGCGGTGTTCGCGCCCAGCAATGGCCTGAACCCGCAAACGCAGGCGCTGTATGCGCTCAACCAGCTCACCGTCACCCGCCAGCTGGTGCAGGCGCTGGCCTCGGGCACGCCCGTCATCATCACCACCTTGCAGAAGTTCCCCTTCATTGCCGAGACGCTGGACAAGCTGCGTGAAGAGCTGCCGATTGAAGACCGTGAGCGCTTGGGCATCTCCACACAAGGCAAGCGCTTCGCCGTGATCGTGGACGAGGCGCACAGCTCGCAATCAGGCGAGAGCGCCATGCAGCTCAAGGGCGTGCTCAATGCCCATGGCGTGCAAGAAGCCGCCACGCAGTATGTGGCCGAACAAGGGGTGGATGCCGACGACGAGGCCGATCAGCTTGAAGGCGTGGTGCGCGAGATGCTTCGGCGCGGCAAGCAGCCCAACCTGAGCTTTTTTGCGTTCACGGCCACGCCCAAGTACAAGACCAAGAAGGTGTTTGACGAGCCTGGGCCAACCTGCGAGGCGCCCTTTCACCTCTACACGATGCGCCAGGCCATCGAGGAGCGCTTCATCCTCGATGTGCTCAAGCACTACATCACATATGAGGCCTACTTCCACCTGGTACAGGTCGGCGACGAAGACCCGCATGTGGAGCGCAAGAAGGCTGCGCGTGCGCTGGCCCGCACCCTCACCTTCCATGAGGTGAACCTGCGCACCAAGACCGAAGTGATGGTGGAGCACTTTCGCACGCATGTGCGCCACAAGATCGGGGGCCGCGCCAAAGCCATGGTCGTGACCGATGGCCGTTTGCATGCGGTGCGCTACAAGCAGGCGTTTGACAAATACATCGCCGAGAAGGGCTACACCGATGTCAAGACACTGGTGGCGTTTTCTGGCGTGGTGGAAGACCCGGATGCACCCGGCAAGAGCTGGACCGAAGTGGGCATGAACGGTGGCATCAAGGAAACCGAACTGCCCGAAGCCTTCGACACCCACCAGTACCAAGTGTTGCTGGTGGCCGAGAAATACCAGACCGGCTTTGACCAGCCCTTGCTGCACACCATGTATGTGGACCGCACGCTGACGGGCCTTCAGGCGGTTCAAACCTTGTCGCGCCTGAACCGCACCTGTGCGGGCAAGGAAGACACCTTCGTGTTGGACTTTCGCAACAAGCCCGAAGAGATCTACAAGGCCTTCAAGCCTTACTACGAAGACACGCCCACGCAGCCGCTGACCGATGCCCAGCACCTGTATCGCCTGCATCACCAGATTGAAGAGACGAGTTTGATCTACACCGAAGAGGTCAAAGATTTTTCCTCGGTGTACTTCAAGCCCGAACGCAAAATTTCTGCCAACGACCATGCGGCCATGAACGGCATCCTGGACCAGGCCGTCGAGCGATTCAAAGAGCGTGATGAGGCCGAGCGCGATGAGATCAAGGCCTTGCTGATCAACTTCCGCAACCTGTACGGTTTTTTGTCTCAGGTCATCCCGTATCAAGACAGTGATCTGGAGCAGCTCTACACCTACTTGCGCTTTCTGCTGACCAAGCTGCCCAAGCGCGAGGGCCACATGCCTGTGCAGATGGAAGACGAGGTGGAGCTGCAGTTCTATCGCCTTCAGCAGATCAGTGAAGGCCGCATCGATTTGAACTCGGGCAAGGTCCTGCCTTTGAAAGGACCGGGTGACGTGGGTACCGGGCAGCCTGACCAGGTGGTGCGCTTGTCAGAGCTGATTGACATCCTCAACGAACGCTTTGGTACCGATTTCACCCAAGCCGATCAGCTGTTCTTCGATCAGATTCAGGAAGAGGCGATGGAGAGCGATGCCTTGCAAAAGGCCGCTGAGAACAATTCAGAAGAAGACTTCCGCTATGTGTTTGAGCAGGCTTTTGAGGGTTTGGTGATCGAACGCATGGAGGGCAATGAAGACATCTTCGGCAAGCTCATGAGCGACGGTGACTTCCGAAAACTGGCGCTGGAGCATTTGCTCAAGCGCGTCTATCAAGGGTTCAATCGCGGCAAGCGAGGTTGACGCTCTGCAACAAAAATACCACGGCCACGTCAGTCGTCGATCTCCGCGTTGAGGGCATGTGAGGGGATCACTTCTTCATTGCGCTTCAGGCCAGGCCTCTTGATCGACGCAAAGTCCTGACTGCCTCAGTGCAGGCAGTAATACTTCATCGGCATATGCACACCCGGTGAGGCCAGGGTCAGTCTGCCCTTCTTTGCCAGCGGAGTCTGGGCGGTGCCCGCTTGAACGCTGCAGCAATGACAGCAGCGCCTCGTAGCCAGGACGCCATAGAAGCTGACAACGGTTGATTCTTGCGTGGCGGCATCGCGTGCATGCAGCCAATCTCTGAACGCGAGCTGATCTGTCTCGTTTGGTAGCGCGCGCCTTCCCCGTCCGGCGGCAGCCCCCTAGTTTGGTCACCCTTGGTCCGAATGCCAGAGGTGCTGTCACGGCACGCTCACGCAAGGGCTTTGTGATGTCACCACACGCAATAAATCCGGGAGAAGACATGAAACACCCGCGCGCCCAGCATCAATGGGTTGCCCTCGCCTTGGCCACATGCGCAGGCCTTGCGCCCACACTCACCCTGGCGGGCCACCCGGCCTTGCCTCTGGCAATCGGCGCGGCCGGCAGCCTGCTCACCGACTGGTGGCTGACGCCGGAAACCAATGTGGGACTGGGAGACTACGCCCTGGCGGATGCGCCCTCCGGCACCAACACCTGCGTGGCGTTCTCCCCCAAGTTCTCTGCGGCAACGGCCTTGAAGCCCGTTAGGGAAGGAGACATTTACCAGATTTCCCTCAAGCGCATGGCCATCGCGAAAGAGCCTGTTCGCGGAGTGACGCTCTCCTACCTCATCGACGGCAAGCACCAGTTGGCCGTGCTGGCCAAGGGCTTCGAGATGAGCCCCGACGCCACAACCGGCGCGGGCTTCGATTTTTCTCCATCGGCATCGAACACGGCCCGAGTCATCTACTACTCCGACGACATCAAGCCGGGTCAGGAACTCAACTTCAGTCAGATCAACCTGCTGGGTCCGGCCCGCTTCGAGGGGCACGCGGTGGGCCTGTCACTGTTCGTGACCCGAATCCATGGCAACAGCGACAAGAAGATGTCGCCTGTGCTCTCCAGCCTGGCCACCTTGGGCAAGAACACCACCAACCCCGATGTGGTGAGCGCACTGGATGTGCTGGGCACGCGCATCCTGGAAGGCCAGGACCAGCGCCTGCTGCGCTATGACGCCATGTTCCTGGCTGCGGCCAAGGGCGATACGGCAGTGAACAACGTGGCGTCCGGACTTCGAACAGCCCTGTTCAGCTACGGTGACCACATCGTGGTGCGCAAGGAAGACCGCGAAAGCCCTTTCCCTTGGGCAAGCTACCGCTACGATCACGCCACCGGCCACCTGCACGAAGGCATTGATTGCAGCGCGCCCCCAGCCAACGTCAGCTACGCGGTGCTTCAGGTGGTGCCCGCCGACAAAGTGGCTTATGCCCAGCAGGCTGCGTACAGCGAACTGCGCAAATCGGTGGCTGACGCCGCGGCGGCATCCACGCCCAGCCAGGCTCAGGCTTTCGTCAAAGGAGCCACGGGTCGCCTGGTGCAAGCCAAGCTCAAGCAACAAGCCTTGCTGCTCATCGCCGAAGCCTTGCCCACTGGCCGCAAACCCAGCATCGACGTGCGCACACGTCTGAAGTCCCAGGTGCTCGCCGGCATGGTCCGCACGCTCGGCAAGAACTCCAACGAGGCCATCGACCCTGAGACCGACTACACCTTGGACACCGTGGACCACCTGCTGATGCGCATGGAAGACGAGGGTATGGCGAACATGCAGCGCGATCAGTTCAAGGCCGATGCGGCCTACCAGCTGTTTGAACAGCGCTGGGCGCGACAGGCGAGCACTCAGCCATGACGCAGGAGATCGACTTTTCCCATTCCGCCACGCCACCCAACGAGCGGGTGCCCCCCGGGGTCTTTCTGTCGCGCCTGTTGTTCCTGTGCTTCTTTTCGGTGTTCAGCCTGGTGGTGGCCAATGGCCTCATGCTTGGCGTGGATCAGGCCAACGAGACCTTGCAAGCCTTTGACGGCTGGGATGACCCCCGTTACTGGCTGTTCCTGTTGGGGTTCGCATCCTGGGCTGTGTCCTCCTGGTACACGTCGCGCATGCTGATCGGCAGGATCTACCCGACCCAGGCCTTGGGCACCTGCACTCACCCCGGTTTCGCCAACTGGAGCACGGCTGTCCTGCCACGCCTGCTGGGTCTGATGGCGGTGATGCCCTCATTGGTGTTTTTTGCCAACCGAGGAGAGTGGGCAGAAGCCGCAGGCATCCTGGTCGTGGGCGGCGTCTTCCTGTTTTTCGTTCTGTTCAGGCACCGGTTCGCTGTGCGCTCAGAGCAGAGCCAGCAACGCTGGGCCTATTTTCACACCATGGGCCGACCGTCCCGTCTGGCGTTGTGGGTGCTGGGCGTGGCACCCTACACCGTGGTACTGCTGAGCTTGACGGGCGACCCGTCCTTGCTGCGATTGGTGGGCGCCCCTGCATTGCTGCTGCTGGCCTTCACAGGCTGGACCGTGTTTGGCAGCATGGTGCTGATTTACTGGCCGAAGGTCCATCGCATGTCGGCGCTGACATGGTTGCCCTTCGTCTTGTACGTGGTGTTTTCGGCCTTCAACGACAACCACCCCGTTGGCCAGACGGACTTTGAGCCTCGGCCCGTGGACCGCCCCACCCTCATCGACGACTTCAGAGCTTGGCAGACAAGTCGCGAGAAAGAAGGGCTTGGACAAGACCCGATCTACTTGGTGGCAGCCAATGGTGGCGCCTCGCGCTCCGGGCTGTGGGCGGCTTACCACCTGGCCACGCTGGAGGACCAGGCCCGCGGTGCGCAAAAGCAGTTCGCCCGAAACATTTATGCCATCAGCGGCATCTCGGGTGGCAGCGTGGGTGCGTCGGTGTTCGTCTCGGCCCTGGCCACACAGCATTGGCTGCGCGGCCGGGCCAACACGAAACAGCCCATGCACCTCGCACCGCTGGTGTTGGCTTTCTTCAAGCAGGATCACCTGACCCCTGTGGTGAGTTCCCTGCTTTACGGGGACACCTTGGCGCGTTTTTCACCCTCGCCCATCCCTTACCTCGACCGCTCTCGGGCCCTGGAGAGAGCTTGGCAACACGATTGGGCCAAGGTGCAGCAAGACTGGCTGAGCGCTCAAGGCATGTGGACCGAGCCGGTGCAGGCCCAGGCTTGCCGCCTGAACTGGTTTCTCCGCCCGCTGGAGGCGCTCTATCAGTCGCCCTGGCAAGACGCGGCCTTCGACTGTCTCGCGCCCCCGCCCCCGTTCGCCGGGCAGCCTGCCGTGTTGCTGCCGCGGCTTTTCCTGAACACCGCCTCGATGCAACGCGGCACGCCTGTGCTGCAGGCACCTGTCACGCTGCCCGCAATCATCCCGGCGGTGGACCTCTTTGACCTCGACCGGTTTGACACGGCTCGCGTGAGCCTCGCGGGGGCCGCACACAACTCGGCTCGCTTTCCGTTCATCAGCCCGGTGGGTTTGGTGCGTCAGCGCCAAGGGCAAGCCTGGGGTCACGTGGGCGACGGCGGCTACTTCGAAAGCTCCGGCACCTGGACCCTGGCGCAGATCCTCAACACCCTGGAGCAAGGGCTCCGTCCTGAAGAGTGGCACAAGCTGACGCAACAGCTGCGCATCATCATCCTCGACGGCAATCCGACGGCACACGACGCAGTCACCTGGCTGGAGCGCCCCGCTGGTGACGGATGCAAGGTGCCTGCCTCGGGGCACCACGTCGATGCGGCTGTGGCCGACAACTGCGGGCCGGAAGCGAGCTCGCTCATGATCGAAGTCATGGGCCCGCTGCAGGGATTGTTCAGTGCAAGAGAAGGGCGGGCTGCAGGCGAAACGCGGGCGCTGAGCCTGATCGTCGAGCGCCTTACCCGACCTGGCCTGGGAAAATTGTTCGAGATCCGGCAACCCGCTGTCACCATTGAAGAACCTGCCATGAGCTGGTTTCTGAACCAACAAAGCATGCAGCTCATGGACATGCTTGTCCGAGGCCAGCCATTTTCCAAAGTGGTGAGCGCAAACGCCGCGAGCATGGGTGGCTTGGCGCCGGGGGCGGAAGCGTCCTGGCAGAGGTTCGAGGCTCAACGCCGGAACTTGCTCGCACAGGTGTTGAACCCACCCGCGAACAAGCCCGCTCCTTGAGTGGCGTCGATTGGTGAACATTTCGGACGCGGCTGAACTGAAGCGCCCTGGTTCCGCGCGCCGAAGACAGGTCAGGGGCTGGACTTGCGCAACGCAGGCGCAATCTTTTCGATTTCGGCAACCATCTTGCAGGCTTTGGCTCGCGCGCATGACGCTGGGGTGGCCGTGCCGGTGCATGGCTTGCCCCAAGTTCGGGGTACGCAACCCACAAGCTTCGGCAGATCCTGGCGCAACACGTGCCAGGCCGTGAGGTCTGGGCGGTCACAGCAGCACCGTTCAGGGCGTTGATTGACCAGCACAAGGTGTGCCTTCAACCCGCACAGCAAGGACGCAAAGAGCCTTGATTTCTGAACTCCGAGCCGTGACATGTTGTCAATCCGTCTTTCGGATGACTGCAGGTGTGTGTCGTGATGTGCCACGTCGCATTGTTTGAAACATGTAAATCCACCCATGTGCCGGCCTTGGTGAGCTAACAAGCGCTCACAAACAGATGAGCCTTCCCTCCTAAGCTGCCTCAGCCTCTGTCCTGGGGGCTGCATCCATTCATTGAGGGAAAAATCATGCACAAATGCGCGCCCGCTCGTTTGGTGACGCTGTCATTGCTGGCCACTTCATTCGCTGCCCAGGCAGCAACGATTGCGCTCAGCGACACCGCACCGCTCTACAACCCGACATCGGTCAAGACGTCGGTCTACAACAAGACCTACCAAGAGTCTGGCGCCGTCGATGGCGACTACTTTGGCTGGGCTGTGCTTGGCAAGTGGTACAACATCAGTTACTGCCTTGACGAGGCGAAGACGGACTGCCCGGTCGACAACACCCAGTGGACGCGTGTGAGGCCGCCTTGGGCTTCTGTTTTTTCTGCGGACAAGGCGCTGAAGTTCGCACCACAGAAGCTGAGCAGCGATGGTGGCGGCATCCAGTACATCTTGCCCCTGCCTTTTGCCTTGAACGCACGCTATCGCATCAGCATGCGATTGGGCACCACGCCGGGCAATGCCAACGCAGTGCACGTGGCGATGATGGGCAAAACGGCGTGGGACTACGCCGCGATGGCGCGCATCTATGACATCCCGGCCAACAAGTCCTATGTGGACGTGGTGATGAATGGGGTGTTCACCGGCGCGGACGGCGGGGCGGTCCAGGCGGATGGTCGCACCTTGCGCTTGTTTCCACAAAAGGCAGGCCTGCCGATCTACGTGGACAACGTCAAGGTCGAGGTCATGAATGCCGACCCCTTGAACCTGGCGTCGGACGTGAGCGCAGCCACCAGCGCCGCGCCACTGCCCATGGATCCCAAGATGTTTGGCTTGCATGTCAACGAACTGGGTTCGCACAATGCCTGGCCCGCTTTGTCCCAGGAAGTGTTCCGACTGTGGGGTACTGACGGCAGTTACTGGTTCTCGGTTCAGCCGACCAATGACCCGGACCCATCCCATTGGAACTGGAGTCAGATCGACTACCGTGTGAATTACTTCAAAGGCAACAACCCGAACGGCAGCATCATTTACACCTTGGGACAGTCGCCGGCATGGGCTTCCAGCAACCCCAGCCAAGCGGGTTGCGCCTACGGCACGGGCGTTTGCGCACCTCCTGCCAACGACGCGGACTTCAAGGCGTACGTGAAAGCCACGGCACAACGCTATCTGGGCAAGGTCCAATATTTTGAGATCTGGAATGAGCCGGGTTGGGGCGGCTTCTTCGCGGGAACACCGGCCAAGCTGGCCAGCATGACGGCCGTGGCCAAGCAGGCGCTCCGTGAAGTCGACCCCACCGATGCCTACAAGCTGCGCCTGATCGGCCCGGCTGTTGGCGGTGTCTGGCTGGACCAGTACCTGCGAGCGGGTGCCGGTGCCAATCTGGACATCTTCAACGTCCACCAGTACCTCAGCCCGACCACGATCGAGGCGGATGTCCCTGCAGGCATCGCCAATGCCAAGTTGACCCTGCAGGCTTACGGTTTGAAGTTGCCGATCTGGAACACGGAGTCGGGCATCCACTGCGGCCCTGGCGGATCGCTGTGTCCGGTGAATTACGCGCCTTCGGACAGTGTGTTGCGTGGGATGGAGCCGCGCTCACTGGCTGTGCAGTGGGCCAATGGCGTGAGCAACGTGGACTACTACTTCATGGAAGGTTGGGGTCCCGCCTGGGAGGGTTTGGTGAAGCGTGCTGACCCGAGCATCGGGTGTGCCAACACGCCACCGTCTTACTGCACGCCGTTCATGCCGCTGCAACCAATGGGCACGGGCTTTGCCAAAGCCGCTGCGTGGCTGAAGAATGCCAAGTTGACCAGTGCCTACAAGATGGCCTCTGCCGACATCTACATTTTCAAGTTCACGACACCCGCTGGCGCCAAGCGCTACCTGGTGTGGACCACGGGCACGAGCGATCAGGTGGTGACGGCACCGTCGGCATGGGCTGCGAAGACGGTGAGCGACACGGCAGGCGCGGCAGTGCCCTTGGCGACATCGACCACGGCATTCACGCTCAAGTCCAATGAGCCGCTGCTGATCAGTCCTTGACCCAGCGGACGGCCAGAGGCTGTGTGCCTCTGGCCGAACGACCTTGCCGTGGCGCACGGGCCATTTTTGTGCTCAGTCACCGCACCGTGTACCCCCGTCCATCCATGCAGGCCGCCACGGCCCGCTGGAACACATCGGCGTCCAGCAAGGCGGCTTGTTGCATGGTGGCCCAGCGGTTGCACTCCTGGCGGTCGCCCTCGGTTTGCGCGGGTGACTGTCCGTTGCGCGGGTAGATGACGGGCGTGGGCGGGGGCTTGATCGGTGCTGGCACGGCGGCCTGCGCGGTTTCGACGCTGGGCGGTGGCGCCACCACGGCGAAGCCTCGGCCCGGTGCGGGCAGGTAGTAGGCACCGTTGAGGTAGTAGTACATCGTGTTGCCGACCCAGACCGTCACGCAATCGGGTGGCAGCACCGGCACCAGAACGCCCAGGGGTGGCGCGATCACCACGTAGCGGTCGGCATAGGGGCGGAACCACACCCCGCTGTTGAAGAACAGGTGGCCGGTGCCGAATGCGATGCTCAGGCTGCCACCAGGCAGGCCGTAGGCCACGTAGCCCACCGAGGGGTAGTAGTGGTTGTGGCTGTAGCGTGGGTCGAAGCGCCAGGGGTCGCCGCCGCGGCGGTGGTCGCCATGGCGAGGGTCAGCATGTGCAGGCGCGTGTGCCAGGGCCAGGGCCCCGAGCACGGCACACAAGAGGGTCGAACGGCATCGCATGGCATCACTCCTTCGCGTCGGTGTGGACCGACGTTCAGATGGTAGTGATCGCGCGCCGCGTTGGCAGGGCCGGCAAGGCAAAGTTTTGCGATGCGTCAGGTGGCCCACTCGCGCAGCTTGAACTGTCCAACCATCTGGGTGAGCGCCGTGGCCTGGAACTGCAGGCTTTCCGCGGCGGTGGCGCTTTCTTCCACCAAGGCGGCGTTCTGCTGCGTCACCTGGTCGAGCTGCGAGACGGCGGAGGCCATCTGACCGATGGTGGTGGTCTGGTCCACCGCGGAGGTGCTGATGTCTGCGATCAGTTCCGCCACCTGGCCCACCTGCTGCACGATGCCGTCGATGGAGGTACCGGCCTGCTCCACCAGACGCGAGCCGCTTTCGACGCGCTCCACGCTGGCGCTGATGAGGCTGCGGATTTCTTTGGCAGCACCCGCGCTGCGCTGGGCCAGGGTGCGCACCTCGCCGGCTACGATGGCGAAACCGCGGCCTTGCTCACCGGCGCGCGCCGCCTCCACGGCCGCGTTCAGCGCCAGGATGTTGGTCTGGAAGGCGATGCCATCGATCACGCTGATGATGTCGGCCACCTTGCGCGAGCTGGTGGTGATGTCTTGCATGGTGGTGATGACCTCGCGCATGACCGTGCCGCCGGCGTGAGCAGCCTGGCTGGCCTGCGCGGCCTTGTCTTTGGCTTCTCGGGCGGTATCGGCGTTGCGCTCGACCGTGGTGCGGATCTCGGTCATCGAGGCCGAAGCCTGCACCAGGCTCGATGCCTGTTCCTCGGTGCGTTGGCTCAGGTGCGTGCTGCCGGAGGCGATCTGGGTGGAGCCCGTGGCGATGGAGTCGCTGCTGTTGCGCACTTGGCCGACGATCTGGGCCAGGCTGCGCTGCATCATGCCGAGTGCCGCCAGCACGCTGTTTGCCGGCGCCTTGTCGGCGTGGGCGATGGGGCCGAGGTCGCCATTGGCCACGCGCAGCGCCGCCTCGTTGAGATCGGTGGGCTCGGAGCCCAGTGCCTGCCACAGGGAGCGCACCAGCGACCAGCCCAACCCGGACGCGGTCACGAGGGCGAACAGGCACAGCACCAGCAGGATGGTGCGTTGGCGGGCGTACTCGTCTTCGGCCGCGGTGATCAGCTCGCGGGCACGTTCGTGGGAGAGATCAACGTAGGCATTGACCGCGCCCAGCAGGGCTTTGAGCAGCGGGCGGCAGTCCGTGTTCATGCTGGCGACCGCCTGCTCGTGCTCGCCGGCCAACGCCAGCGTCACGATGCGCGTGGCCACGGGGCCGTACCTGGATTCGATGTCGGCGATGGCCGTGACCTTGTCGCGCACGGCCTGTGGCAGTTGGGCTTCGGCCACTGCTTTTTGCAGCTGTGCCAGCTTGGCGGCCACGTCGGCCTGGGCCTGGAGGACCGCGGCTTTTTCCTGCGCCAGGTCGTCGGGCTGCGTGACCAGCACCAGGTTGCGCGCGGCGATGGCGCGCTGGTTGACGGCACTGCGGACGTCGATGGCCAGCGTCGCGCGGGCGTTCACCCCTCTGACGTAATACTCCAGCCGCTCGTTGGCGTCGTCCAGCGCCAACAGGGATGACACGGCCATCACGGCCATGAGGAAGACCATGATCCCGAGAGAGACCGACAATTTGGCCCTGACCGACAATTTGCCCATTCCAATTCCTTCACGTTGCCACGAAAACGGCCGGCGGCGCGGACGCACGCAGGCGTGTCACGTGTGCCGTTTCACGTGCTGGATTGTCGGCATGACCCCCAAAAGCTTGAGGATTGGACCACCGGCCAGCGTGCGGCGGGGGCGCCTGGACGACATGTCTGGGCGCTGGCGTGAAAGAAGCACGGAGGAGGCTCAGTGCGGGCGGCCGAGCAACCGTCTGCGCGTGCTGTCGATGTTGTTCTTCAAGGCGTACAGCTCTTCGGCGTGCGCCAGCGGCACGGCGATCTGGCTGGCCACGCGGTCGAGCTCGTCGAGTTCATCGAGCAGGGTCTGGGTGTCGCCCTCGCCTTCGTCCATGCGCGCTTCCACCTGGCGCAGCCGGGCGTACCAGCGGAACACGCGCTGGCGCACGCGGTAGGTGTAGAGCGGTGGCACCACCCGTGACAAGGGCAGCAGCAGCACGATCAAGCCGCCGATGACCAGCCACATGCGCTCCAGCAGGTTGCTCGCCCAGAAGGGCAGGAAGCGTTGCCAGAAGGGTGGGCGGCCGTTGATGGCGCGGTCGCCTTCGGGGCTGACGGGCAGCTCGCTGGTGCGGGTGTTGGGGAAGTCGCGCACGCCGTTGAACCAGCCCGCGCCGCCGTGCAGTTGCTGGGCCGTTTGCGCGAACAGCTGGCGCAGCGCGGGGTGGGTGTCTTCGTGGGTGAGCAAGGCGGTGGTGGCGGCCAGCAGGCCGATGTTCTCGGGCGGCAAGTCACGGGCCAGGTCCACCATGCCGCGCGGCAGCGTGACCGTTTGCAGGAAGGGGAAGCGGCGTGCCAGGGCGTCGGCCTGGGGCAGGTCGGCCAGGGCGATGCCGGCTTGCTGCAAGAGGCCTTGCACCACGGGCGATTCGGGTGCCGTGACCAGCACCAGGGCGTCGATCTGGCCGGCTTGCAGGGCCTGTGCCGCGGCTTCCGGCGCCATGTTGCTGGTGACGATGGCGTCGGCCGCCAGCCCGTTGGCCTGCAGCAGGCGGCGCACCAGGTCGGGCACGCCGCTGCCGGCCTGGTCGACGTTGACGTGCAGGCCGCGCAGTTGGCTCAGCGAGGTCAGGCGGGTGATGCGGGGCGCCATGGTTTTTTTGGGGGCGGGCCCTGACAAGGCCGCAGGCCGGTAGAACAGCCACAGCGGTTCGTAGAACAAGGCGCCGAGCGACAGGATGCCCTCGTTGGCCGCTTCGCGCGCGTCTTCGGCGGTGTCGTCGCTGCCGCCGCGCACGAAGGCGACATCGGCATCGCCATCGCGCAGGGCCTGCAGGCTGCTGGCGGGGCCTGCGGTGGGCAGCAGCTCGACGCGGATGCCCTCGCGCGCCAGGGCCTGGGCGTAGCGCTGCCCGAAGTCGGCGTAGGCGCTGCCCGCGGGCCCGGTGGCGAGGACGACGGTGCGCGGAGGTTGCGGGTCCAGCCACCAGTAGGCGCCAACCAGCAGGCCAACGGCCAGCAGCAGCACGGGGCCGGCCGAGGCCAGCATGTCGCGCACCGACAGCAGCCAGAGTTGCAAGGCCTGTTTCACGCGGCGGGTCAGGGGTGTGCGTTGTTCAACCATGGTTCAGCCCCTTGCGTGCGTTCAGTCCGCTGACGAAGCGGCCCAGCCGGGCCAGGCCTTCCTGCAGGTCTTCGCGCGAAGCAGCGTACGACAGGCGCACGTGCGTGGCCCCGCTGCACGCGCCGAAGTCCTGGCCTGGGGTCAGCGCCACATGGGCTTGCTGCAGCGCGCGTTCGCAAAACGCCATGGCGTCCAGGCCCGTGCCGCTGACGTCGATGTAGGCGTAGAAGGCGCCGTCAGGCTTCACCGGCACGGGCAGGCCGATGTCTTGCAGGCCTTGCAGCACCAGGGCGCGGCGTTCGCTGAACTCTTGCTTGCGGGCTTCGCACACGGCGATGGACGCGGGCGTGAAGCAGGCCAGCGCGGCCAGCTGTGCCGGGGTGGGCGCGCAGATGTAGTAGTTCTGCGCCAGGCGCTCCAGGGCGGGCACGAGCGCTTCGGGCACCACGGCCCAGCCCAGGCGCCAGCCGGTCATGCCGAAGTACTTGGAGAAGCTGTTGATGACGCAGGCGCCGGGGTCGGCCGCGAGCACCGTTTGCGCGGCTTGCCCGTTGGCATCGGCGTCGCTGAGGTTGAGGTAGATCTCGTCGATGATGCGCCAGGCACCGTGCGCACGGGCCCAGTCGCAGATGGCGGCCAGCTCGGCGGCAGGCACCGAGGTGCCGGTGGGGTTGGAGGGCGTGGCGATCATCAGGCCCTGGGTGCGTGGCGACCAGTGGCGCTGCACCGCGGCCAGGTCGAGCTGGAAGCGCGAGGCCGCGTCGGTCGGCACCAGGCGCACGTCGGCGCCAAAGCCGCTGAGGAACTGGCGGTTGCAGGGGTAAGAGGGGTCGCCCACCAACACCTCGTCGCCCGGGTCCACCAGCGCGGCGGTGAGCAGCAGCAGCGCGGCCGAGGCGCCTGCCGTCACGACCACGCGCTCGGGCGCCACGTGCACGCCATGCGCCTGTTGGTAGAAGCCGGCGATGGCCTCGCGCAGGGCGGGCAGGCCGAGGGCGCCGGTGTAGGGCAAGGCCGTGTCGGCGGCGATGCGCTGCAGCTCGGCGCGCACGGCCGGCGGTGCGCCGAAGTCGGGCTCACCGATGTTGAAGCGGATCACCCGGTGACCGGCGGCTTCGAGCTCGGCGGCGCGTTTGCCGAACTCCATGGCCAGGAAGGGGGTGATGGACTGGGCGCGTTGCGAAACCTTCATGGCGGGGCAGTTTAGCCCCGCGCCCTGTCACCGCCTGTCTGGCCCTCAGCTGGCCAGGCGGCCGCCCCGGCGTGGCGCCGTGCCGTGCTCGGGCTGGCGCACGGCGCGGTACATGTCGTGGTCGCTCATGCCGATGCCGCGCAGGAAGTCGTCGCGCAGCAGCAGCA
Source organism: Aquabacterium sp. (assembly GCA_023266355.1). Lineage (GTDB taxonomy): Bacteria > Pseudomonadota > Gammaproteobacteria > Burkholderiales > Burkholderiaceae_C > Aquabacterium. Next base: position 95,296 of record JAHFQM010000007.1, read on the forward strand.
CGTTGTCGATGTCCTCGTCTTCGGCCTCGGACAGGTAGCCCTGCAGGCGCTCCAGTTCTTCGATCTGGCGTTCGCTGAAGCTGGGGCGGGCCCAGCCTGGCAGCTTGGCGCAGGGGCTCAGGCCCCAGGCGGTGGGGCTGCGGTGGACGTCCTGGGCCAGCATGGCGGTGTTGAGGTCTTCCAGCTCGGCACTGCCGAGGTGCTGGACCTGGCCAGGTGCGATCACCTGGGCGGCCACCACGCGGGGCTCGGCGACGTCCATCACGACCCGGCACATCACCGGTTCCGAGAAGGGGTTGAGGGGGTGCAACCAGTGGCCATGCATCAGGCAGGCCGCAGCGATCGGTTGATCCAGGTCCGACGAAACGTTGTCGAGCCAGTTCATGGTGCCATCCTCCGGTGAAGCGGTGTCGAGGGGGCTGCCCTTGCCGGGCAGCGCAAGTCACTGGAGACCATCATGCAGAAATCGGGCCTGTTTGGGCGGGCAGAGGTGCGCCAATTTCGTGGCATTCATCGCTTTCGGCGTGTCTTTGCAACAAGGCCCGAAATGGCCTGATTTCGCCTACATTCTGGAAGGCTGTGCCTCCCCCTGTCGCCCTGCCACACATCGACACCGAGCGCTGCACCGCCTGCGGCCGCTGCGTGGCGGCCTGCCCGCCCAAGGTGTTGTGGCTGCAGGCACAAGGCCCCCGGGGCTGGGGCCCCAAGCAGGCCGAGCTGCATGACCCCTCGCATTGCACGGGATGTGCCCAGTGCGCGGTGGTCTGCCCTTTCGATGTGATCCAGATGGTCCGGCTGACCCAGCCACGCTGAGGCCTTGTCAAGAGGGCATCCCAGTGGTTTGCCACCTGTTTGCGTCCCTTGTCTGCGACACAAGCATGGGCATACCCAAGTGGTATCGGCCATGGTCGCCGATGGTATTGGAGGCGCCGTGCGCGCTTCGGTATGGTTCAAGCCAATGCACCCAGTGCACACACCCATCAACGGGCAACCATAGCCCAGGCACCCACAGGAGACACACATGGCCATCACCGGCGTCATGAGGGCGGGACATGCGCAGCTGCGCGTCCTGGACATGCAAGTCAGCCGCAAGTTTTACCGGGACGTCATCGGCCTGGTCGAAACGGGCGAAGACGCACAAGGCCGTGTGTACTTCAAGGCCTGGGACGAGCGCGACCACAACAGCATCGTGCTGCGCCAGGCCGACAGCGCCGGCGTGGACTTCGTCGGCTACCGCGTGCTGGACGCGGCCTCGCTGGACCAGTTCGAGCGCGACCTGAATGCGCGGGGCGTCGCCACCCGCCGCATCCCCGCCGGCGAGATGCTGGAGACCGGCGAGCGCCTGCGCTTCACGCTGCCCTCGGGCCACGAGTTCGAGCTGTTTGCCGAGAAGGCGCACGTGGGCAATGGCCTGGGCCTGAAGAACCCGCCGCCGTGGGGCCCCGACGCCGAGCACGGCATGGCCCCGGTGCGCTTCGACCACTGCCTGCTCTACGGGCCCAATGTGGCCGCGGTGAAGGCCCTCTTCACCGAGGTGCTGGGCTTCCGCCTGGTCGAGCGCATCCTGGGTCCGGTCGAGGCCGGTGAGCCCGAGGTCGGCATCTTCCTGTCGTGCTCCAACAAGACGCACGACATCGCCTTCGTCGAGCACCCCAACCCGGGCAAGCTGCACCACGTCTCCTTCCGCCTGAACTCGTGGGAGCGCGTGCAGCGCGCCAGCGACATCATGGGCATGAACCGTGTGCCCATTGACATGGGTCCCACGCGGCACGGCGTGACCCGCGGCGAAACCATCTACGCCTGGGACCCGTCGGGCAACCGCTTCGAGACCTTCGCCGGCGGCTACGAGCCCTACCCCGATTGGGAGCCCATCACCTGGACGTTCGACGAGTTCGGCCACGGCCTGGACTTCCCCACCGGCACCCTCCACGAAAGCTTCCTCGGCGTGGTCAGTTGATGCGGCCCAGGCCCTGACGAACCCTGCAAAGACATCCCCATGAAACAGATCCTGAACTTCATCAACGGCGAGTTCGTGCCCGCGCGCAGCCAGCGCGTGTTCGACAAGCTCAGCCCGCTCACCAACCTGCCGCTCTACCAGGTGGCCGAAGCCGGCCGCCCCGAGGTCGATGCCGCCGTGGCCGCCGCCCGCGCCGCCCTGAAGGGCGACTGGGGCCGCATGACGGTGGACAAGCGCATGGCCATGCTGCACGCCGTGGCCGATGGCATCACGAAGCGCTTCGATGACTTCGTGGCCGCCGAAGAGGCCGACACCGGCCAGCCCCACCACGTCATCGCGCATGCCTTCGTGCCGCGCGGTGCGGCGAACTTCAAGGTCTTCGCCGACCTGATGAAGAACGTGCCGACCGAGGCCTTCCAGATGGACACGCCGGACGGCCGTGGCGCGATCAACTACGCCATCCGCAAGCCCAAGGGCGTGATCGGCGTGATCAGCCCCTGGAACGCGCCCTTCCTGCTGATGACCTGGAAGGTCGGCCCGGCGCTGGCCTGCGGCAACACCGTGGTCGTCAAGCCCTCGGAAGAAACGCCGGCCACCGCCGCCTTGCTGGGCGAGGTCATGAACGCCGTGGGCGTGCCCCCGGGCGTCTACAACGTGGTGCACGGCTTCGGGCCGGACGCCGCAGGCGAGTTCATCACCAGCCACGAAGACGTGGACGCCATCACCTTCACCGGCGAGACGCGCACGGGCGCGGCCATCATGAAGGCGGCAGCCAATGGCATCCGTGACGTGTCCTTTGAGCTGGGCGGCAAGAACGCCGGCATCGTGTTCGCCGATGCCAACTTCGACGACGCGGTGGAGGGCATCTTCCGCTCGGCCTTCATGAACACCGGCCAGGTCTGCCTGGGCACCGAGCGCGTCTATGTGGAGCGCCCCATCTTCGACAAGTTCGTTTCGGCGTTGAAGGCGCGTTGCGAAGCCGTCAAGTACGGCCGCCCCAGCGACGAGGGCTCGAACTACGGCCCGCTGATCAGCCAGGAGCACAAGCGCAAGGTGATGTCCTACTACGCCAAGGCGGTGGAAGAGGGCGCCACGGTGGTGACCGGCGGCGGCGTGCCCGACCTGCCAGGCGAGCTGGCCGGCGGTGCCTGGGTGCAGCCGACCATCTGGACCGGCCTGCCCGAGACGGCGGCCGTGGTGCGCGAGGAGATCTTCGGGCCCTGCTGCCACATCCGCCCCTTCGACAGCGAGGAAGAGGTCGTCGGCCTGGCCAATGCCAACCGCTATGGCCTGTCCACCACCATCTGGACGGACAACCTGACCCGCGCCCACCGCGTGGCGGCGGCGGTCGAGGTGGGCATCACCTGGGTCAACAGCTGGTTCCTGCGCGACCTGCGCACGCCGTTTGGCGGCTCCAAGCAATCGGGCATCGGTCGCGAAGGCGGGGTGCACTCGCTGGAGTTCTACACCGACCTGCGCAACATCTGCATCAAGCTCTGAAAGCCCTGACCATGGACATCCAAACCATCGAGCGGCATGGCGATGCGCTCTACCAGGCGTGGCGCGAGCGCCGTGTCATGCGGCCGCTGCGCGAGCAGTCGCCCGACATCACCCTGGCCGATGCCTACGCCATCCAGTCGCGCTACGTGGCCCGCCGCGTCGAGGCCGGCGAGACCATCGTCGGCAAGAAAATCGGCGTGACCAGCAAGCCCGTGCAGGACTTCCTGGGCGTGTTCGAGCCCGACTTCGGCCAGCTCACCTCGAGCATGGTGCGCAGCGAATCCGACGGCGTGGACCTGAACACGCTGATCCAGCCCAAGGCCGAGGCCGAGCTGGCCTTCGTGCTCAAGCGCGACCTGATCGGCCCGGGCATCACGGCGGCCGATGTGCTGTACGCGACCGACTACGTGACGCCTTGCTTCGAGATCGTCGACTCGCGCATCCAGGATTGGAACATCCAGATCCAGGACACGGTGGCGGACAACGCCTCGTGTGGCGTCTTCCTGCTGGGCGACGTCAAGGGCGACCCGCGCAAGCTGGACCTCACCCTGGCCGGCATGGTGCTGCACAAGAACGGCGAGCTGCATTCGACCGGCGTGGGCGCCGCGGTGCAGGGCTCGCCGGTGAACGCGGTGGTCTGGCTGGCCAACACCCTGGGCCGCCTGGGCCTGCCTTTCCGCGCCGGCGAGGTGATCTTGTCGGGCTCGCAATCGGCCCTGGTGCCCGTGACCGAGGGCGACGAGCTGGTCTGCACCGTCGGTGGCCTGGGCACTTGCCGTGCCCGTTTCCATGGAAGGAGCGCCCTGTGAGCGCCGAGAACCCGAACCAGAGCATGACGCTGACGCTGGGCCGCGAGGACATCGTCCGCCTGACCGACCGCATCGAGGCGGCGCAGACCGGCGCCAAGGCCATCCCCAAACTGACCGACGATTTCCCCGGCATGACGCTGGCCGATGGCTACGCCGTGCAGCTGGAGTTGCGCCGCCGCTGGCTGGCCCAGGGCCGCCGCCAGGCGGGTTGGAAGGCCGGCCTGACCTCCAAGGCCAAGATGGACCAGATGGGCGTGCGCGTGCCCTCCATCGGCTTCCTGCTGGCCGACATGGCCCGCCCTGAGAACTCGGCCGTGCGCACCGACGACCTGGTGCACCCGCGCGCCGAGTGCGAAATCGCCTTCGTCACCAAGGCCCGCCTGGCCGGTGACCAGGTCACGCGGGAAGACGTGCTGGCCGCGACCGACTTCGTGCTGCCCGCCATCGAGATCATCGACTCGCGCTTTTCGGGCTTCAAGTTCGACCTGCCCAGCGTGGTGGCCGACAACGGCTCGTCGGCCCGCTACGTGGCCGGTGGCCGCGCCCGCTACGCCGGCGACATCGACCTGAGCACGCTGGGCGTGGTGATGGAGAAGAACGGCGAGGCCGTGACCATGGGCGCATCGGCCGCCGTCATGGGCCACCCGGCCGATGCCATCGCGCTGATGGTGCGGGTGCTGCACGAGCTCGGCGAGGACCTGCCCGCGGGCAGCTTCGTCATGAGCGGTGCCATCACCGAGGCCATCGCCGTCAAGCCTGGCGACAACGTCATCGCGCGCTACCAGGAGCTGGGCAGCGTGTCGGTGCGATTCATCTGAACAACCTGAGGACAGGCCCCATGCCCATCATCGAAATGCACCTGATGACCGGCCGCACCATCGAGCAAAAGCGCCGCGTCGTGGCCGCTGTTGCCGAGGCCACCGCCACCGCGCTCGGCGTGGACAAGAACACCGTGCGCATCCTCATCACCGAGCACGGCCTGGACGAGTTCGCCGTGGCCGGTGTGACGGCAGGCCAGAAGGCCGAGCTGGCCGCAGCGGCCGCTGCAACGGCCGCCGGTGCTTCAGAGGCGGCCGCGAAGGCCAAGTCCACCACCTGAGCGCCTGACATCCGCAAAGCACCCACAGGATCCCTTCCATGAAAAAGATCAAATGCGCCTTGATCGGCTCGGGCAACATCGGCACCGACCTGATCTACAAGATCCAGCGCAGCCCCGTGCTGGAGCCCGTCTGGATGGTCGGCATCGACGCCACCTCCGAGGGCCTGGCCCGCGCCCGCAGCATGGGCCTGAAGACCACCGCCGAGGGCGTGGACGGCCTGCTGCCGCACGTGCTCGAAGACGGCATCCAGATCGCTTTTGACGCGACCTCGGCCTATGTGCACGCCGAGAACTCGCGCAAGCTCAACGAGCTGGGCGTGCTGATGATCGACCTGACGCCGGCGGCCATCGGCCCGCTGTGCGTGCCGCCGGTGAACCTGCGCGAGCACGCCGACAAGGCCGAGATGAACGTGAACATGATCTCGTGCGCCGGCCAGGCCACCATCCCCATCGTCAACGCGATCTCGCGCGTGCAGCCGGTGGATTACGCCGAGATCGTGGCCAGCCTGTCGTCCAAGTCGGTCGGCCCGGGCACGCGCGCCAACCTCGACGAGTTCACCTACACCACGTCCAACGCCATCGTGAAGGTGGGCGGCGCGCGCCGCGGCAAGGCGCTGTGCATCATCAACCCGGCCGATCCGCCGGTGATCATGCGCAACACCATCAACTGCCTGACCGACGACGAGCCGAACCAGCAGGCCATCATCGACTCGGTGCTGACCATGATCGGCGAGGTGCAGAAGTACGTGCCGGGTTACCGCCTGGTCAACGGCCCGGTGTTCGACGGCAAGCGCGTGTCGGTGTTCATGGAGGTCTCGGGCCTGGGCGACTACCTGCCCAAGTACGCCGGCAACCTGGACATCATGACGGCGGCAGCCTGCCGCACCGCCGAGATGTTCGCCGAAGAAATCCTGGCTGGGAAGATCCAGCTGCAGCCGGCCAAGGAGACCGTGTGATGAGCGCCACCCCGAACCCCTCGAACACCACCACCGACACCAGCCTGGCTGGCCGCAAGGTCCTGCTGCACGACATGTGCCTGCGCGACGGCATGCACGCCAAGCGCGAGCAGATCTCGGTGGAGCAGATGGTCAAGGTCGCCACCGCGCTGGACGCGGCCGGCGTGCCGTTGATCCAGGTCACGCACGGCGGCGGCCTGGGCGGCAACTCGCTGCAGCACGGCTTCGCGCTGGCCAGCAACGAGGAATACCTGCAGGCCGTGGTGCCGAAGATGACGCAGGCCAAGGTCTCGGTGCTGCTCATCCCCGGCCTGGGCACGATGCGCGAGTTGCAATCGGCCTACGACTGCGGTGCGCGCAGCGTCACCGTGGCCACGCACTGCACCGAGGCCGACACCTCGCCCCAGCACATCGCCTTTGCGCGCAAGCTGGGCATGGACACCGTCGGCTTCCTGATGATGGCCCACCTCAACGACCCCGCCGGCCTGGCCCAGCAGGGCAAGCTGATGGAGTCGTATGGCGCGCAGACGATTTACGTGACCGACTCGGCCGGCTACATGCTGCCGGCCGACGTGACGGCCCGTGTGGCGGCGCTGCGCGAGGTGCTCCAGCCCGAGACGGAAATCGGCTTCCATGGCCACCACAACCTGGGCATGGGCATCGCCAACTCGGTGGCCGCCATCGCCGCAGGCGCCAGCCGCATCGACGGCTCGGTGGCCGGCCTGGGCGCCGGTGCGGGCAACACGCCGTTGGAGGTGTTCCTGGCCGTGTGCGACCGCATGGGCATCGTCACCGGCGTCGATCTGTTCAAGCTGATGGACGTGGCCGAAGAAGTGATCGTGCCCATGATGGACCACATCGTGCGCGTGGACCGCGAGTCCCTCACGCTGGGCTTCGCGGGCGTCTACTCGACCTTCCTGCTGCACGCCAAGCGGGCCGAGAAGCGCTTCGGCGTGCCGGCGCGCGACATCCTCGTCGAGCTGGGCCGCAAGAAGATGATCGGTGGTCAGGAAGACATGATCGAGGACACCGCCATGACCATGGCCAAGGAACGCGGCCTGCTGCAGGACGTGGTCCGCGCGGCTTGACGCCTCCACCCACCACACGCACCCACGGAGCACAGCCATGCCGCAACAAGACATCGCCGTGGTGGTCGGCAGCACCGGCGCCATGGGCCAGGTCATCGTGCGCCGACTGGCCGCCAAGGGCCTGACCGTGGTGGCGGTGGCGCGTTCCACCGACGCCCTCGCCTCGCTGGTGCACAGCACGCCCGGCGTGGTGGCCTGCGCCGCCGACATCGCCTCGGACAGCGCCACCGAGGCCATCCGCGCCACCTGCGAGCAGCTCGGTGCGCCTGTGCGCCTGGTGGTGCAAGGCGCGGGGGTGACCACCGCGGGCGGCGTGCTCACCGCGCCGACCGAGGCCGTGGTGGACGCCGTCAACATCAAGGTGGGCGGCATGTTGCGCCTGGTGCGCGCCGTCGATGGGCGCCTGAGCGCGGGCGCACGCCTGGTCGCCATCGGCGGGCATTACGGCTTCGAGCCCACGGCCTACGCGGCCACGGCCGGCGTGGCCAATGCCGCGCTGGCCAACCTGGTGCGGCAGCTGTCCTGGGCCTACGGGCCACGGGGCGTGACCTCGCACCTGGTGGCACCGGGCCCGGCCGACACCGAGCGCCTGCACCGCGTGGCCAAAGACCGCGCCGCGCGCGACGGCCTGAGCGCCGCCGAGGTGCTGGACCAGATGCGCGCCGAGTCGGCCATCGGGGCCTTCACCACGCCCGAGCAGATCGCCTGGGCCATCGCCCTGCTGCTGGACCCGGAGGCCGATGCCCTGGCCGGCGGCACCCTGTTCATGGACGCGGGCCGCCGCAAGGGCTTGCCCTGATCCTCGCCCCGATCTCCGCTCTCTGAGCTTTCAGAAAGACCGCCATGCCCATCCTCCACCTCCACCTGGCCGAAGGGCAGCACAGCGATGCGGCCATCGGCGAGCTCGTGCTGGCGGCCAGCCGCCTTTACGCCGAGGTGCTGCAGAGCCCCATCGAGCGCGTGCGCGTCTTCGCGCAGCTTTACCGGCCCCAGCACGTGGCCGTGGCCGGCCGGCTGGTCAGCGAGGGGCAGGCCGGTGCGCCCTTCTTCGAGTTCCTGGTGCTGGAGGGGCGGCCTGTGGCGCAGTGCCAGGACCTGCTGACCCGCTTCACCGAGCTGATCGTGGACACCCTGGGCGTCGACCGCAGCGGGGTGCGCGGCGTGTGCAAGCCGGTGCCGCCGGCGCTGTGGGCCATCGCGGGACAGCCGGCCAGCGCGGTGCGCGCCGCCGAGATCCAGGCGAGGGCGCCATGAACGTCCTCATCGTCCACGCCCACCCGGAGCCGCACTCTTTCAGCGCGGCGATGTGCACCACCGCCACCGACCACCTGCGCGCCCAGGGCCACCAGGTGCGGGTGTCCGACCTGTACGCCTCGGGCTTCAACCCCGTGGCCAGCGCCGCCGATTTCGGCCAGCGCCAGAACCCCGACTACCTCGTCTACGCGCTGGAGCAGCGCCACGCCCACACCAACGGCACGCTGGCGCCGGACGTGCGCAGCGAACTGGCCAAGCTGCTGTGGTGCGACCTGCTGATCCTGAACTTCCCCATCTTCTGGTTCTCGGCACCGGCCATGCTCAAGGGCTGGATCGACCGGGTGCTGGTCTCGGGCGTGGTCTACGGCGGCAAGCGCTTCTACGACCGCGGCGGCCTGGCGGGCAAGCGCGCCATGCTCAGCGTGACCATCGGCGGCCAGTCGCACATGTTCACGTCCGATGGCGTGCACGGCCCGCTGGACGACATGCTGCGCCCGCTGCTGCAAGGCACGCTGGGCTACACGGGCTTGAGCGTGCTGCCGCCTTTCGTGGCCTGGCACGTGCCTTACATCTCGACGGAAGAGCGCACCCACATCCTGGCCGATTACCGCAGCCGCCTGGACCAGCTCGACCACCTCGCGCCCCTGACCATGCCCAGCCTGGGCGATTTCGACGAACGCCTGCGGCCGCTGGCGGTGCGCTGAGCCTCTGTCAGCGGCTCAGATGATCGCCGGGGGCGTGGCGGCCTCGTGGGTGTCATGCGCCTCGCGGGCTTCCCGCGCTTCGCGGTTCTCCCGGATCACCCCGAGGAAGGCCTTGAGCAACGGCGACTTGTCGGTCACGCGGTAGAGGCAGCTCAGGTCGATCATGGCCTTGGGCACATCGGCCAGCGGGCGCACCGTCGTGCCATGCACCACCAGCGCCTGCGCCGCCGATTCCGGGATCAGCGTCACGCCAAAGCCGCGCGCCACCAGGGCCAGGCCGGTGACGGCATCGCCGACCTCCTGCGCGATCTGGGCTTCGAAGCCCTGTTGGCGGCACAGCTCGACCACGCGGTCCACGAAGTTGGGCCGGCCCACGTTGGGGAAGACGACGAAGGGCTGCTCGGCGAAGGCGCGCAGTGGCACGGCCTTGAGCGAGGCCAGCGGGTGGTCCGAGGGCATGGCCGCGTAGAGGCACTCGGTGACGACCAGCTCGCGGCCGATGTCGGGCTCGGGCTCGGTCATGCGGTTGAAGGCCACGGTGATGCGGCGCTGGCGCAGGGCCTCGATCTGCTCGCTCTTGTTCATCGTGTGCAGCACGACGTTGACGCCCGGCAGCTTGCGGCGGAAGTCCTGCAGCAGCTTGGGGATGATGTCGTAGATGCCCGAGCCGAAGATGCCCACGTCGATGCGGCCCAGCTTGCCTTCGCCGGCGCGCTGCACGCGGTCGATGCCGGCCTCGACCAGCATGCGGATGTTGTGGGCTTCTTCCTTGAACATCTCGCCGGCCTGGGTCAGCTCCACGCCCTTGGCGGTGCGGATGAACAGCTCCACGCCCAGCTCGTCCTCGAGCGCCTTGATCTGGCGCGTCAGCGGCGGTTGCGAGATGTGCAGGCGCGCGGCGGCCCGGCCGATGTTGAGTTCTTGGGCGACGGCCAGGAAATACTTGAGGTGGCGGAGGTCCATGGCGGTGGGTGGTGCGGTGGGCTGTGCGGTGACGGGCTGTGGGGGGATCGGTGCGGGGCAGGTGGGTGGTGGGCGGTGGCTCAGGCCTCGTCCACCCCGGTCACCGATTTGAGGCGGTAGATGAGTTGCGCCCGCGTCAGGCCCAGCAGGCGCGCGGCGGCCGACTGGTTGCCCTGCGTGCGCTGCATGGCGCGGCGGATCAGCGCGGCCTCGACCTCGTCGAGCACCAGGCCATCGTGGCAATCGGCATCGCCCAGCATGGACTGCACGCGCTCGGCCAGGGCCTGCGAGGCGGCATCGGTCGTGGCCAGGCCGTGGCCGGTGTGCTCAGTGGCGTGGTTGGCGGTGTCATTGGCAGCGCGGCACTGCAGCGAGCCATCGAGGTTCCAGCTCAGCCAGTCGCGTTGCAGCTGCTCGCCGCCCACGAACAGGTGGCTGACGTCGATGGCGCCGCCGTCGCCCGCCAGCACCACGCCGCGCTCGACCAGGTTCTCCAGCTCGCGGATGTTGCCCGGCCAGGCGTAGCTCAGCATCGCGTCGATGGCGCGCGCCGTGAAGCCGCTGATGCTGCGGCCATCGCGCTGGTTGAACTTGCGCAGGAAGTGGTTCATGAAGACGGGGATGTCTTCGCGGCGCTCGCGCAGCGGCGGCACGCGGATGGGCAGCACGTTGAGGCGGAAGAACAGGTCTTCGCGGAAGCGGCCGGCCTCGACCTCGGCGCGCAGGTCGAGGTTGGTGGCGGCCACCACGCGCACATCGACCTTGCGCGTCTGGATGCCGCCCACGCGCTCGATCTCGCGCTCCTGCAGGGCGCGCAGCAGCTTGCCTTGCGCCGTCCAGCTCAGGATGCCGATCTCATCGAGGAAGAGCGTGCCGCCATCGGCGCGTTCGAAGCGGCCCGCGCGTGCGCTTTGCGCGCCGGTGAAGCCGCCCTTCTCGACACCGAACAGCTCGGACTCGATCAGGTCTTCCGGGATGGCCGCGCAGTTGATGGCCACGAACGGCCCGGCCGCGCGCTTGCCGATGCGGTGCAGGCTTTGCGCCAGCACCTCCTTGCCCACGCCGCTTTCGCCCAGGAAGAGCACCGTGGCCTGGGTGCTGGCCGCGCGGCGCACCATGTGGCAGACGGCGTTGAAGCCCGAGGACACGCCGACCACATCGGCATCGCCCAGCAGGGAGCGCGCGGTGCTGCTGTCGCCGCTGGCCAGATCGCCACGCGGCACGGCGCTCAGGCCTTGCGTGAGGGTGTCGGCGCGCAGCGAGCGCTTGTCCTCGTCGGCGTCGCTCCACTCGTCCACGCTCTTGCCGATGATCACGCAATGGCTGGCGCCCTGGGCGCAGCACTGCACCTCGCGGAACATGACCGGGCGGCCCATGAAGCGGCTGACGAAGCCCGAGGCATAGCCCACCTGCTGCCAGCAGGCCGTGTCCGCGCCGATGCCATAGCGCTGCACGTGCACCTCGGCCTCGGCGCAGCCATACCAGTGGAACTCGCCGAAGAAGTGACCACGCTCTTCGTCAATCTCCATGTGTGCCGGCTCCACGCGGGCCACGCCTTCGAGCATGTGCAGCTGCGGCCCGATGAAGACGGCGTCCTGCGGCGCATCGTGCCCGCGGATCTTGCGCGCCAGCTCGGCATCGTGCGCGCCGGAGTTGTAGCCCATGCGCGTGATGAGGCCGCGCGCGGCGTCCACGCCCAGCGTTTCGATGAGCTCCTGGCGCAGCACCCCGAGGGCCGAGGTGTGCAGCAGCAGCATGCGCTGGTCGTCCAGCCAGATGCGGCCTTCGCGCGGGTCGAAGTGCACGCGGCTGATCAGGTCTTCGCGCGTGGGCAGGGCCGAACGTGGCACGGCTTCCTTGTGTGGGGTGGGCATGTTCTCAAGGCTTGTAGGAATTCGAACAGTCGCTGGCAAGGATGCTAGTGCGGAGGTGAATGAATTGACACAGGTCATGCCCGAGGGTCGGGGCCGATTCGGCACACATCGTCCAAAACAAGGGCTTGAAAGGGGCATGAAGGGCGTTTGAAGCACCGATTCCTCGGGGTGTTCCCTAGGGGTCGGGTGCGTTGGCACGGCCTTCGCAAAAGAGGTGGTGCAAGGCACACGCCAATGGCCATCGGGTACTCCCGCAGACCAGCGTGTCAGGCCCTTGCAGAACCAGGAGACAAGACATGCCCGTGCTCGCATTCCCTCGCGCCGAACAGGTCCAGTGCTACGTGCGCTTGCGCAACGAGCGCCCCGACGGCTTTGTGGAGTTCGACTTCTCGCTCGGGGACCCCGACCTGTCGGTGGACCTCATCTTGCCCAAGGCCGCTTACGAAGAGTTCTGCGCGGCCCACCGCGTGCGCTTCCTCAGCGCCGAGCAAGGCGATGAGATCGACGCCGAGCAGGCCAAGTGGCGCTACGGCCAGCCTGGCGTCACCGACTGACATCACCGACCGCGTTCGGCTTTCCCCCACAACACCCCACCCGGAGACACGCATGACCGTCGAGATCCGCACCCAGAGCGTCAAGCCCGTGCGCAACACCTATGCGCACATCGCCCGGCGCTTTGGCGACAAGCCCGCCAGCCGCTACCAGGAAGCCACCTACGACCTGCAGTCCGAGGTGAACCACCACTACAAGCCGCTGTGGGACCCCGAGCGCGACCTCTACGACGCGCGCCGCACGGCCATCGTGATGAAGGACTGGTACGCGCTGAAAGACCCGCGCCAGTACTACTACGGCAGCTACACCATCGCCCGGGCCAAGCAGCAAGAAGGCCTGGACCGCCAGATGGAGTTCGCCGAGAAGCGCGAGCTGCTGCGCGGCCTGCCGCTGGAAGCGCGCGAGGCCATCGTTTTCGCCATCGTGCCGCTGCGCCATTACGAGTGGGGCGCCAACACCAACTTCAGCCACATCTCGGCCTATGGCTGGAGCACGGCCATCACGCAGGCGGCCATCATGGGCGCGGCCGACCGCCTGGGCCTGGCCCAGCACTGCTCCCGCATCGGCCTGCTGGTGGACGGCAACACCGGCAGCACCCTGGACGAGGCCAAGGCCTTCTGGGTCGAGCACGGCGACTGGCAACCGCCTGCTGCAGGTCACGCGTGCGCCGACAGGCATGGGCGCGCCCATCCCTGATGCGCTCAACACCACGCACTCCAAGGGCCACCTGGCCGCTCGCCTGGTCTTCCAGCCCGAGTACTTCCAGATCCTGCCGCAGCTGGACCTGCAAGTGCCGATTGGCGTGGGTGTGGGCATCTATGGCCGCTCGGCTGTTTTCCAGCTTGCACCCGAGCGCGGTGGCGACATGAGCATCGGCTTCAACTTCGACTACCAGAAGACCTGGAAAGCCGGCCTGCAACTCACCCACTACTTCGGTTCTGCCGGCCCTGCGCCCAGCCTGCCTGCCACCGGCCCCACCGGGACCTACGCCAGCTACAAGCAGTACTACAAGGACCGCGACTTCATCTCGCTGACCATCCAGCGCAGCTTCTGACGACACCGCCCCGACGCACAAGGAGACTTTGATGACCCAACACAAGCACATGGTGAACACCCTGGTCGCCAGCACCTTGATGGCCACGATGGCCATGGGTGCCGCCCACGCCGCCGTGACCGCCGACGAAGCCGCCAAGCTCAAGAGCAGCCTGACGCCCCTGGGCGCCGAAAAGGCCGCCAACAAGGACGGCACCATCCCCGCCTGGGACGGCGGCCTCACGCAGGCCACGGGCGCCAAGGTCGGCGACGTGCCGGCCAACCCCTTCCCCAACGACAAGGTGGTGCTGCAGATCACCGCCAAGAACGCCGCCCAGCACGCCGACAAGCTCAGCGAAGGCACGCAGGCCCTGCTGAAGAAGTACCCCGACACCTTCCGTGTCGATGTCTACCAGACGCGCCGCACGGCTTCGGCCCCGGCCTACGTCTACGACAACACCTTCAAGAACGCCACGCGCTGCAAGACCAAGGACACGGGTTGGTCGGTGGAAGGCTGCTTTGGCGGCATCCCCTTCCCCATCCCCAAGGACGGCTTCGAGGCCATCTGGAACCTGCAGCTGCGCGTCGAGGCCGAATCGCTGTCCTACGGCTTCCGCAACATGGTGACCAGCTCGGACGGTGCCCGTGCCCTGGCCACGCGCAACGACATCAACTTCCAGCACCCCTACTACTACAAGGACGGCTCGCCCGAGAGCTGGAGCGGCGAGTACCTGATGCAGCGCTTCAACGCCACCGAGCCGCCGTTCAAGGCCGGTGAGTCGCTGGTCTTCCGCGACAGCATCGACATCAAGAACTCGCGCCAGGCCTGGCAGTACCTGGTGGGCCAGCGCCGCGTGCGCCGCGCGCCCACCGTGGCCTACGACACGCCCGACTTCGTGGCCTCCGGCGCCAACTACTTCGACGAAGTGCAAGGCTTCCTGGGCGCCATCGACCGCTACAACTGGAAGCTGGTCGGCAAGCAGGAGATGTTCGTCCCGTACAACAACAACGGCCTGGTCACCGCCAAGCTGGACGACGCCTTCACCAAGCACCACATGAACGCGGACAAGACCCGCTGGGAGCTGCACCGCGTGTGGGTGGTCGAAGCCACGGTCGCCCCGGGCAAGCGCCACGCCGTGCCCAAGCGCCGCTTCTACCTCGACGAAGACAGCTGGGCCCTGACCCTGATGGACGGCTACGACGCCGAGGGCAAGCTGTGGCGCACCACCCAGGCCTACCCCTTCGTGGTGCCAGCCATCCCCGCGGTGGTCATCAAGACGGTCTCGGTGTTCAACCTGCAGGCCGGCACGATGAGCACGGTGCAGGCGCTCAACGGCGAGGCCTACCGCGTCGTGCCGCGCAAGTCGGAAAGCTTCTTCACGGGTGACGCCGTGGCCGCCGACGCCGCGCGCTGACCTTGCCTGACCGGGGCTGGGCCTGGTGCCCAGCCCACCGCTCATTCCGCCCATGCCCTCCGCCCTTCGCCCGCCCACTGCCATGCATCCCTCCTGTGCCCCCTCTCCCCGCCGCTGGCTGGCTGGCGCGTGGGTGGCCCTGGCCGCCACAGTCGCCCCGGTCCAGGCCACCACGCCAGCGCCCTCGGTCGCCGCCAGTCAGTTCGACCCGCTGCAGAAATCGGCCGCGCTCAGCAGCCGCGCCCAGGCAGGCGTCTTGCTGTCGGTGGCGCGCGCCGGTGACCGCATCGTCGCGGTCGGCGAACGCGGCACCATCGTGCTGTCCGATGACCAGGGCCAGACCTGGCGCCAGGCCAGCGCGCCCGTCAGCGTCACCCTCAGCCGCGTGAGCTTCGTGGACGCCGAGCACGGCTGGGCCGTGGGCCATGGCCAGGTCGTGCTGGCCAGCCAGGACGGCGGCCAGACCTGGACGCGCCAGCTCGATGGCCTGCAAGCCGCCAAGCTGGAGATGGCCGCGGTGCAGGCCGACCCCCAGGCCAGCGACGAACACCGCAAGCAGGCCCAGCGCCTGCTGGACCAGGGCGCCGACAAGCCCTTCCTCGACGTGCGCTTCTTCGACCGCCAGAACGGCCTGGTCGTCGGGGCCTACGGCGCCATCTTCGCCACCCGCGACGGCGGCAAGACCTGGCGCTCGCGCCGCGCCGACGTGCCCAACCCCAGTGGCCGCCACCTCAACCACCTGCTGGTGCTGGGCAAGGCGCTCTACCTGGCCGGCGAGCAAGGCACCCTCTTCCATGCCGACGGCCTGGACCAGCCTTTCAAAGCCGTGCAAACGCCCTACGCCGGCACCTTCTTCGGCGTGATCGCATCCCGCCAGGGCGACCTGCTGGCCTATGGCCTGCGCGGCAACGTCTGGCGCAGCGCGGTCGGCAGCGGCACCTGGGAGAAGGTCGCCACGCCCGCCCCCGTCACCCTCACCGGCGGCACCTTGCTGGCCGACGGCCGCATGGTCCTGGTCGATGAGGCCGGCAAGCTGCTCGTGAGCCGCGACAGCGGCCAGAGCTTCTCGACCGTCTCGCTCAAGCAGACCGCCTCGTTCACCGACGTCGTGCAAACCCGCGATGGCAGCCTGGTGCTGTCGAGTGCGCGCGGTGCCATGCACGTCCCTGCCGCCGCCGTTGCCGGCACCTCCCCGGGAGCCGCCAAACCATGACCCCCATCTCCGCCACCGAAGCCACGCCGGTCATCGCCCGCGTGGAGGATTTCGACCAGCGCTCCGGCACCGTCGCCGAGCGCCTGCTGTTCAACAACCGCCTCGTCATCGTGGCGCTGTGCCTGCTCGTCACGCTGGTGCTGGGCTACACGGCCAAGGGCCTGAAGCTCAACGCGGCTTTCGAGAAGATGCTGCCCACGCAGCACCCCTACATCGTCAACTACCTGGACAACAAGAGCCAGCTGGGCGGCCTGGGCAACACCATCCGCATCGCGGTGGAAGCGAAGAAGGGCACCATCTTCGACGCGGCCTACATGGAGACGCTGCGCAAGCTCACCGACGACGTCTTCCTCTTCCCCGAGGCCGACCGGCCTTACCTGAAGTCGCTGTGGACACCGGCCGTGCGCTGGACCGGCGTCACCGAAGAGGGCCTGGACGGCGGCCCCGTCATCCCCGATGGCTTCGACGGCCAGCCCGACAGCCTCGACCAGCTGCGCCTGAACGTCGAGCGCTCTGGTGAAATCGGCAGCCTCGTGTCGGCCGACTACAAGTCCAGCGTCATCCTCATCCCCTTGCAGGACAAGAACGCCGAGACCGGCCAGCCCATCGACTACGCGGACCTCTCCGCCCGCCTGGAGCAGCTGCGTGCCAAGTACGACAACGACGCCACCGCGCTGCACATCAACGGCTTCGCCAAGGTCATCGGCGACCTGATCGAAGGCCTGCGCCAGGTGCTGTTCTTCTTCGCCCTGGCCATCCTCGTGTGCGCCGGCGTGCTGTACTGGTACACGCGCTGTGTGCGCAGCACCCTGCTGGTGATGCTGTGCTCGGTGGTGGCCGTGGTCTGGTTGCTGGGCCTGCTGCCGCTGCTGGGCTTCGAGCTCGACCCCTACTCCGTGCTCGTGCCCTTCCTCGTGTTCGCCATCGGCATGAGCCATGGCGCGCAGAAGATGAACGGCATCATGCAGGACATCGGCCGGGGCACGCACAAGCTGGTCGCCGCGCGCTACACCTTCCGCCGCCTCTTCCTGGCCGGCCTGACGGCGCTGATCGCCGACGCGGTGGGCTTCGCCGTGCTGATGGTGATCGACATCCGCGTCATCCAGGATCTGGCCCTGACCGCCAGCCTGGGCGTGGCCGTGCTGGTCTTCACCAACCTCGTGCTGCTGCCCATCCTGCTGTCGTACGCGGGGGTGAGCCCGGTGGCCGCGCGCCGCAGCCTGAAGGAGGAAACGGCCGAAGCCGAGTCGCAGACCAAGCACCCCTTCTGGGCCTTCCTCGACCTGTTCACGCAGCGCCAATGGGCCCAGCGCGCGCTGCTGGCCTCGGCCCTGCTGGCGGTCGTGGGCTTCGCCATCAGCCTGCGCCTGACGGTGGGCGACACCGACCCTGGCGCGCCCGAGCTGCGCCCGGACTCGCGCTACAACCGCGACAACGCCTTCATCGTCAAGAACTACGCGGCCAGCAGCGACACCTACGTGGTCATGGTCAAGACGCCGCAATTCCAGTGCGCGCTCTACCCCAACCTGCTCAAGGTCGATGAGCTGGAGACCCAGCTGCAGCAGCTCCCCGGCGTGGAGGGCACGAACTCCTTGGCCGGCCTGAGCAAGCGCGCCAGCTCAGGCCTCAACGAGGGCAGCCTGCGCTGGTACGACATCCCGCGCAGCCAGGACTCGCTCAACACCGTCATCTCGTATGCCACCCGCGAGCTTTTCAACCAGCAGTGCAACCTGCTGTCGGTCTACGTCTACCTGAAGGACCACAAGGCCGACACGCTCGACAGCGTCGTCAAGGTGGTCGAGGCTTTCGCGCTGGCCAACAACACGCAGGAGGTGCAGTTCCTCTCGGCCGCGGGCAATGCCGGCATCGAAGCCGCCACCAACATCGTGGTGCGCAAGGCCAACGCCGAGATGCTGATGTGGGTCTATGCGGCTGTGGTGGTGCTGGCCTTCATCACCTTCCGCTCCTGGAAGGCCGTGATCTGCGCGGTGCTGCCGCTGATGCTGACCTCGGTGCTGTGCGAGGCGCTGATGGTGGGCCTGAACATCGGTGTGAAGGTGGCGACGCTGCCCGTCATCGCGTTGGGTGTGGGCATCGGCGTGGACTACGCGCTTTATGTGATGACGGTGACGCTGGCCGGCCTGCGCGCGGGCGAGAGCCTCTCGCAGGCGTACTACAAGGCCTTGCTGTTCACCGGCAAGGTGGTGGTGCTCACCGGCATCACCCTGGGCGTGGCCGTGGCCACCTGGGCCTTCTCGCCCATCAAGTTCCAGGCCGACATGGGCATCTTGCTGGCCTTCATGTTCGTCTGGAACATGCTGGGGGCCTTGATCCTGCTGCCGGCGCTGGCGCACTTCCTCTTCAAGCCTTCCAGCGTGCCGGCCATCGCGCAGGGCGGTGTGCCGGGCGCAGCGCTCGGCGGCCCGGACGGCCTGCTGGACAAGGCCGTGCCTTGAGCGTGCCTTTGACCGTGCTTTGAGCGGCTGACGCAGTGATGCCCCCGGTTCGCCCGCGCGACCCGGGGGATCCCCTGGCCCAGGGGTCTGGCGCAGGCAGGCAAGCGGCCCTAGGGTCCTAGAATAGTCCTTTTGGACCATGCGCTGTCATGAAAGTGGCACGCACAACGCCGCCATGATCTTTGGAAAGCTGCTGCCCCGAGAGGGCAATTTTTTTGAGCTCTTCAACCAGCACGCCCAGCACATCGTCGCATCGGCGCACGCCTTCGCGGCCCTGGTCCAGCACTACAACGACCCGGCGCTGCGCCAGAAACACCACCAGGAAGTCGATGCCGCCGAGGGCATGGCCGACACCATCCTGCGCGAAGTCAACCGCCTGCTGCACAAGACCTTCATCACGCCCATCGACCGCGAGCAGATCCACTCGCTGATCAACACCATGGACGATGTGGCCGACCTGATGCAGGACGCGGCTGAAACCATGGCGCTGTACGACGTGCGCCGCGTCACCGACGAGGTGGTGCGCCTGGCCGACCTGTGCGTGAAGAGCACCGAGCGCCTCAGGAGCGCCGTGGCCCTGCTCAAGGAGATCGGCGATGCCGACACGGCCGCCGCTGCGCTGAAGACCTGCGAAGAAATCGACCAGCTGGAGTCGGACGCCGACCGCGTCATGCGCGCGGCCATGAGCAAGCTCTTCCGCGAAGAGCCCGATGTGCGCGAGGTCATCAAGCTCAAGGCGATCTACGAGCTGCTGGAAACCGTCACCGACAAGTGCGACGACGTGGCCAAGCTCATCGAGGGCGTGATCCTCGAAAACTCCTGAGCCGGCAGGAGCACCTCCCATGCAATCCATGCAGGTGGCCTCTCAGATGGGGCTCTGGGTCATCGTCCTCCTGGTCATCCTGGCCTTGCTGTTCGACTTCATGAACGGCTTCCACGACGCGGCCAACTCGATCGCGACCGTGGTGTCCACCGGCGTGCTGCGGCCCAGCCAAGCGGTGCTGTTCGCGGCCTTCTTCAACGTGGTGGCCATCTTCGTCTTCCACCTCAGCGTGGCGGCCACCGTGGGCAAGGGCATCGCCGATGCCGGTGTGATCGACGTGCACGTGGTGTTCGGCGCCTTGGTGGGGGCCATCGCCTGGAACCTCGTCACCTGGTATTGGGGCATCCCGAGCAGTTCCTCGCACGCCCTGATCGGCGGCATCGTGGGCGCGGTGCTGGCCAAGGCCGGCCCGGACGCCTTGGTCGCCACGGGCATCGTGCGTACCGTGACCTTCATCTTCGTGTCGCCGATGCTGGGCTACCTGCTGGGCTCGCTGATGATGGTGCTGGTGGCCTGGGTGTTCCGCCGCGTCTCGCCCTCGCGGGTGGACCGCTGGTTCCGCCGCGCGCAACTGGTGTCGGCCGGGGCCTACAGCCTGGGACACGGCGGCAACGACGCGCAAAAGACCATCGGCATCATCTGGATGCTGCTGATCGCCACGGGTTACGCCAGCAGCGCGGACAAGGCCCCACCGACCTGGACCATCGTGAGCTGCTACCTGGCCATCGGCATGGGCACGATGTTCGGCGGCTGGCGCATCGTCAAGACCATGGGCCAGAAGATCACCAAGCTCAAGCCCGTTGGGGGCTTCTGTGCCGAGACCGGCGGCGCCCTGACCTTGTTCATCGCCACGGCCATCGGGGTGCCGGTGTCCACCACGCACACCATCACCGGCGCCATCGTCGGCGTGGGCTCGGTGCAGCGCGCCAGCGCGGTGCGTTGGGGCGTGGCGGGCAACATCGTGTGGGCCTGGATCTTCACCATCCCGGCCGCGGCCACGGTGGCGGCGCTGGCCTATGCGCTGAGCACGCAGTTGTTCTGAGGGCGGCTGATCACGGCCGATCGCGGCACGGGCGTTCCATGGCAAGCTGCGCGCCATGAGCGATTCCCTTGACGACCTGGCCCAGCGCCTGCAGCGCTTCGCCGATGCCCGCGACTGGGGCCCTTTCCACTCGCCCAAGAACCTGGCCTCGGCGCTCATCGTCGAGGCGGCCGAGTTGCTGGAGCCTTTCCAGTGGCTGACCGAGGCGCAAAGCCGCGCCTTGCCCGAGGACACGAAAGACGCTGTCGCCCTGGAGATGGCCGATGTGTTGCTCTACCTCGTGCAGCTGGGCAACCAGCTGGGCATCGACGTGGTGGCCGCGGCGCACCGCAAGATCGACCTCAATGAAGGTCGCTTCCCGGTGAAGGACGCCTCCGGCGGCTGAGGCGGGCGCCACAAGCCCCTGCCCGCCACCGGGCTGGGCCGCTGTGGCCACAATGCGGGCATGAAGTTGCTCCAAGACGTCGCCCTCTCCATGCTGGACCTGGTGGCCGTGCGCGAAGGCGCCTCGGTGTCCGACGCCCTGGCCGTGGCCCTGCGCACCGCGCGCCATGTCGAAGGCCTGGGTTTCACGCGCTACTGGCTGGCCGAGCACCACAACATGCCCGGCATCGCCAGCTCGGCCACGGCCGTGCTGGTGGGCCACATCGCCGGGGGCACGCAGCGCATCCGCGTGGGTTCGGGCGGCATCATGCTGCCCAACCACGCGCCCCTGGTGGTGGCCGAGGCTTTCGGCACGCTGGCCGCGCTCTATCCCGGCCGCATCGACCTGGGCCTCGGCCGCGCACCGGGCACCGACCCCGCCACCATGCGCGCCCTGCGCCGTGACCGCGTCGAGACCGAAGAAGACTTCCCCCGCGACGTGGCCGAGCTGCAGCGCCTGCTGGGCCCGGTGCAGCCGGGGCAGCGCCTCATCGCCATGCCCGGTGCCGACAGCCAGGTGCCCCTCTGGCTGCTGGGCTCCAGCCTGTTTTCGGCGCAACTCGCGGCCGAGCGCGGCCTGCCCTACGCCTTCGCCTCGCACTTCGCGCCGCGCATGCTGATGCCCGCGCTGGACCTCTACCGCAGCCAGTTCCGCCCCTCGGCCCAGTGGCGCCAGCCGCACGCGGTGGTGGGCGTGCCCCTGGTGGCCGCCCCGACCGACGCCGAGGCCGAGTACCTGGCCAGCAGCAACTACCAGCGCGTGCTGGGCATCGTGCGCGGTGAGCGCAGCCGCCTGCCGCCGCCGGTGGACGGCTTCATGGCCAGCCTGGGCCCGGCCGAGCAGGCCGCCATCCGCAACTTCCTGGCGATGGCCGTGATCGGCGGGCCCGACACCGTGCGCCGCGGCCTGAGCGACATCGTCCAGGCGACCGGGGCCGACGAGCTCATGCTGGTGTGCGACACCTTCGACCCCGACATGCGCCTGCGCGCCCTGAGCATCGCGGCCGAACAGTGGCGCCTGGGCGCCGAAGCGAGCGCCTGAACCTGGGCGGGGAGGGCCAGCCCAGATTCGGACTAGCATCGCGGCACCCTCCAGCTTGCCGCCCATGTCCGCCGCCCCGCCCACTGTCACCGCCAACGCCCGCCGCGCCGACCTCCTGCGCACGCCGCACCTGCCTTTGCTGGCGGCGCTCTACACCGCCCAGGGCCTGCCGTATGGCTTCTTCACGCTGGCCTTGCCCGTGCTGATGCGGGAGGCGGGCTGGTCGCTCACCGCCCTGGGCTTCCTGCAGTTCCTCGCCGCGCCGTGGGTGCTGAAGATGCTGTGGGCGCCGCTGGTGGACCACCACGGCACGCGCCGCGCCTGGTTGCTGTCGATGCAGCTGTCGTCCTGCGCGTTGGCGCTGGCCATGGCCGCCATGGGCTTCCACGAGGGCAGCATCGGCCTGTTCGTGGCGGTGTTCGCCTTCAACCTGCTGGCCGCCACGCAGGACGTGGCCACCGACGGCCTGGCCGTGCGCCTGCTCGACGCGCAGCAGCGCGGGCTGGCCAACGGCATCCAGGTGGGGGCTTACCGCTTCGGCATGGTGTTGGGCGGTGGCCTGCTGCTGTGGCTGTTCGCGCGCACCAGCTGGAGCGTCACCTTCCTGGCCATGGCCGCCCTGCTGGCGCTGTTCACCCTGCCCGTGTGGCGCATGGCCGAGCCACCGCCCTCACCGCCATCGACCGACCCCACCGAGGGCCCACACCCTCATCCCCACTCTCACCCCCACGCCCCGGCCGCCTTGTTGAGCGCAGAGCCTGTCACCGCCACGGCCCCCCCACCCCGCGGCTTGGCGCTGGCCCTGCTCTGGTGGCACCGCGCCCTGCGCCCCGGGGTCTTGCCCTTGGCCGGCCTGATCTTCTGCTTCCGTTTTGGCGACCAGATGGCCTCGGGCCTGATCACGCCCTTCCTGCTCGACCACGGCGTGAACAAGCCCACGCTGGCGCTGATGAAGGGCGCCGTGGGCTCGGGCACCAGCCTGGCGGGCGCCGCGCTCGGCGGCTGGTTGATGCTGCGCATGGGCCGCCGGCAGGCGCTGCTGGGCAGTGGCCTGGCCCAGGTGGGCGTGTTCGGCCTGTACGCCTTGGCGGCCACAGGCTGGGGCGGCATGCCGCTGCTGTGGGTGGCGACCGTCGCGGAAGGCGTCATCGGCACCGTGGCCACCGTGGCGCTGTTCTCGCTGATGATGGACGCCGCCGACCCCGCCCATGCCGGCACCGACTACACCCTGCTGGGCAGCGTCGGCTTCTCGCTGGCCACGCTGGGCGGCATCGCCGGCGGCATGGTGGGCGATGCCCTGGGCTACACCGCGGCTTTCGTGGCCGGCGGGCTGCTGTCGGGCGCGGGCGTGGTGGCCCTGGTGCGCTGGCTGGACGCGCACCCGCTCAATGCGCGCGTGCACGCGGCCTGGCACTGAGCGCCCAGCCTGGACTCACTGCGAGGCGCCGAACACCTTCTGCAGCAAGGCGCTGCCCGTGCCGACCGGGTCCTGGCGGATCTTGCGCTCCTCGTCGCCGATGACGGTGTAGAGCCCGTCCAGCGTCTTGCCCGTCACGTAGTGCTCGATGCTGGCGTCCTCGTTCTTGATCAGGCCCATGCCGGAGGCCTTGCCGGCGATGCGGTCGTAGGTCTTGGCCAGCCCGACCTGGCTCACGGCTTTCGTCACCACCGGCAGGAAAGACTGCCCCAGCGGCGCGCGCGTCTTGTCGGCGAAGAACTGGGTGACGGCGTTCTCGCCGCCGGTGAGGATCTGTTTGGCGTCCTGCACCGTCATCGACTTCACGGCCTTGACCAGCAGGTCCTTGCCCATGGGCACGGCTGCTTCGGCAGCGCGGTTCATGCCGGTGACGAGCTCGTCGATGCGCTTGCCCTGGCCCGTCATCTTCAGCACGCCAGCGGCCTGCTCCAGGAAGCTGGGCAGGGGGATGCGGACCTTCGGGTTGTCGAGGAAGCCACCTTGCTGGCCCAGCAGCGCCACCGCGGCCTGCACCCCTTTTTCCAGGGCGACCTTGATGCCGCTGCTGGCGTCCTGGTTCGACAGGTCGGACAGCGACAGCGCCCAGGCCTGCTGGTGCGCGGCGGCGACGAGCAAGGTGGCCCAGGCGGCGGCCTGGCGGTGGAAGGTGCGGCGGCTGACCTGCGCGATGCCGTCGGTGGCACCCGCGGTGTCGGTCGAGGCGGGGTTCGTGTCGTGTGCGGCGTGGCGAGGGGCGTGCATGGGC
Source organism: Aquabacterium sp. (assembly GCA_023266355.1). Classification (GTDB taxonomy): domain Bacteria; phylum Pseudomonadota; class Gammaproteobacteria; order Burkholderiales; family Burkholderiaceae_C; genus Aquabacterium. The sequence continues at coordinate 119,720 of JAHFQM010000007.1, forward strand.
TTCTCCGGGACGAGTTTGGCGCCAAAAGCGGCGGCGTTCACCCCACCGAATCTAACCGCAGTCTGTGCAAAGTGGCGCGTTCGGCGTCGCCGCCGGCAGGCATGCCCCAAAAAGGGGCGCGTCTGCGCGTCGCTGGGTCACCGCTGGCCCGAGGCGCCCCACCGGATGACCCGATTTGGTGCATGCTTTGCCGCTTTGGGCGCCAAAGGTGCCACTTGGGGCCCCAAAGCCCCCGGAAAAGGGGCGCCGGCGGGGTGCGGGCGGGCTGGCACGATCCTCGCGGTAAGGACATCGCTCTGATTTGGGGCTCCGTTCCTCCAACCATTCACCTTGAAATGGACATCCTCATGAACAAGAATGCGCTCCTGGCCGCCGCCCTGTCCCTGGGCACCGTGACTGTCGCCCTGGCCGAAGAAGCCAAGTCCGACTGGACCATCACCGGCAACGCCGGTCTGTATTCCGACTACCGTTTCCGCGGTTTCACCCAGACGGCGTACAAGCCGGCCCTCCAAGGCGGCTTTGACGTGGTCCACGCGTCGGGCTTCTACGCTGGCAACTGGAACTCCAACGTCGAGCAGAACCTCTACCGTGGCGCCAGCCTGGAGATGGACTTCTACGGCGGCTACAAGTACGCCCTGGGCCCTGTGACCATGGACGCTGGCTTGCTGCACTACTACTACCCGACGTCGAACAAGTCGGTCTATGGCGCGACCAAGGCTGCCAAGCAGACCGAAATCTACCTGGGCGCTGCGTACGACATCTTCACCGCCAAGTTCAGCTACGGCCTGACCAACTTCTTCGGCCTGGGCGATGGCACTTCGACCGACACCAAGGGCAACTATTACCTGGACCTGGGCGTCGCCAAGGACCTGGGCAATGGCTGGGGTGTCAACGCCCATTACGGCTACCAGTACGTGAAGGATGGCAAGAAGGCCGGTCTGGTGGCGGACAGCGTCTCTGACTACCGCGTGGGCGTCACGAAAGACCTGAGTGGTTGGGTGCTGGGCGCCTCGCTGGTCGCCACCAGCAAGAAGGACTTCGCCGTCACCGGCAACAGCTACATCGACAACCAGGCCAATGGCGCGCCGCTGAAGAACGCTGGCAAGACCGGCCTGGTGCTGTCGCTGTCCAAGGCCTTCTGAGCCTGAACAGACGGCTTCCCGCACAGGAAGCCTGCCAGCCCTGCGGGGGCGGTGCGAGGCGCAGTATGCTGCGTTCTCCGCCGCCCCCGCGGCCATTGCAGGAGACGTCACGTGTTCAAGGGCATCCTCATCGAGAAAGACGAGCACGGCTACCGTGCGGCGCTGAAAGACATCGACGACAGCGCTTTGCCCGAGGGCAACGTGACCGTGCGCGTGGCAGCGTCCACGCTGAATTACAAGGACGGCCTGGCCATCACCGGCAAGTCGCCCGTGGTGCGCAAATTCCCCATGGTGCCGGGCATCGACCTGGCGGGCACCGTCGAGGTCAGCAGCCACCCCGACTGGCAGGTGGGCGATGCCGTGGTGCTCAATGGCTGGGGCGTGGGCGAGGGCCACTGGGGCGGCCTGGCCGAGAAGGCCCGCCTCAACGGCGACTGGCTGGTGCCCTTGCCTGCGGCCTTCACCCCGGCCCAGGCCATGGCCATCGGCACGGCCGGCTACACCGCCATGCTCTGCGTGCTGGCCCTGGAGCGCCATGGCGTCCAACCGTCCGATGGCGAGATCGTCGTGACCGGCGCCGCGGGTGGCGTGGGCAGCGTGGCCGTGGCCGTGCTGGCCAAGCTGGGCTACACCGTGGCCGCCGTGACCGGCCGCCCGCAAGAGGCCGACTACCTGAAGCAACTGGGCGCCACCACCGTGCTGGACCGCGCCGAGTTCAACCAGCCCGGCAAGCCCCTGGCGAAAGAGCGCTGGGCCGGCGCCGTGGACACCGTGGGCAGCCACACCCTGGCCAATGTCTGCGCGCAGGCGAAGTACCGCGGCGTGGTCACGGCCTGCGGCCTGGCGGGGGGCATGGACTTCCCCGCCACCGTGGCGCCCTTCATCCTGCGTGGTGTGACCCTGGCCGGCATCGACAGCGTGATGTGCCCGCGGCCCGACCGCCTGCAAGCCTGGCAGCGCCTGGCCACCGACCTGGACGTGGCCAAGCTGGGCCTCATCACCCGCACCATCTCCCTGGCCGAGGCCATCCCCGTGGCGCAGCAGCTGCTCGACGGGCAGGTGCGCGGCCGCGTGGTGGTGCAGGTCGCTGCTTGAGGCGTGACCTGAAGGCACATGGGCGGCGGACCGTGCGCGTCCGCACACCCCTGGCGTGACAGCTGGTAAGCGTCGTCTCATCCTGATGCCGAGCCGCCTGCATGTCATCCGTTCGCGGCACAATCTCGGCCATTCAAGACAGATGGCGCCAGATGGCTTTTGAATGGCCCCCTGGACCACACGAAAGAGGTGGAGAGATGACGCACAAGCCTGACCCGAAGCACACCTTGGCGCACTGGCAAGGCCAGCGCCGCCTGGCCCTCGCGGCGGTACCGGCCCTGCTGTTGAGCGCCTGTGGCGGCGGCGGCAGCGGCGGCACGCCCGCCACGCCCGCCACGTCGTCCGAGGATCCCAACAAGCTGCGCAATCCCTCCGGCACCGGGGGCGGCTCGATGCCCACCCCCACCCCCGCTCCGACTCCGACTCCGACTCCGACAGGCTCGCCCCCCACCGGCAGCACGCCGGTGTACGCCAACCTGCGCGGCGCGTCGCTGGGCGTGGGCGCCTCGCTGAACGGCGCCATCCCCTTCCCGGCGGACAACGCCTGGAACACCGACATCAGCGCCCTGCCGGTGGACCCGAACTCGGCCAAGCTGATCGCCAGCATCGGCGTGGGCACCGGCTTGCACGCCGACTTTGGCGCGGGGCTCTACAACGGCGCGCCCATCGGCATCCCTTACCTGGTGGTGTCGGGCAGCGAAGCGCGCCTGCCCATCAACTACACGGCCTATGGCGACGAGAGCGACCCGGGCCCTTTCCCCACCCCGCTGAGCGCACCCATCGAGGGCGGCAGCCAGAGCAGCGGTGACCGCCATGTGCTGGTCATCGACCGCGACAACAACCGCCTGTACGAAATCGGCAATGCCTACCCGCAGGCCAGCCGCTGGGACGCCAGCGGCGGTGCCCTGTTCCACCTGGACAGCAACACCGTGCGCCCGGGCGGCCAACCCGGCTGGACCAGCGCCGATGCGGCCGGCTTGCCGATTTTCCCGGGGCTGGCGCGTTACGACGAGGCCATGCTGGGTGCGGGCGGCATCCGCCATGCTTTGCGTTTCACGGTGGCCCGTTCGCGCCGGGCCTATGTGCCGCCGGCCACGCATTTCGCGTCCAGCAACACCAGCGCCGACCTGCCGCCCATGGGCATGCGGGTGCGCCTGAAAGCCTCGTACCAGATCCCGTCTTCGTTCAGCACCGAAACCCAGGCGCTGCTGCAGGCCATGAAGACCTACGGCCTGATCGTGGCCGACAACGGCAGCAACTGGTTCATCAGTGGCGCGCCCGACGACCGCTGGAACAACGACCGGCTCTCGTCAGAGTTGCGCCAGGTCACGGGCAGCCAGTTCGAGGTCGTGCGCATGGACGGCCTGGTCACGGGCTGACCGGGTGAGCGGCTGACGGGCGGGGGGCTGGCCTCAGTGGGCCGTGCCCTCGTAAGCGCGGCGCATGTTGAGCACGGCCGCGTGGCGGCGTGCGCGGCGGCTGAGCAGGCTTTGGCGCAGCAGGACGCCCGCGGCCAGCAGCATCAGCGCGCCATGCAGGTGATGCGCCTTGCCCAGCAGGAGCAGGCCCGTCAGGGCGGTGGCCACGAAGGACGCCGTGGTCCAGTAACGCGAGCGCAGCCAGGCCGACGGGGCAGGCGCGGTCGATGGGGTGCTGGACGGGGCGCTCGATGGCATCGAAGACAGGTTCATCGGACCTCCTTGGATCGCAGGGTGTGCGACGGCACGCACTCACACGGGAATGTGTGAAACAACGCACAGTTCTTTGTAGGGGCTGCGCGCGGCCTTGGCAAGTTGGGGATAGCCCGATCGCGGGTCAACACCCAGGCCAAACCGACACAATCCAGCGTCAAAGCCGCAGGGCGCCGCTGTAGCCGGTCATCTCCAGGTAGCCGCTGCCCACGGCCTGGCCGCGGGCGTCCAGCAGGGTGCTCAGGCCCTCCCAATACACGCTGCCCGTGCTGCCGCGGCTGTCGAGCTCCTGGGCGTCGGTGCGGGCCTGCACGGTGAAGCGCTGGCCGGCCACGTCCACCTGCCAGGCCACCGGGTAGCGGGCGCGCGTGGCGGGGCTGGTCCAGTGGCGCAGGGGCGTGAAGCGCACTTCGTCGGCTGCCAGGTTGCGGGTGGGCTGGCCGGGTGCGCGCAGGCTGCCACCGGCCCACAGCGTGCTGCCATCGGCGCGGCGCAGGCGGAAGGCGGTGAGGGCGCCGCCGTCGTCGAGGTTCATGCCGATCCAGTCCCAGCCCACGGCCTCGGCATCGAGCAGGGACTCGCTCCATTCGTGGTCCATCCAGGCGCGGCCGCTGACGGCTTGGGTGCGGCCGGCGCGCGTGAGCTGGCCGCTCACCTGCAGTTGCGGGTGGGAGTAGTAACGGCTGGCCTGTTCGATGCGCGGGCCCTTTTGCGAGAAGCCGGCCTCGCCTTGCAGCAACAGGGGCTGGGTTTGCACGAAGCGCAGGTCGAGCGTGAAGTCGCGCGCGGCGACGCGGCTGGCGTAGGTGCTGCGCTCGGCGGGGCCGCTGCGCCGCAGGGTCCAGTCGCGCAGCAGCACCTGGGTGTCGCCTTCGCGGGCCTCGACGAGGCCAAAGCCGGTGCGGCCGATGCGCTGGTCGTGCACCAGGCGGGCGGCGGCCACGTCGGTGAGCGCGGCGTGGGCGAACACCAGCTGGCGCGCGGCGAAGGCGCTGCGGCTGTCTGTGGCGGCATCGACCCGTGAGCGGAAGAAGGTGATCTGGAAGCCCAGCGGGGCGTCACGGTGGGCGCTGCCATCCTGCGGCCACAGGCTGCCGGTGAGGTACCACCACTCGGTGCGGAAGGCGGGGTGGGCGCCGAAGTCCTGCGGGAAGCGCAGCGGTTCGCCAGGGTGCAGCACCGGGGGCAGGGCGCGCATGGGGCTGAGCGCATGGGCACCGTTCGCGCCCCAGGCGAGGCCCGCGGCCAGGGCCTGCAGGCTGGCGCGCAAGGTCGCGCGCCTCGTGGGCGCCATGTGCGCCTCGGGCATCGTGGGCATGTTGCGGCGCAAGGCCATCACCAGTCCTCCTTGACGGCCAGCACCGCATCCCGCCCCACCGCCGCGCGCGCCGCGACCCAGGCCGTGAGCGTGCCGGCCAGCATCACGCTGGCGCACAGCGCGGCCAGGCGGGCCCAGGGCAGCAGCAGGTCCATCGTCCAGTGGAAGCTTTGCGGGTTGACCACCACCACCAGCACCACGCTGACGGCCACGCCCAGCGCCAACCCGAGCAGCGCGCCCACCGAGGTGAAGGCGGCGCCCTCGCCGGCCACGATGGCCAGCACCTGGCGGCGCGTGAAGCCCAGGTGGCTGAGCAGGCCGAACTCTTTGCGCCGCGCCAGCACCTGGGCCGAAAAGCTCGCCGCCGTGCCGAACAGCCCGATGCCGATGGCCACCGCCTGCAGCCAGTAGGTGACGGCGAAGCTGCGGTCGAAGATGCGCAGCGTGGTCTGGCGGATCTGGCCGGGCTCGGCGAACTCCAGCAGCGCGCCGTCCAGGCCTTGCCGCGTGGCGAGTTCGCGCACGGCGGCCTGCACGGCGTCCACGCGGGTGCCGGGGGCCAGCCACATCGCCAGGTCGTTGACGTCGGTGTCGCCGGTCAGGCGCTGGTAGTCGGCCTCGTCGATGACGATGGCGCCTTGCTGGCGGGCGTAGTCGCGCCAGACGCCGCGCACGAACGCCGCCACCGGCGGCTGGCCGGCGCGCAGGGGCAGCATCAGGGTCTGGCCGGGGCGGCCGTCGTAGAGGTCCACCACCGCCTCGCTCACGAAGATGCCGATGGTGCCTGCGCGCGGCGGCAGCAGCTCACCCACCAGGGGCAGGCTGCGGGCCGGGTCGCCGGAGCCGTCCAGATTGTTCAGATCGCGCGAGATCAGGGCCAGCGGGGTCTGTTGCGTGTCCAGCGTCAGGCTGCCCACGCGCACGCCGGCCACGCGGGCCACACCGGGCAGTTGCGCGATCTGGCCCAGCAAGGCGCGGGGCAGGTGCAGGGTGTCGCCGCCGCTCGTTTTGGCGGCACGCGCGTACAGGTCGGCGGGCAGGACGACGTCCAGCCACGTCGTCACCGATTCGCGGAAGCTGGCCACCATCACGGTGAGCGCCACCGACAGGCTCAGGCTGGCCACCACCCCGGCCATGGCGATGGTGGCCGTGTGGCGCATGCGCCGGGCGCGCTCCAGCGCCAGCAGCCAGGTGGCCTGCTGCGGTGCGGGCCAGCGCCCCAGCAGGGCCTGCACCACCGCCGGCACGCAGGCGATGCCACCCATCAGGATGCAGGCCACCGAGATGTAGGCCCACAGCGGCACGCCGTCCACCGGCGGCAACAGCGCCAGCGCGGCGCCCAGCACCAGCAGCATCGGCCCCAGCCAGGCCACGCCGCGTCCTGCGCCAACATCGCCCAGCCCCTTGAGCGCCTGCGCCGGCGCGATGCCCTGCGCCGCGCGCGCCGGCAACCAGCCCCCCGCCACCGCCGCGGCCACCCCGAGGGCGCCATAGACCCACGCCGCGCCGAGCGACCACTGCAGCCGTGGCGTGATGCCGGGGAAGTAGCCCCCGCCCAGGTCACCCGCCAGCAGGCGCAGCGCCAGGGCCGCCAGCGCCGTGCCCAGGGCCAGGCCCAGCACCGCACCCAGCAGCCCGACCACGGCCGATTCGGCCAGCACCAGGCGCAGGCGTTCGCGCGCGCTCAGGCCCAGCACGCCCAGCAGGGCCAGCTGCGGCAGGCGCTTGGCCACCGACAGCGAGAGGATGGAGAACACCAGGAAGGCCCCCGTGAACAGCGCCACCAGGGCCAGCACCGTGAGGTTGACCCGGTAGGCGCGCGACATGTTGGACAGCCGCTGCGAGGCCTCGTCGGGCTGCTCGGCCACCACGCCCGCGGGCAGCTGCAGGCTGCGCACGACGTCTTGCGCCGAGGCCCCGGCCACCAGCTGGACGTCCAGCCGCGTCAGCTGGCCCAGCAGTTGGAAGTGGTCTTGCGCGCCGGCCAGGTCCATCACGGCCAGGGGCTCGCCGCCAGCGCTGACGCCGCCCACCACGCGCAGGCTGGTCTCCGTGATGCCCGATGGCGTCGGCGCGAGCACGGTGAGGAGCTCGCCCGGCGCCACGCCCAGCAGGCGCCGCGCCGCCGCATTGAGCAGCACCGAGGACGGCGCGAACACCGCCATCGCGTCGATGCCCTCGACCTCGGTGGCCAGCTGCGGCAGCAGGGCCGGGGCCAGCGGCGCGGCCACCAGGCTGTCTTGCCCGATGAGCCGGAGCGCCTGCAACCGGCCCTGGCGGTCGCGCGCCTGGGTCTGCAGCGCGATCACGGGGCTGACCCGCGCGACCTGCGGGTGCCGCGCCACCTGCGGGTAGAGGGCTTCGTCCACCGCGCCATGGGCGGCTTGCAGGCGCAGGTCGGCCTCGCCGTTGACGCTGCGCACCGCCGCGCCGAACTCGCTCAAGGCCGAGGCGTTGATGAGGTGCACCGAGAAGGCCAGGGCCACGCCCAGCAGCACGGCCAGCACGGCCGTGGCCTGGCGCAGCGCGTGGTGGCGCCACTCGGCCCAGCTGACCCAGCGCAGCAAGGTCCAGACGGTGTGGGTGCTGCTGTGCGGGGCCTGAGGTCCGGCCCAAGGTTCAGCCCGACGTTCAGCCATGCACAGGCTCCGGGCGCATGCCCGTGGCCGTCAGGCGCAGCACCCGGTCGGCGTGGGCGGCGGCGGCCCGCGAGTGCGTCACCATGACGCAGGCCGCGCCGTGCTGGCGGGTCTGCGCGGCGAGCAGCTGCATGACGCGCTCGGCGGTGTCGGGGTCGAGGTTGCCCGTGGGCTCGTCGGCCAGGATCAGGGCCGGGCGGTGCACCAGGGCGCGCGCCAGGGCCACGCGCTGCAGCTGTCCGCCCGAGAGCTGCTGCGGCAGGCGCTCGCCCAGATCGCTCAGGCCCACGGCGGCCAGTTCCTCGGCCACGCGCTGCAGCTGCTGCGCCCGCGGCACGCCCAGCAGCATCAAGGGCAAGGCCACGTTTTGCGCCACGCTCAGGTGGGGCAGCACATGGAAAGCCTGGAAGACGAAGCCCAGGTGGCGGCGGCGGAAGTGCGCCTGGGGGCCCTCGGGCAGCGCGCTCAGGTCGGTGCCCAGCACCTGCACGCTGCCCGCAGAGGGCGCGTCCAGCCCGGCCAGGCAGTTCAACAGCGTCGATTTGCCCACGCCCGACTCCCCGACGATGGCGACGAACTCGCCCGGCGCCACGGCCAGGTCCACCTGGGCAAACACCGGGACCGTCTCGCTGCCCATGGATGGTGCCGTGTGGTGAACCTTGGCCAGTTGTCGGACATGCAGCATGGCGGCAAGCATAGCCGGCGCGCTGCGGTGCAGGGCTGCGGCGCCACACCTGTCCTCACCTTGATCCAGGTTCAGGGTATTTCCGGATCCTGGAATATCCTTGCTTTGTGCACTGCATCCATTAACCTCGGTGCATTCAAAAAAATCAGCGTGCGCAGACGCGCCCATCTCAGGAGAGCCCCATGGACACCCACGCCCGATCCGTCCTCGCGACCGCCGTTGTCGCTTCGCTCCTGGCGGTGTCGACCGCCGATGCGCAGACGGCCGGCGTGGCGAGCCCCGTGGCCTCCTCGGTGCCCAGTGAACTGCGCCTGCAGACGGGGTTGAAACTGGACGCGCGGCGTTTGCTGTCCATGAAGGCCGGCGAGCAGATCGCCCTCGATTTCCCCGTGATCGGCCGCCACACCGTCACCTTCGAGACGCTCACCCGCGGCCTCGACCAGCGCGCCTACTGGCACGGCCGCCTCGGTCAGAACCCGCGCGACCGCGTCTTCCTCAAGCAGACCGCCACCGGCTTCGTCGGCGCCGTGCGCTTTGCCGGTCGCCAGGTCGCCTTCGAGCAACGCGACAACCAGCCCCTGGCCCGTGCCGACTCGGCGGTGCTGGCCGTGGCCGGCCAGGCCTATGCGCTGGGCGCCCCGCTGGGCCGCGGTGAGGTCGAGTTGCGCAGCAACCTGGCCGCACTGGCCCAGGCCCAGCCGGGCAGCGAGGTGGCCCTGCCCTTGCCGGGGGGCGTCACCGAAGTCGCCATCCTCACCCACAGCCGGGTGGACGAGCACGGCTTCCAGCAGATCGCCGGTGTCAGCCGCATGGACGGCGCGGCCTACCCGGTGCTGCTGACCGTCAGCCCCGAAGCGGTGTTCGGCAGCCTGATCACGCCGCGCGGCGACTACCAGATCCTCACCCGCGCCGGCCGCACCCACATCCTCGATCCGCGTGCCGCTGGCGTGGTCGCCCCGACGGGCGATGACCAGATGGTCGCGCCGCAAGATGTCGTGGGCACCGACCAGGCTGATCAGGCAGCGCAGCCCGTGCCGCTCGTCACCCAGGCCATCCTGCGGCGCACGGGCTCGGGCGCGAGCATGCCCTCGGGCGGTGGCAGCAGCCTCCCGCCGACCCAGCCCGTGCCCCTGCCGCCCAACACGGTGGACACCACCCTGAACGTGCTGGTCACCTACAGCGCCAGTTTCGCGGCCTTGTGGGGTTCGGAGCTGGCTGCGCGCACCCGCATCGCCAACCTGATGGAACTCGCCAACACGGCGCATGCCAACAGCGGCACCGGGGTGAGCTTGCGCGTGGTGGGTTGGCGCCAGGTTCAGGTGCCTGACGACACCCCGCAGATCCAGCTGGACCACCTGCGCCTGGACAACGGCGGCTTCGAAGGCACGGCCAGCCAGAAAACCCAGCAAGGCGCGGCCATGACCGTGTTCTTTGCGCCGCTCAATGAAGTGACCGTGGCCACCAACACCTGCGGCATCGCCTATGTGCCGGCGGCGTTCGCTGGGGGCCTGACGGCCTACCGCCAGCAGGTGCCGGTGCTGAACTTTGCCGCGCTGAACGACGGGCAATGGGGCACACAGTATTGCGAATCCTTGTCGCTGGCGCACGAGCTGGGCCACCTGCTGGGTGCCGTCCACGACAAGGACAACGCGCCCTTCAAGGGCGTGTTCAGCTACAGCTTTGGCAAGGGCGTGGCGGGGGTGTTTGGCACGGTGATGTCCTACATCCAGCCGCGCGTGGCGATGTTCTCGTCGCCGCAGCTGTCGTGCACGTCAGACGGGCAGCGCTGCGGCACCAGCACCGAGAATGTGGTGGCGACCATGTTGCAGACCAAAGCGATCGCGGCTGCGCTGGGCCAGGCGGGGGCCGCACCGGCCGCGCTCGAAACCGGCTTGAGCGTGACCGGCTGGTTGCTCCAGGCCGATGGCACGCCCTACAGCGGCGCGGCCAGCCTGCAAGCCACCGATGCGCGCGTGCGTTGCCGCACCGGCCGCACGGGGTACTACAGCTGCAGCGTGCCGGCGGGCGTGCACGCCGTGACCTTGCGCGCGGCGGTGCCGGGGCGTTCGGTCACGCCGGGTCTGGCGACCTTCGCGGTGCCCAACCCATCACCCAACACGACCAGCGCCGTGCCGGTGGTGGGCCGTTTCTACGTGCGTTGATGTCGTGTTGATGCGGTGTTGATGCCGCTCAGTGCATCTGCAGCGAACCAGCGGCCTTGCCCTTGCCGGCGCGTGCCGGGGGGTTGCACAGGCCGCAGGTGAAGTGGCGGGCGATTTCGTGCGGGTGGGTGACGAAGTGGCCGCCGCACTTGTTGCACTTGGTCATCGTCAGCATGCCGTTGTCGATGAACTTGACCAGGCGCCAGGCGCGGGTCACCGACAGCAGGGGCTCCAGGCCTTGGGACTGGGTCTGTTCCAGGTAGAGCTGGTAGGCCTTGATGACGACGTCGATCTCGTCCATCTCGGAGGCCTTGTTCAGGTACTCGTGGACGTTGAGGAACAGGCTGGCGTGGATGTTGGGCTGCCAGGTCATGAACCAGTCGGTGGAGAAGGGCAGCTGACCCTTGGACGGCGACTTGCCCGAGACTTCCTTGTACAGGCGCAGCAGGCGCTCATAGGACATGTCGGTCTCCGACTCCAGGACCTGCAGGCGGGCACCGAGGTGGATGAGCGTGACGGCGCGGTCGATTTGCTTGGCTTCGGTCAACAGGCTCTTGGTGCGCATGGTGGGTCTCCTGGGAATCGGGTTCGTTGTGCAGATCAGGCAGCCGTCAAGCAGCTTCTTGGTGGCGGCCGGCCATCAGGATGTTAGCGTGCAGGCGGGTGACGGAGTCGTTGGCCGACTTGGAGTGGCTGGTCAGCAGGGACCAGACCAGGTCGTCGTCGATGCGCATGCGGCACAGCAGGGTGTTGCCAGACGCGAGCTTCAGCACCTGTGCCGGGCTCAGCGAGGCCAGGCGGTCGGCGGCTTGCTCCGAGATGCCGAGGCGGTAGAGCGCCTGTTCGCGGTCCGAACGGATGAGGCTCTGGGCCAGCATCAGGTAGGACAGGTTGACTTCGCGAATTTCCATCAGGACTTGGTCGGCGTTCATGGTTGGGCTCCGGTGTGCTGCTTGTCTGTGAACCGCTGTGTCGTTTGCGGTGTCGATGGAGTCATTGTGCAAACACCTGCCAATTTCCTTGATAGGTGTCTGGATGTAAGGCCCGTCGGCTGCGGGCTACACGCCTTGTAGGAAGTTGCCTGACAGAAACCCGGAAATGCAGCCTGCCTGCCCGCCAGAAAACTGGCACCCCATGCCGTGGCATTTCGCGCTTTGTCCATTCGTTCACGCGTGTTTACGTCTGCTTGCACTAAGCTGAGAACTCATCTGGGCAACCCGCACGAAAGTGCGGTGACGCAAAGCTGCGGGGCTAACGGTGCCAGTGCACCCATGCCAGCCGGGCCGCCATGCCGCCATCGGGCGGTGTGTCCGCACGCGCACTTTGCACGCCCCGGATGGCAAGACCGCCATCCTTTGTCCCGCGTTCCAGGAGTGCACATGCGATCTCACCTTGTCTTGCCCACCGCCCTTGCCGCGGCCGTCCTCGCCCTGTCGGTGGGTGCTGCCCATGCCGTTGAGCCGGCGGCAGTGCCGCAAGGGGTGAACATCCTGTCGCCCATGAAGCTGGACGCCCGCGCTCTGCTGGCCATGAAGGCCGGTGAGCAGGTCGCCATCGACTTCCCCGTCATCGGTCGCAAGACGGTGGTGTTCGAGACCACCACCCGCGGCATCGACGGCCTGGCCTACTGGCACGGCCGCCTGGCGGGCAGCACGCGTGACCGCGTCTACCTGAAGCAGACCTCGGCGGGCTTTGTCGGTGCCATCCGCTTCGCCGATCGCCAGGTCGCGTTCCAGCAGCAAGGCGGTGCCTTGCGTGCGGTGGACGCCTCGGCGCTGGCCGCTGTGGCCGGCCAGGCCTACGCGGTGGGCAACAGCCTGGAGAAGGGCGTCCACGAGATCAGCGGCAATTTCGCTGCCATCGCGCAAGCGGGTGAGGGCGCGGAAATCGCCCTGCCGCTGCCCGGCGGTCTGAGCGAAGTGGCCGTGGTGACCCGCGCGGCCATCGACGAGCACGGCTTCCAGCAAGTGACCGGTGTCAGCCGCATGGACGGCATCGCCTACCCCACGCAGCTGACCATCAGCAAGGACGCCGTTTTCGGCACGGTGCTGACCTCGCAAGGCGAGTACCAGATCGTCACGCGCGGTGGCAAGACGCAGATCCTCGACCCCAAGACCGCCGGCTGGCAGGCCCCGCGTGGCGATGACCACATCGAAGTGAGCGGCCTGCTGGACGGCGAGCCTTTGTCGGCCGGGGCCTTGGTCAAGACCCAGGCGGCGGTCACCACGACCACCACCACGACCACGACGACCACCACGCCCAGCCTGATCCCGCTGAAGGCCGGCACGGTGGACACCACCATCAACCTGCTGATGACCTACAGCGCGAGCTACGTCAAGATGTGGGGCAACGAGACGGCGGCGCGCACCCGCCTGTCCAACCTGGTGGAAGTGGCCAACAGCGCCTATGGCAACAGCGGCACGGGCGTCAAGTTCCGTGTCGTGGGCTGGCGCCAGGTGGCGGTGGCCGATGCCACGCCGCAAACCCACCTGGGCAACCTGCGCCTGGACACCGGCGGCTTCGCCGGCACCGCGGCCCAGAAGGCGCTCAATGGCGCGGCCATGACCGTGTTCTTCTCGCCCTTCAACGCCACGACCTCCACCACCGGCACCTGCGGCCTGGCCTATGTGCCTGCCGCGAACGCCGCCGGCCTGGCCACATTCAAGTCGCAGGCGCCCTACCTGATGTTCGCGGCGCTCAACGACGGCCAGACCAGCAACGGCTGGTACTGCGAGTCCCTGACCCTGGCGCACGAGCTGGGCCACAACCTGGGCAACGCGCACGACAAGGCCAACTCCTCCTTCCCGGGCGTGTTCAGCTACAGCTATGGCAAGGGCGTGTCGGGGGTGTTCGGCACGGTGATGTCCTACATCTCGCCGCGCGTGGCGCTGTTCTCCTCGCCGCAACTCAAGTGCACCAGCGCTGGCGCCGTCTGCGGCACGGCGACCGAAAACGTCGTGGCCTCGGTGCTGCAGACCAAGTCCACCGTGGCCGCCCTGGGCAAAACCACCGCGACGACCGTGGCCAGCGATGGCAGCTTCATGGTGTCCGGCTGGTTGCTCAACACCACCGGCACCCCGTTCACCGGCGCCGCCACCTTCAAGGTCACCACCGCGGGCGTGAGCTGCGCCTCGGGCAGCACGGGCCTGTACATGTGCAAGGTGCCGGCCGGCGTGAGCTCGGTGACGCTGTCGGCCGCCGTGGCCGGGCGTTCGGTCACGCCGACGCTGGCGACCTTCGGCATCGACCGCCTGGCCAACACCCCGGTCAACGCGACGCGCTTCTATGTGAAGTGAGCGATCACTCCTGATCATGGCCCCGTCTGGCAACAGGCGGGGCTTTTTTCATGGGCGGTTGAGAAGAGGCGTGCGCGGCTTGGTTCATAGCCTCACACAATCAAATGCATTTGCCCAATCAATTCGCCATATGGCAAGGCATGGCCTAAGATCCGTTCTGCCTTCTCACACAGGGCCGCTTTCCCGGCCCTGCCAACCCAACCTTAGAGGATCTCTGCCATGTCCCTGATCAACACCCAAGTTCAGCCGTTCAAGACCGAAGCCTTCGTCAACCGTGGCGGCAAGGGCGAGTTCATCACCGTCTCCGACGAGAGCCTGAAGGGCAAGTGGTCCGTGCTGATCTTCATGCCGGCCGCTTTCACCTTCAACTGCCCGACCGAGATCGAAGACGCTGCCGACAACTACGCCGCCTTCTCCGCCGCTGGCGCCGAGGTCTACATCGTCACCACCGACACCCACTTCTCGCACAAGGTGTGGCACGAGACCTCCCCCGCCGTGGGCAAGGCCAAGTTCCCCCTGGTCGGCGACCCCACCCACAAGCTGACCCGCGCCTTTGACGTGCACATCGAAGAAGAAGGCCTGGCCCTGCGCGGCACCTTCATCGTCAACCCCGACGGCGTCATCAAGACCGCCGAAGTGCACTCCAACGAAATCGCCCGCGACGTGTCGGAAACCCTGCGCAAGCTGAAGGCCGCCCAGTACACCGCCGCCAACCCTGGCCAGGTCTGCCCGGCCAAGTGGAAGGAAGGCGCCAAGACCCTGGCCCCCTCGCTGGACCTGGTCGGCAAGATCTGATCGCTGCCTCAACGCGATCCGCACACGGTTTGACCTGTGCTGAGGCCTGACCTCACCACACCGTTGAACATGGTCCTCCTGCTCGCCCACAAGGCGGGCGGGTGGATGACCCTGGCCTCTTCACCTCGCTGAAGCACAGAGGAGGCCGGTTCCCGAAGTCACTTGAACACACAAAGGATGCCCATCATGCTGGACGACACCCTCAAGGCCCAACTCGCCGCTTACCTGGAGCGCGTGCAACAACCCTTCGAGATCGTTGCATCCCTGAGTGACTCCGAGAACTCCCGCGAGATGCTCGAGCTGCTGCAGACCATCCAGGGTCTGCGCGCCGACAAGATCACCCTGCGCACCGATGGCCAGGACGCCCGCAAGCCCTCGTTCTCGCTGCAGCGCACGGGTGGTGACGCCGCTGCGGCCCAGTCCTTGCGCTTTGCCGGCCTGCCGCTGGGCCACGAGTTCACCTCGCTGGTGCTGGCCCTGCTGTGGACCGGCGGCCACCCGCCGAAGGAAAGCGCCGAGACGCTGGACAACGTCCGCGCCCTGAGCCCTGCAGATGGCGGCGACTTCCACTTCGAGGTCTTCATGTCCCTGAGCTGCCACAACTGCCCCGACGTGGTGCAGGCGCTGTCGCTCATGGCCATCCTCAACCCCAAGGTCAAGACCACCGTCATCGAAGGCGGTGCCTTCCAGGACGAGGTGGAAAAGCGCGAGATCATGGCCGTGCCCATGGTCTTCCTCAATGGCCAGGTCTTCGCCTCGGGCCGCATGACGGTCGATGAGATCGTGGCCAAGCTCGACACCAACGCCGGTGCCAAGGAAGCGGCCAAGCTCAACGCCAAAGCCCCGTACGACGTGCTCATCGTCGGCGGTGGCCCGGCGGGTGCCGCAGCCGCTGTGTACGCCGCCCGCAAGGGCATCCGCACCGGCATCGCCGCGGAGCGCTTCGGTGGCCAGACCAACGACACCCTGGGCATCGAGAACTACATCTCGGTGCTGGAAACCGATGGCCCGAAGTTCTCGGCCGCGCTCGAAGCCCACGCCCGCGCCTACGACGTGGACATCATGAACCTGCAGCGCGCCGATGCCATCGTGCCGGCCGCGCAAGCCGGTGGCCTCATCGAGGTCAAGCTGGCCAACGGCGGTGTGCTGAAAGCGAAGACGCTGATCCTGTCCACCGGCGCGCGCTGGCGCAACGTGAACGTGCCCGGCGAGGCCGAGTACAAGAACAAGGGCGTGGCCTACTGCCCGCATTGCGACGGCCCGCTGTTCAAGGGCAAGCGCACGGCCGTGATCGGCGGGGGCAACTCCGGCGTGGAAGCCGCCATCGACCTGGCCGGTGTGGTGGCCCACGTGACGGTGGTGGAGTTCGCGGACCAGCTCAAGGCCGATGCGGTGCTGGTCAGGAAGCTGCAGAGCCTGCCCAACGTGACCATCCACACCAACGCGCAGACCACGGAGATCATCGGCGTGGACCAGGACGGCAAAGACACGGGCAAGGTCACCGGCCTGAAGTACAAGGACCGCGCCACGGGTGTGGAGCACCTGGTGCCGCTGGAAGGCGTGTTCGTGCAGATCGGCCTGGTGCCCAACACCGAGTTCCTGCGCGGCACGCTGGAGCTGAGCAAGTTCGGCGAAATCATCGTCGATGCCAAGGGCCACACCAACGTGCCGGGCGTGTTCGCGGCGGGCGACTGCACGACCGTGCCGTACAAGCAGATCGTGATCGCCGCGGGGGCCGGTGCGACGGCGGCGCTGAGCGCCTTCGACCACCTGATCCGCCACGGCTGAGGCCAGGCCGGCCGGGCTCAGGCCAGCTGGAAAGCCGACACCTCGGCCGACAGCACCTCGGCCTGGTCCTTCATGGACGCGGCGGCCGCGGCGTTCTGCTCGACCAGCGCGGCGTTTTGCTGCGTCACCGCGTCCATGGCCTGCACGGCCAGCGTGGTTTGCTGGACCTCGTCGGCTTCCTGGCGCGAGCTGGTGGCCACGTGGGCCAGCATCTCGTTGATGCGCAAGGCCTGCGCGACGATCTCGTCCACCGCGGCACCGGCTTGGGTCACGATCGTGGTGCCCGTGTCGATGCGGCCGACGCTGTCGGACACCAGGCCCTTGATCTCGCGCGCGGCCGTTGAGGCCCGCTGCGCCAGCGCCCGCACCTCGCCGGCCACCACCGCGAAGCCCCGGCCGGCCTCGCCTGCACGGGCGGCTTCCACTGCGGCATTGAGCGCCAGCAGGTTGGTCTGGAAGGCGATGCCGTCGATGGCGGCGGTGATGTCACCAATGCGGCGTGAGGCTTGCTGGATGCCGCCCATGGTGTCCACCATGGTGTGGATGATGTCGCCGCCGCGGCGCGCCGCTTCGGCGTTGTTGGTGGCCAGCTCGGACGCCTCGTTCGCGATGCTCGCCGTGGCCTGCACCGTCTGAGCGATGTGTGCCATGGTGTGCGCTTGCTGCTGCAGGCTGGCGGCCGATTCCTCGGTGCGCGCGGCCAGGTCGGTGGAGCCCGCGGCGATCTCGCTGCTGGCGTGCACGATGTGGTCGGCCGAGGCCCGCATCTGCCCGACGATGCGCTTGAGCGCGGTTTGCAGCCCGGTGATGTTGTGCATCAGGCCAGCGACTTCGTCGGCCCCCCAGGCCCGCGGGTGGGTGGTGAGGTTGCCCTGGCGGATGGCGTCGATGTGGAACACGACTTCGCGCAGGCCGCCTTCCAGCACCTTCTGGAAGGACAGGAAGAGGTAGCTGGTCAGCGTCAGCGCCGCCACCAGCACGACCAGCGTGCCCAGGCGCGCGTTCTGCAAATGGGCTTCGCGCCGTGCCAGCAGCTCGTCCAGCAGGGGCAGGGCCTGGTCGTAGAACGCGGCCAGGTCGGCCACGGTTTGCTGGCCCTGGCGGTAGTAGTCGGCCGGCTTGGGCGCGCTGGCGTCGAACACGGCAAGCTCACCGACCTTGCGCAGGGTCAGGGCATGGTCGAGCGCGGCCAGGTCCAGCCGGGGCTTGAGCGAGGGGTTGGCATCCCAAGCGCGGTGCAGGTAGGCGCGGACGTCGTCCACGCCGGACTTCACGCGGGCGTCCCAGACGTACCAGGACTTTTCGTTGTCCGTGCCGATGCCCCCGCGGATGGCCGCATAGGTGCCCCAGCCCCAGAGCTGACCGACGTTTTCCATCGTCTGCGGCAAGGTCAGCACCAGCGCGTTGACCAGGTAGTAGCTGTCGATGTCGGGGTCGAGCACCAGGTTCGATCGGTCGCCGATCAGGTTGAGCAGCTCCACCGCGGCCTGCGTGACCGGACCGAACACGGTGCGGCCCTTGTCGTCCAGCCCCTGCTTGGCATTCGCCGTGGTGGACCAGGCCGTTTGCAGCTTGTCCAGCGCGGCTTGCAGCTGCAGGGTGTCGTTGTCGGCGCGCAGGGTGGCTGCCATGGCGGCCAGGGCCTTGTCGGTGCCCTGTCTGGCCCGCTGGTAGTCGGCCGCGGCGTCGAAGCCTCCGGCCATCGCGCGGGTGGCGTTGCGGATGTCGATGATGCCCTTGAGCACCGGCACGAACTGGCGCATCGCGACCACGCCTTGGCGTTCCTGGACGGTGAATGCGATGGTGCGGGCGCGTTCGCTGAAATACTGCCAGGACAGCAGCGCGATCGGCACCAGGAAAACGGCCGTGAGGACCAGGGCCTTGCCCTGGAAGCCCAGGCGCCGGAAGAGGCGCACCCCGGGCGCCCAGATGCCGTGGTAGCGGAAGAACTCGCGGATGCGGGCGCGGTTGTGTGGCCCTTGTGGGGCGGTGGCAGCGCGGTGGTGCTGAGCGTCGGGTAGACGCACCTCTGGCTTGCCGGCGATGGAAACACTGTGGGTCATGTTGTCCTCTGATGGGTAGGGTGCGCACTTGGCGTGCGCCACGACGCCTCGTCGGCGGGACGTCGTGGGCGGATTGTGGAAAATCCCGCATTGCGTGATCCGGCAAACAGAGGGGCATGCCACGGCCAATTCAACGTGGGGCATGCGCCTGTCATAAGATCGTCCGGCGCGTCGCGGTCAGGCGCGTTCAGGACCCGCATGCGTCACCCCTTGTTGCCCGATGCCATCCAGGTGCTGGAGCGCGGCTGGTTGTCGTCCAACAACATCGTGTTCGCCGACGACGAGGTGCCCACGGTGGTGGACACCGGCTACGTCACCCACGCCGATGCCACCCTGGCGCTGCTGCAGCAGGCGCTGAAAGGGCGCCCGCTGGGCCGCATCCTCAACACGCATTTGCACTCCGACCACGCCGGTGGCAACGCCATGCTGAGGGCGCAGTACGGCTGCGAGACCTGGATCCCGCCCGGCGATGCCGCCCTGGTGGACAGCTGGGACGAGGCCCGCTTGAGCTACCGCCGCACCGGCCAGCAGTGCCCGCCCTTCACCTACGACGCGCTGCTGCAGCCGCACAGCGTGGTGGGCCTGGGCGGCGAGGACTGGACGGTGCTGCCCGCCATGGGCCACGACCACGCCATGGTGATGCTGTGGTGCGAGCGGCTGGGGCTGTTGATCTCGGCCGATGCGCTGTGGCAGAAGGGCTTTGGCGTGATCTTCCCCGAGCTGGAAGGCATCCCCGGTTTCGCCGAGCAGGCCGCCACGCTGGACCTCATCGGCCAGTTGCAGCCGCGCGTCGTCATCCCCGGCCATGGCGTGCCGTTTGGCGAGCACGATGGCGCCGTCAGTGCGGCCCTGGACGCGGCACGCTCGCGCATCCAGTGGCTCAGCGAGGAGCCCCGCCGCAACGCCGACAACGCGCTCAAGGTGCTGCTGGCTTTCAAGCTGCTGGAGGCGCAGCGCATGACGGTCGATGAGCTGGCCGCGCTGGTGCAGGCCAGCTTCGACGGCAACCCGGCCATGCGCGCGCTTTACCCGGCCGACCCGCAGGGCATCGCCGCGTTCATGGCCGATGAGTTGGTGCGGGCGCGCGCGGCGGTGCGCGACGGCGAGGTGCTGGTGGTGCCGCAGCGCGGCTGAAGTCCGAGGCTCAGGCCGCGGCTGCCGTGATGGGCGGCGGCCGCAGGGCTTCGTGTTGGCCGGACAGCAGCGTCAGTTGGCCCAGCAACTGGTCGCGCATGCGGTAGAGCTCCCCGATGCGGCGCTGGACGAACTCGGTGCGCCCCTGGGCTTGCAGGTCGCATAGCGTTTCGGCCAGGGCGTGGATCTCGTTGTGCAGGCGGTCGATGGCGGCGAGCGCCGGATCCTCGGCCGCGGCGAGGTGCTTGGCATCGCCATGCAGCCAGTGGCCGAAGCAGCACTGGTGGACGTTGAGGGTGGGCGGCTCGTCGCGCTGGCCTTCGAGGAAGTCCGTGACGGCGCCGACCCAGGCGCGGTGCTTGACCTCGGCCACCCGCATGGGCACGTCGTCGCGCGTGAAGGCGGGCAGGTTCAGCCAGCGCGGATCGGGCTGCCAGCTGGCGGCCCAGGCCGGGATGGCCTCGGCCGGCATGGGCCGCGCGATGCCGTAGCCTTGGCCCAGTTCGCAGCCCAGGTAGAGCAGCATCTCGCCGTGGTCCACGGTTTCCACGCCCTCGGCGATGACCTCGCGGTGGAAGGCCCGCGACAGGCCCAGCACGCCTTCGAGGATGGCCAGGTCGTCGGGGTCGTCGAGCATGTCGCGCACGAAGCTCTGGTCGATCTTGAGCTGGTGCACGGGCAGGCGCTTGAGGTAGGCCAGCGAGGAGTAGCCGGTGCCGAAGTCGTCGAGTGCGAAGGCCACGCCCATGTCGCGGCAGGCCACCATGATCTGGGAGACGCGGGCCAGGTCGCCCAAAGCGCTGGTCTCCAGCACCTCCAGCTCCAGGTCGCCGTGCTGCACCTCGGGGTGGGCGGCCAGGCGGGCGCGCAGGCGCTCCACGAAGTCGGGCTGTTGCAGTTGGCGGGCACCCAGGTTGATGCTGACCGGCAGGTGCAGGCCGGCGGCGCGCCAGGTGTCCATCTGCTGCAGGGCGGTCTCCATCACCCACTCGCCGATGTCGAGCGCCAGCGGGTGGTCCTCGATGACGGGCAGGAAGCTGCCGGGCGCCAGCAGGCCGCGGTGCGGGTGCTGCCAGCGGATGAGCGCTTCGGCCCCGACGATCTGGCCCGTGCGCATGTTCACCTTGGGCTGGTAGTGCAGCACGAACTCGTGGTGGAGCAGGGCGTGGCGGATGTGCTCGATGCTCTCGTGGTGGCCGCGCACGCTGCGGTCCTGCTCCGTGTCGAAGACGTGGCAGCGGTTCTTGCCGGCCAGCTTGGCCTGGTACATGGCCTGGTCGGCCTGGCGCAGCAACTGGTCGGCATCGACCTCTTCGGACTGCGGGTAGGCGGTCAGGCCGAGGCTGGCCGAGACCTGCAACGTCAGCTTGCCGATGGCCACGGGCTGGGCGGCGGCGGCCAGCACGCGGTTGACCACGGGCAGGGCCTGTTCGAGGTCGCAGAGGTCCTGCATCACGGCGACGAACTCATCGCCCCCGATGCGCGCCAGCGTGTCGCCCTCGCGCAAGGCGTGGCGGATGCGCGTGGCCAGTGCCATCAGCAGCTGGTCACCGGTTTCGTGGCCGTGGCGGTCGTTCACCGCCTTGAAGCCGTCGAGGTCGAGGTAGAGCACGGCCAGCCGCAGCCCGCGCCGCTTGGTCTGGGACATGGCCTGTTTCAGGCGGTCGGCCAGCAGGGTGCGGTTGGGCAGGCCAGTGAGGGCGTCGTGGTGGGCGTTGAACTGCAGTTGCAGCTCGTGCTCTTTGAAGGCGGTGATGTCGGAGAACAGCGAGAGGTACTGGCGCACCACGCCCTGTTCGTCGCGCACGGCGCTGATGGTCTTCATCTCGGCGTAGTGCTCGCCGTTCTTGCGGCGGTTCCACAGCTCGCCCTGCCAGTGGCCCTTGTCCTGCAGCTCCTGCCACATCGCCACGTAGAAGCTGCGCTCCTGGCGGCCCGATTTGAGGAAGCGCGGGTTGTGGCCCAGGGCTTCCTCGCGGCTGTAGCCGGTGATGCGGCTGAAGGCCTCGTTGACGTCGATGATGCGGCCGTCTTCCGAGGTGATCATGATGCCTTCGCGGGCGTGCGTGAACACGCTGGCGGCCAGGTGCAGGCGCTCTTCGGCCTGCTTGCGTTCGATGGCCAGGCTGGCCAGGCGGGCGACCTGCTCGATCAGGCCGATGTGCTCGGGCGTGGGCGCGCAGGGCGTGCGGTGGTAGATGGCGAAGGTGCCCAGCACCTTGCCGTGCGACGAGAAGATGGGCTGCGACCAGCAGGAGCGCACGCCGGCGCTGTCGGCCAGCTCGCGGTAGCCCTCCCACAGCGGGTTGGTCTGGATGTCTTCGACCACCACGCGCTGGGCGGTGTGGGCCGCGGTGCCGCAACTGCCCACGCCGGGCCCGATGGCGATGCCGTGCACCGCCGTGTTGTAGTGCGCCGGCAGGCTGGGTGCGGCGCCCAGTTGCAGGTGCTTGCCCTCGTGGTCGAGCAGCAGGATGCTGCACAGCATGGCGGGGTCGAGCGCCTCGATGCCGCGCACGGTGGCCTCCAGCAGGGCGGGCAGGTCGTGGCCATCGGCCAGTTGCTGGAGGATGTCGCTGCGGAACTGCTCGAAGCGTTCGGCCTGCTTGCGCCAGCTCACGTCGGTGAGGGTGCCGATCATGCGCACCGGCCGGCCATCGGCTTCGCGCTGCACGACGGTGCCGCGGCTGAGCACCCACAGCTGCTTGCCGCTGCGGTCGAACACGCGGTATTCGCAGGCGAAGGTCGGGGTGTCGCCACGCAAGTGGCTTTGCAGCTCGGCCTGCACGCGCTGCAGGTCGTCGGGGTGGACCTGGGTGACCCAGGCGTCGGAGCGCTTGCCGCGTCCGCTGCCGTTGACACCCACCGCGCCCAGCCAGCGGCCAGACAGCACGACCTCGTCGGAGGGCACGTGCCAGTCCCACACACCATCGCCCACGCACTCGACGGCGCGTTTCCAGGGCGAATCTTCGGGCGACAGGGTGTCTGTCAAGGACATGGGCCGGACCTTGCTTTTGGCGAAGGGCGCCCAAGGAGCCTGCTGGCAGCAGGAAAAGGCGCGGATCGGGTCAGTATCCCCCAGGGCCTGGCCGTGTGCACGCGCGGGTGCGCCCAAAGTCGCCCGACTGTGGCGATGGCGTGACCCTTTCCACGCGCGGCCGGCCACCCGGGCCGCCAGGGGCCCCAAGGGTGTGGCTTTTGTGCGTCGGCGCGGGAATGTCGGCACAATCCCGCCCATGTCTGCACCCACCTCCCGCCCCGCACCGGAATTGCTGCTGCCCGCCGGCTCGCTTGAGAAGATGCGCGCCGCCTTTGACTTCGGCGCCGATGCCGTCTATGCCGGCCAGCCGCGCTACTCCCTGCGCGCGCGCAACAACGAGTTCAAGCTGGAGCAACTGGCGCAAGGCATCACCGAGGCCCGCCAGCGCGGCAAGAAGCTGTTCGTGACCAGCAACCTGATCGCGCACAACGACAAGGTCCGCACCTACCTGCGCGACATCGAGCCCATCGTCGAGATGAACCCCGACGGCATCATCATGGCCGACCCCGGCCTGATCATGATGGTGCGCGAGAAGTGGCCGCACGTGCCCATCCACCTCTCGGTGCAGGCCAACACGACCAACTTCGCCACGGTGAAGTTCTGGCAGAAGATGGGCGTGCAGCGCATCATCCTGTCGCGCGAATTGAGCCTGGACGAGATCGAGCGCATCCGCCAGGAATGCCCCGACATGGAGCTGGAGGTGTTCGTGCACGGCGCGCTGTGCATCGCCTACTCGGGCCGCTGCCTGCTGTCCGGCTACTTCAACCGCCGCGACCCCAACCAGGGCACCTGCACCAACGCCTGTCGCTGGAACTACAAGACGCAAGTTGCCACCGAGCAGTCCGACAGCGGCGAAGCCATCCCGATCAAGCTCGAAGGCGTCTTCAACTTCGAGGAAGAGCAGGCCAATGCGCAGGCCGCGTCTTTCTCCCCGAGTGCTTGTGGGGACGGCCAGCGCCACCCCGCGGCCGACAAGGTCTACCTGATCGAAGAAGCCGGCCGACCGGGTGAGCTCATGCCCATCATGGAAGACGATCACGGCACCTACATCATGAATTCGAAAGACCTGCGCGCCGTCGAGCACGTCGAGCGCCTGGTCCAGATCGGGGTCGATTCGCTCAAGGTCGAAGGCCGCACCAAGTCCCTGTACTACGTGGCGCGCGTGGCCCAGGTCTACCGCAACGCCATCGACGACGCCACGGCCGGGCGGCCCTTCAACCGCGAGTTGCTGATCCAGCTCGAAGGCCTGGCCAGCCGCGGCTACACCGGCGGCTTCCTGGAGCGCCGCCCCGCGCAGGACTACCAGAACTACATCACCGGCCACTCCGAGTTCAACCGCAGCCAGTTCTGCGGCGAGGTCAAGGGCGTGGCCGACGGCTGGGCCGAGGTGATCGTGAAAAACCGTTTCGATGTGGGCGACACCATCGAGGTCATCCACCCCTTGGGCAACCAGATGCTCAAGCTCGACACCATGCGCAACCTCGACGGCGAGCCCATCACGGCCGCACCGGGCAGCCCGCTGCACGTGCGCATCCCGCTGGACGCGCGCTTTGAAGGCGCCCTGCTGGCGCGGATGCTGCCGGGGGCGTTGGCCGCCGCCTGAGCCTGGGCCTGGGCCGACGCGTCAGCCCTCGCCCTCGCGGCCCAGTGCCGCCCAGTCGAGGATGTCGATGCGGCCGTACTGGCAGCGCAGCAGGCCGCGCGCTTCGAAGTCCTTGAGCACGAGGTTGACCGTCTGTCGCGTCAGCGCGAGCATGGCGCCAAGTTGCTCCTGGTTGAGTTGCAGGGCATCGCGGGTCTGGCCTTCGGCGAGCTGGCCGTGGGCCGTGGCCAATGACAGCAGGCGCCGCGCCACGCGGGCCGGGGCGGCCAGCAAGGCGAGCTCTTCCACGCCCATGAACAGGGCGCGCAGCTTTTCCATGGCGAGCTGGCCAAAGGCTTGCCAGCGGCGCGGGTCTTCGGCCAGCAGGGCGTGCAGCTCGGCCAATGGCAGCCACAGCAGGGTGCTGGCCTCGCGGGCGTCGGCGTTGTGCGTGCGCGGGCCGCCGTCGATCAGGGCGATTTCACCGAACCACTGCGGCGCCTCGGCCACGGCCACCAGGGCTTCTTTGCCGCCGGGGCCGACCGCGCCCACGCTGATGGCGCCCGACAGCACCGCGTACAGGCCGCTGTTGGCATCGCCCCGCGCGAACAGGCGCTCGCCGCGGGCCAGCTGCACGCGGCGACCAGGCTGCACCAGGCGGTGTTGGAAACCTTCGGGCAGGCCCGAGAACCAGCGGCCCTGGCGCAGCAGGGCCAGGGTGGGGGCGTCGTGGGTGGGTGTCACAGGCGCGCAGGTTACGCGCCACAGCGGTGGCGGCGCTAGGTGACATCCCTGAGGCGCGGGCACACGGACTGTCGGGCAGATGGCAGACACGCGCAGGCGCAGGCCCCACGATGTGGCCACTGCCCCGTGCCAAATGCCCGATGTTCCTGCCGCCACCCTGAGGCCCGCCATGAAGACCCTGACCGACCACCTCGCCACCTATGCCGCCTACCACCGCCATGTGCGCAACGTGGCCACGCACTTCGTGGGCATCCCCGTCATCGTGGTGTCGGTGATGGCGCTGCTGGGCCGCGCCGCGCTGGACGTGGGCGGCGTGTCGGTGTCGCTGGCCACGCTGACCTGGCTGGCGTCCACGCTGTTTTTCCTGCGCCTGGACCTGCGCTACGGCCTGACCATGGCCGTGCTGACCGGCTTGTCGCTGTGGGCCGGGCACGCCCTGGCCGCCTTGCCCATGGCGGCCTGGTTGAGCGCCAGCCTGGGCCTGTTCTTCGGCGGCTGGGTGCTGCAGTTCATCGGCCACATCTACGAGGGCCGCAAGCCGGCGTTCGTCGATGACATCACCGGCCTGGTCATCGGGCCGCTGTTCGTGGTGGCCGAGGCCGGTTTCCTGCTGGGTTGGCGCCGCGAGGTGCAGGCCGCCATCGAGGCCCGCGTGGGCCCGGTGGGTGCCTTGTCGGCCCGCGAGCGCGGGGTGGCGCTGGGGCGCTGAAGCGTGAGGCTGTGCCGGCGCGCGCAGGCCGTCGGTGAGAGATGTGGGGTGCCCCCTGTGAAATGGGCCCGCGAGGGGCGACAATCACCCTCTTTGCGATTCACTGCGACCGACCCATGTCCTCGACGAACCCGGCCCCCTCTGCCGAGACCGCTGATCCCGCCAACGCCGTGACGGCCGCGCCTGCCGCGCTGCCCACGGAGGTGGTGCCCGCTGCCGCTGCCGAGCCTCTGGCCACGCAGCCCGACGCGGCGGCTCAGCCCGAGCTGGCCGCGTCAGCCGATGGCAGCGACCCTGCCGAGGCCATGGCCGAGAGCCGTGCTGAAGACAGCGCCGAGGAAGGCTCTGAGGGAGGCGCCACCCAGCCTGCTGCCGCAGCCGCCCCGGCCGCCGCGCCCCGCGCCGAGGTGTCCACCGCGGCCACCGGCGCCCGCCTGGCCGATCTCTTCCCGGCCCTGTTCGGCGGAGCGCCCAAGCCCTTGAAGCTGCGCATCCAGGTGGACATCCAGGAGCGCGCGCCCGGCGAGTTCAGCAAGCAGGCCCTGTCGGCCTTCTTCCGCCGCCTCACCGGTGCCACGTCCTACCTCGTGGCCGTGTCGCGCGGCAAGCAGCGTTTTGACCTCGATGGCCAGCCCGCTGGCGAGCTCAGCGAAGAGCACCGCCAGCTGGCTGCCGATGAGCTCACCCGCCGCCGCGCCAACCAGCAGGCTCGCCGTGTCCAGGAAGATGCCCAGCGCGAACAGGAAGAAGCCGGCCGCCGCCAGCGCTTCAGCCTGCTGCGCGACTTCGAAACCACCAAGCTGACCACGGCCAATTTCTGCGCGCTCAAGGGCATCGCGCCCGAGCAGCTCGACGGCTTGCTGGACCAGGCCCGCAAGGAAGCCCAGGAAGATGCGGCCCGTCCACAGCGACCGCACCATCGCCCCGAGCACGGCCATGGCCGCCCGGGCCAGGGCCCGGGTCGCCGTGACGGTGAGCGCCGAGATGGCGAACGCGGCCCCCGCCGCGAAGGTGGCCGCAACGAGGGCCGCAACGATGGTCCTCGTGCGGAAGCCGGTGGCCGACGTGACGACCGTGGCCGTCCGCAAGGGCCTCGCGGCCCGCGCGGTGGCGGTGGTGGCCGCGAGGGCGGCGGTGCGGGTGGCCAAGGTGGCGCCGGTGGCGCAGGCGGTCGCAACGACCGTGGTGGCCCGCCGCGCGGCTGAGCCCGGCCATGAGCCTGACCCACAACACCTACCTCTGGGAGCACTGGAAGTTCAACGCCGAGCAGCGGCTCAAGGCGTTCAACTTCTACGTGGCGCTGTCCATCTTTGCCAATGGCATGGTGTTCGCGGCCCTGGAGAAGGCCACGCACCCGGCCGTGCTGGTGTTGCTGGGCGGCTTCGTCAGCGTGCTGGCCCTGGTGTTCGCCGTGGTGGACGCGCGCAGCCGTCACCTGCTGCACCTCACCAAGCAGGGCCTCAAGCAACTCGAAGCCGAGTTGCCCGAGCATGCCCGCCTCTTCCTGCTCGACGACCAGCGCCGCTGGCGCTGGGTGCGCTACACCGCGGCCTTCAATCTGCTGTTCTTGCTGCAGCTGGTGTTCGGTCTGGGCGTGACGGCTTACGGCATCAGCCGTTGGTGAAGTTGCGCAGGCCGCTGAGGCCGCGCAGCCTCACACCAGCTCGGCCGCCGCTTCCTGCGTGAGCATCGAGCCCGTGCGCTGCTGGCGCAGGTGCCAGGCAAACGCCTCTTCCAGCAAGTGCGGCGTGTGGCCCCCGCGGCGGCAAGCCGCGCGGAAGTAGTCGTTCAGCTGCTCGCGGTAGCTCGGGTCCACGCAGTGCGCGATCATCTCCTGCGCACGTTCGCGCGGCGCCAGGCCACGCAGGTCGGCCAGGCCGTGCTCGGTCACGATCACATCGACATCGTGCTCGGTGTGGTCCACGTGCGTGACCATGGGCACCACGCTGGAGATCTTGCCGCCCTTGGCCAGCGACTTGGTCACGAACACCGACATGTGGGCGTTGCGCGCGAAGTCGCCCGAGCCACCGATGCCGTTCATCATCTGCGTGCCATTGACGTGCGTGGAGTTGACGTTGCCGTACAGGTCCACCTCCAGCGCCGTGTTGATGGTGATGAGGCCCAGGCGGCGCACCACCTCGGGGTGGTTGCTGATCTCCTGCGGGCGCAGCACGATGCGCTGCTTGTAGAAGTCCAGGTTCGCCATCACGCGCTCGTAGCAGGCCTTGGACAGCGTCATCGACGAGGCCGAGGCAAAGGCCATGCGCCCGGATTCGAGCAACTCGATGCTGCTGTCTTGCAGCACCTCGGAGTACATCGTCATGTTGTCGAAGGGCGACTCCAGCAGGCCGTGCAGCACCGCGTTGGCGATGGTGCCGATGCCCGCCTGCAGCGGCTGCAGCGACGGTGACAGGCGGCCAGCCTTGACCTCGCGCAGCAAGAAGCCGTTGAGGTGGCCGGCGATGGCCTCGGTCTCGATGTCCGGCGGCAGCACGGTCGAGGGGCTGTCGGGGCGGTCGGTGAAAACGATGCCGGCGATCTTGTCCGGGTTGATGGCGATCGCCGTGCAGCCGATGCGGTCGTCCACGCCGGTCAGCGGGATGGGCTGGCGGTGTGGCCGGTAGGTCGGGATGTAGATGTCGTGCAGGCCTTCGAGGCCCAGCGGCACGCTCAGGTTGACCTCGACGATGACCTGCTTGGCCAGGATGGCGAAGCTGGCCGAATTGCCCACCGAGGTCGTCGGCACGATGGCGCCGTCCTCGGTGATGCAGGTGGCCTCGATCACGGCGATGTCCACCGGCGCGATCTGCTTGTTGCGCAGCATCTCGACCGTCTCGGAGAGGTGCTGGTCCAGGAACATCACCTCGCCGGCATTGATGCGCTGGCGCAGGCTGGCGTCCACTTGGAAAGGCATGCGGCGTGCGGTGACGCCCGCGTCGGACAGCACCTTGTCGGCATCGTGGCCCAGCGAGGCGCCCGTCATCAGCGTGATCTGCAGCGGGTGCTGTTTGGCACGCTCGGCCAGGGCGAAGGGCACGGCCTTGCAGTCGCCAGCACGGGTGAAGCCGCTCATGCCCACGGTCATGCCGTCGGTGATGAGGGCGGCGGCGTCTTGCGCCGACATGACCTTGTCCCGCAAGCGGGCCAGGCGGATGCGTTCTGGGTGCACGGTGTTGTCTCCGATGTCGTTGTCCAGGGGCACGGGGGCCGCGCCCACTGGGGCCGATCGTGTCAACCCCGGGGCAACGGCATGTTCAGTATCGGCAGCTGCCATGCATGCGTAAAGCGACTTATATTCATGCCTGCCATGCGCTTTGTTCATGGCTTGGAGATGTCACTGTGGACCTGCGCGCCCTGCGCTACTTCGTCGAGACCGTGCGCCGCCAGAGCTTCACGCAGGCGGCCGATGCGCTCAGCGTCACGCAATCGACCATCAGCAAGATGGTGCGGCAACTCGAAGACGAGCTGGGCCAGCCGCTGCTGGTCCGCCAGGCGCGCGGTCTGCAACTCACCGACGTGGGCCGGGTGGTGTTCGAGCGCGGCCAGGAAGCCCTGGCCGTGGCCCAGGCCCTGCACCGCGAGGTGGACGACCTCGCAGCCCTGTCGCGCGGCACGTTGACGGTGGGCATCCCGCCCATGGTCAATGTGTTCTTCTCGCCGCTCATCCAGCGCTTCCGGGCGGCCCACCCCGGCATTGCCTTGCAGGTGCGCGAAGCCGGCGGCGACGTCATCGAGCAGATGGTGGCCGAGGGCGAACTGGAGGTGGGCGTGAGCATCCTGCCGCTGGCGCCACACAGCGTGCTGGCCGCCGATGTGCTGGGGCGTTACCCGGTCTGCCTGGTGGGCACGGCCGATGCCGCCTGGGCGCACCGCAAGCGGCCCAGCCTGGCGCTGCTGCACGAGCAGCCGGTGGTGATGCCGGGCGAAGGCTTCGCGCTCGACCGCCACCTGCGCCAGCGCTGGCAGCAGGCCGGCATCGCGCCGCGCGTGGTGGCCGAAAGCGCCCAGTGGGATTT
Source organism: Aquabacterium sp. (assembly GCA_023266355.1). Lineage (GTDB taxonomy): Bacteria > Pseudomonadota > Gammaproteobacteria > Burkholderiales > Burkholderiaceae_C > Aquabacterium. The sequence goes on from JAHFQM010000007.1 coordinate 149,619, forward strand.
CCTGCTGTCCATGGCCCAGGCCGGCATGGGCACGGCCATCCTGCCGCAGCCCCTGCTGCAACGCCTGAGCCTGCCGCCCGAGCTGGTGGTGCGCCCGCTGCCGGCTTCCGAGCTGGACTGGGCCGTGGCCCACGTGTGGGCCGCCGGGCGCTACATGAGCCATGCGGCGCGGGCCTGGTTGGCGGTGTGCCGCGCGGGCTGACGGCCCCCTGCGCATCGCCACAAGCCACCCCGCGGCAGGCACAATGGCCACCCCTTCCGAACGCACCACCATGTCCGACCCTCTGCCCGCGCCTGAGCCCACCCCTTCGCCCGATGCCCAGGCCAACGCCGCAGCGCTGGCCCGTTTCGGCGCCTTGCTGCGCGAGGCTGCGGACGCGGGCCGCCTGGTGCAGCTGATGCTGGTGGCCTACCAGGGGGGTGTGGCCGACATCGAAGCGCTCGGGCAGCAGCTGCAGCGCGTCATCGCGCGGCCCGTGCTGCTGCGCGGCCAGCCCCACCTGAGCCTGGTGCTGCGCTTCCCCACGAAGGACATCACCAAGAACCTGCCGCTGGACGAGGCCTGGCACCACCTCGGCCTGTGGCTGCGCGATGGCGCCTTCCGCAACGCCCACCTCTTCACGCCGACCGAGGAAGTGCAGCTCGCCTTCAGCAAAAAGGGCAAGGCCACGGTGCGCGTGGGCAAGCTGTCGAACGCCAAACCGACGGCACAGACGGTGACACAGATTGCGGCCCATGGTGCGACCCATCTGACGGCCCCGGCCGAAGCCTCGGCGCCTGCCGCGGTCCCGGGCGCCCACAACCGCGACAAGCACCGCCTGATCGAGCTCTCCCGCCCCTTCCTGCGCGAGCTGGGCGTGACCGACGCGCGTGGCCAGCTGGTGCCGGCCATGTCGCGCAAATGGAAGCAGATCAACAAGTTCATCGAGGTGTTCGCCGCGGCCCTGGCGCGTTCGCCCTTGGCCCAGCCCCCGCGCGACCAGCAGCCCATCCACGTGGTCGATTTCGGCTCGGGCAAGGGCTACCTGACCTTCGCCATCCACGACTGGTTGCGCCACACCTTGCAGCGCGAAGCCGTGGTCACGGGTGTGGAACTGCGCGAAGACCTCGTCCAGCTCTGCCGCGGCGTCATCGACAAGCTGCACCTCGACGGCATGGACTATGAACAGGGCGACGTGCGTGACTACCACCCGGCCCAGCTCAACGTGATGATCGCGCTGCATGCTTGCGACATCGCCACCGACCACGCCATCCACCTCGGCATCCGCGCGGGCGCCGAGATCATCCTGTGCTCGCCGTGCTGCCACAAGGAAGTGCGCCCGCAGCTGCTCAACCCGCACCCGCTGCGGCCCATCTTGCAGCACGGCATCCACCAGGCGCAGGAAGCCGAGATGCTCACCGACGGCTTGCGGGCCTTGCTGCTGGACGCGGCTGGCTACGACACCCAGGTCTTCGAGTTCATCTCGCTGGAGCACACCAACAAGAACAAGATGATCCTGGCCGTCAAGCGCGCCGAAGCCGGTTCGGCCGACGCCGTGGTCGCGCAGATCCGCGACATCAAGGCCTTCTACGGCATCCAGGCGCAGTGCCTGGAACAACTGCTCCGGGCCGACGGGCTGCTGCCGGCCTGACCCAGGGTTTTCACGGGGTGGGAGGTGTCCGCCATTGCCATGGGTGAGCGGCATCTCGCTGTGCCAAGCGTGCCAATCGGTGGCACCTAGGGGGGGAATGTGGCGCGGATGAGTCGCGCGAGCCCCCGGTCGCTGTGTACAGTGCGGGCAACGATTCGGGCGGTGCCTTGCCGCGCATGCCCGACCCCCAGGGACGCCTGAGACCACAGGCCAGCCATGCACACGATGACGCAGCCAGGCCCGGCGTGCTCGACGCCCCCCGTGCCACACCCTCACCGAGCCGCCGCACCCCGCGGCGACCGCAGCCATGCCACCGCTGTCGCGGGGCGGCCATGACGCTGAGCGCCGGGGTGCCCCCCGACTACCGTGGCGTGTGGACCCGCGCTGGCCACACCGACGCCACCCGCGCCGCGCAGGACGCTCCCTGGGCGCGCTGGCTCCAGACCAGCCAGTGGCATGCCCACCTGCGCGTCCCCCCTGACGCCCTGCAGCAGCGCGAACCGCGCGAGCTCGCTGGCCTCAGCCCCGCGCAGCTCGCCGCGTTGACCCACCAGCAGGCCCACTTGGGCGGCGCCCAGGTGCAGGCCCACCCCGAAGGCGAGCTGTGCACCTGGTTGCGCCAGGCCGACTACCAACCGCCCGCGCAGGCCCCTGACGCAGCCTGGGTCGTGTTCCTGGCGTCCGACCGCCTCATGCGCATCGGGGCGCATGCCGACGACACCGAGCTCTGGCAGCGCCTGCCCGATTCCGTGGGCCGCTTCCGCTGCCTGGCCGGTCTCGACGCCCAGGGGCAGGACGACGGCCGCCGCGTGCTGGTGGCCGGCGCCTACGCCATGCGCGCGCGGCTGCGTGCCATCGCCTGGCCGCGCGGCATGCGCCCGGGCCTCAGCCTGGCCGAAGCCATGATGCACCGGCCCGACCAGGCCCTGCACTGGCTGGACCAGGAGCTCAGCTTCGGCCGCTGCGAGCAGGGCCGCTGGACGGTGGAGCGCTCCACCCTGCCGGCTTGCGAAGGCCAGACCCACCACTGCCAGATGCAGCAGGATGCCGACGACCCCGCGCTGGCCTGGGTGGAGATCGACGGCCGCGCCGAACGCTGGCGCGTGCTGGAGTGGTCCGACGCCTGAGGATTGCGGTTAGGCTCGCCGCCATGCCCACGCTGAAACCCCTGACGCCGCCGCCCGCCGACGACACCGTGCCGGCTCCACCGGCCAGGCGCCCGCCCGCCGACCCTCAGAAATTCCAGGTCCGCGTCGGCCCCAGCGCCATCGACGGCCAGGGCGCGTTCGCCGCCGAGGCCATCCCCGCGCGCCGCAAGATCGGCGAAATCCGCGGCGAGTTCATCGACCTGGCCGAGGCCCGCGCCCGCGCCCGTGCCGCCGAGCGCAGCACCGGCCGCATCTTCATGGTCGCCATCTCGGAGCGCCGCGCCGTGGACGCCACCCAGTCCACCGACCCGCTGCGTTTTGCCAACCACGCCTGCGCCCCCAACATGGTGCTCAAGGTGCAGCAAGGCCGCGTCGCCTTCTACGCGCTGCGCGACATCGCCGAGGGCGAAGAGCTCACCGCGCGCTACGGCCCGACCCACCACGCAGGCCGCCTGCGCTGCCTGTGCGGTGCGCCGCGCTGCGTGGGCTGGATCTGACGGCATTTGTTCCACCCGGGTGAGGGTCACACCCCCGGGGTTTCCCGGGTTTGACCACCCCATCGGGAGATCGCCCCCTATGCTGTGCCGCTTGGATGCACGTGGCTGACGCATGCGTCAAGGCCCATGCATCGCCGCACAACGATCGGAGACAGTTCCCCATGCACACGACCTGGAAAGCGGCCGCCCTGGCCGCGATGGTGACCGCCAGCCCGCTGGCCTTGGCCAAGCAAAAAATCTGCGTGTTCGACATCCTCGGCACCAGCGGCGACGGCTACAACAGCGCCAAAGACTACGCCGTCGAGATGCAGAAACACGGCGCCGACATCGAGCTCAAGGCCTACATCGACGAGCGCGTGGCGGTGGAAGACTTCCGCACCGGCCAGTGCGACGCCGTCATGGCCACCGCCCTGCGCACCCGCGCCTTCAATTCACTGACGGCCGCCCTCGACTCGGTGGGCGCCTCCACCGTGGTGCGCAACGGCAAGCTCGACATGGCCGGCAGCATCGAGGTCGTGCGCAAGACGGTGCAGACCTTCGCAAGCCCCAAGGCCGCGCCGCTGATGGTGCAGGGCGCTTACGAGGTGGGCGGCATCGCCCCGCTGGGTGCGGCTTACGCCTTCGTCAACGACCGCAGCATCAGCAACCTCGAAGCCGCAAGCGGCAAGCGCGTGGCCGCTTTCGACCACGACAAGGCCCAGGCCCAGCTCATCCAGCGCGTGGGCGCCCGCCCCGTGTCGGCCGACGTCATGAACTTCGGCACCATGTTCAACAACGGCAACGTCGATGTGGTCATGGCCCCGTCCATCGCCTACAAGCCGCTGGAGCTGCACAAGGGCATGGGCAGCAAGGGCGCGGTGCACCGCTTCCCGCTGACCATCCTGACCTACCAGATGATCTTCAAGCGCGACAAGTTCCCCGAAGGCTACGGCCAGAAGTCGCGCGAAGTCTGGATGAGCCGCTTCGACCAGGTCGTCGAGCTGACCAAGCGCGCCGACGCCACCATCCCGGCCAAGTACTGGATGGACCCCTCCGAGGCCGACGCCGAGCGCTACGTCAACCTCATGCGCGACGGCCGCATCGAGATGGCCGACAAGGGCTTCTACGACAAGAAGGGCCTGAAGATCATCAAGCGCATCCGCTGCGACGTGAACCCCTCGTCGCCCGACTGCACCCAGCCCACCGAGGTGTGGCCTTGATGGCCTGAGGCGCCCCCGGGCGCCCCCTCGCACCCCTCAACGTGCGCGCGCAAGAAAAAGCCTCCCTGCGGCAAGGTGCCGGGGAGGCTTTTTGGCTGGCGCGTGCTGCAGGGTGCCTGCAGCCGGCACAGGTCAGATCACAGAGCGGACAGCTCGGCGTTGACCTTCTGCAGCAGATCGTCGGTGATCAGGCCACCGGAGAACTTCGCGACCATCGACAGGGCGAAGCCCTTGCCCATGGCGATTTGCGGGTGGGTCGAGATGCCGGGCAGGTGCTTTTCCAGGATGGCCTTGGTGGTTTCGTTGTCCAGCAGGTCGCCGAGTTTGGATTCGATCGAGAAGCTCATGGTTTGTCTCGCTAGGGTCTGGGTGGATTTGTGACGCGCTTGGCCCAGGTCAGCAGGTGAGCCTGCTTGTGTGTCTGTGCACGAACGCGCGCTCTAGCATAACCCGAGCGTCAGCCTTTGCGTGTGCCCGTCGCGGCCTGCCGTGCACGGACACCCCCGCTCAAGGGACGGCATGTGGCTCATTTTGTCGTCAGATGACGCAAGCCCCTCGGTGCGTCAGTTTTCCTGAAGGCAGATCGGGCGGAAACATGCGCCAGCCTGGGGCAGTTATCCCCAAAAAGAAGCGTGCGGTGAAGTGCAATTCTGCGCCCTTGTCAACCCCCTTGGAGCGCCAGAGGTGCTGACGCAAGTCATTGATTTGATTGACTTATGTGCCAATGCAACGCCTGTTGATCTTTCAGGGGAAATCCCGGGGCCTGGTGGACGCTCGCAGAAGTCCCCGAGGTTCCCCACAAAGTTATCCACAGATTGATCCAAAGGGACCAGGCCATGTGAATCAATGGTTTAGCGGGGGCAGTTCCAGTGCTGCATTTGGTAACAGCGCCAAGTCAGGCCTGAAAACGGGGGGCGATGCGACGCCTGCGGGCGGGCGCTGCCTTTGCCGGAGGGTGGGGCGGACCGGTGTCGGGGCGGATTCCGCGCCGATCCGACGCACAATTGCGGCGCACGGTGGTGGCGCGCCCTCGCGGCCCCTGGTGGCGACGTGCCACTGCGGTGTTTTGGCCACGCGAAGGGGCCCCGGTCGCGTCCGGGGCGCACAAGCGGGGCCATTTCGCGAGTGGTCGCCATCCGTGAACTGCTTCACGGACACCGACAAGCCGTGTAGGGCTCTGAGCAACTAGGGAAAACCCTTGATTTTGATGACTCGCGACGCACTTATCCCCACCGAGGGGCGATCCACCGCATGGTCCTGGGGCAGCAGGGTGAGGGCGGTGTGATGCACGCAAACCACCGCTAAGTCATTGATTCACATAGAGCCGATCGCGCTGCCTCTTTCTGAGGCAATCTGTCCCAAACGACGGCGTGACAAGCATTTAGCGAGCGTTTACAAAGCTTTCCCACAAAGTTATCCACAGACCCCGTGGATAAGGGTGTCCCCTCAGAAAATCAAGCACTTGGCCCATCCTCTTCACGCATTTGTCAGAATTTTTCCGACATCCCGCCCCGCATGACGCCCCCCGACGCCCACCTTGACGAAGCCGCCGTGCGCCTGGGCGTGGTGGTGGAAGCGCCGCAACACAGCGGCCTGCTGGGCGTGCTCGATTACCTCAGCGCCACCCCCTTGCCGCCGGGCACGCTGGTGCGGGTGCCGTTGGGGCGCCGGGTGGTGACGGGCGTGGTGTGGACGGCGCAGGTGCTCGGCGACCCGGCGGATGCGGCCGCGCCTGCGCTGGCCACCGGGTCCCTCAAGGCCGTCATCGAGGTGCTGGACGGCTTGCCGGTCCTGCCGCCGACCTGGCGCCAGCTGGTCGCTTTCGCCGCGGCCTATTACCAGCGCGGGCTGGGCGAGATGGCGCTGATGGTGTTGCCACCCGAACTGCGCCAGCTGGACGCGGTGCAGCTGCAGCGCCGCCTCAAGCGCCTGGACAAGGCCCTGGCGACCCCGGCCCCGGTGCCGCCCGCCGACGCCCCCGCCGATGTGCCCGCAGATGTGCCCTCTGCGCCCGGTGCAGCCGCCCTGCCCGAACTCAGCCCGCAGCAGGCCCTGGCCTTGCGCGCCCTGGCCGCGGGCGGCGCCCGGCCTTTCCTGCTGTGGGGCAGCACCGGCAGCGGCAAGACCGAGGTCTACCTGCGCCAGGCGCAAGGTGCGCTCGATGCCGGCCAGCAGGTGCTGATGATGGTGCCGGAGATCAACCTGACGCCGCAGCTGGAGGCCCGCGTGGCCGAGCGCTTCGCCGGTCGGCGCATCGTCTCGCTGCACAGCGGCCTGACGCCGGCCCAGCGCCTGCGCAACTGGGTGATGGCGCTGCAGGGCCACGCCGACCTGGTGCTGGGCACGCGCCTGTCGGTGTTCACGCCGCTGCCGCGCCTGGGCCTGATCGTCGTCGACGAAGAGCACGACCCCAGCTACAAGCAGCAGGACGGCGCGCGCTACTCGGCCCGTGACCTGGCCGTTTACCGCGCCCACCTGGAGAAGGTGCCGGTGATTTTGGGTTCGGCCACGCCCAGCCTGGAGAGCTGGCACAACGCCCTGCCCGTGGCCGAGGGCGGCAGTGGCCGCTACCTGCGGCTGGACATGCCCGAGCGCATCGGCGGTGGCGACATGCCGCGCGTGCGCCTGCTGGACCAGAACCACGTGCTCAAGGCCACCATGGGCCAGGAGCCGCCGCCCCTGTCACGCCCCTTGCTGGACGCCATCGCGCAGCGCGTCGAGCGCGGCGAGCAAAGCCTGGTGCTACTCAACCGCCGCGGCTACGCGCCGGTGCTGCACTGCAGCGACTGCGGCTGGAAAAGCGGTTGTCCGCACTGCAGCGCCTGGCGCGTCTTCCACAAGGCCGACCGCACCCTGCGCTGCCACCACTGTGGCTTCTCGGAGCGCGTGCCGCGTGCCTGCCCCGACTGCGGCAACCAGGACATCCAGCCTGTGGGCCGGGGCACCGAGCGCCTGGAAGAGCAGCTCGCCGCCGCCCTGCCCGGCGCCCGCGTCGGCCGCATCGACGCCGATGTCACCAAGCACAAGGGCGCGCTGGAAGCACAGCTGGCCAGCGTGCATGCCGGGGAGGTGGACGTGCTGGTGGGCACGCAGATGGTGGCCAAGGGCCACGACTTCCGCCGCATCACCCTGGTGGCGGCGGTGAACCCGGACGCGGCCCTGTTCGCCAGCGATTTCCGCGCGGCCGAGCGCCAGTTCGCGCTCTTGCTGCAGGCCGCGGGCCGGGCCGGACGCGATGCCGACGTGGCCGGCCACAGCGAGATGTGGGTCCAGACCTGGCACGCCACCCATCCGCTCTACCAGGCGTTGCAGCGCTACGACTTCGCGGCCTTCGCGACGCGCCAGCTGCAGGAGCGCCAGATGGCCGGTCTGCCGCCCTACGCCAGCCTGGCCATGTTGCGCGCCGAGGGCAAGACCCAGGAGGCCGCGCAGGGCTTCCTGGAGGCCGCGGCGACCGCGGTGCAAGACCTGGTGGCGCAAACGCCCGAGGCCGCCGGCCTGATGCTCTACCCGGCCGTGCCCACGCCGGTGCAGCGCGTGGCCAACGTCGAGCGGGCGCAGCTCATGATCGAGTGCGGCCAGCGCGCCGTGCTGCAGCGTTTTTTGAGCGAGGCGCAGGCCGTGTGGCTGGCCCAGGCGCAACAACACCGCCGCAGCGGTTTGATCCGCTGGGCGGTGGACGTGGACCCTCTGGCGATCTGAGCGGGAAGAGGGCGTCAGCCCAGCATCGACTCCAGCCCTTCCGACAGCTCGGTCAGGGGGGGCATCTCGGTCAGCAGGGTCTCGGGGTTCAAGCCCAGCTTCTTGCAGACGTCGGCGGGCACGGTGGCGGCCATCTCGGCGGCTTGCAGGCCGTTGTGCTCGGCACGGGCGCGCCAGGCCGCGATGTGGATCACGGCGGCCACCGGGTCGAAGGGCTCGTGGGCCAGGGGATCGGGGTAGTGCGCGATGGCCTGGGCGAAGCTCACGGGGAAGCGCCACTGGCGGGCCAGCTCGGCACCGACGGCCGAGAAGTTGTAGCCAAACGAGGTGGTCTCCATGTCCAGGCGGCGGCAGTCCAGCGGCGAGGCCAGCTTGTCCACCTGCAGCATCTGCTCGGGCATGGCGGCGTGCATCACCAACTGGCCGATGGCGTGCATCAGGGCCACGGTGAAGGCCTGGTCGCCGTTGACGCCGGTTTTCTTGGCCACCCAGCCCGCGACCGCGGCGGTGTGCAGGCTGTAGCGCCAGAACTTGCTCAGGTCCATGCCGGGCATGGACTTGTAGCCGCCGGTCAGGCCGGAGCTGATCACCAGCGTGCGCACGGTGACGAAGCCCAGCATGGACAGCGCCTCGTTGACGGTGCCGATGCTGCGCGACACATGGTAATAGGCCGAGTTGGCCAGGCGCAGCAGGCGGGCCGACAGCACCGGGTCCGCCGCCAGCTTCTTGGCGATGTCGTCGATGGAGACGTCCTGGTTGTTGAAGCTGTCGATCAGCTCATGGACGATCTTGGGGATGGCCGGCAGGGCCTGGGGTTGTTTGAACAGGGCTTCGAGCTGCATGTGACGGCCTCCAATCCGATGCAAAGCAATTGAATCACCACCACGGCGCAGGCAGGCGCAGTTTGCGTGGCAGAGTGAACGTTCTTCGACCTGTTGGGTCTTGGCAAGAGCTTCGCCGATGCCGGACTTTTTTGACAGGTGGAAATGAACGCCCGGAGCGTGCTTGTTGCACGCTTTTGCGTGGGTTCCCGCCGGTTTGCGCGCTTGGCGACCGTGCGCGCCGGGCCCGCACTGAGCGAACATCACCAGGACATCGGGCGCGTGCTGCGCCCACAGGAGGTGGCAGATGAAAACACGCGTGGCTGTGGCATGGGCCGGGTTGCTGATGACAGGGTGGTTGGGGCTCGGCGGGGTGGCCCAGGCCGGCCCCCGCGATGGGCTGCCGCAGCGCAACCTGTTGGTCGAATGGCGGGTGGGTGGCCAGGGCGCCAGCACGCAACGCCAGGCGGGCATCGAGGTGGGCCGCGTCATCATCGACAGCCGCCGCGGCGTCATCGGGCAGGCGGGCATCACGGCGGGCACGGTGCGCACCGAGTCCCAGGGCAGCAGCGTCCAGCAGGTGATGGTGCTCAACGGTGGGCGGGCGCGCTTGTACATGGGGCGCTCGCAATCGGTCACGGCCTGGCAGTTTTTTGTCAGCCCGACGGCCCAGCAGGGACAGACCCGCTTCGGCGGCTACGGGCCCAGTGGGCAGGCCGGCGCCCCGGGCGTGACGGCCTTGCCGCAGACGGTCTGGATCGACGTCGGCGAGGGCATCCACGTGACGCCACGCTGGTCGGGTGGGCGCGACGTGGTGGTGGACATCGAGGCGCAGTCGCGCCAGCCGGTGCAGCCCGGCTCGGCCTATGGCGGCCAGCTCGACCCCGATGGCCAGACCCGCCGCACCGAGCTGGCCAGCACTGTGAGCGCGCCCCTGGGCGAGTGGGTGGTGGTGGCGCGCAACGGTGGGCGCGTGCAGCGGTCGCAATCCGGTACGCTGTCCACGCGGGATGTGGACGACAGCCAGTCGGAGCAACTGGAGATCCGCGTCACCGCGCCATGAGCGGCACCACGCCCCCATCACGCTCTCATCACGACCCCACACGGAGACACGCATGACCTCGATGCCCGGCTCGGCCCCCGCCAACGGCGGCCCCTCGGTGTTTTCCTCGGCCACCCAGGCCTTGCTGGACAGCGTCAAACGCGCTGGATTCCCACCCATCTACGAACAGCCGCTGGCGCAGGCCCGGCGGTCTTACAGCCTGGGCGTGGGCGCCACGGCCTTCCCGCCCTTGCCCATGGCGCGGGTCGAGAACTTCCACATCCCCGGCCCTGCCGGACAGATCCCGGCGCGGCTGTGGGCCGCCAGCCAAGCGCCCGAGCTGCCGGTGTTCCTCTACCTGCACGGTGGTGGTTTCGTGATCGGCGGCATCGACACCTGCGAGGCCATGTGCACCGTGCTGGCGCAGCGCAGCGGCGGCGCGGTGGTGGCCATCGACTACCGCCTGGCGCCCGAGCACAAATTCCCCGCCGGCCTGGACGACAGCTTTGCCGCCCTGCAATGGTTGGCCGATCACGGCCACACCCGCGGCCTGGACGCCACCCGCATGGCGGTGGGCGGCGACAGCGCAGGCGGCACGCTGGCCGCATCGACGGCGCTGATGGCGCGCGACGCCGGCATCCCGCTGGCGCTGCAGGCCCTGTTCTACCCCTCGGTGCAGCTCGGCATGAAGACCGAGTCCTTGATGACGTACTCGCGCTCCACCCTGCTGAGCTGGGAGCTGATGCACTGGTTTGAAAAGCAGACCCAGGGTGGTGCACAGCGCGAGCGCTGGCACCGCGAGCCCCTGCATGCGCCCAGCCACACCGGCGTGGCGCCCGCCTGGATCGGCCTGGCGCAGTGCGACCCCCTCACCGACGAGGGCCACCTCTACGCCACGCGCCTGCGCGAAGCCGGCGTGCCGGTGGTGGTGCGCGAGTGGCCGGGCGTCATCCACGACTTCATCAACATGGGCCGCTTCCTGCCCGAGGCCGCCCAGGCGCACGACACCCTGGGCGAGGCGCTGAAGCAGGCCTGGGCGCGCTGAGCATGGATTGAAGGCCGCGGTGGCACGGTGCTTGCATCGAGCCGCTCGCCATGCCTTCGCCCACCCTGCCCACCCCGTCCGCCGCGCCGCATGTGCCTGTCCTGGTGCAGCAGGGCGTGTGGGCCGCCCTGGCATGGCAGGTGCAGGATTTCACCGAGCGCAGCGGTTTGCGCTGCTTGGTGTCCATCGACATCGACCCCGATGTGCCCGCGCCGCAGGGGGCGCACGCGGCGGCCACCTGCTGGATCTTCCAGGAAATGCTCACCAACGTGGCGCGCCACGCGCAGGCCACGGAGGTGCTCATCCGGGTGTGCGCCAAGCCGGGTGACCTGACCCTGCTGGTCAAGGACAACGGCCGCGGTGCGCCGCCCAGCGCCTTCGAGCGCTTCGACGCCCACGGGGTGCCGGGCATGCGGGCGTGTGCTGGCCAGCACGGCGGCTGGTTGCAGATCCGCAGCGAGCCGGGGCAGGGCACCCAGCTCATCCTGAGCATGCCGCTGGCGCACGCCGTGCTCAACGCCATGCCCAGCGCCATGCCGGGGGCGGCGCTGCCTCAAGGCAAAGCCGCGTGAGCCCCGGCGCTTGGCCTCACTCTTTCCAGCGCTCGCGGATCTCCAGGATCTCCGGCAACGCCGCGACGAACAGATCGACCAGGTGCGCGTCGAAATGGCCGCCCTTGTCTTTCTGCAGCTGCACCACGGCGTCTTCGACCGTCCAGGCGTGCTTGTAGGGGCGCGCCGTGGTCAGCGCATCGAACACGTCGGCGATGCTGACGATGCGGGCGGCCAGCGGGATGTCCTCGCCCTGGAGCTTGTGCGGGTAGCCGCTGCCGTCCCACTTTTCGTGGTGGTGCAGCGCGATCTCGCGGGCCAGGCGCAGCATGGACGAGGGGTGCTCGCCGATGATGTCGGCGCCGATGCGCGGGTGGGTGCGCATGACGTCCCACTCTTCGGGCGACAGCGGTCCGTTCTTGCGCAGGATGTGGTCGGGGATGCCGATCTTGCCGATGTCGTGCATGGGCGCGGCGGTCAGCAGCTCTTGGGCGGCGGTGGGTGACCAGCCGGCGGCCAGGGCCAGTGTCTGCGCGTAGTGGCTCATGCGGATGACGTGCAGGCCGGTCTCGTTGTCCTTGTACTCGGCGGCGCGGCCCAGGCGCTCGATGATCTGCATGCGCGACTCGATCAGCTCGTCCATGCGCACCAGCGAGAGGTGGTTGCGCACGCGGGCCTTGACGATGGGCGGGCTGACGGGCTTGACGATGTAGTCCACCGCGCCGAGCTCGAAGCCCAGGGCCTCGTTGTCGGTCTCGGCCAGCGCGGTCACGAAGATCACGGGGATGCTGCGCGTGTCGGGGTCGCCCTTGAGCGCGGCACAGGCTTCGTGGCCGGTCATGCCCGGCATCATCACGTCCAGCAGGATCAGGTCCGGGCGCTCGGAGCGGGCCAGCTCCAGCGCCTTGTGGCCGTCGCGGGCGAACAGCAGGCGGTACTCGGTTTGCAGGATCTGGCGCAGCACCTGCAGGTTGGTGGGCTCGTCATCGACGATGAGCAGCGTGGGGCGAACCTCGCGGTCAGAGTACGGCATCTTCGCTCCTGCTGGGCGTCAGGTGAGATTGGAGTCGGTCGAGGGCCGCCACGGCGCCTTCGAAGTCGAAGTCTTCGCTGGCTTGCTCCAGGGCTTGCAGGGTGCGCAAGGCGGGGCCTGTGGCATGGGGCCGGACCGAGGCGCAGAACTGAGCGAACAGCGGCTCCAGGCATTCTCCACGATGGAAGGCCTGGCGCAGGCGCTGGGCCTGGTGTGTCCACAGCTGGACCAGGGCGGTGTCTGCGGCCGCTGGCTGGCCAGGGTCCGACGGCGGGCCATCGCCGCTGGCCGCAGCGGGCGTGTGCAACGCGGGGGGCATGGTGTCCTGCACGGCCGCGAGGGTGTCGTGCAGCACTTGGCGCAGCTGGCGCCAGGCCTGGCCGCGTTGGGTGGAGGGTGTGTCGGCGTTGCCGCGTTCGACGCGCCGTGCGGCCTGGACCAGGGCCACCAGGCCCAGGTTGGCGGCCGCGCCTTGCAGGCGGTGGGCGGTGGCTTGCGCCTGCGCGATGGTGTCGGGGGCTTGCTGGTGTTCCGCCGCGTCAAGCCAGACGGCCTGTTCCTGCGCGAAACGGCGCAGGGCCTGGTGGTAGGGCAGGACATCGCCCCAACGGGCCAGTCCCTGCTGGACGTCCACCAGCAAGGCGTCGCCGCTGTCCGGATGGCGCACGGCCGTGGGGTGGTCCGCGTCGGTGTCGTTCATGGCGGTGGAGGCCTCGCTCGGTGGGGCTGGCAGTGGCGCCACACCCGTCACGCGGCTGATTTCCAGCGCCAGTGCCGGCAGGTCCAGGGGCTTGTGCGCGAAGCCGTCCATGCCGGCGTCCATCGCGGCCTGGCGGTCTTCTTCCTGCACGCTGGCCGACAGGGCGATCACCGGCGTGCGGTCGCGGCCACGCTGGGCTTCCAGCTGGCGGATGGCGCGGCAGGCGCTCAGCCCGTCCATCACCGGCATCTGCACGTCCATCAGGACGACGTCGAACACCTGCTCGGCGAAGCGGTCCACGGCCTCCTGGCCGTTGCTGGCCACGGTCAGGGTGTGGCCCTGGCGGCCCAGCACGACGTTCAGCAACTCGGTGTTCTGCGGCACGTCATCGACCACCAGCATGTGCAGCGGTGGCAGGTGCACGGCGGCCTGCTTGCGGCGTGCTTCCGTGCGAGCCACCTGGCTGGCGGGCAGGGGCAGCGACACGTGGAAGGTGCTGCCTTCGCCCACGGTGCTGGTCACCCAGATGCGCCCGCCCATCAGCTCGGTCAGCTGTTTGCTGATGGTGGTGCCCAGGCCGGTACCGCCGAAGCGCCGGCTCATGGACGCATCGGCCTGCGTGAAGGCCTCGAAGATGGTGTCCAGGCGGTCCGGGGCGATGCCGATGCCGGTGTCGCTCACGGTGAAGTGCACCATGTGGCCCTGGCGGGTGGCGGCCAGGGCCACCTCGCCTTGCTCGGTGAACTTGATGGCGTTGCCCAGCAGGTTGAGCAGGATCTGGCGCAGGCGGTGCGGGTCGCCTTGCACCATGTCGCCCACCGCGTCGTGCATGTCGCAGCGCAGCACCAAGGCTTTGCGGCCGGCCTGGATCGACTGCTCCGCGCACAGCTGCTGCACCAGGTCGCCGAGGGAAAAGTCCAGCGACTCCAGCGCCAGCGCGCCGCGGTCCAGCTTGGAGGTGTCGAGGATGTCGTTGAGCAAGTGCAGCAGGCTGCGCGCCGACTTGTGCACCGTCTCCAGGTGCTTGCGTTGGGCGCTCTGCAGCTCGCCGCCCAGCACCACCTCGGTGAAGCCCAGGATGGCGTTCATGGGCGTGCGGATTTCGTGGCTCATGTTGGCCAGGAAGGTGCTGCGCGCCTGGGCCGCGGCTTCGGCGCGCTCCTTGGCCAGCACCAGGTCGTCTTCCATCTGGCGCCGCTCGGTGATGTCCAGCAAGACGCCGTCGATCCACTTCACGCTGTGGTCGGCCGCGCGCACCAGGCTGCCGTTGCCCCACATCCAGCGCACGCTGCCGCCGCGGGTGCGCAGCTGGAACTCCAGCACGAACTGCTGCTCGGTCTCGGCCGCTTGCTTGACGATGCGCCCGATGCGTTCGGCCTCTTCGGGCGTGACCAGGTCGGCAAAGCTGATTTCCGGTGGCGAGCCCATGAAGGCGCTGCTCGGCCAGCCCGTGAGCCGCTCGGCCGCGTCGCTGACGAACACCATGGGCCAGCCCGGCGCCATGCGGCAGCGGTAGGAAATGCCCGGGATGTTGCCGATGAGCGAGCGGAACTGCGCCTCGCTGTCGCGCATGGCCCGCTCCAGGCGCTGCTGCTCGCTGATGTCGGCCACGAAGGCCACGTACATCTGTTCTTCCAGCCGCGCCGTGCGGCCGACCACGAGTTGGATGGGGATGCAGCGGCCATCGCTGTGGAAGCAGTGGGTGGACAGCGTGGTGCCCATCGACGGCTGGATCGCGTTCAGGAAGGCCGGGAAAGACGCCAGGGCCTGGCTGCGGAAGGGCTCCACCATGATCTGGGTGACGCTCTGGCCGATCAGGCTGTAGGCGGAGCGGCCGAAGATGCGCGCCGCCCCGGCGTTGAATTCGTGGACGGTGCCGTGCTCGTCGAAGACGATGATGCCGTCGATCGAGGTGTCGGCGATGGCGCGCAGGCGGGCTTCCTTGGCCTGGTTGATTTCCAGCAGGCGGCGGTAGCGGACCAGGCCGATGGCCGCGGCCACCATCACGCTGATGACCAGCGTCACCAGGGTGATGGACAGGGCCAGTGGCACCTGGTTGGCGGGCGCCAGGTCGAACTCGGCGGTGGGCCTGCCGATGAAGCGGGCCGCGGCCATGCCGGTGTAATGCATGCCCGCGATGGCCAGGCCCATGACGACGCCGGCCACCGTGGTTTGCGACAGCCCACCGTGGCGCGAGAAGCGCGTGGCCAGGCCGAAGCGCACCCACAGCGCGAGCACGGCCAGCGCCACCGCCACCACGATGGACAGGGCGAACATCCAGGGGTCGTAGCGCAGCACCGGCGCCATGCGCATGGCGGCCATGCCGGCGTAGTGCATGGCGCCGATGCCGGCACCCATCAACACGCCGGACAGCAGCAGTTCGCTCGCCGACACCCGGTGCTGGCTGAGCAGACGCAGGGCGATCCAGGACGCGCCCATGCTGGGCAGCACCGAGAGCGTGGTCAGGCCCGTGTCGTAAGACACCTGGGTGCACAGGCGGAAGGCCAGCATGCCGATGAAGTGCATGGCCCAGACGCCGCAGCCCAGCGCCAGGCTGCCGGCCAGCAAGGTGGTGTTGCGCAGGCGTGCCTGGGGGATGCTGCGCGCCTGGATGGCGGCCTGCATGGCCATGGTCGAGGCGAACATCGCCACGCAGACAGACAGCACGACCATCCACGGATCGTGCTCGCCGTACAGCAACAGGTTGCGGTCAAAGCCCGGACCGGCGGTCCAGAAAAACGAATCCATGGGGAACCTCAGCATGCCTTGTGGTGCAAGTTTGCTGCGGGATGCCCTGGCGTGCTGGCCGATGAAGCGGGTAGTAATGCACCAATTCGCACCCATTCAGGGGCGGTTTGGGCTCACTGCCCCACGGGCCACAGCACCCACATCGCCAGCGGCTGCTTGGTGCGCCCGGCCTGGGCCAGGGCCTCGTCGCCCCAGCCCCAGAAGAAGTCGGCGCGCACGGCGCCCAGGATGGCGCCGCCGGTGTCTTGGGCCATGACCAGCCTGCGCAGCGGCGAGGGCGGCGGCACGCTGCCGGCCACCCAGGTCTGCGGCAGGGTGCTGTCCAGCCACACGGGGGTGCCCAGGGGCACGCTGTCGCGGTCCACGGCGATGGAGCGCCCGGGTGTCAGGGGCACGCCTTGCGCACCGCTGGGGCCGAGTTCGGGGTCGGGCAGGGCCTCTTCGCGGAAGAAGACGACGCGCGGGTTGGCCGCCATCATCTCGCCCACGCGGGCCGGGTTGGCCTGCGCCCAGTTGCGGATGGCCGGCCAGGACGCCTGTTCCAGCGTGAAGGCGCCCTGGTCCACCAGCCAGCGCGCCACCGAGGTGTAGGGCTGCTCGTTGTGCCCGGCAAAGGCCAGGCGGATGACCTTGGGCGCACCTTGTGGCGTGGGCTCGTCGAGCAGGCGGATGCGGCCCGAACCCTGCACCTGGATGAGCAGCACGTCGAGTGGGTCGGCCAGCCACACGACCTCGCGCCCGGCGAGGGCGGCGCGGCCTTCGGGGGTTGATTCCAGCTCGCTGCGCGTGAAGAAGGGCTTGCGCTGGCCCAGGCCGGCAGGCGCGCGGTGCAGCGGGTAGGCAAAGCGGGCATCGGGCTTGCGGCGGCCCTCCAGCAGGGGCTCGAAATAGCCGGTCAGCAGGCCGTTGCTGGCACCGTCCAGGGCGGTCACGCGCCAGGGCTGGAAATGGCTTTCCACCCATTGCCGCACGAAGCCGTCATCGACCCGGTTGCCCCAGTCGGCCCCCAGGCGGCGCACTTCCTCGCAGACCTTGGCCCAGCCTGGCGCGGGTTTGGCGCAGCCCTTGGCCAGGGCGGGCCACCAGGCGCTGCTGCGGTCGTTCTCCCAGCCGGGCAGGTCGCGCCAGCTGGCCTGCGTCCAGCGGGCCTTGGCGCGCAGCATGCTGGGGCCTTCCGGCGTGAGGGCGGTGCCGGGTGCGGTGCCCGGGGTTGGCGTGGGCATGCCAGGGGCGCTCAGCACCGGGGCGGGGCCCACACTGCCATGCCCACCGGGGCCGCTCAGGCTGCCACAGCCCGCCAGGCTGCCTACAATCCCAACCAAGCCCACCCACCGCGCACCACGCGGCGCGACGGTTTCAAAACGCTGCATCACATCCCACCCGGAAACCCAAGCCATGTCGCTGATTGTGCTGGAAGCTGTGGGCGCTTTGGCGCTGTTCGTCTTCCTGATCTGGTGGACGATGTTTTCGGGGCGCCGCCAGGGCGAGCTGCAGGACGGTGCCGATGCGGCGGATCCAGCCGCGGCCGGCGACGCCCTGCCCCCTTCTGATCATCCCGCCGAGCGCGGTGGCAGCAGGAACGAGCCGGGCTGACGCAGCAAGCGGCGCAGCACCGCGCGCCACAGCCGGGCCCGGTCGGTGACGCGCACGCCGCGCGAACGCACCGCCACGCGCAGCGCCAGCGTGAAGCTCACGCCCACGTTCAGCACGCCGGTCAGCGGCAGGGCGGCCACGCACCACCACAGTTGCGGCTCGTGCAGCACCGGCCAGCCCAGCGTGCCGATGGCCGCGGCCACCTGGCCAGTGGACAGCGTCACGTGGCGCACGTCCAGCGGCAGGCCCACGAAGTGCGCCACCACCGGCACGATGCCCAGCATCAGCCCCAGCGAGATGTTGGCCGCCAGCCCGGAGACGTTCTCGCGCCACCAGGCCGACCAACGCGCCGCCCGCGCCTCGCCCAGCCATGCCTGGATGTGCGGGTTGAAGCGCAAGGCGCTGTCCAGGCGGTGCAGCACGAAGGCGTTTTCGGCCCAGCCCGCCAGGATGCTGGACGCGAACAGCAGCACGCCCGTGAAGGCCGCGTACCAGAGCGTCGGGCCCAGCAAGGTGAGCGTCTCCAGCACGTGGTGGGCCTCGTGCGCGTTGATGAGCGGCCGGCCATTGACCCACCAAGCCAGCACCTGCACGCCCAGCACCAGCGGGGCCACGACCATCAGGTTGCCCACGATGCCGGCCATCTGTGAGCGCAACAGGTGCGCGACCTCGTCGACAAAGCCTTCCACGGCCTCGTCGCTGTGCACATCGGCCAGCTTGGCGGCCATGGCCGGTGCCGTCATGGCGGGCTGCTTGGTGGCCACGGTGAAGTGCAGCCACTGCACCAGCACGAAGCTGACGGCGTAGTTCACGCCCGCGCCGAAGCCGGCCAGGAAGGGCGACAGGCCGAGCGACAGCACCACGAACTTCATGAAGGTGGTGCCGGCCAGCACAGCGCCGCCGCCCGAGGCCCGCGCCAGCATGTTCATGTACTCGTCGCGGCTGCGGGTGATGTAGTGCTCGCCGGTTTCGGCGCTGCGCTCGGCCACGCGCCGCGCCAGTTGCGAGGTGTGCTGCGAGAACAGCGCGCGCACGCTGCGGCGGTCGCGGCCCACGGCCACCAGCGTCAGCACCAGGCGGTGCAAGGCGGGGCCGGGTTGCGGCGCCAGCACCACGTCGAGCAGCAGCGCGATGCGGCGGCAGCGCTCGCAGAGCTGGTCGATCTGGAACACCAGGTTGACCGAGATGCCTTGCGTGTCGAGGTGGCCATGCAGGCCATGGGCGGCCTCGGCGCAGGTGTCCAGCAGCACGCGCAGGTACTGGGCTTCTTGCAGCAGGGCGGCCGTCGGTGCCTGGGCGGCTTCGGGCGACGGCGCCGAAGCGATGGCCAGCGCGTGGTCCCGCATGCGCTCGATGACGTGGGTGAGTTGGCGGAACGCGGCGCGTGCGCTGGCATCGCCTTCGTTGGGCGAGGCGTCAGCGTCAAAGTCATGGCTCACGCTGATGCCCATGCGCGATCTGAACGCGGGCGAGAAACCGATGGCCCGCACCTGCGTGGCCAGGTAGAGCATGGCGTCGTAGAACGCGTCGCGCCAGCCCAGCGGGGCGCGTTGCGGATCGCCGAAGGGCGCCGCGTCGTGTGCCAGCGACTCCCGCCACAAGGCCCCGATGCCATCGAGCGTGGCGGCGTCCAGGGCGGCCAGCCAGTCGGCGTCGTCGGCATCGCTGAAGAGCATGCCGAACAGCACGGCCAGGTCGGTGGTGTCGGGGCTGTGCGGCAGCATGCGCCCGCGCAGGCGCTCGCCGAGTTCGTTGAGGAAGGCCGCGCGTGGCGAGAAGCCGAAGTCGGCCAGCAGCGCGGCCACGTCGGTGTCGCGCCAGGTGGCGGCCAGCAAGGCCACCACGCGCTCGCGCCGCGCCGGGTGGGCCGAGGCGTCGAGCAGGCGCACCACGCACTGCATGCCGCTGACGGGCTCGCCGCGGCGCACCCAGTCGAGCAGGCGGATCAGCCAGATGTGGCGATGCACGGGGGCCGCTTGCGCATCGGCGGCGTCCAGCAAGGCTTCGATGTCGAACCCGTTGCCAGGGCGGGGCCACCAGGCCTGGCGGGTGAAAGGGCGGACCAGCCGCGAGAACACCGCCATCAGTGCAGCGACTGGCTGCGCGCCAGTGTGAAGGCGGGGATGGGCGCCTCGAACAGGCGGGCTTCGTCGGTCATGCAAAAGAAGCTGCCCTGCATGCTGCCGTGCGGCGTTTCCAGGCGCGCCCAGCTGGTGTATTCGAAGCGTTCGCCGGGTTTGAGCAGGGGCTGGTGGCCCACCACGCCCAGGCCGCGGACCTCTTCGACGCGCCCGGTGGCATCGGTGATCAGCCAGTGCCGGCCGATGAGTTGCGCGGCCACCGTGCCGCTGTTGACGATGGTGACGGTGTAGGCAAACGCGTACTCGTGACGCGCCGGATTGCTCTGCTCTTCGAGGTAGCTGGGCTGCACGCTGCAGCTGAATTCGGCATGGTTCATGCGGCCCATTCTAGGCACACGGATGGGGGGTGTCCGTCTTTCCGACCCTTTTCGTCATGGGGGTGTCACGCGGCATGGCGAGGATCCGCCTAACCCATACTGACTATGTCTGTGGCCAGACCGGCCGCGCACACCGAGGAGCACAACAATGGACCGTCGTGGATTTTTGTCGGCGCTTGGCGCCTTGGGCGGTGGCCTGCTGGTCACCTGGCAGGCGCAAGCCGCCACCTTCGCCAAGCTGGGCCTGAACCCCATCGACGTGTCCGGCCTGCGCACCGACTCGGACCGCGTCTTCGACCTGTCCATCTCCTCGGCCGACCCCAGCGTCACCGGCGTGATCCTGTGGACGCACCTCCGCGCCAGCGAAGTGCGTGCCAGCGAATCGCTCTACCTGCAGGTGGCCAGCGACGCCCAGTTCAGCCAGTTGGTGCTGCAGGCCGAGGTGCGCCCTGATCAGATCGGCCCGGAGCGCGACTTCACCGTCAAGGTGGACCTCGACGGCCAGCTGCCCGCCACGCCCGCCGGTGGCCGCTTCTTCTACCGCTTCATCTACGCCGGCACCGTCAGCCGCACGGGCCGCTGCCGCACCCTGCCGGCCAGTCCCAACGGCGTGCGCCGCCTGAAGTTCGGCCTGGCCACCTGCCAGGATTTCACCAACGGTTACTACGGCGCCTGGTCGCACCTGTCGCGCGACGAGAGCCTGGACTTCGTGCTCCACCTGGGCGACTTCATTTACGAGACCGCCGGTGACCCGCGCTTCCAGAGCCTGCCCTACGCCGACCGCACCATGGTGCTGCCTTCCGGTGGCACCGTGGCCCTGGACCTGGCCGACTACCGCTTCATCTACCGCACCATCCGCAGCGATCGCAAGCTGCAGGCCGCGATGGAGCGCCACACCTTCATCTGCGTGCCCGACGACCACGAGACGGCCAACGACGTCTATTGGGACTACGCCCGCGACACCCTGGGCGCGCCCGACCACCCCTACACGACCGACCCGAAGTACGGCAACAGCCCCGCCCTGCTCAAGCAACTCAAGCTGGACTCGCAACGCGCCTGGACCGAGTACGTGCCAGCCCGCGTCAGCTTCAACAGCAACGCCACCCACCCCTTCGACGCGCTCACCGTTTACCGCCGTTTCGACTTCGCCGGCTTCCTCGACCTGTTGATGATCGAGAACCGCACCTACCGCAGCAACCACCCCTGCGGCGAAGGCGACTACCTGCAGCGCTACGCCCCGCTGGGTTGCAGCAAGGGCGACGCGGGCGGCCGCACCCTGCTGGGCCAGGCCCAGCACAACTGGCTGGTCGACGGCCTGACCACCTCGCGCGCCACCTGGAAGCTCATGGGCAACCAGACCTACTTCGGCCGCCTCTCGCTGACCCCGATCGCCAGCCCGCTGACGCCCTTCAACGTCGATGCCTGGGACGGCTACGGCGCCGAGCGCACGGCCATCTGCGCCGCGCTGCGCCAGGCCGCGGTGAAGAACTTCCTGGTTGTCACCGGCGACCTGCACACCCACATCGCCAGCGACATCAAGTTCGACTACACCAGCCCCAACCTGATCGACACCTCGAACTACCTGGGCGCGGAGTTCATGACGCCCTCGATCACGTCCTCGACCCTGGGCGAAATGGTGGCCGCCAACGCCGACCCCAAGCTGCGCGAAGTGCTGGTGCAAGGCCTGGTGGCGCCCGCGGTGCAGGTGGCCAACCCGCACATCCGCTTCTTCAACAGCAGCAGCTCGGGCTACTCGACGCTGGAGCTCACCGACAGCTACGCCGAGTGGGTCAGCTACGCCGTGGACAAGAGCGTGGACAGCGCCACGGCCTCGCGCCGCTGCGTGGCCCGCCAGCGCAAGCACATGAGCTTCCCGTGGCTGATGCCGCAAAGCACCTGGGGCTACTGAGCCGGGTCGCCTGAGGAAGGCGGCGGACCTTTTTACAATGGCGGCTGAGTCTGTCCCAACCGTCCGTCGCCCATGAGGCCCGCCGCCATGTCGTCCGCTCCCCGCACCTTCCGCATCGCCCCCAGCATCCTGTCTGCCGATTTCGCCCGCCTGGGCGAGGAGGTGCGCAACGTCATCGACGCCGGCGCCGACTGGATCCACTTCGACGTGATGGACAACCATTACGTGCCCAACCTCACTTTCGGGCCGATGGTCTGCCAGGCCCTGCGCAAGCACAGCGTCAAGGCCGACGGCACGAAGGTGCCCATCGACGTGCACCTGATGGTGCAGCCGGTCGATGCCTTGGCCACGGCCTTCGCCAAGTCGGGCGCCGACATCGTCACCTTCCACCCCGATGCCTCCACCCACGTGGACCGCACCCTGCAGCTGATCAAGGCCGAAGGCATCCAGGCCGGCCTGGTGTTCAACCCGGCCATGCCGATCGACGTGCTGGAGTGGGTCATCGACAAGGTCGATGTGGTGCTGCTGATGAGCGTGAACCCTGGCTTCGGTGGCCAGAGCTTCATCGACAGCACGTTGCGCAAGGCCGAGAAGGTGCGCAAGCTGATCGACGCACATCACCGCGAAACGGGCCGTGACATCCGCCTGGAGATCGACGGTGGCGTGAAGGTGGACAACATCCGCCGCATCGCCGACGCGGGCGCCGACACCTTCGTGGCCGGCAGCGCCATCTTCGGCCAGCCCAGCTACAAGGACGTCATCGACGCCATGCGGGCCGAGCTGGCGCGCTGAGCGTTCAGCGCAGGCTCAGCACACGTTCAGCGCCCGCTCAACGTCCGCTCAGCGCCAGATCAGCGCTTGTACCGCAGCATGCGCCCGCGGTACGGCGCCACGCCCTCGCGGGCGTGGCTGAGGTCCACCTCTTCCAGCGCGAAGCCCTCGGCGGCCATGCGGCGGTTGAAGCCGCTGCGGTTGCCGCGGTTCGGGTCGACGATGAGGACTTCGGCCGTGGGCTGTGCGTGCCGGGCGATGAAGCGCGAGAGGTGGCCCGATTCGTCGCGCTCGTAGAGCACGTCGCTGCCCATGATGAGGTCGAAGCGGCCTTCCACCACCGGGCGGCCTGCGCGCACCGGCGCGTCGTCGGCATCGGCCCAGTTGCCATGCCGGTAGGGCAGCGGAGCCATGTCGTTGAGCGCGGTGTTGTCGCTCAGGAAGCGCGAGGTCAGCGGGTGGCAGTCGGAGGCGGTGACGTCTTCGCCGCGGCGGTGCATGACCAGGCTGGCCAGGGCCAGGCCGCAGCCCACTTCCAGGATGCGTTCCTGCGGCACGGTGGCGCGGCGCTCCATCCAGCTGGCGAGTTCTTGCGACGAGGGCCACAGCAGGCCGAACAGCGGCCACATGGCGCTGGAGATGCCGACCGCCTCGGCCTCGCCATCGGGGTCGGCGAACTGCTGGCGGTCCAGCAGCGACTGGATGCGGAGGCCATGCGCGCCCTGGATGGCGACGCTCTCTTGCTTGGTCTGGTAGCCCGGCATGCGGACGTCCCCTGGTTCGGTGAGTGGGCGCAATGCGGCGACCTGAGCCCCAAAACGCACAAGGGGGCACTCACGGAGGGGCAGAACGGAATCCCGTCAGTCTAACGGCAGCACGCGCGCCAGGAAAGCCAATTGGTGTTGCAGCACCTGCGGGAACAGCGGCTCGAAGTAGGGGTCGAAGTGGTTGGCATCGACTTCCACCACCTGCAGCTTCGGGTTGCCCACACGCGCCACCTTGTCGGCCACGAAGGGCGCGACGGTGTCGCCGGTGGCGCCGAGGATGAGCATGGGCACCTGCACGTCTTTCAGGCGCTTCCAGGGGCGGTAGAAGGGCATGGTCAGGGCCGAGCGCGCGGCCACGCGGTTGTCGTAGTGCCGACCGGGCCATGCGGACAGGGCGCGTTGCAGCGCGTCCCAGGCGCCATCGCGGTCCATGGTGCCGAAGCCGCCCGGGGGCGCCAGGGTGGGCACGCACAGGGGCTGCCCGGGTTTGATCGCATCGATCAGGCCCAGCGTCACCAACTGCAGCAGGCGCAGTGGCGACATCGACAGCGTGGCCGCCAGGCCATCGAGCATGGGCACCTGGACGATGGCGCCTTGCAGCTCCGGGTGCTGGCCGGCGAGGTCCACCACGTGGCCACCGCCGAAGGAGGTGCCCCACAGCACGATCCGGTCGGCGGCGACCCAGGGCTGGGCCTTGAGGTGCACCAGGGCGGTGTCGCTCACGCGGCGACGACGCCAGGGGTTGATGCCCTGGCGCGGGAAGCCACCGCTGTCGCCCCAGCCGGGGTGGTCGAACTCCATCACGGCGTAGCCGGCTTCGACGAAGCGGTGCACGAAAGACGAGGTCAGCGCCATCTGCACGCTGCCCCAGCCGCCCACCATCAGGATGGCTGGCCTCGGCGCCTCGGGGGTGGCGTCGGGCGGCAGGTGCAGGGTCGCGGCGCACAGCGCACCTTCGGCCTGGAAGGTGGATTTGACGCTGCGCACGCGCACGTGCGAGGTGTCCGGGTAGCGGCGTTCGGTCGGGTGGTTCATGGGGTCGTGGCAGGGGGCGAGGTGAATGGCTGAGCGGTGGGCTGAAAACGGTAGGCGCCCCAGTCGTTGCGGCGGGTCAGCCAGCGGTAGGTCAGGGTGAAGCCGGGCCAGTTGGTGCTGTTGTGGCCGTTGGCGTCGACGTACCAGCTGGTGCAGCCGTGCCAGACGGTGCCCTTGAGCCGCGCCTGGATGTGCGCGTTGTAGGCGTCGTGGCGTGGGGCGTCGACCTCGATGCTGCGCGCGCCTTGCTTGTCCAGCTGGTCGATGCAACGCACCACGTGGGCGATCTGGCTCTCCAGCATGTAGACGATGGAGTTGTGGCCCAGGTTGGTGTTGGGCCCGTACAGCATGAAAAAGTTCGGGAAGCCGGGCACGGTCATGCCGAGGTGGGCCTTCGCGCCTTGCGACCACACCTGGCCGAGCGCGATGCCGTCGCGGCCGCGCACGTCCATGGGCGCCAGGAACTCGGTGGCGGCAAAGCCGGTGCCCAGGACCAGCACGTCCGCGGCGTGGTGGCGGCCATCTTCGGTCTCCACGCCATCGGGCGTGATGCGCCGGATGCCGGTGGTGACCAGGCTCACGTTCGGGCGCGCCATGGTGGACAGGTACTCGCTGGACAGCAAGATGCGCTTGCAGCCGATCGGGTAATCGGGCGTGAGGCGCTGGCGCAAGACCGGGTCGGCCACCTGCCGCTTCAGCATGCGCCGAAAGGGCACGCCGCCGGCCAGCGTCATCAGGCTGTGCAGGCGCGTGAAGGCCAGCGCGCGCGATTCGTAGCTCAGGTAGACCCAGGCGCGGTGCAGCTTCATGGCGGCAGGCAGGTGGCGGAAGAGGGCCTTCTCCCAGGGGCGGTAAGCGCGGTCGGGCCGGGGCAGCAGGTAGGCCGCCGAGCGCTGGAAAACGTGCAGCTGCGCCACGTCTTTGGCGATGGCGGGCACGAACTGGATGGCCGAGGCCCCGGTGCCGATCACGGCCACGCGCTTGCCGCGCAGGTCGCAGCCGTGGTCCCACTGGGCCGAGTGGAAGCAAGGCCCCTGGAAGTCGGCCAGGCCGGGGATGCGGGGCAGCGCAGGCCGGCTGAGCTGGCCCATGCCCGTGACCAGCACGCGCGCGCGCAGCGACCCGCCACCCACCAGCGTGACCTGCCAGCAGCCCTCGGCCTCGTCCCAGCGGGCGGCGCTCACCTCGGTCTGGAAGCGGATGTGCGGGCGCAGCTGGAAGCGCTCGGCACAAGCGCGCAGGTAGGCGTGGATCTCGGCCTGGCTGGCGAACACGCGCGACCATTCGGGGTTGGGCGCGAAGGAAAACGAGTACAGGTGCGAGGGCACGTCGCAGGCCGCGCCCGGGTAGGTGTTGTCGCGCCAGACACCGCCGACGTCCGCGGCGCGCTCCAGCAGCAGGAAGTCGTGGCGACCGCTGCGCTGCAGCGCCACCGCCATGCCGATGCCAGCGAAGCCGGTGCCGATGATGAGCGTGCCGTGGATGGGGGGCGTGTCCTGCATGGGGTCTCCTGAGCCTGGGGTCGCATGGTGGCAGGGACAGGGTCAGACCTGAATGTTGCACGGGGCCAGCCGCTTTATGATTTGGGCCACATGCGCTTCTTTGATTTCACCCGCAGCCCTGCCAGCGCCCGCTTGATGCTGGCCTTCGCCGAGGAGCGGGGCGCCCCGGTCGGCGCGCTGCTGTCGGCCGCCGGCCTGAGCCGCGCGCAACTCGACGACCCGCACACCGACATCACCGCCTTGCAGGAGCTGCGCATCGCCGAGCGCCTCGTGCAGGCCCTGGGCGCTGCGCCCGGCCTGGGCATGGAGGTGGGCCTGCGCTACAGCTTTTCCACCTACGGCATCTGGGGCCTGGGCCTGGTCAGCAGCGCCACCGCGGCCGACGCCATGAGCCTGGCCTTGCGCTCCATGCCGCTGGCCTACGCTTTCTCGCTCATCGCTGTCCACGAAGATGGCGACACCGTGGTGCTGAGCTTCGGCGAGCCCGATGTGTCCGCAGGGCTGCGCCGCTTCCTGGTGGCGCGCGACATGACCGCCGCCGCCCGCCTGCTGCACGAAATCCTGGGCCAGACCGGCGTGCTCACGCGCTTCACCTTGCGCAGCCCCGACGCGGCCCCGCCCGAACTGCTGGCGCGCCTGGAGCGCCAGTTCGGTGTGCGGCCGCGCCACGGGGCGGCGGCCAACACCCTGGGCTTCGATCGCCGCTGGTTGTCGATGCCTTTGCCGCAGGCCAACCCCCTGACGGTGGCCGCGTGCGAAGCCGCCGGTGCCCAGTTGATGGCGCGGCGCCGTGCCGGCCAGGGCGTCACGGAACTCGTCCGCGGCTACCTGGGCGTGGCGCCCATGGACCGCGTGCCCGACCTGCCGCAGGTGGCGCGGCTGCTGCAGCTCAGCGAACGCACCCTCAAGCGGCGCCTGCAGGACGACGGCACGAGCTTTCGCGCCTTGCTGGCCGACGCGCGCCAGCAACAGGCGCGCACGCTGCTGGCCGATGGGGCGCTGTCGCTGACCGACATCGCCGAGCAGATGGGCTTCAGCGACCTGTCGAGCTTTTCCCAGGCCTTCAAGCGCTGGTTCGGCGTCGCGCCCAGCCGCATGCGCTGACCTGAACGCTCAGCGCGGCGCGGGCGCGGCCGGGGTGCTGGGCACGCCTTGCAAGGTCTGGAGGAGCTCCACCGTCGGGAAGCCGTCTGCCGGCAGGCCGATGCTGCGCTGGTAGCCGCGCAAGGCCGCGCGCGTGGCCGGCCCCAGCAGGCCATCGGGCTGGCCGGCGGCAAAGCCCCGCTGGTTGAGCGCCGTTTGCAGGGCCAGGACCTCGCTGCGACCCAGGGCGCGTTGGTCCCGAGGCCAGGCCGCTTGCAACTCGGGGCCGCCGGCGATGCGCTGGGCCAGCAGGCACACGCCCAAGGCGTAGCTGGTGGCGTTGTTGTAGCGCAGCACCGCGCGGAAGTTGCGCCCCACCAGGAAGGCCGGGCCACGCACGCCCGCGGGCTGCAGGATGCTGGCCTGGGCCATGGCGGGCAGCGGCGCGCCGTCGGCCCCAGCCACGCCAGCCAGACGCACGCCCTCGGCCGCCCACTGCGCGGCGTCCTGGCGGGTGCCGGGGTCGGCCCGCTCGGGCTGGAAGTCGGCGGGCAGCGTGACCTCGGGGGCGCAGGCCTCGTCGCCCACCCAGCCGGCCTTGCGCAGGTAGTTGGCCGTGGAGGCCAGCACGTCGGGCAGGCTGCGCCAGATGTCGCGGCGACCGTCGCCGTCGGCATCCACCGCGTGGGCCAGGAAGGCCGAGGGCATGAACTGGGTCTGGCCCATGGCGCCGGCCCAGGAGCCGATCATGTGCGCCGCGTCGATGTCGCCTTGCTGGACGATGTTCAGCGCGGCCATCAGCTCGCCGCGCGCCCAGGCCTCGCGGCGGCCCTCGAAGGCCAGGGTGGCCAGCGCATCGATCACGGGCACGTCGCCGAAGTTCTGGCCGTAGTTGCTCTCCATGCCCCACACGGCGACCAGCACGGGGCCGGGCACGCCGAAGCGGCGGGTGGCGGCATCGGCCTCGGGGCGCACCCGGGCCAGTTGGGCCTGGCCGTTGCGCACGCGCGTGGCCGACACGGCGCTGTCCAGGTAGTCCCAGGTGCTGCGCGTGAACTCGGGTTGGCTGCGGTCCAGCGCGATGGTGCGGGGCAGGAAGGCGGCCCCATCGAGGGTGGCGCGCAGCGTGGCTTCGGTGATGCCGGCGGCCAGGGCTTGCAGGCGGAACTGCGCACGCCAGCGTTCGAAGCGCTGTGGCTCGGTGTCGTTGCCGGAGGGGGCTGCGGCCGTGTCAGGCCCTGAGGCCGCAGGTGCCGACGAAGGCGTGGATGCTGACTTGGGCGTTGCCGTCGGTGTGCTGCAAGCCGCCAGGCCCGCACACAGCAGCGCGGCCAGGGCGCGTTGCAGCGGTGCGGGTGTCATGGTCTGGCGTGCGGGGTGGGCGAGGGGTTGTCCGGGGCTGCGTGGCATGGCGCTCAGCATGCCACGCCCCTGCGCGCTGGTCATGCACCGGCCCGTGCCCAGCCCCTTGCCCAACCCCTTGCCACACGTGGTTACGGCGCTGCCGGTGGCAAGGCTATGCTGCGCGCATGCCCCGCTTTGCCCACCCCTTGCATTCCCGCCTGCCCACCGTTGGCACCACCATCTTCACGGTGATGTCGGCCCTGGCGCAGGAGTGCGGCGCCATCAACCTGTCGCAGGGCTTCCCCGACTTCGACGCGCCCGCCGAGTTGCTCGATGCGCTCGATGCGGCCGCGCGCGCCGGCCACAACCAGTACGCGCCCATGGCCGGCATGCCGGTGCTGCGCGAGGCCATCGCGGCCAAGGTCGAGGCGCTCTATGGCGCGCAGTACGACGTGGCCTCGGAGGTCACCGTCACGGCAGGCGCGACGCAGGCCATCTTCACGGCCATCGCGGCCCTGGTGCACCCGGGCGACGAGGTCATCGTCTTCACGCCGGCCTACGACAGCTACGCGCCGTCGGTTGAACTGCAGGGCGGGCGGGTGGTTTACGCCGAGCTGCTGGCGCCAACCTACCGCCCCGACTGGGCCTTGGTGAAAGCGCTGGTGACGCCGCGCACCCGCATGATCGTCGTCAACAGCCCGCACAACCCCACGGGCAGCGTCTGGACGGCCGATGACGTGGCCGCGCTGGCCGACGTCGTGCAGGGCACCGGCATCGTCGTGCTGTCCGATGAGGTCTACGAGCACATGGTCTACGACGGTGTGCGCCATGAGAGCGTGATGCGCCACCCCGAGCTGCTTCAGCGCAGCATCGTGGTCTCCAGCTTCGGCAAGACCTGCCACGCCACCGGCTGGAAGGTGGCCTATGCCCTGGCCCCGCGCGAGCTGATGGCCGAGTTCCGCAAGGCCCACCAGTTCATCGTCTTCACCGTGCACACGCCCTCGCAGGTGGCGCTGGCCGAGTTCATGAAGAAGCCCGGCTGGTACGCCCAGCTGCTGGCGCTGTACCAGGGCAAGCGCGACATCTTCCGCCAGGCCCTGGCCGGCTCGCGTTTCGAGTTGCTGCCTTGCGAAGGCACTTACTTCCAGTGCGTGAAGTACGCCGCCATCAGCGACGAAGGCGACCGCGCTTTCGCCGAGCGATTGACCCGCGAGCACGGCGTGGCGGCCATCCCCGTGTCGGCCTTCTACCCCGATGGGCGCGACCACGGCGTCATCCGCTTCTGTTTTGCCAAGTCGGCCGACACGCTGGGGCGCGCGCTGGAGCGGCTGACCAAGCTGTGAGGCGCCGAGGCGGCGGCAACCTGGGGAAAGCCCTGTCACGCCGATGGGGGATGAGGCCCGTTGTGGCCGGCATGCGGTCCGACAATCGGATGGCATTCACCGACATCCAAAGACAGGGACCCCGCCCATGACACTCCGCCGTTGTTTGCGCCTGGCCGTGACCACCACCGTGAGCGCCATGGCCACTGTGCTCGCGCTCACCGCGCCCGCCCAGGCCGCCACCAAGGTCTGCATCTTCGATTTCCTGGGCACCTCGGGCGATGCCTTCAACCTGGCGCGCGACTTCGCCGTGGCCATGCAGCGCGAGGGCGTGGAGCTCGAACTCAAGGGCTACAACGACGAGGGGCAGGCGCTCAATGCCTACACCACCGGGCAGTGCGACGGCCTGCTGGCCACGGGCTTCCGCACGCGCCAGTTCAACGCGGTGGCGGCCTCGACCGACTCGCTGGGCGCCACCACCATCGTGCGCAACGGCAATGTGGACATCGCCGGCACCTACGAGGTGCTGCGCAAGCTCATCCACACCTTCGCGGCGCCTTCGCCCCAGGTCGCCAAGCTGATGGTGCAGGGCGAGCACGAGGTGGTGGGCATCGCGCCGGCCGGCGTCGCCTACCCCTTCATGGTCGATCGCAAGATCAACTCGGTGGAGGCCCTGGCCGGCAAGCGCATCGTTGCGCTGGCCTACGACCCGGCGCAGGCGGCCATGATCCAGCGCATCAAGGGCATCCCCGTGCCGGCGACCATCTCCGACTTCCACCTCAAGTTCAACAGCGGCCAGGTGGACATGCTGGCCGCGCCGACCATGGCTTACCTGCCGCTGGAGCTGCACAAGGGCCTGGGCAGCAAGGGCGCCATCACGCGCTTCCCGCTGCTGGTGGTGACCTACCAGATGGTGGTGCGGCACAGCAAGTTCCCGCCGGGTTTCGGCGCCCAGGCGCGCACCTTCTGGGCCGGCCAGTTCGACCGCGTCATGCAACTCATCCGCCGGGCCGATGCCTCCGTGCCGCCGCAGGCCTGGATGGACCTGGAGCCTCAGGACAACGTGCGCTACACGCAGCTGCTGCGCGAATCCCGCATGCAGCTCACGCAGCAGGGCCTGTATGACAAGCGCGGCTTGAAGATCCTCAAGCGCATCCGCTGCCACGTCAACCCGGCCGATGCGGAGTGCGGCACCAAGCAGGAAGAGGACTGAGCCTGGCCGGACATTGACCGGGCATTGACCCGGACGCCCACCAGGCCAAAGCCGCGGGCACACAATGGGCGCCTCACAGGAGAGCCCGCCGCATGACGTCCACCGCCCTTCCCTCCCTTCCCACGTCGATGACCGAGGTCGCCATCGCCCAGCCGGGCGGCCCCGAGGTGCTGCAGCCGCGCCAGGTGCCGCTGCCCGTGCCCCGAGCGGGCGAGGTGCTGGTGAAAGTGGCCGCCGCGGGCGTGAACCGCCCGGACGTGCTGCAGCGCCGTGGCCTCTACCCCATGCCCCCGGGCGTGAACCCGACGCCGGGCCTGGAGGTGGCGGGCACGGTGGTGGCCCTGGGTGATGGTGTGGGTGATGGTGTGGCGGCATTCCAGCTTGGCGATGCCGTCTGTGGCCTCACCGAAGGCGGTGGCTACGCCGAGTACTGCCTGGTGCCGGTCACCCAACTGCTGCCCCAGCCCGCGGGCCTGAGCGCTGCGCAGGCCGCGGCCCTGCCTGAAACCTTTTTCACCGTCTGGGCCAACCTCTTCCAGACCGGGCGCGCCCGCGCCGGCGAAACCCTGCTGGTGCATGGCGGCACCAGCGGCATCGGTTCCACCGCGCTCATGCTGGCGCGCGAATTCGGCTTGAAGGCCATCTCCACCGACGGTGGCCCCGAGAAGGGCGAGTGGGCGCAGCGCTTCGGCGCCGAGCTCAGCATCGACCACCGCAGCGGCGACTTCCTGCCCCAGGTGATGGCCTGGAGCGGCGGGCGCGGCGTGGACATCGTCCTGGACATCATGGGCGCCTCGCACTTCGAGCGCAACCTCGGCGCCCTCACGCGCGACGGCCGCCTGCTGCTGATCGGCTTCATGGGCGGGGTGCAGGTCGAGGGCTTCAACCTGATGCCGATTTTGCTCAAGCGCCTGGTGGTCACGGGCTCGACCCTGCGCGCGCGCACGGCACCGGAGAAAGCCGCCATCGCCCAGGGCCTGCGCGAGCACGTCTGGCCGGTGCTGTCGGCCGGGCGTTGCGTGCCGCATGTGTGCCAGACCTTCCCGCTCGACCAGGCCGCCGAGGCCCACCGCCTCATGGAAGGCCGCGGCCACGTGGGCAAGATCGTGCTGACGGTCTGAAGGGCCGGTCAGCCCCCGGTCAGTCCTTGAACAAGCGCCCGGCGTACAGCCCCAGGCCGGTGGCCACCGAGGCCAGGCGGTCGCCCCGCACCGCGCGGGCGCCGGGGAAGGCGGCTTGCAGGGCGTCGGTCAGCAAGGTCAGGCCGGTCGAGCCGCCGGTGAAGTACAGCGCGCCCAGTTGCCCCGGCTTGAGGCCGGCCAGGCGCACCGTGTCCAGGGCGCACAGGGTGATGCGCTCCACGTCGGCTTCCAGCGCGCGCGCGGCCTGCTCGGCGTCCAGGCCGTTGTGCAGGCCGGCTTCCACCAGGGCCAGGTCGATGTCGGTGTGGCCACCGTCGGCCACGGCGATTTTCGCGGCCTCGGCGCGGCCCACCAGGGCGTGGCCCAGGCGGTCCTGCACGACCTTCATCAGGCGGCGGTGGTGGGCCGGGTCACCGTAGAAATCGGCCATGTTGCGCAGCTCGCTGACGCGCGAGGGCTGGTACACGGTGTTGATCAGGTGCCAGGTGGTGAGGTCGAAGTACACGCGGCTGGGCACCGGGCGTGGCGGCTGGCCGAGCACGCTGGGGCCGAAGGCGCCCAGGCCCAGCAGCGGCATGATGCGCGCCAGCGAGATGTGGCGGTCGAAGTCGGTGCCGGCGATGTGGATGCCGTGGTTGGCCAGGATGTCGTCGCGGCGCTCGGTGCGGGTGGCGCGCTGAGGGCCCACGCGCACCACCGAGAAGTCGGAGGTGCCGCCGCCGATGTCGGCCACCAGCACGTGCTCTTCCTGCGTGCAGTGCTGCTCGAAGTCGAAGGCCGCGGCGATGGGCTCGAACTGGAAGGCGATGTCGCTGAAGCCCACGGCGCGGGCGGCGGCCTCCAGCGAGGCCTGCGCGGCGGCATCGCGCACCACGTCGTCATCGACGAAGTACACCGGGCGGCCCAGCACGACCTGGTTCAGCGCCTGGCCGCCGGCGGCCTCGGCCTGCTGGCGCAGGTGGCGCAGGTAGCCGGTGACGATGTCGAGGTACTTCACGCCCAGGCCCTGGCCGACCTCGGTGGTCTGGTCCACCAGGGCGGTGCCCAGCACGCTCTTCATGGAGCGCATCAGGCGGCCTTCGTAGCCATCGACGTAGGCCTGCACGGCGGCACGGCCGAAGCAGCGCGGCAGCGGGTCGTCCGCGGTGGGGCCGGGGCGGGCGGCAGGCGGCTGGTCGTCGGCGTCGGTGGCGTAGAACACCGCCGTGGGCATGGTCAGGTGCGCGCCTTCCAGCGGGACCAGGCGCATGCCAGCCGAGCCCGCCTCTCCCGCTGTGGGGATGGCGATGGCCGAGTTGGAGGTGCCGAAGTCGATGGCGCAGAAGGACATGGGGTGCAGGGGCCGGCCGGAGCAGGTCGAGAAACAAGGCCCGCGATTGTAGGCGTGTGGTGATGACGCGGCGGGGTCTGTGCGCGCTTGGGTCGCGCGATGGTGGTGCTAGCGCCCCCGAAACGTGGAAGGCGTCATGCCCGCCCAGCGCTGGAAGGCGTGGATGAAGGCGGCCGATTCGGCGTAGCCCAGCTGCTGGGCGATGGCTTCGGTGGACAGCGCGGTGTGTTTCAGCAGGTGCTGCGCCTTGGCGTAGCGGGCCTGGGCCAGCAGGTCGCGGAAGTTGTGCCCTGCCTCGCTGAGTTGGCGGCGCAGGGTGCGTTCCGACAGCCCGAGCGACTGCGCCACCTCTTCGGCGTTCGGGTAGCTGCCGCTGAACAGGCCGAGGTGGGTGAGCACGCGGTCGGCGAGGGTCTCGGTGCTGGTCTGCTGGGCCACGAGCTGCTGGTCGCACATGGCGCGGTACATGCCGTGCGCGTTGGGGTCGGCCGAGGGCAGGCGCAGGCGCAGGTGTTCGTTGCGGATCCAGAAACGCGCCTGGGCGTGGCCAAAGCTCACCGGGCAGCCGAAGTACTGCTCGTAAGCGGCGGCTTCGGGCGGGCGCGGGTAGGGCATGTCGATGCGCTCGGCGTGGATGTCCAGGCCCAGCGAGACCTGCATGTCGCGCACCAGCTTGTAGGTGCCCGAGACCTCGCCATCGACGCGGAAGCGGAAAGCGCGCGCCTCCATCGCCATCGGCGTGAGCACCAGGGCGCTGAGCTGTTCGCCGGGCTCGAAGCTCAGGGTGCCGAAGATGTAGGTCAGGCGCTGGTAGCGGATGCCGGTCTGCAGGGCGTCGTAGGCGGTGCCGCAGGTCATCAGCAGCATCACCAGGGGTCCGTAGCCGGCCAGGCCGTAGAAGCCGCCGAGCTTGAGGCCGACCAGCGGGTCGCGGATGGCCTCGGCCAGGTCGGCGTAGATGCGCAACTCGCGGCTGCGGTCGATGCGCGTGGTGGGGTCGAGCCGGTCCAGGCTCAGGCCGTGGCGGGCCAGCACGGGCTGTGGGTCTTCGCCGAGTTGCTGCAGGCCCTGCACCAGGTAGATGAGGCCGAGGATGGAGCGTGTGCTCATTTGATGCAGGTCAATCTGACCCGGTCGGAGGGGCTGGGAGGGCGTGTTCGTCCCCCGATCTGGCCGAAACGATCAATCATTGGGCGAATCTAACATGGTGCGCCTGGGCGTCGGTCCGCACCATGGGGGCACACGGAGACAAGCCGCCGAACCGGCATCTGGCCAGGTTCACACAGGCGGCGCACCCCTCAACCTCGAACAAACAGGTGCCGACATGAGCGATCCCATCACCCCTTCCACGACCGTGCGCGAAGTCGAAGTCGCCATCGCGGGCGCCGGTTTCGGCGGCCTGTGCATGGCCATCCAGCTGCAAAAGAACGGCATCCACGACTTCCTCATCCTGGAGAAGGCCAAGGAGGTCGGCGGCGCCTGGCGCGACAACCACTACCCCGGTGCCGCCTGCGACGTGCAGTCGCACATGTACTCGTACTCCTTCGAGACCAAGTCCGACTGGACCAAGCGCTACGCGCCCTGGCACGAGATCCAGCAGTACATCCTGGACACGGTCAAGAAGCACAACCTGCGCCCGCACATCCACTTCAACCAGGAAGTGGTGAGCGCTGTGTTCAACGAGGGCACGGGCCGCTGGGTCATCAAGACCGCCGGTGGCGAAACCATCATGGCGCGCCACTGGGTGCTGGCTTCGGGCCCGCTGCACGTGCCGGCCATCCCCGACATCCCCGGCCTGAAAGACTTCCAAGGCAAGGTCATGCACTCGGCCCAGTGGGACCACGGCTACGACCTCAAGGGCAAGCGCGTGGCCTCGATCGGCACGGGCGGCTCGGCCATCCAGTACGTGCCGGAGATCGCGCCCGATGTGAAGCAGCTGCACGTCTTCCAGCGCACGCCGGCCTGGGTCATCCCGCGCGACGAGCGCAGCTACTCCGGCCTGCGCAAGTTCCTCTTCAAGGCCCTGCCCTTCACGCGCACCCTGCACCGCTGGCGCTGCTACTGGACCAACGAGTCCCGCCTGTGGCCCATCCTCAATCCCTGGATGGCCAAGATCGGTGAAGCCGCGCTGAAGAAATTCATCAGCTACCAGGTGAAGGACCCGGCGCTGGTGAAGAAGCTCACGCCCGACTACACCCTGGGTTGCAAGCGCATCCTGATCTCCAACAAGTGGTACCCGGCCTTCAACCGCCCCAATGTGGAGCTGGTGACCGACGCCGTGCGCGAGATCACGCCCGACGGCATCGTCACGAAGGACGGCAAGGCGCGCAAGCTGGACTGCATCATCCTGGGCACGGGCTTCGTCGTGGACCCGCGCATCTACATGAAGAGCTTCGAGCTGCGCGGCCTGCGCGGCCACACGGTGCAGGAGGACTGGAAGGTCAGCCCGACCAGCTACTACGGCATCACCACGGCCAACTACCCCAACATGTACCAGCTGGTGGGGCCGCACACGGGCCTGGGCCACAACTCCATCATCTTCATGATCGAGGCGCAGGTGAACTACATCATCGAGTGCATGAAGCTGGTCAAGCAAAAGGGCGCGGACTACATCGACGTCAAGCCCGAGGCCATGACGCGCTTCCTGGGCGAGATGACGCAGGCCCTGCAGGGCACGGTGTGGAGCTCCGGTTGCAAGAGCTGGTACCAGACGGCCGACGGCATCAACTTCGCCATCTGGCCCAAGAGCACCTGGCGCTACTGGCTGGAGACCCGCAAGGTGAACGAGGCCGACTACGTGTTCGGCCAATGCACAGGCAAGGCGCTGGGGACCGGCGCTGGCAAGGCACAGGGCACGGGTGCCGGCATCGGCGCGCTGGCTGGCGAGCAGGCGATGGCGCGCATGGCGCAGCGCTGAAGCCTGGGTCGCTCCCTTGCCGCTCCCTGGGCGCTGAGGGGCACGCGCCACCGGGCCTGGGTCGCCCGCCCGGTGGCAAACTGCGGAGGGTCCGTCATGCGTGGCGGGCCCTTTTTTCATGTGGGCTGCTGACAGGCCGCATGTGGCGCGGGCAAACGGGGGATGGCATGGCGGCAGGTGGCACGGTGGGTCGAGCGGGCAAGGGATGGGCGGTGGCGCTTGCCGCGGCTTTGTCGTGGACGTGTGCTGTGGCGCCAAGCTCGGCCTCGGCCGCAGAGCACGTGCACTGCGAGGTGCGCTACGCCAGCCAGACCTGGCAGGTGGACGCCCGCCCCACGGACGAGCCTTTGCGCGTGCCGAGCGTGGACATCGGCCAGCGCTTCGCCTTCAAGGCCGTGGCACGCGGCACACCAGGGCACACATCCGACCGCATCACGCAAGTCAGCCTCTACGCCTACGACCTCGAAGCCGAGGGCGCGCCGGCGCTGGTCCACCAGCAGCGCCTGTCGCCCCCGTTCGCCACGGGCACGCAGGTGCCGGCCTTGACGGGCTGGCAGCACGTGCATTCCAGCGTGCTGGGCCGCGAGCTGGTCTATGGCTGTGCCTTGCGCCAGGACGATGGCGCGGCGGCCGTGCCAAGCCAGCCGCCAACCCAAGCGCAGACTCAAGCACACATCCCAGCACCCCCGCAGCCGGCGCAGATGCCGGACGCTTCCAGCCCCGATGCCAGCCCCGCCGTGCGCCTCGTCTTCCTGGGCGATGTGATGCTGGCCGACGGGCCGGGCCGCCTGATCGCGCGCGGTGGCGACCCCTTCGCGCCGGTGGCTGCGCGGCTGAAGCAGGCCGATGTGCGCATCGCCAACCTGGAGTGCGTGGTGGCCAGCACGGGCAAGGCCTTCGACAAGCCCTGGACCTTCCTCGCCCACCCGCGCGTGCTGGGCGTGCTCAAGCGGCACGTCGATGTGGTGTCCGTGGCCAACAACCACTCGGGCGATTTCGGCCGCGCGGCCTTCGCCGAGATGCTGCAGCGCCTGCACGCCGCCGGCCTGCCGCACATCGGCGGTGGCCGCGACCTGGCCTCGGCACACGCGCCGCACCTCATCGTGCGCGACGGCCTCAAGATCGCGCTGCTGGGCTACGACGAGTTCTTCCCGCGCCACTTCGAGGCCGGCCACGACCATCCCGGCGTGGCCTGGAGCGAAGACGAGCAGGTGGTCGATGACATCCGCCGCGCGCGCAGCGTGCACGGCGCCGACATCGTCATCCCCTTCATGCATTGGGGCCAGGAGCACGAACCCCTGGCCAACGCCCGCCAGCGCCAGCTCGCGCGGCTGATGATCGACGCGGGCGCCGATGCCGTGGTCGGCACGCACCCGCACGTGGTGCAGGACACCGAGACCTACCGCGGCAAACCCATCGTCTACAGCCTGGGCAACTTCGTCTTCGACGGCTTCAGCAGCCTGGACAACCGCACCGGCTGGATGCTGTTCATGACCGTGGGCCGCGAGGGCGTGCGCCAGTGGCACACCGAGGCCGTGCGCACCGATGTGGACGGCACGCCCTGGCCGGTGCCGCTGCCACCCGGCGCGTCTGCCGCTGCGGTGCGGCGTTGAGCCACGCGCTGCACCCACCGAGCCGTGCGCAAGCCGTTCTGTGCGGGCCGCCGCCCGCTGTGAGTGGCGTGTCAGGCCGGTGAGCCTGGCGCGCAAGTCAATCTGAGCCAGCCGCCGCCTGTTTGGCGTCGTGCGCCGCTGCTTGGGGGCGGCGCGCAAGGCGCGTGCGTGTGATCGGTCCAAGCTCGCAACCCGACCGGCGGACCAGATTCGGCGGCGCGCCACCCGCAGTGGGTGGCGCGCGGGTCACAACGGGCGGCGCATGGCCCGGGATGGGTGGCGCACCGCTCTGAGGCGCCCAAAGCCGAAGCCCGCAAGGCAAAGCGCGAGAGAGCGAACCCGGCGCACGAGGCTTGGCAGCGGAAACCTGGCGTTGTGACCTTGGGTGGAGAGGACGACGGGGCCAAGCGCGGGGCCGTGAGGCACTTTGGTGCGGTTCAGGGCTGGAGCAGCCGAGCAATTGGCACGCCGAGCGCGGTTGACCTGATGTTCGAGGCCTGAGTGCCGGGTTACGTTGATATTCCCGCACCAATCAGAAGGTTATTGGGCTGCCGACATTTCAATATGGGTCATGCCCGCCGAAAGATATTCAGCACCCATGCATGACACGCAACTGTCATTCGTGCGTGTGAGACTGCCCTTCATAAATGCGCAGCTCAATGCGCAAATCAATCAGGGGCCGGAAAATGCGATTCAACCTATCGATCAGGCGATGCTTGGTCATGTGCGCCGCTTTGTTTGTCAATGCTGCTTTGGCGCAGCAATATGACGTATGCCGAATTGGTTCGGCCGTCAACGTTGATGCGGACGTTTGTGACCAGGCTGGTCTGAAGGGAGGTGGGTATTGCATCTCCAAAAACCCTCAGCAAGCCGTGCAAAGGTATGAGAATTTGTACAACGAATGGCTTGCGTTGATCAATGCGTCAACGCAGGGTGCCGCGCCGCAAATACAGGGGTCCATCACTGGCATGACAGGCAGCAGCACAGACAAGGAAAAGCACGTTCAAACGGATTTGTTTGGCTTTCAGAAGCAATTTCAAAATCCAGTGATTGTTGGCGCAGGGCAGTCTGATGTGCCGGTGTGGTTTGCTGAGGAATCACGGGCAGCATGTCAAAAATGCATGCCGGGGTACAAGAAGTCAAAAGCTTCTACGGAAACGTCGCTGGTTTGTGAGCCTACGTTTTATGATCGTTGTGAGATTTCTGAGCCATATAAAAAATATGAATCGAATATTTATTATCCAGATG
Organism: Aquabacterium sp.; assembly: GCA_023266355.1. Lineage (GTDB taxonomy): Bacteria > Pseudomonadota > Gammaproteobacteria > Burkholderiales > Burkholderiaceae_C > Aquabacterium. The sequence goes on from JAHFQM010000007.1 coordinate 188,983, forward strand.
AGAATGGCGATGCTTACTGCCCGAGTCTTGGTAAGGGCTGTAAGGTTTTTTATGTTGAGAATCAGCCGGATAGCCGCCCTGATGTTGCAGCTTTCTTTGTAAAATTCAGAACTGAATTTAATGCGAGAAAGAAGCAAATCCGGGATGAAATAATCTCAAATTGCTTTGCCGATGCGAGCTTGTTTAGAACGCATATTGATATATCATCTGATGATATAGAATTTTACGGATTTACTATCGATGGCGGGGTGAGGTCGGAGTATTTCAAATCAAGCATCGAGATTTGGGTATCCAAATTTGGGGCATATATTTATCCACCTACTCTGGTGTGTAACAGGGAGATAATCAGAGATCCGGTGGTAATGCCTATTTCTTTTAATTTAGGCATCAGAAGCCCTGTGGAAGTAGCCTGCAAAATGTGCGCCGAAGGCCACATCAAGTCTGCATCATCCACAGACGATGAACTCATCTGCGAGCCCGTTTCCGCCGAGGAGCCTCCTGAGCAAGACTGTCAATCCAGCCCAGGCTTTGGCAAACCCATCTATCCCCTGGATGGGTCTGAGCGCTTCACCCAAAACCTCGACTTGAAACTGGGGCGCAGATCACTCTACCTGGCCTACAACAGCCTGCGCGCGCAGCCGGTTCAGTTCAACGGTGCAGTATCTCAAGCGTCTTACATGGGGGCTGGCTGGAGTGTGAACCTGCCAAAGTCTGCCTACCTCGCAGCAAGCAATCTGTACCTTGAAACAAATCAGGGTGGGTTTGTCAATTTCTACGCTGCCGATGGGGGTGTCTGGGGCAGCAATGCCAGGCATTTGAGTGCAAAAAATGCCTCGGATGGGCAGATCCTCATCAGCAACATCGCCAACAACAGCATTGCCGTTTACTCGCCTTCGGGGCAGTTTTTGAGCGAAGTCAGCGCCAGCGGCGAAAAGCTTTCAGCGCAATACAATTCAGCGAACGTGTCCAGGCAAGGGCAACCTCTGCCTTCTTCCTTTTCGGATGATTACGGCAGAACCATTGCGTTGACCTACGTCGATTCTGAATTATCGGGCTTGCTTGAAAAAATCACCGCACCTGATGGCCACGAGACTGCCCTTCAATACGGCGTTGACGATTCGGTGCGAAAAATCATCTGGCCAGATGGCGGTTTCATTGATTTTCGCTACCAGGCAGTGTCAAGAAGCAAACCCAGCCTGTTGACATCTGTGGTCGATGAAAGCGGATCCGTCTACGCATCCATTTCCTATGACGGAGACGGCAATGCCATCGGTTCAAAATATGCTGGCTTGTCAACTGGATATTCAACTGCATACGCCACACCACCCTCTCGGGCAATGCGCACGCTGCAAACCCAGAGGGCCGGGCAGCAGGTCACACGTCGGATTGTGGAAGCCTCCGCACCGACGGGCGTGCGAGTGACGCAGCCAAACGGTGCGGTGGTTGAACTCACAAGCGTCGTGCAAGGCGGCGGCGGCACCCCCGCCAGCGTGCTTCTTTCGTCCATGTCACAACCTGCCGGTGCCGGCTGTACAGCAGCCAGCAGCGCTTTCACCTACGACGCCAATGGCAACAAGGCCAGCGAGGACGACTTCAACGGCCACCGGACCTGTTACGTCAGCACGACGGCTGCCAATGGTGCGGCCAACCTGGAGAAAGTTCGCGTCGAAGGCCTGAGCGGCGGCAGCGGTGGCAGCGACTGCGCAACCGTCACCCCCGATGGCTCGGCCCTGCCCACCGGCAGCCGCAAGGTCAGCACCCAGTGGCACCCCGACTGGGCGTTCAAGACCAAGCAGGCCGAACCCAACAAACGCACCACCTGGGTCTACAACGGCCAGCCCGACCCCTTCAACGGAGGCACACCGGTCAGCTGCACCAGTCCCACGTACGGCGCCACCAGCGTGGCCGCCTTGCCCGATGGCAAACCCATCGTGGTGCTGTGCAAGCGCGTGGAGCAAGCCACCACCGACGCAACGGGTGCATTGGGCTTTTCCGCCACCGTGGGCCACGGCGTGAGCGGCAACACCACGCCCGACACCCGCACCTGGACCTACACCTACAACCAGTACGGTCAGGTGCTGAGCGAAGACGGCCCCCGCACCGACGTGGCCGACACCACCACCTACACGTACTGGCCTGACACCAGCTTCACCGGTGCCGACCCCCACGCCGTGGGCCACACCATGGGAGATCTCCAGGCGATCACCAACGCCCTGGGCCAAGTCACCACCTACAGCCAGTACGACAAGGCCGGCCGTTTGCTGGCCATGAGCGATGCCAATGGCCTGAGCACCACCTACACCTACTCACCCCGCGGTTTCCTCACCAGCCGCAGCCTCAGCGCGAGCGGCGCTGCGACCCGCACCGCCACTTATCACTACGACCCACGTGGCTTGCTGGACGAAGTCGGCCTGCCGGGCGGCGTGGTCAGCACCAGTGCAGGCCAGGCAGGGGCTACCACTGGCCGCCGTTACACCTTCCAGTACGACGATGCCCACCGTCTCATCGGCATGCGCAGCGCCAGCGGTGAAAGCGTCAGCTATGCCCTGGACAACAGCGGCAACACCACCCGCGAGGAATGGAAGAACGCTGACGGCAGCACTGCACAACTCATCCGCCGCGAGTTTGACAACCTCAACCGCCTGTGGAAAAACATCCGTCAGATCAACGGGCAAGACGCCATCACCGAACTTGGTTATGACGCCCGGGGCAACCTCACAAGCACCCAGCGTCCGGCTGTGGCCGCGTATGGCGACACTGTCTCGCCCACCGACGTGCGCCGCTACAACGCGCTGGATCAACTCACCCGCATCGAGGACGCTCTGAACGGCAGCACCAAGCCCACGACCCTCGTACCCAAGGCCAACGATGCTCTTCAGGCGCTGAATGCGCCCAACGGTGCGGGCTGGACCTACCAGCGCGACGGCTTCGGTCAGGTGCTGCTGGAAGTCAGCGATGCCGGCACCATCACCCAAACCTACGACACCGCTGGCAACCTCACTCAACGCAGCGACACGCGCGGCATCACCCAGACCCAGCAGTTCGATGCCCTCAACCGCCTCACCGCCATCCAGTACGCAGGCACGGGCGCCGATGCCAGCCTGAACCAAAGCTGGCGCTGGGACAGCAGCCCCTCGGGTGCCCCCTTGATGTGCGCCAACGGCCAGGGCCGCCTGTGCCAGATCAGCACGGTCCTGGGCACACGCGCCCTGTCGTACGACGCCTTCGGCAACATCACAGGCCAGGCGCAACGCTTTGCGGCCTTGGACAGCAACAGTGCGCAGCAGGTGGCGAGCCAATGGGGCTACGACGGCGAAGACCGCCTGAGCGCTAGCGTCGGCGTGGGCAACCAGAGCGTGGCCCTGGGGCGCGATGCCGAAGGCCGTGCCAGCCAGGTGCTGGGCTTGCTCAACGGCCAGGCGGCCGTGGTGGTGAGCGAAACCACCTACCAGGCCACAGGCGAAGCCGACCGCAGCACCTTCGGCAACCAGCGTGTTTTCGACCGGGACTTCGACATGGGCTCAGGCCTGAGCAGTGGCAGCCGCAGCAAGCCAGCGGCCACCAGCACCAGCCTGACCACAAGCAGCAGCAGCAACGACGATGGCGATGTGCCCATCCCCGCATGGGCGCTGTTGAGTCTGGGGGCTGGCCTCATGGCCACGTTGCGCAAACGCGCCAAAGCGCTTCACGGCCCTCTGATGTTGGTTTGCCTGACCATGTTCGGCGCCGCGGTCTTGCAGCCAACATCTGCGCAAGCACAAGCCGCTGCTTCCTCGACGGAGACCTTCACCCACGACGCACGAGGTAACGTGCAAGGCATCACCCGGGATGGCAATGCGGCCACCTACCAGTACGACGTGCTCGACCGCCTCAAGGCAGAAACCGGCCCAGTCAACCAAAGCATCACCTACGACGCCAACGGCAACCGCACCGGCGATGGCCGTAGCAGCTACACCGTCAAGGACGGCAGCAATCGCTTGCAAACCCGCACGGGGGCGACCGTGACCTACGACGCCGCGGGCAATGTGGTTCTGGAACTGGTGCGCCTCAACGGCAAGCTCATTGCGCGCAAACTGGTGTACGACGCGGCCAATCAACTGGCCAGCGTGCGCATCAACAATGTGCTTGTGGCCAGCTATCTTTACGATCACCTGGGCCTGCGCGGTCAGAAAACCCTGGCCAACCCACCCGCCGGCACCCCGGCCATCACCCTGTACATCCACGACCCCAACGGCCACCTGTTCCAGGAGATCGCGGGCTCAGGCCCGCGCGCAGGCCAGGCCCTGGTGACCTATGTGTGGAGGGATGAAACACCCGCCGCCGTCATCTTCCATGACACGGCCAGCAGCCAGCGCATCGTCTATTTGGAGGTGGATCACCTCAACACCCCGCGCAGGGGCACCGACAGCACGGGCAAGGTTGTGTGGACATGGACCAGCGACGCCTTCGGCAGCACCGCGCCCAACGAAGACCCGGACGGCGACGGCATCAAGACCACCATCAACCTGCGCTTTCCCGGGCAGTACTTTGATGCCGAGAGCGGCTTGCACTACAACTGGCATCGCTACTACGATCCGCAAGTGGGGCGGTACACGCAGCCTGATCCGATTGGGGCACAGGGGGGATTGAATCCATATGCATACGTGCAGGGAAATCCGATCAGCCACACAGATTCTGAAGGTTTGCAATCGGCGCCACGTATTGGCGCGCCACCGACCCTGTATCTGCCGCCAAGTGTGACGCCATCAACTCAGTCGAGAGTTGATGCTACGATGAAGATACTATCTGATTTGGAAAAGACAGGCGGGCAGTATATGGATTTTCAAGCGTTCTTGAAAACACATTTCCCAAGCAGTGCGCCATGGTGTCGTACCGTGTGTCCAAATGGTGGCGGCAATGGGGGAGAGTGTAAGCCTCCGCCATTAGTCGGCGTGCCATCGGGAAGCAATCCAGGCTGCTATAAAGTCTGCGCTGCTGGCCCATTTGTGTCTCCGTCACCTTGATTTGATAGGGGGGATTTATGGCCGTGGAAAACGTTGTGCTCCTCACAATTGTGATTGCATTGGCAATTTTTGATGCTTATGTCAGCTGGTTGGTGCTGAGGGCGGCTTCTTTCTCGAGAAATCAGAAAATCGCTCAAATCACAATCGTCTACGTGTTTCCATTATTCGGTGGAATTTTGGTTTGGTCATTTATCAAGTCAGATGGTCAGGGTGCTAGGTTTGACCCTTCGGCGGTGATTGACCGAACTGAGAAGGGCGCAAACATTGCGGTTGACGTGACAAGTCACACAAATCATTAAATACAACGTTGTCTTTGAGTCGCATGGCCGGGTTCGCTCAGCGCAAACTCCAACTCACTCGCGCCGGTTGCTGCGGGCAATCGAGCCCACAAGCCACAGGCTGCCCAGCAGCGCGGCGACGAAGCCCAGCAGGCCGAAGAGGGGCAAGCCCCACAGCGTGGGTCCGCCCTGCACCGTCATGACGATGGACGAGCCGACGATGAGCGCCGCCACCACCAGGCCGACCACGAGGCGGTTCATGGCGGACTCCAGCAGGTGGCCCACGCGCGTCAGGTTGGCGATGTCGATGTGGATCTCCAGCCGGCCGCGGCGCGCGGCCTTGACGAGGCGGGAGAGGTCCTGCGGCAGCCCGCCCAGCAGGGACAGGGCCTCGTCCACCGAGCGCCAGCCGCGCTGCAGCAAGGCCTTGGGGGCGTAGCGCTTGCGCATGGCCGCCTTCAGCAGCGGCAGGGCCACATCGACCATGTTGAAGGCCGGGTCCAGCTCGCGGCCCATGCCTTCCAGGGTGACGAAGGCCTTGAACAGCAGCGACAGGTCGGGCGGCAGGCTGAGGTGGTGCAGGCGCAGGATGCCGACCATCTCCGACAGCATGGCCGGCAGCTTGATTTGCTGCAGCGTCAGGCCGTGGTACTGGTCCACGAAGGCTTCGAGGTCGCCGACCAGGCCGTCCTCGTCGGTGACGGCGTCCTGCGGGTCTTCACCGGCCCAGTCCAGCATCACGTCGGCCACGGTGTGCGCGTCGCGCTGCACCAGGCCCAGCAGCAGGCGGATGAGCTGGTCGCGCCGGCGCGGGGTGAGGCGCCCGACCATGCCGAAATCGATGAAGGCGATGCGGTCGCCCGGCAGGTAGAAGACGTTGCCGGCGTGCGGGTCGGCGTGGAAGAGGCCGTCTTCCACGATCATCTTCAGCACGGCGCTGGCGCCGCGTCGGGCCAGGCGCTGGCGGTCCAGGCCGGCGGCGGTGAGGGCCGCCATGTCGTGGCCTGACAGGCCTGCCACGAAGTCCTGCACGCAGACGCGCTCGCGGGTCCAGGGCCAGTGGATGCGCGGGATGACGATGGGCGGCTCGGGCACCACGCCCTCGATGGGCGCGGGCGAATCGCCATCGCGGTAGTGCGTGAAATTGGCGGCGATGCGCTCGGCCTGGCGGCCTTCGGTGGACAGGTCCAGCTCGCGCCTCAGCGAGCGCGCGAACTGCTTGACCACCTCGCGCGGGCGGAAGGCGCGCAGCTCGGGGCTGTCGGCTTCGGCCATCTCGGCCAGGCGGGCCAGCCAGCGCAGGTCGGCGTCCACCAGGGGCACGATGCCCGGGCGGCGCACCTTGACGACCACCTCGGTGCCATCGGCCAGGCGCGCGCGGTGCACCTGCGCGATGGAGCCCGCGGCCAGGGGCTCGGGGTCGAAGTGCGCGAAGGCGGTTTCAGGCGGCGCGCCCAGGTCCTCGCAGAGCTGGGCGTGCACCTCGGCCCAGGCGCAAGCGGGGGCGTGGTCTTGCAGCTGGCTGAATTCGGCGATCCAGTCGGGCTCGAACTGGTCCACCCGGGTGGAGAGGATCTGGCCGAGCTTGACGAAGGTCGGGCCGAGGTCTTCCAGCGCGCGGCGCACGCGCTGCGGCGGGGGCATGTGGGCGTAGGCCTGGGCGTCGTCCCAGTGCAGGGCGTGGCCGGCCTTCTCCAGGGCATCGGCCAGGCCCATGCGCCGCACCAGGTCGCCAAAGCCATGGCGGATCAGCACGGACGCGATGGTCTCCAGTCGGCCCAGGTCGCGCACCGAGCTCAGGGCTTGCCACAGCATGGCGCCTCCCTGGGGGGCTGGATCGTCAGGGGCCTCATGGCGGCCCTCATTGCCAGGTCGGCGCGCGCTTTTCCAGGAAGGCGTTGACGCCTTCGCGCTGGTTGGCTCCGTTGAACAGCTCGACGAAGGCTTCGCGCTCCTGCGCCAGCGCGGCCCCGCGGGGCACGCCGTTGCGCGCGGCGTGGATGAGCTGCTTGCAGGCACGCACGCTGTCGGGGCTTTGCTTGCCCACGCGTTGCGCGATCTCCAGCGCCTTGGCCAGGGCCAGGCCTTGGCCTGCTTCGCCCGGCACCACCTCTTCGACCAGGCCGATGCGCAGCGCCGTGGCGGCGTCCACGCGCTCACCGGTCAGCACCATGCGCTTGGCCCAGCCTTCGCCGACCAGCCAGGCCAGCGTCTGCGTGCCGGTGCCACCGGGCAGCAGGCCCACACCGGCTTCGGGCAAGGCCATCTGCGCGTGCGCTTCGGCGATGCGGATGTCGCAAGCCAGGGCGCACTCCAGGCCGCCACCCATGGCGTAGCCGTTCAGCGCGGCCACGGTGACCAGGGGCGTGTTGGCCAGCGTCTCGAAGGCCTGGCCGAAGGCGGAGATCATGTCCAGCGCGGCGGCCTTGTCGCCACTGGCGAAGGTGTGGAGGTCGGCGCCGGCGCTGAAGAACTTGGGGCCTTGGCCGGTGATGACCAGGGCGCGCACGGCGGGGTTGGCTTCGAGCTGGCGGACGGTGTCGCGCAGCTGCAGCAGGCCGTCGCGGCTGAAGGCGTTGGCGGGCGGGCGGTTCAGCGTGACAGTGGCCACGCTGCCATCGAGGCGCAGGTCGATCATGGTCGGTCTCTCAAAATCAAGGGTGCGATGGGGTCGAAAGCTCAGGCGGGGCGCTGGCCCTGCAACAGCAAGATGATGGACGAAAAATCGAGCTGGCCGTGGCCCTGGCGGCTCCACAGCTCATAGAGCTGCAAGGCCTGCGCGCCCAGCGGCAGGGGCTGGTGCACCTGGCGGGCGGCGTCGTTGGCCAGGCCCAGGTCCTTGCGCATGAGGTCCACGCCGAAGCCGCCGCTGTAGCCGCGCGAGGCGGGCGCGTTCGGCAGCACGCCGGGGTAAGGGTTGTAGGTGTCGGCGCTCCAGCAGCGGCCCGAGGAGGTGTTGACGATGCCGGCCAGCACCTGCGGGTCGATGCCGAGTGCCGCGCCCAGGCTCATGGCCTCGGCCACGCCGATCATGGAGATGGCCAGCAGGAGGTTGTTGCAGATCTTGGCGACCTGGCCCGTGCCGGTGGCGCCGCAGTGCACGATGTGCTGGCCCATGCCCTGCAGCACCGGCTGGACCTGCGCGAACAGGTCGGGCGTGGCGCCCACCATGAAGGTCAGCGTGCCGGCGGCCGCGCCGCCCGTGCCGCCCGACACCGGCGCATCGGCCAGCGGGTTGCCTTGCGCCGCGGCCAGCTGGGCCAGGCGCTGCACGGTGGCCGGGTCGATGGTGCTGCAGTCGATGAGGGGCACGCCGCGCGGCACGCTGGAGAGGACACCGCGGCTGGGGTCTTCGGGTGTGCCGCACAGCACCGCCTCGACGTGCTGCGGCGCGGGCAGCATGGTGATGACGCACTCGGCGTCGCGGGCGGCCTCGGCCGGCGAGGCGGCGGCATGCACCCGCTGCGCGTCCAGGCCCACCAGGCCCTGCACGGCCTCGGCGCTGAGGTCGAAGACGCGCAGGTGGTGGCCCGCCTGGACGAGGTTGCGGGCCATGGGGCCGCCCATGTGGCCCAGGCCGATGAAGGCGATGCGCATGGTGTCTCCTGGCGGTGTGCTTGAGCGGCGGGGCCGTCAGCGCAGGCTGATGGTGGTGTTGACGCCCGTGTTGATCGAGGCGTCGTCGAACCAGCGCGTCGTCACGGTCTTGGTCTGGGTGTAGAACTGCACGGCCTGCTTGCCGTAAGGGCCCAGGTCGCCCAGCTTGGAGCCGCGCGAACCGGTGAAGCTGAAGAAAGGCACGGGCACCGGGATGGGCACGTTGATGCCCACCTGGCCAACGTCGATCTCGCTTTGGAACTTGCGCGCCGCCGCACCGCTTTGCGTGAACAGGCCCACGCCATTGCCGAAGGGGTTGGCGTTGACCAGGGCGATGGCCTCGTCGAGCGTGTCCACGGCCATGCACACCAGCACCGGCCCGAAGATTTCCTGCGTGTAGACCTGCATGTGCGGCTGCACGCCGGCCAGCACGGTCGGGCCCACGAAGTTGCCTTGTGGGTAGCCGGCCACCTGCACGCCGCGGCCATCGAGCAGCAACTCGGCGCCCTCGGCCACGCCGCTGGCGATCAGCGCCTCGATGCGGGCCTTGGCGCGCGGTGAAATCACCGGGCCCACGTCGGTGCCGGGCTCGGTGCCGGCGTTCACCTTCAGGGCCTGCGCCCGCTTCACGACCTCGGGCAACCAGTCGCGCGCCGCGCCCACGAACACGGCCACCGAGGTGGCCATGCAGCGCTGGCCGGCGGCCCCGAAAGCCGCGCCCACCAGGGCGTTGAGCGACTGCACGGGGTGCGCATCGGGGAGGATGACGGCGTGGTTCTTCGCGCCCATCATGCTTTGCGCGCGCTTGCCATGCTGGCTGGCCAGGTTGTAGACGTGGGTGCCCACGGCCGTCGAACCGACGAAGGACACGGCCACGATGTCGGGGTGGGTGCACAGCGCATCGACCACCTCCTTGCCGCCGTGCACGACGTTGAGCACACCGGCCGGCACGCCGGCCTGCATGGCCAGGTCGACGAGCTCCATCGTGCTCATCGGGTCCTGCTCCGAGGGTTTGAGCACGAAGGTGTTGCCGCACACGATGGCCATGGGGAACATCCACAGCGGGATCATCGCGGGGAAGTTGAAAGGCGTGATGCCTGCGCACACGCCGATGGGCTGGCGCAGGGTGCAGGTGTCCACGCCGTTGGCCACGTTCTCGGCGAACTCGCCGAGCTGCAGCGTGCCCACCGCGCAGGCGTGCTCCACCACCTCCAGGCCACGGACGATGTCGCCCTCGGCGTCGGCCAGGGTCTTGCCTTGCTCCAGCGTCAGCACGTGGGCGATGCGGCCGAGGTGCTCGCGCAGCAGGGCCTGGAAGCGCAGCATGATGCGCATGCGCACGGCCAGCGGCGTGGCCTTCCAGGTGACGAAGGCCTGGCGCGCGGCGGCCACCGCCGCATCGACCTCTTCCGGCGTGGCCATGGGCACCTGGGCCAGCACCTCTTGCGTGGCCGGGTTGACGACGGGGCGCAGCTCGGTGCTGCGCGAATCAACGAACTCACCCTGGATCAGCAGGCGCACCGTGGGGTGGCTGACGGGCGAGTGGCTGCCGTAGAGGTGGGGTGTGGTGCTCATGGGGACTTCCTTGGAACTGCCTCGTTGCGGGGAGGGCGCGGTGCTCAGAGCTGGCGCGCGATGACGATCTTCTGGACCTCGCTCGTGCCTTCGTAGATCTGCGTGATGCGGGCGTCGCGGTAGTGGCGCTCCACGGCGTAGTCTTGCAGATAACCATTGCCGCCATGCACCTGGATGGCCTTGGAGCACACCCACTCGGCGGCCTCGGAGGCCATCAGCTTGGCCTGCGAGGCCTCGGAGATGCAGGGCACGCCGGCCATGCGCAGGCGGGCGGCGTGGTGCACCATCAGGCGCGCGGCGTTCAGGCGCGTGTGCATGTCGGCGAGCATCTGCCCGATGGCCTGGTGCTCGGCGATGGGCTTGCCGAACTGCACCCGCTCGCGCGCATAGGCCCGTGCCGCGTCGAGCGCCGCCCGCGCGATGCCCACGGCCTGCGCGCCGATGCCGATGCGCCCGCCTTCGAGGTTGGACAGCGCGATCTTCAAACCCTCGCCGCGCTGGCCCAGCAAGTTGGCGGCCGGGATGCGCACGCCTTGCAGCGAGATGGCGCAGGTGTCCGACGCCCGGATGCCCATCTTGTGCTCTTCGCGCTCGACCACGAAGCCCGGCGTGTCGGTGGGCACGATGAAGGCCGACAGGCCCTTCTTGCCCAGGGCCGGGTCGGTCACGGCGAAGACGATGGCCATGCCCGCGCGCCGCCCGTTGGTGATGAACTGCTTGGCGCCGTCGAGCACCCATTGGTCGCCATCCAGCACCGCGCGCGTGCGCAGCGCATCGGCCTCGGAGCCGGCTTGCGGCTCGGTCAGGCAGAAGGCGCCGATGACCTCGCCCGAGGCCAGCCGCGGCAGCCACTGGGCCTTCTGCGCCTCGCTGCCAAAGCGCAGGATGGGCACGCAGCCCACCGAGTTGTGCACGCTCATCAGCGTGGCGCACGAGGCGCAGCCCGCGGCGATTTCCTCGATGGCCAATGCGTAGGCCAGGTCGTCGGTCTTGCTGCCGCCCCAGTCTTCGGGCACCAGCATGCCCAGCAGGCCGAGCTCGCCCATCTGGCGGACCACGGCGGGTGGCAGGGCGCCCTCGCGGTCCCATTGCGCGGCGTTCGGGGCCAGCACGGACTGGGCGAAATCGCGGGCGGCATCGCGCACCAGGCGCTGATCTTCGGTCAGCAAAACATCGTGGCTCATGCGGTCCTCACAACAACTCGATGGCCATGGCCGTGGCCTCGCCACCACCGATGCACAAGGCTGCCACACCGCGCTTCAGACCGCGTTGCTGCAGCGCATGCACCAGCGTGACGAGGATGCGCGCGCCCGTGGCACCGATGGGGTGGCCCACGGCGCAGGCGCCGCCGTGCACATTGACCTTGTCGTGGCCCAGGCCCAGCTCGCGCATGGCGATGAGCGTGACCACGGCGAAGGCCTCGTTGATTTCGTACAGGTCCACGTCGGCGTCCGACCAACCGGTCAGCGCGAACAGCTTCTCGATGGCGCCCACCGGGGCGGTGGTGAAGCGCGCCGGCGGCCCCGCGTGCGTGCTGTGGCCGACGATGCGCGCGATCGGTTGCCAGTCGCGCGAGCGGGCCGTGCTGTCGCGCGTCAGGACCAGGGCCGCGGCGCCGTCGGAGATCGACGCCGAGCTGGCCGCGGTCACGGTGCCGCCCTGGCCGTCTTTGGCGAATGCAGGCTTGAGCGTGGTGATCTTGTCGGGGCGGCACTGGCCGGGCGTTTCGTCGACCTGCAGCTCGCGCACATCTCCCTTGACGTGCACCGTCACCGGCACGATCTCGTTGGCGAACAGGCCCTGCGCGACCGCCGCCTGCGCGCGTTGCACCGAGGCCAGGGCGTAGGCGTCCTGCTCGGCGCGGGTGAAGCCCATGTCTTGCGCGGTGGCCTCGGCGTGCACGCCCATCAACTGGCCGTCGTAGGCGTCCTGCAGGCCGTCGAGGAACATGTGGTCGAGCATCTGGCCGTGGCCCAGGCGCTGGCCGCCGCGCGCCGAGGGCAACAGGTAGGGTGCGCGGCTCATGGACTCCATGCCGCCGGCCACCAGCAGGCTGGCGCTGCCGGCCAGCAGCTGGTCGTGGGCCAGCATCACCGTCTTCATGCCGGAGCCGCACATCTTGGTCAGGGTGGTGGCGGGCACGTGGTCGGGCAGGCCCGCGGCCAACAGGGCCTGGCGCGCCGGGGCCTGGCCCAGGCCGGCCATCAGGCAGCAGCCCATCAGCACCTCGTCGACCTCGCTGGCGTGCACGCCCGCCTTCAGGATGGCGCCGCGGATGGCGGCCCCGCCCAGTTGCGGCGCGCTCACGCCCTGGAACTGCCCTTGGAAACTGCCGATGGCCGTGCGCTGTGCGGCCAGGATGACGACGGGATCGTTCATGCGTGCTTCCTCATTTGGCGGCCATGCGGATGCCACCGTCGATGCGGATCACCTCGCCATTGAGGTAGTCGTTGTCCACGATGCTGCGCACCAGCGCGGCGTATTCGGCGGGGCGGCCCAGGCGCGCCGGGTGGGGCACGCTGCGGCCCAGGCTGTCCTGCACCTCTTGCGGCAGGCCCAGCAGCATGGGCGTCTCGAAGATGCCCGGGGCGATGGTCATGACGCGGATGCGGTCGCGCGCCAGCTCGCGCGCGGCGGGCAAGGTCATGGCCACCACGCCGCCCTTGGACGCGGCATAGGCGGCCTGGCCGATCTGGCCGTCGAAGGCCGCCACCGAGGCGGTGTTGACGATCACGCCCTGCGAGTCTTCGGGGTGGGCCTGCGACTCGCCCGGTGCGCCGGAACCAGGCACGCCCGACGCCACCATCGCCGCCACCGCCAGCCGCATCATGTTGAAGGTGCCGATCAGGTTGACCTGGACGGTGCGGGCGAAGCTGTCCAGCCGGTGCGGGCCGTTCTTGCCGTGGATTTTTTCGGCCGGGCCGATGCCCGCGGCGTTGACCAGCACGTCCAGGCGGCCGAAGCGCTGCACGGCGGTGTCCACCGCGGCCTGGGCGCTGGCCTCGTCCGCCACATTGGTGGGCAGGTAGGCCACGCGATCGCTGTTCTGCGGGGTGACGAAGCCTTCGCGCGGTGGCGCCAGGTCGGCGATGAGGACGCGGGCACCGGCGTCCAGGGCCATGCGGGCGGTGGCCGCGCCCAGGCCGGAGCTGCCGCCGGTGATCAGGAAGACGCTGTCTGCGAGTTTCATGGGGGGCGGGGCGCGCAGGCCCGGGTCAGGATGGGATGAAACCATCTTGCCCCAAGGCCCACGACTTGCCCAGCGGGTCACCCAGAGGCTGCGTGAACTGTGTCTGCAGCCCCACGCGTCAGTTGCATGACGCGGGGCGGCGGTCGGTCAGCCCAGGGCGTGCCAGCCCTGCCAGCCCACGTACAGCCCCACCAGCGTGATCAAGGCGCTGGAGATGTAGGGCGCGTTCTCGGTCAGGTGGCGCAGGCCCTGCCAGCGGGCGGACGCGTGCCGGCTCAGGTGGCGCACGCCCAGCGCCGCCACCACGCCCGAGGCCACCAGCGTCAGCGCCAGGCCGACGCTGAAACCCAGCACCAGGGTGGCGCCGAGTGCGACCTGCTTGAGCTGCAGGCACAGCAGCAGCACGGTGATGGACGCCGGGCAGGGGATGAGCCCGCCGGTCAGGCCGAACACCACGATCTGGCCGGTCGTCACCTCGCGGCCGGCGAAGCGGCGCTGGATGTCCTCGGCGTGGGCGCGGGCGTGGGCATCGCTGGCGTCGTGGTCCAGGTGCAGGGGGGCGTGGTTGTGGTCGTGCGGATGCGCGTGGGCGTGCCCGTGTGGATGCGCGTGGCCGCCTGCCGCATGGCTGTGGCCGTTGCCGTGGGCATGGTCGTGATGGTGGTGCCCATGCTGCCCGCGCCACGTCCGCCAGGCCATCCACAGCGCCACGCCGATGATGATGGCGGCCGAGGCCAGCTGGAAGTAGGGCTCCGAGGCCTCGGCGTCCCAATGCTGGCCGAAGTACAGGCCGGCCAGCGCCACGGCCCAGACCACCGCGGTGTGCGACAGCGTGGCCGACAGGCCCAGCAGCACGGCCTGCGTCAGGGTGCCGCGGATGGCCACGATGAAGGCCGCCATCATCGTCTTGGAATGCCCGGGCTCCAGACCGTGCAGGGCGCCCAGCGCGATGGCGCTCGGCACGAACAGCCAGCCATGGCCTTGTTGCAAGAGTGCGCTCAGTGAAGTCACAGCCCGAATCCTTTCCCGGCGCCCATCAGGGTGGCGGCGCCCAGCAAACCGAAGATGCCTGCGGCGATGCCGTGCACCAGGCGCATCGGGATTTTCGCCGCCAGCTTGTCGCCCACGAACACGGCGGGCACGTCAGCGATCATCATGCCCAGCGTGGTGCCGGCGATCACCCAGAGCGGGCCGGCCACATCGCTGCTGTAGTGCGCGGCCATGGCCACCGTGGCGAACTGCGTCTTGTCGCCCATCTCGGCCAGGAAGAAGGTCACCACCGTGGCGCCGAACACACCAAAGCGTTGCACCACCTGGGCCTCGTCGTCCTCGATCTCGTCGGGGATCAGCGTCCACACCGCCATGCCGATGAAGGAGATGCCCAGCACCCAGCGCAGCACATCGGGGCTCACGGTCGCGGTGATCCAGCTGCCCAAGGCGCCGGCCAGACCGTGGTTGAGCACCGTGGCCACGAAGATGCCCGCGATGATGGGCAGGGGCTTCTTGAAGCGGGCGGCCAGCAGGAAGGCCAGCAACTGGGTTTTGTCGCCGATTTCGGCGAGCGCAACCACGCCGGTGGAGACGGTGAAGGATTCGAGGAAGGCTTGCATGGTGCGTCACGTTCCGGCCAGGGCCAGACCAGGGCCGGAAAAAGACGGATGACCACGACGCTGCTCCGGCCCGGACGACAGCATGGTGGTCAAAGGTCTTGCCAGGCCTCACACCGCGCATTGCAGTGCGGTGCGGTGAGGCTGCTGACGCCATGGCCTGCGGGCCAAGTGTGTTGACGTCAGCCATGTGCCGCGGCGCTCAGGCGCACACGGCGGGCAGCGGCTACTCCCCAGTGACGGGAGCGAGTATAGCGCCAGGGGCCTGCGGCTGGCAGGTTTCATGCCCCGACAGCGCTGCTCGGGGCGGCACAGGTTTGCGCTGCCGCAAGTCCCTGCGCTCAGCGGCTTCCTAAGCTGGGGCCATGCATCCCGAGCCGCCCGCATCGTCCGAACCGCCGCCTCACGCCGGCCGCCGCCAAGCCTGCTTGCGCGTGGCCGCGTGCGTGGGCTGGCTCGCCGCCGTGCCGCGCGGCTTGCACGCCGAGGGCAGCCCGCCGTGGCAGACCGAGGACGTGCGCCGGCAGGCCCGTGACCTGCTGCAGCGCTGGCACGCCGGGGCCTTCCTGGCCCTGGACGACGAAGCCCTCGTGCGCAGCTTCCGGGCCCTGTCGCCCGAGGTGCTGGCCACGGCGCTGGCGTTAGGCGCCAGCCAACACGAGGGCCTGGAGATCTGGATGAAGCGCCAGGAGCGCATCCACGGCCGCTGGAGCGACACGCCTTTCCTCAACCACATCAAGTACCGCCGCCAGCCCCGGCAGGTGTACATGGCCTGGTTGCCTGGCGGCCCCAAAGCCGGCCAGGAGATCCTCTACGACGCGCGCCGGCGGCCCGACGCGATGTACGGCCACCTGGGCGGCGCCTTCAACGTCATGTCGATCTGGACGGCGCTGGACGGCAGCCTGGCGCGCGACAACTCCAACCACAGCGTGTTGGACCTCAGCCCGCGCTTCATCGCCGATGTGGTCGCGGCCGAGTTGCAGCGCTACCGCGCCGAAGGCCGCAGCCCGCAGGCCGACAGCTTCGAGGTGCTGACGGTGGCCGGCCAGCGCTGCCTGGCCCTGGGCTGGACCCCGCCGTCCGGCCCGCCCGCCCACTACGCCGCGCGCACCCGCATCTGCCTGAACCTGCGCCAGCCCTGGGTGCTGCAGGTGGAGTCCTGGGACGCTGGGGGCGACATCCTGGAGCGCATCCTGTTCGACAAGATCGTGCCGGCCACGCTCACCGACGCCGACTTCGACCCGGGCAATGCCGCGTACCGTTTCTGAGGGGGCGCACATCTGAGATCATGGGGCCATGTCCCATGACGTTTCCCTGATCGCGATCATCGCCGTGGGCTTCGGCCTGGCCCTCATCCTGGGGTTTGCCGCCGCGCGCCTGCGCATGCCGCCCCTGGTCGGCTACCTGGTGGCCGGCATCGTCATCGGACCGGGCACGCCGGGCTTCGTGGCCGACATGCAGCTGGCCTCCCAGCTCGCCGAGATCGGGGTCATGCTGCTGATGTTCGGCGTCGGCCTGCACTTCTCGGTGGCCGACCTGCTGGCCGTGCGCCGAATCGCCATCCCTGGCGCCATCGTGCAGATCGCCGTGGCCGTGGCCATGGGCGCCAGCGTGGCCCACTGGTGGGGCTGGGCCCCGGGCGGTGCTTTGGTTTTCGGCCTGTGCCTGTCGGTGGCCAGCACGGTGGTGCTGCTCAAGGCGCTGGAGTCGCGCGGGCTGCTGGAGACGGCCAACGGCCGCATCGCGGTCGGCTGGCTGGTGGTCGAAGACCTGGTCATGGTGCTGGTGTTGGTGCTGCTGCCGGTGTTCGCCAGCTTGCTGCAGGCGGGCGCGGGCGCGGGTTCGGCCACCGCCACCGCTGTCAACCTGTGGTCCACCGTGGCCTGGACGCTGGCCAAGGTCGCGGCCTTCATCGCCACCATGCTCGTGGTCGGGCGGCGCGTGTTCCCGCGCATGCTGTGGTGGGTGGCCAGCACCGGTTCGCGCGAGCTCTTCACGCTGTGCGTGGTGGCCGCCGCCGTGGGCGTGGCCTTCGGTGCGGCCAAGCTCTTCGACGTGTCCTTCGCGCTCGGTGCTTTCTTCGCCGGCATGATGATGCGCGAGTCCGAGTTCAGCCACCGCGCCGCCGACGAGTCCCTGCCCCTGCGCGACGCCTTCGCCGTGCTCTTCTTCGTCTCCGTGGGCATGCTGTTCGACCCGGCCGTGCTGTGGCAGTCGCCGGGCAAGCTGGCGGCCACCGTGGCCATCATCCTGGTTGGCAAAACCCTGGCCGCCATGGCCCTGGTGCTGCTGCTGCGCTACCCGCTCAACACCGCCATCACCGTGGGCGCGAGCCTGGCCCAGATCGGAGAGTTCTCCTTCATCCTCGCCGGGCTGGGCGTGGCCCTGAACCTGCTGCCCAAGGAAGGCCAGGACCTGATCCTGGCCGGCGCGCTGTTGTCGATCGCGCTCAACGCCGCCTTGTTCGCCGCCACCGGCCCTGTGCTGGTCTGGGCGCAGGCGCACTCCGCGCTGGCGCGCCGCCTGGCCCAGCGCGACGACCCCCTGGCCCAGTTGCCGGGGCACGTGGACCTCTCCCGCGTGCAGGACCTGGTCGTGCTGGTGGGCCATGGCAGCGTGGGCCGGCAGATCGCCGAGCAACTGCGCGCCGCGCAGGTTCACTGCATCGTGGCCGACGAGAACCGCGAGACCGTCGAGGCCCTGCGCCGCGCGCAAGTGCCCGCCGTGGCCGGCGACCTGATGGACCCCGCCACGCTCATCCAGGCCCACATCGCCCGGGCCTCGGCCCTGCTGATCACCGTGCCCGACAGTCTGCTGATTCGGCACCTGACAGGCATCGCTCGGGAACTGAACCCTGAGGTCCGCGTGCTGGCGCATGGCGCCACCGAAGACGAGGCTGCGCTGCTGCGGGAGCAACTGGGCATCGAGGTCCGCTTGCCCGATCAGGCGCTGGCCGACAGCATGGGCGGGCAGGCCATCCACTGGTTGCGCCCCGAGCGGGGGCATTGAAGCAAGGAAGCCGGCGCAGTGGCCGGCTTCCTCAGGGGCGACAGCGGGAGATCAGGCCGCCTTGCGCTGGGCCGAGGTGGCGCCCGCTGCGCTGGGCTTGCGGAAGGTCATCACGCCATCTTCCAGCTTGCCGTTGTGCAGCTGGTCCATGTCCATGGCGTAGTTCTGGTACAGCTTCCACGGTGCGCGGTCGGCGCCCTTGGGCAGGGTGTCGGCGGCGCGTGCCACGTAGCCCGAGGTCATGTCCAGCAGCGGCGCTTCCTTGACGTTGGGGTCATTGCGTTCGGCCACGGCGATGCGCGTGCCCGTCTTGTCCATGTGCTTGAGCAGGCGGCAGACGTACTCGGCGATCAGGTCGGCCTTCAGCGTCCACGAGGCGTTGGTGTAGCCCAGCGTGTTCGAGAAATTGGGGATGTCGTTGAACATCAGGCCCTTGTACGAGATGTGCTTGTTCATCTCGACGGCCTTGCCATCCACCGACATGGTCATGCCGCCGAACAGGCGCAGGTTCAGGCCGGTGGCCGTCACGATGATGTCGGCTTCCAGCGTCTGGCCCGACTTCAGCAGGATGCCCTTGTCGGTGAAGCGGTCGATGTGGTCGGTCACCACCGAGGCCTTGCCCTTTTTCAGCACCTTGAACATGTCGCCATTGGGCACGGCGCACAGGCGCTGGTCCCAGGGGTTGTAGGGCGGCGTGAAGTGCTTCATGTCGAAGTTCGGGCCGACCTGCACCTTCACCTGCTTGAGCAGGAACTTGCGCACCGCGTTGGGGTACTTGCGCGACAGCTTGAAGATCAGCTGCGTGATGAAGTTGTTGCGCGCCCGGCTCATTTTGTAGACGGTCATCTCGGGCAGGAACTTCAGCAGCAGGCGCACCATCGGGTCGAACTGCGGCACCGAGATCACGTAGCTGGGCGTGCGCTGCAGCATGGTCACGTGCTGGGCCTTGTCCGTCATCGACGGGATCAGGGTGATGGCGGTGGCGCCGGAGCCGATCACGACCACGCGCTTGCCGCTGTAGTCGAGCTTCTCGGGCCAGAACTGCGGGTGGATGACCTGGCCCTTGAAGTCGTTGCGGCCGGGGAAGTCGGGCGTGAAGCCTTCTTCGTAGTTGTAGTAGCCGGAGCACATCATCAGCCAGTTGCAGCTGACCTGCTGCGTCTCGCCCGACTTCTTCTGCACGGTCAGCGTCCAGGCGGCGGTCTCGCTGTTCCAGTCTGCGGACACGACCTTGCTGTCGTAGCGGATGTGGCTGTCGATGCCGTTCTCGCGCGAGGTTTCGCGGATGTAGTTGCGGATGCGGTCGCCGTCGGCGATGACCTGCGGCTCGGTCCAGGGCTTGAAGTTGTAGCCCAGGGTGTACATGTCCGAGTCGGAGCGGATGCCGGGGTAGCGGAACAGGTCCCAGGTGCCGCCGAGCGTGTCGCGGCCTTCCAGGATGGCAAAGGTCTTGCCGGGGCACTGGCTCTTGAGGTGGCGGGCGGCGCCAATGCCGGACAGGCCGGCGCCCACGATCACGACGTCAAAGTGTTCAGACATGCGGCAACTCCAATGTGCTGGCCCGGGTGGGCCGGCAGGCGTGTCTCCGTGTGGCGCCTGCGGTTTGATGAGGGTCAATGGCTGCCGACTTTATATGTGAAAAGATGCGTTGTCAAATGAAGAAATACCCCATCTGGGTCATGGGCGCGTCAAGGTTCGGGGCGTTCTGTCATCGGCGCATCCCGACGGCACCCCGCGCTCGCGGGGGGTGTGAGCGCTTGGGCGAAAATCGGCGTCTTCGCACCCTGCCGGACACCCGCCAAGCCCCATGAACGCCGACCGCCCTGCCCTGACGCCCGCCCACCCGCTGCGCGCAGCCATCATCGACCTCGACGGCACCATGGTGGACACCCTCGGCGACTTCGTCGTTGTGCTGCAGCACACCTTGGCCGACATGGGTTGCAACCCCATCGAGATCGCGCGGGTGGCGCGCGGCTTCGTGTCGATGACGGTGGGCAAAGGCAGCGAGGACCTGCTGCGCCGCAGCCTGGCCCACGCCTGGGGCCTGCCCGATGACGCCGCCGAGGCCGTCGAGGCCGTGCCCGAGGCCTGGCGCCACTACGAGCGGCACTACCTGCGCCTCAATGGGCAACATGCCGATGTGTTCCCCGGTGTGGCCGAGGGCCTGGCGCAGCTGACGGCGCTGGGCGTGCCGCTGGCCTGTCTGACGAACAAGCCCACCGCCTTCGCAGAGCAACTGCTCACGGCCAAAGGGCTGCGCGCTCACTTCGCGCACGTGTTCGGTGGGGATGCCTTCGCGCGCAAAAAGCCCGACCCGCTGCCTCTGATCAAGACCTGCGAGACCCTGGGCGTGTCACCCCAGCACACGCTGATGGTGGGCGACTCAAGCAACGATGCCCAGGCCGCGCGCGCGGCCGGCTGCGAGGTGCTGCTGGTGCGCTATGGCTACAACCATGGCCACCCCATCGAGGCGGTGCCGGCGCTGGCCCATGTGGACCGCCTGGACCAGGTGGACTGGGCCGGCTTGTTCAAGCGCTGATCAGAGCAGGGCGTCCAGCACGGGCGGTGCGCGGAAGTCCAGCAGGGCGTCTTTCAGGTCTTGCGTGGTCGGGTGGTTGCCCAGCCACACGCGCAGCACAGCGGGGAAGAAGGTGGCGTCTTCGATGGGCAGGCCCACCGGCGCGCCGTTGACGTAGAACATGGTGCCGCGCTTGGGCACGTACTCCACCGACAGCACGTCGTTGGCGTTCATGCGGCGGATGCGCGAGAACTGCTCGCCCATGGTCCGGATCGCCGGGATCAAGCGGAAAAACTCTTCGCGTGAACTGTTGGACTCGATGCCCTTGGTGATGACCTTGCCGATTTCATCGACGCGCATGCCCTGCAGCATCACGAAGCGCAACTCCTTGGGGCCGTTCGTCGAGAAGATGACATCGGCCTTGGACGACTTCTGCGGCACGTACAAGCCCACGGTGTAGAGCTTGGCCACGGCGCGGTAAGACACGCCTGTGCCGTTGAGCGTCAGCGGGGTGCCTTCGACCTTGATGGCCTGGGTGTAGTGCACGCCCACCGTGTCGGCGGACTGTGCGTGTGCGCCGGTGCTCAGGCCCAGGCTCAGGCCGGTGAGGCCGGCGGCGAAACACGCGCTTGCGACGCAGGCGCGCAGCTTCTGTGGGTGCAGCATGTTTGTCTCTGATGGGAAGTGACCAGTTCGTGAATTGTTGCCCGTGCAGCGTTGCACGCCATGTTCGTTTTCCCGGTGCTGAGGCACAACCCTCGGGGCATCCCGACGCTCATTCCAGGGGTGTGCTGGCGCACGATGGGGGCGAATTTCCGCCTGGCTGGGTGACTTGGCCAGGTCACATGTGCCAGCCCTCGCCCTGCTACACTGATTTCATGTTCGTCCCACGCAAACAGACCCGAGGTGCGCACGACCGGGGAGCCTGGCCCTGGCGTCGCTGATGCCTGCTTGATGCCTGCCTGGTGCCTCCCTGAGGCCCGCTTGAACGCGCCGCACACGCCGTGTCCCTGCACATGCCGTCGGCGACCTTGTCTGTTTCCATGCCAGTGCCGCGCACCCTGCCGCGCCTTGGCTGACGCACCTGGGGCACGGAGGCCCCGCGAACCATGATCACCCACACCGAATTCCAGGCCCTGGCCGCGCAAGGGCACAACCGCATCCCCCTGGTCGCCCAGGCCCTGGCCGACCTCGACACCCCGCTGTCGCTCTACCTCAAGCTCACGCAAGGACGCCCGCAAAGCTTCCTGCTGGAGTCGGTGGTGGGCGGTGAGCGCTTTGGTCGCTACTCCTTCGTCGGCCTGCCGGCGCGCACCCTGGTGCGGGCCACCGGTCGCCATGTCGAAGTCGTCACCGATGGCGTGGTGGTCGAGTCGCACGAGACCAACCCGCTCGACTTCATCGCCACCTACCAGCAGCGCTTCCGGGCGCCCGTGCCACAAGGCCTGCCGCGCTTTTGCGGTGGCCTGGCCGGCTACTTCGGCTACGACACGGTGCGCCACATCGAGCCGCGTCTGGCGCGCCGCCCCGACACGCCCAGCATCGGCACGCCCGACATCCTGCTGCTGCAGTGCGAGGAGCTGGCCGTCATCGACAACCTCGCCGACCGCCTCTACCTGATCGTCTACGCCGATCCGGCCCAGGCCGGTGCCTACGACCGCGCGGTGGCGCGCATCGCCGAGCTGCAGGCGCAGCTCAACGCCGTGGTGCCGGTGCCGCCGATCGCGGCTCTGCCCGAGGCCGAGCGCCACCCCGTCGAGCGCCACTTCGCCAAGGCCGATTTCGAAGCCGCCGTGCTGAAGTGCAAGGACTACATCGCCGCGGGCGACTGCATGCAGGTGGTGATCGGGCAGCGCCTGGAAAAGCGCTTCACGGCCTCGCCGCTGAGCCTGTACCGCGCGCTGCGTTCGCTCAACCCCAGCCCCTACATGTACTACTACGACCTGGGCGACCACCACGTCGTGGGCTCCAGCCCGGAAATCCTGGTGCGCCAGGAGAAGAACGCCGAGGGCGGCGAAACCGTCACCATCCGGCCGATTGCTGGCACGCGCCCGCGTGGCGCCACGCCCGAGGCCGACGTGGCCAACGAGCGCGAACTGCTGGCCGACCCGAAGGAGCGCGCCGAGCACGTCATGCTGATCGACCTGGCGCGCAACGACATCGGCCGCATCGCCAAGACGGGCACGGTCAAGGTCACCGAGGCCTTCGGCATCGAGCGCTACTCGCACGTCATGCACATCGTCAGCAACGTCGAAGGCACGCTGAAAGACGGCATGACCGGCCTGGACGTGCTGCGCGCGAGCTTCCCGGCGGGCACGCTGAGCGGCGCGCCCAAGATCCGCGCCATGGAGATCATCGACGAGCTGGAGCCCGTGCAGCGCGGCGTCTACGGCGGCGCCGTGGGCTACCTCAGCTTCGCGGGCGACATGGACGTGGCGATCGCCATCCGCACCGGCGTCATCAAGGACCAGACGCTCTACGTGCAGGCCGGTGCCGGTGTGGTGGCCGACTCGGTGCCTGAGCTCGAATGGAAAGAGACCGAAGCCAAGGCCCGCGCCGTCATCCGCGCGGCCGAGATGGTCGAGCAAGGGCTCTGAGCAGCCGCGCCCGCAGCACGGCCTGCGCGGGCACTTCCAGCCCGCGGTAGGTCAGCACGGCCAGGCCGAAGGTCAGCCCCAGGTAGCCCAGCAGCCAGGCCGGTGAGGCCAGCGGCAGGCGCTCGGGCTGACCGCCGCTCAGGTTGGCCACCAGCAGCTGCAGCGGGAAGTGCAGCAGGTAGCTGGCGTAGGTCGTGTTGCCCAGCGTGGCGATGAAGCCTGACACCGATGGCGACGCGGGCCGCACCCAGCGCAGCAAGAGCAGCATGGCCAGCGGCGCCAGCAGGGCCGTGTAGAACATGGGGCGCAGCAGGCCCAGGGCCGTCACCGCCGTGCCAGCGGCCAGCAGCGCCACCGCCCCCACCGCCAAGGCCCGCTGCAGGCCCAGGCCCAGCCGCTGCACCGCCTCGTGCGCCAGGTGGGTGAGCGCACCCAGGTAAAAGAAAAACACGCACAGCACGATGGGGTGTTCGGTGCGCTTGCTGGCGTACACCGCGCCGGCCAGGCCGATCAGGCCCAGCACCTGCCACCAGCGCGTCAGCCCCAGGCGGCACAGCGCGAAGAACAGGCCATAGACCAGCACCTCGATGGACACGCTCCAGATCGGGCCATTGAACGACCACTCCGAGCGTCCTGGCCAGTCGCTGGCCAGCAGCAGCTGCAGGGCGAAGTGCGCCCAATCGTTGAACTGGTAGACGTAGTCCGCGCCCTGCTGTTGCCGGTACCACCAGGCCATGGCCGCCACCGCCAGCAGCGTGGCGATGTGCAGCGGGTAGAGCCGCGAAAACCGCAGCACCGCGAAGCGCCAGGCCGAGACCTCGCCGCGCTGCACCGGCTGCGCGTACTTCCAGAAGAAGATGAAGCCCGACAGCGCCCAGAACACCTGCACGCCCAGCCAGCCGGCCTCGTAAAACGGCTTGAGGAGGCCGTAGAGCGGCTGCGCCGTCACGCTGAAACCCTGGTGCGCCGCACCCACCACGTAGAAGTGGTTGTAGTGCCACAGCAGCACCGAGATGGCGCAGGCAAAGCGCAGCAATTCCAGGCCCAGCAGGGACTTGTCGTGGGTGTGCTTGGAGGGGGCGGGCAGCGTGGCAGGGGCTGACATAGAATGGTCATCATGCAGCAAGCACAGGTCATGTCCATCCTCGTTCTGAAGGATTTCCGCTGGTGGCGGTGACGCCAGCCATGACCACCTGACCCTGCGCGCCGGCCCCCCACCGTGCGGCCGCCCCAGACAAGGGTCCCGACCGGGGAAGGCCACAGACGCCGCGGATGCACGCCCAGCTGCACGCCAGCCAGCCCGCACCCAGCGAACGTCCGGCCCCGCCTGAGGGGATGGTACAAAGCCACCCCGTGAACCCATCCTGAGATGCGAGGATTGCGGCCATGCTGCTGATGATCGACAACTACGACAGCTTCACCTTCAACCTCGTCCAGTACTTCTGCGAACTGGGCGAAGAGGTCAAGGTGGTGCGCAACGACGAAATCACGCTCGACGAGATCGCGGCGCTCAAGGCCGACCGCCTCGTGCTGTCACCCGGGCCGTGTTCGCCCGCCGAAGCCGGCGTGTGCGTGCCTGCGCTGCAGCGCTTTGCCGGCCAGCTGCCCATCCTGGGCGTGTGCCTGGGCCACCAGAGCATCGGTGCGGCGCTCGGCGGCAAGGTGGTGCGCGCGGCCGAGCAGATGCACGGCAAGACCAGCGTCATCACCACCGACGAGCAGGGCGTCTTCGCCGGCCTGCCCCGGCAGTTCACCGTGATCCGCTACCACTCGTTGGCCATTGAGCGGGCCTCCCTGCCCGACTGCCTGCACATCTCGGCCACCACCGAAGACGGCGAGATCATGGGCGTGCGCCACACCGCTTCTTTGACCGATGCGAACTTCGCGCCGCTGGAAGGCGTGCAGTTCCACCCCGAGTCCATCCTGACCGAGCACGGCCATGCCATGCTGGCCAACTTCCTGAAGATGTGAGGCGCGTGCCATGAGCCAGATCACCGACCAGCAGGCGCTGCAGCGCGTCATCGAGCACCGCGAGATCTTCCACGACGAGATGCTGGGCCTGATGCGCCGCATCATGACGGGCGAGATGTCGCCCGTGGTCATGGCAGGGCTCATCACCGGCTTGCGCGTCAAGAAGGAAACCGTGGGCGAGGTCACCGCCGCGGCCCAGGTCATGCGCGAATTCGCCACGCCCGTGCACATCGCCGACAAGGCCCGCCTGGTGGACCTCTGCGGCACCGGTGGCGACGGCGCCCACACCTTCAACATCAGCACCACGGCCATGTTCGTGGCGGCCGCAGCGGGCGCGCGCGTGGCCAAGCACGGCGGGCGTTCGGTGTCCTCCAGCACGGGCAGCGCCGATGTGCTCGAAGCCCTGGGCGTGGGCATCAACCTGCAGCCGGCCAACGTGGCGAAAGCCCTGGCCGACACCGGCATCGGCTTCATGTTCGCACCCAACCACCACGGCGCCATGAAGCACGCCGCGCCCATCCGCAAGGAGCTGGGCGTGCGCACGCTGTTCAACATCCTGGGGCCGCTGACCAACCCGGCGGGTGCGCCCAACCAGCTCATGGGCGTCTTCCATCCCGACCTGGTCGGCATCATGGCGCGCGTGTTGCAGCGCCTGGGCTCGCACCACGTGCTGGTCGTGCACGGCAGCGATGGCCTCGACGAGATCACCCTGGCCGGTGACACCCTGGTCGCCGAGCTGAAAGACGGCGAGGTGCGCGAGTACCGCATCCACCCGAGCCAGTTCGGCATCGCCGAGCACGACGGCTCCATGCTCAAGGCGCAGAGCCGCGAGATGTCGCAAGCCATCCTGCAGCGCGTGCTGGCCAACGAACCCGGTCCGGCGCGCGACATCGTGCTGATGAACGCAGGCGCCGCCCTGTATGCCGCCGACGTCGCCGACAGCCTGGCCGATGGCATCGAGCGTGCCCGCGAGGCCCTGGCCAGTGGCCGGGCCGCGCAGAAGCTCGAACAGTTCGTGCAGGCCACACAGCGCCTGGCTGCGACGCAACCCTGAGGCTCAGACATGTCCGACATCCTGCAAAAAATCGTTGCCGTCAAACACGAAGAGATCGCCCTGGCGCTGCAAACCCGTTCGCTCGCCGAGGTGCGTGCCCAGGCCGAGCAGCGCAACCGCGATCTGAACGATGTGCGCGATTTCGTCGGTGCCCTGCGCGCCAAGGTGGCCGCTGGCCAGGCCGCCGTCATCGCCGAGGTCAAGAAGGCCAGCCCCAGCAAGGGCGTGCTGCGCGAGCACTTCGTGCCGGCCGACATCGCCGCGAGCTACGCGCAACACGGTGCCGCTTGCCTGAGCGTGCTGACCGACGAGCGCTTCTTCCAGGGCGCACAAGCCTACCTGCAGCAGGCCCGCGAAGCCTGCGCCCTGCCGGTGCTGCGCAAGGACTTCATGGTCGATGCCTTCCAGGTCTACGACGCGCGGGCCATGGGCGCCGACTGCATCTTGCTGATCGCGGCCTGCCTGGACGATGCCCAGATGCGCGACCTCGAAGCCCTGGCCTTGGAGCTGGGCATGGCCGTGCTGGTCGAGGTGCACGATGGCGAAGAGCTCGACCGTGCCTTGAAGCTCAAGACGCCGCTGGTCGGCATCAACAACCGCAACCTGCGCACTTTCGAGGTCACGCTGGACACCACGCTGGGCCTGCTGCCGCGCGTGCCGGCCGATCGCCTGTTGGTGACCGAATCCGGCATCTTGGGCCGTGCCGACGTGCAGCGCATGCGCGATGCCGACGTGCACGCCTTCCTGGTCGGCGAGGCCTTCATGCGCCAGCCCGACCCGGGTGTGGCACTGGCCGGGCTGTTCGCCTGAGCGGCGGAGGCCATGGCGTGAGCCAGGAGGCTTTCGAGTTCGGGGCGGTGGGGGCAGCGCCCGTGCCGGCCTTGTCTCGCCCGTTGGACGCGCTGTTCGACGCCGTGCCCGCCGATTGGCGGCCGCTGACCGATGCCTTCCGTGCCTCGGCCGCAGGTCGCGCTTTGATCGACCGCGTGGACGCGGCCCGCCTGGCCGGCGCCGTCATCTACCCGGACGATGTCTTTGCCGCGCTGCGCCTGACGCGGCGCGCCGAGGTACGGGTGCTCATCCTGGGGCAGGACCCGTACCACGGGCCGGGGCAGGCGCACGGCCTGGCGTTTTCGGTGCGGCCGGGTGTGCCCATCCCGCCCAGCTTGCGCAACATCCGCAAGGAGCTCCAGCGTGATCCCGATGTGGGCCTGGGCGCTGGGCTGACCTTGCCCGCCCACGGTTGCCTGCAGGCCTGGGCCCAGCGCGGCGTGCTGCTGCTCAACACCGTGCTGACGGTGGAGGCCGGCCAGGCCGCCAGCCATGCGGCGTGGGGTTGGGAGGCGCTGACCGACGCCCTGGTGGGCGCCGTGGCGGCCGATGCCGCGCCCAAGGTGGCGATGCTGTGGGGCGCGCACGCGCAGCGCAAGGCCGCGTTGATGCAGCAGGCGCGCCAGGCCTCGGGTGCGCCGATGGCCGACCTGTTGCTGCTGCAGAGCAACCACCCCTCGCCGCTGTCGGCCACGCGCGGGCCCGTGCCCTTCGTGGGCAATGGCCATTTCGGGCTGGCCCGGGCCTTCTGGGCGCAACGCGGTGTGACGCTGGACTGGGCGCTGGACTGAGCGTCAGTCGAAGTACCAGACGCTCATCACGCCGAGGTGGTTGGCTTCGAATTTTTCTTCCAGTGTCAGCGCGCCTTTGTCCAGCAGAATTTGCGGCGCGTTCTTGACGCGGTAAGACTCGACCACATAGCGTGCCTTCAGCCCCCAGCCAGGTGTGAGCGCGTATTCAGCCTCCAGGATCAAGCCGATGTTGGATTTGAAGTGCGCCGTGCCGGTGCAACTGGCGCCGGAGCATGTCGTGTTGTCGAGCTTGAAGACCGGGCGGGTGGCCTTGCGAACGCCGAAGCCGATGCGCGTGCGGTCGGTGGCGTGCCACAGCAGGGTGGCTTCGATAGGCATGCGGCGGAAGCGGATCTTTTCGCCCTCGATGCCATTGACCTGGTCGTTGTGATACGCCCCTGCCAGCTGCAGCGTCAGGGGCAACTCGCCCAGCCGGCGGCTGAAGCCGAAGCGCAGGTCGATGCCGCCGCCGGAGCTGACGTCTTCTCGGTAGGTGGGGCCGCTGCCACCCTGGGGCACCAGGTTGACCTTCAGCAGGGTGTCTCCGCCCGACGTGAAGCCCAGGCCCACAAAGGGCCGCCAGCTGTTGCGCGAACTGGCGGTGTCGAAACCATCGGCCCAGCAGGAGGCCGCGGCCAGCGACAAAGCGCACGCGACCATGGCACGGAAGTGGCGCATGGAAATTCCCTGAGATGTTTTGATGCCGGGATTGTGCCGCAGCAGGGCCTGATTGCAAATCAGTGTTCAGGGTGTGTTTTCCGTGCATCAGGCAATGGATTCCGTCGCCCCTGAAGTCACGCATTGCACACCCATTCGGGGGTGCAGCAAGCCGGCGAAATTTGCCAAAATCCACACACTGATTTCCGCCAGACGCCATTTGGTCAACGGCTTGACTTGATTTCAGCGTTGAAGATGCACGAGCATGTGCAAAGCAGTGGGTGCCATGTCCGCCATGTGCCCTCTTCGACCCTTGTTGGCCGCCTGGCGTGCCAGTGCCCGTTCCGTCTGAAACCCTGTCCCCATGGCACACACCACCACCGCCCCAGGCCCCGCACGCTGCACCACACTGGGCGTGGTGATCGTCAATTACCAGACGTATGACCTGACCATGCGCTGCGTGGCGTCGCTGCTGGCGCAGGGCATTGCCGAGCCGGCGCACATCGTGGTGGTGGACAACGATTCCCCCGACGCCTCCGGGCTGCGCTTGCAGGCCGACCTGCCCGCGGGCGTGGTCACGCTGCTGTCCGGGCGCAATGGGGGGTTTGGCGCCGGGGTGAACCTCGGCGTGGACGCGCTGGGCACCGACCTTGTCCTCATTTTGAATCCGGACACCTATTTCGAATCCAACCGGATGGACGTGATCCATCGGATGTTCCACGATGCTCCGAAAATGGGCGTGGCCGGGCTGAAACTCGTGAATCCGGATGGCAGCTTGCAATATTCGGCGCGCAGGTTTTATTCCCTGCCCGATATCCTGGCGCGCCGCACCATGCTGGGGAAACTGGGCCCCTTGCGCCGCCTGGAGCGCTCGCACCTGCTGACGCGCAGCTGGCGCCAGCACGCGCACAGGCCGTTTTTCGAGGCGGACTGGGTGATGGGCACGGGCTTCGTGGTGCGCCGCAGCGCCTTCGAGCAGGTGGGCCGCATGGACGAAGGTTATTTCCTCTACTTCGAGGAGGTGGACCTTTGCGCCCGCATGTGGATCGAGGGCTGGCAGGTGGTGGCCGTGCCCCAGGTGGCGCTGGTCCATGACCACCAGCGCAGCAGCGCCGCGGGCATCATGTCCTTCGCGGGCAAGACCCACCTGCGCAGCATGGCCCGCTTCTTCGCCAAGTTCGGTGTGCCTTGGTGGTCTCGGCCGTCGCGGGCCCGCATGGCCGCCGCCCTGGCGCGCTGGCAGGCTGCGCAGCAGGGTGGAGCCGGTGCTGCGGCCGCGGGCGCGCCTGTGACCGAGCCGCAACACGGGGGCTGAGCCAAGCCCTCGCCTCCGCCATCGCCTGCCGTGTGACATGGGCCCCCCGTATCATCGGCGGGCGCCGCGCCGGGCAGATCACCCGGTCCGGCCGTGCCTTGCGGCCCTCCTCCTGCTCTCGCCATGAACAAGACCCTTGCCCCCCTGCTGGCCAGCTTCCTTGCCATGCTCGCCCTGACGGCGTGCGTGCCGCCGGGCGTGCTGCAGGCGCCCCAAGGCTTCGACATCGCGCCCCACATGGTCACGCCGGCGCAGCTGGCGGCCCTGCCCAAGGTGCCCACGCGCATCCGGGCGGGCGACACCCTGCGCATCGTCCGGGACGCCCAGGACTCGGCCAGCCTGGACCTGCGCAACCTCGTCGATGACAGCCAGACCCTGAACTACGTGGTGCGCGCCGATGGCACCATCGCCTTCCGCTACGCCGGTCGCATCGAGGCCGCGGGCAAGACGCCGGAAGAACTGGCCGAGGCCTTGCGCGGCAAGCTGTCGGTGTATTACCGCGAGCCGGGCGTGACGGTCAACATCACGACCTCGCCGAGCAGCAAGGTGGTGATCGGTGGGGCCGTGCGCACGCCGCTGACGGTGGACCTCTACGCCGTCTCCAACCTGGAGCAGGCCCTGTTCGCCGCCGGCGGCCTGTTGCCTGCGGCCGATCCGGCCCGCTTGGCCCTGTTGCGCCTGGACGAGCAAGACCGCTACCGCGTGCACTTCATCGATTTCTCCAACGTGCTCCAGCCCGAAGTCGGCGGGCGCACGGCCATCGCCCTGCAGCGCGGTGACATCGTCTTCGTGCCCAAGTCCAACGCGGGGGCTTCGGCCGATGGCGTGGACCTCTACTTCAACCAGTTGTTGCCGTTCTCGCGCGCCTTGGGCGTGAACGCCACGGCCAACGTCAACTGAGCCCCGGGGCCGCTGCCGCACACCATGATCGACATCCGCTCCCTGCGCGACCTGGTCCGCCTGTTCTACATCTTCCGCCGCGAGTTCTGGCTGGCCTTCGCTGGCGTGGCCGTGCTGGCCGTGGCCGGCGCCTTCCTGCTGCCGCCGAAGTACATGTCGGACGCGCGCCTGCTGGTCAAGCCGGGCCGCGAGAACATGACCGCGCCCATCGAGGCCGCCGACCGCCAGGCCATCTACCCGCAAAGCACCACGCGCGACCCCATCCTCGACGAAGAGAAGATGCTCACCGGCCGCCCGGTGCTGATGCAGGTGGCGCGCCTGTACCTGGCCGAGATGTCGGCCGAACCCAAGCGCGAAGGCTTCGTGGGCAAGCTCAAGGATGCGTTCGGCAGCGTGCGCCAGGCCGTGGGTGGGGCGGTGGGCAAGGCTTTCGCTGCCATCGGCCTGGCCGAGGTGCAAAGCGAGGAAGAGGCCATCGCCGAGAAGCTGGCGGCGCGCTTTGCCGTCACGCACGGGCCGGGCTCCAACGTGATGGAGCTGAGCTTCACCTGGGGTGACCCGGTGGTGGCGCAGCGGGTGCTGAAAAGCTGGATCCGCGTCTACCTCGACGAGCGCACGACGGTGCTGGGCCGCAAGACCCTGGTGACGTTTTACGAAGCCAAGGTGCGCGATTCCGATCAGCAGATCGAGTCGGCCAAGAGCCTGCTGCGCACCCGCCTGGTCAGCATCGACGGCACCAGCGCCCAGGAGCGCCTGGACGCCCTGACCAAGCGCCTCAACGACCTCAGCACGCGCCGCGCTGAAATCGCCGCCGAGCGCACCGCCCTGCTCAACGGCATCGGCTACGCCAACCAGCAGGTGGGCAGCCTGGCCAAGGAGACGGTGTCCGAGCGCGAGCTGGGCAACAGCCCGACCTTCCAGGCCCTGAGCACGCAGCTGGCCGACCTCAAGCGCCAGCGCGCCGATGCCCTGCGCATCTTCAAGGACACGGCGCCCACCATCGTGGCGCTCAATGAAAGCATCGCCACGCTGGAGGCCCAACTCAAGACGGAAGACCGCGTGCTGCAGCGCTCCGAGCGCCGCACGCCCAACGAGCTCAACACCGTGATGGCGCGCAACCAGCTGGAAAAATCCATGCGCCTGCGCGAGCTGGATGCGCTGCACACCGCGTTCGACAAGGAAGCCACGCAGCTGGAGACCGTGCGCCGCAAGGTGCTGGAGACCGAGCCCGAACTGGCCCGCCTGGAGCAGGCCCTGTCGGTGGCCGAGAAGAGCCGTGCGCTCTACCTCGACAGCCTGGAGAAGGCGCGCATCGACCAGGCCCTGGACGACAACCGCATCAACAACATCGCCCAGATCCAGGAAGCGTCGCTCAACCCCAGCCGCAGCTCGCCCAAGAGCCTGCTGCTGCTGATCCTGGCCTTGCCGGCGGGCGGCCTCGTCGGCCTGGCGGTGGTCTACCTGTGCGCCATGTTCGACCAGCGCATCCACGACGGCGGTCGCTTCGAAGAGCGCTTCGGCGTGCCACTGTGGTCGGCCGTCAAGGACATCGACGGCAGCGGCCCCGACAACGATTTCCACGCCAGCCTCTACCGCATCTACGGCACCTTGCCGCTGGAGCGCATCCAGCGCGAAGGCCTGGTGCTGGGCCTGAGTTCGGCGCGCAGTGGCGAAGGGGTGAGCTTCCTGATCGAGCGCCTGCAGACCTTGCTGCAAGCCCAGGGGCTGGCGGTGCGTGTCAACGCCCAGCCGGCCGTGGCCGCGCCGGGCGAGGTCGTGCTGCTGGAGGCTTCGGGCCTGCACAGCAACCGCGACGCCTTCGTGCGCCTGAGCCAGGCCCACCTCATCGTGCTGGTGGTCGAGGCCCGCGCCAGCACCGTGCCGGTGGTGGAGAACGCCTTGGGTGTGTTGCGCACGGCCTTCCGCAAGGTCGATGGCGTCATCCTCAACCGCCGCCGCTTCGAGGTCCCGCCTCACGTGCTGCGCTGGCTCCAGCGCTGAAAGACCCGCATGCGCCTGGCCCTGCTGTCGCCCCTGCCGCCCGAGCAAACGGGCATCGCCGATTACGCGGCGCACTGCCGCGCGGCCCTCAACCAGGCGGGCGTGGACGTGCTCACGCCCTTGCAAGGCCAGCGCCCGATCACGTCCCTGGCCACGGCCAAGGCCTGGGTGGCCGAGCGCGACTGGCGCCGCATCGACGTGGTCCACGCCGAGCTGGGCGGTGGCCGCCACTCCGAATTCCTGACCTTGTGCGCGCTGGCCTCCCTGCCCAACCGGCCGGCGCTGTCGGTCACGGTGCACGACCCTGAGCGCCTGATCTGGAAGCCCGTCAACGGCCTGTGGCGCGCGGTGAACGCGTCGCCGTTGCTGCCGCGTGCGGCCAAGCAGGCCGTGGCGCTGCTGTCTGACCCCGTCACGCTGATGAGCGAGCGCGCCCTGGCCCGCAAGCTCGATGGCGTCGTGGCCTTGACGCAAACCGGTGCCGACCGCCTGGCCAAGCGCATGAAGCTGGCGCCAGGGCGCGTCAGCGTCATCCCCCACGGCGTGCTGACCTTGCCGCAGCGTCCCTTGCCCGACCTGCACGATGCGCTGGGCGAGGTCGCCATCAAGGTGCTGTACTTCGGCTTCATCTACAGCGGCAAGGGCATCGAGGACCTGATCGACGCGGTGGGCCGCTTGCGCAACGAGGCGCCCGAAGTCGCCGGTCGCATCCAGGTGACGATCGCCGGTGGCACGGCGCCCGACATCGCTTTCGGCGGCCAGGGCAGCTACCTCGACCAGCTGCGCGAGCGTGCCGCCAAGCGCGGCCTGGCCGGCCAGGTGAAGTGGGAGCTGGACATCGACGAGCACGACATCGCCGACCTCATCCAGCGCCACCACGTGATGGTGCTGCCCTACCGCGAGTCGGCCAAGCTGGCGCTGCTGGGCCAGATGCGTGGCACCAGCGGGGCCCTGGCCTGGGCGATCGGCTGCGGTCGCGGTGCCATCACCTCGGACGCCCGCGCCTTCGCCGAAGAGATCAGCCACGGCAATGGCGCGGCCTACCGCCAGGGCGATGTGCCGGCGCTGGCCATGCGCTTGCGCGAGGTCGTCGAGCAGCCCGAGCTGCTGCTGCAATGGGCCAAGCAGGCCAGCTTGCTGGCCCAGGCGCGGGCCTGGCCCACCACGGGCCAGCGTTTCCTGGGCCATTTCCAGCGCGTGGTGGCGCGTGCCGAGCAGGTGCGGGGCGCGCGCGCCCAGGTGGGCGGCGATTCGGGTTGGGCGCGCAAGGAGTCCCTGTGAGCGAGCCCAGCGGCGCGCGCGAGCGCCAGCGCGTGCGGCCTGCGCGTCGCCGTGCCCTGCGGCGCTTGACCGTGGCCGCAGGGGCCATCGGTGCGGTGGTGGCGGTCGGTGGCGTGACCCCGGTGCGCGCCTGGTCGCTGCTGAAACGCACGCCCAAGGCCCTGGCCCCGGTGCCGATGAAGCCGGTGGTGTGGGCCGATTTCCTCGGCGTCAACGCGCAACTGCAGTGGTTCTCGCCCGAGATCGCGCAGCAGCAGGTCAAGCACCTGCAGGCGCTCGGCCTGAGCTGGGTGCGCCTGGCCTTGCACTGGATGCTGCTGGAGCCTGAACCCGGCCAGCACAAGCTCGAAGGCACCGACCGCATGATGGCGCTGGTCCGGCAGGCTGGCCTGCACAGCATCGTTTACGTGGTGGGTTCGCCGCGCTTTGCCAGCTCGGCGCCGGCCGGTGCGCCCTATGCCGACAAGTACCCGCCGTCCGACCCGCAGGTCTATGCGCAGCGCATGGTGGCATTGGCGCAGCGCTACCCCATGGTCGACGTCTGGCAGGTCTGGAACGAGCCCAACATCCCGGCGTTCTGGCAGCCCCGCATCGACCCCGAAGGCTATGCCCGCCTGCTGCAGCCCGCGGTGGCGGCCTTGCGCAAGGCCGTGCCGAACAAGCCCATCGCCATGGCCGGCATGGCCTACCACAGCGAGATGGCCGGTCGCGGCGGGCTGATGCTCGACGCCATGGGCAAGCTCGGCGCCTACAAGCTCAAGCTCATCGCCTGCTACCACCCCTACACGGCCGAGCCGGAAGGTGCGGAAGACGGCGCACGCGACTTCCTCACCCACACGCCCTTCGTCAACAAGGGCTTGCGCGCCTACGGTGTGCAGCAGATCTGGGCCACCGAGTGGGGCTGGTCGAGCTACGACGGCCCCAAGGAAGAGCAGCCCATCGTCGGCGAGGCCGGTCAGGCCGGGCACACGCTCAAGCGCCTGGCGCTGATGGCCACGCAGGACTTCGACCGCATCTTCCTGTTCACCCTGGCCGACCTCGACGCCCGTGCCGGCGTGCGCGACCGCCGCTACGGCCTGCTGCGCGAAGACGGCAGCCCGAAGCCCGTGTACCACGCGCTGCAGCGCTTCCTGGCCGTGTGCGGGCCGCGCCTGGCGCCTGGTGCGCCGGTGCGTGTGGCCGGCAGCGACGGCCGCGCAGGCAGTGCCGCAGACGAGCTGCCCGAAGGCCTGGTCAGCATCGCCTGGCAGCGCGCCGATGGCCAGCGCCTGTGGATGGCCTGGGCCCATGCGCCCATGACCGTGAGCCTGCCGGGCCTGAACCTGGGGCAGGGCAAGGCGGTGTGGCACCAGCCGGTGGCGAGCACCCAGCGCGAAGTGCGCGCCGAGGCCGGTCAGCCCCTGCGCCTGGACGTGGGCACCGAGTTGCAGATCCTGGTCTGGTGAGGCGCGGACGATGCCCGACACCCCCCTGCCGCCGCAACGCATCCTCTGGACGATGCCCTACCTGCCCTGGCCCATCACCAGCGGCGGCAAGGCGCGTCAGTACCACCTGCTGCGCTGCATGGCCGAGCGCGGCCACCGCATCACGCTGTTGGTGCAGTCCAAAACCCCGGCCGATGCCGCCGTGCACGCGGCCCTCAAGCCGTTGGTCGATGAGCTCATCGTGCTGCCGCGCAGGCCGCTCAAGCACCCGCTCACGCTGTGGCACGCGGCCTGCTCGCGCCTGCCCCTGCTGACCAGCATCAATGGCTTCGCGCCCGAGCTCAGTGCGCGCTTCGAGGCCTTGCTTCAAAGCCGCCGCTGGGACATCGTCCAGATCGAGCACAGCTACGGCCTGCAGCCCTTCCTGGCGGCGCTGCAGCGCCACCGCCAACCCTTCCTGCTGGTCGAGCACAACGTCGAGTCCGAGCTGGGCGCGGCCACCTACGGCCGCTGGCCGGTGCTCGCCAGGCCGCTGGCCTGGTACGACCAATGGCGCGCCCGCCGCTGGGAGCACCATGCCCTGGCCCAGGCCGATGTCGTCGTGGCCGTGACCGACAACGACGCGTGCAAGCTCGCGACCATCGGCGGGCGGCCCACCTGCGTCGTCAGCAACGGCGTGGACACCCGCGGTTTCGCCGATGTGCAGCCCGATGCCACCGGCCAGCGCGTGCTGTTCGTGGGCAATTACGAGTACGCGCCCAACGTCGATGCGGTCGAGTGGGCCCTCGGCGAGGTCTGGCCGCGCCTGTGGGCCCTGCGTCCCGAGGCCCGCTTCGTGGTGTGCGGCCACGCCATGCCCGATGCCTGGCGCCAACGCTGGCCCGATGCGCGCATCGAGTGGCGCGGCTATGTGCCCAGCCTGCCCGAGGTGCAATCGCAATCGGCCGTGTTCATGGCGCCGCTGCGCAGCGGCGGGGGCTCCAAGCTCAAGGTGCTCGAAGCCTTGGCGGCGGGCTTGCCGGTGGTCAGCACGCGCGAGGGCCTGTCCGGCCTGGACGTGCAAGATGGCGTGCAGGCCCGCGTGGCCGACACCGCCGAAGCCATGGCGCAGGCCACGGCCGAGCTGCTGGCCCAGCCTGAGCGCGCGAAGGCCTTGGGGCAGGCCGCGCGTCAGCACGTGGGTGCCCGCTTTGACTGGCGTGCCGCGGCCAGCCAGCTGGAAGCGGCCTATGCCGTCCATGGCGCAGCCCATGCAAGCGCCCGCGGTGCGCTCAGCGGAGGCCGCGCATGAAGGTCGGGCTGGACTTCCGCGCCGTCACGGCCGCGCCGCAATCGGGCGTGGCCCGCCAGACCCTGGCCCTGCACGAGTGCGTGCGCCAGCGTGCCGACACGCAGGCCCTGGCCTTCACCGCCGCGCCGGCCGACCACCCGCACCGCAGCAAGGCCGTCTGCCCCGTGTTCGCCAGCCCGGTGGATGGCCTGCACCGGCCGGCCGAGCGCTGGCGCTTCGAGCGGCACTTCCTGCCCGAAGCGATCACCGTGCACGGCATCGATGCTTACGTGGCCACGGTCAACATGGGCCTGCCCATCGGGCTGACGCCGAGGCAGCGCGAGCGCACCCGCTGGGTGCTGCACCTGCACGACGTCTTCCAGCTCACGCAGCGCAACCGGCACGGTTCGGCCTGGCGCGAGAAGGCCTACCGCCTCATCGACCGCCTGAGCATCGGCCACGCCGTGCGCCTGGCCGACGCCATCTGGGTGCCCTCCGACCACACGGCGCAATCGGTGCTCGACATCTTCCCGCAGGCCGCCAGCCGCATCCGCGTCCTGCCCAATGCCGTGCCTTGCGAGGCCTGGCGTTGCATGCAGCACGAGGTGTTCGCGCCGCCGCGCTACTGGCTGGTGGTGGGCGTGCGCGAGCTGCGCAAGAACGTGCCCTGGTTCGTGGCCGCCTGGGCGCAGGCCCGGCGCCACTGGCCCGAGCTCATCCCCGAGCTGGTGCTGATCGGCCACCCCGACGATGTGCCCGATGCCCCGCAGGGCGTGCGTTTCGTCCACAGCATCCAGGACGCCCAGCTCGCCAGCTGGTACCGCCAGGCCGAGCGCCTGTGGCACCCCTCGGTGGCCGAAGGCTTCGGCCTGCCGGTGGTGGAGGCCGCGGCCTGCGGCACCCCCGTGGCATCGGCCCGTGGTTCGGCGCTCGACGAAGTCACCCCACCGGGCTCGCCCCGCTTCGATCCCCGCGACACCGAGGCCTTGGTGGCCCTGATGCACGACCTGGCCCAACAGCGCCGCGGTCCGACCGATGCGCCCGAGCGCCTGCAGCAATGGGCCCGGCGCTTTGATTTGGCTGCGCACGCCCAACGCGTGGACGCCTTGCTCCAGGAGCTCTCGTGAGCGCCCTGGCCTCGTCCGCCCTGCGCTGGATGCCCCTGCTGGCAGGCCTGCTGTTCGGCGCCCTGTTCATGCTCGGCGGCCTGCCCGTGCTCGTGCTGGGCCTGGTGGCCGTGCTGGTGCTGGTCAGCGTGTTGGCCAAACCCTTGCGGGGCTTGCTGGCGTTTTGCGTCGTGGCCCCCTTCATCCCCTGGACGACGGTCACGCTCGGCATCCGCATGACGGTGTCGGAAGCCCTGCTGGCGCTGACCTGGGCCGGCGTGGCCTGGCAGTGGTTGATGGGGCGCCTGCCGCCCTTGCAGCGCGGCCCCACCGAGCGCATGGTGGGCTGGCTCATCCTGTGGTCCTTGGTGCCGCTGGTGGTGGGGCAGCTGACGGTGCACGGTGTGGAAGGCAATGGCCCGGTCAACTGGGTGCGCTGGTTGCTCAACCTGTCCACGCTCTTCCTGGTGCCCCTGCTCACGCCGCAGCCCGAACAGCGTCGCCAGATGATGGACTGCCTGCTCGTTGGCTTCGCGGCCATGCTGGCGCTGTCCCTGTTCTACTTCATGCGCACGCCCGATGCCCGCGTGATGATCCCGGTGCTGGCCAGCCTCAAGTACGCCCACCCCGAAGCCATCCAGGACATCTTCTCGGCCAACTACACCCGCATGGCCTCGCCCTGGGTGCACCCCAACTCCACCGGCGGAGCGCTCCTGCTGGGCGTGCCGCTGGCTTTCTTCTACGGCATCACGCAAGTCGGTTGGCGCCGGTGGCTGGGCATGGCGGTGACGCTGGCGGGTGCGGCCGGCATCGTGTTCAGTGGCTCGCGCGGCGCCCTGCTGTGCATGGGCGCGCTGGTGGTCTGGCTGGCCTGGCGGCGCGCGCCCGGTGCGGGCCGCACCTTGCTCATCGGCACCGCGCTGTCGGCCGTGATGCTGGTGGCCTACCCGCCCGCGCAAGAGCGCCTGCTGTCGCTGTTCCAGGGCTCGAAAGACGCCAGCACCAGCGTGCGTTTCGACGAGTACCGCAACTTCCACCGCGCCGTCGAACGCTACCCCCTGGGCCTGGGCTTCAAGGTGGACCCACCGCCGCCTGGCACCGACCTGTTCGGCATCTCCAACCTCTGGCTCAACTACATGTACAAGCTGGGCGCGCCGGCCATGCTGCTGTTCATCGCCGTGACGGTGGCCTGGTGGCGCGAGGTGCGCCAGTTGGGCAACCTGGCCCACATGAACACCGACAGTGCCTTGCGCGTGGGCAGCGTGGGCGCCATGCTGGCGGCCCTGCTCACCGGTTTCATCGATCACTACTTCAGCTTCACCCAAGTGTTGCTGGCCTTGTTCTGGCTCACGATGGCCATCAGCCTTCAGCAGTCCAGGCCCTTGCCGCCGCCACCAGCGCCTCCGCGACCGAACCCATGAAACACCGCATCCTCCACAGCGTCAACCTGCGCGACCACCTGGCCGACTACGCGCCCAAGCTGGGCGTCGCCCTGCCCGAGCTCACCACCGCCTTCGATTGGATGTGCGCCCACAACGTCGCCTTCGAAGAGGTCGGCCGCGGTGGCGTCACCAACAGCTACATCGCCTACGTCAACATCGAGCCGCGCATCGAACACCCGCTGGCGCGCCGCTTCTATGCCTTGCTGCGCGACGAGATCCCCGCCGGCTTCGTGCCGCTGTACGGCATCAACTGGCCCACGCTGGTGGACCGCTGGCGCCGCGCCTGGGAGCAGGTCTACAACATGCTGATCAACAAGATCCCCAGCCACAACGTGCGCCTGGCCTGGCTGCGCATCGGCGGCGCCAAGATCGGCAAGGGCTCGACGGTCTGGCGCAACACCGAGGTCATCGGCGTCGAGGGTTTGCAGATCGGCGAAGACTCCTGCGTGGGCTGGCACTGCCAGCTCGATGCGCGTGCGGGCCTGCGCATCGGCAACCACGTCACCATCGCCTCGCACAGCATCGTCATCGCCGGCGGCCACGACCTCAACGCCCCCGAGTTCTGGGCCTTCGGCGCACCCATCGCCATCGAGGACTACGCCTGGATCACCACCCGCGTCATCCTCCTGCCCGGCGCCCACATCGGCGAAGGTGCGGTGGTGGCGGCCAACACCGTGGTGGCCAAGCCGGTCGAGCCCTACACCATCGTCGGCGGCCAGGGCGCCAAGGTGCTGGGCCAGCGCGTGCGCGGCCTGAACTACAAGGTGGGCGGCAAGGGGCTGTTCACCTTGCTGCACTGAGGCGCGGGGCTGTCCATGCTCGGCGCTGCATCGCTCCTCACGCTGGTCACCCTGGGCGGCCTCGTGGCCGGCTTTGCGCGCGAATGGCTGCTCGTGGCCAGTTGGGGCGCCAGCGCGCGCACCGACGCCTATGTCATCGCGATGTTCCTGCCCGAAGCCGTGCGCGCCATGCTGGCCGCGGGCGTCTTCACCTCGTCGGCACTGGCCCTGTGGCAAGGCCGGAATGCGGCCCAGCAGCGCACCTGGTTCGGCCAGGTCAACACGGCCTTGTGCTGCGCCAGTGTGCTGATGTCGCTCGTGTTCGCCATTGGCGCGCCGTGGTGGGTGCACCTGATGGCCCCGGGCCTGGCGCCTGCGCACCAGGAAGTCACCCAGCACAGCCTGGCCATCCTCGCCTGGTGCTTGCCGGGCATCGTGCTGCAGGCCTGGTGGGCCGTGCCGCGCCATGCCGGCGGCCACTTCCTGCTCGCGGGCGCCGCCTCCCTGGCCTACAACCTGCCGGCCCTGGCCTACCTTGCCTGGCAGCGCGATGCCGCCGAGCCGCAAGCCCTGTCTTGGGCCTTCGTGGCGGGCAGCCTGGCCTCGGCCCTGTTGCTGCTGCCATCGGCCTGGCGCGTGGGCCTGCGCTGGCACCGCCTGGGCGACAGCTTCCAGGCCTTGCGCACGTGGGGTTTGCAACTTGGCCCCTTGCTGGGCAGCGCCGTGGCGGGCCAGGGCATCACCTTGCTGGAGCGCGTCGTGGCCTCCTACCTCGGCGAGGGCGTGGTCACCGGGGTCAACCTCGCACGCAAGCTGATGAACCTGCCGCTGATCGCCCTGCAGAGCCTCAACCAGGTCCTGCTCAGCCTCATGAGCCGCCGCCAGGGCGAGCGCCTGGCCCTGCTGCGCGGCGGTCTGGCGGCGGTCACGCTGGTCAGCCTGCCTGCGGCACTGGGCCTGATGCTCAGCGCACCCGCGCTCATCACCTTGCTCTTCCCCAAAGTCCATGGCACCGAGGCCCTGGTGACCTTGCTGGCCGGCTACGCCGCCATCCTCGTGCTGGCGGGCTGGAACACCTTGCTGGCCCGCTACCACTACGCCGAGGGCGACACCCGAGGCCCCATGCTGGCCGAGCTGCGCGGCAGCCTGTTGCAAGCCCTGAGCCTGCCTTTGCTGGCCTGGTGGTGCGGCCCCCTGGGCATCGTCTGGGCCTTGATGCTGGGCACCCTGCTCACGGGTTGGCAACTGCTGCAAGTGCCGGCCTTGCAACACGCCCTGGCCTCGATGCGGCTGGGCGCGCAAGCCGGTGTGGGTGCGCTGGTGCTGGCCGCATCGTGGTGGGTGTTGCGCCCGAGCCTGTCGCCGCAGCCTGTGTGGTTGCTGGCCGAGGCGGCGGCCGTGGGGGCGATCAGCATGCTGATGCTGGCCGTCTGGCTGAGGCCGTGGCGTTTGCGCTGAACGCCGAAGTCTTGTCGCGTGATTGCAAACAACAGTTTGCGAAAGCTTGCAAAGCTGTGATAAAGTCTAGGGCTTGCCTTGGAGGGGTGCCCGAGTGGCTAAAGGGGGCAGACTGTAAATCTGTTGGCTTACGCCTACACTGGTTCGAATCCAGTCTCCTCCACCAGGCAAACCCGCTCAAATTTGTTTTTGGCGGGATGCAGACGAAGCGCAAAGTGCTCACCCTCATGGGTGCATCCGCGGTTTGTCGGCGGTGCTGAATGGCTCCCGGGCGGGAGTAGTTCAATGGTAGAACCTTAGCCTTCCAAGCTAATGACACGGGTTCGATTCCCGTTTCCCGCTCCACAGGTCAAGGTTCTGTCACATGTGACGTGATACCATCGCGGTCTTCGCTGAAGCGGAGGTTGTGTCAAATGTCAACACGGGCTTGGGTTTTCCGAGTCCAGCCCCGTGTTGATGCCCATGTGGCTCAGTGGTAGAGCACCCCCTTGGTAAGGGGGAGGTCGGCAGTTCGATCCTGCCCATGGGCACCACACCCTTTCTCGCGCTTTCAGTTTCTTTTTTGGCTCACTTCTGCATCGCTAGGAGCGATAGACATGGCAAAAGGCAAGTTTGAACGGACCAAGCCGCACGTGAACGTCGGCACGATTGGCCACGTTGACCACGGCAAGACCACCCTGACGGCTGCCATCGCGACCGTTCTGTCGAAGAAGTTTGGCGGCGAAGCCAAGGCCTACGACCAGATCGACGCAGCGCCGGAAGAAAAGGCCCGCGGCATCACCATCAACACCGCGCACGTTGAGTACGAAACGGCCAACCGCCACTACGCTCACGTGGACTGCCCCGGCCACGCCGACTACGTCAAGAACATGATCACCGGTGCCGCCCAGATGGACGGCGCGATCCTGGTGTGCTCGGCCGCTGACGGCCCGATGCCCCAGACCCGTGAACACATCCTGCTGAGCCGCCAGGTGGGCGTGCCTTACATCATCGTCTTCCTGAACAAGGCCGACATGGTGGACGACGCCGAACTGCTGGAACTGGTCGAAATGGAAGTGCGCGAGCTGCTGTCCAAGTACGACTTCCCCGGCGACGACACCCCGATCATCAAGGGTTCGGCCAAGCTGGCCCTGGAAGGCGACACCGGCGAGCTGGGCGAGCAAGCCATCATGGCCCTGGCCGAAGCCCTGGACACCTACATCCCCACGCCTGAGCGCGCCATCGACGGCACGTTCCTGATGCCTGTGGAAGACGTGTTCTCGATCTCGGGTCGTGGCACCGTGGTGACCGGCCGCATCGAGCGCGGCATCATCAAGGTCGGCGAAGAAATCGAAATCGTCGGCATCGCTGCCACCCAGAAGACCACCTGCACCGGCGTGGAAATGTTCCGCAAGCTGCTGGACCAAGGTCAAGCTGGCGACAACGTGGGCATCCTGCTGCGCGGCACCAAGCGCGAAGACGTGCAGCGCGGCCAAGTGCTGTGCAAGCCCGGTTCGATCAAGCCGCACACGCACTTCACCGGCGAGATCTACGTTCTGTCCAAGGACGAAGGCGGCCGTCACACCCCGTTCTTCAACAACTACCGCCCGCAGTTCTACTTCCGTACGACTGACGTGACCGGTTCCATCGAGCTGCCGGCCGACAAGGAAATGGTCATGCCTGGCGACAACGTGTCCATCACCGTGAAGCTGATCGCCCCGATCGCCATGGAAGAAGGTCTGCGTTTCGCCATCCGCGAAGGTGGCCGCACCGTCGGCGCCGGCGTGGTTGCCAAGATCCTGGACTAAAATCAACGCTTCAGTTTCTGGCCAGTAGGGGTATAGCTCAATTGGCAGAGCGTCGGTCTCCAAAACCGAAGGTTGTAGGTTCGATTCCTACTGCCCCTGCCAAAAGCTGAGCCCCCACACCGCTGTCGCACAGCAGCCCGCAAGCTCTCCATGAGTTGGCGGGCTTTATTGCCTCACTCCACCGCCCTCAAGTTTGACGCCCATGGCCACCTCGGACATCGACACCGTTTCCACCAGCGCCGACAAGGCCAAGCTGGCTGCCACTGGCCTGCTCGTGGTGGGTGGTGTGGCCGCGTTCTACCTCCTGGGCAAGCAGGACCTCTGGCTGCGCGTCCTGGTCCTGCTGGTCCTGCTGGCGGGTGCTGTTGGCGTCTTCCTGACGTCCATCCAGGGCAAGGAGCTGGTGGCGTTCGGTCAGGACTCGGTCAAAGAGCTGAAGAAGGTCGTCTGGCCCACCCGCCCGGAGGCCACGCAAATGACCTTGTACGTTTTCGCCTTCGTGGTGATCATGGCCTTGTTCCTGTGGCTGACCGACAAGGCGCTGGAGTGGGTGATTTACGACCTGGTCCTGGGTTGGAAGCACTGATTTCCCCTGCGCAGCGCACACACACCACGAGGTTGACACATGACTGACGTCCAAGCCGCTCCTTCCGCCACGCCGGCCAACTCGCTGCGCTGGTACGTGGTGCATGCCTACTCCGGCATGGAGAAGGCCGTTGAGCGCAACCTGCGCGAGCGCATCGACCGCGCCGGCATGCAAGAACAATTCGGTCGCATCCTGGTGCCCACCGAAGAAGTGGTCGAAGTCAAGAACGGCAAGAAGTCTGTCACCGAGCGCCGCTTCTTCCCTGGCTACGTGCTGGTGGAAATGCTGATGTCG
Source organism: Aquabacterium sp. (assembly GCA_023266355.1). Lineage (GTDB taxonomy): Bacteria > Pseudomonadota > Gammaproteobacteria > Burkholderiales > Burkholderiaceae_C > Aquabacterium. The sequence continues at coordinate 233,304 of JAHFQM010000007.1, forward strand.
GACGACACCTGGCACCTGGTGAAGAACACTTCCAAGGTCACCGGTTTCGTGGGTGGCGCCAAAAACCGCCCAGCGCCCATCTCGGAAGACGAGGTCATGAAGATCGTCAACCAGATGAAGGAAGGCATCGAGAAGCCGCGGCCCAAGGTCGAGTGGGAAAACGGCGAAGTGGTCCGCGTCAAGGAAGGCCCTTTCACCGACTTCAACGGCTCCATCGAAGACGTCAACTACGAAAAGTCCAAGCTGCGCGTGTCGGTCACCATTTTTGGTCGCGCCACGCCGGTCGAGCTGGATTTCGGCCAGGTCGAAAAAATCTGACGATCGCAGGCCAGCGGGCCTGCATCGGCCGCATGAAGCCCCTTCGGGGGCTTTTTCATTGCGCAAACACTTGCCAACTGCGGTCGCGGCGATTTAGAATCGCGGTCTTTCCTCCTCGGTGGGGAGGTTGCACCATGGCATGTCGCACTCCGGCGAGCCCTGTGGCGCCAACACCGACGCACCAGCCGTGAGCGAGATCGCGGCATGAGGAGCCTGGCGGCAGCCCGCGCGACGCTTCAAGCACAGGCTTGGGGGCCGAGCGGGGTCGCGAACCAGGCGTTTGCACTCGACCACACTGGCAGGCCGCTGGCGTGGTTCCAGGAGAAACTATGGCCAAGAAGATCATCGGCTTCATCAAGCTGCAAATCCCGGCCGGCAAGGCGAACCCTTCGCCCCCGGTGGGTCCCGCGCTGGGTCAGCGCGGTTTGAACATCATGGAGTTCTGCAAGGCGTTCAACGCCCAGACCCAAGGTGTCGAGCCCGGTCTGAAGCTGCCCGTCGTCATCACGGCGTTCGCAGACAAGTCCTTCACCTTCATCATCAAGACGCCGCCCGCGACCGTCCTGCTGAAGAAGGCTGCCAAGATCGACAAGGGTTCGCCCCGTCCGCAAGCTGACAAGGTTGGCAAGCTGACCCGCGCCCAGATCGAAGAGATCGCCAAGACCAAGCAGAAGGACCTGACCGCCGCCGATCTGGACGCTGCTGTCCGCACGATCGCTGGTTCCGCCCGTTCCATGGGCATCATCGTGGAAGGTGTCTGACATGTCGAAGCTGACCAAACGCCAAAAGGCCTTCGCTGACAAGGTCGATACCACCAAGCTGTACGGTTTCGACGAAGCCCTCACCCTGATCAAGGCCGCTGCCGTTGCCAAGTTCGATGAGTCCATCGACGTGGCCGTGCAACTGGGCGTGGACGCCAAGAAGTCTGACCAAGTCGTGCGTGGCGCCGTCGTGATGCCCAACGGCACCGGCAAGACCAAGCGCGTCGCCGTGTTCGCCCAAGGCGCCAAGGCTGACGAAGCCCGCGCCGCTGGCGCCGACGTCGTCGGCATGGAAGACCTGGCCGAACAGGTCAAGGCTGGCAACATCAACTTCGACGTGGTCATCGCCTCGCCGGACACGATGCGCATCGTCGGTACCCTGGGTACCGTGCTGGGTCCTCGCGGCCTGATGCCCAACCCCAAGGTCGGCACCGTGACCCCGGACGTCGCCACCGCCGTCAAGAACGCCAAGGCTGGCCAGGTCCAGTTCCGCGTTGACAAGGCTGGCATCGTCCACGGCACCATCGGCCGCCGTTCGTTCGACGACGACAAGCTCAAGGGCAACCTGGCTGCGCTGCTCGACGCCCTGACCAAGCTGAAGCCCGCTTCCAGCAAGGGTGTGTACCTGCGCAAAGTCGCCGTGTCCTCGACCATGGGTCTGGGCGTGCGCGTCGATGTGAACAGCATCACCGTCGGCTGATCCCCTGGGTCGCACATGACATCGTCGGTGGCGCCCCTGTGGCGTCGCTGACCAGGCACCGCGCGAGTCTGGCGCGGAGGGCCTGACACAAATTGGTGGGCTGGCGCCCGGTGGCATGCCACTGAGCGCCAGGCTATCAAAGACCGTAGGCGTCGAAGCACGCGCTTGTTCAGGCGTGCCCAGGCTTAATCCCCCAGCCTACGCAGATGGCGTACCCGCTGTTGAAGGTTTCCGCGTCGTTGTCATGACGGTGTGGGTTCCGAGGCAGAAGGTCGCTGCAACCGGGTGTGCCCGGAGGTCACCGCACCTCGTGGTGCTTTGGCCAAAAGGCATGTTTTAAGGAGTAGACCTTGAGTCTCAATCGCAACGAGAAAGAAGCCGTGATCGCGGAAGTGGCTGCCCAAGCGGGCAAGTCGCAAACGCTGGCACTGGCTGAGTACCGCGGTCTCACCGTGGCTCAACTGGACGCGCTGCGCAAGACCGCCCGTGCACAAGGTGTGTATCTTCACGTGCTGAAGAACACCCTGGCACGCCGCGCTGTTGCTGGCACGCCGTTTGAAGTCGCGGCCGAGAGCATGAGCGGCCCGCTGATCTATGGCTTCTCTGAAGATGCCGTGGCAGCTGCCAAGGTGATCGCTGACTTTGCCAAGGGCAATGACAAGCTGGTCATCAAGGCTGGCGCTTACGCCGGCAAGGCCCTGGACGCCAATGGCGTCAAGGCCCTGGCCTCGATCCCGAGCAAGGAAGTGCTGCTGGCCCAGATCTGTGGCCTGCTGCAATCGCCGATCTCGGGTCTGGCACGCGTGCTGGCCGCTGTGGGCGAACAAAAGGGTGGTGGCGCAGCCGCCCCCGCCGAAGCTGCAGAAGCTCCGGCCGAAGAAGCCCCGGCCGCTTGAAGCGCTGGCCAACCGCCCGCTTCGTACTGAATCAACCTTTTACCGATATTTAGGAACCCAAAATGGCATTCGATAAAGACGCATTCCTGACCGCCCTGGACAGCATGTCCGTGATGGAACTCTCCGAGCTGGTCAAGGCCATCGAAGAGAAGTTCGGCGTGTCCGCAGCCGCCATGGCCGCTCCCGCTGCTGGTGGCGCTGGTGGCGCTGCTGCTGCTGTTGAAGAGAAGACCGAATTCAACGTCGTCCTGACCGGCGCTGGCGCCAACAAGGTCGGCGTCATCAAGGCCGTGCGCGAAATCACCGGTCTGGGTCTGAAGGAAGCCAAGGACCTGGTCGACGGCGCCCCCAAGAACGTCAAGGAAGCCGTTGCCAAGGCCGACGCCGAAGCCGCTCTGAAGAAGCTGGTCGAAGCTGGCGCCACCGCCGAAATCAAGTAATTTGGCTGGATCGCTTGCTTCGGCGAGCGATCTTTCCCAGATCACTGGTGCAAGACAGCTGCTCCCTGCTGGGGGCAGCTTTCGGCTTTTCAGGGTGCAAAATCCCTGAGAGCACCCGAAAAGCCCCCCGTGGTAGTACACTGGAGGGCTTTTCGAGTGTTCTCTGAACCGACTGCGGAGAACTGGTTTGGTCGAGCCCGAATGCGTATGTGTGAATTTCAGCGAATTCACTGCGCACGGGTTGTCTGCCAGCGGTTGGTAGTGGCCAACCACCAAGCCTCGGGTGCAATGCCCGAATGGCCAGTCGCCGAACAATCGGTCACGTTCCAGGCCCCATCCTCGGCCAGGACGGGGCCTGAATTCGAAGCGGATCACCCCGTCGGGTGTCCGAAACGGAGAGTTTATGGCGCAAGCAACCCCCTACAGCTACACCGAGCGCAAGCGGATTCGCAAGAGTTTTGGCAAGCGTGGCAGCGTGCTCAATGTCCCTTACCTGCTGACGATGCAGAAGGACTCCTACGTCGCGTTCCTGCAAAAGGACGTGCCGCCACAGCAGCGCAAGCCCGAAGGCCTGCAAGCCGCTTTCATTTCGGCGTTCCCCATTGTTTCGCACAATGGCTTCGTCGAGATGAAATTCATCGAGTTCAACATCGCCAAACCGGCGTTCGATGAGCGTGAGTGCCAGCTGCGGGGTCTGACCTTCGCGTCGGCCGTGCGTGCACGTCTGCAGATGATCATCTATGACCGCGAGACGTCCACGTCCCAGTCCAAGGTGGTCAAGGAAGTCAAGGAACAAGAGGTCTACATGGGCGAAGTGCCCCTGATGACCGACTACGGCTCCTTCATCATCAACGGCACCGAGCGCGTCATCGTGTCTCAGCTGCACCGTTCGCCTGGCGTGTTCTTCGAGCACGACAAGGGCAAGACCCACTCGTCGGGCAAGCTGCTGTTCTCGGCACGCATCATCCCCTACCGTGGCTCCTGGCTGGACTTCGAATTCGATCCGAAGGACCTGCTGTACTTCCGCGTGGACCGCCGCCGCAAGATGCCGGTGACGACCCTGCTGAAGGCCATCGGCATGAACAACGAGCAGATCCTGAGCACGTTCTTCCAGAACGACCAGGTCAAGCTCATGGACGCCGGTGCGCAACTGGCTTTCGTGCCCGAGCGTTTCAAGGGCGAAGTGGCCCGCTTCGACATCACCGACAAGGCTGGCGCCGTTGTCGTTGAAAAAGACAAGCGCATCACCGCGCGCCACACCCGCGCTCTGGAACAGTCCGGCACCACGCACATCAGCGTGCCCGAAGACTTCCTGCTGGGCCGCGTGCTGGCCAAGAACCAGATCGACCCGGACACGGGCGAGCTGATCGGCAAGGCCAACGAAGAACTGACCGAAGCGCTGCTCAAGAAGCTGCGCTCGGCGGGCATCCTCGACATCGAGGTCCTGTTCACCAATGAGCTGGACCAAGGCGCCTACATCTCGCAAACGCTGGCCACCGATGAGACGGCCGACGAGCTGGCCGCCCGCGTCGCCATCTACCGCATGATGCGCCCCGGCGAGCCGCCGACCGAAGACGCCGTGCAGGCCCTGTTCCAGCGCCTGTTCTACTCGGAAGACACGTACGACCTGTCGCGCGTGGGCCGCATGAAGTTCAACGCCCGCGTGGGCCGCGACGAGGCCACCGGCCGCATGACCCTGTCCAACGACGACATCCTGGCCGTCGTGAAGATCCTGGTCGAGCTGCGCAATGGCCGTGGCGAAGTCGATGACATCGACCACTTGGGCAACCGCCGTGTGCGTTGCGTGGGCGAACTGGCCGAAAACCAGTACCGCTCGGGCCTGGCGCGCATCGAGAAGGCCGTCAAGGAGCGTCTGGGCCAGGCCGAGACCGAAGCCCTGATGCCGCACGACCTGATCAACTCCAAGCCGATTTCCGCGGCCTTGAAGGAGTTCTTCGGTGCGTCGCAGCTGTCGCAGTTCATGGACCAGACCAACCCCCTGTCGGAGATCACGCACAAGCGTCGCGTCTCCGCCCTGGGCCCGGGCGGTCTGACCCGCGAGCGCGCCGGCTTCGAAGTCCGCGACGTGCACCCGACCCACTACGGCCGTGTCTGCCCGATCGAAACGCCGGAAGGCCCGAACATCGGTCTGATCAACTCGCTGGCCCTGTACGCCCGCCTGAACGAGTATGGCTTCCTGGAGACGCCGTACCGCCGCGTGAACGACGGCCAGACGACGACCCAGATCGACTACCTGTCGGCCATCGAAGAAGGCAAGTACGTCATCGCGCAGGCCAACGCCTCGCTGGACGCCAACGGCCGCCTGACCGACGAGCTGGTCTCGGCCCGCGAAAGCGGCGAATCGGTGCTGACCTCGCCTGAGCGCATCCAGTACATGGACGTGGCCCCGACCCAGATCGTGTCGGTCGCCGCCTCGCTCGTGCCCTTCCTGGAGCACGACGATGCGAACCGCGCACTGATGGGCGCCAACATGCAGCGTCAAGCTGTGCCGACCCTGCGTCCTGAAAAGGCCTTCGTCGGTACCGGCGTGGAGCGCGTGGCCGCTGTGGACTCGGGCACCGTCGTGGTGTCCAAGCGCGGTGGCGTGGTGGACTACGTTGACACCAACCGCGTGGTGATCCGTGTCAATGACGCGGAAACCGTCGCCGGTGAAGTCGGCGTCGACATCTACAACCTGATCAAGTACCACCGTTCCAACCAGAACACCAACATCCACCAGCGTCCGATCGTCAACCGTGGCGACGTCGTGGCGGTGGGTGACGTGATCGCCGACGGCGCATCGACCGACCTGGGCGAACTCGCCCTGGGCCAGAACATGCTCGTGGCCTTCATGCCTTGGAACGGCTACAACTTCGAAGACTCGATCATGATCTCGGAGCGTGTGGTCGCCGAAGACCGCTACACCTCGATCCACATCGAAGAACTCGTCGTGATGGCCCGCGACACCAAGCTGGGCTCTGAAGAAATCACGCGCGACATCCCCAACCTGTCCGAGAACCAACTGGCGCGTCTGGACGAGTCGGGCATCGTGTTCGTGGGCGCCGAAGTCGGCCCCGGCGACGTGCTGGTCGGCAAGGTGACGCCGAAGGGCGAAACCACCCTGACGCCGGAAGAGAAGCTGCTGCGCGCCATCTTCGGCGAGAAGGCGTCCGACGTGAAGGACACCTCGCTGCGCGTGGACCAGGGCACGATGGGCACCGTCATCGACGTGCAGGTCTTCACCCGCGAAGGCATCGTGCGTGACAAGCGCGCCCAGCAGATCATCGACGATGAGCTCAAGCGCTTCCGCCTGGACCTGAACGACCAGCTGCGCATCGTCGAGGCCGACGCCTTCGACCGCATCCGCAAGCTGCTGATCGGCAAGATCGCCAACGGTGGCCCGAACAAGCTGGCCAAGGGCACGGCGCTGGACGACGCCTACCTGTCGTCCATCGACAAGTTCCACTGGTTCGACATCCGCCCCGCGGAAGACGAACTGGCCAACCAGCTCGAATCCATCAAGAACTCGCTGGAGCAGACCCGCCACAGCTTCGACCTCGCGTTCGAAGAGAAGCGCAAGAAGCTCACCCAAGGCGACGAGCTGCCCGCTGGCGTGCTCAAGATGGTCAAGGTCCACCTGGCCGTCAAGCGCCGCTTGCAGCCTGGTGACAAGATGGCCGGCCGTCACGGCAACAAGGGTGTGGTCTCCAAGATCGTTCCGATCGAGGACATGCCTTACATGGCCGACGGCACCCCTGCCGACATCGTGCTGAACCCGCTGGGCGTGCCCTCGCGGATGAACGTCGGTCAGGTGCTGGAAGTGCACCTGGGCTGGGCCGCCAAGGGCATTGGCCAGCGCATCGGCAACATGCTGCAGCAAGAGGCCGCCGTGGCCGAGCTGCGCAAGTTCTTCGACGAGCTGTACAACCAGTCCGGTGGCAAGAAGGAAGACGTGACCGCGCTGAGCGACACCGACATCCTGAACATGGCCGGCAACCTGTCCAAGGGCATGCCGTTCGCCACCCCGGTGTTCGACGGCGCCAAGGAAGAGGAAATCCGCGGCATGCTGCAGCTGGCCTACCCGGCCGATGTGGCCAAGGCCAAGGGGCTCACCCCGACCCGCACCCAGGCTGTCTTGCACGACGGTCGCACTGGCGAAGCTTTCGAGCGTCCGGTCACCGTGGGCTACATGCACGTGCTGAAGCTCCACCACTTGGTGGACGACAAGATGCACGCCCGTTCGACCGGCCCGTACTCGCTCGTCACGCAGCAACCGCTGGGTGGTAAGGCGCAATTCGGTGGTCAGCGCTTCGGTGAAATGGAAGTGTGGGCGCTGGAAGCCTACGGTGCGGCCTACGTGCTGCAGGAAATGCTCACCGTCAAGTCCGACGACGTCAATGGCCGTACCAAGGTGTACGAGAACATCGTCAAGGGCGAGCACGCCATCGAGGCGGGCATGCCGGAATCGTTCAATGTGCTGGTCAAGGAAATCCGTTCCTTGGGCATCGACATTGAACTTGAGCGCAACTGATTAGGAATAGGAGAGCCCCATGAAAGGTTTGCTGGACCTGTTCAAGCAATTCACGCCCGATGAGCATTTCGATGCCATCAAGATTGGCCTGGCTTCGCCGGAGAAAATCCGCAGCTGGTCCTTCGGCGAAGTGAAGAAGCCTGAGACGATCAACTACCGCACGTTCAAGCCCGAACGCGACGGCCTGTTCTGCGCCAAGATCTTCGGCCCGATCAAGGACTACGAGTGCCTGTGCGGTAAGTACAAGCGCTTGAAGCACCGCGGTGTCATCTGTGAGAAGTGCGGCGTCGAAGTGACCCAGACCAAGGTCCGTCGCGACCGCATGGGCCACATCGAACTGGCTGCGCCTTGCGCGCACATCTGGTTCCTGAAGTCGCTGCCTTCGCGTCTGGGCCTCGTGCTCGACATGACGCTGCGCGACATCGAGCGCGTGCTGTACTTCGAAGCGTACGTGGTGGTGGATTCGGGCATGACCCCGCTGAAGAAATTCAGCATCATGTCCGAGGACGACTACGACGCCAAGCGCATCGAATTCGGTGACGAGTTCGTCGCGCTGATGGGCGCCGAAGGCATCCAGAAGTTGTTGGCCGAGATGGACCTCGACGTCGAGATCGACAAGCTCCGCAACGACATGACGGGCTCGGAGCTCAAGATCAAGAAGAACTCCAAGCGCCTGAAGCTGATGGAGGCCTTCAAGAAGTCGGGCATCAAGCCCAACTGGATGGTGCTGGAAGTCCTGCCCGTGCTGCCGCCGGACCTGCGTCCGCTGGTGCCGTTGGACGGTGGCCGCTTCGCGACCTCCGACCTGAACGACCTGTACCGCCGCGTCATCAACCGCAACAACCGTCTGGCCCGCCTGCTGGAGTTGAAGGCCCCTGAGATCATCGTGCGCAACGAAAAGCGCATGCTGCAGGAAGCCGTGGACTCGCTGCTGGACAACGGTCGCCGCGGCAAGGCCATGACGGGCGCCAACAAGCGCGCCCTGAAGTCGCTGGCCGACATGATCAAGGGCAAGTCGGGTCGCTTCCGCCAGAACCTGCTGGGCAAGCGCGTCGACTACTCCGGTCGTTCCGTGATCACCGTGGGCCCGACCCTCAAGCTGCACCAGTGCGGTCTGCCCAAGCTGATGGCGCTGGAGCTGTTCAAGCCCTTCATCTTCTCGCGCCTCGAAGCCATGGGCATCGCGACGACGATCAAGGCCGCCAAGAAGGAAGTCGAATCCGGCACCCCCGTGGTCTGGGACATCCTGGAAGAGGTCATCAAGGAGCACCCGGTTCTGCTGAACCGCGCTCCCACGCTGCACCGTCTGGGCATCCAGGCTTTCGAGCCCGTGCTGATCGAAGGCAAGGCCATCCAGCTGCACCCGTTGGTCTGCGCCGCCTTCAACGCCGACTTCGACGGTGACCAGATGGCCGTCCACGTGCCGCTGTCGATCGAAGCCCAGATGGAAGCCCGCACGCTGATGCTGGCCTCCAACAACGTGCTGTTCCCTGCCAACGGCGAGCCCTCCATCGTCCCGTCGCAAGACGTGGTGCTGGGCCTGTACTACGCCACCCGCGAGCGCATCAACGGCCGCGGCGAAGGCATGATCTTTGCCGACATCCCGGAACTCCAGCGCGCGCTGGACAACAACGTCGTCGAGATCACCGCCAAGATCAACATCCGCCTGACGGAGTACACCAAGGACAAGGCCACGGGCGAGTTCACGCCCGAGACCAAGCTGGTGGAAACCACGGTGGGTCGCGCGCTGCTGTCCGAGATCCTGCCCAAGGGCCTGCCTTTTGCGAACATCAACAAGGCGCTCAAGAAGAAGGAAATCTCGCGACTGATCAACACCTCGTTCCGCAAGTGCGGTCTGAAGGAAACCGTGGTGCTGGCCGACAAGCTGCTGCAAAACGGCTTCCGTCTGGCCACGCGCGCCGGCATCTCCATCGGCATCGATGACATGCTGGTGCCCAAGCAGAAGTACGAGCTGATCGAGCGCGCCGAGAAGGAAGTCAAGGAAATCGAGCAGCAGTACGTCTCCGGTCTGGTGACCGCTGGCGAGCGCTACAACAAGGTGGTGGACATCTGGGGCAAGACCGGCGACGAAGTCGGCAAGGTCATGATGTCGCAGCTCTCCAAGCAAAAGACCATCGACCGCCACGGCAACGAAGTCGATCAAGAATCGTTCAACTCGATTTACATGATGGCCGACTCTGGTGCCCGCGGTAGCGCGGCGCAGATCCGCCAGCTGGCCGGCATGCGCGGCCTGATGGCCAAGCCTGACGGCTCCATCATCGAGACCCCCATCACGGCGAACTTCCGTGAAGGTCTGAACGTGTTGCAGTACTTCATCTCCACCCACGGTGCCCGTAAGGGTCTGGCGGACACGGCGTTGAAGACCGCGAACTCGGGCTACCTGACCCGCCGTCTGGTGGACGTGACGCAAGACTTGGTGGTCACCACCGTCGATTGCGGCACCGACCAAGGCATCAACACCCGCGCCCTGGTCGAAGGTGGTGAAGTCATCGAATCGCTGCGCGACCGCATCCTGGGCCGCGTGCCTGCGACCGACGTGCTGCACCCCGAAACCCAACAGGTGCTGATCGTTGCTGGCACCATGCTGGACGAGGACGTGCTGGACGAGCTGGAAGCCGCTGGCGTGGACGAAGTCAAGGTCCGCACCCCGCTGACCTGCGCCACCCGCTTCGGTCTGTGCGCCAAGTGCTATGGCCGTGACCTGGGCCGTGGTGGCCTGGTGAACTCCGGTGAAGCTGTCGGCGTGATCGCCGCACAGTCCATCGGTGAACCCGGCACCCAGCTGACGATGCGCACCTTCCACATCGGTGGTGCCGCCTCGCGCGCTGCCATCGCTTCGAGCGTGGAAGCCAAGTCGGACGGCATCATCGGCTTCAACGCCACGATGCGCTACGTCACGAACGGCAAGGGCGACCTGGTGGTGATTTCGCGTTCCGGCGAAATCGTCATCTCCGACCAGCACGGCCGTGAGCGTGAGCGTCACAAGGTGCCGTACGGCGCGCAGCTCAACATCAAGATCGACCAGACCGTCAAGGCTGGCCTGGTCCTGGCGACCTGGGACCCGCTGACCCGCCCCATCATCACCGAGTTCGGTGGCAAGGCCCGTTTCGAGAACGTCGAAGAAGGCGTGACCGTGGCCAAGCAGGTGGACGAAGTCACCGGCCTGTCCACGCTGGTCGTGATCGACCCGAAGCGCCGTGGCACCGCCAAGGTGATCCGTCCGGGCGTCAAGCTGCTGGACGCGTCTGGCAGCGAGGTCAAGATCCCTGGCACCGACCACGCCGTGATGATCGGCTTCCCGATCGGCTCGCTGGTTCAGATCCGCGACGGCCAGGACCTGTCTCCTGGTGAAGTGCTGGCCCGCATCCCCATCGAAGGTCAGAAGACCCGCGACATCACCGGCGGTCTGCCGCGTGTGGCCGAGCTGTTCGAAGCCCGTTCCCCCAAGGACAAGGGCACCCTGGCCGAGATGACGGGCACCGTCTCCTTCGGCAAGGAAACGAAGGGCAAGGTTCGCCTGCAGATCACCGATCCGGAAGGCGGCATCCACGAGGAACTCGTGCTCAAGGAAAAGAACATCCTGGTGCACGAAGGCCAGGTGGTCAACAAGGGCGAGTCCATCGTGGACGGTCCGGCCGATCCGCAGGACATCCTGCGCCTGCTGGGCATCGAAGAGCTGGCCCGTTACATCGTCGACGAAGTGCAGGACGTCTACCGTCTGCAGGGCGTGAAGATCAACGACAAGCACATCCAGGTGATCGTTCGCCAGATGCTGCGCCGCGTCCAGATCGTCAACCCGGGCGACACGCACTACATCGCCGGTGAACAGGTCGAGCGCTCCGAGCTGCTGGACACCAACGACCGCATGCGCGCTGCCGACAAGCTGATCGCCACGCACAGCGATGTGCTGCTGGGCATCACCAAGGCTTCGCTGTCCACCGATTCCTTCATCTCGGCCGCTTCCTTCCAGGAAACGACCCGCGTGCTCACCGAGGCTGCCATCATGGGCAAGCGCGACGAGCTGCGTGGCCTGAAGGAAAACGTGATCGTGGGTCGCCTGATTCCCGCCGGTACCGGCATGGCCTTCCACCAGGCTCGCAAGGCCAAGGAAGAGATGGACGACACCGAGCGTCGCGCCATCGCCATGCAGGAAGCCCAGGAGCGTGCTGCGCTGGAGCTGGCTGCGCTGGACGATGCTGCCGATGTGGCCGATGCCGCACCTGCAGAAGGTGGCGCCACCGCCGAGTGATGTGCTTCACGCCGGCCTTCGGGCTGGCGGTGCATCGCAGAAAGGGCCCTTCGGGGCCCTTTTTCGTGGGCGCTTGTTCTCAGCAGCTCACTCGGTCGATGGCCGTTCGGGCGGAGGCCAATTGAGCAGTTCTGCCAGGCGGGTCACGATCCAATGCGCCTCGTCGGACGACACGCCGGCTTCCGGCTGCAAGAGTCCTTGCAGGCAGCGCCCGAGCACGTCCTGCGCATCGGCGCCGATGTCCACATGGACGCCGCGGCAGTGCTCGGTGAGGTGCTGGGCCAGGTCTTCGCACAGCTCGCACCGGGCTGCCACATCGCGCAGGGGCAGGGTCCAGCGTCCCCGGGCATCACGGTACAGCGCCTGGAAAGACGGTGGCACGAAGGTCTGGTTGTCGTCGCTCACCGCGGCGTGCTCGCGGCGGGGATGGGCGCCTGGGCGGGGGATGCGCGCGTCACCAGGGCGAAACCGCGCGATTCGGCCACGGTGCGCAACGGGAAGGCTTCTGCTGCTGCGGTGTTCTGGGCGGGCAGGCGGTCTGCTCGCGCCAGGGAGAGTGCGCCTGCCGATGGCCCGCCCGGAGGTGTGGGCGCCCCCAAGTAGAAAGCAAAACTGGGTTGGCGCGTCTGCCATTGCGTCACGGGCTGCCCTGTGGCCTTGCGTGCTTCCAGCGCCAGGTCTCGCACGGGGCCTTGCAAGGCCTCGGCCCACCACGGCAACACGGCCAGCACCACCCAGAAGGCGCCCAGCAAGGCGCCCACCACGGCCTTGTCGGCCAGGCAGCCTTTGGGCCAGCACCACACCAGCAACCACAGCGCGCCCACGGTGGCCAGCAGCCACCATGCGGGTCCGGGCGCGGCCGTGCTCAACAGCGTGTGGTACAGCGGGTCCGAGGTGCGCTCGGCCAGCCAGCCGGCCATGTGTTGACTCGCGGACAGCAGCCCGAACAGCAGCAGCTGGGACGCCGCCAGCGCCAGGCCCAGGGCGCGCGAGCGCAGCTCTGACAAGGCCTGCGCACACAGCAGCATCAGCGGCGTCAATCCGTAAAGCAGGTAGTGCGGCAACTTGGTGTTCGACAGCGAGAAAAACAGCAGCGCGAAGCCCGACCAGCACAGCAGGAAGCGCGTCACCGGTGTGCGCCAGGCCTTGCCGAGGCGCCCGCCCACGCCGACCAGCAGTGGCGTCCAGGGCAGCATCAGCAAAGGCGCCACCAACAGCGTGTAAAACGGGCTGCCGCCGTGGCCTTCCTTGGCCTGCATGAAGCGGTTGACGTTGTGCTGCAGGATGAAGCCGTCAATGAACGCCATGCCATGGCGGTGCAGCGCGTACGCGTACCAGGGCACCGCCGTCAACAGCAGGATGGCCCAGGCCAGCGGGTCGCCCAGCACCTCGCGCAGGCGGCGCAATTGCCCGCAACTCAGCAGGTACAAGATCACGGTCATGCCCGGCACCAAGCACGCCACCGGCCCCTTGGTCAGCAGGCCCAGTCCCATCCAGAAGAAGGCGCGGCGCAGCGGGCCCTTCTCGCGGCTGTCCAGGTGGCGCCAGAGGTCCAGACAGGCCCAGCACATCAGCGCATTGAGCAGCGCGTCGGCCGTGGCCGCCCGCCCGATCAGCATCACCCCCAGGCTGGTCGCCACGATGCCGACGGCCGCGCGCTCCACCTGTGAGCCCAGCCAGCCTTCGGCAAAGCGCAAGGCGGCCAGGCACCACATCAGGGCCGCCACCGCCGAAGGCAGGCGGGCAGCGAACTCGTTGACGCCGAACAGCGCCATGCTGGCGGCCTGGAACCAATAGATGAGGATGGGCTTGTCGAAGCGGTCCGCGCCGTTGAGCGTGGTGTGTCCCCAGTCGCCACTGGCCAGCATCTCGCGCGACGCTTCCGAGAACGCACCTTCATCGACGTCGATCAAGGGCGCCAGCCCCAGGCCGGCCAGCCACAGGGTCAACAGCAGGGCCAGCCAGAGCCAGGGAGGCACGCGGCCCAGGACGTTGCGGGTCGGGATCATGTGGGGTCCGGGTCAGGAAAGAGAGTTGGACGCGTGTGCGGCAGGCGGGATGCGGCCCCAGCGCCAGGCGCCCAGCAGGCCGAGTGCCACAACCGCCATGCACCAGGCCAGCGGCAGGGGGGTGCCCAGGTCCAGCAGGCAGAGCAAGACCGCCAGCACAGGCAGGGCGCCAGCCACCCAGGGGCGCACGGACGCGCGCGACAAGCCGAGCGCCAGGCGCTGCGTCACACCGAGTTGCCAAACCACGGGCGCGAGGATCAGGCCCAGGCCCGCGCCCGCCAGCACGTCGCTGGGCCAATGCGCACCCACCACCACGCGCGACAGGCCCTGCAGCCCAGCCAGCAGCCACCAGCCTGCGCACACGGCCCAAGTCAGGGGGCGCGCAGCGCTGCGCAGCGACAAGGTCATCAGGCCTGCCACCGTGAAGGCGGTGGTGGTGTGCCCGGACGGCATCGACCCTTTGCGCAGGTGCTCGCCGATCACATGGAAGACCGGGTGATCCGGCCCGAACACCGCCAGGGGGCGGTCCACCTGCAGCGTCCGCTTGATCGCGTGCACGACCAGCCCGCCCAGCACCATGGCCACCAACAAGGCGGCCACGCGTCGCGGCTCCTCGGCGCTCAGGCTGCTCACCAGCAGGAGGCTGCAAATGCCCAGTGCCGACCAGGTCAACAGGGACCAGGTCGTGGGCCAGCCGCCCAGCGCCATCTGCAAAGCCAGGGCCCAGGCGCGGTCAAGGGCTTGCCCCGACAGGGCCAGTCCGGCGATCAGCAGCAGCCCACCCAAGGCCATGCGCGTCGCTGGCGCCCGCCAGGCGGCCAAAGTCTGGCCAGGCAGGTGAGGGGGGCGCTGAGACAACCGCATGGACGGCGATTGTAGTGGTCCGCACCGAAAGGCCTGTACCAAGGCGGTTGTCACACATTGGTCCATGGCATGCGATCCGTTACAAGGGTTTTCACCTAAGACTGGTGGTTTTCCCTTAGACTTCTTCCCATGTCATGCAAACCGTTGAAGGAGTGCACCATGGCCCAATCGTTCTCCCCCGTCCATTCCGTGAACCTCCAGCTGGCCCAGGCTGGCGACGAGCGCCGTCAACTGCGGCTGGAAAAACTCGGCGTCATCGCCGGCTTCCTCTTGGGGCTGCCCCTGGCCCTCACCGCCGTGCACGACCTGTTGGCCGATGCGCCCGAGGCCGTGTCTGCGCTGGCCGTCGTCGTTGTGGTGGCCGCCACCACGCGTTTTGGCCTGCTGGCCGCCTCGGCCGCGGCGCGTCGCCTGGCCGCTCGCTGAAACCTGGCGCCGTGCGGTTGCTGCACGGTCGGCATCGCAGGCGAGTTGCCTGAATCAAAAAAGGATCCCGAGGGATCCTTTTTTTGTGGGCGTGGGGCGCTGAGGCCCCCGTGCCGTGCTCAGGCGGCGCGGCGGCGCGCCACCAAGCCGATGCCAGCAAGGCCCAGTGCCATCAGGGCGTAGCTGCCGGGCTCCGGCACAGCGACGGTCGCGTTCAGGCCGCCGAGGCGGAAGTCCGAGGAACCCAATGCCTGCAGCTTGAAGGTCGTGCCGGTGGCGCCGGTCGTGCTGAACGCCGACAGCAGCAGGCCGCTGTCGTTGTTCGTACCGAAGCTGAACGATTTGGTCGGCGAGCTGAAGGTCGCGCTCTCGGTGCCGATGCCGAACAAGCCGTTGGACCAGCCGGACAGGCTCACGCTGGAGATGTTGACGGCCTGGTTGAACGTCAAAGTCAGGTACTCGCCCGAACTGCTGTTGCTGCCGTTGATGTCGCCGCTGGCGAACAGGCCGCCGGTCGTGGCGCCGAGGCCCGTGAAATTGCTGGTGACCTGGATCTGCTTGCCCGCCGCGTCGAAGGCGCGCACGATCAGCTGCAGGTTGCCGCTGATGTAGCTCGGTGCGTTGCTGACGGTGTCGATCAGCGAGCCGCCTGCGACGTAGAAATTGAAATTGTTGACCGGGGTCGTGGCGTGTGCCGCGATCGGCAGTGAGGCGCTGAGGGCCAGCGCGATGGCATGTTTGGCGAGGGACACGGGTGCTCCTTGTTCCTGAGGTTTGTGTGGAGGCGCCTGAGGCGCCGCCTGATGTGAAATCTTGTCGGTTTTCTGGACTGATTGACCAACTTTAACGTTGGACAGCCTACCGGGCATCACCGCGAACACGCGGGCGGGAAAACCATCGGTGCCTTGTGTGCGAGGGGCGCTTCTGCGTCTGCATGGGGCGCTGGCTTGCGCTCATGCGGTCAGGTGGCTACAATGGAAGGCTTTTCGGCTTTCGCTGGGCATTCCTGCGGACGTTGCGGATGTGCGGTTGCGTGGCTGGTGCCGCCAATGCGTGCCTTCCGCCGACGTGCTCAGGTGTCTCCTGTGAGGGCCGATTTGTGCTGGCGGCACAAGGACTTGCAAGCGTTCGTTCAAACGCCTGTGAGGCATCCGCAAGGGGCCTGGCCGCCAGTGAAATCAACGGGAACCAACTGGAATCTATCCATGCCAACCATCAACCAGCTCGTGCGCCACGGCCGTCAGGTCGAGGTCACGAAGTCCAAATCGCCTGCGATGCAGAACTGCCCGCAGCGTCGCGGTGTCTGCACCCGCGTGTACACCACGACCCCCAAGAAGCCCAACTCGGCTTTGCGTAAGGTCGCCAAGGTGCGCCTGACCAACGGTTTCGAAGTCATTTCGTACATCGGCGGTGAAGGCCACAACCTGCAAGAACACAGCGTCGTGCTCGTGCGCGGCGGCCGTGTGAAGGACTTGCCCGGTGTGCGTTACCACATCGTGCGTGGCTCCCTTGACCTGCAAGGCGTCAAGGACCGCAAGCAATCGCGTTCCAAGTACGGCGCGAAGCGTCCCAAGAAGGCCTGATCGGTTTTTCCGATCGGTCTCGCTCATGTGAGCAAACCGGCCTCCTTCATCGGCGCGTCACAAGGTGACGGCAGTCTGACGGAGAGAAGCCGAGGTGGCGGTGGCCAGGGAATTTGCCCCGGTTGCCGAGTAAGTGGAGCCTTCAGTTTTATCTCTTTTGGATAAGGCTCCGGATGAAGACAAGGTGATCTCACCGCGTCAACATCAACTGAAGCATTGAAAGGAATTGACATGCCTCGTCGTCGCGAAGTACCCAAGCGTGAAATCCTGCCCGATCCGAAGTTCGGTTCGGTCGATCTGTCCAAGTTCATGAACGTGATCATGGAATCCGGCAAGAAGGCTGTGGCCGAGCGCATCATCTATGGTGCCCTCGAACAAGTCGAAAAGAAGGCCGGCAAGGATCCGCTGGAAATCTTCAACATCGCTCTGAACAACATCAAGCCCGTGGTGGAAGTGAAATCCCGCCGCGTGGGTGGTGCGAACTACCAGGTTCCCGTTGAAGTTCGCCCCGCTCGCCGCATGGCCCTGGCCATGCGCTGGTTGAAGGAATCGTCGCGCAAGCGCTCCGAGAAGTCGATGGCCCAGCGTCTGGCCAACGAACTGCTCGAAGCCTCTGAAGGCCGCGGCGGCGCGATGAAGAAGCGTGACGAAGTGCACCGCATGGCCGAAGCCAACAAGGCCTTCTCGCACTTCCGTTTCTAATCCACCCCCGGCAGCTTTGCTGCCAAAAAAGCGTCCGGTCCGCGATCATGTGTTCGACACACGCGGCCGGCGCTTTGTCAAATCTGGAGTGACACCATGTCCCGCAAGACCCCGATCGAGCGCTATCGCAACATTGGCATCTCGGCTCACATCGACGCTGGCAAGACCACGACGACCGAACGCATCCTGTTCTACACCGGTGTGAACCACAAGATCGGTGAAGTGCACGAAGGCGCTGCCACCATGGACTGGATGGAGCAGGAACAAGAGCGCGGCATCACGATCACGTCGGCTGCCACGACCTGCTTCTGGAAGGGCATGGACATGTCCTACCCCGAGCACCGCTTCAACATCATCGACACCCCGGGCCACGTGGACTTCACCATCGAAGTCGAACGCTCGATGCGCGTGCTCGACGGCGCCTGCATGGTGTACTGCGCCGTGGGCGGCGTGCAGCCGCAGTCGGAAACCGTGTGGCGTCAGGCGAACAAGTACGGCGTGCCCCGCCTGTCCTTCGTCAACAAGATGGACCGCACCGGCGCCAACTTCTTCAAGGTCTATGACCAGCTCAAGCTGCGTCTGAAGGCCAACCCTGTGCCCGTGGTGATCCCCATCGGTGCCGAAGAAAACTTCCAGGGCGTCGTTGACCTGCTGAAGATGAAGGCCATCTACTGGGACGAAGCTTCCCAGGGCATGAAGTTCGACTACCGCGACATCCCGGCCGAACTGCAGGCCGACGCCAAGAAGTGGCGCGAAGGCATGGTCGAAGCTGCCGCCGAAGCCAACGAAGAGCTGATGAACAAGTACCTGGAAGAAGGTGACTTGTCCGAAGACGAGATCAAGCTGGCCCTGCGCACGCGCACCATCGCCTGCGAAATCCAGCCGATGCTGTGCGGCACCGCCTTCAAGAACAAGGGCGTGCAGCGCATGCTCGACGCCGTCATCGACTACCTGCCGTCCCCGATCGACATTCCCCCGGTCGAAGGCACGGACGACGACGACCAGCCCACCAGCCGCCGGGCCGACGACGCCGAGAAGTTCTCCGCGCTGGCTTTCAAGCTGATGACCGACCCGTACGTGGGTCAGCTGACCTTCGTGCGCGTGTACTCGGGCGTGCTGAACTCCGGCGACACCGTTTTCAACCCCATCAAGGGCAAGAAAGAGCGCATCGGTCGAATCCTGCAGATGCACGCCAACGAGCGTGAGGAAATCAAGGAAATTCTGGCCGGCGACATCGCCGCATGCGTGGGCCTGAAGGACGTGACCACCGGCGAAACGCTGTGCGATCCGGACGCCATCATCACCCTGGAAAAGATGGTCTTCCCCGAGCCCGTGATCGCACAGGCCGTGGAACCCAAGACCAAGGCCGACCAGGAAAAGATGGGCATCGCCCTGTCGCGCCTGGCCGCTGAAGACCCGTCCTTCCGCGTGAAGACCGACGAAGAATCCGGCCAGACCATCATCGCCGGAATGGGCGAACTCCACCTGGAAATCATCGTTGACCGCATGAAGCGCGAATTCGGTGTGGAAGCCAACGTGGGCAAGCCGCAAGTGGCTTACCGCGAAACCATCCGCAACAAGGTCACCGACGTCGAAGGCAAGTTCGTGCGTCAGTCCGGCGGCAAGGGCCAGTACGGTCACGTGGTGCTGACGGTCGAACCGCAAGAACCCGGCAAGGGCTTCGAGTTCGTCGACGCCATCAAGGGCGGCGTGGTGCCTCGCGAGTACATCCCTGCGGTCGAAAAGGGCGTCATCGACACCCTGACCAACGGCGTGCTGGCCGGCTACCCCGTGGTCGACGTCAAGGTCACCCTGACCTTCGGTTCGTACCACGATGTGGACTCGAACGAAAACGCCTTCAAGATGGCCGCTTCGATGGGCTTCAAGGACGGCTGCCGCAAGGCTTCGCCCGTGATCCTCGAGCCCATGATGGCCGTGGAAGTCGAAACGCCTGAAGACTACGCCGGTACCGTGATGGGCGACCTGTCCTCGCGTCGCGGCATGGTGCAGGGCATGGACGACATGGTCGGCGGCGGCAAGATCATCAAGGCAGAGGTTCCCCTGTCCGAGATGTTCGGCTACTCGACCAGCCTGCGTTCGGCCACCCAGGGTCGTGCCACGTACTCCATGGAGTTCAAGCACTACTCGGAAGCCCCGCGCAACGTGGCCGAAGCCATCATCAGCGCACGCTCCAAGTAATCCTTGAGGCGCACAGGCCCGGGTGCTACCATCCGGGCCCTCTTGATTTCAGCCGGTCTTCGGCGCCACCTCGACCCTGCGTCGGCGTGGCTGGCTTGCTGCCCGTGGCGGCCAATGCTGGAGACCTTAAACCCGCACGGGCGACTGTTCTTTGTTGGAGAAACAAATGGCAAAAGGTAAATTCGAACGGACCAAGCCGCACGTGAACGTCGGCACGATTGGCCACGTTGACCACGGCAAGACCACCCTGACGGCTGCCATCGCGACCGTTCTGTCGAAGAAGTTTGGCGGCGAAGCCAAGGCCT
>JAHFQM010000016.1 GCA_023266355.1 Aquabacterium sp.
CCCGGTTGACCGCTATGCTGACCAAATCCTGCCTTCGCGGCCAAATGCATCGATAACTGGCACCAATGGATGAAACCGACCACGGTTTGACGCCACGAATCGCAGATTTGAAAGTGAACACCCGAGTTCGACACCAAAATGCCGATTTCGCATTTTTGGTGAAGCCGCTTCCATGTGAATCAACGACTTATGCGCATTTTTGCGGAAGTTTTGTAGTGGCAACTGCATGAATGCTTTGTAGTGGCTCAATTGGGGTGTTGCGCTATACTTGCGGCATGTTCATCAAGCTCACCCGCTCCAAAAGCCGCACCTACGCCCAGTTGGTCGAGTCCTTCCGTGACGAGCAAGGTCAGCCTCGCCAGCGCACGGTGGCCACTCTGGGCCGCGTTGATGAGGACGGCGGCACGGTCGATGCCGTGCTGCGCACCTTGCTTCGTGCCAAGGGTCGCAGCGGCGTGGACATCACCACGCCCCAGGTGCGCTTTGAATCGGCCTTGGCGCTCGGTGATGTCTGGGCTCTCGATCAACTCTGGCGTGAACTGGGCTTTGACGCCCTGGCGGCGGTCTTCCGGCGTGCACGCTACACCACCCCCATCGAGCAGGCCATCCGTGTCATGGTCTTCAACCGCCTGTGCGATGCCGACTCCAAGCTGGGCACCCTGCGCTGGCTGCAAACCGTGAGCATGCCGGGAGTTGATGCCGACAAGCTCAGCCACCAGCAACTGCTGCGCAGCATGGATGCGCTCATGGACCACCAAGATGCCGTCAACGATACCGTGGCTCATCTGCTGCGCCCCTTGATCGATGAAGAGCTCTCGGTGGCCTTCTACGACCTGACCACCATCCGGGCGCAAGGCTTGAGTGAGCAAGGCGGTGATGTGCGCCGCTTCGGCATGTCCAAGGAGGGACTGATCGCCCGCCAGTTCATGCTGGGTGTGGTGCAAACAGCCGATGGCATGCCCATCCACCATGAGGTCTTTGCTGGCAACGCGGCCGAGGCGCCCACGCTGCTGCCCATGCTGGGCACCTTGCTCAAGCGCTATCCGCACATCCGGCGCCTGGTCATCGTGGCAGACCGGGGCCTGCTGTCGCTCGACAACGTCGCAGCCCTGTCTGAGCTGAAGCTGCCCAGCGGCCAGCCGATGGAATTCATCCTGGCGGTGCCGGGGCGGCGTTATAGCGAGTTCGCCGAAGTCCTGCAGGCCATGCAGGCCAAGATGGCCGACGCATCGTGTGAGGTCATTGAGGAAACCCGCTGGGGTGAGCATCGACTGGTGATCGCCCACGACCCCGTCACCGCGCAGGAGCAATCGGCCCAGCGGCAAGGCAAGATCGACGCATTGCACGTACGCGCTGCCGAACTGGCGGGCAAGCTCGATGCGCAAGACGATGGCGTGATGCGCCGCGGTCGCAAGCTCTCCGACAGTGGTGCCAAGGCGCGCTTCTTCCACGAGGTCAGCGACGCTCACCTCAGCCGCATCATCAAGGTCGACCTGCAGTCCGACGTGTTCACCTATGCGCTCGATACGCAGGCCCTGCAGCGTGCCGCACTCATGGACGGCAAGCTGATGCTGGTGACCAACGTGGCCGATCTCAGTGCCACCGAGGTCGTGCAGCGCTACAAGGCCTTGGCCGATATCGAGCGGGGCTTCAAGGTACTCAAGTCTGAGATCGAGATCGCCCCCGTCTTCCACCGCCTGCCCGAGCGCATCAAAGCCCACGCCAGCATCTGCTTCATGGCGCTGATCCTGTATCGGGTCATGCGCCAGCGCCTCAAACTCGCTGGCAGCCCGCTGAGCCCTGAAGCCGCGCTGGCCAGTCTGCGGCGCATTCAACGCCACAGCGTCAGCATCGACAACGGCGCACCTGTCTCAGGCATCTCCAGCATCAACCAAGATCAGGCCGCCACCATGGCCGCCTTGAAGGTCAAAAAGCTCAGCAACGAACTCCAGTTATCCCTCCTGTAGTGGCACGCTGACTAGGTCAACCTAGTCAAATCAACCACTTACAGCATTTGGTGTCGAACTCGGGAGGCGTGCGGCGTCACCGGGGTGTTGCTCCACCAGGGCGGCAACTTCTTTCAGTACCTGGAAGGGCCAGAGGAAGGCGTGGCGCAGGTCTACGCACGTGTGAAGAAGGCCACCAGCCACCACGGGCTCATCGAACTCTTGAACGGCCCCGTTGAGCAGCGCCACTTCACAGCGTGGACCATGGGCTTCGCCGAAGCGGCCCGCAGCGACTTGCAGCGCATCGCCCATGCATCTTGGGCCACCGAGCTGGGGCGCATCTCAAGCGCCGCCAACGCGGCCAACCCCGGCCTGGTCCTGCTGCTTGATTTCTGGCACCGAGGCACGTGAGCGCCTCCTGAGCAACACGCTCGGCGCAGGCAAAACGAGCAGCTTCAAGCTCAACCCACGCACGACCCAACGTCGCACGCCACCAGCGAGGCGAAAAGGGGCGGAGGCGCTGTGCGGGCGGGCGCCTGGGTGGTGCCGAGGAGCGCAGCGGCGAGGTGGGCGCGCGCAGCGCGCTTCGTCATCTGACTGGCCCGAGTTGTTTGAACGCAGCGTCCGAAGGACGCGGAGTGAGTTCGAGGGCCCCACCTCGCCGCGAGCACCGCAGGGCAGTCCTGCCAAAGGCAGGACCACCACCCTTGAAGCCCGACCGCACATCGCCGCAGCCCTCGCCTCGCGCTCCCCCGACAAAGCGCTCAAACAAAAACAATCAAGCCGAAGCCAAAGCCTGCCGATGCACCCGGCCGCCCACCGCCGAAGCCGCCAGCACCCCCAACATCAGCACCAACGCAGCACCCGCAAAAACGCCAGCAGGGTGCCCGTGGTCCATCATCCAGCCGAACACCGGCGCCGCCAGCGCAAAGCCCACGTCCAGCCCCGAATACACCGTGCCATAAACCCGCCCGGTCGCCCCGGGAGGCGCAGCCCGCTTGATCAGCATGTCCCGCGAAGGCCCCGCCAACCCGGTCCCGAACCCAGCCAGGGCCACGCTCGCCGCGCACATCAAAGGCGGCAACCACCCCGTCGAAGCCAGCACCAGCAGCACCGCCGCCAGCGTCATCGCCGCCGCGATCAAGCGCTCCAGCCGCTCGGCGCGCTGCACCAGAAAGCCGCCGATCACCATGCCCGCCGCACCACACAGCATGTAGCCCGTCACCACGAAAGCGGTGATCGCCTCGGGCAGCCCCACCAGCTGCTGCAAGGCCGGGCTCGCAAAGCTCTGGATCGCGCTCAGTGCCGCCGTGGTGAAGAAGAAAAACGAAAAACACAGCCACACCGAAGGCAGCTTCAAGAACGCCATCGGGTGCTCGCTCACCGGCGTTTGCGCGGCCGCCGCCCGGTGCGCCGCATGGTGGTCATCGATGGCCTCACGCTGCCACCACAGCAGCGCGATCACCGACAGCGACACCAGCGCCGCGCACGCACACGCCACGCGCCAGCTGCCCGTGGCCGAACTCAGCCCGATCAAGAACACCGGCGCCGCCGCCCAACCCAGGTTGCCGCTGATGCCGTGGATGGAGAACGCGTGCCCGATGCGCGCCATCGACACCCGCTTGTTCAAGATGGTGAAGTCCACCGGGTGAAACGGCGAGTTGCCCAGCCCCGCCAGCGCCGAGGCCAGCATCAGCCCGCCATAG
The DNA here is from genome assembly GCA_023266355.1 of Aquabacterium sp. Taxonomy (GTDB): domain Bacteria; phylum Pseudomonadota; class Gammaproteobacteria; order Burkholderiales; family Burkholderiaceae_C; genus Aquabacterium. Next base: position 3,653 of record JAHFQM010000016.1, read on the forward strand.
CCCGTGGCCAGTGAGGCGCTCAGGCCCGCCGCCACGAAACACGCCAGCCCCGCGAACAGCACCGGCCGCGCGCCAAAGCGGTCGACCACGAAGCCGGCCAGCGCCTGCCCCACGCCCGAGATCACGAAGAACAGCGTGACCAGCAGCCCCAGCTGCGCGTAGCTCAGCCCGAAGTCCCGGATGAACAGCGGGAACAGCGGCGGCAGCAGCATGTGGTGAAAGTGCGAGGTGCCGTGGGCCAGGCCGATCAGGCCGATGGTGGTCGCATCCTGGCGTGCATCAGGGGAAGCAGGGGCGGGCGAGGGCAGGGTCGAAGCGGTCATGGGGCGTCACTGTACGCCTGGGGCCGAAGGCGCGCAGGCGGGCGCCTGACTACACTTGCGCCTGAACCGTCCTTTTTCCCCATGCGCATCGAACACATCCGCCAGCGCCTGCGCGCGCTCGGCGCCAAGCCCATCCACGAGCAGCGCGTGCTGCGCCTGTGGGCCCAGGCCCTGCCGCAAGGCAGCGGCAAGCGCCGCCCCGAAGACTTCCTGCCCCAGCCCGTGCGCGAGGGGCTCGATGCGCTCATGAGCGAAGTCATGGGCCTGGCCACGCTGCGCTCGGCCCACCCCGGCTCGGACGGCTCCGAGCGCCTGCTGGTGGGCCTGCAAGACGGCCAGACGTGCGAGAGCGTGCTGCTGCCGCGCGATGGCCTGTGCGTGTCCTCGCAAGTGGGGTGCGCGGTCGGCTGCGTGTTCTGCATGACCGGCAAGGACGGCCTGCTGCGCCAGATCGGCAGCGCCGAGATCGTGGCGCAGGTGGCCCTGGCGCGCACGCGCCGCGCGGTCAAGAAGGTCGTCTTCATGGGCATGGGCGAGCCCTCGCACAACCTCGACAACGTGCTCGAAGCCATCGAGCTGCTGGGCACGTTGGGCAACATCGGCCACAAGAACCTGGTGTTCTCCACCGTGGGCGACCCGCGCGTGTTCGAGCGCCTGCTGCAGGGCCGCGTCAAGCCCGCGCTGGCGTTGTCGCTGCACTCGAGCAAGGCCGAGCTGCGCCGCGAGCTGCTGCCGCGCGCCACGGCCATGTCGCCCGAAGAACTCGTGGAAGCGGGTGAGCGCTACGCGCGCGCCACCGGCTACCCCATCCAGTACCAGTGGACGCTGCTCGAAGGCATCAACGACGGCGACGACGAGCTCGAAGGCATCGAGCGCCTGCTCAAGGGCAAGTACGCGCTGATGAACTTCATCCCCTACAACGAGGTCGAGTCGCTGGACTTCAAGCGCCCGAGCTGGGAGCGTGCCGCCGAGATGGCGCGCTGGCTGCACCGCCGGGGCGTGCTCACCAAGCTGCGCCACTCGGCCGGGCAGGACGTCGATGGTGGCTGCGGCCAGCTGCGTGCGCGCGAGAGCGTGCTGCCGGCGCACAAGCTGGCCAAGCCCGGCGCGCGCACCGTGGTGCCGATCGCGCCGGCTTGATCACCGCGTGACGATCGGGAACACCCCCGTCGGCTTGTCGAGCAAACCGAAGAAGCGCCCCAGCGCCAGGCGGCTGCCGTCGATGCTCGTTTCCTTCGATGTCAGCAGCGCCATCGCACCGGCCTGGCCCGTGACCATGCGGATGAAGAAGGGGTGCGTGACCGTGAGCGTCGCATCGGCATCGGCCACGGGCGTGCCCGGCTCGATGGCCTCGTGGCGCAGCACGCCGTTGGCCACGCGCAGCACGTAGGCCTCTTTCAGGTCAGAGAAGACCATCTTGATCGTCAGCTTGCCGTCGCCCGCCTTCTCGGCGTTGAGCGACGCGGCCATCGATTCCAGGAAGCGCTCGATGGGCGTGTGCTGCAGCAGGTCGGCAAAGGCCACGCGCGACTGCGCCTGCGTGGGCGGGCCGTCGCGCAGCTCCAGCGCGCCGCTGAGGTACACGTTGCGCCACGGCGCCGACTCGGCCAGGTAGCCCAGTTGCTCGAAGCTGCGCGCCAGCAGCTCGCGCGAGGCTGTGTCCTTCGGGTCGGCGTAGACGGCGTGCTTGAGCAGCTCGGCCGACCAGCGGAAGTCGCCCGCATCAAAGGCCTTCTGCGCCGTGGCGCGCAGGGCATCGGCCCCACCGGCCAGCGCCACGTAGCCCTTGGCCGCTGCCACCGGCGGCAGCGCGTCCAGGTTGGCCGGGTTCGCGTCGTACCAGCCCAGGTAGAACTGGTAGACGGCCTTGACGTTGTGCTTGACGGTGCCGTAGTAGCCGTGCACGGCCAGGTCCTGCTGCAAGGCGGTGGGCATCTTCAGCGTCTCTGCGATCTCGGGCGCGGTCAGGCCCGCGTTCATGCCGCGCACCGTCTGGTCGTGGATGAACTGGTAGCTGTCGCGCTGGTGCTCGATGAAGGTGCGGATGCGCTCGGCGCCCCACACCGGCCAGTGGTGCTGGGTGAAGACCACCTCGCTGCCTTGCACCTGTGTCAGCGCCTCGTTGAGGTAGCCGGCCCAGCGCGTGGCGTCGCGCACCTTGGCGCCGCGCAGCGTGTAGAGGTTGTGCAGCGTGTGGCCCATCAGCTCGGCGCCGCAGTAGGCCTTGAGCTCAGGCAATGCGAAGGTGAACTCCGAAGGCGCCTCGCTGCCCGGCACGTTGAAGAAAACGAAGCGCACGCCGTCGATGACGTGTTCTTCGCTTGGCTTGTGCACCAGCAGCGTGGGCGGCAGGATGCCGACGCGGCCAAAGGGCACGGCCTTGCCCAGCCCGTTGTCGACCACGCCGGTGGCGTTGGCCGGCAGGCGGCTGCCGTACATGTACATGGCGCGGCGGGCCATGGCCGTGCCCATCAGCACGTTCTCGCTGGTGGCCTCTTCCATGAAGCCGGCCGGCGCCACGATGGGCACGTTGCGGGACTTGGCTTCGTCGGCCGAGATCACGCCCAGCACGCCACCGAAGTGGTCGACGTGGCTGTGCGTGTAGACCACCGCCGAGACCTTCTGCGCGCCCAGGTGCTGGCGCGCAAACGCCATGGCCGCGGCGGCCGTTTCGCGCGAGGTGCCGGTGTCGACCACGATCCAGCCCGTCTGGCCCTGGATCAGCGTGATGTTGGACAAATCGAAGCCGCGCAGCTGCCAGATGCCCTCGCGCACCTGGAACAGGCCGGTCTGGTTGTTCAGGCGCGCCTGGCGCCACAGGCTGGGGTTGACGCTGTCGGGCGCGGCCTCGGCCTGCTGGAAGGCGAAGGCGTCGTGGTCCCAGATGACCTGGCCGGCCTCGTTGCGCACCTGGCCGCTGGGGGCGGCGATGAAGCCACGGCGGGCGTCGGTGAAGTCGCTGGCGTCGGCGTGCTGGAGCTGGTGGGCCACCTCGGCCTGCGCGCGCTGCACGGCCGGGTGCACCGGGCCGCCGGGCTGCGAAGCCGCGGTGCTGGCCGGGCGAGCGGGCGTGCCGCAGCCGGCGGCGACCAGGCACAGGCTGGCCAGCAGGGCGGTGGGCAAAAGGCGTGGGTGCAGGCCTGAGTGCAGGCGTGAGCGAGGGGCCATGTGGGTCTCCAGGGCTGTTGTGGGAAGCAGCTCGGATCGTGGGCGCGGGCGCACAATGTGTCCAATGCATTGTTTTCATTTGCATGATGAGCGGAGCGCATCGTGATCGACCTCAAACGCCTCAGGCACCTCACCGCCCTGGTCCAGCACGGCAACTTCCACCGCGCGGCCGAGGCCCTGCACCTGACCCAGCCGGCGCTCACGCGCAGCATCCAGGCGCTCGAAGCCCACGTGGGCGCGCCCCTGCTGACCCGACACCGCACCGGGGTCGAGCCCACCGAGCTGGGCCGGCTGCTGCTGCGCCACGCCGGCGCGCTCGAAGGCCAGGTGCGCGACCTCGACCGCGAGCTGCGCCTGGCCAAGGGCCTGGACCTGGGAGAGCTGCGCGTGGGCGTGGGCCCCTGGGGCGGCTCGGTGCTGGTGGGGCCGGTGGTCGGACGCCTGAACGCCTTGCACCCGGGCCTGCAGCTCAAGCTGGTGCTCGCCCCCTGGCAGGAGCTGCCCGAGCGCGCCCGCGCCCGCGAGGTCGACGTGGTGCTGGGCGAGCTGCGCGAGATCGAACAGCTCCCCGACTTCGAATGCGCCCCGCTGAGCCCGCACCAGGTCTGCGTCGTCGCCCGCGCCGGCCACCCATTGACGCGTCAGCCCAGCCTGCGCACCGCCGACCTGTTCGACTGGCCCCTGGCCGGCCCGAACCTGCCGGAGACCGCCTTGCAGGCCCTGGCCGCGCTGGCCGCCGCCGCCGGTGTGCCGCCCGAGCGCCTGCGCCCCGGCCTGCTGGGCGTGACCTGCGACAGCTCGGGCATCCTCAGCCAGGTGCTGCAGGAAAGCGATGCGCTGTCCTTCATGCCGCGCTTCATGGCCGAGGACGACCTGCGCTCAGGCCGGCTGGCGACCCTGGCGGTGCCGGGGCTGACGCAGTCCGTGCGCTTCGGCGCGGCCTGGTTGCGCGGCCGCACCTTGGGCGGCGCCGGCGAAAAGTTCGTCGCGCTGCTGCACGCGCACGACGCGGCTTTGCGCGCGGCGTCGAGCGCGCCTCAGTCCTCGCCCTGACCGATCGCGCCAGCGAAGGCGCGGGCAAAGGCCTCGCCGAACGAGGGCGTGCCGCTGATCGACAGGCTCACCGTCACCCAGTCGCCTTCCGGGCTGACGTGCAGGTCGTGGCACCAGCTCGCGCCCTCGTCGAGGTCGCCCGGGCCGTCGGGGAAGCGCCGCGTCGCCCAGGCCAGCACCTGCTCCACCTCGGCCAGCACCGCCGCGTGGCGCTCGCGCGAGGTGGACGCCATCGCATCGAAGGTGTGCACGCCGTCGGTGTCGCCACTGGCGTCGAAGCTGAGGAAGTCGAGGTGGGGGCGGCTGCGAGACATGGGGCGAATTTGTACCACCCTCGGGCCTTGCGCCCTCAACTTGCGCGCGGCGGGGGCCGATATCCACCCATGGCCTCCGATCCGACCCCCACCTCACCTGTTGAGCAACCCACGACTGCGGCGCCAGCCCTGCTGGACCCGGCGGTCAAACGCAGCTGGATGCGAGCGACGCGCGTGACCATCGTGCTGACCGTGTTGTTCTGCCTGATGCTGACCGGCCTGCGCTGGCTGGACGCCAAGCGCCAGGCCCGAGCGGTGGGCGCGACGGTGGTCAACCTCGTGGACGCGGCGCAGGGCGTGACGTCCGTCACGCTGCTGGCCGTCGAGGCGGCGGTGGAGCCGCAGGTGGCCGTCAAGGCCGTGGCCTTTTGCCCTGCCGACACCGCCATCGCCGCGGGCCACCCGAGTTCGACACCAAAATGCCGATTTCGCGTTTTTGGTGAAGCCGCTTCCATGTGAATCAACGACTTATGCACATTTTTGCGGAAGTTTTGTAGTGGCAACTGCATGAATGCTTTGTAGTGGCGCAATTGGGGTGTTGCGCTATACTTGCGGCATGTTCATCAAGCTCACCCGCTCCAAAAGCCGCACCTACGCCCAGTTGGTCGAGTCCTTCCGTGACGAGCAAGGTCAGCCTCGCCAGCGCACGGTGGCCACTCTGGGCCGCGTTGATGAGGACGGCGGCACGGTCGATGCCGTGCTGCGCACCTTGCTTCGTGCCAAGGGTCGCAGCGGCGTGGACATCACCACGCCCCAGGTGCGCTTTGAATCGGCCTTGGCGCTCGGTGATGTCTGGGCTCTCGATCAACTCTGGCGTGAACTGGGCTTTGACGCCCTGGCGGCGGTCTTCCGGCGTGCACGCTACACCACCCCCATCGAGCAGGCCATCCGTGTCATGGTCTTCAACCGCCTGTGCGATGCCGACTCCAAGCTGGGCACCCTGCGCTGGCTGCAAACCGTGAGCATGCCGGGAGTTGATGCCGACAAGCTCAGCCACCAGCAACTGCTGCGCAGCATGGATGCGCTCATGGACCACCAAGATGCCGTCAACGATACCGTGGCTCATCTGCTGCGCCCCTTGATCGATGAAGAGCTCTCGGTGGCCTTCTACGACCTGACCACCATCCGGGCGCAAGGCTTGAGTGAGCAAGGCGGTGATGTGCGCCGCTTCGGCATGTCCAAGGAGGGACTGATCGCCCGCCAGTTCATGCTGGGTGTGGTGCAAACAGCCGATGGCATGCCCATCCACCATGAGGTCTTTGCTGGCAACGCGGCCGAGGCGCCCACGCTGCTGCCCATGCTGGGCACCTTGCTCAAGCGCTATCCGCACATCCGGCGCCTGGTCATCGTGGCAGACCGGGGCCTGCTGTCGCTCGACAACGTCGCAGCCCTGTCTGAGCTGAAGCTGCCCAGCGGCCAGCCGATGGAATTCATCCTGGCGGTGCCGGGGCGGCGTTATAGCGAGTTCGCCGAAGTCCTGCAGGCCATGCAGGCCAAGATGGCCGACGCATCGTGTGAGGTCATTGAGGAAACCCGCTGGGGTGAGCATCGACTGGTGATCGCCCACGACCCCGTCACCGCGCAGGAGCAATCGGCCCAGCGGCAAGGCAAGATCGACGCATTGCACGTACGCGCTGCCGAACTGGCGGGCAAGCTCGATGCGCAAGACGATGGCGTGATGCGCCGCGGTCGCAAGCTCTCCGACAGTGGTGCCAAGGCGCGCTTCTTCCACGAGGTCAGCGACGCTCACCTCAGCCGCATCATCAAGGTCGACCTGCAGTCCGACGTGTTCACCTATGCGCTCGATACGCAGGCCCTGCAGCGTGCCGCACTCATGGACGGCAAGCTGATGCTGGTGACCAACGTGGCCGATCTCAGTGCCACCGAGGTCGTGCAGCGCTACAAGGCCTTGGCCGATATCGAGCGGGGCTTCAAGGTACTCAAGTCTGAGATCGAGATCGCCCCCGTCTTCCACCGCCTGCCCGAGCGCATCAAAGCCCACGCCAGCATCTGCTTCATGGCGCTGATCCTGTATCGGGTCATGCGCCAGCGCCTCAAACTCGCTGGCAGCCCGCTGAGCCCTGAAGCCGCGCTGGCCAGTCTGCGGCGCATTCAACGCCACAGCGTCAGCATCGACAACGGCGCACCTGTCTCAGGCATCTCCAGCATCAACCAAGATCAGGCCGCCACCATGGCCGCCTTGAAGGTCAAAAAGCTCAGCAACGAACTCCAGTTATCCCTCCTGTAGTGGCACGCTGACTAGGTCAACCTAGTCAAATCAACCACTTACAGCATTTGGTGTCGAACTCGGGTGAACAGGAAAGTCAATGAAATCAACGATCTACCAACACCACCTCCGCGCCAGTGCTAGCTTTTCGTACCGTCACTTATTGCACTGAAAACGAGGAGACCCCAACGTGGACATCCAGATGCGCACCAATGTGCCGCACATCTTCGCCATCGGCGACATCGTGGGCCAGCCCATGCTGGCGCACAAGGCGGTGCACGAGGCGCATGTGGCGGCGGAAGTGATCGCCGGCGAATTGCAGGGCAACAAGGAACTGGCCAGCGCCGCCTTCAACGCCCGCGTGATCCCCAGCGTGGCCTACACCGACCCCGAAGTGGCCTGGGTGGGCCTGACCGAAGACCAGGCCAAGCAGCAGGGCATCAAGGTCAAGAAGGGCCTGTTCCCCTGGGCGGCCTCGGGCCGCGCCATTGCCAACGGCCGCGACGAAGGCGTCACCAAGCTGCTGTTCGACGACAGCCCCGAAGCAGGATCAGGAGACGGCCATGCTGGCCGGGGCCACGGCAAGATCCTGGGCGGCGGCATGGTCGGCACGCATGCGGGCGACATGATCGGCGAGATCGCCCTGGCCATCGAGATGGGTGCGGACGCTGTCGACATCGGCAAGACCATCCACCCGCATCCGACGCTGGGCGAGAGCATCGGCATGGCGGCGGAAGTGGCGCATGGCAGCTGCACGGATGTGCCGCCTGCGCGCAAGTAAGTCCGCAGCCAAGCTACCCTGACAAGGCCCGAACTGGCGACGGTTCGGGCCTTGTGCTTTGCGTACCCAAACAATCGCCGCAGAATACTGTGCATTTGTACAGTATTCATGTCAGCCACTTCCAAGCCCAAGCTCTACAACCCACGCCACCCCGAACGCACGCTGCTCTACCAAATGGTAGCCGAGCACTACGAGACCTGGCTAGAGTTGGCCAGCGCGGGTCAGTTCGACGGCCAGGGCGACCACCACACCCCCAAGCCCTTCGTGCGCAAAGCGTTTGCCAAGTATCTTGAGTGCGGCATCTTTGCCCATGGCTTTGCCCGCGCTCGCTGCGGCGACTGTGGGCACGACTACTTTGTAGCCTTCTCCTGCAAAGGCCGGGGAGTCTGCCCCTCGTGCACCACGCGGCGGATGGTGGAGACGGCGGCACACCTGAGCGACCACGTTTTCCCCCGCCTGCCGGTGCGCCAGTGGGTGCTCTCCGTGCCCAAGAGGTTGCGGTACTTCATGCAACGCGACGGAGCGGTGCTGAGCATGGTGCTGCGCATCTTTCTGCGGGTGATCGCACAAACTCTGCAGACCCACAGCCCCGGTGCGGCCCATATGGACAAGGCAGGCCTGCACATCGGTGCCATCGCCTTCATTCACCGATTCGGCTCCAGCCTCAATGAACACGTCCACTTCCACGTTTGTGTGGTGGACGGGGTGTTTGAGGAAGTGGAGGGCGAGGGCGATGCTGATGCGACCCCTCGAATCTCATCGCCGGGTGTCATCTTTCACGCGGCCACCGGCATCGATGCGGCTACCGTGGCCCCAGTGCAGACCACACTGCAAAAACGCATCCTGCGCGCCTTCGTTGCTCGGGGCCTGCTGGAGAACTGTGACGCCAAAGACATGCTGGGCTACAAACACAGCGGCTTCTCGGTGGACGCCGGTGTCTGCATCGAAGCCCACGACCGCGCTGCGCTGGAGCGGCTGCTGCGCTATTGCGCGCGTCCACCGTTTTCCATGGAGCGCCTACGCAAAGAGGGAAGCAAACTGGTGTACCGCTGTGCCAAACAGCGCAGCGAGCCCACCAGTGACAAGCGTGGTGCCAAGGCAGATGAGCTGCACCTCACACCGCTGGAACTGATCGACCGCATCGCCGCGCTGGTGCCACCGCCACGCACCCACCGGCACCGCTACTTTGGTGTGCTGGCACCAAACTCGCCGCTGAGAGCGGCGGTAACGGCGCTGGCTCAGCCTGCTGCGTCGCAACCAGCCACGGTGGAGACTGCACAACCTGGCGCGGGCGTACCTGGGGTGGCGGCGCCGGGCAACGCGGCCACACCCACACCCGAACCTGAAGCACGCCCGAAGCGAGCGGCGCATTACTTGTGGGCGGTGCTGATTGCCCGCATCTACGAGGCATTTCCGCTGCTGTGCCCCATGTGCGGTGGGCAGATGCGCATCATTGCCTTCATCACCCACAGCGCCGAAATCCGCCACATCCTGAACCACATCGGGGTGGAGTCTGCCCCCCCGCACATCACCCCGGCACGCGGGCCACCGCTGTGGGAGGGCTGCGACGCGCCGGTGGATGATGGTGCGCAAGGCGAGCCGGATTGGGATCTGGCAGCTCAACCCGACGAGGTAGACCAGCGCGTCAATTGGTGACCCAGTGAAGCGGCGGTATCCATCGCTGCGGGGAAGCAGCTGCGCGCGCGCCAGGCCCAAATGCATACTGCCTCCCAAGCTCTTGCCATTGAGCGGCAAGCGAGCGCTCAACCTTCCTTGGCCGAACGTGTTTCGAGGCCCAAAACTCGTGCCATACTTGGCCTCATGCGGTTGAATTTCCTATCCGTACC
>JAHFQM010000008.1 GCA_023266355.1 Aquabacterium sp.
ACCACCGACCGGGCCGGGCGCTTCGAGGCGGCGCGCGGCGGCACCATCTTCCTCGACGAGGTGGGCGAGCTGCCGCTGAGCATCCAGGCCAAGCTGCTGCGCACCCTGCAGAACGGCGAGGTGCAGCGCCTGGGCGCCGACAAGCCCGTGAAGGTGGACGTGCGCGTGGTGGCCGCCACCAACCGGGTCTTGAAGGACGCGGTGAGCCAGGGCGTTTTCCGCGCCGACCTGTACCACCGGCTGTCGGTCTACCCCATCCACGTGCCGCCCCTGCGCGAGCGCGGTGACGACGTGCTGCTCCTGGCGGGGCACTTCCTGGAGGTCAACCGGGCGCGACTGGGTTTGCGCAGCCTGCGGCTGGATGCGGCGGCGGAGTCGGCCTTGCTGCGCTATGGCTGGCCCGGCAACGTGCGCGAGCTGGAGCACGTGATGGGGCGGGCGGCGCTCAAGCTGCTGAGCCGGGGTGTGAACCGGCGCGACATCGTGACCTTGACGCAGGATGTGCTGGACCTGACCGAGGGGCCGGTGGACGCCCTGGGGCCTGTCTCGGTGCAGCCCGCCGGCGAGGGCGCCGCCCCCATCGGCGTGAGCTTGCGCGACCAGGTGGTGCAGCTGGAGCGGCGGCTGGTGCAGCAGGCTTTGCAGGCATCCCAGGGCCGCTGGGCCGACGCGGCGCGGCGGCTCGGCATCGATGCGAGCAACCTGCACAAGCTGGCGAAGCGGCTGGGGGTGAAGTGAGAGATGGCGCATGCATGCGTTGCGCAGTGAACAGCCCGGATGTGGTCTAGCGCGCGAAGTGCAATGTTTGCCACTGAGCAGGCCCGAGCAGTTCTTCAAGGGTGACGGCATCAAGTGAGGCGAAGAAGGCATTCAACGCATTCCTGAACACCCCTGTGAGTCGACAGTTTTGGGTCAACAGGCACTTGCTCTGCGCACCAAAACACTCGACCAGAACGGGCTCGCCCTCCATCTTGCGCACGACATCGCCGATGGAGATCTCCGAGGGCTGGCTTGCCAGCCGCAGGCCGCCCCCCTTGCCTCGTATGCCTTCGACAAAGCCGTGTCGGATCAGCCCGTTGACCACCTTCATCAAATGGGTGCGTGAGATGTCAAATCGCACGGCGATTTCCTGCACTGTGGGCAAGCGATCGGTGTTGGTTGCCAGGTAGATCAGCACCCGCAGGGCGTAGTCCGTGTGCTGGGTGATGTGCATGGCATGTGGATGTGTGTGGGCAATGGGGGCTTGACAGAGCCCTCACATTATCAAAGCCTTAAACATGACTTTATTTTGCATCTTTTAAAGATGTATGCAAAATGAATCTTAATGCTTCTCCATCCACGAGGAGCGTCATGTTTCGATTCACCCAAAGGACTTGCAATCATGTTGTCAACAACCGCTCGCCCCTTCATCGAGGCCACCGTTCCTGTGCTGCTGGCCAACGGCGAAGCCATCACCCGCCATTTCTATCAACGCATGTTTCACGATCACCCGGAACTGCTGAACCTTTTCAACCTGGGCAACCAGGCGAGTGGGGGCCAGGCTCAGGCGCTGGCTGGGGCGGTGTATGCCTTTGCGGTGCACATGGACAAGCCGACCCAGATCGGGCCAGTGCTGGATCGCATCGCGCACAAGCACGTCAGCCTGGGCATCACGCCTGCGCAGTACACCATCGTCGGGCGGCATCTGTTGGCATCCATCGGCGAGGTGCTGGGAGAGGCGATCACGCAGGACATCGCGGCTGCCTGGGACGAGGTCTACTGGTTGATGGCGTCAGAGTTGATCGCTCGTGAAGCGCGCTTGTATCAGGAGCGAAACTGGCAGGTGGGCGCTGACTGGCCTGAGGTGGTCGTGCTTGCCAAAGAGCACGCAAGCGAGGACACGGTGGCGCTGACCTTGGGTGGCGTCGATGGTGTCGCCCTGCCGTCGTTCTTGCCCGGGCAGTACCTGAGTGTTGCCGTGCCGCTGCCGGATCGCGCGCTGACGCAAGTGCGTCAATACAGCTATTCCAATGCGCCAGGTGAGGGCGTCTGGCGCATCACGGTCAAGCGGGTGGAGGCCGGTTCGGGGGGGCCGGAGGGGATGGTGTCCAGTCGCATCCATTCGGACCTGCAGGTCGGAGACCGGCTGAGCGTGGGGCCGGCGGCCGGTGATTTCCACCTGCGCGAGGGCATGCGACATGTGGTGATGATCAGCGCGGGCGTGGGCATCACGCCGATGGTGTCCATGCTCCAGCACATCGCGCGGATGCAGCCTCAGCGTGCCGTGACCTTCGCCTATGCCACAAGCGATGCGGCGCATTTCCCGCATCGACAGGAGATCGAGGAAGGTGTGCGACGCTTGCCGCACGCCAGTTGCCACGTCTGGTTTGAAAAGCCGGACCCGACCATGCCTTCTGCACATCCTGGGCGAATGAACCTGGATGAACTGGGCGACCTGCCCCACGACGCCGACTTCTATTTGTGTGGACCGCTGCCATTCATGCAGCAACAACGGCGCTCGTTGATCGCGCATGGTGTTGACAGGTCGCGCATCCACTGCGAGGTCTTTGGTCCTGACCTGTTGGGGGAGTTGCAGTGAGCCATGGCGCTGGCCATCACGACGCTTCACTTGACGGTCGTCAAAACCCTCCCTACAGCATGTCGAAACACTGCCCCTGGTGTCTGGCACTCATGTCAGACACCAGATGTGTGGAGACACCATGCCGACCCGCGCCAGCCAGCCCGCCGAGAAAAACGCCAAGGCCCCCCATGCCACGCCCGTGGCCGTCTTCAAACGCAACGGGGGCACGGCCGGCTTCCAGCCGGAGCGCATCGCGCGGGCCGTGGCGGCGGCGGGCGATGCCACCCAGGCCTTTGGCCTCGATGAAGCCTGGCGCCTGACGGATGCCGTCATCCAGCGCCTGAGTGCGCGCGTGCCCACCGTCGAGCACATCCAGGACGTGGTCGAGCAGGTGTTGCTCGACGCGGGGCACACGCAGGCCGCACGCGCCTACATCGTCTACCGCGAGCAGCACCGTGCCTTGCGCGAAGACCGCCGCACCGCGGTCGATGTCGAGCGCTCGGTCAACGAGTACCTGCACCGGCAGGACTGGCGCATCCACGCCAACGCCAACCAGGGCTACTCGCTGGGTGGGCTCATCCTCAACGTGTCGGGCAAGGTGATCGCCAACTACTGGCTCAGCCACGTCTACCCGCCGCAGGTCGGCCAGGCCCACCGCGATGCCGACTTCCACATCCACGACCTCGACATGCTCTCGGGCTACTGCGCGGGCTGGTCGCTGCGCACGCTGCTGCACGAGGGCCTCAATGGCGTGCCGGGCAAGGTGGAGGCGGGGCCGCCCAAGCACCTGTCGTCGGCCGTGGGCCAGATCGTCAATTTCCTGGGCACGCTGCAGAACGAGTGGGCGGGGGCGCAGGCCTTCAGCTCCTTCGACACCTATCTGGCTCCCTACATCCGCAAGGACGGCCTGAGTTACGAGCAGGTGCGCCAGTGCCTGCAAGAGCTGATCTACAACCTCAACGTGCCATCGCGCTGGGGCACGCAGACGCCGTTCACCAACCTGACCTTCGACTGGGTCTGCCCCGAAGACCTGCGCGAGCAGGTGCCCGTCATCGGTGGCGTGGAGATGCCCTTCGCCTATGGCGACCTGCAAGCCGAGATGGACATGATCAACCGCGCCTACATCGACGTGATGATGGCGGGCGATGCGCGCGGCCGCGCCTTCACCTTCCCGATCCCGACCTACAACATCACGAAGGACTTCGACTGGGACCACCCCAACACCGAGGCCCTGTTCGAGATGACGGCCAAGTACGGCCTGCCTTACTTCCAGAACTTCGTGAACTCGGAGCTGCAGCCGCACATGATCCGCTCGATGTGCTGCCGCCTGCAGCTCGATTTGCGCGAGTTGCTCAAGCGAGGCAATGGGCTGTTCGGCTCGGCCGAGCAGACGGGCTCGCTGGGCGTGGTGACGCTGAACTGCGCGCGGCTGGGCTTCCTGCACACGGGCGACGAGGCCGGCCTGCTGGCCCGCACCGACCACCTGCTGCAGCTCGCCAGCCAGAGCCTGGAGATCAAGCGCAAGGTGATCCAGGGGCACATGGACGCGGGCCTGTTCCCGTACACCAAGCGCTACCTGGGCACGCTGCGCAACCACTTCTCGACCGTGGGCGTGAACGGCATCAACGAGATGGTCCGCAATTTCACGCAGGATTTGGAAGACATCACCACGCCCTGGGGCGAGGCCTTCGCGCTGCGCTACCTCGACCACATCCGCGCGCGCATCACGGCCATGCAGGAGGCCACCGGCCACCTCTACAACCTCGAAGCCACGCCGGCCGAGGGCACGACCTACCGCTTCGCCAAGGAAGACAGGCTGCGCTTCCCCGGCATCTTGCAGGCGGGCACGGTGGAAGAGCCTTACTACACGAACTCGTCGCAGCTGCCGGTGGGCTTTTGCGATGACCCCTTCGAGGCCCTGGCGCGGCAGGAGGCCTTGCAGCGCAAGTACACGGGCGGCACGGTGCTGCACCTTTATCTGGGTGAGCGCGTGTCGTCGGCGCAGGCCTGCAAGAACCTGGTGCGGCGTGCGCTGTCACGCTTCCGCTTGCCTTACATCACCATCACGCCGACGTTCTCGATCTGCCCGACGCACGGCTACCTGGCCGGCGAGCACGCCTTCTGCCCGCGTTGCGACGAGGAGGCCTTGGCGCGGCGCCAGGCTTCGGGCAACGAGGCTTTGCCCCACCCTGTTTGATCCACCCCGCCCGAAGGAGGCTCCATGACCTGCACCGCACGCACACCCGATGCACCCCACCCCTTGCTGGCCGAACACGAACGTCAGCGCTGCGAGGTCTGGACCCGGGTGATGGGCTATCACCGACCCGTGGCCTCGTTCAACGTGGGCAAGAAGGGGGAGTTCCATGAACGACAGTATTTCGCCGAGCCCGATCGCGTTCAGGCCTGCGCAGGCTGAGCCCCGCCTGATCCAGCCCCTGGACGTTGGCGGCTTCACGCCCTTGAGCACCACCGACTGGCCGGGCCAGTTGGCCGCGGTGGTGTTCGTGCAGGGCTGCCCCTGGCGTTGCCACTATTGCCACAACCCCTCGCTGCAACCGCGTCAGACGGAGTGTGGCCGAGACACCCAGGCCTGGGGCCAGGTGCTGGGCACCTTGCAACAACGGCAGGGCCTGCTCGATGGCGTGGTGTTCAGCGGCGGCGAGCCCACGCTGGACGCGGCTCTGGCGCCGGCCATGCGCGAGGTGCGCGCGCTGGGCTTCCAGGTGGGCCTGCACACCGCAGGCCTGTACCCGCAGCGGCTGGCGAGTGTCCTGCCCCTGGTCGACTGGGTGGCGCTGGACATCAAGACCGAGTTCGAAGACTACAAGGCCATCACCTCGGTGCCGCGCAGTGGCGAGCCGGTGCGCGAGAGCCTGGCCCTGGTGCTGGCCAGCGGCAAGGCGCACGAGTTGCGCACGACCTGGCACCCCGACCTGATTGCCGAGGCCACGTTGATGCGCATGGCGCGCATGCTCAAAGCCGCAGGTGCGCGGCACTGGGTGCTGCAGGGCTACCGGGCCACGCCCGTCACCGAAGCCACGCTGGGTTCGGGCGAGCGCACCCCGCCCGATGAGCTGGTGGCGAAGCTGCGCCACATCGGGCCGGCGCTCAGCGTCCGGTGAGCCGAGCCGGGTGATCAGCGACCGCCCCAACGGGCATCGATCTCGTTGAAGATGGATTGCTCGTCGGGCGGGGCGTCCTGAGGCGCATCCTGGTAAGGCCCGGTGCCGCTGTGCTCCGATTGCGATGCGGGCAGGAACTGGCCGGTCTGCACATCGAAGACGTGCACCTCGCCGTCTTCGATCACGTAGTGCCAGCCGTGCAGCGTCACCTCGCGCTTTTCCACCCGCTCGCGCACCATGGGGTAGTCCATCAGGCGCTCGAGTTGCAGCACCACGGCGCGTTGCTCGGTGCGGCGCAGGGCCTCGGGTGTCACTTGAACGGGCAGGGCGGCCTCACGGGCCATGTCCAGCCAGGCCCGCAGGTTCTTGGCCTGCTCCGGCACCTCTTCGTACAAGGCCTTCATGGCACCGCAATGCGAGTGCCCGCAGACCACGATGCGCGAGACCTTGAGGTTGAGCATCGCGAACTCGATGGCCGCCGCCGTGCCGTGCAGGCCATGCAGGCCGTCGTAGGGCGGGATCAGCGCCCCCACGTTGCGCACGATGAAGAGCTCGCCGGGGCCCGCGCCGGTCAGCAGGTAGGGCACCAGGCGCGAGTCCGAGCAGCCGATGAACAGCGTGGTCGGGTGCTGCCCGTCCGTCACCAGGCTCTGGAAGCGCGACTGGTGCTGCGGGAAGAAGTCGGTGTGAAAGTGCCTCAGGCGCTGCAGCAGTTCGTCCATGGGCCGTGCTCCGACGTCACTGCAGCAGCGGCGAGGCGGCGGCGTCCAGGTCGGCGCCTTCCACCCCGTGGCGCGCGGCCAGCACGGCACAGGTCTGCTTGAGGGCGGTGGCGAAGGCCTGTTGCCGCAGCGATTGCGCCACGGCCTCTTGCACCTGCTCGAAGGCGGGGTGCACACCGGCCTCGCGCGCCTGCACCTCGACCACGTGCAGGCCGAAGCGGCTGTGCACCAACCGAGGCAGCACGCCGATGTGGGCCTGGGCTTCGTCCTGACCGAAGAGCTCGCGCGCGAACTCGGGGGCGCAGTCGGTGGCGTTCAGCCAGCCCAGATCGCCACCCTGTTCGGCCGAGGGGCAGTTGGACGTGGTGCGGGCGGCCTCCGCGAAGGCCTCGGGGTCCGCACGCACCGCCACCAGCAGCTGCTCGGCGCGCTGGCGCAGGGCTTGCACGTCCACGCCAGGGGTGACGGCGAACAGGATGTGGCGGGCCAGCACGCGCTCGCCTTGGGCGTAGCGGGCCGGGTGGGCGGCATGGAAGCGCCGGCAGGCGGCCTCGTCCGGGTCGGGCACCTGGATGGCCTGCTCCAGCCAGCGGTCGATGGCGTCGGCCGCGGCTTCGCTGATGACGCCGTCGCTGGGCGGCGGGTCGTTCTCGGGCAGCAGGCCGTCGTCGATGGCGGCCAGGCGCAGCAGGGCCAGGCTGGCCAGCTGGCGCCGCTCGGCTTCGGTCAGCTGATCGGGTTGCGGGTGCAGCACGTCGTCGCCCACGCGCAGGGCGCGGGCGGCTTCGGCGGCGTCGGAGGAGGTGCTCAGGGGGGCGGTGTGCATGGGGGTCTCCCGGGGTGAGGTCCGTGGGGTCTGTTCAGCGCGGCAGGCCGGTGCGGCGGCTGCGCACCACCTGCCAGGGGCGTGCCACATAGCCCACCGAGGCGAAGCCGCTCCACACATGCACCAGGCGGGTGAAGGGGAAGATGACGAACAGCGTCATGCCGGCCACCATGTGCACCTTGAAGACCAGCGACACGTCGGCGATCAGGCCGGCGGCGTCACCGCGGAAGGTGACGATGTGCTGCGCCCAGGCCATCAGCTTGAGCATGGTTTCGCCGTCGCGGTGCGTCAGCGACAGGGGCACCGTGGACAGACCGAGCAGCAGCGTGCCCAGGATCCAGAACAGCACGAGGAAGTCGCGTGGCTTGCTGGTGGCGCGCACGCGCTCGTTGCCCAGGCGGCGGGCGATCAGCAGCAGCAGCCCGACCAGGCCCACGCTGCCCAGGATGCCGCCTGCGACCACGGCCAGCATCTGCTTTTGCGCGGCGGTTATGCCCAGCGCGTGCACGAGTTCGGCCGGCGTCAGCATGCCGAAGAAGTGCCCGAAGAACAGGCCGATGATGCCCAGGTGGAAGAGGTTGGAGCCCGCGCGCAGCAGGCCGGTGGACAGCATCTGGCTCGACTCGCTGCGCCAGGTGTACTGGTCGCGGTCGAAGCGCACCAAGCTGCCCAGCAGGAAGACGACCATGGCGATGTAGGGGTAGATGCCGAAGAAGAACTGGTGGGTGAGGCTCATCTCATGCTCCTCGTTGGGATGCGGGTGCGGACGTGCGTGGGGTGCGCACGATGTGGATGGGTTGCGGCTGGTCGGCGCGTTGCTGGCCCTTGGTCGAGCAGCCATCGAAGGCGGCGGGCTCGGCCCACGCGTCGTCCAGGGCCTCGTCCTCGGGCACCTCGGTGGCCTCGATGGCGTGGCCCATCAGCTCCAGCACGGCTGCGGGGATGTGCGCGTACAGGCTGCGGCGTTTGAGCAGCGCCGCGTACAGCGCGTTGAGGATGTGGGCGAACTCGCCCGTGAAGCCCTGTGCCGCGCTGGCGTCCAGCGTGGAGGCGAACTCCATGACCAGGGGCAGGTAGTCGGGCAACTCACCGCCGTTGTCAGGCTGGAGGTGCAGGCCGGCCTGCTCGTAGGTCTGGACGAGATCGACCATGGCCTGGCCCCGCTCGCGCGAGTCGCCATGCACGT
The DNA here is from genome assembly GCA_023266355.1 of Aquabacterium sp. GTDB lineage: Bacteria > Pseudomonadota > Gammaproteobacteria > Burkholderiales > Burkholderiaceae_C > Aquabacterium. The sequence goes on from JAHFQM010000008.1 coordinate 8,417, forward strand.
GCTCGAAGAGGTGCAGCGAGGTGGCGCGGCCGCGGTCGAACAGCTCGACGTAGTCGGACTCGACCTCGTAGCCATCGGCCCCCTCCAGCTGCGACACCAGGCGGGACAGGCCCGCCAGGCGCGCATCGTTCAGGCGCTGTTCGGTGCGCAGGGCGTCCAGCAGTTCGCCCAGGTGGGCGCGCAGGGCGGCGTCGGGGTAGGCCAGCAAGCGCGCCAGGGCCCGCAGGCTGCGCGCCGCCGTGCGGACGCTGGGGCCGCGCTGGATGTGGTTCAACAGGCTGCTCATGCTCAGACCTCCGACTTGATGGGGATGGTGCGCTTCTTCTTGGCGCCGAACAGGCTGGTCTCGGTCTGCCCGTCGGAGCAGCCGTTGCCGAAGGAGAAGCCGCAGCCGCCGCGCAGGTCGAAGGCGTCTTCGGCGTACTCGCGGTGGGCGGTGGGGATGACGAAGCGGTCCTCGTAGTTGGCGATGCCCATGATCTGGTACATGTCCTCGACCAGCGCGGGCGTCAGGCCCACCTGCTCGATGGCCTTCACGTTGGCCTCGCCATCGACGTGCTTGCCGCGCATGTAGGCGCGCATGGCCAGCATGCGTTCCAGCGCGCGCGACACCGGGGCCACGTCGCCGGCCGTCATCAGGTTGGCCAGGTACTTCAGCGGGATGCGCAACTGGTTGACGTCCGGGATCTCGCCATTGGTGCCGACGTGGCCGGCGTTGGCCGCGGCCTGGATGGGCGAGAGCGGCGGCACGTACCAGACCATGGGCAGCGTGCGGTACTCGGGGTGCAGGGGCAGGGCCACCTTCCAGTCCACGGCCATCTTGTAGACGGGGCTGTTGCGGGCGGCGGTCAGCCAGGCCTCGGGGATGCCGTCGGCGCGGGCCTGCTCGATCACCTTGGGGTCGTGCGGGTCCAGGAAGATGTCGAGCTGCGCCTGGTAGAGGTCGCGGTCGTGCTCGGTGCTGGCGGCCTGCTCGATGCGGTCGGCGTCGTACAGCAGCACACCCAGGTAGCGGATGCGGCCCACGCAGGTCTCAGAGCACACGGTGGGCTGGCCGGCCTCGATGCGCGGGTAGCAGAAGATGCACTTCTCGGCCTTGCCGCTTTGCCAGTTGTAGTAGATCTTCTTGTAGGGGCAGCCGCTCACGCACATGCGCCAGCCGCGGCACTTGTCCTGGTCGATCAGCACGATGCCGTCTTCCTCGCGCTTGTAGATCGAGCCCGAGGGGCAGGAGGCCACGCACGCCGGGTTGAGGCAGTGCTCGCACAGGCGCGGCAGGTACATCATGAAGGTGTTCTCGAACTGGCCGTAGATGTCCTTTTGCACATCCTCGAAGTTCGCGTCCTTGCTGCGCTTGCTGAACTCGCCGCCCAGGATCTCTTCCCAGTTCGGGCCCCACTCGATCTTCTCCATGCGCTTGCCGGTGATCAGGCTGCGCGGGCGGGCGGTGGGTGCGGCCTTGCTTTTCGGGGCCGACTGCAGGTGCTCGTAGTCGAAAGTGAAGGGCTCGTAGTAGTCGTCGATCTGCGGCAGGTTGGGGTTGGCGAAGATCTTCATCAGCAGGCTGAGCTTGCCGCCCTGGCGGGGCTGGATCGAGCCATCGGGTTTGCGGACCCAGCCGCCTTTCCACTTCTCCTGGTTCTCCCACTCCTTGGGGTAGCCGATGCCGGGCTTGGTCTCGACGTTGTTGAACCAGGCGTACTCGACGCCGGGGCGGTTGGTCCAGACGTTCTTGCAGGTCACCGAGCAGGTGTGGCAACCGATGCACTTGTCCAGGTTGAGGACCATGCCGATCTGTGCGCGGACTTTCATGTTCTGTTCTCCTTGCGATCAGACGTGGGCCGAGGTGGTGGTGGTGGCGGCTTCGCCATCCAGCCAGTCCACCTTGTTCATCTTGCGCACCAGCACGAACTCGTCGCGGTTGGTGCCGATGGTCCCGTAGTAGTTGAAGCCGTAGCTCAGCTGGGCGTAGCCGCCGATCATGTGGGTGGGCTTGAGCACGATGCGCGTGACCGAGTTGTGGATGCCACCGCGGGTGCCGGTGATCTCCGAGCCCGGCGTGTTGATGATCTTTTCCTGGGCGTGGTACATCATCACCATGCCGGGTTTGACGCGCTGGCTCACCACCGCGCGGGCCGCGATGGCGCCGTTGGTGTTGAACAGCTCCACCCAGTCGTTGTCCACGATGCCGGCGCGCTTGGCGTCGTCCTCGCTCAGCCAGATGACGGGGCCGCCGCGGTTGAGCGTCAGCATCATCAGGTTGTCGGTGTAGGTCGAGTGGATGCCCCACTTCTGGTGCGGGGTGATGAAGTTGAGCGCGATCTCCTGGTGGCCGTTGGGCTTGCGACCGGCGATGTCGTCCAGCGTCTTCAAGTCCACCGGCGGGCGGTAGCACACGAAGCCTTCGCCGAAGGCCTGCATCCAGGGGTGGTCCTGGTAGAACTGCTGGCGGCCGGTGAGGGTGCGCCATGGGATCAGCTCGTGCACGTTGGTGTAGCCGGCGTTGTACGAGACCTTCTCGCTCTCCAGCCCCGACCAGGTCGGCGAAGAAATGATCTTGCGCGGCTGCGCCTGGATGTCGCGGAAGCGGATCTTCTCGTCCTCGCGGTGCAGCGCCAGGTGGGCGTGCTCGCGGCCGGTCTGTTTGCTCAAGGCCTCCCAGGCCTTGACGGCGACGTGGCCGTTGGTCTCGGGCGCCAGCATCATCACCACCTCGGCGGCGTCGATGTCGGTCTCGATCTTCGGCATGCCTTGCGACACGCCTTCTTCGCGCACGACCCCGTTGAGCTCGCCCAGCTGCCTGACCTCGTCCTGCGTGTTCCAGCCGATGCCCTTGCCGCCATTGCCCAGCTTGTTCATCAGCGGGCCGAGGGACGTGAAGCGCTTGAAGGTGTTGGGGTAGTCGCGCTCGACCACGGTGATCTGCGGCGCGGTCTTGCCCGGGATGAGCTCGATCTCGCCCCGCTTCCAGTCCTGCACGCCGAAGGGTTGGGCCATCTCGGCGGGCGTGTCGTGCATCAGCGGGGTCAGCACGACTTCCTTCTCGACGCCCAGGTGGCCCACGCAGACCTCGCTGAACTTCTTGGCGAAGCCCTTGTAGATGTCCCAGTCGGAGCGGGCTTCCCAGGCCGGGTCCACCGCCGTGGACAGCGGGTGGATGAAGGGGTGCATGTCGCTGGTGTTGAGGTCGTTCTTCTCGTACCAGGTGGCGGTGGGCAGCACGATGTCCGAGTACAGGCAGGTCGTGCTCATGCGGAAGTCGAGCGTGACCAGCAGGTCGAGCTTGCCTTCGGGCGCTTGGGCGTGCCAGACCACCTCTTCGGGCTTGGCTTCGTCGGCGCCCAGGTCCTTGCCCTGCACGCCGTGGGTGGTGCCCAGCAGGTGCTTGAGGAAGTACTCGTGGCCCTTGCCGGACGAGCCCAGCAGGTTGGAGCGCCACACGAAGAGGTTGCGCGGCCAGTTGTCGGGGTGATCGGGGTCGGTGCAGGACAGCTTGAGCGAGCCGTCTTGGAGCGAGGCCACCACGTGGTCCTTCGGGTCCAGGCCCTTGGCCGCTGCCTCGTGCACCACCTTCAGCGGGTTGGTCTGCAGCTGCGGGGCCGAGGGCAGCCAGCCCATGCGTTCGGCGCGCACGTTGTAGTCGATCATGCTGCCGCCGAACTTCGACTTGTCGGCCAGCGGCGAGAGGATCTCGTCCAGGCCGAGCTTTTCATAGCGCCACTGGTCGGTGTGGGCGTAGAAGAAGCTGGTCGAGTTCTGCTGGCGCGGCGGGCGCGACCAGTCGAGCGCGAAGGCCAGTGCCGTCCAGCCGGTTTGCGGGCGCAGCTTTTCCTGGCCCACGTAGTGCGCCCAGCCGCCGCCGCTCTGGCCGATGCAGCCGCACATCATCAGCATGTTGATGATGCCGCGGTAGTTCATGTCGCAGTGGTACCAGTGGTTCATGGCCGCGCCGATGATGACCATGGACTTGCCCTTGGTCTTGTCGGCGTTGTCGGCGAACTGGCGGGCCACGGTCAGCAACTGGGCGCGGGGCACGCCGGTGATCTGCTCCTGCCAGGCCGGGGTGTAGGCGGCGTTGTCGTCGAGGCTGCGGGCGCCGTTGTCCACCAGCACGCCATCGCGGTCGGTCAGGCCACGGAAAACGCCGTAGCTGGCCAGCTGCAGGTCATAGACGGTGGCCACCCAGACCTCGCGGGCCTGGCCCGCATCCTGGCCCTGACCTTGGACGGTGATGCGCTGCATGGGCACGTGGCGCAGCAGCACCGAGCCTTGCTTGTTCGAATCGAAGCCGGGGGAATCGATGCCGCCGAAGTAGGGGAAGGCCACGGCTTGCGTGTCGGCCCGGCGCGTCTCGGCGTGCTGTTCGTCTTCCAGCGTCGAGAGCTTGAGCTTGACCTCGCGGCCCTCAGTGGCCTCCTTGGCTTCGAGGTTCCATTGACCTTGGTCGGGGCGGCCTTCCGCGCCCCAGCGGAAGCCGATCGAGCCCTGTGGCACCACGATGCGGCCTTCGCCGTCACAGGCCAGGGTCTTCCATTCGGCGTTGTGGCTGGCGTCACCGCTGAGGTCGCTGGCGCGCAGGTAGCGGTGTGGCACCAGGGCCTTGCCCGCGGGGGTGTCCTGCTCCTGCAGCATCACCAGCATGGGCAGGTCGGTGTAGCGGCGGGCGTAGTCGTCGAAGTAGCTGCTGCGCTTGTCCACGTAGAACTCGCGCAGGATGGTGTGGCCCATGGCCATGGCCACGGCCGCGTCGGTGCCCTGTTTGGGGTGCATCCAGATGTCGGCCAGCTTGGCGACTTCCGAATAGTCGGGCGTGACGGCGACCGTCTTGGCGCCCTTGTAGCGCACCTCGGTGAAGAAGTGGGCGTCCGGCGTGCGGGTCTGGGGCACGTTGGAGCCCCAGGCGATGATGAAGTTCGAGTTGTACCAGTCGGCCGATTCGGGCACGTCGGTCTGCTCGCCCCAGACCTGCGGGCTGGCCGGTGGCAGGTCGCAGTACCAGTCGTAAAACGACATGCACACGCCACCGATCAGGCTCAGGTAGCGGCTGCCCGCGGCGTAGGACACCATCGACATCGCCGGGATGGGCGAGAAGCCGATGATGCGGTCCGGGCCGTGCTGCTTGATGGTGTGGACGTTGGCCGAGGCGATGATCTCGTTGACCTCGTCCCAGGTGGTGCGCACGAAGCCACCGAGGCCGCGCTGCTTTTGCCAGCTGCGGCGGATGTCGTCGCTGGCCATCAGGGCCGACCAGGCATCGACCGGCGACTTGGCCACGGTCCGCGCCGCGCGCCAGTGCTTGAGCAACTCGCCGCGCACCATCGGGTGCTTGACGCGGTTGGCGCTGTAGAGGTACCAGCTGTAGGAGGCGCCGCGGGCGCAGCCACGCGGCTCGTGGTTGGGCAGGTCGGGGCGGGTGCGGGGGTAGTCCGTCTGCTGGGTTTCCCAGGTGACGATGCCGCCCTTGACGTAGATCTTCCACGAGCAGGAGCCCGTGCAGTTCGTGCCGTGGGTGGAGCGCACGATCTTGTCGTGCTGCCAGCGGCTGCGGTAGGCGTCTTCCCAGGTGCGGTCTTCGCCCGTGGTGACGCCGTGGCCGTCAGAGAAGCCTTCCTTCGCTTGCGAGAAGAAGGTCAGTCGGTCCAGGAAGTGGCTCATGTTGTGACTCCGAGGGGGAAGGTGGGGATCAGCAGGGTTGCTCGGCGTCGCGGCGGGCGTAGAACCACCAGGTCGTCACGATGCAAACCACGTAGAAGCCGATGAAGGTGAACAGGGCCAGCTCGGGGCCGCCGGTGGCCGCGATGGCCGAGCCGTAGCTCTTGGGGATGAAGAAGCCGCCATAGGCCGCGAAGGCCGCGGTGAAGCCCAGCACGGCGGCCGCTTCGGTGTTGGCCTCCTTGACGGCCGCGGCCTGGGCCACCTCGTCGTTGCGGGGCACGCTGTGCGTCTTCAGGTTCAGGAAGATCACCGGGATCATCCGGAAGGTCGAGCCGTTGCCGATGCCGGTGGTCAGGAAGAGCACCAGGAACATCAGGAAGAAGCCGGTGAAGCTGCCGTCGTGCGGACCCACGGGCAAGGCCCAGGCGCTGCCGGTGGTCTTGGGCAGGAAGAACAGCACGCCCACCACGGCCAGGGCCATCACGGTGAAGTTCCAGAAGGTCACGCGGGCACCGCCGAGCTGGTCGGCCAGCCAGCCGCCCACCGGCCGGATCAGCGCGCCCACCAGCGGCCCGATCCAGGCGTAGGCCAGCGGGTTGACGTCCTTGAACTGCGACTTGATCAGCAGCGGGAAGCCCGCGGCATAGCCGATGAAGGAGCCGAAGGTGCCCAGGTAGAGCAGGCACATCAACCAGTTGTGCTTGTTGCGGAAGATGGCGGCCTGCGCGGCGAACGAGGCCTTGGCATCGGCGATGTCGTTCATGAAGAACCACGCGACCACGCTGGCCAGCACGATCCAGGGGACCCAGACGAAGGCCGCGTTCTGCGCCCACACCTCGACGTGCTGACCGGCCTTGTTGACGATGCTTTGCGACTCACCGCCGAAGACACCGAACACGCCCACCGAAATGATGATGGGGCTGAGGAACTGCACCACCGACACGCCCAGGTTGCCCAGGCCGGCGTTGACGCCCAGGGCCGAACCTTTGCGCTCCTTCGGGAAGAAGAAGCTGATGTTGGCCATGCTGGAGCTGAAGTTGCCGCCGCCCAGGCCGCACAGCAGCGCCAGCACCAGCATGGTCGGGTAGGGCGTGGTCGGGTCCTGCACCGCGAAGCCGATGCCGATGGCCGGGATCAGCAGCGAAGCCGTCGAGATCGCCGTCCAGCGCCGCCCGCCGAACACCGGCACCATGAAGGAGTAGAAGATGCGCAGCGTGGCGCCCGACAGGGCCGGCGCGGCGGCCAGCCAGAACAACTGGTTGGTCGAGTACTTGAAGCCCATCATGGGCAGGTTCACGGCGACCACGCTCCACAGCTGCCAAACGGCAAAGGCCAGGAAGAGCGCGGGCACCGAGATCCAGAGGTTGAGTTTGGCGACGGCCTGGCCTTCGGTTTCCCAGAAGGCCTTGTCTTCCGGGGTCCAGACCGTCAGCGTCCGAGCGGATCGGGCGCTTGCGTGGGGGGAGCTCATGGGGTTCTCCTTCGGAGAAGGTGGGGATGCGGGGGATCAGGCGCGGGCGCCCGAGGGGGAGGTCGATGTGGAAGGCCGAGTGGAGGGCGATTCGCCACGGAGGACATCGCGGGTGCGCACCTCGGTGAAGTACATCCAGATCAGCGAGACCCAGACCACGCCGTACAGCAACATGAAGGCGCTGGAGCGCACGCCGGTGAGGTCGAGCAGGTAGCCGAACATGATGGGCAGCACGAAGCCCCCCATGCCGCCGGCCAGGCCGACGATGCCGGAGACGGTGCCGATGTTGTCCGGGTAGTCGTCGCTGATGTACTTGAAGACGCTGGCCTTGCCGAAGGCGAAAGCCACGCCCAGCACGGCCATCAGGGCGGTGAAGGTGTAGACGTTCAGGCCGATGTGGAAGGTCTGCGGGCCATTGACCGTCAGGATGGTGAAGTCGGTTTGCGGGTAGCTCAGCAGGAACAGGCAGATCCAGCTCACCCACAGCACCCACCAGGTCACCTGGTGCGCGCCGTGCTTGTCGGACAGCCAGCCGCCGATGGCGCGCAGCACGCCGCCGGGCAGGGAGAAGCAGGCGGCCAGGAGCGCGGCCACGCGGATGTCCAGGCCGAACTCACCGGCGTAGTACTGCACCATCCACAGGCTCAGGCCCACATAGCCGCCGAAAACGATGCTGTAGTACTGGCAGTACTTGAGCACGCGCGGGTCTTTCAGGGCCTGGAGCTGCGCCATGAAGCCGCCTTTGGCCGCGGGCACCAGGTGGGCCGGGTCGCTCGCACTGCCCAGCCAGAACACGATGGCCGCCCCGAGCATGATGGCCGCATAGACCTGCGGCACCATGGCCCAGCCAAAGGCCACGACCAGGGCTGGCGCCACGAACTTGTTCACCGCGGCGCCCGAGTTGCCGGCGCCGAACACGCCCATGGCGAAGCCTTGCTTTTCACGGGGGAACCAGCGCGCCACATAGGGCGTGCCCACCGAGAACGAGCCGCCGGCCAGGCCCACGAACAGGCCCAGCACAAGGAAGTGCCAGTAGGCGGTGGCATAGGTCATCAGCCAGATCGGCACCACGCACAGCAGCATGGTGATGAACAGCACGATGCGGCCGCCGAAGCGGTCGGTCCAGATGCCCAGGGGCACGCGCACCAGCGAGCCGGTCAGCACGGGCGTGGCCGTCAGCAGACCGAACTGCGTGGCCGTCAGGCCGAGTTGTTTCTTGAGCGGGATCCCGATGACCCCGAACATCATCCACACCATGAAGCACACCGTGAAGGCCAGTGTGCTGACGACGAGGACGCTGAGGGCTTTGCTTCTGTTTTGCGTGTTCGACATGGTCCATTCCTTTGCCATGTCGGGCAGTGTCAGAAGTTCAGCGCTGCGTGGGTATCCTCCGTTGGACGAGGTGGGGTCGTCCGAAAGGTGTAGTTCCTGGGGTCAGGTTTGATCTGGGTCAGATGGCGCTGTCGCCGGACGCCAGCACCGCGGCCTGCACGCGCGAGCTCAGGTTCAGCTTGCGCAGGATGTGCTGCACGTGGATCTTCACCGTCGTCTCGGCGATGTCCAGGGTGCGGGCGATTTCCTTGTTGCTGGCGCCGCGGGCGATCTCGCGCAGGATGTCGCGCTCGCGCGGCGACAGGCGCGACAGCGGGTGCGGCGTGGCCGGAGCGGCCGAGGCGGTCGGCGCGGCAGGTGTCGCTGGTGTTGCAGATGAGGCCAGCTCGGGCTCGACCGGCAAAGGCGGTGCGCCGACCGGTGCGCCCCCGACCGCATGGCGGTAGGCCGCCACCAGCTTGCTCGTCATTTCGGGCGACACCGCCGATTCGCCGCGGTGCACCGCCTCGATGGCGTCGATCAGGTCCTGCCCCTCCACCGTCTTGAGCAGGTAGCCGCTGGCGCCGCGCGACAGGGCCAGGGCCAGGTCGTCGGCGTCTTCGCTGACGGTCAGCATCAGCACCTTGGGCGCAGGCTGCAGGGCCAGCAACTGCGGCAGGGCGTCGATGCCGTGCACGCCGGGCAGGTGGTTGTCCAGCAGCACGACGTCGGGCTGGTGCTGGGCGGCGTGGCGCAGGGCTTCACCCGCATCGGCGGCCTCGGCCACCACGGTGACGCGCTCGTCGCGGGCCAGCAGGGCCATCAGGCCACGGCGGAAGAGGGTGTGGTCATCGACCACGAGCAGGCGGATGGGCATGGCGTGTCAGGGGAGGCGGGTGAAGGCGTGAACCTTTGATGCAGGGCAAGCCGGTCGGGGTGCTGGCGCGCTTACGCTGCGCCGACCCCTTGCTGCCCTGATTGTCTGCCATGAACGCCATCCCCCAAGACCTGTCCGACCTGCTGGCCCGCAGCCCCGTGCGCCCCTTGCACCTGCGCGGTCGCACGCTGCTGCCCATCGTGCAGGGCGGCATGGGCGTGGGGGTGTCCGGCCACCAGCTCGCCGGCACCGTGGCGCGCTGGGGCGGGGTGGGCACGCTGTCCTCGGTGGACCTGCGCCGCCACCACCCGGACCTCATGGCGCGGACCTCGGGCCTGCCGCCGACCGACGCCACCAAGGCGCTCATCAACGCCGCCAACCTCGAAGCCATCGACCGCGAGGTCCAGGCCGCGCGCGCGCTCAGCCAGGGCCGCGGCCTGCTGGCCATCAACGTCATGCGCGCCGTGGCCGATTACGCCGCCTCGGTGCGGCAGGCGCTGGCCTCGGGCATCGACGCCATCGTGGTGGGCGCCGGCCTGCCGCTGGACTTGCCCGATCTGGCCCGCGAGCACCCCGACACCCTGCTCATCCCGATCCTGTCGGACGCCCGCGGCGTGCAGCTCATCGTCAAGAAATGGGAGCGCAAGCAGCGCCTGCCCGACGCCATCGTCATCGAGCACCCGCGCCTGGCCGGTGGCCACCTGGGTGCGGCCAAGGTGGCCGACCTGAACGACCCGCGCTTTGACTTCGAGCGCGTCATCCCCGAATGCCTGGCCTTTTTCCGCGCGGCCGGCATCGAACGCGAGATCCCGCTGATCGCCGCGGGTGGCATCCGCAGCCTGGCCGACATCCAGCGCGTGCAAGACCTGGGCGCGGCCGGCGTGCAGCTGGGCACGCCCTTTGCCGTCACCACCGAGGGCGACGCCCACCCCGAGTTCAAGCGCGTGCTGGCCGAGGCCCGCGACGAGGACATGGCCGAGTTCGTCAGCGTGGCCGGCCTGCCAGCGCGGGCCGTGCGCACGCCCTGGCTGGCCAGTTACCTGAAGGCCGAGCCCAAGCTGCAGGCCGTGGCCCATGCCAAATCGCGCTGCACCAAGGCCTTCGACTGCCTGGCGCAGTGCGGCCTGCGCGACGGCCTGGCCACCTGGGGGCAGTTCTGCATCGACAACCAGCTGGCCGCGGCCTTGCGGGGCGATGTCAAGAAAGGCCTGTTCTTCCGCGGCGCAGGGGCCTTGCCCTTTGGCGACCAGATCCGCAGCGTGCGCGAGCTGCTGGAGCGCTTGCTGGAGGGCGATGCGGCGCCAGGCCAGGCGCTGCCGGCCGGCGCCTGAACTCAGGCCTCAGAGCCCTGAGGTGGGCTGCGCCTGGCCACCATGGCGTCGGCCAGGGCGCGCAACACCGGCGCAGGCAGCTCGGCCGCGTGGGGGTACACCGAGGCTTCTTCCTGCGCGGCGTGGGCCCGGTAACGCGTGGCAAAACCGGCCACGTCCGGGGGGCTGCCGGTGGGGGCTTGGCCCTGCGCAATCTGCGCCAGCCAGGCCTGCACGGGCTGCCACAGGGCGCCCAGCGTGTCGTGCTCCTGCTGGAGCGCGTCGATGCGCGCGTTCAAATCGGCATGGCCCAGCGCCCGCAGCGCGACGAACAGGTTGTCGTCCTCGTCGGCGTGGTGCAGCGGTGCGGCCAGCGTGAAGTAGCGCAGCACGGCGGTGGCGGCTTCGCGGGCCTGGGCGTCCGCGCCCTGCGCTGCCACATGGGCCTGCAGGCGCTGTGCCAGCTGCGTGAAGCGCACCACCTTTTCGTGGCAGGCGTGCAGCAGGGCCATGGGGTCGTCGATGCGCGGCGACACCGGCTGGGGGCGCGCCGTGTGGGTGGGGCGGGGCAGAGGGCTGGGCATGCGCCATTGTCTCGCGTGTGGGGGCCGGCCGACACCTTCTCCGTCAGGCCGGCAGGGAGTAGTGCTTCAGAAGGATGGGCCTGGCCGCGGTGACTGCCTAGACTCACGGCCATGGCGACCTCACCGTTCCCCACGTCCTCCACCCCCGCCCTGGTCGATGCCTTCGGCCGCACGATCGACTACCTGCGCGTGTCCGTCACCGACCGCTGCGACCTGCGCTGCACCTACTGCCTGCCCGAGGCCTTCAAGGGTTTCGAGGAGCCGGCCAACTGGCTCAGCCACCAGGAGATGGGCCGCCTGGTCGGGCTGTTCGTGGGCATGGGCGTGCGCCACGTGCGCCTGACCGGGGGCGAGCCCCTGACGCGCCGCGCCTTGCCGGACGTGGTCAGGCACATCGCCGCCTTGCCCGGCTTGCGCGACCTGTCGCTCTCCACCAACGGCACCCGCCTGGACCGCCTGGCCCTCACCCTGCGCGAGGCCGGCGTGCAGCGCCTGAACGTCAGCCTCGACAGCCTGGACGCCGACTGCATGGCCCGCATCACCGGGCGCGACTGCCTGGCCGATGTGCTGCGCGGCATCGAGGCGGCCCGCGCGGCCGGCTTCTCGCCGATCAAGCTCAACATGGTGGTGCAGCCCGGCGTCAACGACCACGAGGTCGAGGCCATGGTCGATTTCGCCAGGCGCCATGCGCTGGTGCTGCGCCTGATCGAGCCCATGCCCATGGGCGACACCGGCCGCGCCACGCCGAGCGGCAACCTCAGCACCTTCACCGAGGCCCTGGCCACCCGCCTGGGCCTGCTGCCCCAGGTGCTGGGGCGCGGCGCGGGGCCGGCGCGTTACTGGCAGGACCCGCAAAGCGGCATGAGCCTGGGCGTCATCACCCCCATGAGCCAGCACTTCTGCGACACCTGCAACCGCGTGCGCCTGGGCGTCGATGGCACCCTCTACCTCTGCCTGGGCCAGGACAACCAACTGCCGCTGGGGCGCCTGCTGCGCCAGGGCGCCAGCGACGAGGCCTTGCGCGAGGCCATCCTGGCGGGCATCGCGGCCAAACCCGCGCGCCACGAATTCAACGAGCGCCGTGAGAAGATCGTGCGGTTCATGGCCCAGACCGGCGGCTGACGCCCGCCCGACGCTGGCCCCTCGTGGAGTCTCCCCGCATGGCCCTCACCTCGGCTGGCGCTGCCAAGCCGCCATCCCGGCAAGACGCAACCTCCTGGTCGCGCACCTCCCGCCTGACGCTGGCGCGCAAGCTGGCGGCGGTGGGCTGCGTGTTCCTGGCCGTGGCGCTGGCCACGGTGGGCCTGTCGATGTGGGTGACTTGGCAGCTCGAAGGTGGTGCCGCCGCCATCAACGAAGCGGGGCGCATGCGCATGCGCGCCTACCAGGTGGCCTTGCAGGTCCGTGAACAGCCCGCGCTGGCAAGCGGCGGGGCAGGCCCCTTGCAGGCACGCCTGGCCGAACTCGACGCCAGCCTGGCCTTGCTGACGTCTGGCGACCCGCAGCGGCCCTTGAGCGTGCCGGGCAGCGCGCCGGTGCAGGCGCGGCTGCAGGCGGTCCAGCAGGGCTGGCAGGTCTTGCGCGCCGAGGTGCTGGACCACCAGGCCCACCCTGTCTCGCCCGTCAGGCTCAGCATCGAGCCCTTCGTCCAGCAGGTCGATCAGCTGGTCTCGGAAATCGAGCAGCGCCTGGAGGCCCGCACCGTCGCCCTGCACACCTTCCAGATGGTCATGATGGTGCTGGCCGTGCTCAGCGCCCTGGCCATCCTCTACGCCAGCCACGTCATGGTGCTGGACCCCGTGGCCCGCTTGCGCAACGCGCTGCGCCGCGTCGAAGAGGGCGACTTCCAGGCCCGCGTGCGCCCCGGTGCCGACGACGAGCTCGGCGAACTGGCCGAGGGCTTCAACCGCATGACCGAACGCCTGCAGGCGCTGTACGGCGACCTCGAAGCCAAGGTGCGCGAGAAGACCCTGGGCCTGGAGCACGAACAGGCCCGCTTGCGCGCGCTCTACGAGGTCTCGACCTTCGTGGCCTCGGCCGACAACCTGTCCGAGCTGGGGCAGGGCTTTGCGCGGCAGATGCGCAGCATCGCCCGGGCCGACGCGGTGGCCGTGCGCTGGTCCGACGAGGCCAACGACCGCTACATGCTGCTGGCCAGCGACAGCCTGCCGCACATCCTGGCGCGCGAAGAGCAGTGCGTGCTCACCGGCGACTGCTTCTGCGGCGACCGCCTGCGCGAAGGCGTGCCGGCCCGCATGCGCGTCATCCCCATCGCGGTGGCCCCGTCAGAGGCCGGCGGTGCCCACACCCCGTTGCAGCGCCGCTGCGAGGCCGAGGGCTACACCACCCTGGTCACGCTGCCCCTGCTGCTGCAGCAGCGCCTGCTGGGCGAGGTCGAGCTGTTCTACCGCGGCGAGATCACCTTCTCCGACGAGGAACGCAACCTCTTCGAGGCCCTGGCCAGCCACCTCGCCGGTGCCATGGAAAGCCTGCGCATGGCCGCCCTGGCGCGGCAATCGGCCGTGGCCAGCGAACGCAAGCTGCTGGCGCAGGAGCTGCATGACTCCATCGCCCAGTCCCTGGCCTTCCTGAAGATCCAGATGGGGCTGCTGCGCTCGGCCCAGGCGCAGGGCGACCAGGCGGGCGTCCAGGCCGCGATGTCCGAGCTCGACACGGGCGTGCGCGAGAGCTACAACGACGTCCGCGAGTTGCTGCTGCATTTCCGCGTGCGCACCGAAAGCGGCCGCCTCGACCTGGCCCTGCGCGAAACCCTGTCCAAGTTCGAGCTGCAATCCGGCCTGAGCGGGCACCTGAGCTGCAAGGACGACGGCGTGCCCATGCCGGCCGATGTGCAGATCCAGGTGCTGCACATCGTGCAGGAAGCGCTCTCGAACGTGCGCAAGCACGCCAAGGCCAGGCAGGTCTGGGTCGATGTGCAGGCGCACCCGGGCTGGGTCATCCGCGTGCGCGACGACGGCCAGGGCTTCGCCACCGCACAGGGGCCGGCCGACGGCACCCACGTGGGCTTGAGCATCATGCGCGAACGCGCCGAGCGCATCGGCGCCACCCTGGCCGTGAACTCTGGCCCACAAGGCACGGAGGTCTGCCTGCGCCTGCCGGCCAACCCACCGACCCACAGCGCACCGACCCACAGCGCAAGCGACACCGATTGAACAAGGAACACACCGTGGCAGCTGGCCCGCAAACCCTGATCCCCCTGGACGAGGCCTGGTCCCGCCTGCAGCAGGCGCTCACTCGGCACCCCCACGCGCCCGCCACCGAGCCACTCGCCACGGAAGACGCGCTCGGCCGCGTGCTGGCGCAGGACGTGGTCTCCGGAGTGGCCGTGCCCCCGCACGACAACAGCGCCATGGACGGCTATGCCCTGCGGCTGGCTGACTTGACTGAACCAGGCCGCAGCCTGCCGGTGTCCCAGCGCATCGCCGCCGGCCAGACCGGCGCCACCCTGCAGCCAGGCAGCTGCGCGCGGATCTTCACCGGCGCACCCGTGCCGGCCGGCGCCGACGCCGTCGTCATGCAGGAGCACACCGAGCCCGGTGCCGCCGAAGGCCAGGTGCGCTTCACCCAGCCGGTGCACGCGCAGCAAAACATCCGCCGTGCCGGCGAAGACATCGCCATCGGCCAGACCGTGCTGGGCGCGGGCAAGCGCCTGAGCCCCGCCGCGCTGGGCGTGGCCGCCTCGGTGGGCCGTGCCGAGCTGCCCGTGTTCGCGCGCCCCCGCGTGGCCGTGCTGACCACGGGCGACGAGCTGGTCCTGCCCGGCCAGCCCCTGCCGCCCGGCGCCATCTACAACAGCAACCGCCACACCCTGCTGGGCTTGGCCCAGGCGGCGGGCGCCACGGCCCATGACCTGGGCACCGTGCCCGACCAGCTGGACGCCACCCGCGCCGCCCTGCGCACGGCCGCCGAGCAGCACGACCTCGTCATCAGCAGCGGCGGCGTGTCGGTGGGCGAGGAAGACCACCTGCGCCAGGCCGTGCAGGCCGAAGGCGGGCTGGACTTCTGGGCCCTGGCCATCAAGCCGGGCAAGCCCTTCGTGTTCGGCTGGCTCACCCGGGCCGATGGCAGCCGCGCGCTCTACATGGGCCTGCCGGGCAACCCGGTGGCCAGCTGGCTGACCTTCCTGATGCTGGTGCGCCCGGTCATCGGCCTGCTGGCCGGTGAGGGCTGGCAGCTGCCGCGCTCGCTGCCCGTGCCCGCCGCCTTCGCCTGGCCCAAGCCGGACAAGCGCCGCGAGTTCCTGCGCGTGCGCCTCAACGAGGCCGGCCACGCCGAGCTCTTTCCCAACCAGAGCTCCGGCGTGCTGACCTCGGCGTCCTGGGCCGATGGCGTGGTGGACCTGCCGCCGCAAACCACCGTCCAGCCCGGCGACGTGGTGCGCTGGATCCCCTCGGCCGAGCTGCTGCACCCTGCGGCCGCCGAACGTCAGCCTTGACGTCGGCCTTGATCACAACCCCATCCGCAGTCCCCCCATGCCCCTGACCATCCGCTACTTCGCCGCCGTCCGCGAACGCCTGGGCGCCCAGGAAACCGTGTCCCTGGCCGACACGCCGGCCCGCACCGTGGGCGAGTTGCACGCCTGGTTGCTGTCGCGCTCGCCCGCACACGCCCAGGCGCTCGACCCCGACCGTGGCCTGCGCACCGCTTGCAACCAGGCCCTGTGCGACGCCGACCAGGCCCTGGCCGAGGGCGACGAAATCGCCTTCTTCCCACCCGTCACCGGAGGCTGAGAGATGAGCGACGCCCCAGCTCCGCAGCAAGCCCTCCAGCAGGCCCTGGCCTGCGTGCGCGTCTCCCCGGAAGATTTCGACCTCGGCGCCGAAGTCGCGGCCCTGCGCGCAGGCGATGCCCAGGTCGGTGCCGTCGTCAGCTTCGTGGGCACCGTGCGCGAATGGAGCCCTGACCCCGCCGCCGTGATGGCGCTGGAGCACTACCCCGGCATGACCGAGCGCAGCCTGGCCGAGCTCATCGTGCGCGCCCGCCAGCGCTTCGACGTGCGCGGCGTGCGCGTCATCCACCGCGTCGGGCCCCTGGCTGTCACCGACCAGATCGTGCTGGTGGCCGTCACCTCGGCGCACCGCCACGAGGCCTTTGACTGCGCTGCCTTCCTGATGGACTGGCTCAAAACCCAGGCGCCGTTCTGGAAGCGCGAAGAAGCCCAGGGCGAGGCCCGCTGGGTCGCCTCGCGCGAGAGCGACGCCGAAGCCGCGGCCCGCTGGCAAGCGCCGGGAGGCCAACCATGAGCCCGTTGGCCGCTGCCCTGGCCGTGGCCGTGGGCTCGGCCGTCGGCGCCCTGGCGCGCTGGCAGGCCGGTGTCTGGTTCAACCCCATCTGGGCGGGCTTCCCCCTGGGCACGCTGTTTGTCAATGCGCTGGGTGGCCTGTTGATCGGGCTGGCTTTCGCCTGGCTGGACCGCTACCCTTCGGAGGTCTTGCGCTTGTTGCTGGTCACCGGCGGCCTGGGCGGCTTCACCACGTTTTCGGCGTTCTCGGCGGAATCGCTGGCCCTGCTGGAGCGCGGGCGTTTCGAGCTGGCGCTGGCCCACACCTTGGCCCACGTTGTCGGCGCGCTGGCCTGCGCGGCCCTCGGGGCCCGCTTGATGCGTGCCTGGATGGCCTGAGCTGCGCCTGCAAAGGCCCTGTGTTCCGGGCGGGTCAAGTTGACGGCAGCAAGCGCCGATAACCGATCACATCCGTCCCGAAGTTGGGCATGGCCTCCATCGACGTCTTCACCTGTTACACCCTCGCGGGCGCCGGCTCGCTGTTCGGCCTGGGCCTGATCTCCCTGGTGCGCGTGGAGAGCCCGCGCGTGCGCCGCGCGCTGTGGCTCTACCGCCTGGCTTTCCTGTGCCTGGCCGGCTTCCTCTGGGTGGGCACGCTGCCGGTCGCACAGCGCGAGCAAGGCATGCACGCCATGATCGGGGTCGCCGCCATCGGCGCGTCCTTGCTGGCCTGGGGATTCCGCCAGCTCAACGGGCAGCGCACACCGCCGGCCTTGGGCGTCGCGCTGACGCTCGGTCTGGGCGGCCTGCTGTGGTGGGCCGGTGCGGCCACCTCGGACGCAACCTTCGCGGTGCTGGAAGCCGCGGTCATGAGCTTCATCGCCCTGGGCACCCTGATCGACCAGGGGGTGCTGTTGCGGCGCGCGACCGTGCGCCGCGGCGGTGAGCTCGCCCTGCTGCTGGTGGCCGGGCTGTTCTCGCTCGACTGGGTGCTCATCTTCTGGCACACCCTGCACTGGGTCGGGCCTTACCCCGACCACCTGCTCTTCGCCCCCGACTGGCTGCTGCCGGCCTCGGCGGTCGGGGTGGGGCTGCTGCCGCTGTCGGTGGCCTCGGTGGTGTTCGCCATCGTCAACGACCGCCTCAACCAGCAATTGCGCGAGCGCGCGCTGCGCGACGACCTCACCGGCACCTTGTCGCGGCGCGGCCTGCGCGAGCATGGCGAGCGCATGCTGGCCGGGCAAGAGCCGGCGCGCCAGGACAGCGGCGTCGCCGCGCTGATGCTCGACGTGGACCACTTCAAGGCCATCAACGACCGCCACGGCCACCTGGTGGGCGACGAGGTGCTGCGCCACCTGAGCGCGGTGATGACCGAGCACCTGCGCGACGACGCCTTGCTGGCCCGCTACGGCGGCGAGGAATTCACCGTGCTGCTGCCCGTGCGCAGCCGCCAGGACGCCGAAACCGTGGCCGAGCGCCTGCGCCAGGCCATCGAGGCCCAGCCCTGCGAGTCGCGCGCCGGGCGCATCCGCGTGACCGTCAGCATCGGCGTGGCCTTCCACCAGACGGCCCTCTCGCTGGACGAGGTGCTCTCGCGCGCCGACACCCGCCTCTACGAGGCCAAGCAGGCCGGGCGCAACCGGGTGATTTGCGAGCCGCTGGCGGCTTGATCTGGCGCAAACAACGCCCACGCCAGCGATCCGACCCACCCGGGCCCAGGGGCTTTGCCCTTGAAATGCCGCGGTGCCGCACCATCTGCGCAGCAACCGGACGAACTCTGTGCCACCGGGCACGAGGCTCGCCCCCTCAACCTGCCCAGGAGCGCCCGATGCGACTCGACAAACTCACCTCCACCTTCCAGGAAGCGCTGACCGAGGCCCAGAGCCTGGCCGTCACGCGCGACAACCCCTACATCGAACCCGCCCACATCCTGCTGGCCATGCTGCGCCAGGACGACGGCCCCAAGGCCCTGCTCGACAAGGCCGGCGTCAAGGTCGCCCCGCTGGCCGCCGCCCTGGAAAAGCAGATCGACAAGCTGCCCCAGGTGCAAGGCGCCGAGCAGGTCCAGGCCGGCCGCGACACCGTCAGCCTGCTGCAGGGCGCCGAGAAGGAAGCCCACAAGGCCGGTGACGCCTACATCGCCGCCGAGATGTTCCTGCTGGCCCTGTGCGACCACAAGGGCGAAGTCGCCGTGCTGGCGCGCGACTTCGGCCTGACCCGCAAGTCGCTCGAAGCCGCCATCAAGGCCGTCCGTGGCGACCAGAAGGTCGACAACCCCGAGGCCGAAGGCCAGCGCGAAGCCCTCAAGAAGTACACGCTCGACCTGACCGAGCGCGCCCGCCAGGGCAAGCTCGACCCGGTCATCGGCCGCGACGAGGAAATCCGCCGCGCCATCCAGGTGCTGCAGCGCCGCTCCAAGAACAACCCCGTGCTCATCGGTGAGCCCGGCGTGGGCAAGACCGCCATCGTCGAGGGGCTGGCCCAGCGCATCGTCGCCGGCGAAGTGCCCGACAGCCTCAAGAGCAAGCGCGTGCTCGTGCTCGACATGGCCCTGCTGCTGGCCGGTGCCAAGTACCGTGGCGACTTCGAAGAGCGCCTGAAGAACGTGCTCAAGGAAGTGGCCAAGGACGAAGGCCAGACCATCATGTTCATCGACGAGATCCACACCATGGTCGGTGCGGGCAAGGCCGATGGCGCCATGGACGCCGGCAACATGCTCAAGCCCGCGCTGGCCCGTGGCGAGCTGCATTGCATCGGCGCGACCACGCTGGACGAGTACCGCAAGTACATCGAGAAGGACGCCGCCCTGGAGCGCCGCTTCCAGAAGATCCTGGTGGGCGAACCCACCGTGGAGGCCACCATCGCCATCCTGCGCGGCCTGCAGGAGAAGTACGAAGTCCACCATGGCGTCGAGATCACCGACCCGGCCATCGTGGCCGCGGCCGAGCTCTCCAACCGCTACATCACCGACCGCTTCCTGCCCGACAAGGCCATCGACCTGATCGACGAGGCCGCCGCCAAGGTCAAGATCGAGATCGACTCCAAGCCCGAGGCCCTGGACCGCCTGGACCGCCGCCTCATCCAGCTCAAGATCGAGCGCGAAGCCGTGCGCCGCGAACGCGACGAGGCCTCGCAGAAACGCTTCGAGCTGATCGAGGAAGAGATCGTCAAGCTCGACAAGGAATACGCCGACCTCGAAGAAATCTGGAAGGCCGAGAAGGCCCAGGCCCAGGGCTCGGCCACGGTCAAGGAAGAGATCGACAAGATGCGCTTCCAGATCGAGGAACTCAAGCGCAAGGGCGACTTCAACAAGGTCGCCGAGCTGCAGTACGGCAAGCTGCCCGAGCTGGAAAAGAAGCTCAAGGCCGCCCAAGACAAGGAAAACGCCCGCAACGCCAAGGGCCAGGCCGAGGGCCGCCCGACGCTGCTGCGCACCCAGGTGGGCGCCGAGGAAATCGCCGAAGTCGTGGCGCGTGCCACCGGCATCCCCGTGTCCAAGCTGATGCAGGGCGAGCGCGACAAGCTGCTGGCCATGGAAGACAAGCTGCACGAGCGCGTGGTCGGCCAGCAAGAGGCCATCGTGGCGGTGTCGGACGCCATCCGCCGTTCGCGCGCCGGCCTGTCCGACCCGAACCGGCCGTATGGTTCCTTCCTCTTCCTGGGCCCCACCGGCGTGGGCAAGACCGAGCTGTGCAAGGCCCTGGCCGGCTTCCTGTTCGACAGCGAAGACCACCTCATCCGCATCGACATGAGCGAGTTCATGGAGAAGCACTCGGTCAGCCGCATGATCGGTGCGCCCCCGGGCTATGTGGGCTACGAGGAGGGTGGGGCGCTGACCGAGGCCGTGCGCCGCAAGCCCTACAGCGTCGTGCTGCTCGACGAGGTCGAGAAGGCCCACCCGGACGTCTTCAACGTGCTGCTGCAGGTGCTCGACGACGGCCGCCTGACCGACGGCCAGGGCCGCACCGTGGACTTCAAGAACACCGTCATCGTCATGACGTCCAACCTCGGCTCGCACAACATCATGCAGATGGCGGGTGAGCCCTACGAGGACATCAAGGACGCCGTGTGGACGGACGTGAAACAGCACTTCCGCCCCGAGTTCCTCAACCGCATCGACGAGGTGGTGGTCTTCCACGCGCTCGACCAGGCCAACATCGCCGCCATCGCCAAGATCCAGCTCAAGGGCCTGGAAGGGCGCCTGGCCCAGATGGACATGAAGCTCGACGTGAGCCCGGAGGCGCTCGCCGAACTGGCCAAGGTCGGCTTCGACCCGGTCTTCGGTGCCCGGCCTTTGAAGCGCGCCATCCAGCAGCGCATCGAGAACCCGGTGGCCAAGCTCATCCTGCAGGGCAAGTTCGGCCCGAAGGACGTGGTGCCGGTGCAGGTGGACGCGGAAGGC
Organism: Aquabacterium sp.; assembly: GCA_023266355.1. Lineage (GTDB taxonomy): Bacteria > Pseudomonadota > Gammaproteobacteria > Burkholderiales > Burkholderiaceae_C > Aquabacterium. Next base: position 29,269 of record JAHFQM010000008.1, read on the forward strand.
AGCTTCCAGTTCGGGCGAACGGTGCACTGAGGCGCTGACACGCCCCGTTGCCATTCCCCGCGGCGCCCCCCGTGTGGTCCACCCTTCAGGGGGATGGCCGCACGGGGGGCGCTTGTCTATGGTGCTGGCTCCAACCACCATTCACAAGGGAACACCGTGAGCCAGAACCTGATTTCACTCGACCTGAGCGAGGCCGAGCTTGCCGACATCGACACCGCCCTCGGCACACTGGAGGCCAGGCTGGGCGGCCTGATCGACCTCAGTGCCCTGGAGCGCCGCTCCTTGCCCAAGATGGGCGACAAGTCCGAGGCGTTTTGCCGCCAGACCCTCAACCTGCTCGCGCAGAACCCCCAGCTCGTGCCGCCCGGCCTGGGTCTGGACGACGCGCGCCGCGACCTGGCCCACCTGGACGTGCTGCGCAGCCGCACCAACCGACTGCGCCAGCTGGTCGGCCGAGCGGAAGACTCGGAGATCGCACTCGGCAGCGACGTCATGCGGGTGGCGCTGGAGGGCTATGCGCTCTTGAAGCTCATGGGCAAGGGTTCCGGCCTCGAAACCCTGCGTCAGGACATCGGCGCCCGCTTCGGACGCCGCGTTTCCCGAGCCAAAAGCCCCGCCAGTGCACCTTGAAGGTGCGTCGGTGCAGCTCCGAGCTCGGCGGCCCGAGCCAAAAGCTCGGTGCACGCACCTCCGAGCTGCGCGCGCCGAGCTTTGAGCTCCGACGGCCGAGCTATTTTCTCCGTACGCGCACCTTTCGGGTGCGTTGGCCGAGCTCGGAGCTCCGCACGCCGAGTGATTTGCTCGGCGTGCGCACCTTGGAGGTGCGTGAACGCGGATCAGAACTCGGCGCGTGCGCTCAGGTGCTCGGCGCGTCAGGCGATGTCCGCCGCGCCAGCCGCATCGTCTCCCCCACCGCCAGCACGGCGAAACGCTCCGCCGGGATCTCTGCAGCGCGCAAGGCCCGCGCCAGCGCCCGCGGGGGCTCGTCCAGTGCCTCGTCGGTGAGCTGGAAGGTGCCCCAGTGCACCGACAGGGCGCGGCGGCAGCCCAGGTCCTGGAAGATCCGCACCGCCTCTTCGGGGTTGCAGTGCTGATCCTTCATGAACCAGCGCGGCTCGTAAGCGCCGATCGGCAGCAGGGCGAGGTCGAAGCCGCCGCCGTGCTCGGGCGTGTGTTCGCGCGCGAAGTGCCGGCGGATGTCGGCAAAGTCTTTCGAGTAGGCCGTGTCGCCCGCGAAAAACAGGTGGCAGTCGGGCGACAGCACCGCGAAGCCGCCCCACAGGCTGCGCAGCGCGTCGGTGGCCGTGCGGGCCGACCAGTGCTGCGCGGGCGTCAGCGTCACGGGCATGCGGGCGTGCGCCGCGTGCAGGCTGTTGGCTTCCAGCACATGGCTGTCCCACCAGTCCAGCTCGACCACCCGGTGCATGCCGCGCCGCGCGAACCAGGCTTTGTGGCCCAGCGGGCAGATCACCAGGGGCATGCCGCCGGGCTGTTGCGCCAGGGCCCGCATCGAGCCTTCGTCGAGGTGGTCGTAGTGGTTGTGCGACAGCAGCACCACGTCGATGCGTGGCAGCTGGGCCAGCGTCAGCCCGGGCGGCGTGTGGCGCTTCGGGCCGGCCCACTGGACGGGGAAGCAGCGCTCGGAGAACACCGGGTCGGTCAGGATGTTGAGCCCGCCGATCTGCGCCAGCACCGTGATGTGGCCGATCCAGGTGGCCGCCGGCTGCATGGCCAGGCCGGCTTGGGCATTGGTGTGGACGAAGTCCAGCTCAGGGGCCACCACGGGAACAGGCTCGGTGAGGGCCCGGGGGTGGCCGGCGCGCCAGGCCTGCCAGCGCCAGCGCAGGATCTCGTGCCACTTCTTGCCCCGAAAGGACATGTAGGTGTTCTGGAAACCATCGGGGCGGTGGTGCTGGCGGGACGGGTCGAAGTGGGGGTTCTTCATGGGAGGGGATCTTAGGGCCGCGGCGCCCGACACGCCGCGGCCGCCCCCAGGCTTCAGGCGCGGTCGGCAAAAGCCTCGACCAGGGTGCGTCGCACGCGCTTGTAATCGACCCAGTCGAAGCCCCTCAGGAAGTCGATGGCCGACTCCGCCCCCAGGCGGAACAGCTTCAGCTTGGTGTCGCGGGCCATGCCGAAATCCAGCCAGCTGATCTTGCCCGTGTCGATGTAGCCCACCAGGCGCTTGTAGTCCGGGTTCTTCTTGATGAACTCGTTGTCCATGGCGTGGCGGGCGGTGTTGAAAGCCCCGCCGATCACGCTGGGCAGGCCCTTGACGGTGATGTTGTGCTCGTCCCATTGCAGCTTCACGCCCAGGGTGGGGCGCAGCGGCACGCGGCTGGTGTTGTGGAAGGCGTCGATGGGGAAGTTCGACAGCACGCCGCCGTCCACGAAGTGGTGGGTCTTGGGCAGGAAGGCGCCTTCGTAGCAGCGGTCAGGCCATGTGGTGTGCTGTTGCCACAAGGCGCGGGTGGCATCGTTGGCTGGCAGCGAGGGCTGCTGGAAGGTGGCGAAGAAGCCTGGAATGGACATCGACGCGCGGGCGAAATCGGCCACGTTGACCGCGTCGGGCTGCGGCCAGTACAGCTCGGCCATCTGCGGCAGGTGCACCTTGGTCTCGGTGGAGATGTCGGCCGTCACCACGCAGAGCTGGTCGCGCTGCTTGCGCACCAGGTAGTGCCGCACGCCTTGGATGTTCTCCCACAGGGGGGCGTCTTTGGGCAGGCTGCGGAAGTCCTCCGGGTCGGCGGTGTCGCGCACGCGCAGCGGGGGCAGGGCGTTCATGCGCTCGCGCAGCGCACCCACGGTCATGGGCTGGCCCTGGTTCATGCCGCGCAGCAGGGTGTCCATCCAGCGCTGGAAAACCACGCCGCGGTTGAGCGCATGGATCTCGCTGAGGTTGTCGAGCACCTGGGTGGTTTTCCAGACCTTGCGCAAGGTGCTGGCATCGCCATCGAGCCAGGCTTGCAGCGCCTCCATGGCGTCGCTGTCGCCGTCCTTGCGGCCATCGACGAACTCGGCCATGGGCATGTTGGCCAGGGCCGCGATCAGCTTGTCCACGCGCGGCTGGGCCGGGGTGTTGGCCGCGGCCAGGGCGATGGCCGAGATGGCGCCCGCCGAGGTGCCGCCGATGCCGATGAAGCGCAGGCCGGCCGACTCCAGCACGTGCAGGTAGCCCAGCAGGGCCAGGCCCAGGGTGCCGCCACCCTCCATGACCAGGTCGATGTACTGGTGGCCATCGGCGTCAACCAGGTCGCTGTAGTCCTTGGCGCGAAGCTGCAGGATGTCGCCGTGCAGGTCGTCGATGTGCTGCAGGAAGTCGGCGGCGGTGACGGGCAGGTTGGGTGTGTTCATGGCGGTGTCCCCGTGGGCTGGATGTGGTGCCCGACGGTACGCCAGCGCCTCCGGATGGCCCATCCCTATGCCGTGGGGGCCCAGGCCCACATGCTTGTCACACAGCCATGAAAAAGCCCCGCACGGGGCGGGGCTCTGGGTTGCGCGGGGGGGCGCTGTGGCGTGCTGTGAGCTCAGGTCAGGCCACGGTCACAGGGATCTTGCCGATCTTGGCCTGCCACAGCTTCGGGCCTTCGATGTGGGCGCTGGTGCCACCCGAATCGACGGCCACCGTCACCGGCATGTCGACCACGTCGAACTCGTAGATGGCTTCCATGCCGAGGTCCTCGAAACCCACGACCTTGGCGCCCTTGATGGCCTTGGAGACCAGGTAGGCCGAGCCGCCCACGGCCATCAGGTAGGCCGACTTGTGGCGCTTGATGGACTCGATGGCGACGGGGCCGCGCTCGGCCTTGCCGATCATGGAGATCAGGCCGGTCTGCGCCAGCATCATGTCGGTGAACTTGTCCATGCGGGTGGCGGTGGTGGGGCCGGCCGGGCCGACCACCTCGTCACGCACCGGGTCCACCGGGCCGACGTAATAGATCACGCGGTTGGTGAAATCCACGGGCAGCTTCTCGCCCTTGGCCAGCATGTCCTGGATGCGCTTGTGCGCGGCGTCGCGGCCGGTCAGCATCTTGCCGTTGAGCAGCAGGGTCTGGCCTGGCTTCCAGCTGGCGACTTCGTCCTTGGTCAAGGTGTTCAGGTCGATGCGCTTGGACTTGTTGTAGTCCGGCGCCCAGTGCACGTCGGGCCACAGGTCCAGGCTGGGCGGGTCGAGGTAGACAGGGCCGGAGCCGTCCATCACGAAGTGGGCGTGGCGGGTGGCCGCGCAGTTCGGGATCATGGCGATCGGCTTGCTGGCCGCGTGCGTGGGCCAGGTCTTGATCTTGACGTCGAGCACGGTGGTCAGGCCACCCAGGCCTTGCGCGCCAATCCCTAAGGCGTTGACCTTCTCGTACAGCTCGATGCGCATCTCTTCGAGCTTGTTCTGCGGGCCGCGCTCCAGCAACTCGTACATGTCGATGTCGTCCATCAACGATTCTTTGGCCAGCAGGGCCGCCTTCTCGGCGGTGCCGCCGACGCCGATGCCCAGCATGCCGGGCGGGCACCAGCCAGCGCCCATGGTCGGCACGGTCTTCAGCACCCAGTCGACGATGTTGTCGGACGGGTTGAGCATGTAGACCTTGGACTTGTTCTCCGAGCCACCGCCCTTGGCGGCGACGGTCACGTCCACCTTGTCACCGGGCACCAGCTCCATGAAGACCACGGCGGGCGTGTTGTCCTTGGTGTTCTTGCGCTCGAAGATCGGGTCGCTCAGCACCGAGGCGCGCAGCTTGTTGTCGGGGTTGTTGTAGCCACGGCGCACGCCTTCGTCGACGGCTTCCTGGATGCTCTTGTTGCCAAAGCCTTCCCACTTCACGCCCATCCCGATCTTCAGGAAGACGTTGACGATGCCGGTGTCCTGGCAGATGGGGCGGTGGCCTTCGGCGCACATGCGCGAGTTGGTCAGGATCTGGGCGATCGCGTCCTTGGCTGCAGGCGATTCTTCGCGCTCGTAGGCACGGGCCAGGTGGGCGATGTAATCGGCCGGGTGGTAGTAGCTGATGTACTGCAGGGCAGCGGCGACGGATTCGACGAGGTCGTCGTGGCGGATGGTCGTCATGGTGGGCAAGCGGGTAGGTTGCGGGACGGGTGCGAGTGTATGCCTGTGCGGGCTCAGTGTGGCTTGTCGTGATCGCTGGGGCCGTGCGGCGGGTGGATCAGTCGGTCGGTGTAGGCAATCGCCATGGCCGACAGCAGGAAGGCGACGTGGATGACCGTTTGCGCGATCAGCGCCTTCTCGGAGTAGTTCTCCGCGTTGATGAAGGTCTTGAGCAGGTGGATGGACGAGATGCCGATGATGGCCGTGCCCAGCTTGACCTTGAGCACCGAGGCATTGACCTGGTCCAGCCATTCCGGTTGGTCAGGGTGGCCATCCAGGCCCATGCGCGACACGAAGGTCTCGTACCCGCCCACGATCACCATGATCAGCAGGTTGGAGATCATCACCACGTCGATCAAACCCAGCACCACCAGCATGATGGTGGTTTCGGTCAGGTGGGTGGGCGGGTGATCGCTCTGTTGTCCGGAGGCTTCAAAAATGGCGCGCAAGGCATCCGGATTGCCGAAAGCGGCTTCCACCAGGTGAACCAGCTCAACCCAGAAGTGAAAGACATACACCGCCTGCGCCAGGATCAGACCGAGATACAGCGGCAATTGCAGCCATCTGCTGGCAAAGATGAAATTCGACAGCGCGTTGGGTTTGGAGGGTTTCTTGAGGTTGGTCATGGTGTGTTCGGGATAGTCCGTAGCAACAAATTCTAGAGTTGGGAGCATGGTCTTGGGTTGGCAGGGTCTCCATGCATGATGTGATCACCTTGCCAGTTAGACCCGCTGGCGTCACAAGCGCTGGTTTTCAGGAGCATGGCCATGTCTGGCACCCAACAAACCGCACCCACTTCCATCCTTTACCCCGTCCCCGCCGCGTTCGCGCAATCCGCACACATCGGCAGCCGCGAAGCGTATGACAAGCTGTGCCAGGAGGCCCAGCAAGACCACACAGCTTACTGGGGTCGCCTGGCGCGCGAATTCCTCAGCTGGCACCAACCTTTCACCCAAACCCTCGACGAGAGCCAGGCGCCGTTCTACAAGTGGTTCGAGGATGGCCTGCTGAACGCATCCTACAACTGCCTGGACCGCCAGATCGAAGCAGGACTGGGCGACAAGACCGCCATCATCTTCGAAGCCGACGACGGCAAGGTCAGCCATGTTTCCTACAAGGAACTGCTGGCCCGCGTCAGCCGCCTGGCCAACGCCCTGAAGGCGCAAGGCGTCAAAAAGGGCGACCGCGTCGTTCTGTATTTGCCCATGTCCGTCGAAGGCGTGGTGGCCATGCAGGCCTGTGCCCGCATCGGTGCGACCCACTCGGTGGTGTTCGGCGGCTTCTCGGCCCAGAGCCTGCGCGACCGCATCGAAGATGCCGGCGCCGTCATGGTCATCACGGCCGACGAGCAAGTGCGCGGTGGCAAGACCCTGCCCCTGAAGGCCATCGTCGACGAGGCCCTGACCCTGGGTGGCTGCGACAGCATCCGCCAGGTCATCGTGTTCCAGCGCACCGGCGGCAAGGTGGCCTTCCAGGCCGGCCGCGACCTGTGGATGCACGAGTTGACGGCAGCCCAGTCCGACGTCTGCGCCCCGGAGTGGGTCAGCGCCGAGCACCCCCTGTTCCTGCTCTACACCTCGGGCTCCACCGGCAAGCCCAAGGGCGTGCAGCACAGCACGGGCGGCTACCTGCTGCACGCGGCCGTGACCATGAAGTGGACCTTCGACTACAAGCCCGACGACGTGTTCTGGTGCACGGCCGACATCGGTTGGGTCACCGGCCACACCTACGTGGCCTACGGCCCGCTGGCCAATGGTGGCACCCAGGTGGTGTTCGAAGGCGTGCCCACCTACCCGGACGCCGCCCGCTTCTGGCGCATGATCGAGGCCCACAAGGTGTCGATTTTCTACACCGCGCCCACGGCCATCCGCGCCCTGATCAAGGCCGCCGAGTCCGACACGAAGGTGCACCCGCGCAATTTCGACCTGAGCAGCCTGCGCCTGCTGGGCACGGTGGGCGAGCCCATCAACCCGGCCGCCTGGGAGTGGTACCACCGTGAAATCGGTGGCGGCAAGTGCCCCATCGTGGACACCTTCTGGCAGACCGAAACCGGTGGCCACATGATCACGCCGCTGCCCGGTGCCCACGCCCTGACCCCCGGTTCGTGCACGCTGCCCTTCCCGGGCATCGACGCGGCCATCGTGGACGAAACCGGCAAGGAAGTGCCCTGGGGCCAAGGCGGCCTGCTGGTCGTGCGCAAGCCCTGGCCGTCCATGATCCGCACCATCTGGGGCGACGCTGAGCGCTTCCAGAAGTCCTACTACCCGCCCGACTTCGGCGGCAAGTACTACCTGGCGGGCGACGGTGCCATCCGCGACGCGCACACCGGCTACTTCACCATCACCGGCCGCATCGACGATGTGCTGAACGTGTCGGGCCACCGCATGGGCACGATGGAGATCGAATCGGCGCTGGTGTCGCACCCCCTGGTGGCCGAAGCCGCCGTGGTGGGCCGCCCCGACGACCTCACCGGCGAGGCCATCTGCGCCTTCGTGGTGCTCAAGCGTCCGCGGCCGGAAGGGGAGGAGGCCAAGCAGATCGCCAACGAGCTGCGCAACCACGTTGGCCAGGAGATCGGCCCGATCGCGAAACCGAAGGACATCCGCTTCGGCGACAACCTGCCCAAGACCCGCTCCGGCAAGATCATGCGCCGCCTGCTGCGCGTGGTGGCCAAGGGCGAGGACGTCACCCAGGACACCTCGACGCTGGAGAATCCAGCCATCCTGGACCAGCTCTCCCAGCGCAACTGAGCGCGCTGACATTCTCCGTCGCTATACCCTGGATGGAGAATGTTCATCGGTCTTATATAAGGGCTGACATGAGAGCCCTCGGAAAACCCGCCGCTCACCCCGGCGGGTTTTCTTTTGGGTGTGACAAAGCGGGCTTGTGTCAGAACGGGACAGTTTCTCGCGCTTGGGATTTGACAACATTGATTGCCAATTTTCAGGCCTCGGGTTAACCATGGCTGGGACATTCACTTTTCGCGTCATGTTGGCGTTCCCCCTCATGGCAAGACGGGTTCATACCCCTTAAATTAAGGGGGTGACTGCGCCACAAGTGCGGTCCTACATCGCAATGACGAGGAGCTTTTTAAAATGGCAAATACCAGCGTATCGACTGCACCGATGACCGCTGAGGAAAAGAAGGTGATTTTCGCCTCCAGCCTCGGTACGGTTTTCGAGTGGTATGACTTCTACCTTTACGGATCCTTGGCGGCCATCATCGCCAAGCAGTTTTTTGCCGGTCTTGATCCGACATCGGCATTCATTTTCGCGCTGCTGGCATTCGCAGCCGGTTTCATCGTTCGCCCCTTCGGCGCGCTGGTGTTTGGTCGCCTTGGCGACATGATCGGCCGGAAGTACACCTTCTTGGTCACCATCCTCCTGATGGGCGCGTCCACGTTCATCGTGGGCATCCTGCCGAACTACGCATCCATCGGTGTGGCCGCGCCCATCATTTTGATCGTGCTGCGTCTGCTGCAAGGCCTGGCGCTGGGCGGTGAGTATGGCGGTGCCGCCACTTACGTGGCCGAACACGCGCCGCACGGCCGCCGCGGTGCCTACACCGCCTGGATCCAGACCACGGCCACGCTGGGTCTGTTCCTGTCGCTGCTGGTCATCCTGGGCACCCGCACCGCCATCGGTGAAGACGCCTTCCAGGAATGGGGCTGGCGCGTGCCGTTCATCGTGTCGCTCGCACTGCTGGGCATCAGCGTGTGGATCCGACTGAGCATGAACGAGTCGCCCGCCTTCAAGAAGATGAAGGCCGAGGGCAAGACCTCCAAGGCCCCGCTGACCGAGTCCTTCGGCCAGTGGAAGAACCTGAAGATCGTGATCCTGGCCCTGTTCGGTCTGGTCGCGGGCCAGGCCGTGGTCTGGTACACCGGCCAGTTCTATGCGCTGTTCTTCCTGACGCAGGCCCTCAAGGTCGATGGCGCCACGGCGAACATCCTGGTGGCCATCTCGCTGCTGATTGGCACCCCGTTCTTCGTGGTGTTCGGCACCCTGTCGGACAAGATCGGCCGCAAGCCCATCATCCTGGTGGGTTGCCTGGTCGCTGCGCTGACCTACTTCCCGCTGTTCAAGGCGCTGACGGTCTATGCCAACCCCGACCTGGCCAAGGCCCAGGCATCGGCCCCGGTGACGCTGGTGTCGGACTCTTCGGAGTGCTCCTTCCAGTTCAACCCGACTGGCACCGCCAAGTTCACCAGCTCGTGTGACGTGGCCAAGCAACTGCTGGCCGCCAACTCGGTGAACTACGAGAACGTCGAAGGCCCCAAGGGTTCGATCGCCGTGGTCAAGGTGGGTGACGTGGCCATCAACAGCTACGCCGTCAACAAGGTGAGCGAAGCCGATGTGCCCGCCGCCAAGGAAGCCGCCACGAAGGCCAAGGACGCTGCCCTCAAGAAGGTGGACGACCTGAAGGCCGCCGGTGACACCGGTGCCGAGGCCGCCACCAAGCTGAAGGACGCCGAGAAGGCCGCCAAGGACGCCACCGCTGCCTTGGCTGCATTCGACAAGGACGCCAAGGCTGCTGCGACCAAGGTCATCGACGGTCAGTTCAAGAAGGCGGTCAACACTGAGCTCAAGAAAGCTGGCTACCCTGCCAAGGCCGATCCGGCCAAGCTGAACAAGCCGATGATCGTGGCCATCCTGACCCTGCTGGTGATCTACGTGACCATGGTGTACGGCCCGATCGCGGCGATGCTGGTGGAGATGTTCCCGACCCGCATCCGCTACACCTCGATGTCCCTGCCGTACCACATCGGCAACGGCTGGTTCGGTGGCCTGCTGCCGACCACGGCCTTCGCCATCGTGGCGCAGACGGGCAACATCTACAACGGCCTGTGGTACCCGATCATCATCGCCTCCCTCACCTTCGTGATCGGCCTGCTGTTCGTCAAGGAAACCAAGGACGTGGACATCTACGCTGGCGACTGAGTCTCAGGCCTCGCTTGAGCAAGGGTCGGGGCCACAAGCCCTGGCCCGTCAGCGCCAGACGCTGCCCCCCGACACCCCGACAGGTTCGCGCCTGCCGGGGTGTTGTCATTTGTGACATGTGCGGGCATTCGCGGGCATGTGCGCCGGGGGCGGGTGGTTTATAAACGCTGACGGGGTGTCGGCATTGACGGCCCCACAGCAGGAGCGCGCACATGTGGTTGGTGGCAGTGGGGGTGTTGGTGTTGGTGTTGAACTTCGCCGGGGTGGGCGCCGTGGGGCGGCTGGTCTGGTGGGGAGACGCCTGGATCATGCTGGCGCCTTTTGGCCTGGCGGCGCTGTGGTGGTTCATCGCTGACAGCACGGGGCACACCCAGCGCAAGGCCATGGCCAAGATGGACGCGAGGAAAGAGTCCCGCCGCGTCAAGAACATGGAGGCGCTCGGCCTGCGCAAACCCGGACAGAAGTCAGGGCAGGGCCGCAAGCGCTGACCTGGTCGGGGCTGCCGGGATAAAATCAGCGATTCCTCGCGATTGAATTTCCGGAGCCTTCCATGCCTCAGTACCGTTCCCGCACTTCCACCGCTGGCCGCAACATGGCCGGCGCGCGCGCCCTGTGGCGTGCCACCGGCATGAAGGATGGTGACTTCGAGAAACCGATCATCGCCATCGCCAACAGCTTCACGCAGTTCGTGCCCGGCCACGTCCACCTCAAGGACCTGGGCCAACTGGTGGCCCGCGAGATCGAAGCCGCCGGCGGCGTGGCCAAGGAATTCAACACGATTGCCGTGGACGACGGCATCGCCATGGGCCACGGCGGCATGCTGTACTCGCTGCCCTCGCGCGACCTGATCGCCGACAGCGTGGAGTACATGGTCAACGCCCACACGGCCGACGCGCTGGTGTGCATCTCCAACTGCGACAAGATCACCCCGGGCATGCTGATGGCCGCGCTGCGCCTGAATATCCCCGTGGTGTTCGTCTCGGGCGGCCCGATGGAAGCCGGCAAGGCCAAGATCGAAGGCAAGGTCATCGCCCTCGACCTGGTGGACGCCATGGTCAAGGCGGCCGACAAGAGCTGTTCCGACGAAGAGGTGGCGCAGATCGAGCGCTCGGCCTGTCCGACCTGCGGTTCCTGCTCGGGCATGTTCACCGCCAACTCGATGAACTGCCTGACCGAGGCCCTGGGCCTGTCCTTGCCGGGCAACGGCACCGTGCTGGCCACGCACGCCGACCGCGAACAGCTGTTCCGCCGCGCCGGCCGCACCATCGTGGACCTGGCCAAGCGCCACTACGAGCTGGACGATTTCTCCGTGCTGCCGCGCAACATCGCCAACTTCAAGGCCTTCGAGAACGCTGTGGCGCTGGACGTGGCCATGGGCGGCTCGACCAACACCGTGCTGCACTTGCTGGCCGCGGCCCGCGAGGCCGAAGTGCCCTTCACCATGGCCGACATCGACCGCATGTCGCGCAAGGTGCCCTGCTTGAGCAAGGTCGCGCCAGCCGTGCCCGACGTGCACATCGAAGACGTGCACCGTGCTGGCGGCATCATGTCCATTCTGGGCGAACTGGCACGCGGTGGCCTGCTGCACACCGACGTGCCCACCGTGCACAGCAAGACCATGGCCGAGGCCATCGCCAACTGGGACGTCACCGTCACCCAGGACGAGGCCGTGCACACCTTCTACAAGGCCGCGCCGGGCGGCATCCCCACGCAGGTGGCTTTCTCGCAAGACAGCCGCTGGAAGGCGCTGGACCTGGACCGCGCCAAGGGCGTGATCCGTTCCAAGGAGCACGCTTTCACGGCCGATGGTGGCCTGGCGGTGCTCTACGGCAACATCGCCGAAAAGGGCTGCATCGTGAAGACGGCAGGCGTTGACGAGTCCATCTGGACTTTCACCGGCAAGGCCCGCGTGTTCGAGAGCCAGGAAGACGCCGTCGAGGGCATCCTGGGCGAGGTGGTGCAGGCCGGCGACGTGGTCATCATCCGCTACGAAGGCCCCAAGGGCGGCCCGGGCATGCAGGAGATGCTCTACCCGACGTCCTACCTGAAGAGCCGCGGCCTGGGCAAAGACTGCGCCTTGCTGACCGACGGCCGCTTCTCGGGTGGCACCTCGGGTCTGTCCATCGGTCATGCCTCGCCGGAAGCTGCGCAGGGTGGGGCCATCGCGCTGGTCGAGGATGGCGACACCATCGAGATCGACATCCCCAACCGCCGCATCCACCTGGCCATCAGCGACGAGGCCCTGGCCGAGCGCCGTGCCGCCATGGAGGCCAAGGGCGCCGATGCCTGGAAGCCGGTCAAGCGCGAACGCTACGTCTCGGCGGCCCTGCAGGCTTACGCCCTGCTGACCACCTCGGCCGACACCGGCGCCGTGCGCGACCTCTCGCAAATCAAGCGCTGACCGTGGCGCGGCAAGCGCCGCCTGCACAGCACAAGGCCCGCGCGATGCGGGCCTTTTTCGTGGGTTCCAGCACTTCGCCTTGGGGCCGGTGCCACAGACCTTGGCTCAGAGCAACTTGAACGCCAGCAGGGCCACCAAGGTCGGCCCCAGTGCGGCCAGGAACAGCCCGCCCGCGGCGATGGACTGGTCTGCAAACCCACCCTTGAGGATGGCCGCGCCCGCAGGGTTGGGCGCATTGGCGATGAGGGTCAGGCCGCCACCCGAGACGGCGCCCGCCACCAGGGCGTACTTGAAGGGCTCGCTCAAACCCGGCACCAGCGAGCCCAGGTAGGTCAGCGCGGCGTTGTCGGTGATGGCCGTGAGCGCCGTGGCGCCGAAGAACACCGCATCGCTGCCCATGCTCAGCAGCACGGGCTCCAGCCACCATTGCTGTTGCCCACCCAGCACCACCAGCCCGGCCAGGAAGAAGGCCACCAGCAGGCCCTCGCGCAGGATCAGCGGCGACTGGTAGCGCTCGTAGGCGGTGGTGAAGCCCAGGAAGAACATGAACAGGCCCAGGAAGACCGCCGGGTGGTGGGCGAAAACCACGATGCCAGCCAGGAAGGCCAGGTGGATGAGCGTGACCCACAGCGGCGGCGATGCGTCTTGCGCGGCTGGCAGGCCGGGCAGGGCGCGCAACTCTTGGCGGAACAGCAGCACCAGCCCCAGGACGTTGACCAGCACCGCCAGCGCGGCCTTGTCGCCAAAGTTCAGGAACATGTGGGCCAGGTCCCAGCCCCAGGCCGACGCCACCATCAGCACGGGCGGTGCGGCATAGGGCGTCAGCGTGCCGCCGATCGACACGTTGACGAACAGCACGCCCAGGGTGCCGTACTTCAGCCGTGTGGACACAGGGTGGGCGTAGAGGCCGTCCTTGAGCAGCAGGGCCGCCAGCGTCATGGCGGCCGGCTCGGTGATGAAAGAACCCAGCAGCGGCACAACAGACAGCACCACCAGCACGAAGGCGATGCTCGCAGGCAAAGGCAAGGCACGCACGAGCAGGCGCACCACCTGTCCGGCCAGTTGCAGGATGGGTTTGCTGGCGGCCGCCACCATGATGGCGAACACGAACAGCGGCTCGGTGTAGTTGCGGGTGTCCAGGTAGTGCACCGCAGCCTGTTTGCCTTCAATGGCGAACATCAGCACGATCAGCACCATGGCCCAGAAGCCGAACACCACCTCGACCTCGCCCAGGAGGTGCCACAGGCCGGCATGCGCGGGCCGCGTGTGCGCCAGGCGCTCGAAGAATCGGGTCGAAAAAGTGTGAACCAGGGCCAGGCCAAAAAGGAGGGCGCCCAGCAGCTGGAGGGTGGTCGGGTGCATGCGTTGGATGCTAGCAGCGTCGTGCAGGCGCCCTGGCCCATCTGGGCCGTGGGTGCCCACATCGGTTATCGTTCGCGCCATGCTGATCCATCCTCAATTCGACCCCATCGCCGTGGCCATCGGGCCGCTGCGGGTGCACTGGTACGGCCTGACCTACCTAGCGGCGTTCACCTTCTTCTACCTGCTGGCCACCGCGCGCGTGCGCCGTCCCTGGTTCGCGCAGCACGGCTGGGAACGCCAGATGGTCGAGGACCTGCTGTTCTTCGGCGTGCTGGGCGTGGTGCTGGGCGGGCGCCTGGGTTACGTGCTGTTTTACAAGCCGAGCTACTACCTCCAGCACCCGGGTGAAATCCTCGCCGTCTGGCAGGGTGGCATGGCCTTCCACGGGGGCTTGCTGGGCGTGATCGCGGCCTTGGCGGTGTTCGCCTGGCTGCGCAAGCGCCCCTTCCTGGAGGTGGCCGACATCGTGGCGCCGTGCGTGCCCATGGGCCTGGCCGCCGGACGCATCGGCAACTTCATCAACGGGGAGCTGTGGGGCCGTGCGGCCGACCCGTCACTGCCCTGGGCGATGGTGTTCCCGCAATCGGGCACGGACCTGCCGCGCCACCCCTCGCAGCTCTACCAGTTCGGGCTGGAGGGCGTGCTGCTGTTCGCGCTGCTGTGGTGGTACGGTCGCCGTCAGCGTCCGCTGGGCGCCGTGGCGGGCGCCTTCATGTTCGGCTATGGCCTGTTCCGTTTCACCGCGGAGTACTTCCGCGAGCCCGACAGCTTCCTTGGCCTGTTGGCCTTGAACATGAGCATGGGTCAGTGGCTGTGCGTGCCCATGATCGCGCTGGGGGCGCTGATCTGGGGCATGGCCCAGAAGAACGCCAGCCAGCGCTGAGGTGACAGTTCAAGCGGCCTGCTTGTGGGCCGTGCCGTGGCGGGTGTAGAGGAAGTCCAGCACGGCCTTGCGGCAGTGCATGTAGGTCGGGTCCTCGGCCAGTGCGACGCGGTTGCGCGGGCGGGCCAGGGGCACGTCCAGCACCTCGCCGATGGTGGCTGCCGGGCCGTTGGTCATCATCACGATGCGGTCGGACAGCAACACGGCCTCGTCGACATCGTGGGTGACCATCACCACCGTGCTTTGCGTGCGCGCCACGATCTTCAGCAACTCGTCTTGCAGGTGGGCGCGGGTGAGGGCGTCCAGGGCGCCGAAGGGTTCGTCCATCAGCAGGACCTTGGGCTCCATGGCCAGGGCCCGGGCGATGCCCACGCGCTGCTTCATGCCGCCCGAGATCTCATTGGGCCGCTTTTGGGCCGCGTGCGACATGCCCACCAGCTCCAGGGCGTCGGCGGTGCGCTTTTTCAGCGCGGCCTTGTCTTCCTTGGCGCCGAACACGCGCTCCACGGCCAGGTGCACGTTCTCGAAGCAGGTCAGCCAGGGCAGCAGCGAGTGGTTTTGAAAGACCACGCCGCGCTCCGGGCCGGGGCCAGCGATCTCCTTGTTGTCGCAGATCAGGCCGCCGCTGGAGGGCAGCAGCAGGCCGGCGATCAGGTTCAGCAGGGTGGACTTGCCGCAGCCCGAGTGCCCGATCAGGGCGATGAACTCGCCTTTGTGGATCTGCAGATTGATCTCGCGCAGGGCATGGAAGTGGCCCTTTTTCGTGTGGAACACCATCTCGGCTTGGTGGATGTCGATGAAAGCGGTCATGGTCGATCTCCGGGTGCTGTGTGCGGGGTGGTGCGGTGCTGCGGGGTCACTCGAAGCTGAAACGCTTGGCCACGGCGACCAGGGCGTTTTCCAGCAGCAAGCCGACGACGCCGATGACGATGATGGCGATGATGATGTGGGCCACGTTGAGGTTGTTCCACTCGTCCCAGACCCAGAAGCCGATGCCCACGCCGCCGGTCAGCATCTCGGCGGCCACGATCACCAGCCAGGCCGTGCCCACCGACAAGCGCACGCCGGTCAGCATGTAGGGCAGCACCGAGGGGAAGAGGATCTTGGTGACGATCTTCCATTCGCTCAGGTTCAGCACCTTGGCCACGTTGAGGTAGTCCTCGGGCACGCGCTGCACACCCACGGCGGTGTTGATGATCATGGGCCAGATGGAGCAGATGAAAATCGTCCAGATGGCGGCCGGATCGGCCGACTTGAACACCAGCAGGCCAATGGGCAACCAGGCCAGGGGCGACACCGGGCGCAACAGGCTGATGAGCGGGTTGAGCATGGCGCCGACCACCTTGGAGCGTCCGATGAGGAAGCCCATCGGGATGCCCACGATGGCGGCCAGGCCGAAGCCCAGGGCCACGCGCTTGAGCGAGAACAGGATGTTCCAGCCCAGGCCCTGGTCATTCGGCCCGTTGCGGTAGAACGGGTCGGAGAACAGCTTGACGGCTTCCTCCCAGGTGGCGGCCGGCGTGGGGAAGCTGCCGCCCTTCATGGTCAGCAAGCCCCAGATGGCCACCACCAGGCCGATGCCGGCCAGCGGCGCCAGCAGCTTGAGGGCCCAGGCGGCCCAGTCCACCGAGGGCAGGATGCTGGGGCGCGCAGGGGCGGGCGATGCGGTGTTGGCGGGTGGTGTCATGGCGTTGTGGCTGGGCTTGCCGGGGGGCTGGCTGGCCTGGCTGGCGCGCAGGGCGTCGCTGGCTTCGGAGGGGCTGTGAAAAACGGCGCTGACCATGGGGTGCTCCTGTTGCGAAGGTGTGGCGAGGCGATGGGGCTCACGCCTTGATCTTGAAACCGTCGGCGTACTTCTTGGGGTCCTTGCCGTCCCAGACCACGCCGTCGATCAGCTTGGCCGAACGCATCGGGTCCTTGGGCACGTTGACGCCCAGCGCGCCGGCGGCCTGCTTGTAGAGGTCCACCTTGTTGACCTGCTTGGCCACGCCCAGGTAGTCGGGGTGGTCCTTGAGCAAGCCCCAGCGCTTGTGCTGGGTGAGGAACCACATGCCATCCGACAGGTAGGGGAAGTTGACCGCCCCATCGTTGAAGAACTTCATGTGGTTGGGGTCGTCCCAGGTCTTGCCCAGGCCATTCTGGTAGCGGCCCAGGATGCGCTGGTTGATGGCGTCCACGCCCGTGTTGACGTAGGACTTGGCCGCGATCGTCTCGGCCATCTTCATCTTGTTCTGCAGGCCGGCATCGATCCAGCGGCTGGCCTCCAGCACGGCCATGATCACGGCGCGCGCGGTGTTGGGGTACTTCTTGACGAACTCGTCGGTCGAGCCCAGCACCTTCTCTGGGTGGTCTTTCCAGATGTCCTGTGTGGTGTTGGCCGTGATGCCGATGCCGTCCATGATGGCGCGGTGGTTCCAGGGCTCACCGACGCAGAAGCCGTCCATGTTGCCCACGCGCATGTTGGCCACCATCTGCGGAGGGGGCACGGTGATGGCCTTGGCGTCCTGCAGCGGGTTGATGCCCGCGGACGCCAGCCAGTAGTACAGCCACATGGCGTGGGTGCCGGTGGGGAAGGTCTGGGCGAAGGTGTATTCGCGCTTGTCTTTGGCCATGACCTTGGCCAGGGAGGGGCCGTCCACGGCGCCCGCGTCGGCCAGCTTCTTCGACAGGGTGATGGCCTGGCCGTTGTTGTTGAGGGTCATGAGCACGGCCATGTCCTTCTTGGGGCCGCCAACGCCCAGCTGCACGCCGTAGATCAGGCCGTACAGCACGTGCGCCATGTGCAGGTCACCGTTGACCAGCTTGTCCCGCACGCCGGCCCAGGAGGCCTCCTTGCTGGGGATGATCTTGATGCCGTACTTCTTGTCAAAACCCAGCACCGAGGCCATCACGATGGAGGCGCAGTCGGTCAGGGGGATGAAGCCGATCTTGACCTCCTCCAGCTCGGGCTTGTCGGAGCCGGCGGCCCAGACGGCCGAGGGCAGTCCGGACGCCATGCCGACAGCGCCGGCGGCGGCAACGGTTTTCAGAAGGGCGCGGCGGTTCATGTCGAGGTCCTGCGGATTCATGGTGCGAAGCTTTCGTGTCAGACAACAAAAAAGGTGCCGTGGCTGCGCAGCCTGTCGAAACGAGCGTGTGCAGCCATGACACCTTTGTCGGAAGCTCAGGGCCCGACATCGGGCGCCCAAGACATCAAGGTCGCCGTTGACCTTGTTGGCTTTGACACTGCAAGCGGTGTGCCAGGGCGATTTCCCTGGGGAAACGGCCGCTTGAACCCGCTGGATGGGCTGGCGTGCCACCCCGGCGCGCCGAAGTGGTGCCTCTGATGCGCCGCTTCAGTGCCGATGGCCTCGGGCCCTACACTGGCGGCATGCTGGCACCTGACACAAGACTGATCCTGGGCGTGGAGTCCTCCTGCGACGAAACCGGTGTGGCCCTGGTGGCCCTGCCTACCGAGGGCGCGCCCAGGCTGCTGTCGCACGCCTTGCACAGCCAGATCGACATGCACCAGGCCTACGGCGGCGTGGTGCCCGAGCTGGCCTCGCGCGACCACATTCGCCGCGTGGTGCCGCTGACGCGCCAGGTGCTGCAAGAGGCGCAATGCGCCATGGCCGATGTCGATGTCGTGGCCTACACCCGCGGGCCGGGTTTGGCGGGCGCCCTGCTGGTCGGTGCCGGCGTGGCCTGTGCGCTGGCCACGAGCCTGGACAAGCCGATGCTGGGTGTGCACCACCTGGAGGGCCACCTGCTGTCGCCCTTCCTGTCGGCCGACCCGCCCGAGTTCCCCTTCGTGGCCCTGCTGGTGTCCGGCGGGCACACGCAACTGATGCGCGTCGATGGGGTGGGGCGCTACGAACTGCTGGGCGAAACGGTGGACGATGCGGCCGGCGAAGCGTTCGACAAATCGGCCAAGCTCATGGGCCTGCCTTACCCAGGTGGGCCGCACCTCGCGCGCCTGGCCGAGCAGGGCCGGGCCGATGCCTTCGCCTTGCCGCGCCCGATGCTGCACAGCGGCAACCTGGATTTTTCCTTCGCGGGACTGAAAACAGCGGTGCGCACACATTTGGTGCGTCTGGGGTGGCTGGACCAGCCCGAGGCCTTGGCCGACCCTGCCCACGGTGCCGTGCTGGCCAACCTGGCCGCCTCCACCCAGGCGGCCATTGTGGAAGTGCTGGTGAAGAAGTCACTGGCCGCGCTCAAGGCCACCGGCTTGAAGCGGGTGGTCGTGGCGGGCGGGGTCGGGGCCAACCGCCTGCTGCGCGAACAGCTGAACCAGGCCTGCGTGCGCCGCGGCATCCGCGTGCATTACCCCGAATTGCACCTGTGCACCGACAACGGCGCCATGATCGCCCTGGCCGCGGCCATGCGTTTGCAAAGCGGGCAGGCGACCCTGACCCGCGAGCCGGTCTTCGACGTGCGCCCGCGCTGGGACCTCTCGGCGATCTGAGCGCGGCCTGGCAGCGGCGGCAGATGTTCGCCATTTGGAAATCTGCTACACTCTGCGGCTGTCTCAGTTTCGGCTGGGGCATTTTTCGCACGGCCTGGGTTGGTTTCACCCGGTGTCCGCAAGTCCAACGCAGAAACCGATGCCGGTGTGCGGTCTTGACAGTGCTGAACAGCACGCAAGCCATGCCGGGACGGTCTGCATCTGTTTTTCAGGAAACACACCATGTCCGTCGCTGACATCAACACCGCAGCCATCGTCAAAGACAACGCCCGCAGCGCCAATGACACCGGCTCCCCCGAAGTGCAAGTGGCCCTGCTGACCGCTCGCATCAACGAACTGACCCCCCACTTCAAGGCCAACAAGAAGGACCACCACGGTCGTCGCGGCCTGCTGCGCATGGTCAGCCGTCGTCGCAAGCTGCTGGACTACCTCAAGGGCAAGGAATTCGACCGCTACGCCGCTCTGATTGCCAAGCTGGGCCTGCGCAAGTAAGTACCCCATGACGACAAAAAGCCTGTCTGGACGCCTCCAGCACAGGCTTTTTGTTTTTTAACGCCGCCATTTGACCCAAAGCGAACGCTGTGTCATTCCAGCGCGGTTGAGGCCCGAACCCTGTGGTTCAGCCTCGCTGGAATGGCATCGCGACAGGTGACGGCACCACCGGACAGCCCGCACGTTGCGGGCGTCCATGACCTCCGGAGACACCATCCATGACCATGTTCAACAAAGTCACCAAGACCTTCACCTGGGGCAAGCACACCGTCACCATGGAAACGGGTGAAATCGCCCGTCAAGCCAGTGGCGCCGTGCTGGTCGACATCGAAGGCACCGTCGTGCTGGCCACCGTGGTGTGCGCCAAGGTTGCCAAGGCCGGCCAGGACTTCTTCCCCCTGACCGTTGACTACATCGAGAAGACCTACGCCGCCGGCAAGATCCCTGGCAGCTTTTTCAAGCGCGAAGCCAAGCCTTCCGAACTCGAAACCCTGACCTCGCGCCTGATCGACCGCCCGATCCGCCCGCTGTTCCCCGAAGGCTTCTACAACGAAGTGCAGCTGGTCATCCACGTGGTGTCGCTGAACCCCGAAGTCTCGGCCGACATCGCCGCCATGATCGCCTCCAGCGCTGCGCTGTCGATCTCCGGCATCCCGTTCAATGGCCCGATCGGCGCCGCCCGCGTGGGCTACGTCAACGGTGAGTACGTGCTGAACCCCAGCATCGCCGAACTGGTCGACTCCAAGATGGACCTGATCGTCGCCGGCACCGAAACCGCCGTGCTGATGGTCGAATCCGAAGCCGACCAGCTGTCCGAAGACGTGATGCTGGGTGGCGTGGTGTTCGGTCACGAGCAAGGCAACATCGCCATCCAGGCCATCCACGACCTGGTGCGCGACGCTGGCAAGCCCTCCTGGGACTGGCAAGCGCCTGCCAAGGACGAAGACTTCATCGCCAAGGTCAACGGCCTGGCCGAAGAGAAGCTGCGCGCTGCTTACCAGATCCGCTCCAAGCAGGCCCGCACCCAGGCTTGCCGCGCTGCCTACGCCGAAGTCAAGGGCGCCCTCGCTGCTGAGGGCATCGCCTTCGACGCCGTCAAGGTCGAAAGCCTGATGTTCGACATCGAAGCCAAGATCGTGCGCAGCCAGATCCTGGCCGGTGAGCCCCGCATCGACGGCCGCGACACCCGCACGGTGCGCCCCATCGAGATCCGCACCGGCGTGCTGCCGCGCGTGCATGGCTCGGCCCTGTTCACCCGTGGTGAAACCCAGGCCCTGGTTGTGGCCACCCTGGGCACCGAGCAGGACTCGCAGCGCATCGACGCCCTGACCGGCGACTACCGCGACACCTTCCTGTTCCACTACAACATGCCTCCGTTCGCCACCGGCGAAACCGGTCGCGTGGGCACGCCCAAGCGCCGCGAAATCGGCCACGGCCGCCTGGCCAAGCGCTCGCTGGTGCCGCTGCTGCCCGCCAAGGAAGACTTCGCCTACACCGTGCGTGTGGTGTCGGAAATCACCGAGTCCAACGGCTCCTCGTCGATGGCTTCGGTCTGCGGCGGCTGCCTGGCCATGATGGACGCCGGTGTGCCGATGAAGGCCCACGTGGCCGGCATCGCCATGGGCCTGATCAAGGAAGGCAACAAGTTCGCCGTCCTGACCGACATCCTGGGTGACGAAGATCACCTGGGCGACATGGACTTCAAGGTGGCCGGCACCACGGGCGGCATCACCGCCCTGCAGATGGACATCAAGATCCAGGGCATCACCAAGGAAATCATGCAAGTGGCGCTGGCGCAAGCCAAGGAAGCCCGCCTGCACATCCTGGGCAAGATGGTCGAAGCCATGGCTGGCGCCAACACGGAAGTCTCCGAGTTCGCACCCCGCCTGTACACCCTGAAGATCAACCCGGAAAAAATCCGTGACGTGATCGGCAAGGGCGGCGCCACCATCCGCGGCCTGTGCGAAGAGACCGGTTGCCAGATCAACATCGCCGAAGACGGTGTCATCACCATCGCTTCGACCGATGGCGCCAAGGCCGAATTCGCCATCAAGCGCATCAACGAAATCACGGCCGAAGTGGAAATCGGCGCCACCTACGAAGGTGCCGTCACCAAGCTGTTCGACTTCGGTGCCCTGGTGAACCTGCTGCCCGGCAAGGACGGCCTGCTGCACATCAGCCAGATCGCCCACGAGCGCGTCGAGAACGTGGCCGACTACCTGAAGGAAGGCCAGATCGTCAAGGTCAAGGTCCTCGAGACGGACGAGAAGGGCCGCGTCAAGCTGTCCATGAAGGCCCTGCTGGAGCGCCCTGAGGGCATGCCCGAGCGCGAAGAGCGTGGCGACCGTGGTCCCCGCGGTGATCGTGGCGGCCGTGGCGGCGACCGTGGCGACCGTGGTGGTGATCGCGGCGAGCGCCGTGACCGCGCCCCGCGTGCCGATCAGGCGCCTCAGGACGCCGGCTCGGAAGGCCAGGGTCAGGGCCAAGAGCAGCAACAGCAGTGAGCGCCATGAAAAAGCTGGTTGTTGGCAACTGGAAGATGCACGGCAGCCGTGCATCCAACGCAGAGCTGATCCAGGGCCTGCTGGCGGCTGACTTGGCTGCGTCGGCGCCTCGCGCTGACGTGGCGGTCTGCCCGCCTGTGGTCTTCCTGGTCGATGTCGCCGCGGCCCTGCAGGGCTCGGCCATCGCGGTCGGCGTGCAGGACGTGTCGGTGCAGGCGCAAGGCGCTTTCACGGGCGAGGTCGCGGGCCCCATGGTCCGCGAGTTCGGTGCGACCTATGCCATCGTGGGTCACTCCGAGCGCCGCAGCTACCACGCCGAAAGCGACCAACTGGTCGCTGACAAGGCCAAGGCAGCGCTGGCACACGGCCTGGTGCCCATCGTGTGTGTGGGCGAAACCCTGGCCGAGCGCGAGTCCGGTCAGACCGAAGCCGTTGTGGGGCGCCAGCTGGACGCCGTCATCGCCACCCTGGGTGCCGATGTGGCCCAGGTGGTGGTGGCGTATGAGCCCGTCTGGGCCATCGGCACCGGCAAGACCGCCAGTCCCGAGCAGGCCCAGGCCGTGCACGCTTTCCTGCGCGCACGTCTGACGGCGGCCCAGCCCGAGGCGGCCAAGGTGCCGTTGTTGTACGGCGGCAGCGTCAAGCCCGACAACGCCCAGGTGCTGTTCTCTCAGGCCGACATCGACGGTGGCCTGATCGGCGGTGCAGCGCTCAAGGCGGCTGATTTCGCGGCGATCGCCCGTGCGGCTTGAGCCGCAGCGGGCGCAGCCATCCCAGACAAGATTGAGGAGTTGAGTTCATGCAAGCATTGATGACGGTGGTCCTGCTGTTGCAAGTGCTGTCCGCCCTGGCCATGATCGGCCTGGTGCTGGTGCAGCACGGCAAGGGGGCCGACATGGGCGCGTCGTTTGGCAGCGGTGCGTCGGGCAGCCTGTTCGGTGCCACGGGCAGCGCGAACTTCCTGTCGCGCTCGACGGCGGTGGCCGCCACGGTGTTCTTCGCGAGCACCCTGGGCCTGGCCTATTTTGGCAACAACCGCGGCGTGGCCTCGGCCGAGCAGCCTTCGCTGCTGGAGCAGGCTGCCAGCGCTGCTGCAGCCGCCTCGGCGGGCGCTGTTCCAGCATCTGCCGTGCTGCCGGCAGCTTCGGGCGCCGCCCTGATCCCCACCAAGTGATGGGGCGTGGGCCTCATGATGCTGCGATGCCGCAACACTGCACAAACGCTGCAAGTGATGGCTGTGTCAGCTTCGTGAAGCCCATTTTTCGGTTTAGAATCTGAGTCTTCGGTGAGCAAGCCTCACGCCAGCCGAAACTCAGATCTGCAGCGCTGCACCCACAAGGTCAGGCGCACAGATTCTCTCCCGCCGACGTGGTGAAATTGGTAGACACGCTATCTTGAGGGGGTAGTGGCGAAAGCTGTGCGAGTTCGAGTCTCGCCGTCGGCACCAGAAAGATACGAACGAGTCTTGTGCCCCCTCATGATCAGCATTGCCTGTCACCGAGAAGCTGATCCAGGGGCATGTGTCAGTTCTCCATGTGGGGATGCTGGCACGGGGTTCAAGCTCTCGGGTGGGCGCGCTGTGGATGATGTCATGTCGGGGTCAAACCTGAAAGACAACATGCCGGGCGCGCCTTTTGTTTTGTCGGTGTGATCCAATCGCGCCAACTTCGCGCCAGTCTTCATTGCGTTCAACCTGAAAGCCAGCGGTCATGAACATCGAGCAATACCTCCCCGTCATTCTGTTCATCCTGGTCGGCGTCGGTGTCGGCGTGGCGCCTCAGTTGCTGGGCTTCCTGCTCGGCCCCCGTCGCCCTGACGAGGCCAAGAATTCTCCCTACGAGTGCGGCTTCGAGGCGTTCGAAGATGCCCGCATGAAGTTTGACGTGCGCTACTACTTGGTGGCCATCCTGTTCATCTTGTTTGACCTGGAAATCGCGTTCCTGTTCCCCTGGGCGGTGTCGCTCAGGGAGGTGGGCATGCCAGGCTTCCTGGCCATCATGTTGTTCCTGGGCATTCTGGTCGTGGGCTTTGCCTACGAATGGAAGAAGGGCGCGCTGGACTGGGAGTGATCCCTCTCCGCGCAGCTGCACACACCACCGGAATCTGAAGAGGTAAATCACATGGGCATCGAAGGCGTCTTCAAGGAAGGCTTCATCACCACCTCCGCCGACACCCTGATCAACTGGTCGAAAACCGGTTCGCTGTGGCCCATGACCTTCGGTCTGGCCTGCTGCGCCGTCGAGATGATGCACGCGGGTGCCGCGCGCTACGACATCGACCGTTTCGGCATGTTGTTCCGTCCCAGCCCGCGCCAGTCCGACCTGATGATCGTGGCCGGCACGCTGTGCAACAAGATGGCGCCGGCGCTGCGCAAGGTGTACGACCAGATGGCCGAGCCCCGTTGGGTGCTGTCCATGGGCTCGTGCGCCAACGGTGGTGGCTACTACCACTACAGCTATTCGGTGGTGCGTGGTTGCGACCGCATCGTGCCGGTGGACGTCTATGTGCCCGGCTGTCCGCCGACGGCCGAGGCGCTGCTCTACGGCATCCTGCAACTGCAGGCCAAGATCCGCCGCGAAAACACCATCGCCCGCTGAACGGGAAGCACGCGCATGAGCCAAAAACTCGCCACCCTGCAAGCCGCCCTGGAAACCGTCCTGGGCGACAAGATCAAGCGCCTGGTCGTTGACCGCGGTGAACTCACCATCACGGTGTCGGCAGCCGACTACGAAGGCGTTGCGCGCACCCTGCGCGACGATGCCTCGTTGAAGTTCGAGCAGCTGATCGACCTGTGCGGCATGGACTACTCGGCCTACAAAGACGGCGCCGCGAGCATCTACTCGGAAGGCCCGCGCTTCTGCGTGGTCAGCCACTTGCTGTCGGTCAGCCTGAACTGGCGCGTGCGCCTGAAGGTGTTCGCCACCGACGACGACTTCCCCGTGGTGGCCTCGGTCAACCCGATCTGGAACAGTGCCAACTGGTTCGAGCGCGAGGCCTTCGACCTGTACGGCATCGTGTTCGATGGCCACGAAGACCTGCGCCGCATCCTGACCGACTACGGCTTCATCGGCCACCCCTTCCGCAAGGATTTCCCGGTCTCCGGCCACGTCGAGATGCGCTACGACGCTGAGCAAAAGCGCGTCATCTACCAACCGGTCTCCATCGAGCCGCGCGAGATCACGCCGCGCATCATCCGCGAAGACAACTACGGTGGTCTCCACTGAGCGACGCGGGAAGGATGAACCATGGCTGACATCAAGAATTACACCCTGAACTTCGGTCCGCAGCACCCGGCTGCCCACGGCGTGCTGCGCCTGGTGCTGGAGCTGGACGGCGAAGTCATCCAGCGCGCCGACCCCCACATCGGCCTGCTGCACCGTGCCACCGAAAAGCTGGCCGAGTCCAAGACCTACATCCAGTCGCTGCCCTACATGGACCGCCTGGACTACGTCTCGATGATGTGCAACGAGCACGCCTACTGCCTGACCATCGAGAAGATGCTCGGCATCGACGTGCCCGTGCGCGCGCAGTACATCCGCGTCATGTTCGCGGAAATCACGCGCGTGCTGAACCACCTGCTCTGGCTGGGCTGCCACGGTTTCGACTGCGGCGCCATGAACATCCTGATTTACTGCTTCCGCGAGCGCGAAGACCTCTTCGACCTCTATGAAGCCGTGTCGGGTGCCCGCATGCACGCGGCCTATTTCCGTCCGGGCGGCGTCTATCGTGACCTGCCGGACACCATGCCGCAGTACAAGGCCAGCAAGATCAAGAATGCCAAGACGATCGCTCGCATGAACGAGAACCGTCAAGGCTCGATGCTGGACTTCATCGACGACTTCACCCAACGCTTCCCCAAGCTGGTGGACGAGTACGAAACCCTGCTGACCGACAACCGCATCTGGAAACAGCGCACGGTGGGCATCGGCGTGGTGAGCCCTGAGCGCGCCCTGCAGATGGGCCTGACCGGCGCCATGCTGCGTGGCTCCGGCATCGTGTGGGACCTGCGCAAGCACCAACCCTACGACGTTTACGACCAGCTGGATTTCGACATCCCCATCGGCACCAACGGCGATTGCTACGACCGCTATGTGGTTCGCGTCGAAGAGCTGCGCCAATCCAACCGCATCATCAAGCAGTGCGTGGACTGGCTGCGCGCCAACCCGGGTCCGGTCATCACTGACAACCACAAGGTGGCGCCGCCGTCGCGCGTCGAGATGAAGACCTCGATGGAAGAGCTGATCCACCACTTCAAGCTCTTCACCGAAGGCTTCCACGTGCCCGAAGGCGAGGCCTATGCCGCTGTCGAGCACCCGAAGGGCGAGTTCGGCACCTACATCGTGTCGGACGGCGCCAACAAGCCTTATCGCCTGAAGATCCGCGCCCCCGGTTTCCCGCACCTGGCCGCTCTGGACGAGATGTCCAAGGGCCACATGATTGCCGACGCCGTGGCCATCATCGGCACGATGGACATCGTGTTCGGTGAGATCGACCGCTGACCGACCGCAGATCGAACACCGAACGAGCAGCACACACCATGTTGAGCGAACAAACCAAAGCCCGCTTCGACCGCGAACTCGCCAAGTACCCGGCCGACCAGCGCATCTCGGCCGTGATGGCCTGCCTGTCCATCATCCAGCAAGAGCGTGGCTGGGTCTCGCCCGAGAGCGAGCAGGAAGTGGCCGACCACATCGGCGTGGCCCCCATGGCCGTGCACGAAGTCGTCACCTTCTACAACATGTACAACCAGCAGCCGGTGGGCCAGTTCAAGCTGGCCGTGTGCACCAACCTGCCTTGCCAATTGCGCGATGGTCAAAAAGCGCTGGCACATGTCTGCGAGCGCCTGGGCGTCGAAATGGGTGGCACCACACCCGACGGCCTGTTCACGGTGCAGCAATCCGAATGTCTGGGCGCTTGTGCAGATGCACCCGTGGCCCTGGTCAACGATCGACACATGGTCAGCTACCTGAGCAATGAGCGTCTGGACGAGTTGTTGTCCACGCTCAAGGCACAAGCGAAGTGAGGCAAAGACAAGATGCTTGATCTTTCCAAATTCCAGGCGACCGGCAAGGAAACCGTTTTCCACGGCCGCCACATCAACCCGCAGATTTACGCCGACATCGACGGCAACAACTGGGGCCTGAAAGACTACGAAGCCCGTGGCGGTTATGCAGCCCTGCGCAAGATCCTGGGCAAGGATGGCGTGGCTGGCAATGAAGCGGGCATGACCCAGGACCAGGTCATTGCCGAAGTGAAGGCTTCTGCGCTGCGTGGTCGCGGCGGCGCCGGCTTCCCCACTGGCCTGAAGTGGAGCTTCATGCCCCGCGCTTTCCCGGGTCAGAAGTACCTGGTGTGCAATTCCGACGAAGGCGAGCCGGGGACGGCGAAGGACCGCGAGATCCTGCGCTTCAACCCGCACACCGTGATCGAAGGCATGGCGATTGCCGCCTACGCCATGGGCATCACCGTGGGCTACAACTACATCCACGGCGAAATCTTCGAAGCCTATGAGCGCTTCGAAGAGGCCTTGGAAGAGGCCCGTGCCGCCGGTTACCTCGGCGACAACATCATGGGCAGCAACTTCAGCTTCCAGCTGCACGCGCACCATGGTTTCGGCGCCTACATCTGCGGCGAAGAGACTGCGCTGCTGGAATCCCTGGAAGGCAAGAAGGGCCAGCCCCGCTTCAAGCCGCCTTTCCCGGCCAGCTTCGGTTTGTACGGCAAGCCGACAACGATCAACAACACCGAAACCTTCGCGGCCGTCCCCTGGATCATCCGCAACGGCGGTGAAGCCTTCCTGGCCGCCGGCAAGCCCAACAACGGCGGCACCAAGCTGTTCACCATCAGCGGTGACGTCGAGCGCCCGGGCAATTACGAGATCCCGATGGGCACGCCGTTCGCCACGCTGCTGGAGCTCGCCGGTGGCGTGCGCGGCGGCAAGAAGCTCAAGGCCGTGATCCCTGGTGGTTCGTCGTCGCCCGTGATCCCCGCGCACACCATGATGGAGTGCACGATGGACTACGACTCGATCGCCAAGGCCGGCTCGATGCTGGGTTCGGGCGCCGTCATCGTGATGGACGAGACCCGCTGCATGGTCAAGAGCCTGCAGCGCCTGAGCTACTTCTACATGCACGAATCCTGTGGCCAGTGCACGCCTTGCCGCGAAGGCACGGGCTGGCTGTGGCGCATGGTGGACCGCATCGAGAACGGTCACGGCCGTCCTGAAGACATCGAGATGCTGGACAACGTCGCCGAGAACATCCAGGGCCGCACGATCTGTGCGCTGGGTGATGCGGCGGCCATGCCGGTGCGTGCTTTCATCAAGCACTACCGCGACGAGTTCGTGCACCACATCGAACACAAGACCTGCGTGGTCCCGGCCTACATCTGAACTGGGCAAAGACATGGTTGAAATCGAAATCGACGGCCGAAAGGTCCAGGCCCAAGAAGGCAGCATGGTCATCCGTGCGGCCGAAGAAAACGGCACCTACATCCCGCACTTCTGCTATCACAGGAAACTGTCGATCGCAGCGAACTGCCGCATGTGCCTGGTGGACATCGAGAAGGCGCCCAAGCCCATGCCGGCCTGCGCCACCCCGGTGACGCAGGGCATGATCATCCGCACCAAGAGCGACAAGGCCATCAAGGCTCAGAAGAGCGTGATGGAGTTCCTGCTCATCAACCACCCGCTGGATTGCCCGATCTGCGACCAGGGCGGTGAGTGCCAGCTGCAGGATCTGGCCGTGGGCTACGGTGGCTCTGCTTCCCGTTACAAGGAAGAAAAGCGCGTGGTCTTCCCCAAGGACATCGGCCCGCTGATCTCGATGGAAGAGATGAGCCGCTGCATCCAGTGCACCCGCTGCGTGCGCTTCGGCCAGGAAGTGGCCGGCGTGATGGAGTTGGGCATGCAGCACCGCGGCGAGCACTCCGAGATCGCCACCTTCGTGGGCCGTTCGGTGGACTCCGAGCTGTCGGGCAACATGATCGACATCTGCCCCGTCGGTGCCCTGACCAGCAAGCCTTTCCGCTACAGCGCCCGCACCTGGGAGCTGTCGCGCCGCAAGAGCGTTTCGCCGCATGACTCGACCGGTGCCAACCTGATCGTTCAGGTCAAGAATGGCAAGGTGCTGCGCGTCGTGCCGCTGGAAAACGAAGACGTCAACGAATGCTGGATCGCCGACCGCGATCGCTTCAGCTACGAAGCCTTGCACAGCGAACAGCGCCTGACCCAGCCCATGATCAAGCAGGGCGGCCAGTGGCGTGAAGTCGACTGGACCACCGCTCTGGAATACGTGGCCAACGGCCTCAAGGGCGTGAAGACCGAGCACGGTGCAGCCGCCATCGGTGCGCTGGCCACCGAGCACAGCACCGTCGAAGAGCTCTTCCTGCTGGGCCAGCTGGTGCGCGGCCTGGGTTCCGACAACATCGACACCCGCCTGCGCAACGCCGAGTTCACCCACGGTGACGGCGCCCGCTGGCTGGGCTTGCCCGTGGCCGAGCTGGGCACGCTGGACCGTGCCCTGGTGGTGGGTTCCTTCCTGCGCAAGGACCACCCCTTGTTCGCCTCGCGCCTGCGCCAGGCGGCCAAGCGCGGCGCGCAGATCTCTGCGATCGGCGGCGCCAACGACGACTGGCTGATCACGCTCAAGCAGCGCGTCACCGTGGCCCCGAGCGCCTGGGCACAGGCTCTGGGCGATGTGGCCGTGGCGATCGCCAACCAGCTGAACATCGACATCCCTTGCAACGGCACGGCCACCGAGTCGGCCAAGGCCATCGCGGCCTCGCTGCTGTCGGGCCAGAACAAGGCCGTGCTGCTGGGCAACGCTGCCGCGCAGCACCCGCAAGCCGCGACGCTGCAGGCCCTGGGCCAGTGGGTCGCCGAGAAGACCGGCGCCAAGCTGGGCTTCCTGTCCGAGTCGGCCAACACGGTCGGCGCGCAACTGGTCGGTGCCCAACCTCAGCAAGGTGGTCTGAACGCTGGCCAGATGATCGCCGGCAAGGCGCTCAAGGCCCTGGTGCTGCTGGGCGTCGAGCCCGAGTTCGACACCGCCAACCCGGCTGCCGCCATGGCGGCGGTGCAGGGCGCGGAGATGGTCGTCTCGCTGTCGTCGTTCAAGACGGCGGCCACCGACTACGCCGACGTCATCCTGCCGATCACGCCTTTCTCGGAAACCTCCGGCAGCTTCGTCAACGCCGAAGGCCGCGTGCAGAGCTTCCACGGCGTGGTCAAGCCGCAAGGCGAAGCCCGCCCGGCCTGGAAGGTCCTGCGCGTGCTGGGCACGATGCTGGGCCTGGAAGGCTTCGGTTTCGAGACCTCGGAAGAGGTCAAGGCCGCTGCCCTGGGTGACCTGGCTGCCTTGTCTGCCAAGCTGAACAACGCCACCTCGGCGCCCATCGCCATCGCCGGTGGCAACGGTTCGCTGGAGCGCCTGGCCGATCTGCCCATCTACAGCGCCGACGCCCTGGTGCGCCGCTCGCCCTCGCTGCAAGCCACGGCCGATGGTCGCGCGCCGGTGGCCAGCCTGCCGCAAGCCCTGTGGGCCGAGTTGGGCTTGGCCGAAGGCGCGCAGGTCAAGGTCTCGCAAGATGGTCCGAACGGTGCAGCGAGTGCCGTGCTGCCCGCCGTGCTGGACGCCAGCCTGCCGGCCAACGTCGTGCGTGTGCCTGCCGGCCATGCCGACACCGCGACGCTGGGCGCTTCCTTCGGCACGGTCCGTGTCGAAAAAGCCTGAAGGGTAGGGGAGAGCACCAATGATTGACACCCTGTACAACGCTGGCGCGGCCAGCCTCGGCGGAGCCTGGCCCGTGGTCTGGTCGCTGATCAAGATCGTGGCCCTGCTGCTGCCCCTGCTGGGCTGCGTGGCCTACCTGACGCTGTGGGAGCGCAAGGCGATCGCCTGGTCCCAGATCCGTCCGGGCCCGAACCGCACCGGCCCGAAAGGCCTGCTGCAGCCCATCGCCGACGCCGTCAAGCTGATCTTCAAGGAGATCATCGTGCCGTCGGCGGCCAACAAGGGCCTGTTCTTCCTCGGCCCCATCATGACCATCATGCCGGCCCTGGCCGCATGGGCCGTGATCCCCTTTGGCCCGGAAGTCGCACTGGCCAACGTCAACGCCGGCCTGCTGTTCCTGATGGCGATCACCTCGCTGGAAGTCTACGGCGTGATCATCGCCGGCTGGGCATCGAACTCCAAGTACGCCTTCCTGGGCGCGCTGCGTGCATCGGCCCAGATGGTCTCCTACGAAATCGCCATGGGCTTCTGCCTGGTCATTGTGCTGATGACCTCGGGTTCGCTGAACATGACCGACATCGTGATGAGCCAGGGCAAGGGCGAGTTCGCCAGCATGGGCCTGAGCTTCCTGTCGTGGAACTGGCTGCCGCTGCTGCCGATCACGGTGGTGTACTTCATCTCCGGTCTGGCCGAAACCAACCGCCACCCCTTTGACGTGGTCGAAGGCGAGTCGGAAATCGTGGCCGGTCACATGATCGAGTACTCGGGCATGGCCTTCGCCATGTTCTTCCTGGCCGAATACGCCAACATGATCCTGGTGTCCACCATGGCCGCCATCATGTTCTTCGGCGGCTGGCTGCCCCCGGTTGACGCGCTGAGCTTCATCCCGGGCTGGATCTGGCTGGGTCTGAAGGCCTTCATCATCGTCACCCTGTTCCTGTGGGTGCGGGCTTCCTTCCCCCGCTTCCGTTACGACCAGATCATGCGTCTGGGCTGGAAGATCTTCATCCCCATCACCCTGGTCTGGTTGATCGTCGTGGGCGTGTGGATCATGTCTCCGTGGAACATCTGGAAATAAGAGGACACGACCATGAGCACGTCCTTCAAGGAAATCGTCTCCAGCTTCTTCATGCTGGAGCTCTTCAAAGGCATGGCCCTGACCGGCCGCCACTTCCTCAAGCCGCACATCACTGTGCAGTTCCCGGAAGAGAAGACCCCGATGTCGCCCCGCTTCCGCGGCCTGCACGCCTTGCGCCGTTATGAAAACGGCGAAGAGCGCTGCATCGCCTGCAAGCTGTGCGAAGCGGTCTGCCCGGCCATGGCCATCACGATCGAGTCCGACGTGCGCGACGACGGCAGCCGCCGCACCACGCGCTACGACATCGACCTGACCAAGTGCATCTTCTGCGGCTTCTGCGAAGAAAGCTGCCCGGTGGACTCCATCGTAGAGACCCACATCTTCGAGTACCACGGTGAAAAGCGTGGCGATCTGTACTTCACCAAGGACATGCTCCTGGCCGTGGGCGATCGCTACGAAAAAGACATCGCAGCCAACAAGGAGGCGGACGCGAAATATCGCTGACCGACGTATGGACACCCTCAGCCTACTTTTCTACACCTTCGCCTTTGTGCTGGTCTATGCGGGCTTCCGCGTGATCACCGCCAAGAGCCCGGTGACCGCCGCCCTGCACCTCGTGCTGGCCTTTGCCAGCGCCTCCTGCGTCTGGATGCTGTTGCAGGCCGAATTCCTGGCCATCGCCCTCATCCTCGTGTATGTGGGTGCGGTGATGGTGCTGTTCCTGTTCGTGGTGATGATGCTGGACATCAACATCGACTCGCTGCGCCAGGGCTTCTGGAAGCACTTCCCCCTCGCTGGCGGCATCGGTGCCGTCATCGCCGTGGAGATGTCTTTCGTGCTGACGCGCGGCTTCGACCTGCCCACCGCCAAGGCCATGCCGCCCGATGTGGCCAAGCTGCCCAACACCAAGGCGCTGGGCGTGGAGCTCTACACCCACTACCTGTACCCGGTGCAGATCGCGGCCGTCATCCTGCTGGTGGGCATCATCGCCGCCATCGCGCTGACGCTGCGCAAGCGCAAGGACTCCCGCGCGCAGAACGTGGGTGACCAGGTCCGCGTGAAGAAGGGCGACCGCCTGCGCGTGGTCAAGATGGCGGCCCAGGTGGAAGCACCTGCCGCACCCGCAGCTGACACCCAGACCGGAGGCCAAGCATGACGTCGATCACCCTTGGGCATTTCCTGTCGCTGGGCGCCATCCTGTTCGCCATGTCGGTGATCGGGATCTTCCTCAACCGCAAGAACCTCATCGTGCTGCTCATGGCCATCGAGCTGATGCTGCTGGCCGTGAACATGAACTTCGTCGCGTTTTCCCATTACCTGGGCGACATGGACGGGCAGGTCTTCGTGTTCTTCATCCTGACCGTCGCGGCCGCTGAGTCGGCCATCGGTCTCGCCATCCTGGTGGTGCTGTTCCGCAACCGCTCCTCGATCAACGTGGACGAGCTGGACAGCCTCAAGGGCTGATCGGGAGAGATACAACAATGTCAGAACTTTCTCTCAATTCGCTGCTGGCGGTGCCCTTGGCGCCGCTGGTCGGCTCGATCGCTGCAGGCCTGCTGGGGCGGTCCATCGGTCGCCGTGCCTCGCACGTCCTGACCATCCTGGGCGTGCTGGTGTCCTTCATCATCTCGGCCATGACGCTCAAGGCCGTGGCCGTGGACGGTGCGCACTTCAATGCCACCGTTTACGAGTGGATGACGCTGGGCTCGCTGAAGATGGAAGTCGGCTTCCTCGTCGACGGCCTGACCGCCATGATGATGTGCGTGGTCACCTTCGTGTCGCTGATGGTGCACATCTACACCATCGGCTACATGGAAGAGGACGACGGCTACCAGCGCTTCTTCAGCTACATCTCGCTGTTCACCTTCTCCATGCTCATGCTGGTGATGAGCAACAACCTGCTGCAGCTGTTCTTCGGCTGGGAAGCGGTGGGCCTGGTGTCTTACCTGTTGATCGGTTTCTGGTTCAAGAAGCCCACGGCCATCTTCGCCAACATGAAGGCCTTCCTGGTCAACCGCGTGGGCGACTTCGGCTTCATCCTGGGCATCGGCCTGCTGCTGGCTTTCACTGGCACGCTGAACTACAACGAGCTGTTCGCCAAGGCCAACGAGCTGACGGCGCTGACGCTGCCCAAGACCGATTGGTCGCTGATCACCGTGATCTGCATCTGCCTGTTCATCGGCGCGATGGGCAAGTCGGCGCAGTTCCCGCTGCACGTCTGGCTGCCTGACTCGATGGAAGGCCCGACCCCGATCTCCGCGCTGATCCACGCTGCCACCATGGTGACGGCCGGCATCTTCATGGTGACGCGCATGTCGCCGCTGTTCGAACTGTCGGACGCTGCGCTGAACTTCATCCTGGTGATCGGCTCCATCACGGCGCTGTTCATGGGCTTTCTGGGCATCATCCAGAACGACATCAAGCGCGTGGTGGCCTATTCCACGCTGTCGCAGCTGGGTTACATGACCGTGGCCCTGGGCCTGTCGGCCTACAACGTGGCGGTGTTCCACCTGATGACGCACGCCTTCTTCAAGGCCTTGCTGTTCCTCGGCGCCGGCTCCGTCATCATGGGCATGCACCACGACCAGGACATCCGCAACATGGGCGGTCTGCGCAAGCACATGCCCATCACCTGGATCACGTCCCTGATCGGCTCACTGGCCCTGATCGGCACGCCGTTCTTCGCGGGCTTCTACTCGAAGGACTCGATCATCGAGGCCGCGCACGCCAGCCACCTGCCGGCTGCCGGTTTCGCGGTGTTCGCCGTGACCGCGGGCGTGTTCATCACCGCCTTCTACAGCTTCCGGATGTACTTCCTGGTCTTCCACGGCAAGGAAAATTTCCACCACAAGCCGTTCCCGGGTGAGCACGACCACCACGATGACCATGACGATCACGGCCATGGCCACGATCACACCCCGCACGAATCGCCGTGGGTGGTGACCGCGCCGCTGCTGCTGCTGGCCATCCCGTCGGTGGTGATCGGTTTCCTGGCGATCGAGCCCATGCTGTTCGGCGACTTCTTCAAGGGCGCGATCGTGGTGGACGCTGCCAAGCACCCGGCCATGGCCGAGCTGGCGCACCACTTCCACGGTGCCACCGCCATGGCCCTGCACGGCTTCAGCACCTTGCCGTTCTGGCTGGCATTGGGCGGTGTGGTCACGGCCTATGTGTTCTACATGGTCGCACCGCAGATCCCCGCGATGTTCGCCCGTGTGCTGCGTCCGCTGATCGTGATCGGCGAGAACAAGTACTTCCTGGACTGGTTCAACGAGCACATCCTCGCTGCCGGCGCGCGCCTGCTGGGCCGCGGCCTGTGGAAGGTGGGCGATGTCGCCATCATCGACGGTCTGCTGGTCAACGGCTCGGCCAAGCTGGTCGGCCTGATCGGTTCGCTCACGCGCCTGTTCCAGACGGGTTACCTCTACCACTACGCGCTGGTCATGATCCTGGGGGTGTTCGCCCTCATGACCTGGTTCGTGTTCATGCACCCCTGAGCGCGAGGACCAGCCCATGCAAACCATGTCTTCCATCCTCTCCCTGGCCATCTGGCTGCCCGTGGCCTTCGGTGTCCTCCTGCTGGCCGTGGGCCGTCAGGAAAATGGCGGCACGGCCCGCTGGATCGCCCTGATCGGCGCGGTCATCGGCTTCCTCGTCACCATCCCGGTGATGACGGGCTTTGACACCAGCACTGCCGCGATGCAGTTCGTCGAGAAGGCGTCCTGGATCGAGCGCTTCAATGTCTTCTACCACCTGGGTGTCGATGGCATCTCGATGTGGTTTGTGCCCCTGACGGCCTTCATCACCATCATCGTGGTGCTGGCCGGCTGGGAGGTCATCGAAGACCGGCCGCACCAGTACTACGGCGCCTTCCTGATCCTGTCCGGCCTGACGGTCGGCGTGTTCTCGGCGCTGGACGGCCTGCTGTTCTACGTGTTCTTCGAAGCCACGCTGATCCCGATGTACATCATCATCGGTGTGTGGGGCGGTCCGCGCCGTGTCTATGCCGCGTTCAAGTTCTTCTTGTACACGCTGCTGGGCTCGTTGCTGATGCTCATCGCGTTGATCTTCCTGTACTACAAGTCGGGTGGTTCCTTCCAGATCACCGACTGGCACAAGCTGCCCCTGGCCGCCACGCCGCAGGCCCTCTTGTTCGGTGCCTTCTTCGCAGCCTTCGCCGTGAAGGTGCCGATGTGGCCGGTGCACACCTGGCTGCCGGACGCCCACGTGGAAGCGCCCACGGGCGGCTCCATCGTGCTGGCCGCGATCATGCTGAAGCTGGGTTGCTACGGTTTCCTGCGCTTCGTGCTGCCCATCGTGCCGGACGCCTCTCACGAGTTCGCGCCGGTGGTGATCACGCTGTCGCTGATCGGTGTGATCTACATCGGTCTGGTGGCCATGGTCCAGCAGGACATGAAGAAACTGGTGGCGTATTCGTCCATCGCGCACATGGGTTTCGTGACCCTGGGCTTCTTCATCTTCAACGAGCTGGGCATCGCCGGCGGCATCGTGCAGATGATTGCGCACGGCTTTGTGTCGGGCGCCATGTTCCTGAGCATCGGCGTGCTGTACGACCGCGTGCACTCGCGTGACATCGCGGCCTACGGTGGTGTGGTCAACACCATGCCGAAGTTCGCGGCCTTCGCGCTGCTGTTCTCGATGGCCAACTGCGGCCTGCCGGGCACGGCTGGCTTCGTCGGCGAGTGGATGGTCATTTTGGGTGCCGTGCAGTACGACTTCCTGATCGGCCTGCTGTCGGCCACCGCCCTGATCTTCGGTGCGGCCTACACGCTGTGGATGTACAAGCGCGTGTACTTCGGTGACGTGACCAACGACAACGTGCGTGGCCTGACTGACATCAACGCCCGCGAATTCCTCATCCTGGCCGTTCTGGCGGCCGCCGTGCTGTGGATGGGCATCCAGCCCAAGCCTTTCACCGACGCGATGCACGTGTCTGTGACCGAGCTGCTCAAGCACGTGGCACAAAGCAAGCTGAACTGAGGGCCGAAAGCAAATGACTGACCTGAACTGGCTCGCGGTGACCCCCGAGATCGTGCTGCTGGGCATGGCCTGCCTTGTGGCGCTGCTCGATCTCTTCGTCACCTGTCCCCAACGCCGTCCCACCTACTACCTGACCCTGGCCTCGCTGGCCGCTGTCGCTGGCCTGCACCTGTGTGCGCTGGACGATGGCAGCTCTGTGTACGCCATGCAGAAGATGGTGGTGACCGATGCCATGGGCCACCTGCTGTCGCTGTGCGCGACCCTGGCTGTGGCGGCCAGCTTGGTCTATGCCCAGGTGTACGCCGGCCCGCGTGACATGCTCAAGGGTGAGTTGTTCACCCTCAGCCTGTTCGCGCTGCTGGGCATCAGCATCATGATCATCGGCAACAACTTCCTGAGCATCTACCTGGGCCTGGAGTTGATGTCGCTGTCGCTGTACGCCCTGGTGGCCCTGCGCCGCGACCATGCACAGTCCACAGAAGCTGCGATGAAGTACTTCGTGCTGGGCGCGCTGGCATCGGGCTTCCTGCTGTACGGTCTGTCGATGATGTACGGCGCCACGGGTTCGCTCGACATCGGTGAGGTCTACAAGGCCACGCTGACCGGCCAGATCAACAAGCAGGTGCTGGCTTTCGGCCTGGTGTTCATCGTCTCCGGCCTGGCCTTCAAGCTGGGTGTGGTGCCTTTCCACATGTGGGTGCCCGACGTGTACCAAGGCGCGCCCACGGCCGTGACGCTGCTGGTGGCGGGTGCGCCCAAGCTGGCCGCCTTCGCCATCACCGTCCGCCTGCTGGTGGAGGGCCTGATCAACCTGGCGACCGACTGGCAGCAGATGCTGATGATCCTGGCCGTGGCCTCGATGACGATCGGTAACCTGGCTGCCATCGCGCAGACCAACCTCAAGCGCATGCTGGCCTACTCGGGCATCGCGCAACTGGGCTTCATGCTGCTGGGCTTCGTGCCTTCGGTGGTGGCTGGCAACACCGTCTCGGCTGGCAACGGCTACGGCTCGGCGCTGTTCTATGTGCTGACCTATGTGCTGACCACGCTGGGCACCTTCGGTCTGATCATGGTGCTGTCGCGCCCGGGTTTCGAGTCGGAGCAGATCTCCGACCTGTCGGGTCTGGCCAAGCGCAACCCGATGCTGGCCGGTGTCATGGCAGTGTTCATGTTCTCGCTGGCTGGCATCCCGCCGACGGTGGGCTTCTACGCCAAGCTGGCCGTGCTGCAGGCCCTGATCACCACCAATTCCGGCTTGCTGCTGCAGATCTCCATCCTGGCGGTGCTGCTGTCGCTGGTGGGTGCTTTCTACTACCTGCGCGTGGTCAAGGTCATGTACTTTGACGAGCCTGCGCAAGGTGCGCCTGCGGTCGATGCCAGCGGTGCGCGCCTGCTGCTGTCGGTCAACGCACTGGCCGTTCTGGCGCTCGGCATCCTGCCCAGCGGCCTGATGAGCCTGTGCGCCAAGGCCATCACCCAGTCTTTGGCGGGTTGAGCACCTGTGCTGACAAGCCGCATTCGCATGGGTGACGCTTGGGGCGGTGGCCCGGCATGACGGGCCTGGTGCCTGGCTGGGCCGTCACCACCGTGCTCCTGGCCGCGCTTGTCGCGGCCAATTTGCCTTTTGTGAACGAACGCTTGTTCGTGTTCGGCCCGCGCCGAGCGCCCAAGCCGACGGCATGGCGCCTGCTCGAACTGCTGGTCATGGCGGTGCTGGTGGCCCTGCTCGGTCGCGCCATCGAGGGCAGCCTGGGGCAGACCAGCCCCTTGCGCTGGGAGTTCGTGGCCGTGTGGCTGTGTGTCTTCCTCACGCTGGCGTTCCCGGGCTTCGTGTGGCGCTACCTGCGCCGGCATTGAGCCTGCGCTGAACGTCAGCTTTGCCCATGTCCGACGCGCCGACCCAGCCAGGCCCCAACGCCGGCCCAGTCCCGGGCTCTGATGCGCTGCTTGCCGAGCGGAAAGATGGCAGCGTTGATGGCCTGAGCGAAACACTGATCTCGTCCGAGACGGTGTACCAGGGCCATT
Source organism: Aquabacterium sp. (assembly GCA_023266355.1). Taxonomy (GTDB): domain Bacteria; phylum Pseudomonadota; class Gammaproteobacteria; order Burkholderiales; family Burkholderiaceae_C; genus Aquabacterium. Next base: position 68,232 of record JAHFQM010000008.1, read on the forward strand.
TCCTGCACGCCAAGCACGACCGCGTGCGACTGCCCGATGGCCGGGAGGCCTCTCGCGAGTACGTGGTGCACCCGGGCGCCGTGATGGTGGTGCCGCTGTTGCCTGATGGCCGCCTGGTGATGGAGCGCCAATTCCGCTACCCGGTGGGCATGACCATGATCGAGTTCCCCGCGGGCAAATTCGACCCGGGTGAGGGCGCACTGGCCTGTGCGCAGCGCGAGTTGCGCGAAGAAACGGGCTACGTGGCCCGGCGCTGGGCGCGCGCAGGCTTGATGCACCCCGTGATCGGCTACGCCACCGAGCGCATCGAAGTCTGGTTCGCCGACGAGCTCACCCTGGGCGAGCGCCACCTGGACGATGGCGAATTCCTCGATGTCTTCACCGCGACCCAGCAGGAGCTGGAAGCCTGGATGCGCGACGGCTTGCTGACCGACGCCAAAACCATCGTCGGCATGATGTGGCTGCGCCAGTGGCGCGCGGGCGTCTGGCCGCTCGATTGGCAGACCGTTTGACCGCCTCAGGCTGAGCGCCGATGCTGGTGGTGGACCTCCATTGCGATCAGGGCCATGCCTTCGAAGGCTGGTTCGCGTCTGGCGATGAGCTTTTGCGCCAGCAGCAAGCCGGTTTGGTGGGCTGCCCGGTGTGCGGCAGCCACGCGGTGCTGCGCCGGCCCTCGGCGACGAGGCTCAATGTGTCCGGGCTGAAGGAGCCTGTCGGCTCGACCGCGCCTGAGGCTCAGCAGCGCCACCAGCGCCCCCAGCGTCATCCAAGCCAAGCGGAACAAACGCATCAAGGTGCCGACCGCCCCACGCCGTCAGCGGGCAGCGACATGTCTGCAGACGCCACGGGGCCCCTGGCCGAGGCGGCCCAGGCGCTGCAAGCGGCCTACCTGCAGGTGGTGCGCCAGGTCATCCAGCAGACCGAGAACGTGGGTGAGCATTTCGCCGATGAAGCGCGGCGCATCCACCATGGCGATGCGCCCGAACGTGCGATCCGTGGACAAGCCACGGCAGAGGAGCGCGCCGAATTGCGCGAAGAAGGCATCGACACGCTGGCCTTGCCGGTGCCCAAAGGGCTGGACGGCCCCTTGCAATGAAGCCCTGGTTCAGGGCACCAAGCGTTGCGGGTTCAGCGTGCCGGCCGGGTCCAGCGCCGCCTTGATGGCGCGCATCCACTGCGTGGCCACGGGGCTTTGGTGAGCGGCCAGCGCCTCGCGCTTGAGCTGCCCGATGCCGTGCTCGGCCGAAATCGTGCCGCCCAGTGCCTCCACATGCGCGTAGACGATGTCGTTCACGGCCTGCTCGTGCCTCGCCAGGAAAGTGGGCGTGGGCACGTCCTGCGGGCCTTGCACGTTGAAGTGCAGGTTGCCATCGCCCAGGTGCCCGAAACACACGACCTGGCAGCCCGGGAAGGCCTGCTGCAGCGCTGGCACGGTGGCACGCAAGAAGGCCGGGATGCGGGAGGAAGGCACGCCGATGTCGTGCTTGACCATCTGCCCGGCGAGTTTTTCGGCCATGGGGATGGCCTCGCGCAATGCCCACATGGCGCGGTACTGGGGCCCGTTGTGCGAGACCAGGGCTTCGTCGATCAGGCCTTGTGCGAGGGCCTCGGCCAGCAGCGCTTCCAGTGAGGCGCGCAGGGCCGCCTCAGGGCGTGGGCTGGCGGTGTCCAGCAGCACCAGCCAGGGGGCATCGGCCAGCTTGACAGGCGAGGCGGTGGTGCGCGTGTTGGTGGTCGAGGTGCTGTCGGTCTTGTCTGTGCTGTCGGTGCCGTCAGGCGCCGCGGGCATCAGTGCCTGTGCCACCGCAGCCAGTTGAGGCAGGTGCTGGTGGGTCAGGGCGACCGGGTACGCCGCCATGGCCTCGAGGCCGGTGAGTTCGGCGTCCAGGTGCTGGCGCGCCAGCTGCAGCAGGGCGGTGGCCGCGTCGATGTCAGGGCAGCGCAGCAAGGCCGCCAGGCGGCTGGCAGGCTGGGGGTAGAGCTTGAGGCTGGCCGCCGTCACGATGCCCAGCGTGCCTTCGCTGCCGATGACGAGGTCGCGCAGGTCGTAGCCGCTGTTGTCCTTGCGCAGGCCTTTGAGGCTGCGCCAGACCTCGCCTTGCGCAGTCACCACCTCCAGGCCCAGGCACAGCTCGCGCGCCATGCCATAGCGCAGCACCTGCGTGCCACCGGCGTTGGTGGCCAGCACGCCGCCGATGGTGCAGCTGCCTTCCGAGGCCAGGCTGAGCGGGAAGAGCAAGCCTGCGGCAGCGGCCGCGTCCTGCACCTGTGCCAGCACGCAGCCGGCCTGCACCGTCATCGACAGGTTGAGTGGGTCGATGTCCAGCACGCGGTTCAGGCGCTGCAGGCTGAGCACGATCTGCTGGCCGCTCTCGTCGGGCACGGCACCGCCCACCAGGCTGGTGTTGCCGCCCTGCGGGACGATGCCCGTGCCATGCGCCGCACACAAACGCACCACGGCAGCGACCTCCTCGGTGCTGGCGGGTGACACCACGGCCAGCGCCATGCCACGGTAGCGCTGGCGCCAGTCCTGGAGGTGGGCGAGCAAGGGTTCGTCGGCGCACGGGCAGCGCACGGCGGCATCGCCCAGGGCCTGCCTCAAGGCGACCAGGAGCAGCTGTTGCGCGGGTGTGTGCATGCTCATCCCAGTCCCTGCTCCTGCAGCCGTGCCGCCTGGCTCACGCGGCGGCTTGGTCCGTGTTCTTGCCCTTGGCTTTGGCCTTGGGCGGCAGCACCTTCAGGCGCAGGCGCACATAGACCGCCCCGGCCACGAACTGCGCCGTGCTCAGGGCCACTTCGATGCCCGCCAGCCACTGGGAGACGCCCACGTCGCCGGTCACGCGCACGACGCCTTCGGTGAAGTACAGCCACACCAGCAGCGACATCCAGCGGTAGGTGTAGAGGCGGTGCTTGAGCATGCCTGTCACGGCGAATGCCAGCGGCAGCACCTTGATGGCCAGGGTGCCGCGCCCGCCGGGCAGCGGTGCCAGCCACAGCTCCCAGAGCACCCCCAGCGCGATGAGGCCGACCACCAGGGCCACGTTGAGCGCACGCAGCCGGCCGATGAGGGCCAGGCGGGCAGGCGGATGCGCACCCAGGATGGGGTCGTGGATGGGGGCGTCGAGGGGAACCAGGGGCATGGTGGGGGTGGCAAGAGGGAGGAACTGCAGCGCGTGGGCACACGCACCGCTGGCATCATAGCCAGCATGACGCCTCCCCGGACACTTTGGGCCCAGACCCGACAGCGCGCCCAGCAGCTCGCCGACACCTTGCGCACCTGGCCCTGGCGCCAGACCTACGACACCCTGCGCCAGCGCTTCCGCGAAGACCGCCTCGGCCTGACGGCGGGCAGCCTGACCTTCACCACCACCATCGCCGTGGTGCCCTTGTTCACCGTGATGCTGGCCTTGTTCAGCGCCTTCCCCGTGTTCGGGCGCTTCCGCAAGGTGCTGGAGCAGCAGGTGCTGCAGGGCATGGTGCCCGAGATGATCGCCAAGCCGGTGCTGCTGTCGTTGACCAAATTCGCGGCCAAGGCCAGCCAGTTGGGCGCGCTGGGCCTGGTGGGCCTGGGCGTGTCGGCCATGGCCTTGATGCTGACCATCGACCACACGCTCAATGGCATCTGGCGGGTGCGCACCGTGCGGCCCATCGCCCACCGTGTGCTGGTCTATTGGGCCGCGCTCACCTTGGGGCCGCTGTTGCTGGGCGTGAGCCTCTCGGTCACCTCGTACGTGCTGTCGGCCTCGCGCGGGCTCGTGGACGAACTGCCGGGGGGCGTCAGTTTCTTGCTGGGACTCCTGACCTTCGGCCTGCAGACGGCCGGCTTCATGGCCCTGTACCGCTACGTGCCCAACACCTTCGTGCGCCGCGAGCACGCCTGGGGTGGTGCGCTGTTCGCGTCCCTGGGGCTGGAGATCGCCCAGAAAGGCCTGGCCTTCTACCTGGGCAAGGTGCCGGCCTACGCCACCATCTTCGGTGCTTTCGCGGCGGTGCCCATCCTGCTGATCTGGATCTACCTGAGCTGGCTGATCGTGCTGATGGGCGCTGTGGTGGCGGCCTACACGCCCAGCCTGCTGTCGCAGGTCAAGCGTTGGCCGGACACGCCGGGGCTGCGCTTTTCCCTGGCGCTGGCGGTGCTCAAAGCGCTGGCGGGCGTGCAGCATGGCGATCGCAAAGGCCTGTCGGCGGTGGGCCTGGCGCGTTGGCTGCGCACCGACCCGCTGCAGATCGAGCCGCTGCTGGAGACCCTCCAGGCGCTGGACTGGGTGGCGCAGCTGCAGGAAGACGAGGGCGAGCAGGGGCCCCGCTTCGTGTTGCTCATCGACCCCGATCGCGCCCTGGTGGCGCCTCTGGCCGATGCCTTGTTGCTGCGCCAGGACACGCTCACACAGGGCTTCTGGCGCGAGGCGGCGCTCGACCGCCTGACCTTGCGGCAGGTGATGTCTTGAGGCCATGCGGGCAGGTCGGGCTGTCGTAAAAAATGCGTCGAATCAGGGACAACCCCCTGTTCAGGTGGACGCATGTCTGTCGCAATGAAGCCAGCGGGTTGCTGCCTGTCCGTGGCCCTTGTTGAGCTGGGGCAGAGATGCCCGCCGTGCTGCTGTGCAAGTCGCGCCACAAGCCGTTAAAGTGCACAGCGTTCATGCAAGTTGTTCTTGCACACCGATCGAGGAGACCGTTTCCATGAAAGTCAGCGACATCCTGCGTGTCAAGGGCAGCACCCTGTACACCATCCATCCCGAGCAGGCGCTGGCCGAAGCGGCCAAGACCATGGCCGACCACGACATCGGCTCGCTGGTGGTGATGGACCATGGCGACCTCGCCGGCATGCTCACCTTCCGCGAAGTCATCCAGGCCACCGTGCGCAACAGCGGCGTGTTCGGTAGCCTGACGGTGCGCACCGTCATGGACGACCACCCCCTGACCTGCACCCCCGAAACCGACATCGACGAAGTCCGCCGGATGATGCTCAGCCGCCACGCGCGCTACATGCCCGTGATGACGCAGCGCACGCTGATGGGCGTGATCTCCTTCTACGACGTGGCCAAGGCCGTGGTGGACGGACAGGACTTCGAAAACCGCATGCTCAAGGCATACATCCGTGATTGGCCGGTGGAAGAGGGTGCCACGGCCGGTGAACGCCAGGCGCTGCTCTGAGCGCATGGCCCTGGCGGGCGTGATCGGACGCCGACCTGCCCGCAGCCCCCCGACCTCGCAGTTCTCTCCGCACCCTCTCGCCCGGTTCGTCCGGGCGTTTTCGCATCCGGGCTGCGTCCGGGGTGCATCCTTGCCACGTGCACAGCGCGATGGGGGACAATACCGGCTGCAACCTTGTAGCGATTTCTGGACGTCCCCATGCCCGGCAGCACCTTCGGTCTTTTGTTCACGGTCACCAATTTCGGCGAGTCGCATGGCCCGGCCATTGGCTGCGTCATCGACGGCTGTCCCCCCGGCATGGCCCTGTCCGAGGCCGACATCCAGGGCGACCTGGACCGCCGCCGCCCCGGCACCTCGCGCCACGTCACGCAGCGCAACGAGCCCGATGCCGTCGAGATCCTGTCGGGCGTCTATGAAGGCAAGACGACGGGTGCGCCGATCGCCCTGCTGATCCGCAACACCGACCAGCGCAGCAAGGACTACGGCAACATCCTGCAGACCTTCCGCCCGGGCCACGCCGACTACACCTACTGGCACAAGTACGGCATCCGCGACCCGCGCGGTGGTGGCCGCTCCTCGGCCCGCATGACCGCGCCCATGGTGGCCGCCGGTGCCGTGGCCAAGAAGTGGCTGCGTGAGCAGTTCGGCACCGAAGTGCGCGCCTGCATGACCCAGCTTGGCGAGCAAGCCATTGCCTTCGAGGGCTGGGAGCACGTGCCGAACAACCCGTTTTTCGCACCCAACGTCAGCCAGATCGACGCGCTCGAAGATTACATGGACGAGTTGCGCAAGGCCGGTGATTCCTGCGGCGCCAAGCTCATCGTCGAGGCCTCGGGCGTGCCCGTGGGCCTGGGTGAGCCGTTGTTCGACAAGCTCGATGCCGACATCGCCTACGCCATGATGGGCATCAACGCCGTCAAGGGCGTGGAGATCGGCGCGGGCTTCGAGAGCGTCAGCCAGCGCGGCACCGTGCACGGCGACGAGCTCTTCCCGGACGGTTTCGGCAGCAACCACTCGGGCGGTGTGCTGGGTGGCATCTCCACGGGGCAAGACCTGCGCGTGGCCATCGCCATCAAGCCGACCAGCTCGATCCGCACGCCGCGCCAGTCCATCGACCTGAACGGCCAGGCGGCCACGGTCGAGACCTTCGGCCGCCATGACCCGTGTGTGGGCATCCGCGCCACGCCGATCGCCGAGGCCATGCTGGCGCTGGTGCTGATCGACCACGCGCTGCGCCACCGAGCCCAGTGCGGCGATGTGCAGGTGGACACGCCGAAGATCGCGGCCCACCGGCCCTGATCAAGTCCCGATTGGGCCCTGATCAGTTCGCGGTTCAGTTGAGTTCGTATGCGGCCTGCGGGCGCTCGATCAACTCGATCTTGTAGCCGTCCGGGTCCGTGACGAAAGCGATCACGGTGTTGCCGCCCTTGATGGGGCCGGCTTCGCGCGTGACGGCGCCGCCCAGGGTGGCGGTCTTGGCGCGCACGGCTTCGCAGACGGCGGCGGCACTCTCCACGCCGATGGCGATGTGGCCGTAGGCCGTGCCCAGCTCATACGCTTCGACGCCGTAGTTGTAGGTCAGCTCGATCTCGGCGTGCTCGGGGTTGCGGCCGTAGCCCAGGAAGGCCAGCGTGTATTGCTGCTCGGGGCGGTCGGTGGTGCGCAGCAGGGTCATGCCCAGGGCCTGGGTGTAGAAGTCGATGGCGCGCTGGAGGTTGCCGACGCGCAGCATGGTGTGGAGGAGTCGCATGTGGGGGCTCTCAAACAAGGGTGGTGGGGTGGTTCAGTCGGAGGCCAGGCGCACGTCCACCCAGCCGCGCACGCTGTTGAGCAGGGCCAGTCCTTGGGCGTGGGGCAGGTCGTTCAGCGTCAAGCGGCGCTCTGCCAGGCGACCTTCGGCGAGCAGGCTGGCGCGCATCACCCCGGGCAGCAGGCCGGCCGACAGCGGCGGCGTGAACCATTGGCCACCGAGCTTCACGGCCACGTTGCCGATGGTGAACTCGGTGAGCTCGCCCTGGGCGTTGTGCAGCAGGGTGTCGAAGCAGCCGGGCGGTGCGGGGAAGGCGGCGTAAGCCGTGCGCTGGGTGGTTTTGTGGCGGACAAAGTCGTCGGCCTCGGGCATGGGGCGATCGGCCAGGGCCACCTGCACGGGGGCCACGGGGGCCTCGGACGCCTCCGACGCGGCCGGCAGCGGTGCGGCCTGCACCTCGATGGCACCGTTCACGTCCAGCAGCAGGCGCAGCTTGAACAGGCCTTGCGGGTGCGCTTGGGCGGTGTCGGCCAGGTGCTGGCGTGCGCGCTGTGCCCAGCTGCCATCCCAGGGCCAGTTGAAATGCGCTGCCGATGTGGCCAGACGCTGCAGGTGGGCGTCCAGGCGGGAGATGTGGCCGTCGTCCAGGCGCAGGGATTCGAGCAGTTGGAAGGGTTGCGCAGCGCGGCGCAGGAAGGCCTGCTTGGCGCGCCACTCGCGCAGTTCGCTGTCGGCGCGGGCGTCCAGGGTGATGCCGCTGCCGATGCCGCAGCGCAGCGTCCAGGGCGCGGGTGGCGGCGGTGTGTGCAGCGCCACGGTGCGGATGGGCACGTTGAAGGTGACGCGGCCGCCCGGTGCCATCAGGCCCACGGCGCCGCAGTAGACGCCGCGCGGGCCGTGTTCCAGCCGGGCGATGTGGTGCATGGCCTGGCGCTTGGGCGCACCCGTGACCGAACCGCAGGGAAAGAGCGCGGCGAAGGCCTCGCTCAGGCGCAGACCACGTCGGGCTTGCGCGGTGATGGTGGACGTCATCTGCCAGACGGTGGGCAGGGCCTGCACGTCGAACAGCGAGGGCACCTTGACGCTGCCCACCTCGGCGATGCGCGAGAGGTCGTTGCGCAGCAGGTCCACGATCATCAGGTTCTCGGCGCGCTCTTTGGCGCTGTCCAGCAGGTGCGCGGCCAATGCAGCGTCGCTGTCGGCATCGTGGCCGCGGCTGGCCGTGCCTTTCATCGGGCGGGTGGTGATGCGGCCGCCATCGGCTGAGTGGCCCGCGCCGGCATCCCAGTCGAAGAACAGCTCGGGCGACACGCTCAGCACCACGCCCGGCGCGCGGCAGGCGGCACGCGCGTCCAGCATCAGGCTGTAGCCCTCGGGTTGGCTGCGGCGCAGGGCGGCGAAACAGGGCTCGATGGCCGCCGTGCCACCTTCGAAGGGGCCGCTCAGGGTGTCGGTCAGGTTGACCTGGTACACCTCGCCGGCTTCGATCAAGCGGCGCACTTGCCCGATGCGCTGCGTGATGGCGTCGTCGTTCAGCGCGGCTTGCCAGGGGCCGGCGCGCCATGCGTGGTCGGCGGCCAGGCCATCCCAGGGGTGGGCCGCGTCGAAGATGGCAAAGACGGCGTAAGGCTGGCCTGGGGGCAGGGCCTTGACCGGCAGGCAGGCGTCCAGCCCGGGCGCGGCTTCATAAGCCACCCAGCCCACGGCCCATTGGCCTTGGCGGCTGAGGGCATGGGCGGCATCGAGCAGGCCGGGGACCTGGCTGGGATCGTGGGCGACCAGCCAGCGTGAGGGCTGGTGCAGGCGCCAGCGCTGGCGTGGGCCACCGGTTGCGGTGGGGGGGAAGTCAACCAGCGCGGTGGGCGCTGCGGGGTCTTGGTCGAGCACGGTGGGGATGGGCGTTTGGCGCTTGACCAGACTCAGGCACTCAGGCACTCAGGCGCGCCGGCCAGAGGCCAGCACATTCGCCAGCAGGATGGCGCCGGTGAGGGCGAACAGCGCGAGGCTCCAGAGCGCGAAGGGCACGCCCAGCACGCTCACGGCGGCATCGGCACACGAGGCGCGCACCTCGAAGGCTTCGGGCCAGCGCACGTCCAGGCCGGTGGCGGTGATGATGCGGTCGGCCAGGGTCAGCGCGCAGGAGCTCGACTGCGCCGCCACGAAGTGCTGCCACAGGGCCGCGGCCATGCCACCGAGTGCGCCCAGCAGGGCGACGCCGGCCAGCACGCGGCGCGCCAGCCCGGGCAGGGCCGCCGCGACCAGGCCCAGCACGGCCAGCAGCACGAACAGGATGCGCTGCAGGATGCACCAGGGGCAGGGCTCCATGCCGTAGCGGTGTTGCGCCAGCAGGGCCAGACCGACCGAGCCTGCGCAAGCCAGGCTGATGAGCGTGAGCAGCAGGCGGGGGGTGAGGCGCGGCATGGTCAGGCCACTTCGGCGATGAGTTCGATCTCCACGCAAGACCCCAGCGGGATCTGCGCGACGCCAAAGGCGCTGCGGGCGTGGCGGCCGGCGTCACCGAACACCTCGGCCAGCAGTTCGGAGCAGCCGTTGGTGACGAGGTGGTGCTCGGTGAAGTCCGGCGTGCTGTTGACCAGGCTCATGACCTTGACGATGCGCTGGACCTTGTCCAGGCCGCCGGCGGCCACGGCCAGGGTGCCCATGAGGTCGATGGCGATGGCGCGTGCGGCTTGCTGGCCTTCGGCGGTGCTCATGGTTTTGCCGAGCTGGCCCACCCAGACCTGGCCGTCTTTCTTGGCGATGTGGCCCGACAGGAAGATCAGGTTGCCGGTGCGGGCGAATGGCAGGTAAGAAGCGGCGGGCACGGCCACGGGGGGCAGGGTGATGCCCAGGGCTTGCAGGCGTTGTTCGATGGACATGGCGTGTGGGGGGCGGTGGGCCAGCGGCGGATCTGGCTGCGGTTCAGGGGACGCATTTGGCGACAGGCACCCCCTTCAGAGGGAGCGGATGTCACGGTGCGCCAGAGGGTGAAATCCTACACTGCGCCCACAACACAAAGCAGGGATGGGGGCATGGCGATGGCAGTGGCAGTGGCGCCACCCCTCGGGCTGCGCGCGCTTCAAGCGCCCAGCGGCTTGGGGCTCTGGCTGTGGGTGGTGGCCTGCCTGGGTTGGTTGCTGGGCGTGGCGTGGCAGTGGCAATCGGTGAACCTCGCGCCCGCGGCGTGGCTTCTTGGCAGCGTGCTGCTGGGCGGATGGGGCGTGGTGGCCGTGGCCTGGCTGGAGTGGCGAGGGCCTGGACATGGGTCTGGGCCTGGGCGGCGTCTCGCCCTGCTGCTGGTGCTCGGCCTGGCCGCAGCCGTGCTGGCTTGGGGCAGCACAGGCTGGCGGGCCTCGCAGGTGCTGGCGCAGCGCTGGCCTGAGCGCCTGCAGGGCCGCGATGTCTGGGCGGTGTTGCGGCTGGAGGGATTGCCGCAGCCGTTGGCGCCGGTGCGGTCGCAAGGCGCTCCACCCAGGTGGCGCCTCGATGCCGCGGTGCTGCGCTGGGAGGGCGTGCAGCCCGAGCCCGGCTGGCGCCTGCCTGAGCACGTCTCGCTCTATGCCGATTGGCCGGCACCCCAGGCGCCCCGTGCCGGACAAACCTGGCGCATGCGGCTGCGGCTGCACGCGCCGGATGGCTTGTCCAACCCCGGCGTGAACTCGGGCACGCGGGCCAGCTTCGGCCGAGGCGTGAGGGCGCTGGGCCAGTTGCGCCCCGGAGCCGACAGCCTGCAGCCGGCAGGCGAGGGCGGGAGCGAGGACGATGCGCCAGGCTGGCAGGACCGCATCGACCGCTGGCGGCAAGGGGTGCGCGAAGCCATCTTGCAGCGGGTGCCCTCGGCGCGCGAAGCGGGTGTCCTGACCGGGCTGGCGGTGGGGGACCAGGCGGCCATCGCGTCGGGGGACTGGGAGGTGCTCCGCCGCACAGGCGTGGCCCATGCCGTGTCCATCAGCGGTGCGCACGTGGCGATGCTGGGCAGCTTGTGCGCGGCACTGACGCGGCGGCTGTGGTCGCGCTCCAGCCGACTGTGCCACTGGCTGCCCGCGCCAACGGCGGCCTTGTGGGTGGCGGTGCTGGGCGCTGCGGCGTATGCCCTGGCGTCGGGCGGCGGCGTGCCGGCGCAGCGCACGGTCTGGACCATGGCCCTCATGAGCGCCTTGCGGCTGCTGGGCAGCGCCTGGCCTTGGCCGCTGGTGTGGCTGTTGTGCGCCACCCTGGTGACGGTGTGGGACCCGTTTGCCCTCATGCAGGCGGGCTTCTGGCTCTCGTTCGTGGCGGTGGCGGTGTTGATGTCGGCGGGTGCGCGGTCGATGGAAGTGGGCGTTGCCGGCGACCCGGGGCAGAGCGCGAACCTCCATGGCGTACATGGCGTCTGGCACTGGCTGCGCGGCGAAGCCATGGCCCTGTGGCACACCCAGCGCCTGGTCAGCCTCGCACTGATGCCGCTGTCGCTGGTGTGCTTCCAGCAGGTCTCCCTGGTGGGCATGGTGGCCAACCTGGTGGCCGTGCCCATCTTCGGGGCGCTCATCACGCCCTTGGCCTTGGCTGGGACGGTGTTCCCGCAGGCCTGGGACCTGGCCGCCGCGTGCACAGGGCTGGCCTTCCAGGGCCTGCAATGGCTGTCAGACCTGCCCGTGGCGGTGTGGGCGACACCCCGCCCGCCGCTGTGGGTGGCCATCGCGGCGGTGCTGGCTGCGTTCGCTTTGGCACTGCCCGGGCCCTGGCGTTGGCGCAGCCTGGCTTTGCCTTTCCTCGTGCCGCTGCTGTGCTTGCCCGAACCCTGGCGTGTCTTGCCGCAACCAGCGTCGGGTCAATTCGCCGCCATCGCGATGGACGTGGGCCAGGGCACGTCCGTCCTGGTGCGCACCGCACAGCACAGCTTGCTGTTCGACACCGGCGCCAGCCTGCCTGCGGGCGGGGACATGGGCGCGCGCGTCGTGCTGCCCGTGCTCCAGGCCCTGGGCGTGCGGCGGCTCGACACCTTGCTCATCAGCCACCAGGACAACGACCACGTCGGCGGCGCCTTGTCGGTCGTGCGTGGCGTGCCGGTGGATGTGCTGCGCAGCTCATTGCCGCAGGAGCACCCCTTGCTGCATCGCCCACCGGGCAAGGCGCCCGATGGCGCCCCGGCGCTGCCCCACCAGCCGTGCGTGGCCGGCCAGGCCTGGACCTGGGACGGCGTGCGCTTCGAGGTGCTGCACCCCACCCAGGCCGATCTGCAAAGCCGCCAGAGCTTGTCCACCAACGCCCTGTCGTGCGTGCTGCGCGTCCAGGCGGCTGGCGGCCAGAGTCTCTTGCTGACCGGGGACATCGAAGCCCCGCAGGAGCAGGCCTTGTTGGCGCGCCTGCCTGCCGAGCGCTTGCGCAGCACGGTGCTGGTCGTGCCCCACCATGGCAGCCGCACCTCGTCCACGCCCGCTTTTTTGGCGGCTGTGCAGGCTCAGGAAGCGGTGATCCAGGCGGGGCGGCGCAACCGCTATGGGCACCCCTCGCCCCCCATCGTGGCGCGCTATGCGGCGCTGGGCGTGCATGTCGATGCCACCCCCGCGTGCGGTGCCTGGCTGTGGCAGTCGGATGGCCGCTGGGGGCAGGGGCGATGCTGGCGGGCACAGACACGTCGCCTGTGGGACGAGGCGCCGGCCACCGAGGTGCCTTGAGCAGGCCGAGATGCTGCCCGCAAGCCTGTGCCGGCTCGGTGCCAGCTCAGTGCTCGGGCAAGCGGCTGGCCAGCACCTTGTCGATGCGTTTGCCGTCCATGTCCACCACCTCGAAACGCCAGCCTTCCCATTCGACGACGTCGGTGGTGCGTGGCAGGCGGCCCAGCAGCAGCATCACCAAACCGGCCAGCGTGTTGTAGCGGCCGCGGTCTTCGTCGGGCAGGGTCTTGACCTCCAAGCGGTCCTTCAGCTCGGGCGCGGGGATGAGGCCATCGATCAGCCAGGAGCCATCCTCGCGCTGGACCGCCCAGGCATCGTCCGAATCTTCCGAGGCCGTGAACTCGCCGGTGATGGCTTCCAGCACATCGCGCAGCGTGATGACGCCTTGCACCTCGCCGTACTCATCGACCACGAACACCATCTGCACATCGGAGGCGCGGAAGTGCTCCAGCAGCTCCATGCCCGAAAGCGTCTCAGGCACGAAGACCGCGGGCAGCAGCCCCTGCGTCAGGTCGTTGTTCTGGTGCTGGGTGAGTTGGTGGAGCAGCTGCTGCGCGGTCATCACACCGATGACATCGTCCAGGCCACCGCGGCAGACCGGGTAGCGCGAGTAGCCGTGCTCGGCGATGGTGGCCAGGTTCTCGGCCATGGGCACCTCGGCATCGAGCCAGGCGATGTCGCCGCGCGGGATCATCATCGAGCCGATCTGGCGCTCGTCGAGGCGGAACACATTGCGCACCATCTGGTGTTCGTGCGCTTCGATCACGCCAGCGTCCAGGCCTTCTTCCAGCTGCGCGGCGATTTCCTCTTCCGTCACGCTGCGCCCGCCGTTGTCGCTCACACCCAGCAGCTTGAGGATGCCGACGGTGGTGGCCGACAGCATGGCCACGAAGGGCTTGGCGATGCTGGAGAGCAGCCGCATGGGTTTGGCCACCAGGCGCGCCACGGGCTCGGGGTACATCTGGCCGACGCGCTTGGGCACCAGCTCGCCGAAGATGATGGTGACGAAGGTGATGATGAGCACCACCAGACCGGTGGCGGTGACGGCGGCCACGCGGTCGTGCAGCTCGAAGTGGGCCTGCAGCCAGTGGGACAGGGGCTCGGAGAAGGCCGCGTCACCGACGATGCCGTTGAGCACGCCGGTGGACGTGATGCCGATCTGGACCGTGGAGAGGAACTGCGTCGGGTTGTCGTGCAGCTCGATGGCTGCGAGCGCACCGGCATCACCGGTTTCGGCCAGCACCTGCAGGCGCGCCTTGCGGCTGGAGGCCAGGGCCATCTCCGACATGGCGAACAAGCCATTGAGGAAGGTGAGGAAAATCAGCAGCGCAAGTTCCATGGAAGGCGCCGGGCGCACGCCGGGCCGTCGGTCAAGATCGTTCAAGCGTAGCAGAATCCCCACCATGATCTACCTTGTTGGCGACCTGCAGGGCTGCTGCGATCCGCTGGAGCGGCTGCTGCAGACCCTCGATTTCTCCCCCTCGCGGGACCATGTCCATTTCCTGGGCGACCTCGTCAACCGCGGGCCGGACAGCCTGGGCGTGCTGCGCCGCCTGCGCGACCTGGGCGGCTCGGCCACCTGCCTGCTGGGCAACCACGACCTGCACCTGCTGGCCGTGGCCCATGGTGTGCGCAAGCCGCACCGCAGCGACACGCTCGACGCCATCCTGCAAGCCCCCGACCGCGATGACTGGCTGAACTGGCTGCGCCATCAGCGTCTGGCCGTGCACGCGCATGGTTGGTTGATGGTGCATGCCGGCGTGCTGCCGCAATGGGATGCGGCCCAGACCGTGGCCTTGGCCGGCGAGGTGGAGGCCATGCTGCGCAGCCCCGAGTTGGGCGAGTTCCTCACGCAGATGTACGGCAACGTGCCCGAGCGCTGGGATGACGGCTTGACGGGCGTGGCACGCTGGCGCTGCGTGGTCAACAGCCTGACGCGTCTGCGTTTTTGCAGCGCCGACGGCCTCATGGAGTTCGCCACCAAGGAGGGCGTGGGCGGTGCACCCGAAGGTTTCATGCCCTGGTTCGAGGTGCCGGGGCGGCGCACGGCCGGCACGCCGGTGGCGTTCGGTCACTGGTCCACGCTGGGCCTGATCAACCGCGATGAGCTGATGGCCCTGGACACGGGCTGCGTCTGGGGCGGTCAGCTCACGGCGGTGCGTGTGGATGGCCCGGTGCGAGAGCTCATCCAGATCGATTGCCCGCAGTCACAGAAGCCGGGCAAGGCCTGAGATGCTGCCCGTGGGTGCCCTACAATGCAGGGCTCCAAGGGTGTGTGGCCGAGCGGTTTAAGGCACCGGTCTTGAAAACCGGCGAGGGTTTGCGCCCTCCGTGAGTTCGAATCTCACCGCACCCGCCATGTGGCGCAGACCACGTGGCTGCTCAGAACAGCTCGTCGGGCGTGAAGCGCAGGCCCATCGAGATCCAGCGGCTGTTGCTCGGTCCTGCAATTTGCTGGCCCACGGTCAGGTCCACCTGAACGCGGTTGGGCACGATGGCCAGGCGACCTCCCATTTGCCCGTAAGGGTTGTGACGGTGGTCGCCAAAGGCTTCAGCGATCAACATCACGCGTTGCGTGGTCTGGAACTCGGCGCCCAGGCCCCAGGTGGCGTTGTTGCGGTGTGTCTCGCGCTCTTTGAGCCAGCCGAGGTTGGCATGCACCACCACGCGGTCGTCCTGGAAGGAAAACGACATGGGCACATAGGCGTAGGTGTTGCCCAGCAGGTTGGGCCCCGGGCTGATTTCCGGGTGGCGCACGGTGCCCACGCCCAGGCCCCAGCCCCAGCCGTTGGTGCTCAGGGGGCGAAAGAGGGTTTTGAGCTGGAACACGAAGTCGCTGGTACCGTGTTCGCCGCTGTTGCGCGCCCGGCCGCCACCCACGGTGAATTCAAGGTTGCCGGTCGGATTGCAGGCGGGCAGGGCCCAGACCTCGTGGCTGTCTTTGTAGGAGCGCACCCAGGTTTCCAGTTGGCAGCTGCCTTCCGTGGTCAGACGCGCGTCGTCGGTGACAAAGGGGCGTGCCGACATGGCTTCCAGCGGCAGCCAGGTGCCCAGCAAGAGAAGGGTGAAAATTCGCATGGGCAGCATGCTAACGCCAGCGTGTGAATGTCCTGTGCAAGGCAGCCGGGGTGCTGGCCTGGGTGTCAGGCGGTTTCGCCCTGTGTGTGGCCTGCGGTCTGGACGGCAGTTTCAGGGGCGGCAGGCAGTTGCCAGGTGCTCGCCCAGGCGAGGAACTGGTCCGACGGCATGGGTTTGGCGATCCAGTAGCCTTGTGCCAGGTCGCAGTCCAGGGCGCTCAGCCGTTCCCAGGCATGGCGGTCTTCCAGGCCTTCGGCCACCACGCGCAGGCCCATGTTGTGGGCCAGGTCGATGACCGAGCGCACGATTTTTTCATCCTGGCTGTCGTGCTGCATGTTCATCACGAAGGACTTGTCGATCTTCAACTCGTCCACCGGCAAGCGCTTGAGGTAGGCCAGCGAGGAGTAGCCGGTGCCGAAGTCGTCGATGGCCATCTTCACGCCCATGTAGTGGAACTGCTCCAGCGTCTGCAGGGCGTGGTTCGGGTCGTCCATGATGGCGCTTTCGGTGATCTCCAGACACAGGTGTTCGGGCGGCACGCCGTGCAGGATGAGCAGGCGGTTGAGGTGCGCGGGCAGGTCGGAGTCGATCAGGTCGCGCGCCGACAGGTTGACCGAGAGGTCCAGCCGCACGCCGCTGTCGGCCCATTGGCGCCAGATGCGGGCCGACTCCTCCAGCAGCCAGTAAGTGATCTGGCGGATGAAGCCGGTTTGCTCGGCGAAGGGGATGAACTTCATCGGCGGCACCATGCCCCGCGTGGGGTGTTGCCAGCGCACGAGGGCTTCGGCGCCTTTGACCTCGCCACTGGCCATGCAGACCTTGGGCTGCAGGAACAGGCGCAGCTCCTGGTGCTCGATGGCGCGGCGCAACTCGCCGAGCAGGGACAGGGCCTCGTCGGAGCGCATGTCCAGCTCGGGCCGGAACACGATGTGGCCAAGGTGGGTTTGCTTGGCCTTGTACATGGCCACTTCGGCGCGGCGGATCAGCTCGTCACCGTCGCTCGCGTGCTCCGGGTACACGGCGATGCCGATGCCGGCGCCGAGGTCCACGGTCTGGCCATTGAGCATCAGGGGCGCGTCGAGTTTGTCCAGGATGGTGCGTGCCACGGCCTTGGCCTGGGCCACATCACCCTGGCGCAGCAGCACGGCGAACTCGTCGCCACTGAGGCGGGCCACGGTGTTGCGGGGGTCGAAAATCAGGCGGCGCAGACGCTGGCCCACGAGTTGCAGCAGTTGGTCGCCGGTGTCGTGGCCGAGCACATCGTTGACGTGCTTGAAGCGGTCAAGGTCCAGCATGAGCACGGCGCAGGCGCTGCCGGGTTGCTGGCGCGCGTCTTCCACGGCTTCTTTGACGTCGGCCGAGAAGCGCGCCCAGTTGGGCATCTGGGTCAGGCCATCGGTGAAGGCCAGGGCTCGGATTTCGCTTTCGCGCTGCTGCATGGCCTGCCGCATGGACTCGAACGCGATGCTCAGGGCGCCGATTTCGTCTTCGCCTTGCTGAGGTACCGGCATGGCGTAGTCGCCGTCTGACAGGCGCTGGGCCAGTTTGGTCAGCGTGTGCACCGGGCCGATGATGCGGCGTGCCGTCACCACGCTGCCCACCGCAAACACGGCCACCCCCAGCAAACTGAACAGCAAGATGGTGCCCTCCAGGCGGTGGTAGGGCGCAACCGCCTCGTCCACCGAGCGCAGCAGGATGGCCTCGACCTCCTGACCTGGCGGTCCGTCGAGCGTGATGCTGCGCCAGACTTGATCGCCCTCGGGCAGCGACAGCATGCCGGGTGACTTGCCCTGCTCGCGCACTGCTTCTGCCGTCGGTGACCACTGCGTCAACAATGCTTTCGCACTGGCCTGTGGCAGTTGCGACAGGGTGGTCTGCCAGGGCAGTTTGCCCTGGTGGCTGAGAACAACCACATCCACACCGGTGAGACGACGCATGTCCAGCAGCAGGGCGTTGTCCAGCTTGAAGCCCATGATCACCCAGCCAATCGTCAAGGGCGCCTTCACGGGCACGGTCACGATTTGGAAGAGTCGGCCGTCCAGCACCACCACATGGATGCCGCTGCTGTCTTCCGTTTGCTCTGCGCCAGATTGCTGCATGAGGCTGGAGACCAAGCCTTCCGCGGCCTGGCCGAGCTCGGTCGTGCTGCCGCGGATGTCGCCTGCGGTGTCGGTGAACGCGGCGAAGCCTGCGCCGAGCCGTTCGCCGTGGTTGAGCAAGGCGGAGGCGATGGTGGCCTCGTCGTTGCTGGAGATGGCCGCGCGGAAGCCAAAGTCCAGTGCCAGCACACGCGTTGATTCGATGAAATGGTCGGCGTTCTGGCGCAGGAGGCGCTTGAACACCTGCTCGCCCAGGTTGAGCTGGTCGCTCAGGTTGTCACGGGCGTTGGTATCGATGCCGGTGCGCACCAGCGCGAGCGTGACTGCTTGCACCAGCACCAGCAGTCCCAGGAAAACGACCACGATGCGCAGGCTCAGCCGGCTGTGCCAGCTGATGTTGTCCAGTTGCCGCTGCGGTGCTTCGTTCATTTGCCCGGCGGTGTGCTGGCGCCATTGCCAGTCAACGTCAGGTTGAAGGTTTGCGAGCCGCTGGCCAAGACCTTCAAGGGCTGGCGAATGGGAAGGCGCGTGTCAGCCAAGCTGGGGTGCCAGATTTGGACGGTGTGTTCACCTGCCGGCACGTCCAGCTGCGCCACGCCGAAGGCAGAGGTCTTGGCAAAGTAGGGCGTGTTGACCACGTGGATGAAACCGGCCATGCGGTCGTGGATGTTGCAGCCCAGCACCGCCGTCCCCGCCTTGTCGAAGGTCACCGGGCTGGCGGGCGTGCCTGCGTAGAGCTTGATTTCGAAGGGGCGTGTGGCCGAGAAGGAGTAAACGTGGTGGCGCACCGTGTCGAGGTTGGGGAACTGCACCAATGTGCCGGTCTGGATCGGTAGCACGCTGGGCGCGAAGCTGCGGTTGCGTTGCGCCAGCTCGGCTTGCGTCCCGGCCGCAGCCGTGGACTTGACGCCTTTGACTTCGATGGACACCACGGCGTCGTTCAAGGGCGTGTTCCGTGCGTCCTGCACGGTGACCTCGATGGGCACCGCCGTGGCCAGGCAGGGCAGCATCACCAGCGTGACGGCACCCAGGGCATTCAGGGCGCGTAGCGCGAGGGGTGCAGGATGGGCAAAGTGGCGCATGGTCGGGGTCCTCGGCATCGGCCAGGTGTCGGGTGGCGTTCAGCGCACCACGATGTCGCGGCGCATGGGCGCCAGGCGTCGCAGCAATTCGTTCTTGGCGGCGGTGCTCACGTTGGCGGCGTCCATTTCTTCGCGCAGCATTTGCACCAGCACGTCGAATTCAGCGCCTGTGATGGCCAGATCGCCATGGGCATTGCGCATGGTCTCGCCCTCGTAAATGCATGGGCCATCGGCGACTTTGCACAGGTGGGCGGAGATGCTTTGCTGCAGGTAACTCAGGCGCACACCCTCGAAGGTGCGGCGCGTGCGCGGGTCTTCCGCGGCGCGGGCCACGGCCTTGTGGGTGAAGGTGTCGATGGTGGTCGTGCCGCCCAGTTGCTTGTAGAGCTCGGGGTGCGCTTGCCCCGTGTGCGCGCAGGCGGTGATCAGCAACCCCACCAAGATGGGCAGGAGCGCGGTGCAGGGGTGGGTGCGGAGGCGGGGTAAAACCATGGTCGTCACTCTTGGCGGCATCAAAACCGAATGTGCACCATTGCACGAATTTCAATCGACCGATGAGCTGGGTTCAGTTGTGCATTTATCGACCGATATCACCCTCAACTGAAGACGATCCGACCTGTTCGCACCATGCCTTTCTCCCACCGCGCCATCATCGCTTTCGCCAGCCATCTTCGCTTCGGGGCAAGCCCCAAAGCCCCTGCGATGGCGCTGGCATGCGCTGCATTGAGCCTGGCACCTGCGGCGTGGGCGGGGGACCGCATCCTGGCCACATCGGGCGTGTCCCAGGTGGAAGGTGCTGCCGGCGGCGGCCTGGTGCCCTGGGCGGTGGTGGGCGGTCTGGGCAGCAGCAACCAGATGGGGGCATCGGCCTACGCCACCCACATCCGCACCCAGGGTGGCTACAACCTCAACATCCAGGGTGCGGCGGTGGGCGTGAACGACACCGTCGAGGTGTCGATGGCGCGCTGGAGCTTCAAGTTCAGCGACACCGTGCCCGGCGAGACGGCGCGGATGAACGTGCTGGGCGCCAAGTGGCGCATCACGGGCAACGCCCTGTACGACCAGGACACCTGGTGGCCCCAGATCAGCGTGGGCTTGCAGTACAAGGTCAACGAAGATTTCGGTGTGGTGCCCCAGTTGCTGGGCGCCCTGCGCAACGCCGACACAGACCTCTACATCAGCGCCACCAAGGTCTGGCTGGGGGCGGTGTGGGGGCACAACCTGCTGGTCAATGCGACCCTGCGCGCCACCCGTGCGAACCAGTTCGGCCTGCTGGGTTTTGGTGGTGACCGCAGCGACAGCCACAGCCTGATGCCCGAGGTCAGTATGGCGGTGCTGCTGCGCGACGACCTGGCCGTGGGCGCCGAGTTCCGCGCCAAGCCCGACAAGCTCAGCGCCTTCCGCGAAGAGAACGCCTATGACGCCTTCGTGGCCTGGTTCCCGACCCGCCATGTCAGCCTGACCGCCGCCTGGCTGGAGCTGGGCAACATCGCCAACAAGCCGGGGCAGCGCAGCCTGTACCTCTCGGCGCAGCTGGCGTACTGAGCACGCTGGCGTTTTTGCGCACTTGGTGCGGCCGACGGGTGTCAACGGGCGCTGGCCTGTGCGACAGTGGGCGCTCCAGGGCTGGTTTGGCAGCCCAGTGACCGTCCACACCGTTTCCCATGAGCCCAGACATCCTCACCGTGGCGCAGATGGCCCGCGCCGATGCGACCACCATGGCCCGGGGCACGCCCGGCTTCACCCTGATGCAAGCGGCGGGCCGCGCGGTGGCCGATGCCATCGTGCAGCGCTGGTCGCCCAGGCCCGTGGCGGTGTTGTGCGGTCCGGGCAACAACGGCGGCGATGGCTGGGTGGTGGCGCGGCTGTTGCGCGCGGCAGGCTGGCCTGTGACGGTGGCCAGCCTGGTCCTTCCTGAGGATTTGCATGGCGATGCCGCGCTCGCGGCACAAGCCTGTCTGGCGGCATGGCCTGGCGTGGGCCAGGGGCCCTTTGGTGGCCCTTCCGGCGATCTTTCTGATGGACAGCCCGGCTGGCAGGCGCTGGGGCCTCAGGCCCTGCAGGGCGCGGCGCTGGTCGTCGATGCCTTGTTCGGTGCCGGCCTCAGCCGCGCGCTGGACGGCGTGGCGCGCGAGGTGCTGCACCTGGCCCATGTGCGTGGCCTGCCCATCGTCGCAGTGGACGTGCCCAGCGGCGTCTGGGGCGATGACGGCCAGGCCGACGGCGCCGTGGCCTGCGCCCTGACCGTCACCTTCTTCCGGCTCAAGCCCGCGCATGCGCTGATGCCGGCGCGTGCTTTGTGCGGCGAGGTGGTGGTGGCTGACATCGGCATCCCCGACTATGTGCTGCCCGAGCTGAGCGTCCAGACCTGGGACAACCAGCCCGCGCTGTGGCGCAACCAGTGGCCGCAGGTGGATGCCGCCGGCCACAAGTACCACCGTGGCCACGCCCTGGTGTGGAGCGGCCCCTTGATGACGGGGGCCGCGCGCTTGTCCGCGTTGGCGGCGGCGCGCGCCGGTGCGGGCCTGACCACGGTCTGCGTGCCGCAGCAGGCCTGGGCCATCCACGCTGCCGCCTTGACCTGCGTGATGGTGCACCCGGTGGCGGGCGAGGGTGCCACGCAATGGCAGTCTGGCCTGGAGAGCCTGCTGGAAGACCACCGCCTGAGCGCCGTCCTCATCGGCCCGGGCGCCTTGGGTGGCACGCAGCCCAGTGGCCTCAAGGGGCTGGTGCTGACGGTGCTGGCCAGCGGCCGGCCCGTGGTGCTGGACGCCGATGCCCTGACCGTGTTTGCCGATGACCCGGCCTTGTTGTTCGCGGCCATTGCCGGCCACAGCCGACCGGTGGTGCTGACGCCGCACGAGGGTGAATTCGCCCGCCTGTTCCGCGATCCGAGCATCGGCCTGAATGGGGACAAGCTCTCGCGGGCGCGGGCCGCCGCCCGCCTCAGCGGCGCCGTGGTGCTGCTCAAAGGCGCCGACACCGTGGTGGCCACGCCCGATGGCCGCGCGGCCATCAACCGCCACGCGCCGCCCTGCCTGGCCACGGCGGGCGCAGGCGATGTGCTGGCGGGCATGATCCTGGGTTTGCTGGCGCAAGGCATGCCGGCCTGGCAAGCGGCGTGTGCCGCCGTCTGGTTGCATGGGGAAGCGGCCGCGGCCTTTGGGCCGGGCCTGATCGCCGATGACCTGCCGGGGCTGATCCCGCAGGCTTTGAAGCGCCTGAACTGAGGCGCCTCAGTTGATGCAGGTGCGGTTCTTGCCCGTGCGCTTGGCTTCGTACAGGCCCACGTCGGCACGCTCCAGCGCGGCCTCGATGGCCTCGCCCAGGCGGTAGCTCGTCACGCCGGCCGAGAAGGTGATGAAGACCTTCTTGTCCTCGTGCGTGAAGAACTCGGCACTCAGCGTGCGCTGCAGGCGGGTCAGCACCTGCTGGCCTTCCTCGGCCGGGGTGTCGGGCAGCAGCACGACGAACTCTTCGCCGCCGTAGCGCGCGACCACATCGACCGGGCGCAGGCACTCGCCCACGCGCCGTGCGAGGAACTTCAAGGCCTCGTCGCCCGTCTGGTGGCCCATCTGGTCGTTGAGCTTCTTGAAGTTGTCCACGTCCAGCAGGCCGATGGCCAGTGACGCGCCCTGGCGGTCCACGCGCGCCTGTTCGGCTTCGAAGGCGCGCATCATGCCGCGGCGGTTGGCGATCTGGGTGAGCGGGTCGGTCGAGACCTCGTCGGACAGCTTGCGGATTTCGTCTTCCAGCGTGCGCACGCGCTCGGTCAAGGCATTGGCCTTGGCGTGTTCGTCGTGCAGGCGCACCTGTGTTTGCGCCACGACCGACTGCACGGCGCGGCTTTCCTCGACCATCTCGCGCACCACGCCCGTCAGGCTTTCCAGGGAGTCGGCCTGGCCGATGGTGTCGGCGTAGCGGCCCAGGTTGGACTGGAAACGGTCGGTGGTGCTGCCCAGCTCGCCGATTTCCTGCAGCATCTGGTGGATGAGGTGTTTGAGCGCATCGCGTGCGGCCGCGCGCTCCACCTTGAGCTGCTTCTGGCGTTCGCGGGCATCGCCCAGCAATTGCTGCACGTGGCGCACACCGCGGTGGTTCAGGCCCGTCTCCAACTGGTGGCGCATGGCTTGGGCCTGGCCTTGCACCCAGCTGTCGTCTTCAGAGAGGTCCACCAGGCTGTCGGTCAGCGACTGGCACAGCGTGGTGAGCTGGTCGATGAGGCTGTGGCGGTGCTCGATGACGCGGCGCGCCTGTTCACAGGCCTGCGTGAGCTCCTGGCGGGCGGCATCCAGGGCTTCGGGCGCCTGTGCTGCTTGGCGGGATGCGGCCAACGCCTTGCGCAGGGCTTCGCCCGCTTCGGCACCGGAGGCAGGCGCCAGGGGCAGGGCGGCGTGGACGGTGTCGCTCAGTTGCTCGGCCGCATGGGCCGCGTTGGCGGGCCACTCGGTGCTGGCTTGGGGCGCCGTGGTCAGCGGTTCAGCCAAGGCGGGCGATGCGGGTGCCGTGGTCGGTGCAGGTGCGGTGGCTTGGGGCGACGCTGGCCCTGCATCCTGCGGTGCCGGTGATTCGGGCGATTCCGGCGATTCGGCCACATCGTCCATCAAGGTGTTGTCGAGCGTGTCGCTGTCCCAGCTTTGCACGAGCTGGCTCAGGCGCTGGTGCAGGCGCTGGCCGGAGTTCTTGCTGCCTTCCAGCACGCGCTGCAGGCTGTCCTTCTTGCGGGCGGAGGTCCACTGGCGGCCTCCGCGCTCGGCGCCGCGCAGGATGCGGCCGATCAGCTTGGACCAGCGCTCGCCTTCTTCCGCCTGGTTGGGTGCCTGGCTGGGCACGGCGACCGCTGGGGGCGCACTGTCGGCCTCACTGGTGCTGCCCGACTCGGCCTCGTAGGCCTTGCGGAAGTTGTCGGGGGTGGGCTCCAGCCTTTGTTCGGCCAGCCGGCGCAAGGCGGCTTTGGCCAGGTTGGCCGGTGTGGTCGTCGGGGGCGTGCTCATGGGTCAGCGGTGCGCACCCATCATCTTGGGGAGCAGGTCATGCACTGCGGCACCGCCCACGGGAGGCTGGGCCAGGCCGGACTGGGTGTCGATCAGCCATTGTTCGACTTGGGATGCGGGCATGGGACGAGCGTACAGGAAGCCCTGGCAGATGTGGCAGCCCAGGTTGTAGAGCACTTCCATCTGCGATGCTTTTTCCACGCCTTCGGCGATGACGCGCAGCCCCAGGGCCCGTGCCAGCGCGATGATGGCCGAGACCACCGCCGAGCTTTGCGGCGTGTCGCCCAGGTCGCGCACGAAAGAGCGATCGATCTTGAGTTCGCTGATCGGCAGCGAGGTCAGGTAGGCCAGCGACGAGTAGCCGGTGCCAAAGTCGTCGATGGAAATCTCGGTGCCCAGCTGGTTGAGGCGGTGCAGCGAGGGCACGACGCCCTGCAGGTCCTTCATCAGCCCGGTTTCGGTGATCTCCAGCTCGATGCAGCGGGGCGACACGCCCCGGGCCACGAGGATGGCCTCGATCTTTTCAACGAGGTCGCTTTGCTCGAACAGGCGCGAAGGCAGGTTGACGGCGATCGAGGCGTCGAAACCGAAGGACTTTTGCCACTCGGCGGCCTGGCGCGCGGCCTCGTCGATGGCCCACAAGCTCATCTGGTTGATCAGGCCGGTGGCTTCGGCCAGCGGGATGAAGTCACCCGGGGGCACAAGCTGGCCGTTGCGGTTCCAGCGCATCAGCGCTTCGGCGCCGACCATGCGGTTGGTGCGCACGTCGATCTTGGGCTGGTAGTGCAGCACCAGCTCGTTGCGCTCCAGGGCCTTGTGCAGGGCTGTGTCGAGGTCCAGGCGCACGCGACCCTTGCTGGCCAGTTGCGGGTCGTGCAGCTGCGCGGTGTTGCGGCCTTGGCTCTTGGCCAGGTCCATGGCCACATCGGCATTGCGCAGCAGGTCGGCCACGTTCAGGCCATGGGCCGGGAACAAGGCCACGCCCACGCTGGCGGTGATGAAGCATTCCTGGCCGGCCACCATCATGGGTTCGCGCAGCGCGTTGAGCAGCACGTGGGCTGTGTCCATGGCCTCGCGCTCGTTGGCCACTTCGGGCAACAGCACGACGAACTCGTCGGCGCCCAGGCGGCCCACGGCTTCCAGGGTGCGGTGCACGCGCTGGCCGTTCATGTCCACGCTGCCTTCGAGGATCTGTTCGCAGTGGCGCACGCAGCCACGCAGCCGGCGCGACACCTCGATGAGCAACTCGTCGCCCGCGTGGTGGCCCAGGTTCTCGTTGATGACCTTGAAGCGGTCCAGGCCGACCTGCAACAGGGCCACGCAGTGGTTCAGGCGCTTGGCGTGCTCGATGGCGCGCTCGCTGCGCCAGAAAATCTGGCGGCGGTTGGGCAGGCCGGTGAGCACGTCGAAGTTGGCGAGGTGCTTGATCTTGTCTTCGGCGACGCGGCGGTCGGTCACGTCCTGGACGATGCCGGTGTAGCCGATCAGGTTGGCCAGCTCGTTGAACTCCGGCTCGGCCTCGATGTGCAGGATGCGCAGGCGGTTGTCGGACAGCTTGACCTGGATGTCGTTGCACAGGATGGTGCCGTGGTCCAGCACCTCGTGGAGGATGCGCAGGAAGCCGCGGCGCTCTTCGGCCGGCATCATGCGGGCGAAGTCGCGCAGACCCAGCCGGTCGGTGGCACCCAGGCCGAACACGCGCAGGCCTTCGACCGAGAAGGCGATGTCGCCCAGGCCCTTGCGCCAGTCGAAGCTGCCCATGCGGGCGAGGTCTTGCGCGCGGGCCAGCTTGGATTTGCTGCGTTCCAGCTCGTGGCGGGTGCGCGATGCGCGCAGCAGGTAACGCAATCGGCCCGACAGCAGGCTCCATTGCGTGCACTTGACGAAGAAGTCGGTGGCGCCGGCCTCGTAGGCGCGGGTGATGGAGGCGTCGTCGTCCAGGCCGGTCAGCATCAGCACGGGCACGGACTCGTAGCCCGGCATCTGGCGCAGTTCCTGGCAGGTGGCGAAGCCATCCAGGCCAGGCATGACGGCATCGAGCACGACGACATCGGGCAGCCAGTCGGCCATCATCTGCAGGGCTTGCTCGCCGGAGCTGGCTTCGGTGATGGCAAAGCCGCGGTCGCGCAGCGCGATCGATGTCAGCAGCAGGTTGACCTCGTCGTCATCGACCAGCAGCACCCGGGGTTGCTCTTCGTGGTCGTGCGGCGCGATGGCCGAGCCCAGATTCATCGCTCGGACTCCAGCAACAGGCGCAGGCCTGCAAGCACCCGCTCGGTTTCGGCGGGGATTTCGCGGATGCGATCGCTCAAGTCTTCACCAGTTTGACGCCTGATCATGGTCTCGATTTCGGCACACAGTTGTGACAACTTGAGTGCGCCGATGCTGGCCGAGGAAGACTTGAGTGTATGCGCGACATGCACGATCGCGGCGGTGTCATTGACGTTGAAAGCATCCTCCAATTGGGGCAGCAGCCTGCCCACGGAGGTTTCGAAGGCCTTGCCCACGCGCTCGAAGAGGCGGTTGTCGCCGCGCGGGTCGAGTTCGCGCAGGCGCCGCAGGGCTTCGGCGTCGAAGATGTTGTCCGGGTGGGTGGCGCTGGCAAGGGCCACCTTGGCATCGAAGGCGAAGTTCGTGGCCGCTGGTGCTGTCGGTGCAGCCGCGGGCTCGGGCGCATGCGAGGCGGCGCTTGCGTGTGCCGGTGCTGGTGCCGTTGCTGCGGCGACCGGCGGCTCAGGCGCGGTGAACGGAGGAGGCAGGGGCGCCAGGGTCAAGCCAGAGGCGCTGTTGCTTGTGGCTGCGATGACGGGGGCGGAGGCGGGTGAGGCCTGGGGCGCCAGTGGCGACATCGGCGCCTCGCTCAACGGCCGAGGCACGTCCAGCAGGCCCATGGGCACGGTGATGGGCTCGTTCAGGTCGCCCGGGTCGTCGGTGGCGGGCGTGGACGCGGGTGTGGCAGGCGCCTGGGGCGGCACAGGCGCATGGGCGCTTGGGGCTTCGGTCGCCACCACGTCTTCGGCAGGTGCGCCGGTGTCCACGAAGTCGGTCGGCAGGCCTTCGGCTTGCGTGTGCTCGATCAGCACCTTGAGCAACTGGCTCTGGCGGAAGGGCTTGGAGAGGTAGTCGTCGAAACCCACGCTCAGGAAGCGCTGCTCGTCGCCTTCCAGGGCGTTGGCGGTCACGGCGATCACCGGGGTGTCCGACGGGGTCAGGAACGTGAAGCGGTTGTTCGAGCCGCGGCGGAACCAGCTCAGGGCCTCGACGCCGTCCATGCCGGGCATCTGGATGTCCATGAGCACCAGGTCGAAGCGCTGCTCGCCCAGGCGGCGCAGGCCTTCGAGGGCCGAGGAGGCCACGCGGACCTCGCAGCCCAGGCGCTTGAGCATCTGGCTGCAGACTTCCTGGTTGACCGGGTTGTCTTCCACCACGAGCACGGCCTTGTTGAGGCGCGGCACTTCCTGGAGGTGGTCGCCGCCCAGCTCGGCCGAGATGCCCAGGATGGCCTGGCGCAGTTCGGCCTTGCGCAGCGGCTTGGGCACGAAGCGCTGGAAGCCGACGTCCTGTGCGCGCTTGACGTCGTCCGGTGAGGACACCGACGACAGCAGCACCATCTTGAGGTGGCGGTAGCGCCCGCTGCTGCGCAGGGCCTCGGCCAGGCCTAGGCCGTCCAGCTCGGGCATGTTCATGTCCACCAGGGCGAGGTCGAAGTCGGCGTCCTGGGTGGGGTGGGCCATCAGGATGGCCAGGGCTTCGCGGCCATTGGCGGCCTGTGTCACGTTCATGCCCCAGGCATTGAGCATGTTCTCGATGACGGTGCGGTTGGTGTCGTTGTCATCGACCACCAGCACGTTGAAGGAAGGCATCTTGGGCTCTTCCAGCATGGCCATGTCGATCTGGGTGTCGCCCACGCGCACGGGCACGCGGAAAACGAACTCCGAGCCCACGCCGGGGGCGCTGTGCGCCTCGATGCGACCGCCCATCAGCTCCACCAGCTGCTTGGAAATCGCCAGGCCCAGGCCGGTGCCGCCGTAGCGGCGCGCCATGCCCACATTGGCCTGCACGAAGGCGCTGAACAGGCGCGGGATGACGTCGCTGGGGATGCCGATGCCGGTGTCGCGCACCATGAACTCCAGCTCCACCGGCGCGTGCAGGTCGGCCTCGTTGGCGATGACGTTGCCGCCGAGGGCGCGGCGGATGTCCACCACCACTTCGCCATGCTCGGTGAACTTGATGGCGTTGGCCACCAGGTTGGTGAGGATCTGGCGCAGGCGCAGCGGGTCGCCATGGATGACGCTGGGCAGGCCGGGTTGCTCGCGGAAGCTCAGCTCTAGGCCCTTTTCGTGGGCGCGCGGTGCCATCAGCTCCAGGGTGTCTTCGACCAGGGTGCGCAGCACGAAGTCGCTGTTGGCCAGCTCCAGCTTGCCGGCCTCGATCTTGGCGAAGTCCAGGATGTCGTTGATGATTTCCAGCAGGCTCTCACCCGAGCGGTACACGGCTTGGGCGAAACGGCGCTGCTTGTCGTTCAGTGGCGTGCCCAGCAGCAGCTCGGTCATGCCCAGGATGCCGTTCATGGGCGTGCGGATTTCGTGGCTCATGTTGGCCATGAACTGGCTCTTGGCCTGGCTGGCGGCCTCGGCCATGTCGCGGGCACGTTGCAGCTCCAGGGCCTGGCCGTGGTCGTCGGTGACGTCCGACACCAGGCCGTAGATGCGGGCCTGGCCGTCGGGCAGGTGGCGTGTGCGGGTGCGGTGGCGAACCCAGCGCAGGCCCTTGCCCGGCACTTGCATGCGCAGCAGGGTGTCGGTGGGCTGGCCAGCGTGTTCCAGGGCCTCTTGCTCTGCCAGTGCCTCGGCGTCCTCGGGCACGATCAGGGCGCGCACGCTGCCCGGCTTGGCCACGATGTCGTCGCCCGTCATGCCCAGCAGGTCATGGGTGCGAGGGCTCAGGTAGATGAAGCTGGCGCGGTCTTCGGTGGACACATAGACGGCGTCGTCCATGGATTCGACCAACTCGCGGAAGCGGCGCTCGGACTCTTCCAGGTCGGCGCGGGCCTGGCGCGATGCCGTGATGTCGCGCACCAGCGAAATCAGCAGGCGAGGGCGGCCATTGCTGTGGCGCAGCGCGAAGTGCCGTGCGTTGACGAAGCGCTCACCTTCGTCGCCCACCCAGGTGAAATCGTGCTCGACCGTCTGGCCCGTCTCGATCGCTTCCTGCATGTGCGGCTGGGCGTGGCCCAGCACCGACTTGCCGAGCGCCTGCTCGATGGAGCGCCCGACCACGCGGTCGCGCTGCAGCTTGAATTCGATCTCGGTGTAGCGGTTGATGGCCACCACGTTGAGGTTGACCGGGTCCAGCACGAACAGGCTGACGGGCAGGTTGCCCAGCAGGGCTTCGAGGAACTCGCGCTCCTGGTCGCGCACGTGCTCCTGGCTCTTGCGTTTGGTGATGTCGTTGAACAGGCAGACGTACTGGCTGCGCCCACCCGATTCGTCGAGCATCTGGATGGCGTCGATCTCGCCCCAGTAGCGGGTGGTGGTGCCAGTGCCCGGGCGGCCAGCCTCGTAAGACAGGCGGAAGGGCACACCGCGGGAGAGCTGGCCTTCCAGCTCGGCCACGACCTCGCCGTCAGACACCTCCTGTGCGAGCAACTCGGTCAGGCGGCGTCCCACAACCCGGGCCTCGTCCCAGCCGGTCAGGGCGACGAAGGCAGAGTTGATCCATTCGATGGTGCCGTGGCGGTCGGTGATGGCCACGCCCGAGCTGATGCGCGAAGCGACCAGGGCCAGGCGGCCGAGATGCTCTGCGTGGCTGGCCATGCGCGCCAGATTGGCTTCGCGCTGGGCCACGAAACCCAGCTGGATGGCCGCGACGTCGAGCACGGGTTCCAGGTCAGGGTGAGTGTGGCGGGGGTCGTCGAACTCCAGCAGCGCCAGTGGCCAGCCCTCGATGGCAATCGGCAGGGCCAGCACGCGCCGCGTGCCAGCGTCTCGCCAGGGCGTGGGTGCTGCCGTGGGCGGCACGTTCGGCGCGCCGGCTGGGGCCAAGGTGGAGGTCAGGTCAGATAGCACGGCGCGCAGGCTCACCAGGCATTGGCCCAGGGGGCGGTCGTCGCGGTGGGTGGTGGCAATGCTGCTGACGTCGATGATGTCGCTGCTGTCGGGGCCGCCGTCGGTCCAGGGACGCAAGAGCGCCGATTCGCCGTTCCAGCCTTCCACGCGCAGGGCGATCCAGGCGCGCGAGCCCAGGTGGGCGTGCAGGGCTTCACCGACCCGGTGCATGGCCTGCGCCAACGTGGTGGCGCTGCGTGCGTCTTCGGCGACCTGGCGCACCAGTGCCAGGAGGCTGGCCTGGCGCTCGGCGCGCTGGAGCGTCTCGATGTTGTCCGATGCGTCCAACTGGGGCACGGTGGTGGGGGCGCGGTCGTGGTCGGCGCGCAGCTCTTTGGCCACGGACATGGCCGTGTGCGCTGGGGCCGGTGCGCGGCGTGCGGCCGCAGTCTGGGCCTGGGGGGCGCTGACCGGCGCTTCCGGCACGGTCGTGGGCAGAGACGATGGCGAAGAGGACGGCGAGGACGACGGCGAGAAAGACGGGAACTGCGACGCAGGCGCAGGTGCCGTGCGCATGGGTGCGCCGTTGCGCGGCTCGCGGCGCCGACTGGCCAGGTAGCCAATGCCGGACGATGCCAGCACCGCCAGCGCCAGGCCAGCGCCGGCAGGGCCCCAGACAAAGCCTGCGGCCGACAGGGCTGCGAGGGCCAGCATCAGGGTCAGGGCTTTCCAGGGTGTGCGCATGGATGCGTTGTATGACTAAGGCCGGAAAAATGCACCGGCCAGCTGCAGGCAAATCAATGCTTCCCGACGGAAAATGTTGCGGGAATAAGGTGACAATCGTCAGAAATCTCACGAACTTTAACGTGATCGTGAAAAGCGGAGCCAGCAGAAGAAACCCCGTTTCATCCCTCCTTACAATCTTTTGAATGCACAGCCCTCACGATTTGTCATCCGGTTTGGATGCCGCCAAGCGGCAGATTCACGCCGGAACCGGATTCTGGTGGGCAGCGGGTATCTTGGTGCTGCTCGGGCTGAGCCTGACCGAAGCGCCCGCCTGGGCCCATGTGCTGGCAGCGGGTGTGTGGGTGCAAGGCGTTTGGCTGGCTCGCATTTGGCAACAGCAGGCTCAGCGTCCGCCCGCGGACGCCCCGATGGCCGAAACCTTGCCGGCATCGGTGGCCCATCCAGGCCCTGACATCGCTGACAACCTCATGGAAGCGCCTGTGGCGCCAGACACACAAGGTCTTGCAGCAAGCCATGCCGACCCAGGCCCGGAGGTCGCGCGCGATGTCGAGCAAGACATGCTGCGCTATGCCCTGTCGCATGACTTGCGCGCGCCGCTGCGCGTCATCGACGGTTTTACCCGCATCGTCAAGGAAGATTACGGCCGCCACCTGGACCGCCTGGGCCAAGACCACCTGGACCGCGTTCTGGCGGCCTCGGCCCGCATGAACGGCATGATCGATGCCGTCCTGGCCCAGGCCCAACTGGCCGGTGCCTGCCTGGCCCGCGAAGACATCGACCTCAGTGCCCTGGCCCGCGAGGTCGGGGCCGAGTTGCTGGCCTTGCAGGCCGATGCGCAAGGCGTGCAATTGCAGGTTGCCGACGGTCTGCGTGCGCAAGCCGACGCCCAACTGGTGCGGCGCGTGCTGGAAAATCTCTTGGGCAACGCTTTGAAATACAGCGCCAAAGTGAGCGAGCCCCGGGTGGAGCTGGGTTGCATGCCTGCCACAAACCCACCCGTGTATTTCGTGCGCGACAACGGCGCCGGGTTTGACATGCAGCACGCCGACAAGCTGTTCGGCATGTTCCAGCGCTTGCACAGCGCCAAGGATTTTCCGGGCACGGGCGTCGGCCTGGCCGGGGTGCGCAACATCATCCGCCGCCACGGTGGCCGGGTGTGGGCAGAGGCCCAGCCGGGCCAAGGCGCGTGTTTTTACTTCACCTTGATCGGCACGGTCGAGGCGCAGCGTTCCGCGGCGGGTTGATCACCGGGCGTGGGTGGCCGCCAATGTCAATGCCTTGACGCTCACGCTCAGAGTGAGCCGAGGCCGGCCAGCACTTCCTGGGCATTGATCAGGCGTTCGCACACCGCGGCCACGCTCAGGTTTTCCTGGCGGGCTTGCAGCGAGAGCTTGTCCAGGGCCTGGCGGCGCGTCAGCGAATGGCGGTGCATCACCAGGCCGATGGCGATGGCCACGGTGGCGGTGAGCGGATCTGCGCTGGTGGCGGGTGCGGTGGCTGCCGGGGCAGAAGGCGTGGCAGCAGGCGCTTTGCTGGCCTCGCTGAGAGGCGCTGACGCTGGCGTGGCCACGGTGGCACCTGCCGGGTTGGCAGCGCTTGCCTGAACCGCAGAATCGGTCGAAGAGGCAGAAGCTGCCAATGCGGCATGGGCGGCCGCGGCCGCTTGGGCCTTGGGCCGGTTGGCAAAGGCGGCTTCCACGGCCGGCACGATTTGCTGGATGTCCAGGGGCTTGACCAGGTAGGTCAGCGCGCCGAGCTCCTTGACCTGCTTGATGGTGCCTTCGTCGGCAAAGGCCGACAGGAACATGAAGGGCGTCTGGAGGTACTCGCGCAGGTAGGCGGCCACGTCGAAGCCGGACTTGCCTTCCATGCGGATGTCGAGCAAGGCCAGTTCGGGCCGGTGCTCGCGCGCCAGCAGGATGGCGTCGTCGCCGTTGTCGGCATCGATGACCTCGAAGCCGGCCTGCGACAGCCCGTGCGTCAACGTCGCCAGCACCAGCCGGTCGTCGTCCACCACCAGGATTTTGCCTTTTTGATTCACGCGGGGCCTGTGTTGCTGGGGCGAGCCTTCAAATGTGCCGCCGAATGGTGCAGTTTACTGCGAGTCGTTCAACAGCAAAACCCCCTCATTGGGGCCACAGCGTGATCTGGTGGCCTGCGGGCTCGCCGGTCATGGGGGCCACGGGAGGGGGCAGCAGGGTGATGCCGGGCGGGATGAGCTCGATGCGGGTGAGCACGTCTTCGCCGTCTTGCTGGATGCTCAGCTTGGCGCTGCGGCGCGGCAGCAGGGCGCGCACCAGGCCCAGCCCGGAGACGCCACCGGGCACGCGGTCCAGGCTGAAGCCTTCGGGCAAGCGCCCCGGGCTGCGGATGTCGATGCGCACGCCTTGCTCGTTGGCCGCCATGACGCAACGCAGCGCCTGCATGCCGACGCCGTGCTTGTGCGCGTTGGTCAGCAGCTCGTTGAGGCTCAGCGCGATGGGGATGGACTCGGCTTCGGGCAGCTGCCAGTCGCCGGCCAGGTTGCCTTCGACGGCGAGCTGGATGGCGCGCCCGAAGGTGCGCTGCACGGACAGGGAGATGGCCTCGACCACGGATTTCAATCGCAGAGGCCCGCCGGCGCCCACCTGCAGGCCATAGACCTGGGCGATGGCCTGCACCTGGCCGACCACCTCCGAGATGGCCGAGGCCACCTCGGGCTTGCGCGCGGCGATCTGCTGCAGCAGGCCGGCCACGCCCTGGAGGTTGTTCTTGATGCGGTGGTGCACTTCGCGCACCAGCATCTCGCGCTGGGCGATGGCGGCTTCCAGACGCGCCTGTTCGGCCGCGCGCTGCTCGGTGATGTCGGAGGCCACCAGCAGCAACTGGTCGGCCACTTCGCCCTCGGCGGCCAGCGGCAGGTAGTTGATGTCCCAGATCTGCAAGCCGTTGCGGCCGGGCACGCTGTGCTCGCGGTGCAGGGGCTTGCCCTTGTCCAGGGCGCTTTGCATGTCGGCGCGCATCAGCCGGGCGCGGTCTGGGGGGTAAATGCCTTCGGGCGGCTGGTCCAGGGCCTTGAGCACGTCCGCGCCCAGGAAGGGTGCGGCGGCTTCGTTGGCTTGCAGCAGGGTCAGCTCGTGGGCGTCGATGAGCTGGATGCCCATGGGCGCCATCTTGATGATGCGCTGCAGCGTGGCCTGGGCTTCGGCGGAGTCTGCCTCGGCCTGGCGGCGCCGGTCGATGTCCAGCAGGGCGTAGGTGGCCTGGCGCTGGCCGAGTTCGTCCAGTGTGACCACGGCGTTGCCCACCACCCAGAAGACGCGGCCGTCGCGGCCCATGACCTGGCACTCGAAGGTGTGGGACTGGCCGTCTTGCAGCTCGTCGAGGTAGTCGGTCAGGCGGAAGGGGTGGTCGAGGTCGGGCGTGGCGACGGTGCTCAGGGGCTGGCCCACGAAATCGGCCAGGTCGCCCGCGAACATGCGCCGTGCCGAGCGGTTCATCCAGGCGATGCCGTGCACGTCGATGGTGACTATGCCGACGAAGACCGAATCGAGGATGGCGCGGGTGCGGTCGGCCTGCAGCGTCAGGTTCCACTCGGCGCGGTGGCGGTCATCGACGTTCACGAAAGAGGCGATGAAGCCTTCTTCCGGGCGCACCGGGTTGACCAGGCGCATCGCGACTTCGGCCCACAGCGGCAGGCCGGTGCGGGTGACGCGCAGGGCCCGCTCGCCTTGCCAGTGGCCCAGGCTGCGCAGCACGCTGTTGACGTCGGCGTCGGTGTTGAGGTCCACCTCGCTGGCATAGAGGTCGATGAGGGCGCGGCCGGTGAGGTCGGCATCGGACTCGCCAATGAGGTCGGACAGGGCCGGGTTGGCGCTCTGGATGTGGCCGTCGCGCACGAAGGCGATGCCCACGCCTGAGAGCGAGAACATCAGGTTGCGGTCGCGGCCCAGGGCGTCGAGCTCGACCTGCTGGGCACGGATGCGGGTGATGTCCGAGAGCACGGCGATGACTTCGAGCGGGTCCAGCGAGGTGCCGATGCGGCGCACCGACAGTGCGTACCAGCGCGTGGCGTGGCCGGGCAGGACGATTTCGAGCTCGGTTTCGTACTGGCCGTGTCGCTGCACTTCCAGCGCGGACTCGGTCACGGCGCGGTCGATGCGCGGGTCCATGGCGAGCAGTTCGGAGAGCTTCTGGCCGACCATGCTGCCCGATGACAGCCCGAGCATGCGCTCGAAGCGGCGGTTGCAGCGCACCAGCACGTCGTCGCGCAGGTAGGCGATGCCGGAGGGCGTGCTTTCCAGGATGGTGGACAGTTCGTGCAGCAGCTGGGCCTGGTCGGGCACGGGCGCGGCGTCGGCGTCCGAGGTGATGCCGCGGGTGCCCAGGGCCGAAGGCGCGTCCAGGCTTTCGCGGATGGCGCACAGGAAGCGGCGGGCCTGCTCCGGGTTGACCTGGGCGTGGGTCCAGATCTGGCTGCGCAGCGTGGCCGGTGCCTGGCCTGCGCGGGCTTGCGGCACCTGGCTTTGCAGGGGGCTGTCTTCGGGGCCCAGGGCCAGCAGGGTCAGGGGCGCGTCCCAGCTGCACAGGCGTTGCAGGGCCTGGGGGCAATCGGACAGCCTGCTGCCGGCCGGTGTGGCATAGCCCAGCAAGGCGCTGAGGGCCGAGTTGCTGCGCAGCACGCGGCCGTGCTCGTTGAACTCGATCAGGGCCATGGGCACGAGGTCGAACCAGGCGTCGTCGGTGTGCAGCAGAGAGGTGGGGGCCATGGTGATGCGGTGGCGGCAGGCGCGACAGACGAGGGCGGGGGCTCAGTCGGCCTGGGGCTTGGGCTGCACGGACACGCCGGGCATCTTGCCGGTGTAATCCTTGGGCAGCAGGGCCAGGCCGGCGCCCAGCTTGCGGGCCATCTCGCGGTAGAGGTCCGCAACTTTGCTGTCAGGGGCGGCGACCAGGGTGGGGCGGCCGCTGTCGGCCTGCTCGCGGATGCCCAGGTCCAGCGGCATCGAGCCCAAGAGCGGCACGCCACAGGCCTCGGACAGGCGCTCGCCGCCATGCTGGCCGAAGATGTGTGCCTCGTGGCCGCAGTTCGGGCAGTGGTAGACCGCCATGTTCTCGACGATGCCCAGCACCGGCACGCTGACTTTTTCGAACATCTGCAGGCCCTTCTTGGCGTCGAGCAGGGCGATGTCTTGCGGCGTGGTGACGATGACGGCCGCGGTCAGCGGCGCGCGCTGGCTGATGCTCAGGTGGATGTCGCCGGTGCCGGGGGGCAGGTCCACGACGAGGTAGTCGAGCGGTGCGCCCGGCGCGCCCCAGTTGCTCAGGCGCAGCATCTGGTCGAAGGCCTGGGTGGCCATGGGGCCGCGCCAGATGGCGGGGGCCTCACCGTCGATCAGCAGGCCAATCGACATCATCTGCAGGCCGTGGTTGACCGGCGGGGTGATGGTCTTGCCGTCCGGGCTGTCGGGCTTGCCGCTCACGCCCATCATCAGGGGTTGGCTGGGGCCGTAGATGTCGGCATCGAGCAGGCCCACCGTGGCGCCTTCGGCCGCCAGGGCCAGGGCCAGGTTGACGGCGGTGGTGCTCTTGCCCACACCGCCCTTGCCGGATGCCACGGCCACGATGTTCTTCACGCCGGGCAGCAGGGCCTGGCCGCGCATGGCCTGGTGGGCCACGACCTGGGTGGACCAGTTCACCTCGACGCGCTCGATGCCGTCCAGGCCTTGCAAGGCAGATTGCACCAGCGCGGTGTAGGCCGGCCATTGCGACTGCGCGGGGTAGCCCAGGGCGATGTCCACCTGCGCCACGCCGTTGACCACCGACAGGTGCTTGAGCTGGCGGGTGGACACCCAGTCTTTGCCGGTGAGCGGGTCGAGGACCCCACTGAGGGCGCTCTGGGCATTTTGGGCTGCGGCGGAGGCGGGAGTTGCGGCGTTCATGCGGTACGGCGGGAGGTGGGGCGCAGCGAAAGGTGCGCCTTGGATGTGCGTCTTTGTAACCGTTCAGTCTAGCCGGGAACGCCTCCGAGCACGACAGGGCCCGCCCCGATGCCCCCCAAAGGCGTGTGGCGCCGGCGCCGCCAGCCTAAAATCGCGGTTTGCCCTGCGGCCACCCCGGACTCCCCACACCATGCCCCGCCAGCTTTTCGTCACCACCGCGCTGCCTTACGCCAACGGCCACTTCCACATCGGCCACATCATGGAATACATCCAGGCCGACATCTGGGTGCGGTTCCAGCGCATGCAGGGCCACCAGGTGCACTTCGTGGGCGCGGACGATGCCCATGGCGCGCCCATCATGATCGCGGCGCAGAAGGTGGGCAAGACGCCACAGCAGTTCGTGGCCGACATCGCGGCGGGCCGCAAGCCGTATCTGGACGGCTTCCACATCAGCTTCGACCACTGGTCCAGCACCGACAGCCCGGAAAACCACGAACTGGCGCAGTCCATCTACCGCGCGCTCAAGGCCGAGGGCCTGATCACGGTGCGCCCGGTCGAGCAGATGTTCGACCCCGAGAAGGGCATGTTCCTGGCCGACCGATTCGTCAAGGGCGAGTGCCCCAAGTGCGGCGCGAAAGACCAGTACGGCGATTCCTGCGAAGTCTGCGGCGCGGTCTATGCCCCGACCGAGTTGAAAAACCCGTACTCGGCGCTCAGCGGCGCCACGCCGGTGCTGAAGACGTCCGACCACCACTTCTTCAAGCTGTCCGACCCGCGCTGCTTCGAATTCCTGCAGCAGTGGACGCAGGACGGCAAGCTGCAAGCCGGCGTGGCCAAGAAGATCAAGGAATGGTTCACCAAAGACGAGAACGGCGAAGGTGGCAAAACCGGGGGACTCAGCGACTGGGACATCAGCCGCGATGCGCCTTATTTCGGCATCGAGATTCCCGACGCACCAGGCAAATACTTTTACGTCTGGCTGGACGCGCCCATCGGCTACCTGGCCTCGCTGAAGAGCTATTTCGCCTCAGGCGGCCCGAAGGCCAAACACGGCGAAACCCGCAGCTTCGAGGACTTCATGGCCGACCCGGCCGTCGAGCAGGTCCACTTCATCGGCAAGGACATCACCTACTTCCACACCCTGTTCTGGCCCGCGATGCTGAAGTTCAGCGGCCGCAAGCTGCCGAACCAGGTGAACGTGCATGGCTTCATGACCGTCAACAACGGCGAGAAGATGTCCAAGAGCCGCGGTACCGGCCTCGACCCGCTGAAGTACCTGAGCATCGGCATGAACCCCGAATGGCTGCGCTACTACATCGCCGCCAAGCTCAATGCCAACGTGGAGGACGTGGACTTCAACCGCGACGACTTCACCGCCCGCGTCAACAGCGACCTGGTGGGCAAGTACATCAACATCGCCAGCCGCGCCGCGGGCTTCATCGCCAAGCGCTTTGGCGGCCAGCTGACCGCCACCCTGGGCGAAGATGGCCGCACCTTGCTGAGCACGCTGCAGGCCGGCCGCACCGGCATCACCGAGCTGTACGAGGCGCGCGAACTGGGCAAGGTGCTGCGCGAAATCATGCTGCTGGCCGACCGCGTCAACGAGTACGTGGACGCCAACAAGCCCTGGGAGCTGGCCAAGCTCGAAGGCCAGGACGCCCGCCTGCAAGAGGTGTGCACCGTCTGCATCGAGGCCTTCCGCCTGCTGAGCGTCTACCTCAAGCCCGTGTTGCCGGCCTTGGTGGCCAACGTCGAGGCCTTCCTGCAGACCGCGCCTTTGACCTTTGGCGATGCCGATGCGCTGCTGGGCGCTCACACCATCGGCAACTACCAGCACCTGATGCAGCGCGTGGACCCGAAGATGCTGGACGCGCTGTTCGAGGCGCCGCCAGCGCCGGTGGTCGAAGCCCCGAAGCCGGGCGGCGAGAAGGGTGCAGCCCCCATGCCCCCCGAGGGGGACGCCTCCGCCTTGGGGCGGCCCGGCGGCGAGGCGATCGCTTCCACCATCACCATCGACGATTTCGCCAAGGTGGACCTGCGCGTGGCGAAGATCGTCAACGCCGAGCACGTGGAAGGCAGCACTAAGCTGCTGCGCCTGACGCTGGACGTGGGCGAGGGCCGCACGCGCAACGTGTTCAGCGGCATCAAAGAGGCCTACCAGCCCGAAGACCTGATCGGCAAGCACACCGTGATGGTCGCCAACCTGGCGCCGCGCAAGATGAAGTTCGGCGTCAGCGAGGGCATGGTGCTGGCCGCCTCGCATGCCGACGAAAAAGGCACGCCTGGCATCTACGTGCTGGAGCCTCTGGCTGGCGCCCAGCCGGGCATGCGCATCCGCTGATGCGTTGACGTTGGTGGAGGCCAGGGCCGCAGGTGTGCGGCCCGCTTCAGTTCACCAAGGTGCGTTGTACCGAAACCAGCGGCGCAGCGCGCGTTGCGCTTGCTTGCGCGAAGGCTTGCGCCGAGCCATCAACCACGCGCAAGCGGCCTGCGCGCGGATGTCCTGCGCCACCACCGACTGGTAGCGCGCCAGGGCGACGGTTTCGTCCTGCAGGGTGCCCAGGGCATCCAAGGCTTTGGCCAGGGCCTGGGCATGCTTGGCCTCGTCCTGCGGCGACAGCGAGGCAAACAGGTCTTGCACATCCCGCAACTGGCGGGCACGGCGGCGCAGGCGGTGGGTGGCGCGTGGCCCCAAATCGCCAAAGCGGCGTGCCGTGCGTGCGCAGTGTCCATGCCATCGGCGCAAGCCTGCCGACAGCCAGGCCTGTGCGCTCGGTGGTTCTTCCTGGAGTGCGCCAGGTGCCGGTGCGGATGGCGCATCCGCTGCTGCATCGGCCTCAGCGACCGCCTCGGCGCCTTCGGCCAGCAAGGCCGTCAGCACCTGCAGGCACAGCTCGGTGGCCAGGGTGCTGCGCGCCACGGCCGCGGGCGAGGCCGGACAGCCAGGCGGGGCAGGCAGCGTGGGCACAGGCAGGGCTGGCAGGCCCAGCTGCTGCAGCTTGCGTGGGATCCAGGCCAGCGCGTCCTGGTCGCGCCAATGGCCGAGCTGCCGCGCCAGCACCGCGGCATGGCCGCAGGCGGCCTGCAGGGCCAGGTGGGCCACGGGCGACAGGTTCAGCGGCGTGCCATGGGCCTGGGTGTCCGCGACGAAGCGGCCCAGGGCGCGCAGGCGGCGCAGGCCTCGGCGCCACTGGTAAGCCACCGGGGCGGCGGCGGACAGATCGCCTGGATGGCGGTCCGGCAGGCCGGCCAGCTCGCTCATGTGGGCGGTGATGTGGGCCAGGCAGGCCTCGACGCCCGCGCGCCAAGCGGCTTCGGCGCTGAGCGAGGCCAGGCCGGTGGCAGGCAGGCGGGCAGGGCGTGGCTGGAACGACTCTGGCAGCGCGGCACTGGCATCGCCATCGACGGCCCATCGCGCCAGGCGGTCGCCGCGGTGGGCCTTGGTCTGGGTGTCCAGCCAGAGGCCGAAGCGCTGAACCCAGTCGCGCCCCGCGTCGATGACGGCCTGCGGGTGGCCGCTGATGAGCTCGATCTCCAACTCGCGCACGGGCACGCTGCGCTGCGCAGACCCTGTTCCCGCCAGGATGGCGCCTTCGTCCAGGGCCAGTTCGACCACGCCCTCGTGCAGGGTGCCTGCGCCAACGGCCAGCTGCACGCGGGTGCGCCGCATGTCGGTGGCGTAGAGCTGCACCAGGCCGCACCGCGCGCCGTCTGCATCCTGCTCGGGCTGCCAGGCCAGCGACTGGCGCAGCGCAGCCTCGGCCGGGCCGCCTGCGTGCAGGCTCAGGCGAGGGGCCAGCGGCTGTCCTGCGGGTGGTGGCGGGGTCGCCCGGTTGTCTTCCACGCGGACCATGGTGTGGCTGCCCGCGGCCTTGAGCGTCTGCACCCAGTCGTCGCCCTCGCGGCGCACGCGCAGGGCCGAGCGCGCCTGCGCCAGGCGGCGGTCGGGCGTGTCGAAGTAGGCGGCTTGCAGGATCAGGGGGGCGGGCAGAGCCTGGTCGGGCGCCAGCCGTGCCAGCTCGGTGCGCACGGCGTCCAGCGCTTCGGCCGGGATCTGGAATTTCAGCTCGATTTCTTGCATGGCCGACATTCTCCCGCGTGGCGGCGCGTGCCGGCTAAAATGCCGGGTTGTCTCTTCCTTGACCCTGGACGCACCATGCCGCTCTTCTGGAAACCGTACAAGTCCGACGCGACGCAGTTCATCGACAGCCTCAAGCAGCGTGACCCCCAGCTGGAAGCCCGCCAGCGCGAAGGCCGCTCCCTGCTGTGGGACCGCGCGCAAGACCGCGCCGCCCAGCAGGAGTTCAGCGAAGCCCGCGTGCCCCAGAAGCCCTACGTCTACCAGACCAAGGGCTGAACCCTGCCCGAGGCCGCGCGGTGAACCCCGAGGTGCTGGGCGACGGCGATGCCGCGCTGCAGGCGCTGGACGTCGCGGGTGCGCCTGCGCTGCCCCAGGTCGTGGACCATGTGGCGGTGGCGCGGCTCTATGGTGAGCCGCTGTTCAACCTGCCCACCGACCTCTACATCCCGCCGGACGCGCTGGAGGTCTTCCTGGAAGCCTTCCAGGGCCCGCTGGACTTGCTGCTCTACCTGATCCGCAAGCAGAACTTCAACATCCTCGACATCCCGCTGGCCGACCTCACGCGCCAGTACCTGGCCTACGTCGATCAGATCCGCAAAAGCAACCTGGAGCTGGCCTCCGAGTACCTGCTGATGGCGGCCATGCTCATCGAGATCAAATCTCGCATGCTGCTGCCGCCCAAGAAGACGGACGATGGCGCCGAGCCCGAAGACCCGCGCGCCGAGCTGGTGCGC
This sequence comes from Aquabacterium sp., assembly GCA_023266355.1. Taxonomy (GTDB): domain Bacteria; phylum Pseudomonadota; class Gammaproteobacteria; order Burkholderiales; family Burkholderiaceae_C; genus Aquabacterium. Next base: position 109,579 of record JAHFQM010000008.1, read on the forward strand.
CGCCTCATCGAGTACGAGCAGATGAAGCTGGCCGCGGCCGGCCTGGACCGCCTGCCCCTGCTGGGCCGCGACTTCCTGCGTGTCGAAGCCCACAGCGACCCGTCCATCGCCGTGCACCACCCGGAGGTCACGGTCGTCGATTTGCGCGAAGCCTGGATGGACATCCTGCAGCGCGCCCGCCTGCACACCCACCACACCATCAGCCGCGAAGAGCTCTCGGTGCGCGAGCACATGGGCATGGTCTTGCGGGCTTTGCAAGGCCAACGCTTCGTCGAGTTCGAAGGCCTGTTCGACGTGACCCGCGGCTCGCAGGTGCTGGTGGTGACCTTCATCGCCATGCTCGAATTGGCCCGCGAGCGCCTCATCGAGATCACCCAGGCCGAGGCCTTTGCGCCCATCTACGTGCGCCTTGCTTACGCACCGCTGCAGACCGAGTGACGTGCGCCTAGAATCGGCCCCACTTTGTCCGAGGAGCCCCGCATGACCACCGCCGCCTCCGCCGCTGCTGCTGCCGCGTCGCGCAAACCCATCACCCTGCACCGCCTGCGCGAGATGCACGCCCAGGGCGAGAAAATCGCCATGGTGACGGCCTATGACGCCACCTTCGCCCGCCTGGTCGATGAGGCTGGCGTGGACAGCATCCTGGTGGGCGACTCACTCGGCATGATCGTGCAGGGCCAAAGCAGCACGGTGCCCGTCACCCTGGACGAGATGGTCTATCACACCCGCTGCGTGGTGCGAGGCAACCGCACGGCCTGGGTCGTGGGCGATCTGCCCTTTGGCAGCTACCAGGAAGGCCGCGAGCAGGCCCTGCGCAGCAGCGTGGCCCTGATGCAGGCTGGTGCCCACATGGTCAAGCTCGAAGGCGGCGGCTGGACGGCCGAGACCGTGCACTTCCTGACCGAGCGCGGCATCCCCGTGTGCGCCCACCTGGGCCTGACCCCGCAGAGCGTGCACGCGCTGGGCGGCTACCGCATCCAGGGCCGTGACCCGGCCGGTGCCGACACCCTGCGCAAGCACGCCCGCGAGCTGGCCGAAGCCGGTGCCGCCATGATGGTGCTGGAGCTGATGCCCTCGGCCGTGGCCACGCAGGTCCAGGCCGACAACCCCGGCATGATGACCATCGGCATTGGCGCCGGACCGGCCGCGGCCGGCCAAGTGCTGGTGCTGCACGACATGCTCAACTTCACGCGTGGCAAGCTGCCCCGCTTCGTGCGCAACTTCACTGCGGAAGGTGGCTCGGCCGAAGACGCCGTGCGCCGCTATGTGGCCGCCGTCAAGGACGGCAGCTTCCCCGACGAAGCGCTGCACGGCTACTGAATGCGCCTGACGTCCACATGAAAACCATCCACACCCTCGCCGAGCTGCGCGCCGAGCTGCGCGCCGAGCTGGCCCTGGCCCCACCGCGTCCGGCTTTCGTGCCCACCATGGGCAACCTGCACGAAGGGCACCTGACCCTCATCCGCCAGGCCCGTGCCTTGGTGGCTGGCAGCGGCAGCCCGGTGGTGGCCAGCATCTTCGTCAACCGCCTGCAGTTCGGGCCCAACGAAGATTTCGACCGTTACCCACGGACCCTGGCGCGCGATGCCGAGCTGCTGGCCGGCGCGGGCTGCGACATCCTGTTCGCGCCCGACGAGGCCGAGCTCTACCCCGAGCCGCAGGGCTACAGGGTCGTGCCGCCGGACGCTCTGGCCAACCTCCTCGAAGGCGCCTTCCGCCCCGGCTTCTTCACCGGCGTCTGCACCGTGGTGCACAAGCTCTTCAACATCGTGCAGCCGCGCGTGGCCGTCTTCGGCAAGAAGGACTACCAGCAGCTCATGGTGATCCGCCGCATGGTGGCGCAGATGGCTTTGCCCATCGAGATCGTCGGGGGCGAGACCTCGCGTTCCGAGGCCGGCCTGGCCCTGTCCTCGCGCAACGGCTACCTCAGCGATGCCGAGCGCGAAGAAGCCTTGACCCTGATCCGCCTGCTGCGTGGCATCCAGTCGCAAGCGCGTGCGGCCCAGGCCCTGACGCCCGCCTTGCTGCAGCAGTGGGAAGACGCCGCCATGGCCGAGCTGCGCCAGCGCGGTTGGGCGCCGGATTACGTGATGGTGCGCCGTCAGAAGGACCTGCACCCCGCCACGGCCGAGGAGCTGGCCGCGGGCCTGGGCGCCACGCCGCTGGTCACGCTGGTGGCCGCCAAGATCGGCAACACGCGCCTGATCGACAACCTGGAAGTGTGAGCCGGCGCGCGGGCGTCAGAGCGTGGCCAGGAAGGCCACGACCTCGTCTTGCGAACGTGTGCGCTTCATGGGCGGCAGGCTCTGCCAGATGCGGCGACCATAAGGCTTGTCGATCAGGCGGGTGTCGCAGATCATGAGCACGCCATGGTCGGTCTCCGAGCGGATGAGCCGACCCGCACCCTGCTTGAGCGCGATGATGGCTTGTGGCACCTGGTGCTGCATGAAGGGGTTGCCGCCCGACTGGCCGAGCAGCTCCAGGCGCTTGGCCAGCACCGGGTCATCGGGCGGCGCGAAGGGCAGCTTGTCGATGACGACCAGCGTGAGCGCATCGCCCTTGACGTCGATGCCTTCCCAGAAGCTGTGGCTGCCCACCAGCACGGCATTGCCGGCGCGACGGAAGTCGTCGAGCAGCGTGGGGCGGGGCGCATCGCCTTGTTGCAGCACGGGGAAGGGGTCTCCGGCTTCCTGGAAGATCTGCTTGAGGCGGTCGGCCGCACGGGCCACGGCGCGCAGGCTGGTGCACAGCACGAAGGTGCGCCCTCGGTTGGCGCGGATCAGGGGCAGGGCGGCATCGACCACGGCCTCGGTGTGGCCGGCATCCGAGGGCAGGGGCAGGCCCTGCGGCACGTACAGCATGGCCTGGGCCGGGTAGTCGTAAGGGCTGGACCAGGCCGCGCATTCGGCATCTTCCAGGCCGAGGGCCTCGGTGAAGTGGCTGAAGTCGTTCTTGACGGCCAGCGTGGCCGAGGTGAACACCCAGGCACGGCGTGGCGGGGGGGCGATGCCGGTGTCTTCGTCGGCATCGGAGTTGTTTGTCGCGGAGGCATGTCCGGCGTGCCCGGCACCGTCGCCACCGGCCATGAGTGCCTGGAGGTCATCGCTGCCATCGTCTGCCGAGTCGCCATCGTCGGTGGCGGCGAAGGCCTGCACCATTTCAGCTTCGTGGGTGGCGTCTTCGGCCGTGGTGTCGGCGTCCTCCGCAGCTGCCGCGGTTGCCGCGCTGGCCTGGGTGCCGGCTTGCGCACCCAGGCCCAGCCGTTGCCGGCGGAACACATCGGCGACGGAGATCGGCGTGCGGTGCAACTGCACCCCGTGGCTGCCGACGTCCACCCAGCACAGCTCAGGCTCATGGGCCCGCTCGGGCGCGCCCCAAGCGGCCAGGCGCTGTATGAGCTGCTCGGTGCGGCGCAGCAGGTTGGCGAGGTCGGGCCCGCGTTCGGACTGGTGGTCCAGCACCTCGCGCAGGGCGTACAGGGCCTCTTGCAGTTGGTCCACCGTGGGGCGCAGCAGGTGGTCGTTGCCCAGTTGGGGCAAGGCCGTGCGCTGCGTTTGCGGGCCGAAGCACAGGCGCAGGTCGCGGGCGGCGCGCTCGACCGGCGCCAGCAGCTCGTTCCAGTGCGCGGCGTCGCGGGCCTGGGCCTGGCCGATGGCCAGGGTGTCGCGCACGAGGTCCAGCACCTGGGCGGTGGACACCGACTCGCCAAAGAACAGTGTGGCCGTGTCGGGCAGCTGGTGGGCTTCGTCGAAGACGATGGTCTGGGCGTTGGGCAGCAGCTCGGGCACGCCTTCTTCGCGCAGCATCAGGTCGGCGAAGAAGAGGTGGTGGTTGACCACGACGACGTCGGCGTCTTGCGCTTCGCGGCGGGCCTTGACGACGAAGCAGTCGGCGTAGCGCGGGCAGTCGCTGCCCAGGCAGTTCTCACGGGTCGAGGTGACGCGGGCCCAGATGGCGGCGTGCTCGGGCACGGTGGGGCACTCGGCCTTGTCGCCGTGGGTGCTCACGGGCGCGAAGCGGTTGATGAGGCTGAGGTCGCGCACCTCTTGCTTGCTGGCCAGCAGGGTGGCGTCCTGGTTGGTGCGGTCGAGGTGGTGCCAGCACAGGTAGTTGCTGCGGCCTTTGAGCAAGGCCACCTTGACGGGCACGCCCAGGGCATCGCGCACGGCGGGCAGGTCGCGGTGGAAGAGCTGGTCTTGCAGGGCCTTGGTGCCCGTGGAGACGATGACCTTGCCGCCCTCGATCAGCGCGGGCACGAGGTAGGCGGCGGTCTTGCCCACGCCGGTGCCGGCCTCCAGCACCACGGTGCGGGCGTCGCGGATGGCGGCTTGCACGGCCTGCGCCATTTCGATTTGCTCGCGGCGTTCGCAGTAGCCATCGAAGGCGCGGGCCAGCGGGCCGGCGGCGGAGAACAGTTCGTTCAGAGGGTTCGGGTCCATGGGGCCATGCGGCTTCGCTCAAGCCCGACATTGTGGGGCCTGATGGCGCAGGCCGGCTTCGCTCCAATGGGGGGAGGGCGCGGTGTCAGCCGCCCGCGCGGACCACGTTGGCGCGCAAGGCCGATTGCAGCGTCTCCAGGCAGGCCTTCAGGTGTGCCTTCGTGGTGGCGTCGGTCGCACGGCGGCTCGCCGAGGTCAACCAGCGCTGCAACTGTTGACCTTGCTGCCAGACCAGGGCGCGCACGTCGGCGCGGTCGCTGGCTGGCCGCAGCCACATCGCGGCCAGCCGGTTGACGTGCTCGCGCTGCAGGTTGCGTTGGCGCTCGGCGGCTTGTGCATCGCTGCGCTGGGACGTGGGCGTCGTCCAGATGGCCCGCACCAGGCGCTCGTGCACCTCCTGCGGCAGCAGCGGATGGGGCTCTCTGTCGGTGGTTTTGTCGCGGTTGTCCAGCAGGCGCTCGGCCAGACCTTCGCTCATCAGCGGGGCCAGCACGCCGCGTTGCAGGGCCAGTTGGAGCTCCGCCACGGACACTTCCAGTCGGCCCGTGCCAGCGGCATCCTGCAGTTCCAGGAAATCAGGCGCCAGACGGCGTTGCAGGCCGGGCGGCAGGCCCAGCGCTTGCGGGGCCAGGTAATGACCGACCAGCCGGTCCAGTGCCTCGCGTTGCGCGCTGGCGGGCAGGGGGTCGATGACATCGCGTCGGCTGCCCGGGGCATCGCGGCGGGTCACCACACCGCCCACTTGGCGCATCAGCACCTGGCCGACGCGGGCCAGTTCGCGCAGGCCATATCCCACGGCGCGGCGCGGCAGGTTGGCGTCGTCGCGCGGGGCGGGCACGCGGCGGTCCAGGCGCTGGAAGAGGTCCTGCACGATGGCGATGCGGCGGTCTGCGAAGGCCACGGGGTCACGGCCCAGGTCGAAGGTCAAAGCTTGTGGGTCCACGCCCAGCAGGTTGTCTTCGTCGGTGCCGTAGGCCAGGGCCTCGGCCTCTTGCGGGGCGGCGCTGCTCTCGGCGATGGCCAGCAGGGCCTGCTCGGCTTGAGATGCCTCGGCCGGCAGCGCACTGTAGCCATAGGCGATGGCCCAGAAATCGTATGGGCCCAGGGTGGTCTGGAACGGCGCGCCGCCCTGTTCGATGGTCTTGCCCGGTGCCGGCAGGTTCATGGGCGCGTAGTCCATCACCGAGGCGCTGTTGCCGTGGGTGCGGGTCAGCACGGGGTCGTCCAGTTCGGCGGCGGTGCGCCAGCGCGAGGCGCGGAAGTTGTGCCGCAGGCCCAGCGTGTGCCCGACCTCGTGCATGGTCGTGTCTTTCAGATAGGCCAGCACGAAGGCGCGCACCTCGGGGCTGTCAGGGTCCAGCGCGCCTTGTGCGGCCAGCACGTCCAGGCCCAGCGTGAGCTGCTCGGCGGCGGTGTCGGCGTGCTGGCAGAAATCGTCTGCAGCGTGTGCTTGTGCATGTGCATGTGCATTTGCATTTGCATCGCCTTGCAGCGCCTGGCCTCGGGCCTTGTCAGCCGCTGCGTGATCGGCCTGGCCGTCCAGCTGCAGCGCCGAGACCGAGAGGTACTGGCTGCGCACCGCCCGGATGGCGCGCGACGACAGGCTCTCCAAAGCGATGTGGGCGTCGAGGATTTCGCCCGAGCGCGGGTCCACATGGCTGGGCCCGATGGCGCCGAATGCCGGCTGCGCGTTCGTCATCCAGCGGATGGAGGCGTGGCCGGTTTGCAGGGTGTCGAAGGCCTGATCGGTCGGTGGCGTGCGCACTTCGATGGCGTTCTGAAAACCAATGGCTTCGAAGGCCAAGTTCCAGGCCAGCACGCCTTCGGTGATGGTCGCGCGGTAGGCTTCCGGGAGGGTGGGGTCCAGCCAGAAGACGATGGGCTGCACCGGTGCGGACAGGGGCGCGCTGGGGTCCTTCTTCTCCAGCCGCCAGCGGTTGATGAACTGCTGGCGGGGCGTGCGGGCCAGGTCGTCGGTGAAGTCAGCGACTGAACTGGTGAAGTAGCCCACGCGCTGATCGGCCTTGCGGCGAACCATGGGCTGCTCGGGCAGCGGCGTCAAGGTGTAGTGCACGGTGACGAACAGGCTGCGCGGGTCAGGCACCGCTGTGGGCACGGTGGACACGGGCGCTCCGGGCGGTGCGCCGGGCGTGGGCACAGCGATGCTGGCCGTGGCGAAATGCTGTGCCACCTCGAACACCGCGGCGTTGTCGCTGCTGCGGGCCTGGTTCACGGTGGACTGTCGGGCGTCGAAGCCGTAGCTTTGCCGGTAGCTGCGCTGCAGCTGCAAGGCCATGCCCAGCACATCGTTGAGCCACAGTGCCGAGGCGTCGATGAGCACCGCACCGGTCTTGGCATCGGGCGCACTGGCCAGCGGCACCGCTGCCAGCAGGCTGGGCGAGAACGCCGCCTGCACGGCCTTGGCCTGCGGCGTGCCACTGGCCGCGGTGTAGGCCGAGTTGACGGCCACGAGTTGCAGCTGTTGCTGCACCTTGCGGAACTCCACCCACTGCGGCCGGCCAACCTGGGCGTAGCGGCTTTGCATCAGTCCGCCCAACACCCCGGCCTCGCCAATGCCGGTGGCCAGCTTGGGCGACAGGAACAGGGGCTTGCCCAACACCTGTGGCGACAGTTCGATCCAGAGCTTGTCTTGGCGCTTCCAGATCGGCAGCAAGCCGGCCTGCCGTTCAGCACCCTTGGTGACGACCTCGAAGGGCAGGGCCTGGCCTGCCTGTCCAGCACCTGGCGCAGCACCGATGGCGCCGACCCCTGCGGGCGTGCCGCCTGTGGATGCGGTGCTGGGCGGCGACAGGCTGCTGCATGCCTGCAGGGCCAGGCCACAGCTGCAGGCCAGGATCGTCAGACGGATGGGACGTGCGGTGCGCTCACGCCAGCGCAGGAACGAAAACGGGCTCATGCTTTGGAACATACCATCGCGGCCCTGTGCGCAGAGGTGCGTGCGCCCATGAAAAAACCCGGCTGACACGTGGTGCATCAACCGGGCTGTTGTGGCAGAGGCCAGCCCCGGTCAGGGCCGCCCAGCTACCTCACTGTGACCTCACTGGGGTGGCTTGGGGAACCAGTCCGCGATGGCCTTGAGCTCGGGGAAGTCGTGCACGGCCAGCGGTGCGTACGACACCACCGCCAGGCCCACCGTCATCACGGCCAGCGGCAGAATCCAGCGCTCGTAGCGACGGTAGAAGCCCAGGTGTTTGACTTCCCTGTCCGCCGCATTGACCTCTTCTTCGCCAATGACCTGGCGGGTCAGCAACTGGTTGATGGCCACGGGAGGCAGCAGGTAGCCCAGCTCGAAGGCCACCAGCACCATCATCCAGAAGTGCAGCGGGTCGATGTTGTTGGCGTAGGCGATCGGGGCCAGCGTGCCCGACACCAGCACCACGGCGCCGAACGGGTCCATGATCATGCCCAGCAGCACCTTGGTGACGACCAGGAAGGTCATCGCGGTCCAGTGGTTCTCGAAGACCTTGGGGAAGAAGCCCATGAGTTCCGAGCGCTCGATCACGCCACCCATGGCCAGCGACAGCGTCATCAGGCTCAACAGGGCGCCGATGTGGCCGATGGTCTCGTTGGTCGCGTAGCGGATCGACTTTTCCACGCCCTCCTGGCGGTGGCTGGCGTAGTCCGGCGTCAGCTCGGCCTTGCCCTGGTTGGTCATCTTGTCGTAGACGAGGATGATCAGCAGGATGACCGGCATGATGGTCGGGGCGGTGATCTCGTTGAGCTTGGTTTCCAGCAGGAACTCGTACAGCCACACCACCACGGCCACCACGATCAGGTAGGGGATGGTCGGCACGATCTGGCGCAGCATGGCCGGCAGGGCCACCAGCGGCGACTCGATGTTGGCCTTCTGGGTGCGCAGCATCTGCGAAGCCAGGAAGAACAGCGTCGAGGTCAGCAGGAAGACGTAGAAGCCCCAGTGGTACAGGCCCGAGGTCGTCACTTGCTTGTTCAGCGCGGCGATCAGCACCACCAGCAGGCAAGGGCGCAACACCACGCCCAGCGAGCCGGACATGGCGGTGGCGGCCAACGCGAACTGGCGCGAACCGCCCGAGGCACGCACCTCGTGGTAGATGATGCCACCCGCGGCGATCACGAACACGCCCGATGCGCCGGTGTAGGCCGTGGCCCACGCCGCTGCGATCAGGATGATGTAGGTGAGCATCTGGGGCGACAGGCTCCAGGGGCGCAGGATGTTCATGAACAGGTCCACGATGCGGCTCTGCTTGAGCAGCATGCCCGACCAGATGAACAGGCCCAGGTTCATGAAGATGCTGGGCAGCTCCATCAACTGGTTGATGTAGATCGCCAGACCGGCGTCATGGCCCTTGATCAGGAAGTACACACCGGCGACGGTGGCCATCTGGGCGTACAGCGGGATCGACAGGAACGCACCTGTCCAGTCACCCTCACCGAAGGCGGACTTCACCGGCATGACCACCCGCTTGAGGTTGATCAGCAGCAGGACAGCGAACAGCGCCATCCAGATGTAATGAAGCAGCGGGTGCTCCACCGGCACGCCAGAGCCATTGAGGATCTGGTAGTAGCGCACCGTCGAGTACAGCAGCAGGCCGGACGACACCACCTGCGAGGCCGACTGCAGCAGGTAGTCCTTGGTGTAGTGACCCGGTCGGATGCCGATGTGGTGGAAGCCCAGCGTGGTGGTCACGGCAGCGATGGCCACCATCAACAACAGGATCAGCGAGCGGTTGTCCGTGCCGATCTGGAACAGACCGAAGAAGCTGGTTTCCAGCGTGCGGTAGGCCTTGACCTGCGGTGTCTGGTGTTGCAAGACCTTTTCGTACAAGTCGTGTTTGAACTTGCAGATCTGCTGCGCCTGCTCAACGGCCTTGCGCACCACGGCCGGGTCACCGGCCTTCTGATCGCCGAACAGGTCGTCGATGTCATCGCCACCGGCCTTGGCCGGTGCGGCGGCCGACTGCTTGGCCACTTCGGCATCGATGTTGATGTTGGGGTTGCACTCGGGCTTGGACGGCTCGGCACGCAGCATGAAGTACTGCACCTGTGCGGGCGGGTCACCGAACATGGACTCACCCAGCTTGAGCAGCTGGCCGTGGACCATTTCACCGGTGCCGATGATCAGGGTCAGCAGCAGCAGGGCGAAGACAGGGAGGCTGGAGAACCATTCGGAGAAGGTCCGGCCCAGGATCTGGCGGGAGGGAGGGGTGTTCATGGGGCTTCAGGGAACAGGATGCCCGGGCAGGCAAGCCTTCAGGAAAGGGGCCGTGCAAGAGGTGTGGTGAACCACACCCCTGCGGCGTCAGGAGGTCACTTCCAGTCTTCTTCCGACTTGGTCGCGCATTCCGGGTCGCCCGGGTTCACGCTGCAACGGATCTTTTTGATGACCTTCAGGCCACGCTTGTCGTACAGGCCCTTCTGGGCGATGTCGATGCGGGACTCGCGCAGCATCAGCGTGTACTTGTAGGAGTTCTCGGGGGTCAGGTCCATCCAGGTGCCGGGCGGGACGCTGGCGTCGGCCTGGCGGATCAACTGCATCGCGCGGTCGAACTGGCCCAGCCAGTACTGGCGCGAATGCTCGCCAAAACCATCGGGGAACTTGGTCTTGTTGAGGATGACCTGGTAGGTCAGGATCAGGATGGGGAAGCGCGCGATCGCACCGTTCTTGCCGATGCCCTTGTACAGCTCCAGCGGTTTGTAGGCCATGGTCGGCGCAGCGATCATGTCCACCGTGCCGTTGTTGAACTTGGTCGAGAAGTTGGTGATGTCGGCCGACACCGGCTGCGCGCCGATGCGCTGGATCATCACGGCCTGGGCCTTGTCGTAGTCGAACGAGGCGATGCGCTTGCCAGCCAGGGCTTCGACGGTGTTGATCTTGCGGTCATTGACCACGGGGTAGGCCGCGCCCAGGGGGATGATGCCGCCGACTTCGTAGTTGCCTTCGACCATCAGCTTGGCGGCTTGCGGGGCGGTGTAGGTCTGAATGACCTTGCGCACGACCTCGTAGCTGTCGGCGATGTCGATCTTGCCGTCCTTGACGATGGTGGTGGCGCCCAGGGTGTCGATGGAGCCGGCCACGGCGTTGAACTGGCGGGTGCGGAAGGCGGTGGCGATCAGGCCGTCGCACTGGCCAGTGCGGAAGTCTTCCGAGGCGACGCGTTCGTCGGTGTAGCCCTTGAGCTCGACCGTGGCGCCGTGCTTCTGCATGGCGACCACATAGTCCTTGGCCATGTTGAAGAGGTCGCCGGACGTGCCCAGCAAGTCATACACACACACCTTTTGGCCTGCCTGCGCTGTGGCAGCGAGTCCCGTCGAAATCAGCACAGCGGTGCCGATCTTGCCCATCGTATTGACCAACTTCATGAAGTCTCCTCGGTGCAAAAAACACAAGGGCCTTGACATGCAAGAGCCCCCGGCTGTGCCAACTGGCGTGGCGGTTCTCATGACCGCCAAAGCGGTCTGGAACTTCTTGTTGTAACTATATCTGGATACGTGTGTCCTCAGGTAAACCCCATACCACACAAGCGGGGGAAGGGAATTCCCGAATTCGGATGGCGGGGATGTCAGATGACAGGCGCCCCGCCCGTGGGGATCATTTCAGGAAGCTGTCGGCGTCGATGTCGGCGCCAGCTTTGTCGTCCCAGAACTTGCCCAGCGAATTGATGGGCGTGCGGGTGCCGGTGGCCTGGGTCCACATGCGGTCAGAGATGTTCTGCAGCTGGGCTTGGGCGATGGCGTCGATCAGGCGGTAGTCCTTGTTGACCTTGAAGTCCTTGGCCGTGCCGAAGCGCTTGATGACTTCGCGCAGGCGGGGCTGGTCGTCGGACGACTGGGCGGCCACGGCGGCCATCACGTGGGGCAGGCGCACGCCCTTGGCTTCGGCCAGGGTCATGTTGGCGTCGAAGGTGCCCTTGACGTCCTTGCCGTCGGCGCCGCCGGGGATGATGCTCCAGACAACGGCACGCGCGGCCTGCGGGGTGCCCCACCACTTGGCGTTGTCCAGGCAGCCCATGGCGCGCTCGACCAGCGGGGCCGTGTCGGTGGGCACGCCCACGGTTTGTTGGGCGGCGATGTCGTTCTGCATGGCTTGCAGGCCGGCCACCGAGCCCAGCAGGTAGACCATTTCGTCGAAGTCACGCTTGAAGGCCGGGCAGTTGGTGCCGTACTTGAAGAAGTACTTCTGCTCCAGCTTGGTCTTCATGCGCATGAAGGCGGTGTACTGGCGGTCGGCGGACAGGGCCAGCAGGCGCTTCTGAGCGATGCGGGCGTCCAGGGCCTCGTCGGAGCGCTTCTCGCGCGAGGCGCGCAGGTAGCGCATTTCTTCGTTCAGCGCCTGGTTCTCGGAGCACACACCGGCCGAAGAAAGGAGCACGGTTTCCATCAGCGACGGGTCACCGTAGAAGTTGCGGGCCGCGCCCACCAGCGGGGTGTTGACGGTGGAGAAGCTGCAGGCCATGTCCACGTCGCCGATCTGGAGCGTGGGCGGCGTGAAGCCGTCTTCCAGGATGGAGAGGGTGGTGCCGCTCACGTTCGATTCGATCAAGGCGCAGCCGCCCATGGCCAGGGCCGAAGCGGCCAGTGCGGTGGCGGTGAGCAGGCGTGTCATCCGAGCGATCATCTAGTGTCTCCAGCAAGAATCGTGTTTGTGTGTGTGGGGTGCGGCTTGCACCCAAGGTGCTCGGGAAATTCTATCTGGGCCCACCTGCGCCACCCGGGCGTCCCCATTAGGGATAGCCCCCGAAGTGACCGATTGTGGGCCCGCCCTTTTCGGGGGGCAGCCCTCCTTGGGGTGAAGTTGTCAGAAAAAAGCCCGCTGACAGCGGGCTTGGGTGGGGAGGCTGTGAGGCCTCTGTGAGCGTGTGCGCGATCAGCGGATCGGCTTGAAGCGCACGCGCTTCGGGCGCGCGCCTTCTTCGCCGAGGCGCTTCTTCTTGTCGGCTTCGTACTCCTGGTAGTTGCCGTCGAAGAAGAACCACTGCGAGTCGCCTTCACACGCCAGGATGTGGGTGCAGATGCGGTCGAGGAACCAGCGGTCGTGGGAGATGATCATGGCCGAGCCTGCGAACTCCAGCAGGGCGTCTTCCAGCGCGCGCAGGGTTTCGACGTCCAGGTCGTTCGACGGTTCGTCGAGCATCAGCACGTTGCCGCCCTGAGCCAGGGTCTTGGCCAAGTGCAGGCGGCCGCGTTCACCACCCGACAGGTTGCCCACCAGCTTTTGCTGGTCGTTGCCCTTGAAGTTGAAGCGGCCGATGTAGGCGCGCGAGGGCATCACGAACTTGCCGACGATGATGTTGTCCAGGCCGCCGGAAACGTCCTGCCACACGGTCTTGTCGGCGGCCAGGCCTTCGCGGCTCTGGTCCACGAACGCCAGCTGCGCGGTCTTGCCGATGACGACTTCACCGCTGTCCGGCGTCTCGACACCCTGGATCATGCGGAACAGCGTCGACTTGCCGGCGCCGTTGGGGCCGATGATGCCGACGATGGCGCCTGCGGGCACCTTGAAGCTCAGGTTGTCGATCAGGCAACGGTCACCGAAGGACTTGGTGACGTTCTTGAACTCGATGACTTCGTTGCCCAGGCGCTCGGCCACGGGGATGAAGATCTCGTTCGTCTCGTTGCGCTTCTGGTATTCGACGTCGCTCAGTTCTTCGAAGCGGGCCAGACGGGCCTTGCTCTTGGCCTGGCGGCCCTTGGCGTTCTTGCGCACCCATTCCAGTTCGACCTTCAGGGCCTTGGCGCGGGCGTCTTCGGTCTTCTGTTCAGCTTCCAGGCGCTTGCCCTTGGCGTCCAGCCAGTCGGAGTAGTTGCCCTTGTAGGGGTGGCCGGCGCCGCGGTCGAGTTCGAGGATCCACTCGGCGGCGTTGTCCAGGAAGTAGCGATCGTGGGTGATGGCCACCACGGTGCCGCTGAAGCGGCTGAGGAACTGTTCCAGCCAGTCCACCGATTCGGCGTCCAAGTGGTTGGTGGGTTCGTCGAGCAGCAGCATGTCGGGCTTGGACAGCAGCAGGCGGCACAGCGCCACGCGGCGCTTTTCACCGCCGGAGAGGTTGCCGATCACGGCGTCCCAGGCGGGCAGGCGCAGGGCGTCGGCGGCCAGCTCCAGTTGCAAGTCGGTGTTTTCGGAACCACCGGCGGCGATGATGGCTTCCAGCTCGCCTTGTTCGGCGGCCAGGGCGTCGAAGTCAGCGTCTTCTTCGGCGTAAGCGGCATAGACCTCGTCCAGGCGCTTCTTGGCAGCCAGCACGCCGCCGATGCCCTCTTCCACGGCTTCGCGCACCGTCTGATCGGGGTTCATCTGCGGCTCCTGGGGCAGGTAGCCGATCTTGATGCCGGGCATCGGGACGGCTTCGCCCTCGATGTCCTTGTCCACGCCCGCCATGATCTTCAGGAAGGTGGACTTGCCCGAGCCGTTCACGCCCAGCACGCCAATTTTGGCGCCAGGGAAGAAGCTCAGGGTGATGTCTTTGAGGATTTGCCGCTTCGGGGGAACGATCTTCCCGACGCGGTTCATGGTGAAAACGTACTGTGCCATGGGGGTGCTGAATGGGTGCTGGCGAAGGTTTCGCCCAACCCTGTAGCTTAAGGCATGCGCGAGGCCGAAGCCAGCCCGCGCCTGACCTGAACGCCCCATTGGGACTTGCCTGTCAGCACCGACCACCAGCCCCAGGCCGCGGCCGTGTGGCGCAGCAGTTGGAAGGTGAAGGGTTCGGCCAGGGCCGCGACCAGGGCTTGCACGAAGCTGCCGCGCCGTGTGTCGCCCACCCATTGCCGGTACAAACGGACCGACCAGAGGTGGTAGATCAGGTCGATGAAGGTTTTGATGCCGATGACGCTGAGCGCGGGCAGGACCACGCTGAAGCGCCCCGCACACAGGAAGCCCAGCAGCAACAGGAAGGCGGTGATGCCGTACAGCGGCTGCAGGGTGTCGGCCGCCTTGACCGGCAGCATGCGCGTGCCCAGCTTGCCATGCGCGGGATTGCCGACCATGTCGCGGTACCAGTACTGCGTTTGCAGGAAGCCGCCAAACCAGCGACGGCGCTGGCGCAGGAAAGCCATCAATGTGCTGGGCGCATCCGTGCGGGCCTGGGCTTGGGGCAGCACGCGCACCGTCCAGTTCAGGCCGTGCTGGTGGGCATGGCGGTGCAGGCGGTGGATGAGCTCGTAGTCTTCGACCAGGCAGTCGGGGTCGAAGCCGCCGACCTGCACCACCGCTTCGCGCCGGAAGGCCGCGAAGGCGCCCGAGACCAGCAGCAGGCTGTTGAAGCGCGACCAAGCGTGGCGCGACAGGAAGTTGCGGATGTACTCGTAGGTTTGGAAGCCTTCCATGATGCGGCCGGAGAGGCTGTCGCCGCACACCGGGGTGATGACGCCTGTGGCCGCCACCAGCCCGGCTTCGCGCTGGAAAGCATCGCGGACCGCGGCCACGGCGCCCGCGTTCAGCAGCGTGTCGGCATCGACGGTCATGACCGTGTCGGTGTGAGCGAGCTGCAGGGCGGCATTGAGCGCGCGTGCCTTGCCGCCATGGGGCAGGCGCAGCCAGAACAGGCCCGAATGCGTGGCACTTTCACCGCTCAGGCAGCCCGGCGGTGGCGCCAGCAGGCCGTACTGACGGGCCAGCAGCTCGGCCGTGCCGTCGCTCGAGCCATCGTCCGCGATGATGATCTGGTCGGGGCGATCGGTCTGGGTCAGCAGGGCTTGCAGGGTGACGGGCAGCACGGCCGCCTCGTTGTGCGCGGCCACGATCACGCCCAGGCTGGCCTGGGTGGTCGACGCTGTGGCGAGGCTGCTGGCCTGAGCCGGTGCCATGGCCCGCCGCAGGTCGCGGGTCTGCCAGGCCACGAACAAGAGCAAGGCCGTGTCATAGGCGGCATAGACCACCCCCACCGACCAGGCCAGTGCGCTGTGTTGATGGAAAGCCGCCCACAGCAGCAAGGCCCACAGCAGCAGCACGCTGCCATGCACCGCGATGGCCTGCCAAGGGGTGCCCGGGCGGCTGAACCGCGGCGAGTTCCTCAGCAGAGCCTCGGTGAGGGTGGATGGCGGCCTGGCGTTCATGGTGTCAGAGGTGAGAGACATGGCAGGAGAGGCCGCCATTCGGATTCGGTATGCTTGCAGTCTAAGCAGGCATCATCGCGCCTGCATCAGACAAGGTCGTGTCAGGATGTCATCTCAGCCAAACAACCGTTACAGCGGCATCGCCATTGCTTTGCATTGGGTCATGGCGGTGCTGATGCTGGGCAACATCGTCCTGATCTGGATTGTCGATGAACTGCCGGACGAGCGTGTGCGCCTGGCCATTGACACCCACAAATCGATCGGGATCACCGTGCTGGGCTTGTTTGTCCTGCGCCTGCTGTGGCGCCTGGGTCACCGCCCGCCTGCGCTCGATGCGCTGGCGCCCTGGGAGCGTCTGGCCGCGAAGCTGGGCCACATCGGGCTGTATGCACTGTTGCTGGCCATGCCGCTGTCGGGCTGGCTGCACGATTCAGCCTGGAAGGATGCGGCCACGCACCCGATGAGCCTGTTTGGCATGGTGCCCTGGCCGCGCATCGGTTTCATCATGGGGCTGGAGCCCGCGTTGAAAGAGCAACTGCACGGCATCTTCGGTGAAGTGCACGAGTTGCTGGCCGATGGGTTTTACGTGCTGTTTGCTTTGCACGTGCTGGGTGCCCTCAAGCACCAGTTCATGGACCGGCAGAAGATGCTGCAGCGCATGTGGTTCTGAGCGGTGCGCAGGCCCCAGTCGAGGGGCGCCGCGGTTTGCGCTGGCTGGATTGGTTTGAGGCTCAGGCGCGCAGGCGCGTCATCAGGGCTTGCATTTCTGCGGCGGCCAGGCGCTGGCCTTCTTCGTCCGTCATGCTGGCGAGTTCCAGCAGGGACATCTTCAGGCGCATCAGACCATCTCGCAGGTTGAA
Source organism: Aquabacterium sp. (assembly GCA_023266355.1). Taxonomy (GTDB): domain Bacteria; phylum Pseudomonadota; class Gammaproteobacteria; order Burkholderiales; family Burkholderiaceae_C; genus Aquabacterium. The sequence continues at coordinate 125,930 of JAHFQM010000008.1, forward strand.
CAGGGCCGTTTGCATCTCGGCCACCTGAGCGGCGGTCGGTTCAACTTGGCGTTCGGCGGACATGGTCGTCTCCTGGGCCCCGGGTGACAGCACGCGGTTGCCATCGGGGCGATGCATCGACAACCTGCCAATGACTTTACCGATGGCCTCGCCCATGGGCTAGCGCCTGATTGAGGGGTGCTGCCTCGCCATCCAGGCTGTGCACGGGGCGCTTTGCCGCGATCTGGCATGGGCTTTTGCGATGCGGGCTGGGCGCCCTTCGCAGGCGTGTGCACCCGCGTGTGAGCCATGTGTGGCGCCATGAAAAAACCCGGCCGAGGCCGGGTTGGGGTGCGGAGCGTCCACCGAGGCGGACGCGCTGCATCAGGGCTTGTTGCCGGTCGGGAAAGGCCAGGCTGCCTGAGGGCTCAGCGTGGTCTTGGCTGCGGGGGCCGAGGCCTTTTTCGCAGGGGCAGGCTTGGAAGCGGCAGGCTTCTTGGCGGCGGCCTTTTTGGCGGCGGGCTTGGCAGCAGGCTTCGCGGCCGGCTTCTTGACCGCAGCGGCCTTCTTGGCGGGCGCTGCCTTCTTCACTGCGGCCTTTTTGGCAGCAGGAGCGGCCTTCTTGACGACGGCAGCCTTCTTGGCAGGAGCTGCCTTCTTCACTGCGGCCTTTTTGGCAGCAGGAGCGGCCTTCTTGACGACGGCAGCTTTCTTGGCAGGGGCTGCCTTCTTCACTGCGGCCTTCTTGGCTGCGGGGGCTGCCTTCTTGGCGGGCGCAGCCTTCTTCACCGCAGCAACCTTCTTGGCGGCGGGTGCAGCTTTCTTCACAGCGGCCTTCTTGGCCGGGGCTGCCTTCTTGGGCGCCACTTTTTTCGCAGTTGCCATACGTATCTCCTTGATCAAGTTACAAAGAGCGCTGTGCTGCAGCATGCAACACAGGCATCCACCACCCGACGCCCCCTAGGATCTGGACGCGGTGTGGTGAATGGGGTAGGCCGGAGGCGCATGTCCTGAGGGATCCCGTCTGCTCTTTGTGGCCGACCAAGGATCAATCCCAAGACAGGGCGCCGCCCGACTGGTATTCAATGACGCGGGTTTCGAAGAAGTTGCGTTCCTTCTTCAGGTCAATCATTTCGCTCATCCAGGGGAAGGGGTTTTCTTCGTTGGGGAAGAGCTCCTCCAGGCCGATCTGGGTGGCGCGGCGGTTGGCGATGTAGCGCAGGTAGCCCTTGAACATCGAGGCGTTCAGGCCCAGCACGCCGCGCGGCATGGTGTCTTCGGCGTAGCGGTATTCCAGCTCGACGGCTTTCAGGAACAGCGCCTTGATCTCGGCTTTGAACTCGGCCGTCCACAGGTGCGGATTTTCGAGCTTGAGTTGGTTGATCAGGTCGATGCCGAAGTTGCAGTGCATGGACTCGTCGCGCAGGATGTACTGGTACTGCTCGGCAGCACCGGTCATCTTGTTCTGACGGCCCATGGCGAGGATCTGCGTGAAGCCGACGTAGAAGAACAGGCCTTCCATCAGGCAGGCGAAAACGATCAGGGACTTCAGCAGCGTCTGGTCGTTCTCGGGGGTGCCGGTCTTGAAGTTCGGGTCCATGATCGCTTCGATGAAGGGGATCAGGAACTCGTCCTTGTCGCGGATGGACTGGACTTCGTTGTAAGCGTTGAAGATCTCTGACTCGTCCAGGCCCAGCGACTCCACGATGTACTGGTAAGCGTGGGTGTGGATGGCTTCTTCAAACGCTTGGCGCAGCAGGAACTGGCGGCATTCGGGCGCCGTGATGTGGCGGTAGGTGCCCAGCACGATGTTGTTGGCGGCCAGCGAGTCGGCGGTGACGAAGAAGCCGAGGTTGCGCTTGATGATGCGGCGCTCGTCTTCGGTCAGGCCGTTGGGATCTTTCCAGAGGGCGATGTCGCGAGACATGTTGACCTCTTGGGGCATCCAGTGGTTGGCGCAGGTGGCGAGGTATTTTTCCCAAGCCCACTTGTACTTGAACGGCACCAACTGGTTGACGTCGGTCTGGCCGTTGATGATGCGCTTGTCGGCGGCGTTGACACGGCGGGCTGCGGCAGGTGCAGCGCCGATGGTGGCCGGCTGCAGGCCTTGCGTCATGCCTTGGGTCATCTGCTCAGCGATCGGTGACGACGGCGTGTTCCGTGCTGCGCTGTTGGCGTTTTGCACGGAAGCAGGAGGCATTGAAGAGGCGTTGGACGATTCGTCTTCCCAGACCAGCATGGTGAACTTCCTATGGAATCGGATTATGGAAGGGTGTTGTTAAAAACACCAAGCACTTCTTGACATGAAGGGCCCGAGGTTGTTGCGGGCTCGCATCGAATGAAGCATGAAGGACCGCCCCGAAGTGACTCGTGTGCGGTCCTTTCACCTCATCGCGATCCGCATGCCATCGCCTTGAAAGGCCGATGGCATGCGGGTTTCGGGTTCATCGTGATGTCACTGGCAGGCTTCGCAATCGGGGTTGTCGATGGAGCAGAACTTCATGTCGGTGGCGGGCAGTGCTGCGGCCTCGATGTCGGCTGCAGACACGCTCGGTGCGGCTTCGACAGGCGCTGCAGGAGTCGCGCTCAAGCCACCACCAGCCATGTTCGACACGGCGTTGAGCTGGCCGCGGGACACGGTGGATTTCTCGGCGTGCGTGGCACCCACGGTGCGCAGGTAGTAGGTGGTCTTGAGGCCACGAATCCATGCGTGCTTGTAGGTCTCATCGAGCTTCTTGCCCGATGCGCCGGCCATGTAGATGTTGAGCGACTGGGCCTGGTCGATCCACTTCTGGCGACGCGATGCGGCTTCGACCAGCCACACGGGTTCGACTTCGAAGGCCGTGGCGTACAGGGCCTTGAGGTCTTCGGGCACGCGGTCGATGCGGCGCAGCGAGCCGTCGAAGTGCTTGAGGTCCATGACCATCACGTCGTCCCACAGGCCCAGCTTCTTGAGGTCGCGCACCAGGTACTCGTTGACCACGGTGAACTCGCCCGAGAGGTTGGACTTCACCGAGAGGTTGCCGAAGCAAGGCTCGATCGAGGCGTCCACGCCAATGATGTTGGAGATGGTGGCGGTCGGGGCGATGGCCACGCAGTTGGAGTTGCGCATGCCGAACTGGCTGATGCGGGCGCGCAGGGCGTCCCAGTCCAGCGTGGCGCTGCTGTCCACTTCGACGTAGCCGCCGCGCTGTTCGGCCAGCAGCTTCACGGAGTCCAGCGGGAGGATGCCGCGATCCCACAGCGAGCCGCGGTAGCTGCTGTAGCGGCCGCGCTCTTCGGCCAGCACGGTCGAGGCCCAGTAGGCGTGGTAGCAGACGGCTTCCATGGAGCGGTCGGCGAACTCGACGGCTGCCTGGCTGGCGTAAGGCACGCGCAGTTGGTAGAGCGCGTCCTGGAAGCCCATGATGCCCAGGCCGACGGGGCGGTGACGCAGGTTGGAGTCACGCGCCTTCTTGACGGCGTAGTAGTTGATGTCGATGACGTTGTCGAGCATGCGCATGGCGGTGCGCACGGTCTTCTTGACCTTCTCTTCGTCGATGGCGCCGTCCTTGATGTGCTGGGCCAGGTTGACCGAGCCCAGGTTGCACACCGCGATTTCACCGCCGTTGGTGTTCAGCGTGATCTCGGTGCAGAGGTTGGACGAGTGCACCACGCCGACGTGCTGCTGGGGCGAGCGCACGTTGCAGGGGTCCTTGAAGGTGATCCAGGGGTGGCCGGTCTCGAACAGCATCGAGAGCATGCGGCGCCACAGGTCGGTGGCCTTCACGCGCTTGAAGGGCTTGATCTCGCCGCGGTCGGCCTTGGCTTCGTAGGCGGTGTAGATCTGCTCGAAGGCCTGGCCGAAGGTGTCGTGCAGGTCGGGGCAGGAGGCGGGCGAGAACAGCGTCCACTCGCCGCCTTCCATCACGCGCTTCATGAACAGGTCGGGGATCCAGTTGGCCGTGTTCATGTCGTGGGTGCGACGGCGGTCGTCACCGGTGTTCTTGCGCAGCTCCAGGAATTCTTCGACGTCCAGGTGCCACGATTCCAGGTAGGCGCAGACAGCGCCCTTGCGCTTGCCGCCCTGGTTCACGGCCACGGCCGTGTCGTTGACCACCTTGAGGAAGGGGACGACGCCTTGCGACTTGCCGTTGGTGCCCTTGATGTGGGAGCCGAGTGCGCGCACCGGGGTCCAGTCGTTGCCCAGGCCGCCAGCGAACTTCGACAGCAGGGCGTTTTCCTTGATGGCCTCGTAGATGCCGTCGAGGTCGTCAGGGACGGTGGTCAGGTAGCACGACGACAGCTGCGAGCGGCGGGTGCCCGAGTTGAACAGCGTCGGGGTGGACGACATGAAGTCGAAGGACGACAGCAGTTCGTAGAACTCGATGGCGCGGGCTTCGCGGTCGATTTCGTTGAGCGACAGGCCCATGGCGACGCGCATGAAGAATGCCTGGGGCATTTCGATGCGGGCGTCGCGCACGTGCAGGAAGTAGCGGTCGTACAGGGTCTGCAGGCCGAGGTAGTCGAAGTTCAGGTCACGTTCGTACTTCAGTGCGGCACCCAGGCGGGCCAGGTCGAACTGGCCGAGCTTTTCGTCCAGCAGTTCGGCTTCGATGCCCTTCTTGATGAAGGTGGGGAAGTAGTCGGCGTAGCGCGTGGCCATTTCGGCGTGCGTGACCTCGTCGCCCAGGATTTCGCGGCGGATGGTGTGCATCAGCAGGCGGGCGGTGGCGCGGGTGTAGGCCGGGTCGTGCTCGATGCGGGTGCGGGCGGCCAGGATGGCGGCCTTGTAGACCTCGTCGATGGCGACGCCGTCGTAGAGGTTGCGCTGGGTCTCGGCGAAGATCGGGCCGGCTTGCACGTCGGCGCCCAGGCCTTCGCACGAGGTTTCGATCAGGGCTTGGAGGGCGGCGCTGTCCAGGGGCACGCGCTGGCCGCGGTCGATGACCGTCAGGGCCGGTGCAGCGACTTGCTGCTCGGTGGCCTGCTTGGCGCGCTCTTGCGTGCGGCGCTCGCGGTAGAGCACGTAGGCGCGGGCGATTTCGTGGTGGCCACCGCGCATCAGGCCGAGTTCGACCTGGTCCTGGATGTCTTCGATGTGGAAGGTGCCGCCGCCCGGACGCGAGCGCAGCAGGCCGCGCACCACGGCTTCGGTCAGGCCGTCCACGGTTTCGCGCACGCTGGCCGAGGCCGCGCCTTGGGTGCCGTGCACGGCCAGGAAGGCCTTCATCAGCGCGACGGCGATCTTGCTGGGTTCGAACGAGACGACCGCACCGTTGCGTCGGATGATCTGGTAGGCGGCGTAGGCCGACTGGCGCGGCTGCTGGGCCGCATCGGAGGCGGCGCCAGTGAACGCAGATGGGTTGGACGACAGGGTGCTGGGCGTGGACGTTTGCATGGGATGGCCTTCCTGAGAAGCAAGCCTTCGCGCTGGGTGTTGACCCGGCGAAAACTGGCTGGGGTGCTGCCTGGGTGCGGGCTGGGGTTTGAGCTGAATTCTGGCTGTGCGAGGCGCCTGGGGTGGTCGGGCGCCCATGACTCAGAACACTATATCTGGTGTTTGGGTGGCTGTGAAGCACTACCCGTAGTGTCTGGAGGCGACTATAGCGTCCTTTTGGAGGGCGGCAAGCGCGCTCTGTCAAAAACTCGGGAAAGCGCTGATTCAGCTGCTGGAATCCAACAACGCGGAGGGCGGAAAACGCTCCGCAGGCCACCCTGTCAGGCGCGCCAGCAGGGGCCAGTCGAAGGCCTTGCCGGGGTCTTGCTTGCGGCCGGGCGCGATGTGCTCGTGTCCGACGGCCTGGGCGATGGGCCAGGCCCCGGCGAGGTCTTGCAGCAGGTGCGCCAGGGCCTCGTATTGCGCGGCCTCGAAGGGCGTGTGCTCCAACCCTTCGAGTTCGATGCCGACGCTGAAATCGTTGCAGTTGTCGCGGCCCTGCCAGTGCGACCGGCCGGCATGCCAGGCGCGCTCCAGCACCGAGGCGAACTGCAGCAACTGGCCGTCGCGCCGGATGACGAAATGCGCCGACACCTCGGCGCCGCGGATGAGGTCGAAATAGGGGTGGGCGTCCCAGTCGAGCGTGTTGGTGAACAGGCGCTCGATGTGGTCGCCACCGTATTGGCCCGGCGGCAGGCTGATGGAGTGCACCACGGCCAGGTCGATGGCGACGCCGTCCGGGCGCGGCCCGACATTGGGCGAGGGCACATGGATGGCTTGGGTGTGCCAGCCGCCGTGCCAGGCGTCGCCGCGCGACGGTGGTTGGGGCTCAGTCGGCATCGGCGTCGGGCTCGCAGCGCTCGCCGAGCAGCACGCCTTGTTCGGTGACCTGCACTCCCAGGCGCGCCATGCGGTAACGCATCTGGCGCAGGGACAGCCCCAGGCTGGCGCCCGCAGCCGTGCGGTTGAGGCGGTGCTTTTCCAGCGCCTGCACGAGGATGTCGCGCTCGACCTCGTCGAGGTGCGACACGAGGTCGCGGGGCAGTGGGGCGTTCTGGGCGCTCGGGGACGGCGGTTCGGACGACGCGGTGTGGGGTGCCGCTGGTGGTGCGGCAGAGGTCGCCGCCGCCGTTGGGGATGCGGGGGCCTCAGGGGTGGGGGGCGTGTGCGCTGAGGCCTGGCCGGGCAGCCAGGCGCTGACGCCGAGGTCCTGGGGCTCCAGCGTGGGGTGGCCGCTCAGGGCCACGGCACGGTGCAGCATGTTCTCCAGCTCGCGGACGTTGCCGGCAAAGCGCTGGTGCATCAGGGCGGACAGCGCATCGGTGCTCAAGGCCGGGGTGGTGGGCAGGCCCGACTCGGTGGCGATGCGCGCCAGGATGCGTTGGCAGAGGATGGGCAAATCTTCCAGGCGCTCGCGCAGCGGCGGCAAGCTGATCTGGATGACGTTGAGGCGGTAGTACAAGTCCTGGCGGAAATGCTGGGCGGCGACTTCGGCCTGCAGGTCTTTGTGGGTGGCGCTGACGATGCGCACATCGACCGGCACTTCGGCCGTGGCGCCGACCGCGCGCACGCTGCGCTCCTGGATGGCGCGCAGCAGCTTGGACTGCATGGCCAGGGGCAGGTCGCCGATTTCATCGAGGAAGAGGGTGCCACCGTGGGCCGCCTGGAAGAAGCCTTCGCGGTCTTCGGCGGCGCCGGTGAACGCGCCTTTGCGGTAGCCGAAGAACTCGGCTTCCAGCAATTGCTCGGGGATGGCGCTGCAGTTCACGGCCACGAACGGGCGGGCGTGGCGGCTGCTGACATCGTGGATGGCGCGCGCGACCAATTCTTTGCCGGTGCCCGATTCACCCCAGACCAGCACCGGTGCCATGCTGCGCGCGACCTTGTCAATCAGCACGCGGACGTCCTGCATGGCGCTGCTGTGGCCAGCGAGCTTGGCCAGGGCGCTGGGCGGCGCGCTGGGCGGCGTGTGTGCGGCGTCCTTGGCATGGGCGGGGCTGGCCGCCACTGTGGCAGGCACCGGCAGGCCCAGCGGCGCCGAGACGGGCTCGCGCACCATCAGGGCCTGGGCCTCCGCGTCGCGCAGGGCCGAGGCCACGACGGCGCGGAACTGTTTGAGGTCCACCGGCTTGGTGAGGTAGTCGTAGGCGCCTGCCTTGAGGGCGCTCACCGCGTTCTCGGCCGAGCCGTAGGCGGTGATGACGATGGTCTTTTCGGTGCGGCCAGCGGCTTCCAGGCGCTGCAGCAGGTCCAGGCCGGTGCCGTCGGGCATGCGCATGTCGGTGATGAGCACGCTGTAGCTGCGCTCCTGCAGCAGCTGCCAGGCGTCTTCGACGCAGGCAGCGGTTTCCAGGTCGTAGCCTTCGCGCAGCAGGGTCAGCTCGTAGAGCGTGCGCAGGTCGGGCTCGTCGTCAACGACCAGCAGGCGGTGGGCGGTGGGGGAGGTCATGGGGCGTAGGCGGCAGCTCCGGTCTGCTCCACGGGCATCGTCAGGAAAAACTCGTTGCGGTGGCGCACGCTGGGCGGGTGCTGGCGGTAGTCGATGCTGGCGCCATGACGCTCGCACAGCTCACGGCAAATATACAGGCCCAGCCCGGTGCCGCGGCTGCTGGTGGAGAAGAAGGGCTCGAACAGGGAGCGCTCGGTGTCGGCCGACATGGCTTCGCCGTCGTTGGCCACGGACAGCATCAGCACGCCGCCAGCTGCGCCACCCGGCAGCCAGCGCAGGGTGACGAGGAGGGCGCCCGGCTGGCCCGACTGGTAGCGCAAGGCGTTGTCCAGCAGGTTGACGAGCACGCGCTGCAGGTGCTCGGGTTCGAAGCGCACTTTGGGCGAGGTCGGTGCGCGGGGCACGCCGCCGAGGTCGATGTCCAGCAGGCTGTCCTCGCCGGCATGCAGGCCCTGGGCCGAGCGCCATTCGTTGCAGATGGCCATGACCGCTTCCACCGGGTCGATGACCGGTGCAGGTGGGCGCAGGCCGGGCGCGACGGCCAGGATGTCGTCGACGATGTGCTTGAGGCGTGCGACGTTGTCGCTGACCATCTGGGTCAGGCGCGCCTGCGCGGGGTGGGCGTCGGGCTGGGTGGCATCTTCGGCCATCAGGGCATTGGCCTGGGCGATGGCCGCCAGCGGGTTGCGGATTTCGTGCGCGATGCCGGCCGACATGCGGCCCATGGCCGCGAGCTTGTCCTGGCGCTGGCGGGCCCGCACGGTGCGCAGGTCTTCGAGCAGCATCACGCACATCTCTTCGCGGGCATGGTCGGGCTGATCGGGGTGGCCGCGCGTGAAGCGCACGCGCAGGCGCAGGTCGCGCAGGCTGTGGTCGTCGAAGCGCAGCCGGACTTCCTGGCCGCCTTCGGCCTTCAGCGGGCGGTTCAGACCGTGCTCGATGGCGTGCACCAGAGGGGCCCAGGCCGGCACGCCGCGCAGCTGGAAAGGCGCGGCCGGCGTCTGGCTGCGGGCGGACAGCAGGCGCCGTGCGGCCGGGTTGGCGGTGCGCACCCGACCTTGGCGGTCCACCACCATCACGCCTTCGCTCATTTCCTCGATGACCAGGCGGTTGAGCTCGGCCTGCTGGCGCGCCAGCTCCATGCTGCCGCGCGCGCTGCGCTCTTCACGGGCCAGGCGGATGGCCAGTTCGTTGGCCAGGACGGCGATGACGAAGAGGCCCACGCCCGTCAGGCCGGCCTGCGTCATCAGGGTGGTCATGGTGCCGGCGTCCAGCGCCTGCACCCAGGCCGCGGCCAGCAGGTTGATGGTGGCTGCGGCGGCCGTGCCCAGTGCCATGATGCGCGGCATCAGCACCGCGGCCATCAGCACGGGCAGCACCAGCAGGGCCTGGGTGTTGAAGCTGTTGCCGGTCAGGTAGTGCAGGGCGGCGAAGAAGACGAGGTCCACGCCGACGCTGGCCAGAGCCTGACGGGGGCGCAGGCTGAGTTGCTGGTCAGAGGCCCGTTGGCGCTGGCTGGGCAACCACCACACCGCGCATGCCAGCGTGGCGTAGCCCAGGGCCATGCCCCACACCCAGGGTGGCGAGCGCGTGCCCATGGTCCACAAGGCGCCCAGCAGCAAGATCAGCATCACGGCCAGGGTGGCCCGTGCCGTGAGGAAGGCGCGGTAAACGCGGAAGAAATAGGGTGTGGTGGCGTCGGAGGGCCTGACGGGGCTGGCCCCCCCGGTGGGCTCGTCCAGCCACGGGCCGCCAAACCAGGAATCGGTGCCGTTCTGCCCTGTGCGGGGTGCGGTGTCAGCGAAGTCGTTTGGCGCCTGCGAGGGCGGCGAGGTCGAGGGCGTGTGGGTGGGCATGGCTCAGACGCGGGGGCCGGCCAGTCGGTGTGCTTCGCTGCAGTACACGCGCCCGCCGATGTCGTGCAGCGCCTCCGACACCGGCAGGTGGACGCCACAGTGCGCGCAGGGCTCGATGCGGTCGGCTTGGGCGGGCTTCGCGGGCTGGCCACCCTCGTTGCCAGGGCGCCCCGTGGGCTTGCCGCTGTCGGCCTTGTGGCGAGGCTGCCCGCGCAAGCGGCCACGCACCGCGGGCGAGTACAGCAACCAGAGCACGACCAGGGCCAGCAGGAGGTATTTCAAGAGGGCCCCCATCACGCCACCACCGGTCGGTGCAGGATGATCTCCAGCACGAAGCGCGAGCCCACGTAGGCCAGCAACAACAGCGTCGAGCCGGCCACCAGCCAGCGGATGGCCTGCCTGCCGCGCCAGCCGAAGCGTGCACGCCCCACCAGCAGCGTGGCAAAGACCGCCCAGGACAGCACGGAGAACACCGTTTTGTGGTCCCAGCGCCAGGGCGCGAACGTGGCTCCGAGCAACAGCGTCAGGCTCAGCATGGCGAAGCCCGCGCCCACGAAGCGCAGCGTGAGGGATTCCAGCCGCAGCAAAGGCATGCCCAGGGCCTGGCCTTTGGGCCGCACACCGGACGGGATCTGGCCGGAGGCCGTGCCGGTGCCTGCGCGCAAACGGCGTTCGGCGTGTTGCAGCAGCGCCGCGTGCAGCAGGGCCGCACCGATCAGGCCATAAGACGCGAAACCGGTCAGCCAATGCAGCGGGGCCCAGGCGCTGCCTGCACTCACGTAGGCTTGCCCGGGGAAGCGCCAGGCCAGCACCACGGTGCCCAAGGCCAGCAAGGCCAGGCTGCGCCGCAGGCCGGGCAGGCCCAGGCGGCGGCTCTCGATGGCGTAGACGGCCAGCACCAGCCAGGCGGTCACCGACAGCGCCGGCGCAAAGCCGAAACGCGCGCCTGGCAAGGGGCTGTCCAGCGACAGCACGTCCAGCGCGATGGCCACACCCTGGGCCAGCCAGCCGAGCAGCAGGGCGCCGCGAACGGCCCGATTGACGGTGCAGGCGTCTTCAGAACGTGCTGGCCAGAGGGTGGCCAGCGCATAAGCCACGACGGCGATGCTGCTGGGCCAGAAGGTGGGCGATAAAATCATGCGATCAGTTTACGAGAGCTCCGCGCTTCATCCATGGCCTCCAACCTCACCGAACGCCTCAGTCGCCTGGTCAAAACCATGCGCGGCCAGTCGCGCATCACCGAATCCAACGTGCAAGACATGTTGCGTGAGGTCCGCATGGCCTTGCTGGAGGCCGATGTGGCCTTGCCCGTAGTGCGCGACTTCATCGCCCGCGTCAAGGAGAAATCCCTGGGCGCCGAGGTGGTGTCTTCGCTGACCCCGGGCCAGGTGCTGGTCAGCATCGTCCAGAAAGAGCTGGCCGCCACGATGGGCGAGGGCATCGCCGACATCGACCTGGCCGTGCAACCCCCCGCCATCATCCTGATGGCCGGTCTGCAGGGCGCCGGCAAGACGACGACCACGGCCAAGCTGGCCAAGCACCTGATCGAAAAGCGCAAGAAAAAGGTGCTGACAGTCTCGGCCGACGTCTACCGCCCCGCGGCCATCGAGCAGCTCAAGACCGTGACGGCCCAGGCCGGCGCCGAATGGTTCCCCTCCACGCCGGAGCAGAAGCCGCGCGACATCGCCCTGGCCGCCATCGACCACGCGAAGAAGCATTACTTCGACGTGCTGCTGTTCGACACGGCCGGCCGCCTCGCCATCGACGAAGTGCTGATGGCCGAGATCAAGGAGCTGCACGCGCTGCTCAACCCGGTGGAAACGCTCTTCGTGGTGGACGCCATGCAGGGCCAGGACGCGGTCAACACCGCCAAGGCCTTCAAGGACGCGCTGCCCCTGACCGGCGTGGTGCTGACCAAGCTCGACGGTGACTCGCGCGGCGGTGCGGCCTTGTCCGTGCGCCAGATCACGGGCGTGCCCATCAAGTTCGCCGGCGTGTCGGAAAAAATCGATGGCCTGGAAGTGTTCGACGCCGAGCGCCATGCCGGCCGCGTGCTGGGCATGGGCGACATCGTGGCCCTGGTCGAAGAAGTGCAAAAGGGCGTGGACATCGAGGCCGCGCAAAAGCTGGCCGAGAAGGTCAAGTCCGGCGTCGATTTCGACTTCAACGACTTCCTGTCCCAGATCAGCCAGATGAAGAAGATGGGCGGCCTGTCGGGCCTCATCGACAAACTGCCCACCGAGCTGGCCTCCAAGGCCGGTCAGGCCGACATGGGCAAGGCCGAGCGCGACATGCGCCGCATGGAAGGCATCATCTGCGCGATGACGGCCAAGGAGCGCCGCCAGCCCTCGCTGCTCATGGACGGCAAAAGCAAGGCCAGCCGCAAGCGCCGCATCGCCGCGGGTGCGGGCGTGCAGATCCAGGAGGTCAACCGCATGCTCAACCAGTTCGAGCAGATGCAGACCATGATGAAGAAGATGCGCGGCGGCGGCCTGATGAAGATGATGAAGCGCATGGGTGGCATGAAGGGCATGCCTGGCATGGGCCGCTGAGCGCGCAGCCGATACAGCCGGACACACTCCCGCCCCACAGCGCGCACACCACCTGTTAGCGTGTGTGACTGTTGTAGCACCTCGATGCAGGCGCTTCAGCGGGGCCTCCCAGCGCCGAAAACAGCGTCAAGCGGGTGGCTGCACCCGCACGGTTCTGTGGTCGAAGCGTTTCAAAGAGGCCCGAAGATGGATGTGGTGTCAAACTGGCCCGTGCTGTTGGCGGGCATGAGCACTGCCGGTCTGGCAGCGGCGTGGTGGTGGGTCCGCAACCGCCAGTCGCAGGCGCCTGCGCCCCGAGGCGGCAGCCGTGGCGGTGCTTCGACGGGCGATGGCCGTGATGCCCGCGACGCCCGCGACGTGCGCCGCAAACCACGCGGCAAGCCCCTGAGCGACGAGCAGCTCGACACCCTGATGGACTGGGAGCCCCTCTCCACCCGCGTGCTGACCACGTCCGAGCGCGACGCCTACCACGTGCTGCGCAAGGCCTTGCCCGATCACATGGTGCTGGCCCAGGTGCCCGTGGCCCGCTTCATCAAGGTGCCCACGCGCAATTCCTACAGCGAATGGCTGCGCCGCGTCGGGTCGCTGTGCGCCGACCTGGTGGTGTGCGACGCCTCGTCCCAGGTGGTCGCCGTGGTCGAGGTGCGCCAGCCGCTGTCCCGCGAAAACGAACGTGCCCAACGGCGGCATGCCCGCATGGACCGGGTGCTCCATGGCGCCCGCATCCCGGTGCATGTGTGGCTGGAAGGGGCATTGCCCGGGCCGGTGGTGGCGCGTGAGGCCATCTTGGGCTCGGCGGTGCAGGGCGCGGGGTCCGTGGGCGCGGCCGATGCCCACCTGGCGCGCCGCGATGCCGAAGCCGCCGCGGTGGTGGCGTCCATGCAAAGTGCGGGCGAGTTGCGCGGCCTCTCGGTGGACGAACGCGCCATCGACGTCGTGCTCGACGATGCCATGGACGACTGGGCGGCCACCGGCGCCGACCACGACCGCAAGGAGCCGCCGCCCTCGACCTGGTTCGACGACCTTGACGCGGACGATTCGGGGCGGATGCCCCTGGAGGCGCGCAGCGTCGAGCGCGTCTGAGTCCGGCTGAGCGCGCCCGAGCGCGACCCGGCGCGCCGGGAATCCGCGCTGGGGATCAGCTCAGCAAGGCCTGGGCGAACTCGCGGGCCTGGAAGGTCTGCAGGTCTTCCAGCTTCTCGCCCACCCCGATGAAATACACCGGCACCGGGCTCTGGCGCTGGCGTGACCACAGCGCAATGGCCGCCAGCACGCCGCCCTTGGCCGTGCCGTCCAGCTTGGTGACGACCAGGCCCGTGAGGCCCAGGGCCTCGTCAAAAGCCTTGACCTGAGACAGCGCGTTCTGGCCTGTGTTGCCATCGACCACCAGCAGCACCTCGTGCGGGGCCGTGTCCATGGCCTTGCCGATGACGCGCTTGACCTTGCGCAGCTCTTCCATCAGGTGCAATTGCGTCGCCAGGCGGCCGGCCGTGTCGGCGATGACGACATCGCAGCCACGCGCACGACCCGCTTGAACCGCATCGAACGTGACGGCTGCCGGATCGCCGCCCTCCTGGCTGACGATGTCCACGCGGTTGCGGTCGGCCCAGACCAGCAACTGCTCGCGTGCCGCGGCCCGGAAGGTGTCGGCCGCGGCCAGCAGCACGCGCTGACCGGCGTCGGCCAGATGACGCGTGAGCTTGCCGATGGTCGTGGTCTTGCCCGCCCCGTTGACGCCGGCCACCATGATGACCGTGGGCGTGTGCGTGCCGACCTCCAGGCTCTTCTCCAGCGGTTGCAGCAACTCGGTGATGGCCTCGACCAGCAGGCCCTTGACCTGGGCCGGGTCGGTGGCCTTGGCTTCCTTCACGCGGCGCTTGAGGTCGGTGAGCAGGAATTCCGTGGCGGCCACACCGGCATCGGCCATCAGCAGGGCTTCTTCCAGCTCTTCGTAGAGCGCGTCGTCGATCTGCGTGCCCGTGAACACCTGGGCGATGCTGGAGCCCGTCTTGCGCAGGCCGGCGCGCAGCTTGTCCAGCCAGGAGCGGCGCTCGGAGGCGCCTGCCCTTGCTTCTGGCGCGGCGGTCTGGGTGGGCGCCAAGGGCGCTGGTGCTGCTGGCGCCGGAGCCGGGACGGGCCCGGCCGTGGACGCCGCTGCCGTGACCGGGGAGGGCGATTCGACAGGGGCGACAGGGACGGTTTCCGTCGCAGCAGGCTGAGCCTGATCCGTCGAAGCCTTGCTTTCGTCCTGTGCGCTGCCCCAGCCGAGCTTTTTCTTGATGAAACTGAACATGCCTGGGATTGTAGGCGTGGGGCTTCGTACAATCCCGCCCACCCTCCAGATGTCCTCCATGCGCCGCACGCCCCCGAAGCCTTCCGACGACGTTCGCGACCGCCAGGTCCGTGCCGCCCAGTCCGTGGCGCGCACCGCAGCGCAGGAAGTCCGCATCATCGGCGGCCAGTGGAAGCGCACGCCACTGCCGGTGCCCGTTGCTGCGGGCCTGCGGCCCACCTCTTCGCGGGTGCGCGAGACCTTGTTCAACTGGTTGGGCCAGGACCTCACTGGCTGGCGCGTGCTCGACGCTTTTGCCGGCAGCGGCGCCCTCGGTCTGGAGGCCGCATCCCGCGGCGCTGCAGCCGTGCTGCTGGAGCGCGACGCGACGCTGGCCGCCTCCTTGCGCACCGTGGTGCAGCGCCTGAAAGCACCCCAGGTGCAGGTGGTGCAGGCCGATGCCCTGGCCTGGATGGCGCGGTCAGCCGGCGCGAGCCTCACTGCTGCCGCCACCGCCCAGCCCTTCGACCTGATTTTCCTGGACCCACCGTTCGACGAAGCGCTCTTCCAGCCCGCCTTGGCAGCGGCCGTGCGCTGCGTGGCGCCCGGCGGCTGGGTTTACGTCGAAGCACCCCACGCCATGGGGGACGACGCCACCCTGGGCCTGCGCTGCCACCGCCATGGCCACGCCGGTGCGGTGCACTTTCACCTGTTCCAGCGTGTGGATGCCGCCGAGGCCTCACCCCCGCCGGCTGCCTGAGCCGTACACTGGGCAGCGAATTGCGCAGTGGATTGCGCATTGCATTGCGCGCATCGGCCCTGCCAGGCCCGATCCCACCTCCCTTGGAGCCTCGCTTGAACACGCCTCCCGTGCTGACCGCGGTCTATCCCGGCACCTTCGACCCCATGACCCTTGGCCACGCCGACCTGATGCGGCGCGCCAGCCAGTTGTTCGGCAAGCTCATCCTGGCGGTGGCCGCGGGGTACCACAAGAAGACCATGTTCTCGCTGGAAGAGCGCCTGGACATGGCCAAGGAACTGGCCAGCGAGTACCCGAACGTCGAGGTCATCGCGTTCTCGGGCCTGCTGCGCGACTTCGTGGTGAACCATGGCGGCAAGGTCGTGGTGCGCGGCCTGCGCGCCGTCAGCGACTTCGAATACGAGTTCCAGATGGCCGGCATGAACCGCCAGCTCATGCCCGATGTCGAGACCGTGTTCCTCACACCATCTGACCAATACCAGTTTGTTTCGGGCACCTTCGTGCGCGAAATCGCCTCGCTGGGGGGCGATGTGTCCAAGTTCGTGGCCCCCAGCGTGCTCGAACGCCTCAGCGCCCGCGTGGCCCGCCGCGCGGTTTGAGCGCGGTTTTCTGAAGCAGTGCCATGTCCCTGAAGATCACCGACGAATGCATCAACTGCGATGTGTGCGAGCCCGAGTGCCCCAACCAGGCGATCTCGATGGGCGAGACGATCTACGTGATCGACCCCGCCAAATGCACGGAATGCATGGGCCACTTCGACGAACCGCAGTGCGTGCAGGTCTGTCCCGTGGAGTGCATTCCGGTGGACCCGCTGCACACCGAGACCCGCGAGCAACTGCTCATCAAGTACGAAGGCCTGCAGGCCCTGGCGCGCGCGCAGGTGCGTGAGCGCAACGCGCTGGACACTGACTTCAACGGCACGACACCGCAGCAGCCCGCATGACGGTCGGCTGAGCCCGTCGCGCCCAGCCCCCGGGGCATCAGGATGCCGATGACGCGCTGCGCGCTGCCTTGCGGGGCGCTTTGGCCCGGAACTGCCTGGGGTTGTGCTTCAGTGATTCTGTGGCTGCGCCGCGGCGGTCCACCTCGCGCTGCCCGACCGCCACTTGCCTGACCTTGCCGCTCAGGTTGGCAGGTTCTGGGTGCGCAGCATGGTCGGTCTGCCGGCGCGCTTGCCTGGCTTGGTCGTGGGCCATGGCCTGGTCACGGTGCATGTTGGCCTCGGCCTGCTGGCGTTGCGCCTCGGTGCGGTCGTCTTGCGCCTGCACCAAGCGACCGTCGGTGCCAGCGGCGCAAGGCTGCTGGCTGTAGCTCACCGTGCCTTGGGCCGATGTGCAGCGGTAGGCCGCCTTGACCGGCGCTTTGATCGGCGGGTCGCCGCCCAATGCGCTGCGTGCAGCCAAGGGGCTGGCGCCTTGGGCTTGCCCGAGCAGGAGCGCAGCGGCCAGACCGACGAAGGTGCGCAAATGGTGGCAGTGCATGGGGTGGCCTCTCTGTTTGTGTTTGTCGCGGTGCGCGCTCAGGCCGGCTCGCCGGTGGGGGCGTCCGGCGCCTTGCGCGGCGGCTTGGGCCGTTGCGGTCCCGCATGCACGGTGGCGGTGGCCTTGGCCATGTCGCCTTGCAGGAAGGCTTCGGTGGCGTCCAGACACTGGTCGATGCATTTGAAGATGGCTTCGCGCTCGGCCTGTGGCGGTTTGCGCAACACGAAGGCCGCGACCTCGTGCTTGACGCCCGGGTGACCGATGCCCAGCCGCAGGCGCCAGTAGTCCGGGCTGCCCAGTTGCGCATGGATGTCGCGCAAGCCGTTGTGCCCCGCATGGCCGCCGCCCTTTTTCAGCTTCACCTGACCTGGCAGCAGGTCGAGCTCGTCGTGGGCCACCAGCACCTCATCGGGGTTGACCTTGAAGAAGCGGGCCAGCGCCGACACCGACTTGCCCGACAGGTTCATGTAGGTCTGGGGCTGCAGCAACCACACCGGCCCCTGCGGCGTGTTGGCCCGCGCCACCAGGCCGTGGTACGCCCGGTCGGGTTGCAGGAAGACGCCCAGGCGACGCGCCAGGCCATCGATGTACCAGAAGCCGGCGTTGTGGCGGGTGTCTTCGTACTCGGCGCCTGGGTTGCCCAGGCCAACAAACAGTCTGATCATGATGGCGTGGATTATCGGGAGTGGACGCACCAAAAGAAAAGCCCCGCCAAAGCGGGGCTTGACTGCGGACGCTGCGGCATGGCCACAGCGCCCATCTGGCAAGAATTACTTCTTGCCCTTCTTGCCCTTGGCGGGTTCGGCGGCGGCCACGGGAGCGGCAATCACCTCTTCCACCGGCTCGACCACGGTGGCCAGCGTCGGGGCCTTGCGGCCGTGCGTCACCAGCTTGATGTGGGAAGCCAGGCCCAGGTCTTCCACTTGGAAAGACTGACCCTTGACGGCCTTGCTCAGGTCCACGGTCAGGAATTCGGGCAGCTGTTCAGCCAGGCACTCGATTTCCAGCTCGGTGGTGACGTGGTTGATGATGCACTTGTCCAGTTTGACAGCAGGAGACTCGGCTTCACCGGTGAAGTGCAGAGGCACCTTCTTGTGGATGCGGGTGGTGGCGTCCACGCGCTGGAAGTCCACGTGCAGCACGATCTGCTTGAACGGGTGCTTCTGGTAGTCGCGCAGCAAGACCTTCTCGACCGTGCCGTCCAGTTCCATCTCGAGGATGGAGGAGTGGAAGGCTTCCTTGCGCATGGCGTGGTACAGCGCGTTGTGGTCGACTTCGATGTTTTTCGGCTCTTTGCCAGCGCCGTAAACGATGCCAGGTGTCTTGCCAGAGATGCGCAGGCGGCGGCTCGCTCCGGTCCCCTGCAGATTGCGCTCGAAAGCGGTGAATTTCATGGAGTGCTCCAAGTGGGTATAGCGCCCGCGACCAGGCGCTTTGAAAAGCCAGCCCCTGACGAGGCAGGCAAGGACAACCGGATCAGAAGTTGTTGTTCTGTTCCGAGAAGAGGGAGGTCACCGAGTCGCCGTCGGTGATGCGGCGGATGGTTTCGGCGAACAGGAAAGCGGTGCTGAGCTGGCGGATCTTGGGCGTGCCCTTGGCCGTCTCGCTCAACGGGATGGTGTTGGTGATCACGACCTCGTCGAGGTGCGATGCCTTGATGCGCTCGATGGCCGGGCCGGAGAACACGGCGTGCGTGCAGTAAGCGTACACGCTCTTGGCGCCACGGTCTTTCAGCACTTCGGCGGCCTTCACCAGGGTGCCGGCGGTGTCGATCATGTCGTCCATGATCACGCAGTTGCGGCCGTCGATCTCACCGATGATGTTCATCACTTCGGAGACGTTGGCCTTGGGGCGGCGCTTGTCGATGATGGCCAGGTCGCAACCCAGTTGCTTGGCCAGGGCGCGTGCACGCACCACGCCGCCGACGTCGGGCGACACGACCACGAGGTCTTCGTACTTCTTGGCCTGCAGGTCGGACAGCAGCACCGGCGAGGCGTAGATGTTGTCAACGGGGATGTTGAAGAAGCCCTGGATCTGGTCGGCGTGCAGGTCCATGGTCAGGACGCGGTTGACGCCCACGGTCTCCATCAGGTCGGCCACGACGCGGGCCGAGATGGGCACGCGGGTGGAGCGCGGGCGGCGGTCCTGGCGAGCGTAGCCGAAGTAGGGGATGACGGCCGTGATGCGCTGGGCGGACGCGCGCTTGAGCGCATCGACCATGATCAGCAGTTCCATCAGGTTGTCGTTGGTCGGGGCGCAGGTGGACTGCACCACGAAGACTTCGCGACCGCGCACGTTTTGCTGGATCTCGACCGTGGTTTCACCGT
Source organism: Aquabacterium sp. (assembly GCA_023266355.1). Lineage (GTDB taxonomy): Bacteria > Pseudomonadota > Gammaproteobacteria > Burkholderiales > Burkholderiaceae_C > Aquabacterium. The sequence continues at coordinate 145,025 of JAHFQM010000008.1, forward strand.
CCGAGAATCGGCCGACGGCCGCCTGGCCCAGAGAAATGCCAAGGTGGGTGGCGATTTCCTGGCTGAGGGCCGGGTTGGCGTTGCCAGTGAACAGTACGGTGTCGGAAAGCATGGCGGGCGTGTCAGTGATGGCTGAAAAAGTCATCTGCCCTTCACCGTGCCCCTCAGCGAATCTGGCATGCAGGTCTGGCAGCCAGTGTGGCTCAGGGCCACGGTGGCATATGCCAGAGCTTGCCAGCGGACATCGCCCATGGCGGCCGACTTGGGGCAGGCGGCGGTCAATTCTTGCGCAACACTTTTGCGTGGCGCTCAGACTGGACCGTCTGAAATTTGGCAGGGGAGGAAGGACTCGAACCCTCGCATGTCGGAATCAAAATCCGATGCCTTTACCAACTTGGCGACTCCCCTACACAGGTCTTCGAAACACATCCAATGTTGCTGCTTCAGCGCCATTTTCTGCACTTCGCTTACCTTGTAAGCTGCTCTTGATCAGAGCCTCACAGTATAGCCAGTTTTTTGAGTGTCTGACAAGCTGTTGCGCAAAATCTTCGGCTGTCTTGTTCACGCCGCGGTGCGGGGAGCCAAGTCCAGCAGAGGATGTTGCGGCAGCACGCGACACACGCGACCGACCCAGTGACCTCCATGCGGGCCTGCCTCTGCCAGTGCGGTGACGTCGTCGGCGCTCAAGGTGCTGTTGAGGGGGTTGTTGCCATCCACCCAAGCGAACACTGTGCTGCCCGATCCCGTCATGCGGCTGTTGCCGAAGCGAGCCTGCATGACACCCAAAGCGTGGATCACATCCCTGCCGTCGCTGGCCTGGGTGTCTGGGTGCGCCGCATCGAAGGGCGCGCGCCAGGCCTGGGCCGGCTCCTGCAGGTCGTTGTGACCGTAGCGCATGGGCGCTGCAAGAAAGGCTGCGACTGTAGCACGGGGTGTGTCGCGCTTGAGCAACGGGCTGCCAAAAATGGCCGAAGTCGGGATGGCCGCGGGCGGTTTGAGCAGGGCCAGCGGTGTGTTCAGCAGCGCTGGGGGCAGGGCGATGGGCGTGATCTGTTCGCCCACGCCTTCGACCCAGGCGGGCAGGCCGCGCACGAAGAAGGGCACGTCGGCACCGAGCTGCAGGGCCAGGGCTTCAAGGCGTTCGCCCGGCCAGTGCAGGCCCCAGAGCTGGTTGAGGGCCAGCAGCACGGTGGCGGCGTCCGAGCTGCCGCCGCCCAGGCCGGCGCCCCAGGGCACTGCCTTGTGGATGCGGATGTCGCAGCCCAGCGGCGTGCCGCTTTCGCGCTGCAGCAGGCGGGCGGCGCGCAGGCAGAGGTCGTCGGGCGGCAGGGCGACGTTGAGGTCGTGGCGCAGCAGCTGGCCGTCGTCGCGGGTGTCGATGTGCAGGGTGTCGTGCCAGTCCAGCAGGACGAAGACGGACTGCAGCAAGTGGTAGCCGTCGGCGCGCCGACCCGTCACGTGCAGGAAGAGGTTGAGCTTGGCCGGGGCGGGGAGGTGGTGCAGGCTGGGCATGGCGGCGTGCAGAGACGTGCAGGAGGTGGGCGCAGGGGTGGCGCTGGCCATCAGCGATCGAGGTGGACCTTGATCTGGATGCCACGCAGGCCTGGGCTGGCGCTGCGTTGCGCCTGAAGGCGGCGAGGCCAGTCGCGGGTGTCGATCAGCCAGCCGTCCTGGGTGAAAGTGCCAGCGGCGAGGTCGGCATCGGGGGCGGCGGTGCTGGGGCGCTCGGGGTCGGCGCGGCCCTGCATCCAGTGAACCAGCGTTTGCAGCGGGATGGCTTCACCGAGCACGCGCTCGCTCAGGGCGCCGATGTGGTCGAAGCGCTCCAGCCCTTCGTCGGGGTTGGGTGTGGCCGAGAGGTCGGTGCCGAAGCGGGATTCCGGGGGGGCGTCTCCCCCGTTGCCGCCACCTGCGCGGCGCAGCCAGGCCCCCGCGGGGCTCCAGCCGACCTGGGCGATCTGGCTGCCCAGCGGGGTCATGAGGTCGAGGCGACCGGCATCGGGCTGGCCGTGGAAGAAGAAGCCGAGGCTGACGCCCTTGGCGGGCAGGTCGTCCATGGCCAGGAGCTTGATGCTGATCTGGCCTTGCAGGTCGATGGCGGTGACCGCGGCCGGTGTGGGTGTCGCAACAGGTGCATCTGCCTGTGCGCTGGCGGCTGCAGGGGCCGATGGCGGTGCTTCGGTGGCGCTGGTTCCGGGTGTGCGCCAAGCGCTTGCGCAACCCGCCATCGCCGTGCCCATCACGAGGGCCCAGCTGGACAGGCGCGCCCACCGTGCGACCTGGCGCCAGGCGCACGGACGGGACGCATCGCTCCGAGCCAGGCTCAAAGGGCGGCCCCCAGCCGCTGCAGGGTTTCCTTGAGCGTGTCGTTGTCGCGGTCGCGGGTCTGGCTTTCTCGCCACACGCGCAGGGCCTCGTCTTTGCGACCCTGGGCCCACAGGACCTCGCCCAGGTGGGCGCCGATTTCGGTGTCAGGCCGGGCTATGTAGGCCTCGCGCAAGAGCTTGGCGGCATCGTCCAGCCGCCCCTGGCGGAAGGCCACCCAGCCCAGGCTGTCGGTGATGAATGGGTCGGCGGGCTTGAGCTCCGCGGCTTTTTCGACCAGGGTGCGGGCTTCGTCCAGTTGCACCTTGCGATCGGCCAGGCTGTAGCCCAGCGCGTTGTAGGCGTTGGGGTTGTCCGGGGCGAGTTCGATCACGCGGCGCAGCAGGCGCTCCATGTCCTTGAAGCGCTTGAGCTTCTCGGCCAGCATGGCCTGGTCGTATTGCAGCTCGTGGTCGTCGGGGAAGCGGGCGCTGGTCTGTTCCAGCACCTTGTAGGCCTCGGGCAACTGGCCCAGGTCGCGCAGCAGTTGCACCTCGGCCTGGGCCTTGGTGATGGCGTCGCGGGGTTCGGACTCGGGCAGGCCGCGCAGCAGGGCGCGGGCGTCGGCCACCTTGCCTTGCTGGGCCAGCAGGCGGGCGCGCTGGCTTTGCACGGCCATTTTTTCGTGGCGCGGGTCGGCGAGGTCCAGCCACCGGAGGGCATCGGCCCGTTTGCCGCGCAGGTCGTCGAGTTGGGCCAGCAGCAGGTAGGCTTGCTCGCGGTCCTTGTCCAGGGCGATGTCGCCCGAAGCCGCTTCTGCCGATGCCGTGTTGCCAGCGCTGCTGGTGGGCGCAGGCTGCGCGGGCGTGGATGCGGCGGGTTCTGTGCGGGCCAGCACCTGCTTCAGCGCGGCCTCGGCGGCGTCGGCCTGGCGCAATTCGAGGCGCACCGCGGCCAGCAAGATCCAGTGCCCAGTCTGTTCTGGCTGCACCTTGACCAGCTCGTCGAGCTGGGTGGCTGCTTCCTCGTAACGCTGGGTGGACGCCAGGCGGCGTGCGTAAGCCAGTCGCAGCAGCGGCGGCGCGTCGGCGCGGCTCACGCGTTCCTTGACCCAGGCTTCTGCATCGGGTTGCTGCCCGATCATGTCGGCCGCCAGCAGGTTGGCGGTCAGCAGGTTGGGCTGCAGGGCCAGGGCCTTGCGGGTGGCGGCCATGGCCTTGGTGAATTGCTTGGCCATGAGCCAGGCTTCGCCGGATGCGGCCCAGGCTTCGGCCATTTCCAGCGGTGGCTGGCGCCAGGGTTGGGTGGCTTCGTCGATGACCTGGGCGGCCACTTGCCGGTCGCTCAGGCGGGCCAGGCTGCGTGGGAGGTTGGCCAGCACCTGGGGCTGTTGGGGCGTGGGCGTCAGCTGGATGAGGGCGCGCAGCGGCGCGGCCAGCTCACCGGGACGGCCCAGCACGATGAGGATTTGCGAGGTGAATTCGGCCGCATCGCGCGATTGCGGCAGGGCCTGGCGCCAGGCCTTGGCCGCCGACAAGGCTTGCTCGCCGGCACGTGCGCGCAGGGCGATCTCGACGGCGCGTTGGTAGAGCTGGCCGCTTTGGTGACGCCGGGCGGCGTCGAGGTAGAGCTGGTAGGCCGAGCCTGCATCGCCGCCGTTGGCCTGGATCTCCGCGATCAGCAGTTGGTAGAACAGCTGCCCGTCCAGGCTGGATTGCTCGGGCACACGGGGCGCTTCCGGGGCTTCTGCACCGGGCGCGGAAGCAGCTGCAGCGGGGATGGCCGGCTTGGCCACAGGGGCTGCCCATGCTGCGTGGCCCATGACCATGGCCGCGAGCGCGGCGGCAGACAGGGTGGCGCGGGGCGCGTTCAAGGCGGCAAAGCGAGGCATGGAAACTCCAAGTGTTGATGCCATTCTAGGGACGTCGCGACAACCCATAATCCGCCCATGCCTGAATTGCCGGAAGTCGAGGTCACGCGTCGCAGTTTCGCCACCCGCATCGAGGGTGCCACGGTGACGTCGGTGCACATGGGCAAACCGCTGCGCTGGCCCTTGGGGTTGGATGGCGAAGAGCTGGTCGGAGGGCAGGTGGGGGCGGTGCAGCGCCGGGGCAAGTACCTGTGGCTGCCCTTGGCGATGCCGTCGTTGCCGCAGAGGCCCGATCGCTCCGGCGGCCTGCTCATCCACCTGGGGATGTCGGGGTCGCTGGCATTCCGGTGGCAGCCCGGCGAGCCTGGCCCCCACGACCATTTCGAGCTGGGCACCGACCGCGGTGTGCTGCGCCTGACCGACCCGCGGCGTTTTGGCGCGGTCGTCTGGGGCCCAGCCATGGACGCCGGCTTGCCCGGCAAGCTGCTGGCAGGCCTGGGCCATGAGCCCTTCGACGAGGCGCTCACCCCCGAGCTGTTCCATGCGGGGCTGCGCGGCCGCCAGGTGGCCATCAAGCAGGCCTTGCTGGCGGGCGACATCGTGGTGGGCGCGGGCAACATCTACGCTTGCGAAGCCTTGTTCCGTGCGCGCATCGACCCGCGCCTGGCGGCAGGCAAGCTCAGCCGTCCCAGGGCCGCGCGCCTGCTGCAGGAGGTGAGGGCGGTGCTGCAAGAAGCGGTGGAGGCCGGTGGTTCCAGCCTGCGCGACTTCCGTGATGCCCACGGCGCGCAAGGCCACTTCCAGCTGGCCACCCAGGTGTACGGACGCGAAGGCGAGGGCTGCCGCGTGTGCGGACAGCCGGTGCGGCGCATCGTGCAGGCCCAGCGCTCGACGTTTTTCTGCGGGCATTGCCAGAAGCGGTGAGGGCTGACGCGCCCCTGTTCCGTGTGGCATCTCACGGATGGCGTCACTGATTGCAGGTGCCGGCACAGATGTACCTTTTGTCCCAAACTAGGGGGACGAAGATGTAACCGCAACACCCCCTTGCGCTACGATGACATCCATGAGCCCCACCTTCGCCAGCCACCTCGACGCCTTCGGCCAATGGCGCGCCGGCACGGACGCCAAACTGGCGGCCCTGGCGCGTTTCGCACGCGAGCATGAGTTGCTGGACGATGCCTCTGCCGAGTGGTTCGAGGCCATGCGGCGCAGGTTGTCGGGCGAGAAGCTGATGGTGGCCTTCGTGGCCGAGTTCTCGCGCGGCAAGTCGGAACTCATCAACGCCATCTTTTTCTCCGACAAGGGCCGCCGCATGATGCCGGCCTCGGCGGGGCGCACCACGATGTGCCCGGTCGAGTTGGGCTATGACGCCGAAGACCCGGTGGGGCTGTCGCTGCTGCCCATCGAAACGCGCCTGGAGGCGCCCTCGCTGGCCGAGTACCGCGCCCAGCCTTCGGCCTGGACCTGGCACACGCTGGAACTGGCCGACCCCGACGCCATGGCCGATGCGCTGGCCCAGGTCATGCGCACCCGCCGCGTCAGCACCGAAGACGCCGAGCGCCTGGGGTTCTGGGACCCGCAGCGCCCTGAAGACAACCCGCCGCCCGCGGCCGATGGCCTGGTCGAGGTGCCCGTGTGGCGCCATGCCCGCATCAACCTGCCGCACCCCTTGCTCAAGCGTGGCCTGGTGGTGCTGGACACCCCGGGTTTGAACGCGATTGGCACCGAGCCCGAGCTGACGCTGGGCCTGCTGCCGCAAGCCGATGCGACGGTGTTCATCCTGGGCGCCGACACGGGTGTCACCAAGTCCGACCTCGACATCTGGCGTGACCACCTCAGCGGCCCGGCCTTGGCGCGCTACGTGGTGCTCAACAAGATCGACACCCTGGCCGACCCGCTGAGCACGCCCGCCCAGGTGCGCCAGGTCATCACCCGCCAGTGCGAGAGCGTCGCGCAGACGCTGGAGATCCCGACCGAGCACGTCTTCCCCATCTCGGCGCGTCAGGCCTTGGCGGCGCGCCTGCAGGGCGATGCGACGGGCTTGACCGACAGCCGCCTGGCCGCCTTCGAGGATGCCTTGTCGGATGGCCTGCTGCCCAAGCGCCGCGACAAGCTCGCCGAAGCTGCTGTCGGGGGTGCCCGCCAGTTCCAGCGCCAGCTCACCCGCCGCTTTGGCGAAATGCGTGGCCTGTACGCCGACCAGCTCCTGGAGTTGCGCGGCCTGCGCGGCAAGAGCGCCGGCAAGGTGCAGCTGATGATCCAGCGCGTGCAGGCCGAAGCGACCGAGTTCGAGCAATGCACGGCGCGCCTGCATGCCATGCGCAGCATCCACGCGCGCATGCTGCGCAGTGCCTTGCAGGACCTTTCTTCCGAGCGTCTGCGCCAGGAAGTCGATGTGCTGCAGCAGGTGCTGGGCGGCTCCTGGTTGCCGATCGGTGCCCGGCGCGCCTTCATCGAACTGTGCACGCGCCTGCGCGCCCTGATCGAGCAGGCCCAGCAGCGCAACGACGAAATCCACGCGATGCTGGTGGCTTCGTTCGCGCGCCTGAACGCCGAGTTCGGCTTCAGCCTGGCGGTCGATGCGCCCCTGAACGTGCGCCGCTATGCCGATGACCTCCAGCTCATCGAGCGCAATTACGTGCAGTACCTGGGCCTGAGCCAGGCTTTCCGACTGGCCCAGCCGGGCTTCCAGGAGCAGTTCCGCCGCATGCTGATCTCGCGCCTGCGTGTGGTTTTCGAGACCGTCAGCAACGACATCGAGCTGTGGAACAAGACGGCATCGGCGCAGGTGGACAGCCAGCTGCGCGAGCGCCGCCGCAATTTCAAGCGCCGCTACGAATCGCTGGACCGCATCCAGTCGGCATCGGGTGAGCTCGACAAGCGCGTGCAGGAAGTGCAGGCGCAAGATGAGCGTGCCTTGCAGTTGCAGACCCGCCTGGGCACCCTGGTCGAAGAACTGGCCCAACAAGCCTGGCCGGAAGGTGAGCCCTCGCCAGAGGCTGTGGGTCTGACTGCGGCCTTGCCCGCGCCGGCGCTGTTCGTCAGTGCGGCGGCCATGGAGGCGCTGTCGCTGGACCTGTCTCTCGCCTCAGAGCCCTCGCCCGTCTCCGCGCAGTGAGCACCGCGTCTGCCCCCGAGCTGCAGCAGGCCGCGCAGCAGCGCCAGCCTGTGTTGGCCGAGCGCCTGGTGGCCTGGCAACACCGCGAGGGCCGACACCACCTGCCTTGGCAGCAAACGCGCGACCCTTACCGCGTTTGGCTGTCGGAAATCATGTTGCAGCAAACGCAGGTCAGCACCGTGCTGGGCTACTACGAGCGCTTTTTGCAACGCTTCCCCGCCGTGGCCGACCTCGCTGCCGCGCCGCTCGACGAGGTGCTGGCGATGTGGAGCGGGTTGGGCTACTACAGCCGCGCTCGCAACCTGCACCGCTGTGCCCAGGCCGTGGTGAGCGACCACGGCGGCAGCTTCCCTGGCAACGCAGAAACCTTGCAGACCTTGCCGGGCATCGGGCCCTCCACGGCGGCGGCGGTGGCGGCGTTTTGCTTTGGCCAGCGCATCTCCATCATGGACGGCAACGTCAAGCGGGTGCTGGCGCGTGTGCTGGGCTGGGAGGCCGACCTCTCCGTGGCCGCCCACGAGCGCGCTTTGTGGCAGGCCGCGCAGGCCGTGTTGCCCGAGCGCACCGAGGACATGCCGTCCTACACCCAGGGCCTCATGGACCTGGGCGCTACTCTGTGCACGCCGCGCAAGCCGGCCTGCCTGACCTGCCCGTGGTCCGAGCTGTGCGTGGCGCGCACGACGGACGAGCCCGAGCGCCTGCCCGTGAAGACGCGCAAGCTCAAGCGCGGCACGCGCGAGCACTGGTGGTTGTGGCTGGTGCGTCAGGCACCAGACGGCGAGCAGGTCTGGCTGGAGCAGCTGCCCGACACCGGCGTGTGGGCCGGCCTGTGGACCCTGCCTTTGCTGGACGACGAGGCATCGATGAGCGCCTTGCTGGGCGAGCCCCTGGCCGAGGCGCTGGAGCTTCAGCCGCGCCTCAAGCACGTGCTCACGCACCTCGATTGGTGGCTGCACCCACGCCGCCTGGTGCTGGGCGAGGCCCAGGCCGCGGCGCTGACACCGACCTTGCTGGCGCGTCACGCTGCAGCAGGCACGCGCGCCGCCAGCAGCATCGTCACCCAGCAGGGGCGCTGGATCCCGGTGGCCGACCTCGCCGCTTGGGGCTTGCCCGCCCCCGTGCGCAAGCTGCTGCAGCCCTGAGCTTGAGTTTGTGCCTGCGCCTGCGCTGCGCGGACGCCGTGGGTCAGTCCAGCGTCACGATGACCGGGGCGTGGTCGCTGGGCCGTTCGGCCTTGCGCGGTTCCTTGTCGATCACGCAGGCACTGACGCGCGGCTTGAGCGCCTCGCTCACGAGGATGTGGTCGATGCGCAGCCCCTGGTTCTTGCGGAAGGCCAGGTTGCGGTAGTCCCACCAGCTCCATGACTTCGGCGCCTGCTCGAACAGGCGGAAGGCATCGCTCAGGCCCATGTCCAGCAAGCGCTGGAAGTGCTCGCGCTCGGGCACGGTGCAGTGGATCTGGTCGCGCCAGCCCACCGGGTCGTAGACATCGTCGTCGGTGGGGGCGATGTTGAAGTCGCCCATCAGCACCAGGTGCGGGTGGCGGCTCAGCTCGTCTTTCAACCAGACCTGCAGCGCTTCCAGCCAGCCCATTTTGTAGACGTACTTGTCGCTGTCAGGCGCCTGGCCGTTGGGGAAATAGCCACCGATGACGCGCACGCTGCCCAGCGTGGCATGGGGCACGGTGCCGGCGATGACGCGGGCCTGCTCGTCCTCGAAGCCGGGGATGTTGCGCACGGTGTCCGTGGGGGCTTCGCGCGTGAGCAGGGCCACGCCGTTGTAAGTGCGCTGGCCAAACCACTGGGCGTGGTAGCCGGCGGCTTCGAGTTCGGCGTGGGGGAATTTGTCGTCGGTGAGCTTGGTTTCCTGCAGCACCAGCGCATCGACCGGGTGGGCGGTCAGCCAGTCGAGCAGTTGCGGCAGGCGCACGGACAGGGAGTTGACGTTCCAGGTGGAGAGTTTCATGAGTTTTCTAGCGCGTTGAATTTATTGATGTTTTTGTCTGAGTTTTGCTGATTTTTGCGTCTAGCTACCCACTTAGCTACCCAAATGGTCTGTGCTTGACGACGTGCTCATCTGCTCCCAACTGGTGGCTGCATTATCTCGTCGGGAAGCGCTGGTCATCTGGATGTCGACAGCGATTTCCCCTCGCGGTAGCCGCCTCGCCGCACACAGCGTGGCCGGCGACGCTGGGTGCCTTGCAAAGATCGCCATTTCCTCCTAAGATTGCATGAAATTTCAATGAGAAATCAATCGTGGAAAGCGTTTCTGCTCCATCGAGGATGCTGGTAAGCGGTGCCGCCGAACGGCTGGCTGCCTTATTGCGCCCCGGGCGCGTGTACCGGCGAGAGGATCTGGCAGAGATGAGCAATGCGGTGGACCGTCACGTGCGTGAGTTGGTCGCCGAGGGGCTTGTGAAGAAATTGGCGCAGGGCATGTACTACGTGCCGAGGGTGTCCAGCTTCGGTCCTGTACCGCCTGAGGATGCCGAGGTGGTTGGCAGCTTTCTTCGCGACAGTGACTTCCTCGTGTTCTCGCCTTCGGCATACAACGCTGTGGGCCTGGGTACCACGCAGCTATACAACCGCACACTGGTCTACAACCACAAGCGGCATGGTGTGTTCAAGCTGGGCAATCGGCAGTTCGATTTCCGGGTGAAACCACGTTTCCCCAAAAAGCTCACGCCGGAGTTTTTGTTTGTCGATCTGCTCAACAACCTTGAGCAGTTGGCTGAAGATCGCGATGCTGTCTTGCGGCAAGCGCAGAGCAAGCTGTCTTCGTTTGACCTCGACAAGCTCAAACGCGCGCTCTCGACGTTTGGCTCTGTGGCGACCCGCAAGCGAGCCAAAGGTTGGCTGAGTGCCTGAATTTCTGCATCACCGCAAGGACTTCGGCGACCTGCTTGCCGTGGTCGCTGACGAACGAAGCCTTGATCCGACATTGGTCGGGAAGGACTACTGGATCATGCATTGCCTTTTGGGGCTGCGAACTTAGGGGTTCAACTTCGAACTCAAGGGCGGCACATCCTTGTCCAAGGGCTTCGGTGTCATCCACCGATTCTCGGAGGACATCGACATCCGGATCGCGCCTCCCAAAGAGCTGGAGGTCAAGACCGGCCGCCATCACAACAAGGTCGCTCATGTCTCGTCCCGTCGGGCTTTCTATGACTGGCTGGCCACTAAAATCAGAATCCCGGGCATTTTTCAAGTCGCGCGTGATGAAGATTTCGACGACGAGAAGATGCGCAGCGGTGGCATTCGCCTGTCCTATGCAGCGCGCACGGCCCCATTGGCAGGTGTCAAAGACGGGATCTTGCTGGAGCTCGGCTTTGATGACACCGCACCCAACAGACCGGTGACAATCTCGTCCTGGGCGTGGGATACAGCAAGCGCACGCGGCGTATTAGTGGCAGACAACCGAGCTGTTGACGTGCCGTGCTACGCGCCTACCCACACCTTTGTCGAGAAGCTTCAGACGATTTCGACCAAGTACCGAAAGCTGGGAGAGGCACAGGGCTTCACAAACTGAGGCGCCATGAGCCGCACGGTGTGCTCAAGCTCCTGCAGCTTGCGAGCCCAGTGGTGAGCGCTGCCGCAAGCCTCCATGCCGATCAGGCACGGCGTCATGTTCGCGAAGAAGGCGGCAACCTGGTCTCGCCTTAACTGCTTGCGCAACACCGCCTTGCCGCGCTCGTTCGCTCCGTGGACCTGGAATACGTTCTTGGCCAGGTCGATGCCAATTGTCGTGTCTGCATGGTGGACGCTCCTTCCGTTTCAAGTGGCCGACACGCGCCACTCTGCCGTCATCGGGTGGGGGCGTCCATCCCATTGCTTACGAAGGATCTCTGGCGTCAGGGGAAAAACTTGGCCATCTTCAAGCGCAATAAGCCACTCCCGGTCTTGGCGCGCAGTCCGTTTGCCGAAGGGATATGGGGGGCTGCGGGATGGTCGACAGTCCCGGCGGGCGTTTGTGGGCGAGCCGGGCTGCTGCGTGAGCCTGTCGCGGAAAGTGGTGCCGTCTCAGACTGCCGTGCCGGCCGCAAACGAGTTGATCAGTTGGCGTTGTGCATGCAAGTGGTCTCCAGCGCTGTTCACGCGGTCCAGCAACAAGGCGCCTTCCAGCCCGGACATCATCACGGCGGCCAACCGGCTTGGGGGCAGGGGGTTAAGCAGTTCGCCCTTATGTTGCTTCAGGATCTGGGCCAACCAAGCTTCTGCCTGTTTGAAGAAGCCGCTCAAGAGGCTGCGGCAGTGCTCGTCGAGTGAGGACAACTCGGCGGCCAACATGCCGCACAGGCACAGCTTGTCGTCCTGAGCAGCTTCTTCAAATAGGTCAATAAAGGCTGACAGCTTGCGTTTTAAGGCTGTAGGCTTGTTGGCAATGGCTGTCAAGCGCTGCGCGAAGGCCTCGCTGTAGCTGGTGATCAGCACGGCGGTGAGGTCGTGCTTTTCCGGAAAGTAGTAGTGCACGCTAGACGACTTGACGCCCGTCTGTTCGGCGAGTTGGCGAAAACTCAGTTCGCGCAAGCCCGATCGCTGGACGATGGCCTGCGCCAGGGTTTGCAGTTCGGTACGTTTGTTAGCCATGGTACCGTTGTCTCAACCGTACATATTTTTGCGATATCGCTTTGCCAAGTGCTAGTCAAGCCGAAGGTGGGACTTGCACCAAGCTCAGGTGGCGCGTTTTGACCCAGACGGTGGTGCCTTGCGCCCCAGCGATGGCGGTGAGTCGCCCCCCTCGAGGGACGCGCAACCAAGACCAGGCTCGCAGTTCGTCTGCGCCCTCTGTGAAGCCGCCGGACAGCACCAGCAGTTCCGCGCCGTCAGGCATCACGGCGTCAAGCCGTGTGCCGGGTAGCCAGGTCTCCAGGCTCACAGTTTCGCGCTCGTCCTCGAACAAGGGCGTCACCGCCACGCCGGGGCGGGTGGCGTCGTCCACACGGCCGATCTTGTTGGTGTCGATCACCTCCGGGGTGCGGTCCGCCGGGTCGAACTGCCACAGCTTCACGAAGATCACGCAACCGGTCTCGGAGCCTGGCGTGTGTCGTGTGGTGGGCGGGTTGCGGATATAGCTGCCGGCAGGGTAGTCGCCGCGCTCGTCCTGGAAGACCCCGTCAAGCACCAGGAACTCTTCACCACCGTGGTGGGTGTGCGGGCTGAAATGGCTGCCGGGTGCGTAGCGCACGATGGAGGTTGCTCGGGCAACCTCACCGCCTATGCGGTCGAGCATTCTGCGCTGTACACCTGCCACAGGGGAGTCCACCCAGGGCAGGTCGGCACCATGCAGTAGCACCCGTTGGTCGAACTGGGCGTTGATGAGGTCCATCGGTACTCCGTTTGGGTGGTCAGGTGAAGGCAGTTGAGACTGTTCGAATCAGCCACCCATGCTGGGGCGCTGGGCCATACGAGCGCGCCACGCCTTCAGATGAGGCAAGTCCGCAGGCAACTCGATCTTGGCGAAGTCAGCAAAATTCAGGCCCACGAACAAAGTGATATCGGCGACTGAGAAGTGCTGGCCGGCTGCAAAGGGCTGCGTTGCCAGCACGCTGTCGAAATAGCGCATGCCGGCGATGGCACGCTCACGCTGCTTCAAACCCCATTCTTTGTTCTGGTACAGCTCCAGCGCACCAAGGCCGGGTGTGGCATGGTGGAAGTAGGTACCCACGGCGTCCATCACGCCCTGTTCGGCGCGGCACTGCATCATGTGGATCACCGCGCGGTCCTTGGCGGTCGTGCCAGTCAGCGAAATGCCGTCGAATGCATGGTCGATGTACTCAGTAATGGCCGTGCATTCGCTGATGGTGGTGCCGTCGCCCAATTCCAGCACAGGCACGGTAGCGTTGGGATTCATCGCCAAAAAGCCGGGCAGGCGGTGCTCGCCCTTCAAAACGTCGACATGCACAAATTGCATCTTGTCAGTGGCGCCTTTTTCGGCAAGGGCAATGCGCACACGGGCGGGGTTGGGAAAGCCTTCAAAGTCGTAGATTTTCATGATTTATGGGTTCATGGGTTCATGGGTTTGTGAATTCACGCAGGGTCGGTTATCAGATGCGTGCCATGGGTGAGAGCAGCGCCAGCACGTAGTGCTACGGCCACGAAGGTTGCCTGAGCCAGTTCTTGCTCGTTGGCACCAGCAGCAACTGCTGCCTTGCGATGAACCTCCAGACAGTAGCCGCACTGCGTGGTAAGTGCCACAGCGATTGCGATCAACTCTTTGTGTTTCTTTGAGATGGCGCCCTCTGCCAGTGCTGCCTTGTCCATTTCTTGGAAGCCTTTCATGGCTGCTGGAGCGCCAGCAGCAAGGCGAGGTATTTCTTCAGGTTGGAAAAGTCGAATGGAGTGTCTTTTGTGTTGTGGACAGGTTGCTAAGTTTATCTATCTATCAGAAGGTAGGCAATCTCCTTATTCTTCTAGGGGAATTGGTCTTGGTGACTTACCAGGGCACTTCTTGAAACCCACTGGCGCCGCGCTAGCTGACGCGGCAAGATGCTGATCATGGTCACACCGCGCATCAAGCCATCGGTCTTCTTTCAAGACCCGCCCGACACCGACTTGTTTGTGCAGGCACATCGGCAAGCCAAGTTGGGCAGCTACGTTGCCAACCTGGCGGCGATGGATGGACTGATCGACTTCAGTGCAGTGGCCCAATCGGTTGAGACGGCGTGCCCACGTGCAGAGCGCAGCAAGGGCGGTCGACCGCCCTACGCCAGCGAGGTCATGGTGCGAATGGAGTTCCTGCAGGCGCTGTACAACCTCAGCGATGAGGAGTGCGAGCACCAGATGCTCGACCGCATGAGCTTTCAGCGGTTTTGCCGCGTCGACGGCCAGCTCCACATTCCCGATGCGCGCACGCTGTGGAGCTTCAAGCAACGCCTGGCCAAGGGCGGTCTGGGTGGACGGGTCATCTTCGCTGCGGTGAGCCAGCAGTTGCAGCAGCAGGACTACCTCCCGCGTGGCGGGCAGATTGTGGATGCCAGTATCGTGCAAGCGCCCATCACGCAGGCCCTCAGCGAAGAGCGCCAGGCGCTCAACGAAGGCCAGGCACCTGAGGGTTGGAGCACGAAGCGGTTGCAGCACACCGACCGAGATGCGCGCTGGACCAAGAAGCATGGCAAGAGCTTTTATGGCTACAAGGTGCACAGCAACGTGGACGCACGCTGGAAGCTGATTCGCCGCATCGTGGTGACGCCAGCCAATGTGGACGATGGTCAATCGCTGGGGGAGGTGCTAGACGCGGGCAACACCCGAGGACGCGTGTTGGCAGACCGGGGTTATGACGCGCAGGCCAACCGTGAATTGCTGGCCCGACACCAGTTGGGCGACGGTATCGCCCGGCGAGCCAAGCCAGGCCAGAAAGCCCGACAGCGGCTGGGCGCGCGCAACCGCAGCATCAACAAGACAAGGTCCCGCGTCGAACATGTGTTTGCCGGGCTGGAGCAGCTGGGTGGCAAAGTGGTTCGGGCCATGACGCTGGCCAGAAACGAGCTGGCGATCACGCTCAAGTGCGTGGCCTACAACGCCAAAACATTGGTGTGGTTGGTGGCGCAAGGCGCGCCGACATGAGGGGCAAGATGCGCGCGCATGGTGCCCAGGCGGGCGTTTTGCAGCGTGCCAGGGTCAGCCTGCGCTGCGGCGGGCGGCCAGAGCGGGTACCGCAATGAGGCCGCCGGGCCGAACAATCTCAAGGCCTGGGGCGAATGGGCCTCCTGCGCTTTGGGAAATTGGGTTACGCGAAGTGCCCACCAGTAACCTGCCGCAGCAGACTCTGTGACCTGCTTGACCGCTTCAAGATTGAATTTTGGGGTGTAACGTAGTTTGCTCATGACACCTCCTATTGGCCTTCAATGTGAGAGTCATAGGTGTTAGCTGGGCAGGGGCGATCCAGTGAAATGGATCTGGGGCCTGTCCAGAAAGGCTCGTATGATCGGTTTGGTGAAGGCCTCGGGTACAGTTAGGTGAACGGGTTCTGGTGCAGGCTTGACTCAAGCAAGTTCTGAGGTCACCAGCCTGACCTGAAACGTTTTTGGGTAATGGGATGGGCCAATGGTTACGGCAACGCAAATTGCGACGGAGCGATATGAGCCCAAGTTCATTCATCATTCTTTAAGAAGGGTAAGTCGATAGTGACATTACACACAGCAGATATGGCACAGGCCCCCGACATTCCCCATCGGTCCGGCCGCCATTGCGGGAGTTCGGCCATCCGGGACTTGCTTGAGTTCCATGGCACGACGCTGACCGAGGCCATGTGTTTTGGGCTGGGCTCGGGGCTGGGCATCACATACCTGACGCTGCCTGATGCCCCGGTACCTTTTCTGGTCCATGTGCGCTCGCTGGGATATGAGGAGCGGGTATTCCAGGCGCTGGACGTACCGTTCGCCTGGACAAGTTACAGCTCCGTCGAGGAGGGCGCGCAGGCGCTGGATGGCTTGCTCGACCAGGGGCGCCCAGCCCTGCTCCTGACCGATATTTTTCACTTGCCGTACTTTACCAGCCGGACGCATTTTCCCGGCCACGCCATCGTTGCCTGGCAGCGCCAACCGGCGGACGGCTGCATTCTGGTGACCGATACCGAGCGCCCCGCGCCCATCCCGGTGGCACGTTCCGATCTGGCCCGTGCCCGCTTCGCGGAACTGCCTCCTTTTTTTCATGCTGGCAACTTGTTCGCGCCTCCCGCCATTCATGCGCGGCTTTCGGTCGAGCGGGTGGCTGAAGCCATACGCCACAACGCACGTTTACTGCTGGAGGGCGGACCTTATGCCGGCGTGGCCGCGCTCGATACCTGGCTGGCCGATCTTGGTCGCTGGGAACGCGAGGGCGACTGGCGCTGGACGACGCGTTTTGCTTATCAAATCATCGAACGGCGCGGCACGGGCGGCGGCGGTTTTCGCAAAATGTACGCAGAATTTCTGAACGAAGCCGCATCGGCTGATCCACGCATCAGCGATCTGCAACTGCCGCAGCTTATGACAGACTGTGCCGCATGCTGGACATCGCTGGCGCTGGCGCTGAAAGCAGGCTCCGAGAGTGAATGCTTCCCTACGAAATTGCTCGCAGATGCCCTGCAAGCCGTACGGGCGGCGGAGCGTCGCTATATCGACGCTGCTCTGATCTATTGAGTGAACACATTTACAGTGCAAATTGAGGAGCAGGCATGTCGCATATGAAGCCGCAACTGGACCAAGCTGCCATGGCAAAAGCTTTTTTCGGCAGTCAGCATCCACTGTTCAACGCCCTCGGCGTCGACGTGGTGGCGGTGGCCGACGCCAAGGCGGAGATGGTGATGCCGTTTTCTGAGGCTCTGGCCGACGGCCTTGGAGCGTTGCATCGGGGCACACTCGTGACCCTGCTTGACACGACGTGTGGACTGGCGATTTTCTCCGCGCTACGCTCGCTCAGGCCTATCGCCACCATTGACCTGCGCGTCGATTACCTTCGTGCCATTCCGGCGGGCAGCGGCCTGCGCGCGGTGGTCGAATGCATCGGCTGGACAGACAGCGTGGCCTTTGTCTCCGGCCGGGCTTATGCGGCGGGTGACGAGATGCCGCTTGCCACGGTGACGGGATCCTTTGCCATCGATACGTTAGGACCGGCTTTCGATACGACGGACAGGAGTGCGGCATGACGAGGGTGGTTAAATCAATGACAGATTGTGCAGAGGCAGCAATGGTCCTCGTGCCGGCGGTGCCCTTCCATCGGTTTCTGGGTATGCGGGAGGAGGTCGTTGAGGGCGAGACACGCTACCTCATGGACTTTTGCGAAAATCATGTCGGCAATCCCCTGATCCGGACCTTCCATGGTGGTGTACTTGCCAGCTTTGGAGAAGTGGTCGCGGCTACCCATCTTGCACGATCCCTGGCGCGGGTCGAGTTACCTGCTTGCTCGACGCTTACCTTCGATTACTTGCGACCGGCTTTCGCCGGCACGATTTGCGCGGTGCCCCACATTGTGCGGGCGGGACGACGTATCACAACGGTCTCGGTGCAGTTGCGCCTGGACAATAAGCTGGCGTGCATTGGGCGCTTCCTGTTTCCCGTGGGGA
Source organism: Aquabacterium sp. (assembly GCA_023266355.1). GTDB lineage: Bacteria > Pseudomonadota > Gammaproteobacteria > Burkholderiales > Burkholderiaceae_C > Aquabacterium. Next base: position 162,358 of record JAHFQM010000008.1, read on the forward strand.
CTGCAGACTTGGGAGGCAGCGCGTGACCCACGGTCGAGACATGACTGGTTTACGAATCAAAACTGACGCTTGAATCGCCACACGCCCAACCCGAAGATCGCCATGCCAAGCAGCAGCGCCAAACCCACAGGATGTCCCATCCCGCGCCCTGAAGCAGGATGCCGTAGCCCATCTCGACGAAGTAATAAAGTGGAGAGATAGACATGGCTTCGCGCAGCCCGATGGCATGGCTTCGGGTGGGGATCAGGTACCGGAAGGGAAGGTCATCGGCACCAGCACGAGGATGGCGAGCAGCGCAGCCTGGGCGAGATTGGGTGCGATGGTGGCGATGTAGAGACCCAGTTCGCGGCGGTGGATGTGTAGAGCGCTGTGCTGCCCGACCCGATGGCCACGTCCTACCGGGACCCGAAGAAGCCCCTGTGGCTGCTGCCAGCCCTGATCCCCGCCATCGTGGCCACGGGCCCGGTGGCCCAGCTGATGGGCCAGGACCACGCCGCCTGGTACGTCCTGCCCTTTTTGGTGCTGTTCGTGCTGGTGCCCATCCTGGAATGGCTGATCGGCGACGACACCAGCAACCCGCCCGAGGCCGCCGTGCCCGACCTCGAACCTTGGCTGCAAGCTTGACCAGGTCGTCTATGCGGACGGTGCCGTCGACGACGGAGAACTCGGTGTGGGCGCGGAGGTGAACAAAAGGCATGGGGCGATTGTAAGAAGCCGGCGCCCCTCGCCTGCACCCAATTCCCCGGGCAGTTTTTTCAGATTCGCAGGTTTGAATGCGCTGGATGTATCAATTTGCGACCGAATCTCCGAACGATGTCTTCAGTTCTCTGGTTCTGCGCCGGCAACAACGACGAATGCTGAAAGGAGCTCGACATGTCATTTTTCGGTGCGCGCGGGCTTGCCGCCCGCATCGCCCTGGCTTCGGTGCTGGTTTGCGCCGGCCTGATCGGGGCCGCCCTGTTCACGGTCTGGCGGCTGCAGGACGTCTCCACCGTCAGCGATCAAACGGCCAAGCACCGCATCCCGCAACTCTCGGAGATCGCCCAGGTCGAGCTCAACGTCACCCGCGCCTCGCTGCAACTGCGCCACGCCATGCTGGCGCGCACGCCCGCTGAACGCGACGCGGCCTTGCAGGACGTGCAAACCAAACGCCAGCTGATCGAGCAGCTGCTCAAGACCTATGAGCAGCAACTGTTCACCAGCGCCGGCAAGGAACGCTTTGAGGCCATCCCGCCAGCGGTGCAGGCTTTCTGGGTCCAAGGGGAGGCCAACGTCAAGCTCATCGCCGAGGGCCGCAAGGACGAGGCCTTTGCTTACCTGGTCGACCACACCATCCCGGCTCGCAACGCGCTGCTCAAAGAACTGGCGGAGACCGTGAGCTACCAGCGCGACAGCGCCGAGCGCGACATCGCGCACATCCAATCGAGCATCCAGCAGACCTTGATGGTGCTGTTGGGCGTGTTCCTGTTCATCGGCGGCGCCATGGTGACGCTGTCCTGGTGGATCGGGCGCACCCTGAAGATGCGGGTGGATCGCTCACGGGAGGTGGCCGAGCGCGTGCGCGATGGCAACCTCAGCACCACCATCCACGAAGATCAGCGCGACGAGTTCACGCCCCTGCTGGCGGCGCTTTCCGACATGCAGGCCAGCTTGACCCAGGTGGTCACGCGGGTGCGCGGCAACGCCGAAGCCGTGGCCACGGCCAGCGCCCAGATTTCGCAAGGCAGCCAGGACCTGTCGCAACGCACCGAGCAACAAGCCGGCTCGCTGCAGCAAACCGCCTCCACCATGTCGGACCTGGGGCACACGGTGCAGCGCAACGCAGAGAACGCATTGCAGGCCACCGCCATGGCCCAGGCGGCCGCTCAGGTCGCCGAACAGGGCGGTGGGGTCGTGCGCGAGGTGGTCGAGACCATGCAGGGCATCAACGAGGCCTCGCGCAAGATCTCCGACATCATCTCGGTGATCGACGGCATCGCCTTCCAGACCAACATCCTGGCCCTGAACGCGGCGGTGGAAGCGGCCCGCGCAGGTGAGCAAGGCCGAGGCTTCGCCGTGGTGGCGGCCGAGGTGCGCTCGCTGGCGCAGCGCAGCGCTGGCGCCGCCCGCGAGATCAAGCACCTCATCACGGCCAGCGCCGAGCGCGTCGAGCGAGGCAGCACGCTGGTGAACCAGGCCGGTGACACCATGGTCCAGATCGTGGATGCCATCGGGCGGGTCAACACCATCGTGGCCGAGATCAGCACGGCCAGCGCCGAGCAGCAAGCCGGGGAGTCGGTGGTCGGCCAGGCCATCCAGCAAATGGACCACGGCACGCAACAGAACGCGGTCCTAGTCGAAGAGTCGGCCTCGGCCTCCGAGAGCCTGCAGCAGCAGGCGGCCGAGCTCGTTCAGTCGGTGGCGGTGTTCAAGGTCTGAGCACCGGCTGATCGCCGGAAGTCGCTCGGTGGCATGCCAACCCAGCGCCGAAAGGTGCGGCTGAAATTGGACGTGTCCTGATAGCCCAGCCGGTCGGCGATGGCTTCGACGCTCATGTCCGAGTGCAGCAGCCACCAGCAGGCCAGGTCTTCGCGCACGCGGTCGAGCAGCTGCTGGTAGGTCAGGCCCTCGTCGCCCAGTTTGCGGATCAGGGTGCGGCTGGAGACGTGCTCGCGCTCGGCCAACTCGCTCAGGGTCGGGTAGCCGCCCTCGCAGGCCAGCAAGAGCCTCAAGATGCGGTCGCCCACGGGCCCCAGGCGGTCACGCGGGTCGTTCTGCTGTGACCACAGGCGCTCGCACTCGCGCAAGGCCATGCGGTGGGTCTGCGGGTCAGGGGCCAGGCCCGGGTGGCTCAGGAGCGACAGCGGCAACACCATGGCCGAGCGCTCCATGCCAAAGCGCACCGAAGGCCACCAGCGGCGGTAGGCATCGGCCCACGGCGGCTCCGGGAAGGCGAACTCCACACGGGCCACGCGGGTCATGTCCAGCCCCGTGAGCGTGTCGAGCAGGCGCAGGCCCGCGCCCATCAGGTGGCCCATGATGTACTCGCGCACATCCGGGGCCTGCAGGTGCTCGCGCATCCACAGGGTGACCTCGTCGCCCTGCTGGTCGACCTCCAGCGAGATCAGGCTCTGACGCAAGCCGGCGTGGCGCTGGATCAGGGCCAGCGCCTGCCCCACGTTGTCGCACGACATGGCCGCCACCCCCACCGGCCCGTGCGCCGACAGCTGCGTGCCCCAGCCCACGGTGATGCCCAGCCAGGGCTCCTGCGTGAGCGCCACCGCGCGCCGGATCAGCCGGGTCACCTCGTCGAAGCTCAGGTAGCGGTTGCCCTCGTGCAGTGACGCCCAGTTCAGCCGCGTGCCGGACAGGATCTGCGCCTCGTCGAAGCCACGGCGGCGCATCTCGGCGCAGATCAGCCGGGCGTAGATGGGGTGCAGCGCGGGCGCCAGCCAGTCGGCCGCCTGCGTGGGAGGGGTTCGGGTGCTCACGGTGAGTGTCACAAAATGACGATAAGTTGCCAGCGCAGACGGTACCCCATTTCGGCCTGCGCTCGCAAGATCGCATCACTCCATTTCACCGACTCACACCGAGGAGACAACAACATGAGCGCCGTGCTGCCCGACCCGCTGGCCGCGTCCTACCGGGACCCGAAGAAGCCCCTCTGGCTGCTGCCAGCCCTGATCCCCGCCATCGTGGCCACGGGCCCGGTGGCCCACCTGATGGGCCAGGACCACGCCGCCTGGTACGTCCTGCCCTTTTTGGTGCTGTTCGTGCTGGTGCCCATCCTGGACTGGCTGATCGGCGACGACACCAGCAACCCGCCTGAAGCCGCCGTGCCCGACCTCGAGCGCCGCGCCTTCTACCGCTGGATGATCTACCTGGCCATCCCCGTGGGCTGGGCCACCACGCTGTTCAACGTGTGGTTCCTGAGCACGCACGCGGTGCCCTGGTATGGCGTGGTCACCACCGTCATCATCAACGGCTTCATGCTGGGCCTGGTGATGAACATGAGCCACGAGCTGGGCCACAAGAAGGAATGGCTGCCCCGCAAGGCCGCGCTGTTCAACCTCTCGCTGGGCGCCTACACGCACTTTTGCATCGAGCACAACCGCGGCCACCACCGCCACGTGGCCACGCCGGAAGACCCGGCTTCGTCCAAGATGGGCGAGACGATCTACCGCTTCATGTTCCGCGAGATGCCCGGCGCCTACTTCCGCGGCTGGGACCTGGAGGTCGAGCGCCTGGAGCGCCAGGGCAAGTCGGACTGGAGCCTGGACAACGAGATCGTGCAGGGCTGGATCGGCACCGCCATCGTCTGGGGCGGCATGACCGCCTGGCTGGGCACGCAGGCCCTGGTGCTGCTGATGGTGCTGGCCTTCCTGGGCGCCTTCATGCTGACCTCGGCCAACTACATCGAGCACTACGGCCTGCTGCGCCAGAAGAAGCCCGATGGCCGCTACGAACACTGCCAGCCGCACCACTCGTGGAACAGCAACCACGTGCTGTCCAACATCCTGACCTTCCAGCTGCAGCGCCACTCCGACCACCACGCCAACCCGACGCGCAGCTACCAGTCGCTGCGCAGCTTCCACGACATTCCGACCTTCCTGCCGCTGGGCTACACGGGCATGTTCCTGGTCGCTTACGTGCCGCCGCTGTGGTTTGCCGTGATGGACAAGCGAGTGGTTAAAGCCACCGGTGGCGATGCCTCGCGCATCAACTTTTTGCCGGCGCAACGCAAGCGCTTGGTCCAGACCTATGAGATGCAGGACACGGCCTCAGCGGCCTGAAATATAAGCTCCCAACACTGATCGCGAGTGGCTGAGAAGGTCTGTCGCCTTCAGGATCGAGAACGTGCGCACCACCTTCTCCTCGGTTAGCACGCCCGTGTCATCCATCAGAAGGCATGGCGCCGCCTGGAATAGCGGCTCCACCATCAGGCGAAGGGGCAGGCGCGCGCGACGAGCCGCGCTGAGCCCGTCGGCAACGTCCGCGGCGTCGGGCCGAACATGTCGGCATGCTGCCATGCTCGCCTTGCGGGCGAATAGCGGAGCCAGCGACCTCTCTACCTCTGCCCACGGCACACGTAGTACCAGCATTGCCAGCGGGTCGCGCAAGCCGATCATGGCATCCACCGGGGAAAAACCCAGAGTTTTGGCCATCCCTGTTGCCAGGCTCTGCCCATATTCACGGGCGTGGCGGTGAATTTGCAAGACCGACACAGGGCGACGCTGAGCATGCGCCTGGAGGATTTTGCCCAAGCCCTACACGATCGCACACGAGGTCGGCCACCGATGTGCAAAACCTCGAAGGTACCTCTTTCAAGCTGGTACCCGATGCACGGGTGCGTCTGTCAGGCGCAATGGAAAGCCATGAGCGTACGCCTTGAGCGGCAGGGCGGTTACTATGCTGGCACCGGGCGGCGCACGACACGCAGCAATTCAAGCAGGGGATGGAAAACAGCGACTTGAAGAAGCCATGAATGCAGGTCTAGCATCAATCACAGGTCTGCCACCGTAGCCCTATTTTTACAACGCCATGGCTCAAGCAGAAGCCTTGAGCCCCCAGCCAGCCCGCTTGTTGGCGGCCTCAGACAGCTTCAACTCTTCGGGGCTGGCGTACTTCAGATCCCACTCCTTGACCTTGGGGTCCATCAGTTTGAACCACAGAGGCGGAACCATGGCCACCAGGATGGTGGTCAGGTAGCCACCGATCATCATGGGCGCTTCAGGGAAGGGCTTGAGGTCTTGATAAGGCACTTCGCCTTGGGCATGGTGATGCGAGTGGCGGGTCAGGTTGAACATCGACCATGAACTGATGCGCTTGTTGGTGTTCCAAGAGTGACGAGGCTGAACCGGGAGCTTGGGGTCGCGAACCATGCCGTAGTGTTCCATGTAGTTAACGATCTCCAGCAGCGATTTGCCCCACAGCGCACTGGCAATGAAGAAGCCAGCCACAGGCCAGCCGCCCATGGCATATGCCACCGCTACCAACAGCAAACTCATCAGGTGACCACGGATCACGCCGTTACGCAAGGAGATGGCGCCGTGGCCATCGCGCTTGAGGCGCTTTTTCTCGATGTTCCACGCGCTGATGTTGCCCTTGATGGTCGAGGCCAGGACGTGGAAGTACACATTGCGGCCGCGAGGTGCGGTGGCTGGGTCTTCAGTGGTGGACACATAACGGTGATGGCCGTAGACGTGCTCGATCGAGAAAATGGTGTCAAAGCTGAAAGCCAACAACCAGCGACCGACAAACATCGAGATCGGATCCCAGGTGCGGTGAGTCAGTTCGTGGGCGGTGATGGTGCCAACCATGCCGATCATCAGGCCGGAGAGCAGGATGGTCGAGATGTGGTGGCCCCAGAAGGTGCTTTCGCGGGCTGCCAGGGCATCGAAGCCCGTGAGCTGCTGCACCCAGGCGCCATAGCCCAGCACGTCGCCGGAGCTCACACTCCAAAGCGATGCGAAGATGATCATTAACAGCAAGGGCAAAGCCATCCACAGCTGCGCAGTCAAGATGCCGGGATACTTGAAGGTGGGTGTGGTGGTGTCGTCGCCACAGACAGCGTCGCCCACCATGTAGAAAACCAAGATGGTGATCAGACCGTAGGTGGTGTAAGCGCCACCTAGGGTGACCATCGTCAGAGCCAGCAGGCCGATGATATGGAATAGGAAATACTTGAGGTAGTGCAGAATGTTCATCATCACTGTGCTCCTGTAGAGTCGTGCAAGGTCGTGAAACGGTCGGCGCGGATTTGTTCTTTGGCGATGCCGCGGTCGCGCAATACTGCGCTGACGGCATCGACCATGACGGGTGGGCCGCACAGGTAGGCATGGGCACCGTTGGGCAGGTGCTCGGCCAGGGCGCTGTCAACGTTGCCGAGCGCACCTGCCCAACTGCTGCCATCGGGTTCGGCCGACAGCACGGGCACAAAGCGGAAGGCCGCAGGCCATTGGGTGCGAAGGGCTTCCAGCGTGTCTTGAGCGTACAAGTCAGCTTGCTGGCGGGCACCAAACAAGATGGTGACGGGGCGTTTGACGCCTTGGGCCAGAGCGTCTTCCAAGATGGCCAGAACGGGGGCCAGGCCGCTGCCGCCGGCCACCATCAGTAAGGGGGCGTCAGAGGGGCGCAGCCAGAAATCGCCCATGGGGCCCTTCACGCTGGCGCGCTGTCCAACCAGATCATGTTTATGCACATGGCTGGAGAACACGCCATTGGGCACCTTGCGTACCAGGAAACTGACCTGGGAATTGGGCTGCGAGGCGGTGGCAAACGAGTAGCTGCGATCAACCCCGGGCAGGCTGTCAACCGACAATTGTGCGTACTGGCCAGCTTTGTAAGGCAGTGAGTCGTCCAGTTGGATGCGCAGGCTGACGATGTCGTGGGTGAGTGCGGTGCAGGCCACCACCCGGCCACTTACGGTGCGGCGGGCTTGCTGGGCGGCCATGTCTACTTCGATGGTGACATTGGTTTGTGGCACCGACTGGCAGGCCAGGATCATGCCGGCGTCCAAATCTTCGTCCGACAAGATGTAGGCGGTCTGAGTCAGCTCCTTGACCTTGCCGTCGACCAGCTTGCATTTACAGGCTGCGCAGCCACCCACGCGGCAGCTGTTCGGGAAATCAATGCCTTCGCGCAACGCTGCCTGGAGCAAGGTCTCCTTGGGATTGACCATGATGGGCAATGAAGCGCCCCGGGTTTCGCGGAGGCCAGTTGGTTTAAGTCAGACGGTCGCGGCCTGACCAGCGCGTTGTTGGTGGTAGTTTGCCTCGAACTCAGCAGGCGGGACGTTGCCCAGCGGCCCCATCAATCGATGATGGTTGAACCAAGAGACCCATTCCAGCGTTGCCAGCTCGACGGCCTGCTTGGTCTTCCACGGGCCACGCCGATGAATGATCTCGGCCTTGTACAAGCCGTTGATGGTCTCGGCCAGGGCGTTGTCGTAGCTGTCCCCTTTGGAACCAACTGAGGGCTCAATACCAGCCTCGGCCAATCGTTCGCTGTAGCGAATCGAGAGGTATTGGGCGGATTCAACCGGTCGTCGCAACACCCTCAACAAGGAGGTGTTTATGGGGCGACCCGCAGGATGGATGAAGCAATTGACTGGCAGAGACGCAATGCGCTCTCCTGGAGCTCCTTCGCTTCGGCGAGAAGTTGAGCGTCAGTTCTGGGTACAGATTGCTACCGGCATCACCAGTGAGAAGGCGGCCGATGCCGTTGGCGTATCTCAGGCCGTAGGCTCGCGCTGGTTCCGGCATCGTGGAGGCATGCCATTGTTCATGTCGAATCCAGTGTCTGGACGGTACCTGTCGTTTGCCGAGAGAGAAGAGATCGGACTTCTGTGGGCTCAAGATGTTGGTGTGCGAGAGATTGCTCGCCGTATCGGTCGAAGTCCCTCAACGGTCTCGCGGGAGTTGACGCGTAACGCTGCCACGCGCGGCGGCCAGCTTGAGTACAGGGCGTCTGTCGCGCAATGGAAGTCCGAGTTGATGGCGAAGCGGCCCAAGCCGGCCAAGCTCGTGAAGAATCCGCGTCTGCGCCAGTATGTCCAAGAGCGCTTGGAAGGCAAGATCCTGGATGCGCACGGAAGACAGATCGATGGACCGCGGCAGGCCCCATTCATCGGGCGCAACAAGCCTCATCGCGGTGACCGGAAGTGGGTAAATGGTTGGTCACCGGAGCAGATTGCCAACCGACTGCAGGTTGACTTCCCAGATGATCAGTCCATGCGCATTTCCCATGAAGCCATCTACCAAGCCCTCTACATTCAGGGGCGAGGCGCCCTAAAGCGAGAACTGGTCAGTTATCTGCGCACAGGACGTGCACTGCGCACGCCACGCGCCAGGTCGCGAGCCCAAGCATGGGCACATGTCAGTGAAGAGGTGATGATCTCCAGCCGTCCTGCTGAGGCAGAGGATCGTGCCGTACCTGGCCACTGGGAGGGTGACCTGATCATCGGGCTGAACAGATCGGCCATTGGGACGCTGGTGGAGCGGTCGAGCCGCTTCACGATGCTCGTGCACCTGCCGCGTGAGGCAGGCTATGGACTGACACCACGAACAAAGAACGGACCCGCTCTGGCTGGCTACGGAGCCATCACCATGGCCAACGCGCTCAAAAGGACCGTGTCTACGTTGCCAACCCAGCTGTGCCAGTCATTGACTTGGGATCGTGGCAAGGAGCTATCTGACCATGCCAGGTTCACCGTCGATTCTGGTGTCAGGGTCTTCTTTGCAGACCCTCGGTGGAGTGAGCAGGAGATTCAAGCTGTGGCGCTGACCCTCAACAACAGGCCACGTAAGACGTTGGGGTGGAGGACTCCTGCAGAAGCGCTGAACGACTATCTACAATCCGTCGCGTAACCTGGTGTTGCGACGACCGGTTGAATCCGCCTTGCGAGCCTCGGTCGGAATGATGAATCAGACCATCCTCCTCTGAGGGCTTGCGGTCGTACAGGGCCTGCTCTAGCGCGTCGAGGACGAAGTCGGTGTGCATGGAACTGCTCTGGCGCCAACCCACGATGCGTCGGCTGAACACGTCAATGACGAAGGCCACATAGACCCAGCCTTGCCAGGTCGAAACGTAGGTGAAGTCTGAGACCCACAGCTGATTGGGCCGCTCAGCCCGGAACTGCCGATTGACCCGATCGAGTGGACATGGGGCCTTCGGGTCAGCGATGGTGGTGCGCTGCGCCTTGCCACGACGCACGCCCTGCAGGCCTTGCATGCGCATCAGCCGCTCGACGGTGCGCCGCGCCACGGTGATGCCCTCCCGATTGAGTTGCAGCCAGACCTTGTCCGCGCCATAGACCTGCAGGTTGGCGTGCCACACACGTTGAACCTGCGGTGCCAGCTCTGTATCGCGCTGGGCGCGCAGCGAGCAGAAAGCAGGTTGCCGCTGACGTGCGGCGTGAAGCCAATATGCCGATGGGGCGATCTGCAAGACACGGCAGATCGACTCGACCCCAAACTGCTTGCGGTGCTGGTCGACGAAGGCCTTCAGGACTTGATGCGGCGGTCGAGCACCGAGTTTCCGGGCACCAACCACAAGAAGGTGTTCCGGCTCTACCGTGCGCAAGGCTTGGCTGTTCGCAAGCGCAATAAAGGCAAGAAGTACCGCGGTGAACGCACGCCACTGGTGGCGGCCACCCGCGTCAATCAAACCTGGAGCCTGGACTTTGTGAGTGACTCGCTGGCCAATGGCCGACGCATCAAGTGCCTGACCATCCCTGACGACTTCACCCATGAATGCATTGACATCCCTGTGGACCTGTCCATGCCTGGCGCATACGTCACCCGCATCCTGGATCAAGCCGCACGGTTCAGGGGCTACCCAGAGGCCATCAGAACGGACAACGGCCCGGAGTTCACATGCAGAGCCTTCATGGCATGGATGCAAGCACGAGGCATTCAACACATCCTGATTCAGCCTGGCAAACCCACCCAGAACGCCTACATCGAGAGCTTCAACGGCAAGTTCAGGGACGAATGCCTCAACGAGAACTGGTTCGAATCCCTGGCCCAGGCTCGCGAGGTCATCGCCATCTGGCGTCAAGACTACAACGAGGTGCGACCGCACGGAACGATTGGACGGATATCCGTTGACATCGACGTGGTCTACACGCCATGGGACACCCCGCGAGAGCAAGCCCTCAACGAAATCGCGAGTGAAATGGAGGCCATTGCAGCCAGGGCGACCAAGTTGGGGCTGAACGCACGCAAGGTACGAAGCAAAGACCTTGCTGAGACCAAGCTCCTGATCGAGAACGACGACAGTCAGGTGAAGGTCGAGGTCAACGTGGTGTTCAGAGGCACGGTGTTGCCGGTTGAGAGGCGCCCCCTGATGCCCAAGACAGCTGACATGTTCAGTGTGGAAGTGGCGTTGCCAGTGTTGGCCACGGCGGAACTCTATGGCAGCAAGTTGGTGGCAGCCATGGATTGTCAGCATCCACGGGACTTGTTTGACGTGTGGCAGATGTTCGAATCAGGCGAGTTCACGGATGCTGCGGTTGAGTGCTTTGTGACATACCTGGCCGGGCACAACCGACCAACGCATGAGGTGCTGTTTGGGAATGAAAAAGACATTGAGGCGGAGTACCACAACAACTTCGTTGGCATGACAACGGAGCCCGTCACCCTAGAAACACTTTTGGCTGCCAGAGACCGATTGCGCAGAGAGTTGCCTCAGCGCTTGACTGCTGTGCAAAGGCAGTTTTTGAGCGGCCTGGCACAAGCACAACCCGACTGGTCATTGCTGGCCTGCCCACATGCGGCAGAACTGCCGGCACTTCGTTGGAAGCTGGCAAATCTCCAGACGTTCAAAGAGCGGCGTCCTGAAGACTTTGAAAGCCAAGCCAGGAAATTGGCCGGATTGTTGTAATTGCCGTGTTGATGGGGTGCACCGGGACTGGGCTTTTTGTTCGCCACCAGTGAGCGTCAGCTCAAGGCTGTCTGCCGGTAGCTTGGAGACGGCGAAAGTCGGTGATAGCCGAAACCTCTCTCACCCAATCAGGCGGCTCGACTGGCGACTTCGACTTCGTTTAGGAGCCAACCGTTGGCCCAGGGCATTGATGATGAGCGGCGTGCGGGATGCGGCCACAGTGCCCGGTCGGCAGGACGCGACCCGCTACGGTCCGTCGGCCTGTTGACGTCACCGGCGATAACCGACGCGATCTTGGTCAGTCGGTGTAAGTCATCGTGCCACCGATGCACGGAACAATCCCGTCGCCGGGGCCCGAACACGGTCGCCATGGCTGCTACCGCAATTCTCATAGATTGGCTATCGGTCCAAACTTCGCCCAGACAGCGGTGAGAATGGGCGGAATATGGGGAGGCGGCATATGTTCCGCCGAGGATCACATCACGCACGGTACTGCTTGGCGGAGCGCTCACAACAATGAAAATCGACATCATCAGCAGCGACGGTATCCACGCTTCGGAGAAGGAGGCGCTGGAGCGCATGCGCCAAGCGTTCAACGCTTCCGACTTCAGCCAGAAGTGGCATGGCTATGCCGGCTTCATGATGATGGACACCACATACCGGGACCGCGAAATCGATCTCGTGCTCCTGACCCACGACCGTCTACTGATCGTCGAGCTCAAGAAGTGGCGCGGCAAGATTGAGCCCATGCAGGACCACTGGTTGCGCGATGGTGACGACATGGGGCGCTCGCCGGTCAAGGTGCTCGCCGACAAGTGGAAGATCCTGTCGTCGAAGATCCAGGCGCGGCTGCAGGCACCGGCGAAGGCCGTCTACATCGATTACCGGGTCGTGATGTGTGGCAGCGCCGATTTTTCGGCGATCCCGCAGGACGAGAAGTCGTTCGTGCTGACGCTCGATCAGTTCCTGCGGATAGCCAAGCAGGGCGGCTATCGCCAGGAGTTCGGCGAGCTGCGGGCCGGCAAACCGAACAGGTATGTGCAGACCTTCACACCGTTCTTTCGCGGCAAGGATTTCCGGCCTTCGGGCTTTTCCTTCAACAACTTCCAGATCATCGGCGAGGCGACATTTCCGCATCCTGAGGGCTTGTACAAGGAGTACAAGTCGGTCAAGAAGGACGACCAGCGGCACGAGGCGCTGCTGCGCCGCTGGGATTTCTCGGCGCTGGCCGGCATCGCCGACACGGTGGATGAGCGCGCGCGCATTGCGCTGCGCGAGCACAAGGTTCTCGGCTTCATTCATGAACAGAGCGAACAGCTCGACGGCGTCGTCCTGCAACCGATACGACTGGGTCATCGTGGATGAGGCCGCCCGCGCCACGCCGGGTGAACTGGCCGTCGCGATCCAGTCCGGCCGACGAGTACTGCTGGTCGGAGACCATCGGCAGTTGCCGCCGCACTATGCGGAGCCTGTCGTGCGAAAGATCGCCGTCGAGCTCAAATGGCCGGACCGCACGGCGCTGACGCGCAGCGATTTCGAGCGAGCTTTCGAGTCCGACTACGGTCGACAGGTCGGGGCGACGTTGCGCACCCAGTACCGGATGGCGCCACCGATCGGTGAGTTGGTGTCGGCGTGCTTCTACCCGGTGCCGCTGGCGCCTGGGCGCGGCGACCCAGCGCCGTGGTACGACCATCTGCCCGAGCGCATTCGCTCCATCGTGACCTGGATCGACACCTCCGACGCCGGGCGTGAGGCCCATGATCGGCCGAAGAGCCCGGGCTTCGACAACGGCTACGAAGCGCGCGAAATCATCAACCTATTGCGGTCAATCTGCACTGGAGGTAACTTCATTCAAGCACTAATGCATAACAGCGCCGAAGACGAGAAGCCCATCGGAGTGATCTGCATGTACGCTGAGCAGGAACGCTTGCTGGTGCGCCTGCTTAGCGAGCAGGACTGGGCCACCGGCTATCGGCGGCTGATCAAGATCGACACTGTCGACAGCTACCAGGGCAAGGAGAACCGGATCATCATCGTCGCGACGACGCGGAACAACCCGCGGTTCGAACAAGGCTTTCTGAGCAGCCGCGAACGTGTAAACGTTGCGATATCGCGTGCCATGGATCGGCTGGTGATCGTTGGCGCCGCTCGAATGTGGCGCGAGCGGCATCAGGCCTCGCCCTTGGGCAGGGTGCTGGCCCACATTGAGCAACACCGGGATGCGGGCCGGTACGCGCTGGTGCAAGCCTCCAGCATCGAAGAGGGAAAAACATGATCACCGTCGAGGAAAAGCTGCTGAGGGACCGGCTCGCGGTCGATGAGATCACCTTCGCTATTCCGGCGCAGAGCTTCGCGATCTCGTGTGCGATCAGCGCAGAGGAGGCGCTGCCGGTGGTCACGGAGTTCGCGTTGCGCATCGCGTACGTTTGCGGCAGCCTGAGCCCGACGCAGATTCAAGAGTTCTTCGGCTTCTCCTCAAAGGAAACCGATGCCGTGATCCAGGCGTTGTTGAGTGAACGCTTGATTCAGTGGAACGACGACCAACTCGAACTCACGAGTTACGCGTTGGCACGTTTTCAGGACAGCTCCGACAATCTGCCGCGGTTCTTCAAGATTCAGGATTGGAGCGCGGAGGTCGTGTTCGACCTCATCAGCTTCAGTCCTGCCGGTCGGACAAGCCGATTGAGGCGGAGCGTCGCGCGAGCGACTGTCGGTCTACTGGGATCAATTCCCGCAACTCTTTGGCACCGAAATTTCCCTCTTGAATGGCAACCTTGAACTGCTCCTGATCCCGGAGCGGCTGGTGTGCGTGATGTACCACTTTCATCTGGCGCACCAGGCAATCGCGGTTCCCATTGGCTTCATGTCGTCGCACCCGGACCACTTGCGTGCAGCAGGAGCTCTCGTGTCCGGACGTGTCCGTGTCAAGCCGGGCACATTCGTGGCAGCCGGGGATGATGGCGGAGGGCAGGCGACACAGGACTTGGTGCGGCTAATCGATCGACTGTCGGAGTCGTCAACGGCGGCGATGCCGACCAAACACGGACGACCCCGATTGACGTTGAAGCGCCCTCCTGCAGGCTGACTTAACAGGCTCCTGCGGCAAGGCCGCAATCTGCAGCCGGCAAAGGCTCGTCAGTTTGCTTTGTGCTCGACCGCGGCTGCTTAAGCGGTTGAAGCGATTTGCCTGATCGCGTTGCGAGGGCGAGCACCTTCAGTGCCTTGAAGCCAGTTGATGTTGCCATACTTAACCGGAGATTCGACCGACAGATATACGGCACACAGTTGCAGTGCAACGGTTCGGCGTCCCAGACCGCAACCGATGCAGTGCCGACATCCGCCGCAACTCGGCGAACTTCAGCAGTGGGTCGGGGTGCTGCCAAATGGTTGAAGGAGTTGCAAGCGCACCTGAGTGCCTGTAGCCTGATCGGAGCGAGGTGCTTACATGCGAAAACTGCTTTTCATCGGCTTTGTTACGTTGGGCGCATTGGTTGGCTTGCTAGCCTCAGCAAAAGACGACTGGGCTACACGGATTGTCATGATGGGCATTGGCGCGCTCTTTGGGGCGCCACTGGGTGCAGCCGTGACCAGTCGGGTAAAGAATATGCGCCATGCAGGCACAGATGAGAACGAGTCTGAACTGCCTGGAACGAGCACGTCCTCAAAAGATCTGAGTGCGAACTATTGGCGTGACAAGGGATACCCGCCATTGATGAAGCCGACTGATGCTGAGCCGGACATGCACATGTTCGATCCCGATAAGTTGGGATGATCACTTCTTCAGCAGGTCTTTCACAGCATCTTTGACATTGTCCACAGATGCCCCCGCGTCTTTGGCAACTTGTTTGCTCGATTGCTTGAGCAGAGAGCGTGTGGATGACAGTGTTCCATCTTCAGCTCTGATGAGCTCGGATTTGGTGTCGAATTCTGAGCGGCTCGCATCGACTTGGCCTTTAATCCGTGCCCCTTGCGTTTGTACTTCCTCTCTTGTGGCCGTTGGGACGGCGGGTTGCTGTTTGACGCGCAGCCCTTTTGGGGCTCTGAGAACCTGTTGTTCGTTGTTCTGCCTATGTGCATTGATGTCAGGATTTAGCCGCGCATTGCGGCGCTCCTGAGAGTGTTGCCTGTCCAGATCAGGAAATGACGCAGGCAATGCGGTGCCATCAGAAAATGTCCGATTGGGACGGAGAGACTGTCTGGCCAATTCTGCTTCCATCAATGTGTGGGCCGCAGCACTGTCGCCGCCATACTGTTCGGCATATCGAGTGAACATGGCTAGGTTGTGGGGATCTTGTGCGATGTCAATGGAGATCGTCTCGCCTCGCTCGTAAGCGGTTGACACCCTTTCGGCGAATGCTGTTCTCTCGGCTAGGCTGGCTTCAGCCCTCTCAGTGCGTGATGTCGTTGACGACAGTCGAGATGACATGTCTCTGGCCTGCTTGGAATCGTTGGAGATCAGGCTGCTGAAGCTTTCGTCTCTAGAAACGCGGTCGCCAAATTGCTTGAATTCAGCCAACTGCTCGCTGCTCATGCTGCCAAGAACCTTCTGTTCCTGCGCGGATATGCCTGAAAGATAGCTCTTGTCTGCGCGCGCACTCAATTTTCCACCAGCCACACGGTTGTTAAAGCCGAGTTGCGCTGATGCCCCAAATGCAATGGTGGCGACCTGCGTTTGCGTCAAACCAGTGCTGTCAGCAACGCTCTTGGTGATCTGATCAAGTTTGTTCAATGTCTCGCCGACCTGTTCAAAGCTACTTTTGGCAGATCCGCTGCTGCTTTTGGATGAGCGCATTGAGCTGAGTCCACGGCTCAATGCTTCGGTAAGAACTGCGGAGCGATCCGAACTGGCAGCCAAGGCTTCGCTGCGTGCAGCAGTGACCTGCCTGCTCGCGTCGGACACATCCTGTTCAGACACCCGCATGGACACCACCCGCGAAGCAAACCCCTGGTTGCGCAGCAAGCTGACGGCAGTTCGCCCGGTCAGGCTGTTCGACGAAAAGGTGTTGCCACTGAGGTCATTTTGCCAACTGCTCATGAACGCCGAGGTTCGGTTAGGTGCCAGTTGTGCCTGGTCCATGGCGACGTTGCCCATGTTCATGTTGCCGGTGGCAGCAGATGCTGTGCTGCCGGTCAGCATGCTTTGCAGGCCGGACAAGCCACCCACCAGGGCGGTCCCGACACCCTCCATCTTCTTCAAAGCTGCCCAGGCAATGACAGGAATGCTGATCGCAAGGTAGCCCACAACAGCCTCACCCGAGATAGCGCCCGAATAGATCGTCGAGGCGGTTCGCAAAGACAGGGCCTTGGTGCCCGAGCCGATGTCTGAAGCCGCAGCCAGATCGTAGGCCGCGTAGATGGACGCCATGTAGTTCAACCCCGCGTACAGCGGGGGCCACAGTTGGATCCAGATCAGGATGCCGGCGTAGCCTTTGAAGGCCAGCATCGTGTCGCGCCCGCTGGTCAGCAGCAAGAGCAGCACCATCAAGGGGAACATTGCGTAGGTGAGCGCTTCAATGACGTTGCGGAACACGGGCAGGGCTTGCTCGGCCACCTTACCGTTGTTGATCCACGCGGCGTTCTGCTGAGCGACGGCTTGTGCCCGGCCAACGGCCAGCACCATGGCCGCTGGATCATTGACCTTCTGCCCAACGATGGTGCTGGTGTCGTTGATTGCATTGAGCATGGCACTTTGGCGGATCAGGTCGGCAGCGGTGGTGGCCGCATCGGCGATGTTGTTCTTGATGTACGCCTGCTGAATCTGATTGGCGATGACAGCTGCGGCAGCAGCACCAGGCAGGGTGGGGTTCAACTCGAAGGCCAGGCGACCCTGAATCTGGTTGATCTGCGCTGGCAGTCGGCCATTGAGGTTTGTGTAGATGTTCGGGCAGGTGTCCACATCGATGCCCGCAGCGCTGGTGACCGTGCTGAAGCGCGCAGGATTGGGCGTGGCCATGAGGGGCCAGACATCTGCGGATGTCGAGAACACGGCAGGACCAATCGTGCCGTCGATGAGGTCATACATCGTGCAGTTGTGGATGAAGTTGATCAGGTCGGTGCGGAAGTTGGGATCCTGGAATGTCACCTTGCTGGTGCTCCTGATCAGCCGGTTGCCAAACATCAGGCCGTTCTTCTCGTAGGTGAGTTCGCTGGGCAAGGCGCCTGGGCCGGGAATGGTCTGGAAGGCGGTTTCGAACAGGCCTGTCAGGGTGTGGCCAATGGTGCTGGTGATGCTGCCGAGCATGACCATGCCGAAGGGCACGTTGGCCACGACCTTGACCGGGGCACCGCCTGTCTTGTCCACGATGCCCACGGTCGCCCTGGGCAGGATCAGGATGGAGAACACCAGCAGCACCGTGCCCAGCCACTTCCAGCCTTGCAGCTTCTCAGGGGCGAAGGCGTAGGCGATCAGGGCGGCCACGAAGCCGCAGAATGCCACGGCGGCAACAGCCGACATGTAGTCGCCTGAGCCGTGGATGGCCGCTGCTGCATTGAAGACGCCGAACAGGCTGTCCGCGTTCTGGTAGGCGTAGATCTCCCACATGGCACCCCCTGTGGTCGGTGAAGGTCAACGAGCCATGTAAGCAGCCTGCTGCCCGAGCATGTCCATCACGTGCTGCGGCATGCTGGATCGCAATTGCCGCTCCAACTGTTCCAGGTGGCTGGAGACAGCTCGGTAAGAGCCGACCTTCTGATACAGGAGGTTCTTCTCTTGAGAGAGTTGCTGCAGCATGACCAGGGCGCGTTGACGAATCTGGACCGCCTGTTCGCGCTGTGTCTTTTGCAGTTGATAGTCCTTGTCGAGCGCAGCCAAGCCGACGCGCAGATTGCGCTCCAGGAACACATAGGCATAGTCCGCTGCGATCACGTCGCGGTATTGGGCGATGAGGCTGTCCGCCAGGCCCGATCCTGGGATGGTCGCGCCCACCGACAGCATTTTGTAGACCGGCTCGGTGGTCTGGTTGACGAAACCGACTTCTGCCGAGTTGTTGGGAATGGCGGTCCGGGTGGCGATTTTTTCCGCGATGGAGCGCATCAGTGCCTCGACTTTGGCGGTGAATGGCGTGTGTGTGTAGGTGGTGTTGAGGGTCACGGCATCACAGTTCACGTAGTCATTGCACTTGAGCAGGTGCTGGGTGACGTTCACGCCAGCGCCAGCACTTTGCCCATAAAGCAACTGGCTGATCGAGGTGAGTGTGGCGGCGATGGGTTCAGGGTCGCGAGCGGCTTCTTCCGGCTGGTAAATGACGGTGCCCACCATGCTCATGATCAGTTCACGCTCCTGATCGTCCAGGGAGACCCCGGTGTACTTCAGGGCCTTCCAGGTCAGGTTGCCCACGAAGGGCGCCTTGTTGCGCACATTGGCATCGCCTGAGGTGCGAGCCGAGGCGAGGATGCTGGGCCGGTCGGAAGCGCAACGCCTGCGCGCCGCGTCACGGTCGCTTTCCATGCCCATCTCGATGGCGAGGTCGGCGCAGGTCTCCTGCGAGCTGTACCCCGTGGCCTCGGCCGCCGTGCTGACGATGGCTTTGGCTGTTTCGCAGGAGTTGATGCGGGCGTTGTTGATCCAGGTCTCCAGACCCTTGGCCCATTTGCTCAAGCCACCCAGGAGTGGTGAGACGGCTTCCAGTGCAAGTTGAAAGGCGATGCCCGGTAGGGCCGCGGTGATGTTCTTGAGCATGTTCTTGAACTCGGTGGCCGAGATGTGCGAGAACGATCCGCCGAACACATCGATGCCACCGCAGCCCGCCTTGGCGCTGGGGAACTGAATGGCGGCGAGTTGGTACACCTTGTTGGGGGAGCGCATGAACAGACTGCCGCCGGTGTAGGTGTTCATGGTCTGACCACGGAAGGCGCCAGGTGCGGTGTAGTTGCCAATGGCCCCCAGGTTGTTGAACATGCTGTTCACTTCGGCATTGAGGTCCCCGGCGTGCAGAGGCAGCGGCGATGCGATGACCAGCACGGCCATCAGGGTGGCGACTAGTCGTCTCCAGAGCGGTGCCGTCGGCGTGGGTGTCTGAATCATGATCTGCTCCTATTGAAGAACGACTTGCCTGTTCACGCTGGGCAACATGGCCTGGGCAGCAGGTGTGCTCACCGTGGTGATGCGCTCCAGCAATTCGGATTCGGACAGCACGCCAAAGCCAATGGGTGTGATTTGCCCGGTGTAGGGCTGGGCGAGAAACACCGCTGGCACCTGGGTGATCTTCAGGGTGTTGGCGATGCCGTTGTCGGCTCGGGCATCTGCAAAGCCAGGCATGGGGCCGCCATCCACGCTGATGGCCACCACCTTGATGCCGTGGCGCGCCTCGAAGGCCGTCAGCGTGGGGGCGAAGGCGTGGCAGTACGGGCAGTCACTGCGGAAGAAGAAGAACAGGACGTGGTCCTTGCCCAGTGAGGTGATGGACTGGGAACGGCTGAGCAACTGGTCCCGGTCGAACACCTCCAGCGCCTTGGCGTTGACTGGGCGGCCATGGACGGTGGGGTCCAGCTCCGGTGTGGCCCAGGCGACGCGCTGGGCGACGTCGGCGAAGTAGGACGCTCTGGCCACAACCTTGGCCTCCAGTTCCATGTAGCGGCGCACATTGGCCTCGGTCGGCCGCATGATCGCAATGTTGCGGTAGGACTCGACAGCCTTTTGCAGCCGCTCGAATTCGACCAACTCTGGCGCTCTGGCCGGGCGGGTTGATGGTGTGGGGGCCGCTGGTGACGTGGGCGGTGGCAGGGCGGGCGTCTTGGGTTGAGCCGCAGGTGTGTCGCGGACCTCGGGTTCGGGGTCTTCGTAGAAGTGCCATCCTCGCCATGCATCTGACCAGTAAGGCGCGGCAATGGGCTCGTCCGGCTTGGACGAGGCTTGCGCTTGTGCCTCGGGCGCTGCGTTGAGGCAAGCGAAGCCGAGGAGGGCCATGCTGGCAAGGAGTCTGAAAAGACCTGAGCGAGACGCCCATGACGGGCGAGATGGGCGAGGCATGTCAATCTCCCCATTGCAACGACTTGGGCGGCAAGCCATCGAGGCAGTAGTTGATCCCGAACTCGATGGATTGTTTGCGAGGGGCCTGGGCACCAGGCAACCAGACACCGTCTTGCCAGAAGGTCACCTTCAGGCGGCTGCAACCAGGCTGGCGGTAGCGCTTGTCGGTGGTGACGTCGATGGAGATGGGGGTGTTGGCCTTGAAGCGCTGGCTGATGGCGTCGGCAGATTCGCCTGTCAGCGTGCCGTGCGCCTGTCCGTCTGGCGCTTGCAGTGCCATCACCATCAGCACCCTGGCGTCCTTGACAGGCATGCGACCGACGAACGGATCGGGCGATCGCTCAGGCGTTTGCGTTTGTGTTTGTGCTTGGCAAGTCAATGCAAATGCCATCGCCATCGCCGTGATGGCATTGAACTTGATCGGTGTCCTGAGATGCTGTGTCATTGGCAACGCCCCTGTCCGTAGTAACAGTTGGGCACCTTGGCGCTGTTGCCGCTTTGGATGGCACCCAGGTTCGGGATGTTGGGCACGATGGAGGCGTAGAACTCGGTGAGGTCCATCGCTGCGAAGTCCAGGCTTTGCAGCTGAGGGATGGTGAAGCCCGAGCAGTCCGGGTTCTGGCCGCTGCCCCAGCCCTTGCCAATCTGCATGCGCCCCTGCTCATTGACTATCCGGGCGAGTTTGCTGTTGAAGCAGCATTTGCCTGTGGTGTGCTCCAGGCACGACACGCAGGCACCAAGAACGCGAAGACACGATGAGCACCATGACCCCGTGGCGTGGCACAGCCCCGCGCCTTCTCTCATGGCCAGCTTGCCCTCTTCTTCATTGCAGGACATCATCGACATGACGATGTAGATCACCACAGCGATGGCCAGCGACCAGGGATCGAACGCGACCACCATGCTGTCGCCTGCATAGAGCACCGACGATCCGGCGGGCAGAGCGGTGCCGTTGACGGCCACGGTGACGCCGTAACTGGTGAAGGAGCCGCTGAAGCCGCCGCTGGTGAGCAGTGCGGACATGCCCTGGTATATGAACTCCCGGTTCTCGGAGTTCATCAGCACGTCGTATACCAGGCGTGAGCCCACACCGAAGGTGCTCTGGTTGCTCATCCCAGCGCCAGCGCTGTCCGAGTCGCAACAATCTTTGAACAGACGGTCTCGGCAGTGGTTGCCTTCGCCCTTGAAAACCTGCATCAGCTTGGTGTCCAGGTACACACCGGCTTCTCGGGCGGCTTCCAGCATCGACATGGAGCGGGCAAAGTCCGCGTCGTTCGTGTAGCTCGTGTTGAAGCAACTGTCACCCAGGCAAAAGACATTGGATGGGCAGTTGGTTGCTGTCGTGATCGGTTGGGCGCTGGCCGGGCAGGTGTAGCTGTCCTGGTAGACCTCGCACATGCCTGTGGCAGCGTTGGTTTGCTTGCATGTGCTGCTTCCCAGCGTGCAGCCTTGGCTCAGCAAGGGGGCGCATTCGTCTGTGAGGGCACCGGATGTGCAAGAAAGGGTGCGCTCGTAGGACCAGCAAGCGCGGGTGACGGCTCGGCCATCGATCACCTTGGTGGCGGGGCCATCCACGCACCTGTCGGCTGTGGTGACGGTGCAGCGTCCGCCTGCTTCGAGTGGGGCGCTCTTGTCATCCCAGAAATCGGTTTCGATGTGGTTCATGGTTGGCTGCTGGAAAGACAAGGGGATGCTCCAGCCAGAAGCGCCGACCAGGCTGGCCGCGCCCGCATCCTGAGCGCAGCGGGTCTCTGTGCGGCTGACCACGACAGAGGGGCCGCTGTCACAGCCCATGCGGGGGCGGGGCATGGTGAGCGTGAAGCAGCGATCAGCCGGCCCCGAAGATTGAACGCGGCTGGACCAGTAGGCCTGCAACTGGTCGCCGCGCACGGTGCCGGTCGGGCAGGCATAGACCGGCGTGCCGAACTGGAAGTTGTAGTGGCACTGGCCAGACGAACAGCCGGATCCAGGCATCATGACCACCTTGAAGGGGCGCCAGCAGTGGCCACCCCAGTGTGGTGCGAGGTCGGTGACGAACGCGGGTTGCGTAGCTGGCGTGCTGGGCAATTCGAGGTTCTGCCACCCGATACAGGCCCCGTTGCCACCAGCGGCGTAGAAGCGAAATTGCTGCAACTGGTCGGTACGGATGCGGCATTGGGCCTCGGCCACCATGTAGTCGGCACCGTTGCGATTGGCCTGACCATGGGCAAACCAGTCGCCAGCGGCGCAACTGGGGACAAGTTCGACTTGCACCGTCAGATCCCGCCGGGTGGCGTAGTTGCCCACACCGTTGTAGCGCTGGCACTGTTTGGTGACCGCGTCTGCTGGTGTGGTGACGTCGGCGGTAGTGCAACCGCTGTAATACGAGGAAAGACTGCCAAGAGCCAGAGACGGGTTTGCGGCGATGTCCCGCGCGCCCATGACCGCGGGGTCGTAGGGCGAAATGGCAGGGCGTGGCGTGTTGGCCGAGTTGAGCGCGCCGCGTTGGGCCTGGCACACCGGGTCATCGGGCGTGCTGGTGCAGGCGGTGAGGCGCGCGTTGGCCGGGCCTGACAAGCTGGGTTGGCCGTAGTAGGCTGCCTCAGCGGGCGTGCGGGTGTATCCCGGCACATTGGCCGTTGCGTTGGGGGTGCTGACCGTGCCGCGAATCACCGGGTTGGCGGCTTGACCGGCGGCGGTGCCTTCTTCGTGTGGCCCAGCCAGCGCCATCGTCTGCGCCGTGACGAAGCACCAGAGGGTGAAGCAGGTGACGAGTCGGCGCAGCATGGCGATCCCTAACCCTTGAGCCGTTGGATGAAGGCGCCGGCATCCTTGCTGAAGCGGGGTGTGCGGTGCTGAATGTGGCCCAAGGCGTAGTCCAGGCTCACGTCTCCGGCCAGGCGGACATGGTCATTGGGCGGCGCACAACTGCCTCGACCACCATCACCACAGGGCGAGTTGTCAGCGCCCTCACGCACCAGCACAAAGCTGGGCACCTGTGTGATGGCGTAGCGCTCGAAAGCTTGCGGGTCGATCTGGAAGGCCACCGACTGACCTGCCAACAATGCCTGTGTTCGCGCAACGGTGTCGCGCAGGGAGCCATTTAGCAGGCCTCTGATCAGCAAGGATGCCTTGGCGAGTGCCGCTTGGCTGACCAGTCTCTTGAGCGTGGCCTCGGGCATCGACAGGCTGATGAACACCATCAGGATCGGGCCACCACTCATGTCCTTGCCCACCCCGGTGCCGGGGGGCTGGGCGGCTTTCATCTGCAGGGCGTAGGCTTTGGACAGCGCTTCGAGGTCCACAGGCGCTTTGGCTTGGGGCTGCGGGAGCGCATCAATTCTTGGTCCCGCTGTGTCGGGCACACGTTCCAAGTCTGCGGCGCTGGGCACGCCGTGCGCTTTCCGAGCACGTTCGATGTCCTGGTCCGTGATGGTGGGTTGCGCGCGCCTGG